>JAQIJO010000001.1:0-875786 GCA_036946225.1 Xylophilus ampelinus
GCAAGGCGATCTACGACGAGATCGGCATGCCGCTCAAGGTGGTCGAGACCGCCACCGGCGGCGGCACCGACGCCGCCTTCGCCGCGCTCAAGACGCGCGGCGCGGTGGTCGAGGGCATGGGCCTGAGCGGCTTCGGCGCGCATTCGAACGACGCCGAGTACGTGCAGATCGGCACCATCGTGCCGCGCCTCTACCTCGCCGCCCGCATGATCATGGACATCTCCCGCGACCAGGTGAAATGAGGCGGCGGCGGTGTTCGACGGATTCGCCCTCCACGACATCGCCTGCGGCCCCGCCGGCGACCGCACCGTGCTGCGCTGCCGTGTCGGCGGCGCCGGCCCGGCCCTGCTGCTGCTGCACGGCCATCCGCAGACCCACGCGATGTGGCACCGCGTCGCGCCGGCCCTGGCGCAGGACTTCACCGTGGTCTGCGCCGACCTGCGCGGCTACGGCGATTCGGAGCGCCCGCCGGCCGGACCGGGCAGCGCGGCCTACGCCAAGCGGACCATGGCCGCCGACCTCGCGGACCTGATGTCCGCACTGGGCTTCGACCGCTTCGACCTGGTCGCGCACGACCGCGGCGCCCGCGTGGCGCACCGCCTGGCGCTGGACCACGCGGACCGGGTGCGGCGCCTGATGCTGCTGGACATCGCGCCGACGCTGGCGATGTACGAGCGCACCACCGAGGCCTTCGCCCGCGCCTACTGGCACTGGTTCTTCCTGATCCAGCCGGCGCCGCTGCCCGAGCGGCTGATCGAGGCCGACCCGGCGGCCTACGTGCAGGAGGTGATGGGCCGCCGGCACGCGGGCCTGTCGGCCTTCGCGCCCGAGGCGCTGGCGGAGTACCGGCGCTGCATCGCCCTGCCCGGCACCGCCGCCGCGCTCTGCGCCGACTACCGGGCCTCCGCCGGCATCGACCTCGAGCACGACCGGGCGGACCGCGCGGCCGGGCGCCGGCTGCGCCTGCCGCTGCGGGTGCTCTGGGGCGCCGAAGGCACGGTGGGCAGGTGCTTCGACGTGCTGGCGCTCTGGCGCGAGGCGGCCGAGGACGTGGACGGCCGCGCGCTCGACTGCGGCCACTACATCGCCGAAGAGCGGCCGGCGGAGCTGCTGGACGAGGTGCGGGCCTTCCTGCGCGGCTAGCGCGGCACCCGGGCCGCGCCGGCCCGGCGCGCCGGCCGCGCTCGCCTCACTGAACGCCCGCCACGGTGCCGCCGCGGCGCTTGTCGGCGCCGCCGTAGCGCAGCCCGGTGTTCAGGTCGATCACCGCCGCCTGGGCCGAGAGGTTGGCGCCGTTCGACTCGTTGCCGGCGCAGGGCGGCACGCCGATCGACGCTTCGCGCATGGCGTTCACCGAGGCGATCACGCTGGCCGAGAACGCCGGGGTCGGCGTGAAGCCGGTGGGCGTGAAGGGGCCGACCTCGCAGAAGGTGGTGCCGCCCGCGCCGGCATGGATGCGGGGCGCGTCCACCGCCGCCTGCACGCCCATGCCGTGGTCGATCATGTTCGAGGTGATCTGCACCACCGCGTTGATGATCTTGGAGCCGCCGGCCGAGCCGAGCGCGGCGAAGGGCCTGCCGTCCTTGAACAGGATGGTGGGCGTCATGCTGCTGCGCGGGCGCTTGCCCGGCGCCACGTCGTTGGCGCCGATGTCGCCGGCTGCGGCGTTGAGCGTGGGCGGGAAGTTGAAGTCGGTCATCTCGTTGTTGAGCATGAAGCCGTAGCCCGGCACCATGATCCCCGAGCCGAACAGGGACTCGATGGTGGTGGTCCAGGTGACGATGTTGCCGTCCTTGTCGATCACCACCATGTGCGTGGTGTGCGTGCCCTCCTTCGGATCGGCGGCATGGAGCGCCGTCGCGCCCGCGGCGTTGTACGGCAGGGGATTGCCGTGGACCAGCGCCGAGGCCTTGAGCGCGGTGTCGGCCTTCACCAGCGCGGCGCGGCTCGCCAGGTAGGTCTTGTTCAGCAGCCCGGCGACCGGCACCGGCGAGAAGTCGGCGTCGCCTTCCCAGAAATTGCGGTCGTTGAACGCCAGGTGCATGCTGTCGATGAGCACGTTGAGGGTGTTCTTCGCGCCGAAGCCGAAGCCCTGGGCGGTGTTGCCCAGCGGGAACTGCTCGAGCATCGCCAACTCCTGCAGCACGGTGATGCCGCCGCCGGACGGGGGCGGCATGGTCTGCACCGTGTAGCCGCGGTAGCTGCCGGTCAGCGGGGAGCGCTGGGTCACGGTGTAGCCGGCCAGGTCGGCCGCCGTCATGCGCCCCGCCGCGCCGGTCTTCAGCTTGGCGCCGGCCGCGCCGGTGGTCGCGGCGCGCGCCTGCGCGGCGACGATGGCCGAGGCGATCTCGCCCTTGTAGAAGACGTCGGCCCCCTGCGCGGCGATCAGGCGCAGGGTCTTGGCCAGGTCGGGCTGCTTCAGGAGGTCGCCGGCCTTGAGCGGCACCCCGTTGGGCTGGAACACGGCGGCCGTCTCGGGCTGCAGGTTGGTCATGACGAAGCCGCGGTCGCTGGTGTTGACGATGTCGGCCACGAGCGAAGGCGTCACCGCGAAACCGGCGTCGGCGAGCGCGACGGCCGGCGCCACCGCCTGCGCGAGCGAGCGCGTGCCCCAGGTCCGGATCGCGGTGTCCACCAGCTTCAGCGTGCCGGGCACGCCGACCGAGATGCCGGTGGTCGAGGCGTCTTCGAAGCTGAGCGCGCCGAACATCGTCGGCGTGGCCGCGGCCGGGGCGCGCTCGCGGCCGTCGACGATCGTGGTCTTGTTGTCCTTGGCGGAGTAGACCATCATGAAGCCGCCGCCTCCGATGCCCGAGCTCTGCGGCTCGACCACGTTGAGCGCGAACTGCATCGCCACCGCCGCGTCCACCGCGTTGCCGCCGGCGGCCAGGACGTCCTGCCCCACCTTGGCGGCGAGCGGATGAGACACCGCCACCACGCCGCGGGCGTAGCCGGTTTCGCTGGCGGAGACTCCGGGAGTGGGCGCGACCGGCGTGCCGCTGCCGCCGCCGCAGCCGGCGGCGGCGAGGGCGATGAAGGTGGCGGCGGCGATCAGCCGGAGGCGCGGATGGCGCGAGGGCGCTCGATGCGTGGACATGTCGAAACTCCTGGTGGGTGGAAACGCGCACCGCGGTCCGCAGGCTCGTGCGGGGACGTTCCGGGCGGTGCAGCGTCCACGCTTTTCGCAAGTCGCGTGCCCCCGGTCGAGCCACTGCCAGGATTTTTCCAAGTCTTTGCCGCGCAAAGGTTTTTCGCGACTTCGGCGGCGACGGGCGCCCGCGATGCGCGCGGATTCCCGCACACCGCCCCCGGCGCGGTGGGCGGATGCCCGCACACGCCGTCCCGGCCCCGCGCCATGCCCGTCCGTGGCGGTTGACACGGATGCGGGCGATGCCGGAGGATGCGGCGCATCCGAGCCTTCCGTGCGGCGCCCGTCGCAAGATCCGATTGCAGCCTCCGCACCGATTCGCCGTCCTCACCGCCTGGGACCGCCCCGCCATCGCCTGGTCCGCGCTCGCGGCCCTGGCGCTGCTGGTGTCCGCCCTCGCCTACCGCTGGGCGGAGGCGCAGGCGTTCGAGCGGCTCGACGACGGCGCCGCGCGCCAGCTCGACCTCTACGCCTCGGTGCTGGAGAACGAGCTCGGCAGGCACGACTTCCTGCCGCGGCTCCTGCAGATCGACGGCGCGGTCACCGCCTTCCTGGCTGCGCCGCAGGACGCGGCGCTCCGCGACCAGGCCAACCGGCAGCTCACCCGCTTCGCGGTGATGTCCGGCGTGGCGGTCGGGTTCGTGCTGGACGCGCGGGGCACGGTGGTCGCGTCGAGCGACTGGTACCAGACCCGCGCCCTGGTCGGCCGGCGCCTGGCGCTGGGCAGCTACCTGGACGACCTGTCGCGGCCCGATCGCGTCCATCCGTTCCCCACGCGCGCGGTGCCGCCCGCGGGCGGCCGGGCCGCGCCCGACCACTGCTTCGCCCAGGAGCTGTTCCAGCGCACGGAGCTGCAGGGCGTCGCGGTGGCCTGCGTCAGCCTGGAGCCGCTGGAGGCCACCTGGACCGGCCTGGCCTTCCCGGCGGAAAGCGAGAAGCCCTTCGTGGTGGATGGCGCCGGGCAGGTGGTGCTGTCCTCGGTGGAGGCCTGGAAGTTCCGCTGGCTCGCGCCGTCCGCGGATGCCGCGGGACCGGTGTTCCGCGGGCCGTCCGACGCGCCCGGCGCGGGCGGCGCCGGTGACATGGTCCGGGGCGCGGTGCTGCCGCACGGCGGGCAGCGTGTCCGGTGGGCGCCCGACGCCGCCGGGCCGGGCCGGCAGGCGGTGCTCAACGAGCTGCCGGTGCCGCGCTACGGATGGCGCCTCATGCTGGTCTCGGACGCGTCGGAGGCGCAGCGCAGCGCCCGCAACGCGGCCGGAGCGGCGGGCGCGCTCACCGCCTGCGCGGGGCTGCTGCTGCTGCACCTGCAGCAGCGCCGCCGGGTCGTGGCGCAGAAGCTCTCGGCGCGCGCGCAGCTAGAGGCGGCCTACGCGGAACTCGAACGCACGGTGCAGTTGCGCACCGCCGAGCTGCTGCACGCCAGCAAGATGGCGCTGCTGGGCCAGCTCTCGGCCGGCATCTCGCACGAACTCGGCCAGCCCCTGACGGCGCTGCGCGCGCTCGTCGGCAATGCCCGGCAGTTCCTCGGGCGCCAGCGGCTGGAGGAGGTCGGCTCCAACCTCGACGCCATCGCCGGCATGGTCGAGCGCATGGGCCGGATCACCTCGCAGCTCAAGTCCTTCGCCCGCAAATCCTCGGGCGAGACCGCGGACGTCTCGCTGCACGCCGCGATCGACGCGGCCTGCGGCCTGCTGCAGGCGCGCATCCGCGACGAGGGCGTCGCCGTGTCGGTAGAGGTGCCGGCGTCGGCCCGGGTGCGCTGCGATGCCAACCGGCTGGAGCAGGTGCTGGTCAACCTGATGGCCAACGCGATGGACGCGATGCGCGCCGTCCAGGACCGGCGGCTGCGCATCGAGGCGCGCCGCGAGGGCGACCGCACCGTGGTGACGGTGGCCGACAGCGGCCCCGGCATCCCGCAGGCGCTGCGCAAGCGCCTCTTCGAGCCTTTCTTCACCACCAAGCCCGCGGGCGAAGGCCTGGGACTGGGGCTCGTGATCTCGGCCAGCATCGTGCAGGAGTTCGGGGGCGCCCTGCGGGCCGTCGCCGCCCCGTGCGGCGCGGCCTTCGCATTCGACCTCGCCTCGGCCGCCGGGCCCGGGGCGCACGCCTGAAGGAAACGATGTTCGACGGTTTCAAGATCGTGTTCGTGGAAGACGACGCCGCGGTGCGCGCCAGCCTCTCCCAGACCCTGGAGCTGGCGGGCTTCGAGGTGGTCGCGTTCGACGCGGCCGAGCGCGCGCTGGCCGCGCTGGCCCCGGGGTATCCCGGCATCGTCGTCAGCGACATCCGGCTGTCGGGCATGGACGGGCTCGAACTGCTGGGCCGGGTGCGCGCGATGGATGCGGACATCCCGGTCATCCTGGTCACCGCGCACGGCGACGTCTCGCTGGCGGTGGGGGCGATGCGCGCCGGCGCCTACGACTTCCTGGAGAAGCCGTTCGCGCCGGAGCGGCTGGTGGAGGTCGCCGGCCGGGCCCTGGAGAAGCGCGCCCTGCGCGCGGAAGTCGATGCGCTGCGGCAGCAGCTGGAGCAGCGCAGCGGCATCGAATCCATGCTGCTGGGCCGCTCTCCCGCGGTCGCCCGGCTGCGCGCGCAGATCCTGCGCCTCGCGGCCACGTCGGCCGACGTGATGGTGGTCGGCGACACCGGGACCGGCAAGGAACTGGTCGCGCGCTGCCTGCACCGCCACAGCCGCCGCCATGCCCGGAACTTCGTGGCGATCAACTGCGGCGGCGTTCCCGAAGCGCTCCTGGAGAGCGAGCTGTTCGGACACGAGGCCGGTTCCTTCACCCATGCGACCCGTCGGCGCATCGGCAAGATCGAGCATGCGGACGGCGGCACCCTGCTGCTCGACGAGATCGAGAGCATGCCGCCGAGCTTCCAGGTCAAGCTGCTGCGGGTGCTGCAGGAGCGCCGGATCGAGCGCCTGGGATCCAACGACGAGATCGCGGTGGACGTCCGCTTCGTGACCGCCACCAAGTCCGACCTGGGCCCCGGGGGCGCGCACGCGCAGTCCTTCCGCAGCGACCTGTACTACCGGCTCAACGTCGCGGTCCTGCGCATCCCGTCCCTGCGCGAGCGGCGCGAGGACGTGCCGCTGCTGTTCGCGCATTTCGCGCAGCTGGCCGCCGCGCGCCACGGGCTCGACGTCCCCGCCCTGGATCCGTCGCGGATGCAGCGGCTCATCGCGCACGACTGGCCCGGCAACGTCCGGGAACTGCGCAACGCGGCCGAACGCCATGTCCTGGGCCTGCAGGACGACGACCCCGCGGGCGCGGGCCCCGCCGGGCCGCAGACGCTCGCCCAGCAGCTGGACCGGGTCGAGAAGGCGCTGATCGAGCAGGCCCTGCGGCAGCACCATGGACGGCCGGCGCAGGTCTGCGAAGCCCTGGGACTGGCGCGCAAGACCTTCTACGACAAGGTCGCGCGCCACGGCATCATGCTCGCGGCCTACCGGGGCGGCCCGACCGGGGACGCCGAGGACCGGCCGCGCTAGCGGTAGGCGGCCGGGTCCCCCGAGTCCGTCGGCTGCGCGATCGCCCGCTCCAGCGCCGGGCTCATCGGCAGGCGCAGGTTGTCGCCGCGCGGGGGCACCGGCGACTCGAACCACTTGCGGTAGATCGCGCGGATCTCCCCGCTGCGGTAGAGCGCGACGATCGCATCGTCCGCGAGGCGCTTGAACCCGGGGTCGTCCTTGCGCACCATGATGGCGTAGGGCTCGACGGACAGCGCATCGTCGGAGATAGCGTAGCTCTCCGGCTGGGGCGCCGAGGCGAGGCTGCCCTTGAGCAGCACCTCGTCCATCGCGTAGGCCGCCGCGCGGTCGGACTGGACCATCCGGAAGGCCCGCGCGTCGTCCCCCGCGGCCACGATGCGCAGGTCCAGGCCGCGCTGCAGGTTGAATTCGCCGAGCTGCTGGATGTTCGTCGTGCCCACGGTGGACACCACGGTCCGTCCGCGCAGGTCGGCGACCGACGCGAAGCCGGACGCCTTCTTCCACAGCAGCTTGCCGTGGGTGACGAAGGTCGTCACCGTGAAGGCGACGTGCTTCTGGCGTTCGAGGGTGTTGGTGGTCACGCCGCATTCGAGGTCGATGGCGCCGTTGGCCACCAGCGCGATGCGGGTGGCCGGCGTCACCGGCACCAGGCGCACGTCGAGCCGCGCCAGGGACAGCTGCTGCTTGACGGCGTCGACGATGCGCATGCAGAGGTCGATCGAATAGCCCACCGGCCGTTGCCGTTCGTCCAGGTAGGAGAACGGCAGGGAACCGTCGCGGTAGCCGACGGAGACCACGCCGGACTCCCGGATCCTGCGCAGCGTCAGCGCCTCGGGCACGGCCGCGGCGGACGCATGCGCCGGAGGCTGTCCGGGAAACGGTGCCTGGGCCTGCGCCGCGGACACGGCGCACGCGGTTGCGCAGAGGAGGAGCGCGGCGAGCGGGGCGTGCATGGCCTGCGAGCATAGCGGGACGGCTCCTGCGTGTCCGCCGCGGCGGCCGGGGCCGGCGCCGCGCTCAGAACGGGATGTCGTCGTCCTGCACGCCGTCGTCCGTATCGGCATCGCGCGGGCTCCGGGAGGACGGTTGCGCGGATGACGGCGCGGGCCGGCCTGACGCCGCGCCGCCGCCGGACGCCTCGTCCATGCCGGCGCCCGACAGCGCGGCCTCCAGCGCCTGCTCGACCGCGTCGATGCGCTCCTTGCACAGCTTGTACGCGCCCACCGACTCGTTGACGATGGTCAGCAGGTCGTCGATGTTGGGTTCGAACTGCCGGCGCAGGGTCTCGGCGTGGGACTGCAGCAGGTCGTAGGCCTGGCGGAAGCTGGCGGCCGCGGCGGCGGGCCGGGCGGCGCGGCGGGCGGCCTTGGGCGCGGGCGGGGGCGCCGGAGTCGTCGGATCGGTTTCTGGGAGGTCGCTGCTGTTCATCGGTCTTCCTGGACAGGGGGCGGGGCCGCGTCCTGCGCGGGCCCCGGAGGGGATGGGGGGAGCGGGCGGCGCGGCGCGGCATGCGGCGCCGGCGCCGCGCCGTCCGCGGGCGCCGCGGCGCTGCCGGTGCGCACTTCCAGGCTGCCGTCGCCGAAACGCAGCGACAGCACCGGCTGCGCGGCGGCTGCGCGGGCGCTGGTCACGGTGCGGCCGTCGGGGGCGCGCACCAGCGCGAAGCCGCGGCCGAGGGTCTTCTCCGGGCCCTGGCCGGCGATCTCGCGGACCAGGGATTCGGCGCCGCGGCGCGCGTCGGCGACCGCCTGGCGGGCACCGGCGCCGACGTCGCGCATGCGCTGGTCGACCGTGCGCCGGCTGGCGCGCAGGTCGCGCGCGCCCTGCTCCGCCACCGTCGCGCGGGCCACCTCCACCGCGGTCCGGACCCGGGCCAGCGCGGCGCGGGCGCGCGCCTGGATGCGCTCCCAGCGCATCGCGCCGTCCTGCCGGGCCGCGGCCAGCCGCCGGGCCGCGCCGTGCCGCACCGACTGCAAGTCGGCGCCGACCGCGTGGCGTGCGCGGTGCACCGTCCGCAGCGACGCCAGCCGCACCTCGGTCCAGTGGGCAGCGCTGCCGTGGCGGGCGGCGGCCACCGCGGAGCGCGCGCCGGCCTCGACCCGCGACCGGTCGCGTTCGATGCGGCCGCGCGCGTCCTGCAGGCCCTGGCGCGCCTGCGCGACCACCGCCTCGAAGGCGGCCCGGGCCTCGCGCGTGCGGCGCACGATGTGCTGCTCGATGCCGGCGACGGCCTTGCTCGGCGTGTCGAAGGACAGGTTCGCCACCTCGTCGAGGATGCTGCGGTCGCGCTCGTGCCCGATGCCGGCGATCACCGGCACGTCGAGCAGGCAGACGCCGCGCGCGAGTTCCAGGTCGTCGAGCCAGGCCAGGTCGTTGACCGCGCCGCCGCCGCGGATGATCGCGACCGCGTCGAAGGGCTCCGGCCCCCGGTCGGCGGCCAGGGCGCCGCGCAGGGCGGCGAGCACCTCGCGCGCCGCGCCCTCGCCCTGGAAGCGGCTGGTGGCGTAGGCGAAGCGGCAGAGGCCGAAGCGCTCCAGCCGGTCGGCCTCGCGCCGGAAATCCCCCAGGCCGGCGCCTGCCTCGGGCGCCACCACCAGCACCCGGCGGTAGTCCCAGGGCGCGGGCAGGCGGCGGTTGCGGTCGTGGATGCCTTCGGCCTGCAGCTGCCGACGGATGTCGCGGCGCCGGGCCTCCAGGTCGCCCAGGGTGAAGGCCGGGTCGATCGCGTCGATCTCCAGGCTGAAGCCGTACTGCGGCTTGAACACCGGCCGCGCCCGCACCAGCAGCTTGATGCCCGCGCCGATGGTGGCGCCGGTGGCCTGCTCGAAGGCCGGCAGGATGCGCGCGGCGGTGCGCGCCCAGACGGCCGCCTGGGCCTTGGCCAGCACCCGGCCGTCGGCGTCGCGCTCGGCCACCTCCAGGAAGACGTGGCCGTTGCGCAGGTTGGCCTGCACCACCTCGACCGCGGTCCAGACGCCGGCGGCGAAGCGCTCGGCGACCGCGGCCGCGACGCCGCCGAGCAGCTGCGACAGGGTCACGCCCGCGGCGGGCGCTGCGGCCAGCCCGGCGGCGCCGAGGGCAACGGGCACGGGCGCGCCCACCGCCTCGGCGACGCCGCTCCAGGCCGCGGGCGGGGCCACGGCAGCCGGCAGGTCCTGCCGGCCGGCGAGGAAGGCAGCCGCCGTCTGCGCGCCCGGGCGCCAGGCGGCGAAGGGCTCCAGGTCCAGGCCGTCGGGCACGTACCAGCGCCGCGCGGCGCCGTCCCAGCGGGCGCCGAGCGCCTTGGCCTCGTCCTTCTGGCGGAACGGCACGTCGAGGTATTGGCGTTGCATGGACGGGATTCTCGGGGATGGGCAACGGCTCGCGCAGTGCGCCGGGGCGCGTTTTGCATCGGTCGCGTCCCACACGGAGCCGGAACGCGCGCGCACGCCCGAAGGACGGCAGGCGCCGAACATGGAATCCCACCCCGATTCCAACCCCTCGACTTCCACGGAGCAGACCCATGTTCGCCCACAACAAGCGATTGCAGTACACGGTGCGCGTCAGCGAATCCAATCCCGGCCTCGCCAACCTCATGCTCGAACAGTTCGGCGGCCCGCAGGGCGAGCTGGCGGCGGCCATGCGGTATTTCATCCAGGGCATCGGCGAAGAAGACCCGGGCCGCAAGGACATGCTGATGGACATCGCCACGGAGGAGCTCAGCCACCTGGAGGTCATCGGCAACATCGTCGCGATGCTCAACCGCGGCGCCAAGGGCCAGCTGGCCGAGGCGGTCGATTCCGAGGCCGAGATGTACCGGCGCATCACCGGCGCCGGCAACGACAGCCACGTGACCCAGGTGCTCTACGGCGGCGGCCCGCCGCTGATCAACAGCGCGGGCGTGCCCTGGACGGCCGCGTACGTGGATTCGATCGGCGAGCCGACCGCCGATCTGCGCTCGAACATCGCCGCCGAGGCGCGCGCCAAGATCGTCTACGAGCGGCTGATCAACTGCACCGACGATCCGGGCGTCAAGGACGCGCTCACCTTCCTGATGACCCGCGAGGTCGCGCACCAGAAGTCGTTCGAGAAAGCGCTCTACTCGATGGAAGGCAACTTCCCGCCCGGCAAGCTGCCCGGCGACCCGCGCTTCACCAGCGTGTACTTCAACCTCTCGCAGGGCGGCGCCAATCCGCCGACGACCGGACCCTGGAACGACCCGGCCCAGTTCCAGGTGGTGTCGGGCATGGAGCAGTCGCTGGCGGTCGATGGCGGCACCGGGCTGCCCACCGTCGGCCTCACCGGCGAAGAGGCCGAGGCGGTCGGGGCCATGGCGCTGCGCACCGCCTCCGATCCGGACAGCGATCCGCCCACCGGCGCCGAGATCGGCGCGAAGGACTCCACCGTCCTCTGACCGGACCGGGTCCGCGGGGCGGCGGCCCGGTGCCGCCGCCCGCGTCCCCCTCCCATCCCGAACCCCTTTTCCATTCCTGGAAGGACCGACCATGAGCGACCCCCGAGACGACCTGATGGACTGGCTGCGCGACGCCCACGGCATGGAGCAGCAGGCCGAGACCATGCTCGCCGCCACCTCCTCCCGGCTCCAGCACTACCCCGAGTTCAAGGAACGCATCGACCGGCACCTGGAGGAAACCAGGGGCCAGGCCGGGCGCCTGCGCCGCATCATCGAGGCACGCGGCGGCGACACCTCGGTCGTGAAGGACATGACCGGCCGCATGGCCGCGACCGTCCAGGGCCTGGGCGCTTCGATGGCCGGCGACGAGGTGGTCAAGCTGGCGCTGGCTTCCTACCACTTCGAGCACCTGGAGATCGCCTCCTACCGCAGCCTGATCGCCGCCGCCGAGGCGCTGGGCGATGCGGAGATCGCCGAGGTCTGCGGCGCCACCCTGTCCGAGGAGATCGCGATGGCCGACTGGTGCGCCGACTGGATCCCGGTCGTCACCCAGCGCTACATCAGCCGGTCGGCCAACGACCAGGCGGCCAAGCGCTGAAGCGCTCCGCCGCCTCCCGTCCCCCTCCCCCCGCGTTCGCTGAAAGACCCCAGGCGTGGCACACCAACCGACCCCTTCACGCCCCGCGGCACCCGCGGCCGGGACCACGACGACCCACGCGTTCGACATGCCCTTCGGCGCCGCCTTCCTGCCCGAGGGCGGGGTGCGGTTCCGGCTGTGGGCCCCCGCCGCGAAGCAGGTCGAGCTGCTGGAATGGTCCGGCGACGGACCGGTGGCGCATGCCGCCGAGGCGCAGCCGCAGGGCTGGCACGAATGCCGCCGCCCCTCGGCCGTGGACGGCACCCGCTACCAGTGGCGACTCGACGGCGAGCTGGCGGTGCCCGACCCGGCCTCCCGCTTCAACCCGGACGGCCCGCACGGCCCGAGCCGCGTCGTGGATCCCCGCGCCTTCGCCTGGGACACCGGCTGGCGCGGACGGCCCTGGTCGGAGGTGGTGCTCTACGAGCTGCACGTGGGCACCTTCACCCCGGAAGGCAGCTACGCGGCGGCGGCCGCGCGGCTGCCGCAGCTCCAGTCGATGGGCATCACCGCGGTGGAACTGATGCCGCTGTCGACCTTCCCGGGCGCTTTCGGCTGGGGCTACGACGGGGTGCTGCCCTATGCGCCCTATCCGGGCTACGGCAGCCCCGAGGACCTCAAGCGCTTCGTGCAGGCGGCGCACCGGCTCGGGATGATGGTGTTCCTCGACGTGGTCTACAACCACTTCGGACCCGACGGCAACTACCTGGCCGCCTACGCGCCGCAGTTCTTCTCGCCGGTGCACAAGACCCTGTGGGGCGACAGCCTCAACTTCGACACCGAGGGCAGCGACACGGTGCGTTCCTTCTTCGTGCACAACGCGCTCTACTGGCTGGAGGAATACCGCTTCGACGGACTGCGGCTCGACGCGGTGCACGCCATCGTGGACCAGAGCGCGCAGGACGTCATCGACGAGCTGGCCTACGTGGTGCGCCTGCGCATCAACGACCGCCATGTGCACCTGGTGCTCGAGAACGAGAAGAACGAATTCCACCGGCTGTCCTGCGCCGGACGCTACGACGCGCAGTGGAACGACGACTTCCACCACGCGCTGCACGTGGCCCTCACCGGCGAGGACGCCGGCTACTACCACGACTACGCGGAGCGGCCGGTCGAGCTGGTGGCCCGGTCCCTGGTCAATGGATTCGTCTGGGAGAACACGCCGCGCGACGCGCACGGCCGCCGGCGGCAACGGATCGCGGCGCCGCCCCAGCCGCTGGGCTCGATGGTGAATTTCCTCAGCAACCACGACCAGACCGGCAACCGGGCCTTCGGCGAGCGGCTGCGCGACCTGCTTCCCCCCGACGCCCATGCGGTGGGCACCGCGCTCACCCTGCTCTCGCCCGCGACCCCGATGCTCTTCGCCGGCGAGGAATTCCGCACCGCCCGCCCCTTCCTGTACTTCGCCGATTTCCAGGACGCGCTGGGCGAGGCGGTCACCCAGGGCCGGCTGCGCGAGTTCGGGCATTTCGCGCGGCGCGCCGACGGCCGGACCGCCGAGCTGCCCCCGCCTTGCGATCCCCGGACCTTCCGGCAGAGCCAGCTCGACTGGGCCGAGGCCGAGCAGCCCGAGGCCCGCGCGATGCGCGCGTGGGTGGCCGAACTGCTGGCCATCCGCGCCGCCTGGTTCGCCCCCCGGGCCCACCGGCTGCGCCACGGACGGCACGCGATGCACATGACCGGCCCGCGCAGCTTCGCGGTCCGCTGGCGCTACGAAGGCGACGAGACCATCGAGCTGCTGTGCAACCTGGACGCGCAGCCGGCCGCGGCGCCGACGCCCGGCGCGCTGCCGTGGGCGCCGCTGGAGGCGCCGCGCTACCTGCTGCAGACCGGCGACGTCGATGCCCGGCAGTGGGCGCCGTGGTCGGCCGCCTGGCGCTTCGGCACCGAACGCATCGCCGCGGACGGCGCGCCCGATCCGCGCCGCACCCCCTCGCAACCCGACCGCCTCGTGGAGGAACACCATGACTGACACCGCACCCGACGCTCCCCCTGCCATCCCCTCGGCCCCCGCCGCCCCTCCCGCAGGCACCGGTGACCGCGCGCCCGGGCCGCCGGACGCCGGCGCATCGCCCGACACGCCGGCGGTGACCGTCGAAGAGAAGGTCGAGGAGACATCGATCGACCACGGCGTGGAGGAATCCTTCCCCGCCAGCGACCCGGTGTCGGTGTCCATCACCAAGGTTCTCAAGCCCGCGTCCTGACCCCGGCGGCGGCGCCCTCCTGCGACTGTGCCCGCGCCCCGCCGCGCCGTTCGCCCGCGCCCTCCGCCGCCGCCCATCCCCCCTCTTCCGGAAAGCGCTGACGACCATGACCGCTGCCCCTTTCACCGTCGACGACCTCCATCTCCACCGGAAGGTCCTGGAGGCCGTGCCCCATCCGCACGGCGGGACCGTCGCCTGCACCGTGCAGTCGGTCGACCGGGACAACGACGGCTACCGGTACGCGGTCTGGACCGTGCCGCTCGACGGCGGCCCGCCGCGCCAGCGCAGCGCCGGCGCGTCGCTGACCGCGAACACGCCGCGCTGGTCGCCCGACGGCGGAACGCTCGCCTTCGTCTCCAGCGAAAGCGGCTCGATGCAGTTGCATGCGGTCGCCTTCCCCGGCGCGGCAGGCGACGAAGACGGCGGCGATGCGGCGGAAGGCCCCTGGGGCCATTTCCCGGGCGGCGTTTCGGATTTCCGCTGGTTCCCGGACGGTCGCGCGCTGCTCGTCGCCTCGGGCGTCTCGGTGGACAGCGACCTGCGCGGCGCCCGGCCGGGCGTGCGGGACCAGACCCGCCCCGCCGGGGTGGAGGTGGCCTGGAAGCTGCCGTACAAGTCGGACGGCATCGGTTTCCTGCTGAACCGGGAAATCCGCCTGTTCCGGCTGGATCCCGCCAGCGGCGCGCAAGAGCAATTGACCGAGGGCGCCTTCGATGTCCTCGGCTTCGACATCGCCGCCGACGGCGGACGCATCGCCTACGCCCGCACCGGCGAGGGCCGCTTCGCCCACCGCTCGGAGCTGTGGCTGTGCCGGGCCGACGGCGGCGGCCACCGGCCCCTGGCGCAGGACCTGGCGACGGTCGCCACCCCGGCCTGGTCGCCTGACGGCCGCTGGCTGGCCTTCACCGGCGCGCGCCTCGAGGGCGACGGCCAGACGACGCTCTGGCCGTACGACGCGGACGCCGACCGTTACGCCCCCTTCGCGACCGAGGAGCTGGAGATCGCCGCCGGCACCGCGCCGCACTGGAGCGCCGACGGCCGCCAGCTGTTCTTCGTGCAGGCCTTCCGCGGCCGGCACCGCATCGTCTCGGCCGACCTGGCCGGGCGCGGGCTGCGCACGCTGGTCGCGGGCGACCGGCAGTTCGGTGCTTTCTGCCGCGCCGGCGACACCCTGGCCTATGCGGTGGACCGTCCGGACCTGCCGAGCGACCTCTGGGCATCGACCGTCCCGGAGGAGAGTGCCGGCGGCGAAACGCACGAGCGCAGGCTCACCGACCTCAATCCCTGGTGGCGCGAGCGCACGCCCCTGCGCGTCGAGCTGCGCACGTTCGAGGTGCCCGACGGCCAGGGCGGCACCGAGCGCATCGACGGCTGGCTGCTCGCGGCCGAAGGCACCCGGGGCCCGGCTCCGCTGCTGTGCGATGCCCACGGCGGACCGGCGAGCTATGCGTTGCTGGACTTCGACTCCGCCCCCTTCCGGCAGGCGCTGTGCGCCCGGGGCTGGCGCGTGCTGGCGCTCAACACCGTGGGCTCGTCGAGCTACGG
This sequence comes from Xylophilus ampelinus, assembly GCA_036946225.1. Classification (GTDB taxonomy): domain Bacteria; phylum Pseudomonadota; class Gammaproteobacteria; order Burkholderiales; family Burkholderiaceae_C; genus JAKOND01. Next base: position 15,424 of record JAQIJO010000001.1, read on the forward strand.
TCGCGCCTTCTGCGAACGCCTCGCCGGCCGCTGGGGCGCGCTCGACCTGCCGCAGTACCTGGCGGCGCTCGACCGGCTGCGGGACGACGGCCTGTGCGACGACCGGGTGGCCCTGTCCGGCAAGTCGTACGGCGGCTTCCTGAGCTGCTGGGCCATCGGCCACACCGACCGTTTCCGCGCGGCGGTGGTCATGGCGCCGGTCGGCAACATCGAGACGCACTACGGCACCTCGGACGGCGGCTACTACGCCGATCCGTTCTACCTGCGCACCGCCCCCGCCTTCGACCGCGAGCGGGCCCGGGCGCTGTCGCCGCTCCAGTACGTGGAGCGCGCGACCACGCCGACCCTGTTCCTGCAGGGCAAGGAGGACGAGCGCTGCCCCAAATGCCAGTCCGAGGAGCTGTTCGTCAGCATGATGCGCGCGGGCGGCACCCCGACCGAGCTGGTGCTCTACCCCGGGGAGGGACACAGCTTCCTGGGCTCCGGCGCTCCCGCCCACCGGGCCGACGCCTGCCGCCGGATCCTGGCCTGGGTGGACCGCCATGCGGACGGGCGCGCCGCGCCCGCGCCTGCGCTCGCAGCCTCCGACGCGCACCGCGACACGGCGGCGACCGCCGCCTGAACCCACGCGCCGTCCGCCGGGGGGCGGACGGCGCGGCCTTTCCCCACCTCGCGAAGGAGCATCCCATGTTGGCAATGAACTACCGCGGTCCCTACCGGGTCCGGGCCGCGCACAAGGCCGAGCCGGAGATCGAGCATCCGCAGGACGCCATCGTGCGGGTCACCCGCGCCTGCATCTGCGGCTCCGACCTGCATCTCTACCACGGCCTGGTGCCCGACACCCGCGTCGGCACCACCTTCGGCCACGAGTTCACCGGCATCGTCGAGGAAGTCGGCTCCTCGGTGCGCAACCTCAAGAAGGGCGACCGCGTCCTGGTGCCCTTCAACATCTTCTGCGGCACCTGCTTCTTCTGCCGCCGCGAGCTGTTCAGCAACTGCCACAACACCAACCCGGAGGCGACGGCCGTCGGTGCGATCTTCGGCTATTCGCACACCACCGGCGGCTACGACGGCGGCCAGGCCCAGTTCGTGCGGGTGCCCTTCGCGGACATCGGCCCCACGCTGCTTCCGCCCGACATGGACGAGGACGACGCGGTGCTGCTGACCGACGCCTTCCCCACCGGCTACCAGGCGGCCGAGATGGGCGGCATCCAGGAGGGCGACACGGTCGTGGTCTTTGGCGCGGGCCCGGTGGGCATATTCGCCGCGAAATCCGCCTGGCTGCTGGGCGCTGGGCGGGTCATCGTGGTCGACCACGTGGAATACCGGCTCGATTTCGTGCGCGGTTTCGCCCACTGCGAGACGGTGGACTTCAAGTCGGTCCGCGACATGGCGATCCACCTCAAGAAGATGACCGGCGGCCTCGGACCCGACATCTGCATCGACTGCGTGGGCGCCGAGGCGGCCGGCAACTTCGCGCAGACGCTGACCGGCGTCAAGCTCAAGCTGCAAGGCGGCGCGGCGACGGTGCTGCACTGGGCGATCAACTCGGTGCGCAAGGGCGGCACCGTCTCGGTCGTCGGCGTCTATGGGCCGACGCTCAGCGCCGTGCCCTTCGGCAACGCGCTCAACAAGGGCCTGACCTTCCGCATGAACCAGGCATCGGTCAAGCGCCATCTGCCCCGGCTCATCGAGCACATCCAGGCCGGGCGCATCGAACCGCGCAAGATCATCACCCACCGCTTCCCGCTCGAGGAGGTGGCGGACGCCTACCACGTCTTCTCCAGCAAGCTGGACCACTGCATCAAGCCGGTGCTGCTGCCGGCCGGCGCCTGAAACCCACCGGAAAGCGAGGAACACCATGGACAACCGCGAACGCTTCGCCCACATCCCCGGATGGGGCGCCGACCTCGATCCCGCCGACCGCCCCGCCTACCCCAAGGAGCGCATGCCCGCGCGCCTGCCCGGCCTGCACTGGGAAGAGGACGAGATCGCGCAGCAGCCGGCCACCGTGAAGGTGCTGTGCTCGACGGAGCGCGACAGCCGGCTCACGCCGGTCTTCGGCACCACCCTGCCGCCGCGCGGGGCCAGCGGCGCCCTGCGCGAATTCGCCTTCAAGTACAGCGAAAACGACCTGCGGCACTGGCTCGTCCTGCTCGCCGCCGACCGCACCGACATGGTCGAGGGCCTGCTGGAGGACCTGCTGCGGGGCCATGTCCCCAACGTCCTGGGCGAGATGGGCATCGGCGCCGCCTGGAAGCACGACCGCGCGGGCGTGCTGCGCAAGGCGGCCCTGGCCGGCGCGCTCGTCGTCCTGGCGGTGGCGCTCGCCCGGCGGCGCCGGGGCCGTTGAAAGGCGCCGGGCGCCGGACCGCGTTCCCGATTGCGGACCACAGGCGCCCGGATTGCCGATCTGTTGCAAAAGTTGCCGCAATTCCTGCCATCGCCACGCTTCTTTCCACCAACTCCCTGAGGAGCGCTTCATGGAATGGTTCTTGCCAGTGAAACCTGTACTATTTCTGAACAATTCAGCATTCTGTACACAGGATTCCCTGGGCATGCCATTGGCTTACTTCTGCATCCATCCCCAAGCGGTCCACAAGCGGAAACCCTCCCCTCCGCTGGCGGACGAACCTTCCGCCTCCGACCTGGAGGGCCTGTTGCTCGACGGCATCTGGAGCCGGCACCTGGAGGACCTGCCGCCTCCCTGGAACGGCTACCAGGTCAAGGCGGTGCAGCAGGGACGGGGGCTGCTGGCGACGGTGTTCCGGCGCTCGGCCGATCCGGTGGTGAGCTTCGCGGTGTCGATGCACTCCTCGCACGGCCGTCCGCTGTGGCGCACCCTGACCGCCCTGCGCCAGGGCTTCGGCGATGTCGAGCAGTTCCCGCCGCCCCACCGGCAGTGGTGCGCCTGGATCTGGTACGGGGAGCACTTCTCCCCCGGCGAGAGCGCGCTGCTGGAGCGCCTCGTGTGCGCCGCGTCGGAGGCCTGGGTGCGGCGCAAGGCCGAGGCCCGGACGGCCCGCATCGCCACCGGCGCCGTCTCCGCCAGCGTCCTCCATCCGCTCGCGAAGCGGTGAAGGCCGCGCGGCCTTCCCGCACGCGCATCCCGCCAGCCGACCCTTCCCAGGAGCCACGACGATGAACCAGCAGCCTGCAGCCCCCGGCGCTTCGGACCAGCCCGCCGGCGACGACCGCGCGCGCCCGACCGAGCCCTCCCCCGCGCTGAACCCGGGCGACGAAGCCGCGCCCGGCACCCCCGGCACCGGCGAAACCGTCTGCCCGGCCTGCGGCGGGACGGGCCGCGCGGACGCGGAGGCCTGCCCGGCCTGCGGCGGCACCGGCCAGGTGACCGTGGGCATCGGCGGCGCCTGAGCCGGCGCGCCCGCCGGGCGCCGGCGCGCGACCCCGGAGCGGCCACCACGCTGCGGCGCCCGCCGCCGCAGGGAATGCCGCCGCCGGCGCGGTGCCGGGCCGCGGTCAGAGGTCCAGCACGAGCCGGGGGGGACCGGGCCCAGGAGCAGCACGGCAGCATCAGCCCGTGCGCCTGCTCCCGGTCGGACAGGTGGAAGTCGCGGTGCTCGACCTCGCCCTCCAGCACGCGGGTGGCGCAGGTGCCGCAGACGCCCTGCTCGCAGGACGTCGGTATGCGGATGCCGGCGCGCTCCAGCGCCACCGTGATCGGCGTGCCGGCCGGCACGCGGACCACCGGGCCACCGCGCCCGGCCTGGACCTCGATGGCGTCGTGCGGCGGCGCGGCCGCCGCCGGGCCGTCCGCGCGCGCCGTGGCGAAACGCTCGACATGCATGCGGTCGGCGGGCCAGCCGACGCCGAGCGCGGCGGCGATGAAGCCGGGCGGGCCGCACACGTAGGCATGGGTGCCGGCGGCCTGCGCGGCCATCAGCGCGGCGATGTCCAGGCGGCCGCGCGGTGCGTCGTGGTGCAGGGTCGCGCGCCCGGACCAGGGCGCCGCGCGCAGTTCCTCCGCGAACGCGGCGCGCCCGGCGCTGGCGGTGCAATGGACCAGCGCGAACGGGCGGCCGGCCGCGTGCAGGGCGTGCGCCATGCCCAGGAGCGGCGTGATGCCGATGCCGCCGGCCAGCAGCAGTGCCGGCGCCGCATGGTCCTGCAGCGCGAACAGGTTGCGGGGCCGGCCGATCGCCAGCGCGGCGCCGACCCCGAGCTGCGCATGCACGGCCGCCGAGCCGCCGCGGCCCGCCGGCTCGCGCTGCACCGCGATCCGGTAGAAGCGGCCGCCGTCCTGCGGATTGCAGAGCGAATAGGGACGCACCCAGCCGCCCGGCAGGTGCAGGTCGACGTGCGCGCCGGCCTCGAAGGCCGGCAGCGGCCCGCCGCCGGCGGCCGCCAGGTCGAAGCTGTCGATGCCCTCGGCCTCGCGGCGCCGCGCCGCGACCCGGACGTCGATCAGCGCGTCAGAACGCATGCCGGATGCCGACCGCGAAGGTGCGGCCGCTCGACACGGCGGTGCGGCGGTCGCCCATCAGCACGACGTAGGCGTCCGTGCGCCTGGACAGCCGGTGGTCGTAGCCGACGGTGCCGAAGGTCCGCTCGATGTCCTGGCCGCCCCGGGTGCGCGCCTGGCTCCACGAGGCCAGCAGGCTGCCTGCGCCGACCGGGACCGCCACGCCCCATTGCGCGATGCCGTCGCGGGTGTTGGCCGCCGCGGTGCCGGTGCCGGAAGTCCGGACCCGGGTGTACTGGCCGTAGGCCTTGGCCGGGCCGAAGTCGTAGGAACTGCCGAGCTGCCAGGTGGACTGGTCGCCGCCGGCGAAGGGCACTTCGACCTTCTGGCCGACGAGGCCGGCGGAGAACGCCTCGCCGATGTATTGCAGCGCCGCGCTGGCGTTGGGTCCGCGCGCGGTTTCCTTCAGGCCGTAGAGCAGCGTGCCGGTGACCCCGGAGAGGTTCGCCGTCTTGTAGCCGACCGCGTTGTTCCAGGCGGAGTCCCCGGCGATCCGGCCGGTGGTCTGGAAGGTGTTGCGGATGGCGGGCGAGAACGCGAAGGAACCGCCGAAGGGGTTGTAGGCCAGGGTGTGCAGGAACAGCGGGGTGCCGATGCGCCCCAGGCTGAGCTGCCCCCACTGCCCGCCGATGCCGACGTTGGAGGCGCGCGAGAAGAAGCTGTCGCCGTTGAAGCGGGCCGAGGCGCCGGTGTCGCCCCGGAAATACGACTCCAGCGCGAAGCTGGCGTACAGGCCGCCTCCCAGGTCCTCGCGGCCCCGCATGCCGAAGTAGCTGGTGGTCATGTTGCCCGAGCTCACCTGGCGGCTGCGGCTGCCGCCGGCGTCCCGGAACGAGCCGGCGGCGGCGTCGATGACGCCGTAGAGCTGGACGCTGCCGCCGCCGGCCTGGGCGTGGGCGGTGCCGCAGGCCAGCAGGCCGCAGAGGCCGGCGCCGCGAAGGAGATGGAGGGGGATGGTCAAGCGCATGACGATGTCCTCGATGCATGGTGGTGGAAGGAAACGGAAGGGATCCGGGCGGCGAAGCTCCGCCCTGCCGGCCTGGGAGGCGGCATGGAAGGAGGGGGCGGTGCGGTCGGGGGCGGCGGACGGACCGGCTACGCGGGCGTCACGCGGCCATCAGCGCGTCGAGCACCCGGTAGTCGGGCGGCGTGGTGTCGATGGGCCGGCCGTTGCGCAGCACGCAGCGGTCGCCCTGGTGGCGCGAGAGCAGTTCGGAATAGTCGCGCGCGCGCAGCACGATCAGGTCCGCGGCATGGCCCGCGTGCAGCCGCCCGACGCCGGGCAGGCCCATGATGTCGGCCGGCACCGCGCAGGCGGCGGCCACCCAGTCGCCGACCGGGCGGTCGAGGTGGGCGATCTTCACGGCCTGCACGAAGGTGTCGAGCATGTCGTGGTCGCCGTAGGCGTGGAAGGGGTCGCGGCAGTTGTCGCCGGCCACCGCCACCCGCAGGCCGGCGGCCCGGATCTCGTGCAGCACGGTCACGCCGCGCCAGCGCGGGGTGCGGCCGGCCCGGCGGTCCTGCAGGTACATGTTGACCGTCGGCAGGCTGACGATGTCGATGCCGGCGTCGCGGCAGGCCGCCAGCGTGGCGCGCATGTCGGCCTCGGGCTGCACCGCCAGCGAGCAGCAGTGGCCGCAGAGGATGCGCCCGGCGAACCCGTCCTGCCGCGCCAGCCGGGCCACGCCGGCCAGGGTACGGACCTCCTCGTCGCCGGTCTCGTCCACATGCAGGTCGACATCGAGCCCGCGCTCCCGTGCCAGCTGGAACAGCCGGCGGATCGCCGTGTCGAACGCGGGCGGCGTCGGCACGTTTGGCATGCTGCGGAAGCGGGTGACGCAGCCCAGGTTGCCGCCGGACTCGGCCACGATGTCGGCCAGCCGCCGGCCCTCGTCGGTCAGGAAGATGTCGATGGGCGCGATCGACGAGGCCTGGAGCGCGATGCGGCCGGCCCATGCGTCGCGCATCTCGCGGAACACCGGGAAGGAGATGGACGCCTGCGGCGCCAGCGAATCGAGGTGGGTGCGGATGGCGACCACGCCGTGCGCATGGGCGGTGCGCAGGCCGAATTCCATGCGGGCGCGCACGTCCTGCGCGGTCCACCGCGCCTCGCGGTCTTCGCCCGTCGCGCGGGCGGCCCCCGCCGTGTCGGCGGTGGGGGTTCTGCTTGCGCGGCCAGATGTGGCCCTTGTCCAGGTGCGTGTGCAGGTCCACCAGCCCCGGCAGCACCATGGAACGGTCGAGGTCCGGGCCGGCGTCGGCGCCGAGCGATCCGGCCGGCAGCACGGCCTGCAGCCGGCCGTCCGCGACGAGCAGGTCGGCGCGGCACAGGCCTTCGGCGTCGGCGGCGGCGCGGACGGCAGGCGGCTCGACCAGGCAGGCCGGCACGGTGGCGTTGCGCAGGGCATAGCGGTCGCCCGCGGGCGGGATGAAGAATTGCGAGGGCATGGCAGGCATCCGGATGGTTCAGTTCTCGTGGCGCACGGCGCTGTCGTGCCAGTGGCGCAGGCACAGGTGCGACAGCAGCGACAGGCTCGCGAAGATGGCGATGCCGCACAGCGACACCAGCACCAGCGCGGCGAACATGCGCGGGATCTGCAACTGGAAGCCCGACTCGAGGATACGGAACGCCAGGCCCGACTGCGTGCCGCCCGTGCCCGCCACGAACTCGGCCACCACCGCGCCGATCAGCGACAGCCCCCCGGAGATGCGCAGGCCTGCCAGGAAGTAGGGCATGGCGGCCGGCAGCCGCAGGTGGCGCAGCGTCTGCCAGCGGGTGGCGCGGTAGAGCCGGAACAGGTTGACCAGGTTGTGGTCGGCGGAGCGCAGCCCCAGCGCGGTGTTCGACAGGATGGGGAAGAACGCCACCAGCCAGGCGCAGATGAGCAGCGACGCCGTGGTGTTGTCGGCCCAGATGATGATCAGCGGGGCGATGGCCACCACCGGCGTCACCTGCAGCACCACCGCCCAGGGGAACAAGGCCATCTCTAGCCAGCGCGACTGGGTGAACAGCACTGACAGCAGCAGGCCCGCCGCCGCCGCCACCGCTAGCGCGGCGAGCGAGATCGACAGCGTGACGCCGAGCGAGCCGGACAGCGCCGGCCAGTCGGCCGCCAGGGTGGCGGCCACCAGGGAGGGCGCGGGAAGGATGTAGGGTGGAATGCCCCGCAGCCGCACGAAGGCCTCCCAGGCGCCCAGGAACAGCGCGCCGACGACCAGCGGCATGCAGATGCGGGCCCAGGGCACGCCGGCCATCGGATGCGGCCCCGGCGCCGCGGCATCGGCGGGCGCATCGGCCGGCTCCAGGAGGGGAGAGACTGGCAGGCTGCTCATGCCGCCCTCCGTGCGTCCAGGGTGGATTCCAGCGCGGCGGTGGTGCGCTCGCAGTGGGCCGCGTACACCGGCGAGGTGCGGTACGCGGCCGGGCGGGGATAGGGCTCGGCCACGTCGAGGTCGGCGACGATGCGCCCCGGGCGCGGCGCCAGCACCACCACCCGTTGCGCGAGGTAGACGCTCTCGAACACCGAGTGGGTGACGAACACCGCCGTGAAGCGGTCGCGCTGCCACAGCGCCAGCAGGTCTTCGTTGAGGCGCTGGCGGGTGATCTCGTCCAGGGCCGCGAACGGCTCGTCCATCAGCAGCACGCGGGGCCGGGTGACCAGGCCGCGGGCGATGGAGACCCGCATCCGCATGCCGCCCGAGAGTTCGCGCGGGTAGCTCTTCTCGAAGCCGGCCAGGCCCATCGAAGCCAGCGCGTCCCGGGCGCGCGACGCGGCTTCCGCGGGCGCCACGCCGGACAGGCGCAAGGGCAGCTCGACGTTGCGCAGCGCGGTCGCCCAGGGCATGAGCGTGGGCTCCTGGAACACGAAGGACAGCGGCGGCGGACCTTCGGCCGGCAGGGCGCCGGCTTCCCAGTCGATCCGGCCGCCGGAAGGCTGGCCCAGTCCGGCGATCAGCCGGAGCAGCGTGCTCTTGCCGCAGCCCGACGGGCCGAGCAGCGCGACGAACTGCCCGGCCTGCAGGTCGAGGTCGAGGGCGCGCAGGGCGACGGTGCCGTTGCCGAAGCGCTTGGCGACCTGCCGCAGCCGCAGCAAGGTTTGCGGATCGCCGTTCATGCGCCCACCCGCTTGTTGACGAACCGCAGGGTGTAGCCCTTCGCGGGATCCACGCCGGCCGGCAGGACGCCCGCCACGGCCAGGGTGTCGCACGCCGCTTTCCACTGCGCGTCGCTCATGGCGCCCGGGCCGCCGGCGCGCACGTCCGGCGAATCGAAGATCGCCGCCCGCCGCATCGCGTCGCGGGCGAAGGCGATCTTCTCCTCGCTCATCTCGGGATTGCCCTGGCGGATCAGCGCGTTGCCCGGCCGCGGATCCCCGTGCAGGTAGCTGGACCAGCCCTTCGCGGTCGCGTCGACGAAGCGCTGCACCACGTCGGGACGCTCGGCGACCATCTTCGGCGAGGTCACGACGACGTTGCTGTAGGCCTGGTAGCCGTGCTCGGACAGCAGGTGCAGCACCGGCTCCACGCCGGCGCGGCGCGCCTCGAAGGGTTCGCTGGTGATGAAGCCTTCCATGCTCACGGCCTTGTCCACCAGGAAGGGCGCCATGCTGAAGGTGTAGGGCCGGACCTGGGCATCGGTGAAGCCGAAGCGCGCCTTGAGCCAGGGGAAGTAGGTCTGCCGGCCGACGGTCGACACCAGCAGCGGCTGCCCCTTGAGCGATTCCAGGGTGTCGTGGCCGGCACCGGGATGCGAGACCAGCACCGTCAGCGCCTTCTGTCCGAAGGCCGCGACCGCCACGCCGGGCAGGCCGTCCTTGGCGAAATGGAGCACGCGGGTGCTGTCCGAATCGACGAAGTCGGCCTTGCCCGCGAGGAAGACCTGCGTGGCGTTGAGCTGCGGGCCGCCGGCGCGCAGTTCGACCTCCAGGCCGGCGTCGCGGTAGAGCCCGGTGGCCAGCGCCTGGTAGAGCCCGCCCTTGTCGGGCTGCGGCAGCCAGCCGGTCTGGTAGACGACACGGGTCGGGGCCTGCGCGCCGGCATGGCGGACGAAGGCCGGCGCCGCCAGCAATGCGAGCGCGGAGCGGCGGCGGAGCGCCGTGGCGGATGCGGTCATGGTGGTGTCCTCCTGGGTGGGGCGGTTCAGGCGAGGGATTCGGCGGGGGCGGAGGCGTCGTACTGCCAGCCGGTGGTGGGCAGGGCGAGGCCCGCGCCCTCCTTCGCCGGACCTTCGGCGGCATCGAACTTCCCGGGATTCATCAGGCCGTGCGGATCCATGCGGCGCTTGAAATCGGCGTCGCGCGCGTCCGCCGCCTTCATGCCGTTCTCCTTGACGAAGAAGGTGTGGTTGTTGGCGACCATGGCGCCGTCCTCCGCCATGCCGCGGATCACCCGGGCCACCTGCGCCTCGTCCTCGAAGGCGTAGTAGGGCGAGCCCTGGAAGGCGATCCGGCCGTTGTAGCGCTTGGCTTCGAGGTGCATCCCGCCGAAGCCCTGGAAACGCCGCCAGCTCCGCTCCACCGACGCCAGCAGGTCCGGGTCGAGGTAGAGGCCGATGTTGTTGACGATCCCGGGCTGCGTCTTGTTGACCTGCAGCCGCGCGTGGCCCCAGCCGAATTCCCACAGGGGCGCGTGGTAGGGGCCCTCGCCCTCCGCCGCCTCGACGATGATCTCGCCGCCGAAGGATGCCACCAGGCCGCGCAGCGCCTCGATGTCGTGGGCCGACACCATGCAGCGCATCATCGACCAGCGCCCGCGCCCGAAGGCGCGCATGGCGCCCATGTAGTCCCAGTTGGGGAATTCGTCGAGCGAGATGAGCTTCTTCACGATGCCGTCGGCCGCGGCCAGGGCGTAGGCGCAGCGGGCGGCCGCCATGAAGTCGGGGAAGTTGGCCACCACCTCGGTCCAGGGCCAGGCGGGCGCCAGCGGCATCTCGACTTCGGTGATGATCCCGTTGCTGCCGTAGGCGTGGTGCACCAGGTTGACGTCGTCGCCGCGCAACTCCACCACCCGCGGCTCGGTCTCGACGCTCACCATCTGCAGGCCCAGGATATTGCCGCGATCGCGCAGGATGCCCCAGGTGCAGCTGCCGATGCCGGCGTGCCCGCCCCCCACGTAGCCGCCGAGGGTCGCCGCGCGCTTGGTGGACGAGTGCATGCGCAGCTCCCATCCGCCGGGCCGGGTCGCCTGGTCCAGCGCCATCAGGCGGGTGCCGGCCTCGGCGCGCAGGGCGCCCGGCCGGCTCCAGAGCAGCCGGTCGAGGGCGGTCATGTCGACGATCGCCCCGCCGCGCAAGGGCACGCCCTGCCCCAGGTTGCAGGTGCCGGCGCCGCGCATCATCAGCGGCATGCGCGACAGCGCCGCGGCGCGGGCGATGCGCAGCACGTCGTCGCGGTCGCGCGGCCGCACGATCAGGTCGGCGAACTTGTCCGCCGCCTCTTTGCGGATGATGGGACTGAAGACGGTCGACATGTCGCGGCTCCGGCGGCGCACGGCGTCGGCATCGGTGACCACCGGCATGTCGCCGAGATGCTGCAGGAAGGAAGGGACATCATTCATGTGAAACTCCACGATTCATGGGCGGATGCGATCCATCGGGACGGCCATTTCGGTGCATGGGGCACCGAATGGCTTGTCTTATGCAATCGATGTGCCAATGAGTGAAATTTCACACAATAGCTTGAACGGGCGTTTCCGCATGGATCTGGAGAACCACCTTTTCTTCCTGTGCACGCAGGTCGTCTACCGGCGCAACCGGGCGCTGCAGGAGGTCCTGCGCCCCCTGGGCCTGCAGGCCACCGAGTTCCGCGTGCTCAGCGCGCTGCTGCGCAGGGGGCCGCTGACGATGCAGGAGCTGTCCCAGTGGACCGCGTACGAGCGCACCCGCATCACGCACATGCTGCACGGCATGGAGGACCGCGGCTGGGTCGAGCGCACCAGTTCGGCCCACGACAAACGCACGGTCGTGGCGCAGATCACCTTCGCCGGGCGCAAGTTGTTCGAGGAAGCCAAGGTGGCGGTCGACCGGTTGACGGACGAGGTGATGAGCGCCAACGCGCCGGAGGAACTCGACCAGGTCCGCACGGCGCTGCGCACCATGCGCGCCAAGATGATCGACATGGGCCTGTAGGCGCGCGGGAAGGGACGGGACCGCGCGGGCGGCACGGGCCCTGGTGCGCCCTCCCCGTCGACCGCGCGGCCTCGCGGCCTCGCGGCCTCGCGGTCCTGTTCGCCGGGCCGCCGCCGCCCCACGCCGGCGCATGCGGCCCCGGAAACGGCGAAGCCCCCGGTTCCTGGGGGAATCGGGGGCTTCGAGGATCTGGTGGCCTGGGACGGATCGACAAGATATCGATTCCGCCGCATCTGATCCACTTCTTTCACTTCCCTCCTTTAAGCGCTACTGCATGACTTACTGCAGCGCCTCCAGAGGTGCGGAAGGCCTCGGTTCGCATGCACCGAAAGCCAGTCGTACCGGCAGTTTATAGGGGCCATCGAAAGATGCCAACCCAGCACAGCATGAACGCAAGCAGCGCGGTGAATGCATCGCATGAAAGCAGCGAAACCAACGAAACGCGGACGCTTAAAACGCTGCTTCAGAAGGGCCAAAATGAACAGGGTGTTAGCGAGGCGCCTCGGCACACAAGGGGGCGTTTTTTCGGAAAAATCCTTTCAACCGTCAGACCTCCATTGCAGTCCGCGATGGACGCAATCGTGCAGACGGGCATCTCCACGAAAGGACTCCGATGAGCATCACCAAACAACCCACGAAGCCGACCCGCGACATCCTGCTGCGCCTCCAAGAGGTGCTGCAACGCCTTCCGGTTTCACGCGCGTCTCTCTACGCAGGCATGCGAACCGGTCTGTACCCGCAACCGGTGCGGATCGGAAAAAGAACGGTTGCTTGGAGAGAGGCCGACATCGACGCGTGCATCGCCAGCATGAACCGGGGCTCGGCGGCGATTTGATTCGCTCATCGATGCGATCCAACGGTCGGTGGCGCGGGACAGGCGCTACAGCTTCGCGCGACTCAACGCAGAACAGAAACCCTTTGGCATGGTCGCGATCATGCGGGGTCAGCGTTTTACCCCGAAGCCGACCTTCAGCGCTACGAAGTGCAGGTGGGCCTCGGCCGGCAGCTTCTTGAGCTTGGCGTTCTCGCTCTCCATCTCGCACAGCCGCGTGGCCTCGCTGACTTGCATGCCGCCGAACTTGGCGTGCCACTTGTAGAAGGTCGCGTTGCTAAACCGCCCAAGCGACACACCTCCTTGACCGGCATGCCGCCCTTATCCTGCTTGAGAGACCAATGATCTGGCCGTCGGCGAATCTACTTCCCTTCATGCCCGCTCTTCCTCTGAGAACGGACTCTACTCACCTTCAACTGGTACGCCCTACGGGGTGCAGGTCAGCAGGACGAACAACGATAGCGAATGCGATGCAACGGCGTGGTGAACGGCGGCTGTGCAGCGGTCGAAGTCACTCGTCCATCGGTGCCGAATTCACGGTCTCCGCCCTCTTGCGGTCATTGACCCACCTCTGACCTGAAGGAGAGCGAGCGACAGCAAGAGCGCCGATGTAGGCTCGTCGCTCTATTCCCACAAGATCGCCCGTCTAGGCCCACCGAATCGGAAAACGCGTGGCCAGCAGCAACTTCAGCATTACCATGCTGCAATACCCATAAGTAGGTCGACCTAGATGTCACTCGAAAAAGTTTTCGTTGAGCAAGCAGAATATCTGGAGGATGACTCCTTCAACGAGTGGCATGCGGAGCACCCAGACGAAAGTAAGATTCTCAGAAAGCTCACGCAGGGGGGGGCGAAGCTAATCTCCGGACCGAGGGGATGCGGCAAGACGACTCTCATGCTGAAAGGCTTCCACTCGATGCTATCAAGTGCAGAAGCGGCTTTTCCGGTTTACGTGAACTATAAGCGCTCCCTGGCTATTGAGCCCCTCTACAAGAGCGGAACGGACGGCACCTACTGGTTCAACCAGTGGGTTCTCCTGAAGCTTTACCTTGGCATATACGACACCTTGAAGCGCTTGGGTAGTGCTCTTGAATTGTCTGTGACCCAAGCGGAAGCTCGCAAAGCAGCCTCATTACTGGAGATGTCGAACGCTTCGCAGGTGAATCTCCGACCCCTGTCAGTCCCTTCCCTTGAAGACGATCTTCTCAGGGCTACGGAGAAGCTGAACCGTTCTCGGTGTGTGCTCCTCCTGGATGACGCTGCACACGCGTTCTCAGTCGATCAGCAGCGAGATTTCTTCGACTTTTTTAGGCAGATCAAATCCCAGCACATCTCCCCGAAGGCGGCAGTCTACCCCGGCGTCACGAATTACTCGTCATCATTTCACGTCGGTCACGATGCGGAACAGATCGACGTTTGGATTAAGCCAGACAGGGATGAATATCTTGGGTTTATGCGCTCGTTCGTCGAGACGCGATTTCCGCCTGAGCTTACCGTGGCCATGTCTAGCTCGGAGTCGCTGGACCTTCTCAGTTACGCCTCTTTCGGGGTGCCCCGCACTTTACTGAACATGCTTCACGAGTTGGCCATCGAGGAGAATGGCCAACTCGTGGGAATTAATCTAAACCGAGCCGAGGTGCTCAAAGCAATCAAACAGTCTTTCTCGAATACGAAGAAACTATTCACCTCTCTGTCGACGAAGCTTCCTGTTTATCGAAGCTTCATAGAGACTGGCGAATCGATCCTCGCGAACTCTGTAGCACTGGTGAAGGCATATAACAAAGCGAAGCCCACGGACCGGCAAAGTGTTTCAATCGCACTAGCGACAGAAGAGCTCACGCACGAGTTGTCGAAGGTTTATTCACTTTTCCAGTATGCAGGCCTGTGCATTCCTAAGGACGAGCTCGTCAGCCGAGGGGAAAAGGGAAGGTTTCAAATCTTTTCTCTTCACTATGCGTCGCTAATAGATGCCAACGCACTAATCGGCTCGAAGGCGGTTAGTGTCGCTGAATATGTCACCGCATTCTCAAAGCGCAACGCGCACGAATTTACTCGCACGAAGGCGGCAAATCTTACTGGCGGCGCGACAGATCCGTTTGCTCTCTCTCTCCCACCGTGCAGCGTATGTCAGACGCCACGGCTTTTTGAAGACGCTAAATTTTGCGCTCGATGCGGCAGTCCACTTACAGCCCCATCGACGTACTTGGCGCTCATGAACGCGGACATCGATAAGTTGCCGCTGACGAAAACGAGAATTGAGAAGATCAAAGAGCAGTCCTCAATTCGGAAGATTAAGGACATCCTGTACGACCAAGAGCACAGAGCGTTACTCGGCGTGGATCGAATCGGCCGCTATTGGGCAGCAAGGATTGTGGGGTTGGCGGAGGAGTTCGTCGAATGACTTGGAGGAACACCGCGTGCATGTCAATTGGTAGAGTGACGTGCCCTGACGTGAACACTCTTGTGAGTCCTATTGGTCGGAAGCGGCCATCCGCTATCGACGAGTTCTACGCCGCTACAAATACCGCGCTTACAAAAGTTGATCCGAACTTCATAGCCAACTATGGCGACGATGTGGTTGGCCTGATCTTTGTTGGTCTAATCTCTTCGACCGAGAACTACTTCAGAGACGTTCTAGGATTTATTCTCACGATCTGCCCAGTGGCCCAGGCACATTCCTCTGACGAGAAAGTCCAGTTGGGCTCTCTTCTATGGGCGGAGGGTCCGCTGCAGAATCGGTCTGCGTTCGAGTTTCATGCGTTCTCGAGTGCTGAAAGCATCCGCAAGGCAATACAGAATTTCACCTGCTACCAAGTTCGTACTAATGGCACGTTCGCCCTAATGCTCAATGAATACGACAAGCTATGCGAGTTGCGACACGCCGTCGTCCATTCTGGACATATCGTCGCCGGAAAGAATGCGATCAAACTAGGCTTGAAGAGAAGTGGGATTCCGCTAAAGGTAAAGCTTGGGTATGCGGAACTGCAAGCGGCGGGCAGTGTTTGTACGGCGCTGGTGCAGGCTGCGAATGCTGAACTGTTCGAGGCACTCACTGTCCGGTGGGCTACTACCTGGCGCAAACTCCCGTCTTGGACGCCCGCCGACGAAGCGAAGTTGCTGCGGGCCATCCGGGCGGCGTTTTTTTCCAAGAGAGATGGCGCAAACAAGACAATCATAGGCGCCAGCAGCGCGAAGAAGTTTGAAGCCGACGTGCGATCCGAGTTCAGCCTGTAGGTCGGCGCATCGATCTATAGCCGCTCCAGGCTGACCGCGATGGCGTCGCGGCCATTGCCAAAGTCGGGTATCGGCAACAGCGGCCGTTCAGGGCCTGGGCCGCGAACGACTCAGATCAGCCTGAAGCGGTCGTTTGCGCACATCGACGCAACAGACGATATCCCAGGCCACCAGTTGGCTTCGATCCAACGTGGAACTGACCGAAGAGCCTGCAGCGCGAACCGCGTCCCCTCCAACTCTGCTTCGTGCCCCCTCGCCGCCCCCTCCTTGAATCAACGCCCCGGTCGATCCTTCGGCTTCCTCGTGGCAGTCTTCTTCTCCAGCCAGAAGTCCGTCTCTTTCTCCACCACCGGCAACGCCACCTCAGCCATCCCCCGCTCGATCGCCACATCCGGCTCCCGCTTGAACCTCGACCCGCGCCACCGAAGCCCATACCAGCGCGTCGTCTCGGCTCGCCTCTCTCCCAGCACTTCCGCAATCTCCACCCTCCCCCACCCGGCTTGGCGCAGATCAGTGGCAACGGCGTGGCGCAGAACGTAGCTCGAAAGAATCAGCTGCGGCTCTCCCGCCGCGCTGGGGAAGACCTTGCGTGACTGCCGTTTCAGGTATGAGCGCATCGCATCCGCTGGAGCCGAGTAGGTTTTCGGCTGGCGGCCCAACTCCTGCAGGAACCAGTCCGGGAAGCGATCGGCCTGCACGAACAGCTTTCTCCACGGCTGCCCCGCCATCTCCCGTTGCTTGGCCCCCTCGATCTCGACCCCGACGACAGGTCCGCGCCGCCACACCCGCACGCCCATTTCCAGCTCTGCGGGACGCATTCCGCACAGACTCTGCAAAACCACCGCATGACGGTACTTCTCCGAAGAAGCGGTGATCTGCAGGACCGCCTCCCGCCATCCCTCCTGAGCCTTCCGGACGACATCGCTCTTCGACTGAGGATCGACCACCTCGAGGGCCAGCAATGTGCGCGCAGTGTCCAGATCCAGGTCGTTGAGACTCCGCAGGATCTGGGCTGCGGTGCCCAGGCGATCCACGCACTGCACCCACGCCTCGGTAGCGCCGCCCTGACGCTGCAGCCGGTCCTGCTGGCTCAGCAGTTCTTCTACCTTGCCATGCATCCACCACTTGGCGGCACTGCGCATGGTGTTGAAGCTGCTCGCACTTCCTGCGTATTCCGCGATCGCCACGCACAGCGATGACAGCCCAGGCACCAGCGGTGCCTCCGCCGTGCGCCGCAGCAACAGCTTGGCCTGCCGGGTGTACTTCGTGCGCGAGGACTCTCCGGGATCCGTGTCCTTGCGCTCCTTGCGCCGTGCCGTCCGCTCCTTCATCTGCTGGCGTACCGCCCGAATCGTGTCGAAGCACGCGGCTTTGGCGGCATCGGACACGCTCCCCTCCGATGCCGAAGCCGCCTGCGCATCTTCCTCGGCATCGAAGCCATCGTTGACGAACCTTTCGTGGGCGAACCTTTCGTGGGCGAACCCTTCGCGCCCGATGTCATCGGCTGCGCAGGCTTCGGTGCCGTTGCCCCACGCAGGCTGCGCCTGCTTTGCCTGGTCGGGCCCGGCAACCGTCGCGCCACGCTCGGCCCCCTGCTCTGCAGGGGCCTCCCATGGCACGCCGCTTGCCGTCCCCGCCTGCGCTGGGGGGCGTTCGCTACGCGACCCCGGTGACCCGGGGCCCGCCCACATTACCGGTCGAGTTACTGTGAGGTTCTCTCGAATCACTGCGTGTATCCGAGAGCCGACCGGTAATGTGGAGTCAGCCGCGATGTTGTCCTCGTGACCGTTGTGCTCCGCAGGCGGAACATCCGCTTCACCTGCGTTGTGGGGCACCCTCAGGGCGCCTGCATCGCCCACGGACTTGCATGGTGCAAGTCCGTCAATGCTCTGGATGTCGCTGTTGCTACCCTGCTGCGGTGTCGCGCCTTCGGAGCTCATGACAGCTCCTCTGCAGCGGCACCGCTTTGGTCTTCTGCGGCCTTTGCCTTGCCGGCTGTCTTCTTCGGCGCCGCCGTCCTGAATACCTTATGTTCGAGTTGCCGCACCAGCGCGTCGACCAGTTCCTCGCGCTGATGGTCCGACATCGATGCCTCGATCACCAGCGCGATGGCCCCAGTGGGCAGCACCTCCCAGCGTCCGATCTCCCGGCCCTGGGTGCGGATCGGTCGGGGCGTTGGGAGTGGCTCGGCGGACTTGCATGGTGCAAGCCCCTCCTGCACTGATCCCCCCTCCTCGCCTGAAGCAAGAGCACTCGCCTTCGCTTTCGCCTCGGCCTGCTGCACCGCCTGCAGCAGGCGCTCCATCACGTCTTTCGTCGACAGCGGCTCGAGTGCGTCCCGGATCAGCGCCGCCTCCTGCAGCATGGCCGCAGGCTGCGCGGCATAGCCGTTCTTGAGCGGCAGCATGTGGGCGAACTGCAGTTCGAGGGGTGAATCGAAGGCGTCTAGGATGGACTCCGGAAGGCTCGCCAGTTCGTAGCCACGACCCACATGGCCGGGATGACAGCCGAGGATCTTTGCGAGTTGGGTCCGATTCAAGCCACTGCCTGGATCGTCCAGTACACGTTTGACTTGGCGGCCGAACTCCAGCGGGGCCAAGTCCTGGCGACCCCGGTTCTCGCCCAGGCGCAGCAAGGCGCTGTCGAGGCCGCAGCGGGAATGCAGAACCATGGCCCGGACTTGCACCTGGGTGTGGCGGCAGGCGCGCACACGGAGTTCGCCGAAGACGACCTGGTGGTAGCTCTGTCCCTTGTCATCGACACGTTCGATGACACCAATGGGCTGGAGATTGCCGCCATGCGCGGCGATGCTGCGGCACAGCTCTTTGAAGCTGGCGGTTTCGAAGCTGGCCTCGTCGCGGTTGTAGTCGCTGCTGAACCGCAGCAGGTGCGGATCAAGGAGGACGACGGACGGGTTGGCGAGCTCCAGGGCCGGCGGTGCGGAAGGTGGAGGTGAGGCAAGTGCGGGCAGCACAGGGGTCACTGGTGCAGCGACTGCTGCCGACGCAGCGCCCTCCAAAAGGTCCAGATCAATATCGATGTCGACACCCCGATCCAGCGGCAGCGCTGAAACAGGCAAGACATCCGCAGGGACGTCGGGGATGGGCGGCATTGCGGTGACAACGAACGAAGGCACGAAGGTGGTGCCGGGATGCAGTGATGAGGCCATGGGCCACTCCTTGAAGCGTTGAGAGAACGGTCAAGGGGGCCTCGAAACCATGCAGCGGCCCCCGGATAGACCGGGAGCCGCAGCTGTCAGTGCTGCGGCGGGAAACAGTGCTGACTGACACCCCAGGCACCGGCGCGGACTGTTCGCAGCCGCATCGACGCTGGGGTCAACACATGCAGGAATCCTATCGAACCGAAAGCAGTTTGAGGGCCGAAGGGCGTCTTAAAGGGGCGCAAAGTTTGCTTAAAATTTAAGCAGCAAGTAATCCGACGATAGCCCGGTCTATGAGGACAACTGACCCTGGGGGCATAGAGAGCGGCCCAGATTTTGGGACGATCGGCCCACTTTCTGGTCCGACATGCCGACAGGTCCGTGTGTCGAGCGGCATAGCGGGCCAGCACCCTGTCCAGTGCTGCGCTCCGTCCAACAAGCCCACGCCTTCTCGGTGCTGGCGATGGACGGCGTCGATTGCGCAGGGATGGAGACCGTTCTCCGGCAACGATCACGCACGCCTACCAGGATGGCTGTGGCAATACCATGCCCCTCGCTGAAGGGCACATCTCGATGACTAAAGGTGATGCCCACGACGTCGGCGCAGTCAATGCAAAAGGCTTTGCTTTTGTCACCCGCGTGGAAGATGGTCATGGTGTGGGTTGGCAGATCACTGGTGGGCTCATGGCCGTGAGTTCCGCATGGCCTTGCCAAGAAGAGGTTGCCGAAAGCGCAACGAAATTCGACGACCTTGCTACGTTAGCGAGCTGTCTATCGTCAAGTGCCGAAGGGTTCTACGGCCTGCGCGGGACTCCACTCCGATCGATATATTCCCCTGCGGCATACCTGCCGTCATGGAGCAGCGCGAGCCTTCCGCACCCGCTCCAAAGAAGCCATGGCCGACTGCAAGGTGGACGCCTTCGCGTTACCCGAGCTGGACAGCCGTCGGTGCAATTCGACATTTAGCTGCACGACGGGCTCGGCCGTGAGGGCTTGTACGCGCGCCTGTTCCGACCCACTTTGTGCATTCATCGCTGGAGCAGGTGGAGACTGGCCCTCAGCTGCCGGAATGTCCACCGTCGAACCGTAGGTCATGGCTAACCTCTCTTGTTGCGTCGGCGCATTGTCGGCGGAATGGCTACAGAGCACATGAGGAGGATGTTCCACCCGGGGTAAGCAGTGTGCAGTCAGTCCTCAGGGCTGTTTGGGGCATGAACGCCGCCACTGAACTGCCTGCTGCTATTTCGGACGCACAAACAGTAGCGACGCGTCGATGCCAAGCGTGATCGCTAATTTCTCAATGTTGTCTACGGACACGTTGATTCGAGCGCGTTCGACTTGACTGATGAACGTTCGATCAAGCTCAGCCGCCAAACCCAGCTGCTCTTGCGACATTGGCTTGTTCACGCGGTACATACGGACGTTGAACGCCAGAACTTCTCGCAGCGTTCCACACGGAGCTTGAGGGTCAGGAGTTTTTAGAGGAGCAGCCACCCCGACGATGCTTCCGATTTGATGCAGATGCATCTACGGCTTTTGCGTCACACAACGCTATACTCACATATGTGATGTAAAAACATCTTTTATCCGCGACCTTTGGAAGGTGGAGCCATGGCATTTGTTTTTTGTCGAGTTGCATCTTTGCTGGCAACGTCCCTTTGTCTATGCGCAGTGAACGCGCACGCACAGCCGGCAGCTCCAGATCGACAAGATCAAGCGACCAATCAGATCGCTCAAGGCATGCCTCTGCCTTCAGAGAAGCAAAACGCGGATGCTTCCGCGCTGGCTGCGGATGCCGCCAAACGGGACACCGATCCTCAGATCAACGGCTCCATCAAGGATGCGATCCCAAGCGGTGCCCCTCAAAAATAGCCCATGCCGTTCGCGCGCCCGGCTCAGTCTCCCATGTATTCCTTCTCACTCGATCAACCACCATGCTTACTTCTCTGAGGCGGCTTGCCCTCGCAATCACCGCCATGGCCCTGCTGCTGCCCTGGGCGCCCTCCTTCGCTCAGAACATCTACCGGCCCCAGGACACCACCGGCGCCCTGGCTTCCTTCGATGTGCTCGGCGTGCGCCTGGGCATGAGCGAAGCCGATGCCGTGGCCGCCATCCGCCATCGCTTTCCCGCAGGCACCAATGATGCGAATGGGCGGGTGATCAACCTGCGCGTCTCGGACTACCAGCTCACAAGCCCCCGCAACAACGCGCGGGTACGCGCCGGCATTCGTTTCGACCTGGGCCCGGAACTTCCGCCCGGTCGGTCTTCAGGCTCGAGCAATTTCAACTTCATCAAACTGCTGATCCATGAGGGTCGGGTGTGGGCCATCTGGCGGGATGACCAGGGTGCGCGCTACCCTTACGAGCAGACCGTGGCCGAGGTGCAGGCCAAGTACCGCGGCGCGGTGCCCATGCCCAGCGCCTTCATGCTGGTCAACAACGGTTCGATCAGTCGGGAGCCGGGGCCGCCAGCGATCGATGGGCTGCAGCTCTACGCAGGCCGGTGCATGGCACCGCCTCTGGCCGGCTCATCGTCCGGCGACAAGATTGCACTCGATCCCGCCTGCAACAAGGCTTTCCATTGGAGCTATCAGCCGCGCATCGAAGGCGGCGTAAAGGTGCTGGCATCGGGCCACGTGCAATTGGTCGATCTGGAACAGGGCCGCGCGTTCATGCGCTCTCTGGCCTCCGCATCGGGGAACCTGCCTGGCGACAAGCCCCGCACTAGCGATGCCAAGCTGTAGATACGAGTGGGAGCACTTTCCCTCGACAGGCTACACGTGGCCGTCCGCTCAGCATTGCGGGGGGACGGTGTGGGCGCCGATCCCGTCGCGTGATTGGGACCGGTATTGCTCGGGCCGGATCGTGCCCTACCCGCGCGATGCGGCCTGGTGTGTCTCTCCAACGCATCAGCCGGTAATCTGCCAGCACTCCAGCGTGGAGATGAGCCTGTGCCTGTGTGCGAACTACGGGCACAGGGCCCGGATCGCCAATTTGCTTGTGCATCCCCATCTCGACTGGGACGACCTCCATCCAGGAGCCCGGGCCGATGCTCATCTCTATCTAACAGACCGGGAGGGGCTGCTCTCGGTGCTGGAGCGCAGTGCGCTGGCCCGGACCTATGTGATGAACCTGCGGCCGCATCACTTTGATCCGGAATTGATGGAGTGGGCGCACGCGAAGTGCGAGGTGCTGCTGGCGCGGGACGCTGCCCACGCAGCGGTGGACGAGATGGATCTGTCCAGAGCGGCCGACAAGCTTGGCGAAGGACGCCAACAGGGAGGATTGGCATGAGGACAGACATCGACACCAGCGTGGTCTATCGGGTGGGTGACAGTTATTGCGTCAACAGTGCGGACCTTGTGGACTATGGCCGGAGGGTGATCGAGCGGGAAGCAAATGCCAGGGAGGATCGCCTGCGGGAGTTACAGGCGGAGGTGGCCCGGGATGAGGCCTGGTTCCGCGCCCGGATGGTGGCGGTCTGCATCGTGGCTTTCCTGCTAACGCTGGGCTACATCGGTTTTGCCGAGTGGCAACTGCACCAGGACATTCAGGCCCTGCAGCAATAAACAGAGTGGGATGTCGGTCGAGGAGCATCGCTTTCGGGCTGCCGGTGCGGTGGCTGAAGAACATCAACGCATGCCGGAGGCGATGGCATGACGACCCCAGTGCTTGTGACTCCAGCCCCGTCCACCGACGAGCAACCTGTCATGGGGCTCAGGGAGTGGCGGGTGCTGTAGGACAGAGATGCCGAACTGCTGTTGATCGGGCTGCATATCGATTCCGACCAGCTCAGGATCTCGACGCCGGTGGTGTCGTGGGATTACGGGCAGCGGACGTGGACGACGCAGTCGGGGCGGGTCTACCGGACGGTGTTACCGCCGGGGGAGTTTCTGACGCCGGAGCGGCTTGCGGGGATTGTGCTGGCCCGGGGGCTGCGCGGGCCGATGATTGATTGGACTGAGGTGGTGTGGGTAGAGATGGAATTGCTGTCGGGGAGCTTGGGCTCAGCCCAGTGAGGATCGGGGCGGATGACTCGCTTCTGATAACTTGCAGTATCAGAAATGAGCGCTGGGCCCGGGAGCTCGGGCTCAGCCCAGTGAGACTCCGGGGTTCGCAGCCCACTGCTGAACGCGATATGGGCGAAAGTAAGGCCGCAGCAGGCCCCGTTCAGAAATGTCGGAGAACATCGCCCAAACTCATACACATACTGAGATCGAAAGCTTCCTGGTCTACGAAACGCCCTTGTCTGCGCATCAGTGGCAGCAACTCAGAGTCTGCATAAGAACAGCCGGTGCGGCCAGGGTCAGTTTGCTGAGTTTTGGTGGCCCATTCCGGCGGGTGGCCAGCACCGGCTGCCAGTAGTTTCACCAACTGCCCGTATCCAGGACTCCAAGCGCAAGCTTGGGGAAACACCTCCCGTAGGCTCGCAAGGATCTGCATACCGGCATGATCAAGGTCACCAAAGAAGAACACCGGCACTACCGGCAAGCCATCTCGCTCATCCTCCAGCGATCGAAACAACCAGCTCTCGATATCCGGCAATGAGATATTGGCTCCCGATGCACGCAAATAAAGGCGGCGTCCGGCGCGGGAACGCAACCTGCGAGCGCTGCCCCGGAAGCCAGCCGCGTATACCAATAGGCTGCCCGACCAAGCGGCGGCACGTGTGTCGGCCATGTGCTCGAAGGTGACTAGGTTCTCGATGAACAGCACATCCTTGAATGCACTACCACTGCCATCGTTGCTGCCAGTTGGGCTCCCAGGCGGTGGCGCCAGCAACAACTGGATCGGTGCCTCGGCGAACTGGCCCGAAGTCGCGCCCAGCAGCTTCAGCAGCTCCTCGCGGTGGTCCAGCACTTTGGAGCGGCCCTGGAAGGCGCGTGCAGAGGCTTCGCGCAGGGCCATCGCTTGGCCTGACCGGCACAAGTTGGTCAAGGTGGCGAGGCTGCGGGTGGCATCTTCCACAGGCAGTCCTTCCACAGGGACCAATGGGCTGCGGGCCAAGTGGTCCAGCACGGCGGCCGGATCGGCAGGTGCCTCCAGCGGATTCGCCGCCCAGTGTGCGGCCAAGTGCGCGCGCCATTGTTGCCGCCAGCGTTGGGCCTGTGGGGTGTACCCGGCCCACGCAGCTAGAGCGTCGAAATCGCACAGTTCCAGCCGGGGTTTGCGGTCGCTGAAGCTGGCGAATGCGCGAGGCGCTTCCAGCAGCAAGGCGACCCAGCCCGTGGCACACAGGTCATCGAGTTGCATGCGCAGCAACTGGATCTGGTCGGCATCCACGGCATCGTGCAACTCTGGCGCAGCCTTGCGATCCAGCGGCAGGCGCACTGCCCCCTGGACCGTGCTGCGCTCAGCCTTAGCGAGCAGCAATCGGGCCAGGCGCAGCAGGAAGGGATGCGGCGAAGGCGGATCGGGCAGCGAGGACGATTCGGGCGTGTCCATGATCAAGGCGAGGGCCTGCGTTCATCCAGGCTTGCGCGGGCATCTTCAGCTGTCGGAGCTGGGGTCTGCTCTTGGGCCTGTTGCGCGATCCACTGGGCGCGTGCGGCCTCGCGGGCCTGCTCGGCATGCGCGCCCCACAGCCGGGCCAGGGCCGGGCGGTTGAGCGTTTTCTCCTGCGCTTCGCTGATGAACAGTTCCTGTCCATCGCGCCGAGCCATCACCTTGGAGAAAGTGAACTCCTTGTCGAACTCGGGTTTGACCGCGCCCGACTTGGACGTGGGCATGGCCACGACGAGTTGCAGTCCCAACGTCTGCGACAGGAACTGCAGCACGTTGCGCGAGCGCGTTTCGTCCATCTTGGAGAACGCCTCGTCGCTGAGCATCAGCCGCAGGGCGGGTGCCTCGCGGCGATCGCGGCCGAAATGCCCGAGCGCATGGGCCAGCACGGCCGAGCGCACCACGTAAAAGGGTGTTTCCAGTTCGCCGCCCGAACCCGTGCCCCAGGTGGACAGCCGTGTGGTGCCCACCGGGCTGGTGCGCAGGATGTCGTAGCGCCGGTAGTTACGGTAGTCGGCCAGTTCGCGCAGCGCGCGTTCGCTGGCACCCTGGTCATTCGCCAGCAGCAAGCGACGAATCTCTTCCGCAGTGGCGCGCTGCTCGTCGGTGAGCCGAGGCGATGTGAAGATGGAGCCGCGGTCATGCTCCAGCCCTTCGACCGCGCTTTCCACCGCCTCGAAGAAATCCTGCACTTTCTGCATGCGCGGCACCCAGTCCCATTCCAGCCTGAAGGTGTCGCTGCCGAAGCGGATGTCTTGCAGGTGGCGGTTGAGCCGCTGTAGTGTCAGCGCACCCTGCTTGACATCGTCGCGCACCTTGAAGCAGAAACTGCTGGTGAAGACATGGTTGAACTGACCCTCGGCCTCGCGCAGTGCGCGCGCGTTGTCTGCCAGGCCGATGGCGCGCTGGCGCTTGGCCTGCTCAGCAATGGCGGTGCGGGTGCATTCGACGAGAGGAAGCAGTTCTTCGAGACGATCGACATTGCGGGGCGGGTCGATCCAGGCGAAGCGCTCGCTGTCGTCGCGCGCGCCGGACAAGTAGGTACCCACGGCCTGGGCCAGTTCGCGCAGTGTGCGGGGCAGGCCTTCGCGCAGGCTCTGTACGCGGTGGCGCAGCGCGTCCAGACTGGTTTCTGGCTCGGCCGCCAGTGTCTGGGCTTCGTCCAGCAATTGAGGCTCGGTAGCCAGGGTGGGTACGGCACCCGCGAAGCGCGACGCCCAGACCGTGGCGTTGGTGCAGGCGATGTCGAGATCCGGTAGGCGTTCCGCCAGGTTTTTCTCGCGGCGGCGCAGTTCCACCAATTCCTTGTCTGTGGCGCCGACCTGCTTCAGCTCTTCGTCGCGCCGCCCTGTGACGCTGCTGATGCGAGTCTTCAGACCTGTCTGCTCGGCCAGCAACTCGTCGATGGCAGACAGGTCCAGCGCCTTGAAAGCTTGTTCGGCGTGAGCATGCTGGGATTGGCTTTCCAGCACGGCGAGCAGCAACGGCGTCAGCGGCGTGAACACGGGACCGTTGAACATGCGGGTGATCGCGAGCAGCGACTGGCGCAGCGCCAGTAATGCCTTCCTCTCCTTTGCCAGGCGCAGGAGTTCATCCTCGCACCACTGTCGACGTTTCTGGCGCGCGGCTTCGCCGAAAGCCAGTTCGCCATCGGGTGCGCGGCAGGCGAACATGCCGTAGCCCCGGCTGCCCAGACCTTCCTCCATCAGTCCCTGCGGGGTGCGCGCCAACTCTTCTTCGGTGTCCACCTTGCGCACCCGGCCGTACTGCGCCATCAGGAAGGCATGACCCACAGGGTGCTGGCAGATCAGTTCGTGCAGCACGGCCCGGGCCTCCAACTGGCGGCCTTCGGTGTCCTCCATCGCCTTGCGGCCCTGCACGACCTTGGGCGAACGCACGCGGTAGTGCTGTTTGACCAGCCGTGCGCAACGCGCCTCCATGCCCGCCTCAACGATGATGGCGAAGCGGTCGCCGCCCATGTAGCCTTCGATGGCGTTTTGCCAGCGGGTGCCAGGGCGCGGCTCCACCAGTTGCGCGAGCAGGTGGGGGCGGGCTGAAGGAAGCTCACGCTCGATCAGTGCCACCGCATCATGTGCATCCTTCGGGCCTTGGGCTCGGCCAGACTGCAAGCGGCGCAGTTCGGCATCGCGCTGTTCGGTGTCATCCTTCAACTGGTTCAGCTGCACCCCCACGTCGGTCAAGGCCTGCAGCACCGCGCCTTGCACCGAGGCCTCGCCGTCGTGGAGGCCCTGGCGCAGGCTGGCCAGTTGCGTGTCAAAGGCTTCCAGTTCGAAGGCGGGCAGCATCACGTCCAACATCGCATCGCGTGCATAGGCCCGGGCCATGGCGGGCCAGGGTTTGAGCACTTGCTGCGCGGCGGGGCGTAAGGCTTGTACCGCAGCAGCCAGTTCCGGGACGGCCGACAGGTCCAGCGCCAGCAGTTGTTCGAGCTGCGCGGCCATGCCGCCGATGCCGCACGCCGCCTCCTGCACGCGGCCCCAGTGCAGACGGAACTGGTCGGCCTGCAGCCGGATCTGGTTTTCCAGCGCCTGCTTTTCGCGTGCCACGTCGCTGTCGTCCAGGCGCTTGTCCACCCCGCGCAATTGTTCGCGCAACTGGGTTTCCTGCGCTTCGAGTGAGGCCAGCTTCTCTTGCAACTGTGCCTGCTTCTTGTCCTGCGTAGCGATCTGGCGCTGCACCGAGGTCAGTTCATCCTGCGACTCGCTGCGCGTGCGCAGAGCATGGGCGATGGTGGTGATGACGAATCGCCGTGCCTCATCAATGACCTGGTCCGCACTGGCCTGCGCGGTGTCGAGCCTCTCCAGATTCAACGCCAGGCGCTCAGCCTCCAGCTTGAGGCTGGCGATGGAGCGCATCAGCTCACGCATCTTGTCGAGGTCTTTGCTGAAATCGTGCGTTTCCAGGATCTCATCGCGCACCAGGTCGTTGACGTTGCCCAGCTCCTTGTAGGCCATGGCCTTGACGAGCGACTTGGCCGCGCGCGTGGAATCGTGTTCGCCAACCGCCGTCTTGCCCATCAACGCGCCATAGAGATGCTGCAGGTAGCCACCTTTGTCGGGAAAGCGCTGTACCACCGCGGCAGCTTTGTCGGCATGGGCCTGCAGGCGGTGCTGAAGTTGCACATACAGTTCCTTCAACGGCAGCGGCGAGGCGGTGAGCACCTCGCCTGCCCGGCGTGCCAGATGGTTCAGCGACAGCGCCCGGCGCACGATGAAGAACTGTGGTGTGCCCTGGAGGACGGCGCGCCAGCCGTCCTCGAAAGCCTCCACGCCCACCAATGCCGTGAAAGGCTCGGCCTGCTCGCCGGCCTGTTCGGAAGCTTCGAACACGATGCCCGCGTAGCTGGTCGAACGAGTGCGCAGGAACACACCGTCGGCCTGCTGTCCGAGGGCGTAGGCGGCCAAGGTGCGCGGCTCCTTGCCGCCACGCCGACTCTGCGTGGATTCGTCCTGGCCAATGTTGAACTGCACCACATGCTGGTGCGCGGCCGTCAGCACGGTCTGTATGGCGTCGAGCAGCGTAGACTTGCCCGAACCCGACTCCCCCGTCAGCAACACGGCGTCGGCGAAGGGCCATTCACGGTCTTCCAGCGAGCCCCAATGCCAGGTCAGCAGCTTGGCGATCTTCATGCGCTGTCCTCGGTCGCTGATTTGATGGCGGGCGCAGGGGAAGTCTCGCGGCCCACCATCCGCAAAGCCTCTTCCAGGGCCTCGTCGCTGACGAAGCTCATCACCGGCCGCAATACAGCCAAGCCCATCTGCATGTCGCCGGCGTCGTCGCTCTCGACGAAATGCAGCACACGGTGTTTGCGCAGTTCGCGCAACAAGACCATGCGCTCGCTGGCCGCATTGGGCAGCTTGTGCGCCAACAGCGACACCACCGCTTGTGAGAGTTCTTCCAGGCTGATCGCCAGGCGTTCGTCCACCAGTGAGCGGCGTCCGGTGAGCGCCTCTGTGTAGAGAAAACGCAGGGCAATCACGGCGGCCACGAAGTCACGCGACAGGCGGGCGCGCAGGCGACGTACACCATCTTCTTCGTCGTCACCACCGCCTTCGCCAGGCGGGTACAGCCGCAACAAGCGGGCATCGCTGTCATGCACCAGCACGAAGCCGATGCAGGCAAACCATTCGCGCAGCAACTGCTCGCATTGGATGGCGTCGTCGTACAGTGAGGCCTCAGGGCGGGAATGCTCGCGCCACACCACACCGCTGGCCAGCAGCCGCCCGGCCAATTCGGCGAAGCGTGCGGGCTTGACGTTGGCGGCGCCTTCGGTGGCCAGCCGCTGTTCGATGTACTGAGCCAGGGATTGCAGCATCGTGTGTTCAGTGCCTCCTGCTGAATGTCGCTTCCGCTCCATCCATCGGTTCGACGCGCAACTCGTAGTCGTCGGCTTGGAAGTAGGTCGTGATCACCTGTCCTGCCATCTTGCGAGCCTGTATCAGGCGACGCCCTTCGGCGGAACGCGCCGCGCCCACGGCATGCAGCACGCGCACTGCGTCCTCGGCGGTGTCCACCGGCAATGCCGCCAGCGTGATGGGGCCATCCTGTAGATGGGGCAAGAGGCCTTGCAGCACCTGCTGATCGCTGAAGGCGAAAGCCTCGGCCTCAGCTCGACGCAGCAGGGCATTCAGGCGGCTGGTTTCGTCCACGACCAGCGGTGCCTGCGCCACGGCCTCTGATTCGCGATCGCGCACTGTCCAACGCAGCACGCCACCGGGCAGGCGGATCTCGGCGGTGGCCAGGCGCCGGGCCAAAGCGTCGAGCAGTCCTTGACGGGTGTGCTCTGGCTGCTCCTTCAGCCAGGCCATGGTGCGGCCCAGCGGAGACTCGGCACCATAGTCCAGGGACAGCGCCTGCCGCAGCAGGCTGGTGAATCGCCGCACGTAGTTGTTCATCTCGGAGCGCAGCATCGGCAGCTTCAGGCTGCAGGCAGCATCGACCATGCTCTCGATGCGGTCAGCGAGCCATAGCATGGGGCTGCGGCCCTGCCCCGTCTGTTCCAGCCAGGGGGCGCGCTGCAGCAGGTGGGCATTTACGCCGGCGCGTTGCTCGCTGTCGAGTGCACGCACATCTTCCAATGCTTCGTTGATCTGGCCGCGATGGCGTTCAGCCGAGTCCGCCACCAGGCGCACGGCGTACTCGCGCGCGAAGCGCTTCTCAATGAAATCATTGAACTCGTTCCACGCCACCTTCTGCGCCAGCGCCTCGCGCGTCAGGCTCTGGATCAACTGGCGGAAGTATTCGATGTCGTCCTGCAGATCCTGCACCACGCGGCTGGCGAACTCGTAGGCGTCCAGCAGTTCGTCGGCATCTCGGGTGGCGATGAAGGCCGCCAGGGCCTTGCGGGCCGAGCGCATATTGCGCTGGCGGGTCTTGGCGCGCGAGTCGTCGAGGTTGGCGAAGGTTTCGCTGAAGGCCTTGCCTGCGCGACTGAGCTTGAGGGTGGGCCGCAGGTCAATGGGGTCGCGGTAGTCCTCCAGCCAGCCATGCTCCTTGAGCTTGCGCAGCAGGTCGCTGGCGTAGGTACGCTCTTCCTCGGCGCGCACAGTCTGCCCGGCCTCAAAGGCCAGACCCCGCAGCGCGGGGTCAGCCAGCGCATGCTGGATCACCTCCAGCACCAGTTCGCGGGTCAGCACCTCGGCGTAGTCGGCGTTGGCTCCGTGCACCCGCTCGTGCAATGCGCGCAGTACAGCGGCGCACAACTCTCGGTTGTCATGCGTGAGGGGGCGGAAAAAGTGCTCGCGGGGCGGGGCAAAGAACATCATGTTGCCGAATTGATGTCCTGCAGATCTTGAAGAAACTCTGATCCTGGTTCGACGCTGGTGACCAACAGCCAATCGCGGGCACGTGTGCATGCCACATAGAGCAGGTGTCGCTCCGTGTTGTAGACCTCCTCAAGATCCGCCTTGTCCGCGACGGATTCGATGCGTTGTTGCAGTGGCAACACTTCATCGTCACAGGCCATCACTGCGACGGCCCTGAACTCCAGCCCCTTTGCCAAATGCATGGTGGCGATGTTCAGCGCGTCCGGGGCCGTTCCAGGCATTGCCGTGAGCGCGGCCAGGCGGCCATCCAGCACGGTATACGCAATGCCCGCAAGCTCGGCAGCGGCACGTGCGCGATCCAGCTGTGCATCAGCGCGCACAAAGACCGCCATATCGCGCACGGGCAAGCCTTCCGCGATGCGGGTGCGCAGCCAGTTCGCCACTGCGTGAACTTCCTGATCTTCATTCTTGAAGAGGCTGATGATGGGGGTGGGGCCGTTGAATACGGAGACAGTGCCCGTGCGCTCTTCGGAGTTACCGTCCATATCCGAGACTTCCGGGCCCAGTAGCCGATCTGCCTGGATGCGGATCTGGTGCGACGTGCGGTAGTTGATGTGCAAGGTCCGCGAGCGCCCTCGGACATCCACGCCCAACGATTTCCAGGAGAACGGCTGCTGGAAGATGCGTTGTCCCAGATCGCCGGCGAAGAACAGTCCGTTGGGGGCGCCACCGGCTAGCGCCGACAGGAAGCGAAGTTGTGCGACGCTGAGATCCTGGGCTTCGTCAACCACCACGTGATCGAAGGCAGGGGCCTGGCCTGCAGCCACGCGCCGAGCCTGTGCCGATGCGAGCAGCGTGAACAAGCCAGCCCAGGTTTGCAATCCTCGGTCCGCAAGTTTGCGCTGCATATGCTCGAATACCTGCCACAGCGCTGCACGCTGCGACTCGGACAGCCGTGTCTTGCGTCCCAGACGTTTGATATCCCGATAAGACTCCCAGCGGTCGATCTGCCAGGCATCGACCATCTCTTCCCATTCGCTGAAGAGGAAAGAGGGGCTGAACTTCATGCCGTTCAACTTGGCTGCGCACTCGCCCCACGCCGACTGCATGAGTTCACGCAACACATCTTCCGAGGCGACGCGCACCGGGCCCTCCTGAGCCTGGTAAAGGCGCTGACCAATCGCACTCAGCGACAACACCTCCAAGCGTTCTGCCAATCGAGGCTGGTTGCTGATCAGCCGGCGCAGTTTGTCATGCAGCGCATGCGCCAGCGTGTCAGAAAAGGTGGTCAAGAGCACGCGGTTGTCTGGCTGGCTGCGCGCAAGGAACACTGCACGATGCAGCGCCACGATGGTCTTTCCGGTGCCGGCCGAGCCAGCGATGCGCGCAGGGCCGCTGTAGCTGCGCTCGACCCATTGGCGCTGGGCGGGATGCAGGAAGATCGTCCATTTGTCCCAGGGGAAGTCGAGAGCTCGCTCCAACTCCTCCACATCGTGCATCACCCGGAAGCGGCGCTGCGCATCGGGGTGATCGAAAGGACTGGCGCCCGTGACGGCGGCCATTGCAAATGCAGGCCGCCCGCCTGTCGCTAGTTCAAGCAGCGCTTCTGCTGCTTCGGCTGGAAGATGATCCGCCAATGACAGCAGTTCATCCTCATCGGTGACTGAGCGCACGTCAGCCAGCCAGTCGGCCGGAACGCCATACGCCAGCAACTCACTGTCTGGCCGGTCCGAAAACAAAGCTCGCGTGGGTGAAGGCATCGCCCCAGCAGACGCAGGCGGTGAGGGAGCAACGATTTCCTCGACCCGTTCCCGTATTTCAACCCACTGAGCGGCACCCGTGGTGGGATGCACTTCCAGTTTGCGGCGCTCGGCCCAACGATAGGCCTGATCGTGGTGTGCCACGTAGCACAGCAGAAAACTGGCTTCCGTGCGATGAATGATCAATCGCAGATCACGGCCCACTCGCGCCGACCAGAAGCGCTTGTCTTTCGACTGCTCGATGCGGTGCAGTTGCATCCCCGGATTTACCGGGTTCATCTGCAGGTCGAAGGCAGTGGTCTTGACCAGCTTCTGTTCCTCTCCGGTCAAGCGGGCGAGGCTATCGGTGAAGGTGTCGGCGATGCGGAAGTCCATCAGGCGCTCTCCGCCATTGATTTCAGCTTGCTGATGAAAGCATGCACATCTTCATGAATTTCGTCTGCCATCATTGCCAGCGCAATCTCCTCCCGGATGAGTTGGAGTGGTGGATCATTCTGCTTGAGCTGCTGGAACAAGCTGTTGCCGTTCTCAAACAACAATCGCTTGCCGTCAACGACAGAGAACACATTGGCCGACACGTCTCGCCATGTCTTTCCAGGTGGAAGTGTCAGGTTCTCGTCACTGAAGAATGCGCCAATGGTATTCAGTGCCGATTGTGCGAAGAGATCATTCTCTTCTAACCGAAGCTTCAAAAGCGCCGCACGCTTCCACGCATCGGGAACCAGCAGATAGTTCTCTATGTTCTTGCGCTTCCACTCGAACAGGACGGGGTTGTTCGCCTTGGGATGAAAGGCATCATCGGCATCGTCGAAATCGAACAACATCAATCGCGCAACGGCTGGAATGATCTGTTGTAATGCAGAGAAATGCTGATCGGCACGCTCTTTCATATTGGCTTTGCCGCCTCCGCCCATTGCCTTGAAGCACACCTTGTCCATCGCATCCTGTGCACCACAGGCACCTGCCCAAGCGCGAAGAATTCGCTCGTCGGTTTCACCTTCCACGTACAAGATGTAGGGCGATCCCGTTAGCCGCGTGATTTCTTCATTCGATACATCGGCCATCGCACGCAGCACGGCTGGTGTTGAATCGACCCGCTTGGGTACACGATTGAGCAGCGACATGATCTGGCTGGCGTCCACGCCCCGCGCAAACTCCTCCGCATGCGTTGCGATCAAAAACTGGATGCCGCGCTCCTGAGACTTTCTCTTGAAATAGTCCAGGATTTCGCGCTGCAAGTTGACATGCAAATGCGCATCTGGTTCATCCAGCAGGATGGTTGTCGGTTGATAGCCAAACAGAAACGCCAGCAACGTCAATGTCTGGTGAAAGCCGCTGCCGCCAGAAATGACGTCGTAGTCCTTGCCATCTTGGGAATACTCCACTGTAATAAATACATCCTTGGTCGAGTCATACCGTGGTTGGCTGATCTTGACGTTGAACCAGCGGTACACGACCTCGGCGAGTTCTTCCCACTCCGACAGCGTCCCAACTGGATCTTTTTGTTTCTTGGATTTTGGTGGTGATGCGGTACTGACCTGCAGCAGAAGATTACGCAATACGCTACCAGGCTGTCCCTTACCCACTTGTTGCCGCATTGGTGGAATATCGAGTCGTTTTTCTGTGGGCTCCAGCCCGGAAAATGGCGGAACGTAGGCGATGCGTGGTAATGCGCCAGCCTTTTCACACTCTCGAAATCTGGCCCATCCTCCGGCAGGGATCGCATACATGGTCTGAGGGGAGTGGTAGCGCAACTCCACGCCGAAGTGCTCTGTCTTGCCTGCTGAATCCTGCCATTCCAGCACGATTTCTATCAGGATGAACTCCTGCTTCCGCTTGCCCGAGCCCTCATCCACAGGGTAGTTGCGATCGGTGCGATCCTTCCACAAAAGAATGAACTCTGGCACTGGAAGCGCGGTGAAGTTTGGCAGAACTACCTGGATGCCTGTATTTCCGGTGCGGCGAGAACGGTGAAATTCATCCACGCAGAACTGCCAGATCGCCATGGCCTGCAACACCGTACTCTTGCCACTGTTGTTGCGGCCGACGAGCAGATCGAAGGCCGTGAATTCGTAAACCTGCTCGCCCACGCTTTTAAAGTTGCGAAGAGTCAGTTTCGTGATCATGCAAGTGCTCCGCAAGTCAATCTCAGATTTTGAACACCTTCATTACCTCATCCCCCAAGTGATTGATCACCTTGACGGCAATGCGCCCCGACTTCGGCTTGTCGAAGGGGCGTGAGGTATCGCTGTTGAGCGTCGCCCAGGCGTCAGCGTCAACTTCCGCCTTGAGCGTGGTCTTGAGGGATTTGTAAGGGTCGTTCGCGCCCAGGAAGTAGGCGTGGCGGACGAAGAAGCTCTCTTCGTTGTAATCGGTGTCGATGAACCAGCAGGCGATGCCTTCAGCACCGTCGCTGCGCACCTCGCCGGTGTTGGGGTGGAACACATCCACGCCATTGACCTTCACGCGCATCTGACCCTCGGCGCCATCAGGGCCGGCGTCGAGGATGTCGATGTCCGGCTCACCGAAGATCACGAACAGGTTGCCCTTGCCGGTGTTCTTCAGGTCGTCGGCCATGTGCAGGTCGGCGTTCATGCGGGCCTTGAGCACCGGGATGCGGCCGAGCTTGTCGAACTCGCTGGAGTGCGCGTCGTAGTTGAAGGCGCAGGCGATCAGTACGTCGAAGCCCGCGTCACCGGCCTCACGCGCGGCGACCACCAGGTCGGGCCGGGCCACGGTGCCGAATTCGGGGCCGATGAAGATGGCGGCGCGTTTCTCAGTCTCGCCCTCGGCGTAGCGGCCTTCGGCACAGACCAGTTCGCCCGGCCAAGGCGTGAGCGAGGTGAAGCTGATCCTGTCCTGCTTGTGCGCCTGCTGTACGCCAGCAGTCTTGAGGTTCTCCAGGATGATTTGGACGAAGTTGCGCTCAGCGTTGTATTCGGCCTGCCGCTCAGCCACATGTGGGTTGGCCGGGTCGATCAGTTCGTCGTCGGCACCAACGGCCAGCACGCGGTGGGGCGAGAGGCTTTCCACCGTGAAGGGGCCAGCAACGCGCACTTTGTTCTTATCGGAGTATGGCTTGTCGTAGAGGTATTCGAACTCGGCCTTGGCGGCGATGGAGGCGTCGATCTCGTTCTGCCGCGCGATGCGCTGCTGCCACCATTGGGCATGTAGGCGCTGGGCATCCGCAGGCCACTTGGCATCGACTTCACGCGGGATCTCCCATTCCTGCCAGGTCTTACCAAGCACTTGGTTCAGCGATGCGAGCAAGGGTTCCAGCGCCTGCTGGTGCTGCTCCCAGATCACGTCGATCTCGGCGTTGTTGGCGATGGATTTGAGCGTGATGTGTGGCACGCGCTCGTAGACGAAACCCTGGCGCACATCGCCATGCACCGGCGCGGTGGATAGCGCGCTGCGCGCGACCTCAGCTTCCTTCAACTGGCCTTCGCGGCTGTCGGCCAGCAGGTAGTAGGGATAGCGCGCGCCCATGATGCGGGCACGGGCCAGGGCAAGCGCCACGCGCGAGGTGTCTATGGTGATCCAGCGACGGCCCCATTGCTCGGCGACGTAGGCGGTGGTGCCGGAGCCGCAGGTGGGGTCAAGGACGAGGTCGCCGGGGTCGGTAGTCATGAGGATGCAGCGCTGAATGAACTTGTCTGCGGTTTCCACCACGTACCGCTTTGCCTGCGCCGCTGGCTTGTCCGTCCAGACGTTTTCGTACTGCGAATAGGGGAAGTCGCTGTGATATTGCTTATAGTAAGGGTCCTTTCCAAGCAGGAAGAGCCGATTTGCCTTTACGACGCGCTCCATTCCCTCTTTGTTGCTTGACCAACTCTTGCCACCGGGTGGCGGAAAGGTACGACCGACCATCGTCAGCGGGAACGTGCAACTTTGTGTGAAGCCAGAGGACGTTGCGTTCCGACGGCGGTAAACAGTTCGCAGGAACTGTTCGCTGCTACGATCTACAGCTTGGGTTCCCTTGAGATCAAGGACGTCGCTGAAGCGGTATTCCTTGTCGTCACTGATATCACGATCTCGGTAGAGGTTGCGGAATTTAAAGTGGGTTGCGTCCTTTGCATACCAAACCAAGAAATCGTAGACACGCGCCACGCCAACTTGCCCCAACGGGTCGGTTGTCTTAAACGAGAGTTGTGCGATTAGATTTTCATCCCCAAACACCTCATCCATCACCGCCCGAACCCGGTGCACGTTCTCATCCCCGATCTGCACAAAGATCGATCCCGACTCCGTCAGCAGATCCCGCGCCACCGTCAGCCGGTCCCGCATATAGGTCAGGTACGAATGGATGCCATCCCGCCAGGTGTCCCGGAACGCCTTCACCTGCTCCGGCTCGCGCGTGATGTGCTGGGCATTGCCGTCCTTGACGTCGCGGCTGGTGGTGCTCCACTGGAAGTTACTGTTGAATTTGATGCCGTAGGGTGGGTCGAAGTAGATGCACTGCACCTTGCCGCGGAGGCCCTCGCGCTCGGCCAGTGACGCCATCACTTGCAGGCTATCGCCCAGGATCATGCGATTAGCCCAGTGGCCGTCGTGCTGGTAGAACTCGGTGCGCGCGTTCTCGCTGGGCAGGCCGTTGAAGTCGGCGAACAAGTCCACTTGGTCGGCGAATCGGCCGTTATCGCGTTCCTTTGCTTCTCGCTGGCGCCCGGTCTCCCGGCGCAGGTCGTCGATCAGCACCTTCGGGTGCACCTTCTCCTGGATGTAGAGCGGCGGGGCGTTGACGACAAGGTCGCTCCAGTCCTGCTGATCCTTCCCGCGCCACAGGAGTTGAGGGTCCAGGTCGCGGTTCAGGCGCTGCTGGAAGGCATCCGATGATTTGCCCTGGTCGTGAATGGCCGCGAGATCGCTGAGCCACTGCGTGTTGGCGCGCGGGTAGGCCACGGGCCTGGGGCTTTGCTCGTCTTTGGCCATGACCGACTGGTACTCGGCCGTGGGAATGTTCTTGCGCGTGGCGCCCTCGTGTTTGAGAGTGTCGATGACGAGAGGGGCTTTGGGGTTTCTGGTGGCCATGTCAAATTATTCTGTGAGATAGCTATGGCTCATTGACTGGGGAGGTGCAGATTGCAGCCGACGTGGCCGACCTCGAGAATTGCGCCGCATGAGTGAAGGTGTCTGGAAAGGAAGCGCCATTTCGAGGAATGATCTGCCGTTGCACCTTGTTGTTGCTCAGGCAGGTCTTTGTCCATCTTGTCGCGCACTT
Organism: Xylophilus ampelinus; assembly: GCA_036946225.1. GTDB lineage: Bacteria > Pseudomonadota > Gammaproteobacteria > Burkholderiales > Burkholderiaceae_C > JAKOND01. The sequence continues at coordinate 52,528 of JAQIJO010000001.1, forward strand.
TTTTAATCAGCCCCTCAATGTTCGCTTTTTTGACATATGCGATCAGAAGTCCCCGGCCTTCTCGGCCTGTGGCGTAGCGACTGAGGAGTTGGTTCAGACCCTTGAAGTGCCATTCTGGGCCGTCATAAATCTTGGCTTCGCCCAGTTTCTTTCTCAATGGGTAGCAATACCTGAACTCAATCGTTAGATCCACATGGCCATTGGAGTTCGCTTCTCTGTGAATATCCAGACCAGGTACTGCCAAAGCCAGCGCCAAGACAGATGTCAAGCCGTTCTCATCCAGTGGCGCGAAGTCCTTGCTGCTGGACTCCAATCCATGAACCGCGTGTTCTACGAGCGCATCAAAGGCTTGTTCAAACGCGGCATCGTCAGTGCTGGTGAGAAGGTCCACATACTCTGGAGCCTTCTTCTGAATGAGGTTGAACAGGTCCAACAAGCTGCTGCTTGACTGAGTCATTCCTCTCTCCCCATCCTCTTGTTTGGCCGCCATGACACGCGGATCGCTGAGGCCCAAGTCTGCCAGTCACTTTCATCTGCGGAGCCGTCATGTCTCCATTTTTTTAGGTGTCCAAGGACATCTTCCATATGCACGGGAGAGCCGTCCGCGGCCCGCTCGAGATGCATGCTGAACTGACCAAACGCATCTCCGGTGAGTACGGAAAGAACGGAAAAAACGTCCACGATGTCGTTGCCGATTTCCGAGGCTATGCGGTCAACATCCACGAGATCGATGTCACCCCCTTCTCGCTGGGCAGCCAGTTTCCAGAGCTGTTGCGTCACTGCTGGAATCCATGGGTTTGCTTTCATCGCAGGGGCAAGAAGGACTTCCGCATGATTGGAGGCTTGCGTCCATGTTGTGAACTCACGTCCGGATGACAACTCCACCATCCGCGCGAATGCCTCCTCCACACGTTCACGAAAGTCATCCTGCATCTGCCATACGTCCACGAATTCGGCAAAGGCCCAGCGGCCATGGGTGCCGAGCCGGTTTACACCGGGCACCCAGTGGGTGAGCATGGTTTCCTTTTTGATCTTGGCGTCTTCACCGCGATAGCCTTTGATCTCGACCACGAGGTTCAGCAAGTCGTCTTCGCCATGTCCGTCATCTACGCGCACGACGAAGTCGGGGCGGTAGCGGTGCGGCTGGCCATCCTTGCGGTAGGGTACTTCCAGGCCCAAGTTGTGGTTCTTTATATAAGCGCGTACGCGCGGGTGCGACTCGGCTACGCGGCAGAACTCTGCCTCCCAGTCGCTGTCGAGAATGACCCAGTTGACATGGCAGCGCGGGCCACCGTGCGCCAGGCCACTGGTGTCCCAGCGGTCCGTCTTGGACGTGTTGAAGCTCACATGCCGGGTACTGCCCACCGGGTTGTACGGATCAAGCACAGCCTGAATGGGGCGCTGACCGAGAAAGGCACGGGTGATACCGGCGTTGATGCGTTCGCAGGCATCATCGGCCAAGGTCTTGTATTTAAGCTGGGCGGGATAGGTACCGCCCTTGCAGTCGAGGCAGCTCTCCAGCCACTGGCGGGCGATGCGCTTGAGCTGACCGAACAGGTGCAGTTGGGGTTGCCCGTCGGCATCGCGGAAGCGGGTCAGCAGCAGATGGGAGGTCAGCTCGTACACCACCTGCGAGGGGCGCACGTCGCCCGTGTGGACGAGGTTCAGGTCCACCTGCGCGCCGATGATGCCGGAGTTGCGCGTCTCGGTAGCGCCCACCAGCGCAGGCGTGAGCTCCATTCGAGAGTCGTCGGTGAACTCGGCACGCAACTGCTCCTCGGGCAGTTCCACGCGATAGCCCTGTACCCGCGGGAAGCGGATCTCCAACGCCTCGCGCTCGCGCAACGCCTTCACCTGGATGGTTTCACGCGGCTTTTGCGGCGGCGCGACCACAGGCTCGGCATTGAAGTCGAAGGGAATGCCGAGCACATCAGCGTATTCGACATTGAAGCGCTCTTCTGCGTTGAGTTCGTACGACTGGCGGCGCAATGCGCGGCCGATCACCTGCTCACAAAGCAACTGTGTGCCAAAGGCGCGCACGCCGAGCACGTGGGTCACTGTGTTGGCATCCCATCCCTCGGTCAGCATGGAGACGGAGACCACGCATCGAATGGAGTCCCCCAGCCGGCCCGGCTTGCCCACAGTGTTCATCACCTCGCGCAGCAAGTCTTGGTCGGTGATCTTCTGGCCGGCTTGGGCATCCCCCGTCCGCTCGACAATTTCGCGGCGGAACCGGTCAATCTCGTCGGCGGCCATGCCGCGGAAGCTGTCGTCCAAAGCCTCGCCGGATTCGAGCTGTTCGCTGTCGATCAGCAAGGTGCGCGGACGCCCCAGTGCGTTGCCGTAGTCGTCCTGGTTGCGGAACAGCGGCAGGCGACCGGGTTCGGGGGCACCATCCGCCCGCGTGAAGCCCGAGATGTAGTCGTACACGAGCTTTGAAGTGGCCGTGTTGTTGCACACCACGATGAAACAAGGTGGCACCGCGAGTTGGGCCTCCTGCCACAAGGCGAACGTCTTTTCATAGTGGCCGTACAGGGCTTCCAATGCGGTCTGCAGTTGCGTGGGCAGCTCCAGAGGGTTCAGCCCCTCGGCCTTGCCGCGACCCTTCTTGGGCATCTTGGCGCGGATGTGTTCCCACAGGTTGCGGAACATCGGCATTTCAGCGCCGGGGATGTTGTCGGCCACGGGCACACGTGGCAGCTTGACAATGCCGCATTCGATGGCATCCATCAGCGAGAAGTCGCTCATGGTCCAGGGGAACAGCGTGCCTTCGGCGTAGCCTGAACCGCGTAGGAAGAATGGCGTGGCCGATAGGTCGAACACGCGGGACAGGCCCAGTTTGCGTTGAACGGCTTCGAGGCCGGAGATCCAGAGCCGGGCTGCGGCGTTGTTGTCTTCCGCTTCTTTCTTCTCGTCGCCTTTCAGGTCATCGTCTTCCGATGCATCGGGTTTTTCACGGTAGCAGTGATGCGCCTCGTCGTTGATGATCAGAACGTCTTTCAAACCCATCAAGTCGGGCATCACCCGCTGGAGCATCTGGCCTTCGGTTTCCAGTGTGTCGAGTTCTTCGCCGCCGCGTCCCCGCAGCAAGGCGCGGCCGCCTTTGGACAGCTCCACTCGTTCTCGGCGCTTGAACGCGTGGTAGTTGGTGATGACGATCTTGGCGCGCTCCAGATCGGCCAGCATGTCGCCAGGTACCAGCTCGCGGCTAGCGTAATAGCTGTCGGGATCGTTGGGCTGCAGGACGCGCAAGCGGTCGCGGATGGTCAACCCAGGAGCAACTACAAGAAAGCCGCGGGTAAAGCGCCGGCTCGTGGGTCTGCGCACCGCATTGATGGTCTGCCAGGCAACCAGCATGGCCATCACAGTGGTCTTGCCGGCCCCCGTAGCCAGTTTCAGTGCCAGCCGTGCAAGGCCCGGGTTGGCATCCTGATTGGCGCGCTCCAGATGGTCCAGAAAGGTCTTGCCCGTCTTGCCAAGTTGCGGCGCGACCTCGGTCAGCCAGATGGCGGTTTCCACCGCCTCGATCTGGCAGAAGAACGGTCGCACACCGCTGAAATCGTGGTGCCGCCAATGCTGTAGCAGCCGCGCAGTTTCGGGCGTCACACGCCAGTCGGCGGAGTCAGGCAACGCGCGCCATTTGTCGACTTCGTGCCGTACGGCATTGATGACGGCCTGATGGTCGTATTGCTGCTCTCGTGTCGAAAGGCCTTTGCCTTCGTCGAAAAGAAGCGCCTCCTGCTTGGCCTGGCCTTTGCGCTTTCTAGGCTGGGGGATGGGCGTGATGAACTCAGCGCGTCGCCGGCTGGCAAGGACTTGCTGCGTAGGCTGCCCATTCTTGTCCAGCTCCCAGTGCTGCGACGGATAACCGTACGGGGAGTTGAGGATGGGTTTCTCAAAGAATAGATTGGTCATCGTCTAATAGCCTGTGATGCAATCCCGTGCCTGGCGGTCTCAAACCTGAAGTGCAGCACCTCGATTGAGAGGGAGTTTCCGTTTCAGTGGATGGTAGCGTCCTGCTGCTGCGCAATGGCCTGCATGAACTGCTGGAATGCCTGGTAGGAAGATCGCCACTGCAGGGTCTCGCGAGGGCGGCTGTTCATGAGGTCGGCAATCGAATCGAGCGCAGCCTGATCGTAGATGCCCCTTGGGCAGGGACTGGCGCAGCAGCCCGTTGGTGTTCTCGCAGCTGCCATGGGCTGTGCGGGTCGCAGAAGTACACGCGCACGCCCGTGGCCTGGGTGAGTTCGCGATGGCGGGCCATCTCCTCGCCCTGGTCGTAGGTGAGCGTCTGGCGCATGGGCGGGGCCACCTGATTGAGCTTGGCCGTGAAGGCTGCCAGGGCTGATTCTGCGGTGGCGTCGGACATGCGGCACCAGACGCGTGCTGCGCTCAACCAGCACGCCCACGGCGGAGCGGTTGTGTGCGCCCCTGATGAGGTCGCCCTCCCAATGCCCGGGCATGAGCCGGTCGTCGGCCTCGGGGGGGCGCACATGGATGCTGACCATGTCGGGGATCTGTCCGCGCCGGTCCTAGCCAGCGGAGCGGAGGCGGCGCTCGCTGCGGCCCTCGCGCAACAAGGCGAAACAACTGCTTCTTCAACTCCCCTCGCGGATAGGCGCACATAGCGTTGTAGATCGTTTCGTGGGACACGCTCTGGCGTGGTCATCGGGATGCATGCGCTGCGCTGTAGTGTGCGGGCGATCTGCTGGGGCGACCCGTGCCAGAGCAGAAGATCGCAGACGGCCTGCCAGAGGCTGCCATGCAGATGCAGCTTTGGGTGCATCGCGGCAGGCTTGGCAGGCAGCCTGGGCGGAACGCAGGACATAGCCGTCGCGAGGAGTGTTGTTGCGTTCCAGTTCACGGCACACGGTGCTGGGACTGCACCCGAGCAGACGAGCGATGGATCGCCCGCTCCATCCTTGCTTGACCAGCGAGGACAGCGTGAAGCGTTTTTCGGGCTGCAAGTGCGTGTATCGCGATGTCATCTGTGCAAGTTACCTTAGGTTCAGGTGTTGCACTTCAGGTTTGAGACCGCCCCTACAAAAGCCCGTAGCCAATCGCCAAAGGCGCGCGCAGAGAGTGAGCCGGAAAATGCCACGTGAGACAGGAACAGAGGAGCACCGCAGGAACCAAGGAATGCAGCCCGTCAACGCCTCGGGCGGTCGCAAGTAATCCTGCGGTAGTCCACGGGATCTCGCCAGCCAGCTGCAGCCACACTCCAGCACGAGCTTTTTGGCCTCGGGCGGCTTCACAGTCTGCAGGTCGATCCCATAGTCCTGCGTCGCCTTGGATGCAGCGTCACCCATGCAGCCCTGGTTAGCCCAAGCCAGTTTCGCTGAGTGACCCGTGGCCTGCTGAACAGCCTACTTCAGATGCAGTGCAATTCATGATCACGCCCTCTCAACGTCATCGGCCGAAACTCCGGCAACTCTGCATGGCTGCTGAAGTCCGCAGTGCCATTGCGCAACTGGTCCAGGTAATCCGCCCACGCCTGCATCATCGTCATGCGCCTTTTAAGATACTCAGTTCGGTTGTAAGCGGTGCCATTGGCATCCTTGACCTCGTGCGCCAGCTGCAGTTCAACAACGGCCGGGTCGATGGAAAGCGCTTCCGCCAGAAGCGTCCGAGCCGTGGCCCGGAAGCCATGGGCCGTGACCATGTCGCCTGAGTAGCCCATCGACCTCAGCGCAGCGTTGATGGTCCCATCCGACATCGGCCGACCCTGTCGGCCTTCGGCCGGGAACACAAATTCTCCACGACCGGTCAGGGCATAAAGATCCCAGAGGATGTCGATCGCCTGCTGCGGCAGCGAAACGAAATGCGGGTCGCCAGTCTCTTTCTGCTGCTTGACGCGCTTCATGCGCATCGAGGATACGAAGAATTGCCCCGTGTGAAGGTCAATCTCCTCCCATCTCGCTTTTCGAAGCTCGCCCGGCCGCAGCATGAGCATCGGCGTCAGCTTCAAGGCCGACCGCACCACCATCGAACCGTGATAGCCATCGATAGCCCGTAGCAAGTCAGCCAGGGGACGGGGTTTGGTGATGGCGGAGAAGTGCGTCGTGATGGGCTTCTCCAGCGCGCCGCGCAGATCTCGGCACGGATCTGTCTTCAGGCGTGTTTCGGCGATGCCGAAACGAAAAACATTGGAGGAATGTTCCAGTGCCCGGTGTGCGGTCTCGATCGTGCCCTGCTTCTGGATACGCCTGCACACCTCCAGCAGATCGATGGGTTCGATGGAGGCAATCGGCATGTGGCCGATGAAGGGGAAAACATGAATCTCGAGGCGACGGATCACCTTGGAGCTGTATGACTCCATCCAGCTTTTGGACTTTGTCTCGAACCACCTACGCCCCACTTCTTCGAAAGACCCAATGGCCGGCAGCCCCTCCGACACCCGGCGCTCGGCTTCCACCTTTGCGACGATGACGGCACGCTTTTTCTTGCGCTCGTCGCTCGGGTTGATACCCATCACCACCTGCCTGCGAGCTTCACCGGCGCGTTCGCGTGCCATCTTGAGATCTACCTTGGGATAGGTCCCCAGGCTGATGGTCTTGCGCCTCCCCTCGAAGGTGTAGTCGAAGCGCCAGCCGTGCTGGCCTGCACTCGTCTTCGCGGCCAGCAGGTACAGCCCGCCTCCGTCGAACACCCGGCCGCCGGGCTTGATGTTCTTGATGACTTGTTCGCTCTTGATCAGTTCCAGTGCCATTTTTTCCAGCCTCTCGCGCAGTAGCGCATGCGTTTCGATGCACCGCAGTAGCCCTGCAGTAACAGCACCGATTCTTCCGGCTGATACCGCAGTAGCTGCTGCGAGACGACTGGTTTGGGCTGGAAGATTCTGGATCTCCCTGGACAACAAAAAAGCCCTAACGTGTTGTCACGTAAGGGCTTTTTGATACATCCGCGAAGTTGTTGGACTTCCGCAGAAAAGTGAGTGGTGGCCTGGGACGGGATCGAACCATCGACACGCGGATTTTCAATCCGCTGCTCTACCAACTGAGCTACCGGGCCGGAGCCTTGAAGTATAGCACCGATTCCCGCATCACAGCGGCGTGCGCTTGCCGCGCCCCAGGTCGACGCCCAGTTGCCGCAGCTTGCGGTAGAGGTGCGTGCGTTCCAGGCCGGTCTTCTCGGCGACGCGGGTCATGGAGCCGCCCTCCTGGGCGAGGTGGAATTCGAAGTACGCCTTCTCGAAGCCGTCGCGGGCCTCGCGCAGCGGACGGTCCAGTTCGAAGCTCTGGCAGGTCGAGGGCACGCCGGCCAACGCGAGCGCGCCGGTCGCGCCTTGTCCGGCATCCTGCGCGGTCCCGTCCGCCGAAGCAAGGGCATCGGCCACGGGATGCGCGCCCGTGGCGCCGGCGGCCGGCGCCGCGCCCGATGCCGGAGCCGCGCCGCCGTTGCCCGCCGATGCCGCGCCGGGCTCGGACGGCCGGCGCCCGGCGCCGCGCAGCAGCCCCTGCTCCACCGCCTTGAGCAGCTTCTGCAGGGTGATGGGCTTCTCAAGAAAGGCCTGCGCGCCGATGCGGGTGGCCTCGACCGCGGTGTCGATGGTGGCGTGGCCGCTCATCATGATCACCGGCATGGTCAGCAGGCCGCCGGTGGCCCACTCCTTGAGCAGCGAGACGCCGTCGGTGTCGGGCATCCAGATGTCGAGCAGCACCAGGTCGAAAGCGCCCGCGGCGCGCGCGGTGCGCGCCTGCGCCGCGTTCTCAGCGAGCTCCACGGTGTGGCCTTCGTCGTTGAGGATTTCCGAGAGCAGATCGCGGATCCCCAGTTCGTCGTCGACCACCAGAATGTTTGCCATGATTGAAGCGCGGTTGTGCCCGTGGGATCCGTGTGCGAGGTGAGGGAGGCGGCTGCGTGCCGCAGGAAGGCGGGCCGCCCCAGCGCCGGACGGCGAGAACGGTCAGGCCGGCCCTGCCGGACCGAAGGGCAATGATAGCGACACTTGGGCGCCGAGCGTGCGCTCTCCTTCGACGCGGTTGGCGAGATCGATGCGGGCGCCGTGCTCGTCGGCGATCTTGCGCACCACCGCCAGCCCGAGCCCGGTCCCCCGGGCCTTGGTGGTGACGTAGGGCTCGAAGGCGCGCTTGAGGATGTGCTCGGGGAAGCCGGTGCCGCTGTCGGAGACCGAGAGCCGCACGCGCGGGGAGGTCTGGCTGCGGTGGACGCGCACCACCACCGGCGGCACCGGGCTGCCCGCGGGGCGCTGCGCCTGGGCGGCCTCGGTGGCGTCCTGCGCGTTCTGCACCAGGTTGTGGACCACCTGCCGCAGCTGCTGCGCGTCGCCCAGGACCGGCGGGCACTGCGCCTCCAGCTCGCACGCCACCGGCACCGGCGCGTTCTCGTACAGGTGCAGCACGTCCGCCACCAGCGCGTTGAGGTCGACCGGCCGCAGCTCGGCCGCGGGCAGGCGCGCGTAGTCGCGGAATTCGTTGACCAGCCGCTTCATCGCATCGACCTGGTCGACGATGGTGCGGACCGACTTGCGCAGCAACGCCTGCTCGGGCTCGGCGAGCTTGCCGTCGAGCTTCATGGCGAGGCGCTCGGCCGACAGCTGGATCGGCGTCAGCGGGTTCTTGATCTCGTGGGCCAGGCGCCGCGCCACCTCGCCCCAGGCCTGCGCGCGCTGGGCGGAGACGATCTCGGAGATGTCGTCGAAGACCAGCAGCCGCAGCGCGCCGGGCAGCTCGGCGCCGCGGGCGATCAGGGTGGTGGTGCCGGTGGTGCCCTGCTGCGGGCCGGCCTGCGGGCCGCTGGCGTGCAGCGAGAAGGATTGCTGCCAGTGGTCGAGCCCGTGCTGGCCGCGCTCGCCCAGGAAGCTGGCGAACTCGGCCTGCACCTGCGCCGCGAATTCCGCCAGGCCCTCGATCTCGCCGAGCGGCCGGCCCTCGAAGGCCGCCAGCGGCGCGCGCAGGATGCGGGTCGCGCCGGGGTTGGACGAATGCACCACGCCCTCGGCGTCGAGCACCAGCACGCCGGCGGTCAGGTTGTCGAGGATGGTCTGCAGGTTGGCGCGGGCGGTGTCGAGCTGCGCCATGCTCTTCTCGACCGCGCCGCGGGCGTCGGCGAGCTGCTGGGTCATGTCCGCGAAGGAACGGGTCAGGCCGTCGAGCTCGTCCTTGCCGCCGAGCGCCGCCTTGGGGCTCAGGTCGCCGGCGGCCACCGCGCGCACGCCGGCGGCCAGCAGCAGCAGCGGCCGCGCCAGCTGGTTGCCTAGCAGCACCGCGAGCAGCAGCGCGCCGAACACCGCGAGGAACAGGCTCAGGGTCAGGGTGCCGATGTACATGCGGCGCAGGCCGCCGCGGGCCAGCGCGCGCTCCTGGTACTCGCGGTTGGCTTCCTGGACCGCGATCGCGCTGGCGACCAGCGCCGGCGGCAGCAGCTGGGTGACCTGCAGGTAGCGGTTTTCGGTGGCGAGGTCGAGCCGGTTGGTGGTGGCCAGCGCCAGGGCGCGGATGCGCGGCGGCGCGGGAGCGCCGGCCTGGGCCGGATCGGCGGGCGCGGCGGTGTCCTCCTCCAGGCCTTCGATCAGCGCCAGGCTGCGCTGGTTGCGCACTGTCCGCAGCAGCTGGGTGCTGGGGCGCTCGGGGTTGAGGTCGAACCGGGAAGGGCCGGCGCTGGCGATGAGCTGGCCCTGGGCGGTCCACAGGGCCACGTCCTGGGCGTCGAGCTGGTCGCGCAGCCGCTCCAGCACCAGGCCGGCGGACGCGTCGGGCACCGATTCGAGCTGGCCCGCCGCGATCCGGGTCTTGTTGGCCAGGTCGCCCGAGAGGGTGTCGAGGGTGGAGCGGCCCAGCACCAGGCCGGCCTGCAGCGCGCCCTCCACCCGCACGTCGAACCAGGTCTCGATCGAGCGCGAGACGAACTGGACCGACACCACGTAGATCAGCACGCCCGGCGCGACGCCGACCAGCGCGAAGATGGCCGCGAGCTTGACCAGCAGCCGGCTGCCGAACTTGCCGCGGCGCAGCCGCACCGCCAGCCGCGCGCCGACCCAGAAGATGGTGGCGAACAGCAGCGCCGCCACCACGCCGTTGAGCCCGAAAAGCAGCGCGTAGTTGCGCTCGTACAGGGCGCGGTTGTTGGTGGCCTGGGTCAGCAGCACCAGCAGCATCAGGCCCAGGCTCAGGATCACCGTCGCGCCGATCGTGACGATCCGGCGGGTGTTGCGCGACTGCAGCAAGGTGTAGCGCGCCGGGTCCGCGGCCGGCATGGTCGCCTTGCGGCGCGGCGGGGCGGTCGGGCGGTGCACGGCTCAGGACCCCTCGGGCGGCACCAGCCGTAGGCTGCGCTCGACCGCGAGGCTCCAGTCGGCGCGGCCGGCGACGCCGATCTGGAAGGGCCGCGGGAGCTGCGACACGTCGAGCCGGAAGCGGAAATCCACCGTGTAGCGCCCGTCCGCGTCGAGCTGCGACAGGTCGGCGATGCGCCAGCGGGTCAGGCGCTGCACCGCGGCCATGGCATCGGTCAGGTCGTCGAAGTTCTGCGCCAGGCTGACGCCCAGGCCGCCGTTGCCGATCGGCGTCGGCGAGACGTGCAGCCGCCAGCGCCGCACCAGCGGCTGGTAGGCCAGGCGCAGGTAGCGGGCCGCGGAGACGACCACCTGGTCGTACCAGTACCAGCGGTCGCGCAGCACCTCGGCCTCGGCGACGAAGAAGACCGGCACCCCGCGGCGCAGCGTGTCCTCGACCAGCGGCGGCAGGTCGAAGCGCAGCATGGCCGAGAGGAACAGCCCGTCGTCCTCGCGTTCGAGCCGCAGCTGCTGCACGTCCATGCCGCGGTTCTGCGCGCGGGCCGGCGCCGCGGCGGCGCCCAGCGCCAGCGTGCCGGCCGCCGCCAGCAGGCGCCGGCGCTCCGCGTCCGGCCGCGCGCAGGCGCAGGCGGACGCGCAGGGCGCGCCCCGTCCGCCGGTCGATCCAGGCTCAGGCGGAACGCTTCTGCAGCAGGGCGTAGAAGAAACCGTCGTGGTCACCTGCCGGATTGTCCGGGACAGCGCCGCGCGCATGGCCGCCCGTGGGCAATAAATGCCCGGGCGACGGCAGCAGCACCGCGTCGGTGTTGTGCGCGACAAACGTTTCGATCTGCCGGTCGCCCTCGGCCCGGAACACCGAGCAGGTGCAGTACAGCAGGCGTCCGCCCGGTGCCAGCAACGCCCATAGCGTAGTCAGCAGGCCCGCCTGGATGATGGCCAGCTGGGCGATGTCGCTCTCGCGGCGCAGCCAGCGCACGTCGGGCTGGCGGCGGACGATGCCCGACGCGGTGCAGGGCGCGTCGAGCAGGATCGCGTCGAAGGGCTGGCTGCCGCAGTGCCGCGGCCACCAGTCGGCCGGCGTGCGGGCATCGGCGGCGAGCACCTGGGCCGACAGGCCCAGCCGGTCCAGCGTCTGGTGGATGCGTTCGCAGCGCGCCGGATCGATGTCGAGCGCCAGCACGTCGATCGGGGGCGCGCCGCCTGGAGCGACGCCGGCCGCTTCGGCGGCGTATTCCAGCAGGTGCGCCGTCTTGCCGCCCGGCGCCGCGCAGGCGTCCAGCACCCGCAGCGGCCGCCCGCCCCGGCCCCGCGGATCGAGGTCCAGGCCGCGCAGCAGCAGCGGCGCGGCCAGCTGGGCCGCGGCGTCCTGCACCGACACCTGCCCTTCGGCGAAGCCCGGCACCTGCTCCACCGGCAGCGCCCGGCCGAGCAGCACGCCGACGTCGCCCACCGGGTCTGCTTCGATATCCATAGCATCCAGTGCTTGCAGGACGCGCGCCCGCGAGGTTTTCTGCGCATTGACCCGCAGCGTCATCGGCGCCTGGGCGTTATTGGCCCGCAGGATGTCCTGCCAGCGCCGCGGATGGTCGCGCTTGAGCTGCTCGATCCACCAGCGCGGATGGTTCCAGAAAGCCATCGGCTCGTGCTCCACCGCGGCCAGCAGTTCCTCGCGTTCGCGCAGGAAGCGGCGCAGGCAGGCATTGATGAAGCTCGCCTGCGGCCGGGTCGCCGCGTTGCGCTTGGCCGCCTCGACCGTCTGGTCGACCAGGGTGAAGGGCTCGTAGGGCGCGTCCTCCGCGCGCCAGGCGAGGGCTAGCGCGGTGCACAGCAGCGCATCCGGCAGCGGGGCCGGGGTGCGGGCGGCCAGCTTGCGGCGCAGCGCCTCGGCGCGGCCCAGCCAGCGCAGCACGTGGAAGACCAGGGCGCGCGCGCCGGGACGCAGCGGCGGGGCCACCGCCTGCAGCGCCGTGGGCGCGGACTGGCCGCCGCGGATCGCCACCAGCGCGGCGGCGGTGGCCTGCAGCTGCTGCCAGAGCGCGACGCCGTGGTCGCCGGATCCGCCGTCCGGGCCGGAGGCGGCGACGGCGGCGGCGCGCCGTTCGGAAGAAGAGGAAATGCTTGTCATAGGGGGCCCCAGGGAGTCCGTCGCAGAACGCATGCCAGCCATCGGGCCGGCCGTTGCGCCAACGCGGCGTCGTGCCGCGCGACCGCCGCCTCGTAGCGCGCACGGCTCGCGGCGGCATCCTGCGCCGACGCGACCGCGGCCCGCCAGGCCGCGGCGGCCTGCTGCGCCGCCGCATGCAGGCGCAGCATCCGCCGGCGCGCGCCGACGGCCCAGCATGCCAGCACCGCGCAGGCGCTCAGCAGAATGCAGGTCCAGGATATCGAAGCCATGGGAAGGCAGTGGGTCCGCGGCGGCGACGCGGCGGGACGGCCGTCCGGGCCGTGTCCGCGCCGCCGCGAAAAAAAACCCCAGCCCCGCCGTGCGACGGGACTGGGGCGGGGACCGGGCGGGTCGCGCGGCCGGCCGGCTCCGCCGCCCGCGGGGGCGCCGTGCCGGCCGTCGCGCTCACTCGGCGGCGCTTCCTTGGCTGGAGTCGGACACGCTGTACGCCGGGGCGTCGTCGCTGCCTTCGCCGTCCGACGACTGGCCGGCCAGCTCGGCGGCCTCCGCCTCGGCGATGGCGCGGCGCTCGGCGTCGTCCATCGCGTCCTTGGCCTTGCGCGCCTGGTGGTAGGCCATGCCGGTGCCCGCGGGGATCAGGCGGCCGACGATGACGTTCTCCTTGAGGCCGCGCAGCTCGTCGCGCTTGCCCATGATCGCCGCCTCGGTCAGCACCCGGGTCGTTTCCTGGAAGGAAGCGGCCGAGATGAAGGAGTCGGTCGACAGCGAGGCCTTGGTGATGCCCAGCAGCAGGTTGGTGTAGGTGGCGGGGACCTTGCCGTCGGCGCGCAGCGCGTCGTTGGTGTTGAGCATCTCCGACCGTTCCACCTGCTCGCCCTGGATGTAGTTGGAATCGCCCGTGTTCTCGACCACCACGCGGCGCAGCATCTGGCGCACGATCACCTCGATGTGCTTGTCGTTGATCTTCACGCCCTGGAGGCGGTAGACGTCCTGCACTTCGTCGACGATGTAGCGCGCCAGCTCTTCCATGCCCAGCAGGCGCAGGATGTCCTGCGGATCGGCCGGGCCGTCCACCACGGACTCGCCCTTGTTCACCACCTGACCTTCGTGGACGAGGATGTTCTTCTCCTTGGGGATCAGTTCGTCCCAGACCTTGCCTTCCGGATCGGTGATCTGCAGCCGGACCTTGCCCTTGGTTTCCTTGCCGAAGGAGACGGTGCCGGTCATCTCGGCCAGCATGCCCTTGTCCTTGGGCGAACGGGCCTCGAACAGCTCCGCCACCCGCGGCAGGCCGCCGGTGATGTCGCGGGTCTTCTGGCCTTCGACCGGGATGCGGGCCAGCACTTCGCCGGGGCCCACGTCCTGGCCGTCGCGCACCTGGATCAGCGAGCCGATCTGGAAGCCGATGGTCACCGCGTGGTCGGTGCCGGGGATGCGGACTTCGGAGCCGTTCGCGTCGACCAGCTTGACCTGCGGGCGGACCACCTTGGCCGAGCCGCGGCGCTTCGGGTCGATCACGACCAGCGTCGACAGGCCGGTCACGTCGTCCACCTGCTTGGCGACCGTCAGGCCTTCCTCGATGTTCTCGAACTTCACCTGGCCGGCGAACTCCGTGATGATCGGGCGGGTGAGCGGATCCCAGTTGGCCAGGATGGTGCCGGCCTTGATGGCCTGGTCGGCCTTGACGGTCAGCGTCGCGCCGTACGGCACCTTGTGGCGCTCGCGCTCGCGGCCCAGGTCGTCCTGGATGATGATCTCGCCCGAACGCGAGATGACCACCAGGTCGCCCTTGGTGTTGCTGACGTAGCGCATCGTCGGGTTGAAGCCGATCGTGCCGTTGGACTTGGCCTCGACGCTGGACGCCACCGCCGCGCGCGATGCCGCGCCGCCGATGTGGAAGGTCCGCATCGTCAGCTGCGTGCCCGGTTCGCCGATGGACTGGGCGGCGATCACGCCGACGGCTTCGCCGCCGTTGATCAGGCCGCCGCGGCCCAGGTCGCGGCCGTAGCAGTGGGCGCAGATGCCGAAGCGCGTCTCGCAGGTCAGCGCGGTGCGCACCTTGATCTCGTCGACGCCGGCGGCCTCGAGGTCGTCCAGCAGGTCCTCCTCCAGCAGGGTGCCGGCCGGGGCCAGCACCGCGCGGGTCTCGGGATGCAGCACGTCGTCGGCGGCGCAGCGGCCGAGCACCCGGTCGCGCAGCGACTCGATCACCTCGCCGCCCTCGACGATGGAGCGCATCAGGTAGCCGTGGTGGGTGCCGCAGTCCTCCTCGGTCACCACCAGGTCCTGGGTCACGTCCACCAGGCGGCGGGTCAGGTAGCCGGAGTTCGCGGTCTTCAGCGCCGTGTCCGCCAGGCCCTTGCGGGCGCCGTGGGTGGAGATGAAGTACTGCAGGACGTTCAGGCCCTCGCGGAAGTTCGCGGTGATCGGCGTCTCGATGATCGAGCCGTCCGGCTTGGCCATCAGGCCCCGCATCCCGGCGAGCTGGCGGATCTGGGCGGCGGAACCCCGCGCGCCCGAGTCGGCCATCATGTAGATGGAGTTGAAGGACTCCTGGTCCACTTCGTTGCCGTTGCGGTCCGTGGTCTTCTGCTTGGCCAGCTGGGCCATCATGACCTTCGACACCTCGTCGCCGGCCTTGCCCCAGATGTCCACCACCTTGTTGTAGCGCTCGCCGGCGGTCACCAGGCCGGAAACGTACTGCTGCTGGATCTCCTTCACCTCCTGCTCGGAGCGGTCGATGATGGCGTACTTCTCCTGCGGCACCAGCATGTCGTCGATGGCGATCGAGATGCCCGAGCGGGTCGCGAGGCGGAAGCCGTTCTGCAGCAGCTTGTCGGCGAAGACCACGGTCTCCTTCAGGCCGCACTTGCGGAAGCTCACGTTGATGAGCTTGGAGATCTCCTTCTTCTTCAGCGCCTTGTTCATGTGCGCGAACGGCAGGCCCTTGGGCAGGATCTCCGACAGCAGCGCGCGGCCGACCGTGGTGTGCACCAGGGAGGTCGACGGCGCGAACTCGCCGGTGGCCTTGTCCTTGGTCCACTCGGTCAGGCGGACGCTGATCTTGGTGGCCAGCTCGACCTGCTTGGCGTCGAAGGCGCGCTGGACTTCGCCGGTGTCCGAGAACACCAGGCCTTCGCCCTTGCCGTTGATCTTGTCGCGGGTCGCGTAGTAGAGGCCCAGCACCACGTCCTGCGACGGCACGATGGACGGCTCGCCCGATGCCGGGAACAGCACGTTGTTGGAGGCCAGCATCAGCGTGCGGGCTTCCATCTGCGCTTCCACCGACAGCGGGACGTGGACGGCCATCTGGTCGCCGTCGAAGTCGGCGTTGAAGGCGGCGCAGACCAGCGGGTGCAGCTGGATGGCCTTGCCTTCGATCAGGATCGGCTCGAAGGCCTGGATGCCCAGGCGGTGCAGCGTCGGCGCGCGGTTGAGCATCACCGGATGCTCGCGGATCACCTCTTCCAGGATGTCCCAGACCACCGGCGTGCCGGATTCGACTTCCTTCTTCGCGGCCTTGATGGTGGTCGCGATGCCCATGGCTTCGAGGCGCGAGAAGATGAAGGGCTTGAACAGCTCCAGCGCCATCAGCTTCGGCAGGCCGCACTGGTGCAGCTTGAGGGTCGGGCCCACGGTGATGACCGAACGGCCCGAGTAGTCGACCCGCTTGCCCAGCAGGTTCTGGCGGAAGCGGCCGCTCTTGCCCTTGATCATGTCGGCCAGGGACTTCAGCGCACGCTTGTTCGCGCCGGTCATGGCCTTGCCGCGGCGGCCGTTGTCCAGCAGCGAATCCACGGCTTCCTGCAGCATGCGCTTCTCGTTGCGCGCGATGATCTCCGGAGCCTTCAGCTCCAGCAGGCGGCGCAGGCGCGAGTTGCGGTTGATGACGCGGCGGTAGAGGTCGTTCAGGTCGGAGGTCGCGAAGCGGCCGCCGTCCAGCGGCACCAGCGGACGCAGGTCCGGCGGCAGCACCGGCAGCACCTCCAGCACCATCCACTCGGGCTTGATGCCCGACTTCTTGAAGGCCTCGAGCACCTTCAGGCGCTTGGCGTTCTTCTTGACCTTGACCTCGGAGCCGGTCAGGTCGCCGCGCAGGCGCTCGATCGACAGGTCGATGTCGATGCCTTCGAGCAGGTCCTTGATGCCCTCGGCGCCCATCTTGGCGGTGAACTCGTCACCGTACTCGCGCAGCTTCGCGTCGTAGTCGTCCTCGGTCATGATGCTGAACTTCTTCAGCGGGGTCATGCCCGGGTCAGTCACCACGTAGGCTTCGAAGTACAGCACGCGCTCGATGTCGCGCAGCGTCATGTCGAGCACCAGGCCGAGGCGCGACGGCAGGGACTTCAGGAACCAGATGTGCGCGCAGGGCGCGGCCAGGTCGATGTGGCCCATGCGCTCGCGGCGCACCTTGGTCTGGGTGACTTCGACGCCGCACTTCTCGCAGATCACGCCGCGGTGCTTCAGGCGCTTGTACTTGCCGCACAGGCACTCGTAGTCCTTGATCGGGCCGAAGATCTTGGCGCAGAACAGGCCGTCGCGCTCGGGCTTGAAGGTGCGGTAGTTGATGGTTTCCGGCTTCTTGACCTCGCCGAAGGACCACGAACGGATCTTCTCGGGCGACGCCATGCCGATCCGGATGGCATCGAAATGCTCGTCCGGGGTGAATTGCTTGAACAGGTCGAGTAGCGATTTCATATGACTCTTTCCCTTCAACGACTTAAGAACGTTCCAGTTCGATGTCCAGGCCCAGGGAACGGATTTCCTTGACCAGCACATTGAACGATTCCGGCATTCCGGCCTCGATGGCGTGTTCGCCCTTGACGATGGATTCGTACACCTTGGTGCGGCCCACCACGTCGTCGGACTTCACGGTCAGCATCTCCTGCAGCACGTAGGAGGCGCCGTAGGCTTCCAGCGCCCAGACTTCCATCTCCCCGAAGCGCTGGCCGCCGAACTGCGCCTTGCCGCCCAGCGGCTGCTGGGTCACGAGCGAGTACGGGCCGGTCGACCGGGCGTGCATCTTGTCGTCCACCAGGTGGTGCAGTTTCAGGAAGTGCATGTAGCCGATGGTCGTCGGACGCTCGAACGGCTCGCCGGTGCGGCCGTCGATCAGGTTCGCCTGGGTGCGCGTCGCGGTCAGGCCCTTGGCCTTGGCGATGTCGTCCGGGAAGGCGAGCTTGAGCATGTTGCGGATGTCTTCCTCGCCGGCGCCGTCGAACACCGGCGTGGCGAAGGGGACGCCCTTGGACAGGTTGTCCGCCATCTCCAGCACATCGGCGTCGCTGAGCTTGGCCAGGTCCTCCTTGCGGCCCGAGGCGTTGTACAGCTCTTCGAAGAAGGCGCGCAGCTCGGCCGTCTTGGCCTCGGCCTGGAGCATGTCGCCGATGCGCTGGCCGATGCCCTTGCCGGCCCAGCCCAGGTGGACTTCCAGCACCTGCCCGACGTTCATCCGCGAGGGCACGCCCAGCGGGTTCAGCACGATGTCGGCGGGAGTGCCGTCGGCCATGTAGGGCATGTCCTCGACCGGGACGATCTTGGACACCACGCCCTTGTTGCCGTGGCGGCCGGCCATCTTGTCGCCGGGCTGCAGGCGGCGCTTGACCGCGAGGTAGACCTTGACCATCTTCAGCACGCCGGCGGGCAGCTCGTCGCCCTGGGTGAGCTTCTTGCGCTTCTCTTCGTAGGCGAGGTCGAAGCTGTGGCGGGTCTGCTCCAGCGAGTTCTTGATCGACTCGAGCTGGGTCGCGACTTCGTCGTCGGCCGGGCGGATGTCGAACCAGTGGAACTTGTCCACAGACGACAGGTAGGCCTTGTCGAGCTTGCTGCCCTTGGCGAGCTTGTTCGGGCCGCCGTTGGCGACCTTGCCGGTCAGCAGCTTCTCGATCCGGTCGAACGCGTCGGCCTCGACGATGCGCAGCTGGTCGTTGAGGTCCAGGCGGAAGCGCTTGAGCTCGTCGTCAATGATCTGCTGGGCGCGCTTGTCGCGCTGGATGCCTTCGCGGGTGAAGACCTGCACGTCGATGACGGTGCCCGAGCTGCCCTGGTCCACGCGCAGCGAGGTGTCCTTCACGTCGGAGGCCTTCTCGCCGAAGATCGCGCGCAGCAGCTTCTCTTCCGGCGTCAGCGTGGTCTCGCCCTTGGGCGTGACCTTGCCGACCAGGGTGTCGCCCGGCTGGACCTCGGCGCCCACGTAGATGATGCCGGACTCGTCGAGGCGGTTGAGCTGCTGTTCGGACAGGTTCGGGATGTCGCGGGTGATTTCCTCGGCGCCCAGCTTGGTGTCGCGCGCCATGACCACCAGCTCCTCGATGTGGATCGAGGTGTAGCGGTCTTCGGCGACGACGCGTTCGCTGATCAGGATCGAATCCTCGAAGTTGTAGCCGTTCCAGGGCATGAACGCGATGAGCATGTTCTGGCCCAGGGCGAGCTCGCCCAGGTCGGTCGATGCGCCGTCGGCGATCACGTCGCCCTTGGCCAGCACGTCGCCGCGCTGGACGATGGGTCGCTGGTGGATGTTCGTGTTCTGGTTGGAACGCTGGTACTTGATGAGGTTGTAGATGTCCACGCCCACCTCGCCCGCCTGGGCTTCGGCGTCGTGCACCCGGATCACGATCCGGGTCGCATCCACGTAGTCGACCACGCCGCCGCGGCGGGCGGTGACCACGGTGCCGGAGTCCACCGCCGCGACGCGCTCGATGCCGGTGCCGACGAAGGGCTTCTCCGGACGCAGCACCGGGACGGCCTGGCGCGACATGTTGGCGCCCATCAGCGCGCGGTTCGCGTCGTCGTGCTCCAGGAAGGGCACCAGCGATGCGGCCACCGAGACGATCTGGCCCGGCGACACGTCCATGTACTGGACGCGCTCGGCGCCCACCAGCGTCGATTCGCCCTTCTCGCGCACCGACACCAGGTCGCCGATCAGGCTGCCCTGGTCGTCGAGCGTGGCGTTGGCCTGGGCGATGACGTACTTGCCTTCCTCGATGGCCGACAGGTAGTCGATGTCGTTGGTGACCTTGCCGTCCACCACGCGGCGGTACGGCGTCTCGATGAAGCCGTACTCGTTGAGCCGGGCGTACAGCGCCAGCGAGTTGATCAGGCCGATGTTCGGGCCTTCCGGCGTCTCGATCGGGCAGACGCGGCCGTAGTGGGTCACGTGCACGTCGCGCACCTCGAAGCCGGCGCGCTCGCGGGTCAGGCCGCCCGGGCCCAGGGCCGAGACGCGGCGCTTGTGGGTGATCTCCGACAGCGGGTTGGTCTGGTCCATGAACTGCGAGAGCTGCGACGCGCCGAAGAACTCCTTCAGGGCCGCGGAAATCGGCTTGGAGTTGATCAGGTCGTGCGGCATCAGCGGTTCCTGCTCCGCCTGGCCCAGGCGTTCCTTGACCGCCTTCTCGATCCGCGCCAGGCCGGTGCGGTACTGGTTCTCGGCCAGTTCGCCCACGCAGCGCACGCGGCGGTTGCCCAGGTGGTCGATGTCGTCCACTTCGCCGTTGCCGTTACGCAGGTCCACCAGGATCTTGACGACCGCGAGGATGTCCTCGTTGGTCAGCACCATCGGGCCGGTCGAGCTGGCGTTGCCGACCTTGGCGTTGAACTTCATCCGGCCGACGCGCGACAGGTCGTAGGTGTCCGGGTTGTAGAACAGGCGCTGGAACAAGGCCTGCACCGCGTCCTCGGTCGGCGGCTCGCCGGGGCGCATCATGCGGTAGATGGCGACGCGCGCGGCGAATTCGTCCACCGTCTCGTCGGTGCGCAGGGTCTGCGAGATGTAGGCGCCCTGGTCGAGCTCGTTGGTGTAGATCACCTGCAGGTTCTGGATGCCGGACGTGCGCAGCTTCTTGAGCAGGGTCTCGGTGAGCTCCTCGTTGGCCTTGGCCAGGATCTCTCCGGTGTCCTCGTCGACGATGTTGCGGGCGACGACGCGGCCGATCAGGAAGTCCTCGGGCACGCTGATGTGCGTCGTGCCGGATTGCTCCAGTTCGCGGGTGTGGCGCGCGGTGACGCGCTTGTCCTTGGCGACGACGACCTTGCCCGACTTGTCGGTGATGTCGAAACGGGCCACCTCGCCGCGCAGGCGCTCGGGCACGAACTCCATCTGCGCGCCGCTGTCCATCAGCCGGAAGTTGTCGTTGACGAAGAAGTTCGCCAGGATCGATTCCGGATTCAGGCCGATCGCCTTGAGCAGGATGGTGACCGGCATCTTGCGGCGGCGGTCGACGCGGAAGTACAGGATGTCCTTCGGGTCGAACTCGAAGTCCAGCCAAGAGCCGCGGTAGGGGATCACCCGTGCGGAGAACAGCAGCTTGCCCGACGAATGGGTCTTGCCCTTGTCGTGCTCGAAGAAGACGCCCGGGGAACGGTGCAGCTGCGAGACGATGACCCGCTCGGTGCCGTTGATGATGAACGAGCCCTTGTCGGTCATGAGCGGCACTTCGCCCATGTAGACTTCCTGCTCCTTGACTTCCTTGACGACCTTGGACTGGCTGGTCGAGGACTCGCGGTCGTAGATGATGAGCTGCACCCGGGCGCGCACGGCCGAGGAGAAGGTCAGGCCGCGGGTCTGGCATTCGCGCACGTCGAAGGCCGGCTTCGCCAGGTTGTATTCGACGAACTTCATCTCCACGAAGCCATTGTGGGAGACGATGGGGAAAGCGGATTCGAAGGCGGCCTGCAGGCCGTCGGCGGTGCGTTTCTTCGGAGGAGTGTCGGCCTGCAGGAAGGCGATGTACGCGTCCTTCTGCATCTGCAGCAGGTACGGGATTTCCAGCACGCTGTCGCGGCTGCCGAAGCTTTTGCGGATGCGCTTGCGTTCGGTGTAGGAATAGGCCATGAGATCTCCGGGCAAAGACATGAGTCCTGGGTCTTCGACGACTGGTCCAGTGGGCGGTGCGGCACCCAGCAGGCTTGGTGGTTGGCCACTACCAACCATGGCGGACGGCGATGCGTTGCACATCGCCCGGACCAAGGCGTCTTCTGTTGTCGGGGGGTCAGAAGACACTCGAAAGCGGTGAAGGTCCCAGATGGGCCGGTCGCCACCGCTTTCAAGTGCGCTCTGAAAGCGCAAAAGGCTGGAGGCCGCGACGGCCCCCAGCCCAGAGATCCGGACCGATTACTTCAGTTCGACCTTGGCGCCGGCTTCTTCCAGCTTCTTCTTGGCGGCTTCGGCGTCTGCCTTCGGCAGGGCTTCCTTCACGGTCTTGGGAGCACCGTCGACCAGGTCCTTGGCTTCCTTGAGGCCCAGGCCGGTCAGTTCGCGCACGGCCTTGATGACCGATACCTTGTTCGCGCCGGCTTCGAGCAGCACGACGTTGAATTCGGTCTGCTCTTCGGCCGCTGCGGCTGCGCCGCCGCCGCCGCCGGCTGCCGGAGCGGCCATGGCGGCTGCGCTCACGCCAAACTTCTCTTCGATGGCCTTGACCAGGTCGTTGAGCTCGAGGACCGTCATGCTGTCGAGGGCGGTCAGGAATGCGTCTTTATCGAATGCCATTTGGGTTCTTTCCAGAAAATAGTGGTTTAGGCGGCGGCCGCTGCTTCAGCGGGCGCTTCCTGTTGCGACTCGCCGGCGCCGGCGCCGCGCTTCTCGGCCAGGGCGGCCAGCACGCGGGCGGTGCGCGAGATCGGGGATTGCATCAAGCCCAGCAGCTGGGCCAGCAGCACTTCCTTGGAAGGGATGTTGGCCAGTTGCTTCACGCCGTTGACATCGAGGGCCTTGCCTGCGAAGGCGCCGCCGCGGATGACCAGCTTGTCGTTGGTCTTCGCGAAATCGGCCACCACCTTCGCGGCGGCCACAGCGTCTTCGGAGAAGCCGTAGATGAGCGGACCGGTCAACTGGTCGGACACGACTTCGAACGCGCTGCCGGCGACAGCACGGCGGGCCAGGGTGTTCTTCAGAACACTCAGGCTCACGCCCTTGCTGCGCGCATCGTTGCGCAGTTTGGTCATGTCGGCGACCGTGATGCCACGGTATTCCGCGATCACGAGCGTTTGAGCTTTTGCGGCGAGGCTGGTCACGTCGTTGATGACCGCTTCTTTCTCACTGCGATTCAGACTCAAGGTCTACTCCTTAAAATGCACCGTCGGGCTTGCGCCTCGACGGCACGCTCTTCTTGCAGCGACCAACTGTTTTCCGGAAGGGATTCCATCGGCAGCGGGATCGCCATCTGCGCTGGCCGCCCGGACGGATCCGGACGATTAAATGCAGGCATGCCAGCGGTCTTGGATGACCCGACGCCCTCTTCCGAAGGCATCGGCCCACCACGCCAGGCCGACCCTGGGGTCAGCCCGGTATTCTCTTACGTCCTGCGATCAGGCTGCGGCGATGGTCTGTGTATCCACGCGGACACCCAGGCCTTGCGTCGACGACACGGCGACCTTGCGCAGGTAGATGCCCTTGCTGGTCGCGGGCTTGGCCTTGTTGAGTGCCTCGACCAGCGCCGCCAGGTTGCCCTGCAGCTTATCGTTGTCGAACGAGCGGCGACCGATCGTGCTGTGGATGATGCCGGCCTTGTCGACGCGGAACTGCACCTGGCCTGCCTTCGCGTTCTTGACCGCGGTGGCGACGTCGGGGGTCACGGTGCCGACCTTCGGGTTCGGCATCAGGCCGCGCGGGCCGAGGATCTGGCCCAGCGTACCGACGACGCGCATGGCATCGGGTGCGGCAATCACGACGTCGAAGGGCATGTCGCCGGCCTTGACCTGGGCGGCCAGGTCGTCCATGCCGACGATGTCGGCGCCGGCGGCACGGGCCTCGTCGGCCTTGGCGCCCTGGGCGAACACCGCCACGCGCTTGGTCTTGCCGGTGCCGTTGGGCAGCACGACAGCGCCGCGCACGACTTGGTCGGACTTCTTGGCGTCCACGCCCAGTTGCACGGCCACGTCGATGGACTCGTCGAACTTGGCGGTCGCGGCTTCCTTGACCAGGGCCAGGGCGTCAGCCAGCGCGTACAGCTTGGTGCTGTCGACCTTGCCTTGCAGCGCCTTTTGCTTCTTGGTGATCTTGGCCATTTACACGCCCTCCACGGTCACGCCCATCGAACGGGCGGAGCCTGCAATCGTACGGACCGCCGCGTCCAGGTCGGCGGCGTTCATGTCCTTCATCTTGGTCTTGGCGATCTCCTCGAGCTGGGCCCGGGTGATCTTGCCGACCTTCTGCTTGTTCGCGACCGGCGAACCCTTGTCGAGCTTGATGGCCTTCTTGATCAGGGTCGTCGCGGGCGGCGTCTTGATGATGAAGGTGAAGCTCTTGTCCGCGAAGGCGGTGATGACCACCGGCAGCGGCAGGCCCGGCTCGACGCCCTGGGTCTGCGCGTTGAACGCCTTGCAGAACTCCATGATGTTGAGGCCGCGCTGGCCCAGCGCGGGGCCGATCGGGGGAGAGGGATTGGCCTTGCCAGCCGGCACTTGCAGCTTGACAAAACCGACGATTTTCTTCGCCATGGTGGATTGCTCCTTGCGGGTGTGAACGCCGGAACCGCCTCAGCGGCGGGTCCGGCTCCCCGGGGTCAGCGACTCTGGGAGAAAGTCCGCGCCGAGTCGGGAAGCGCGGACCGGATGGGTGCGGGAGCGATCAGGTCTTCTCGACCTGGCCGAACTCCAGCTCGACCGGGGTGGCCCGGCCGAAGATGGTGACCGAGACGCTGACGCGGCTCTTCTCGTAGTTGACTTCCTCGACCGATCCGTTGAAATCGGTGAAGGGGCCTTCCTTGATGCGGACCAGCTCGCCGACCATGAACTCGACCTTGTGGCGCGGCTTGTCGGTGCCTTCCTGCATCTGGCTCACGATGCGCCGGACCTCTTCCTCGGAGATCGGCGCGGGGCGGTTCTTGGCGCCGCCGACGAAACCGGTCACCTTGTTGGTGTTCTTCACCAGGTGCCAGGTGTCGTCGTTCATGACCATCTCCACCAGGACGTAGCCCGGGTAGAAGCGGCGCTCGGTGGTGCGGCGCTGGCCGTTCTTCATCTCGACCACTTCCTCGGTCGGGACCAGCACGCGGCCGAACTTGTCCTGCATGCCGGCGCGCGCCACGCGTTCGGCGATGTTGCGCTCGACCGCCTTCTCCATGCCGGAATAGGCATGCACCACGTACCAGCGCAGGTCGGGGTTGGCCGACGTGGCGGTTCCGAGCACGTCTTCCGCTGGAGCATTCCCGGACGTGGCGTCCACAGCATCAGTCATCAGTTTCTCCAGCCAAGGATCAGGTCGTAGATTACCCACTCGAGGGTCTTGTCGGTCATCCACAGGAACAGCGCCATCACGACCACGAAGCCGAACACGTAGGCGGTGATCTGCACGGCTTCCTTGCGGGTCGGCCAGACGACCTTCTTGACCTCGCGCCAGGAATCGCCGCCGAACGCGATCAGCTGCTTGCCCGACTCCGCGGTCACGAAGACGCCGACCGCAGCGGCGAGGCCGACGACGAGCGCCGCCCACTGGGCGATGGCGCCCTGGCGCGACAGGAGGTAGAAGGCAGCCAGCGACACCAGCACCAGCACGACGGACAGCCCCAGCTTGGCCTTGTCGGCGCCGGTACTGACAGTTTCAACTTGCGAGGTAGCCATGGGTTCGCGATGTCTTGACTCGATGGGAAAAGCGTCCCTGGAGACGCCGAAGCCCGCCAGGACCTGGCGGGCTCGGGGATGGCGCCACCCTCAGGTGGCAGGGGCAGTAGGAATCGAACCTACAACCTTCGGTTTTGGAGACCGACGCTCTGCCAATTGAGCTATACCCCTGTGTGAACCGGATTACGCCAGGATCTTGGCGACGACGCCGGCGCCGACGGTGCGGCCGCCTTCGCGGATGGCGAAGCGCAGGCCTTCTTCCATGGCGATCGGGGCGATCAGCTTGACGGTGATCGACACGTTGTCGCCCGGCATGACCATCTCCTTGTCGGCCGGCAGCTCGATGGCGCCGGTCACGTCGGTCGTGCGGAAGTAGAACTGCGGACGGTAGTTGTTGAAGAACGGCGTGTGGCGGCCGCCCTCGTCCTTGCTCAGCACGTACACCTCGGCGGTGAAGTGCGTGTGCGGCTTGATCGAGCCGGGCTTGGCCAGTACCTGGCCGCGCTCGACGTCTTCACGCTTCGTGCCGCGCAGCAGCAGGCCGACGTTGTCGCCCGCCTGGCCCTGGTCGAGCAGCTTGCGGAACATTTCCACGCCGGTGACGGTGGTCTTCTGCAGGTCGCGGATGCCCACGATCTCGATTTCCTCGCCGACCTTGATGATGCCGCGCTCGACGCGACCGGTCACCACGGTGCCGCGGCCGGAGATCGAGAACACGTCTTCGACCGGCATCAGGAAGGCGCCGTCGACGGCGCGCTCGGGCGTCGGGATGTAGGTGTCGAGGGCGTCGGCCAGCTTCATGATGGCTTCTTCGCCGAGCTTGCCGGTGTCACCTTCGAGGGCCTGCTTGGCCGAGCCGTGGATGATCGGGGTGTCGTCGCCCGGGAAGTCGTACTTGTCGAGCAGCTCGCGCACTTCCATCTCGACGAGCTCGAGCAGCTCGGCGTCGTCGACCATGTCGCACTTGTTCAGGAAGACGATGATGTAGGGCACGCCCACCTGGCGGGCCAGCAGGATGTGCTCGCGGGTCTGGGGCATCGGGCCGTCGGCGGCCGAGCACACCAGGATCGCGCCGTCCATCTGGGCGGCGCCGGTGATCATGTTCTTGACGTAGTCGGCGTGGCCGGGGCAGTCCACGTGGGCGTAGTGGCGGTTGGCCGTCTCGTATTCCACGTGCGCGGTGTTGATCGTGATGCCGCGGGCCTTCTCTTCAGGCGCTGCGTCGATCTGGTCGTAGGCCTTGGCTTCGCCGCCGAACTTCTTCGACAGCACCGTCGCGATCGCCGCCGTCAGCGTCGTCTTGCCGTGGTCCACGTGACCGATGGTGCCCACGTTGACGTGCGGCTTCGTCCGTTCGAATTTTCCTTTTGCCATTTTTTCGACTCCGAAAAAAATACCTGAATCAACACAACGGGGATCGGCGCGATCGCTGACGGACGCACCCGAAACTGGTGCCCTTGGCGGGAATCGGACCCGCGACCTCTCCCTTACCAAGGGAGTGCTCTACCACTGAGCCACAAGGGCATTCGAAGCCTGCCGATGCATCCGGCACACCTCAAACGAAATCACGCAATCGCCATCTTCAGCACGAAAGACCGGTGGAGCGGGAGACGGGAATCGAACCCGCGTCATTAGCTTGGAAGGCTAGGGTTCTACCATTGAACTACTCCCGCAGTGCACTCCACGGACACCGCCGACGCCGGCGGCATTCGCTTTGCACGCGATCTTTTCGCTGGTGGAGGAGGCTGGATTCGAACCAGCGTAGGCGTAAGCCAACAGATTTACAGTCTGCCCCCTTTAGCCACTCGGGCACCCCTCCGGCGAATCCCGAACTATAGCGGAACTTTGGGGCGGAGTCGAATGTTCGGCGAAGAAAACTTTCTAAAACCGTGCGCGGGACGGGATCCGGCATGCGGCGGCCCGGGCGTCATCGGTCCGTCACGGGACGCACCAGAATGCTGCAGCGCAGCAAATTTTCCGGATTTGCGGCATCCTAGGTGTTTTCCCTAGGCTACGAGGTCCCGCCATGCCCCCTTCCACCCACAGCCTATCCCCCGACGCCCCGCCGCCCGCTGCGGCGCCCCCCCGACCGGCGGTGCGCCGGCCGATCAACCTGGCGCTCCAGGGCGGCGGGTCGCACGGCGCTTTCACCTGGGGCGTGCTGGACGCGCTGCTGGAGGACGACCGCCTGGAGGTCGACGGCATCAGCGGCGCCAGCGCCGGCGCGGTCAACGCGGTGGCGGTGGCGCACGGCTTCGCGCAGGCAAAGGGCCGGGGCGCGGCGGAGGCCCACCGGCAGGCCCGGGCGTCGCTCGACCGGGTCTGGCGCGGCGTGGCGCAACTGGGCAGCCTGGGCGCGATGGCGCAGGGCATGGTCCGCATGCTGATGGGCGGCTGGTCGCCGGAGAAGCTGGGCGCCGGCGCGTTCGGCGGCGCGATGAGCGCGCTGATGTCGCCCTACCAGGCGAATCCGCTGGGCATCAACCCGCTGCGCGGCCTGCTGGAGCAGGAGATCGACTTCGCGGCCATCGGCCGCCTGGCGGTTCCGCGGGTGTTCGTGTCCGCCACGCACGTGCGCACCGGGCGGGCCGAGATCTTCGACGGGAAGCGGCTGACGCTGGACGCGGTGCTGGCGTCCACCTGCCTGCCGACGGTGTTCCAGGCGGTGGAGATCGACGGCGAGCACTACTGGGACGGCGGCTTCGCGGCCAACCCGGCGCTGCAGCCGCTGATCACCGGCTGCGCGGCGCCGGACATCGTGCTGGTGCAGCTCAATCCGCTGCAGCGCGACGCCGTGCCGCAGTCGGCGCAGGACATCGAGGACCGGGTCAACGAGCTCACCTTCAACGCCAGCCTGCTGTCGCAGATGCGCAGCATCGACTTCATCAACCGCATGCTCGACAGCGGCCACCTGCGCGAGGGCGACGAGTACCGCAGCCTGTTCCTCCACCGGATCGACGGCGGCGAGGCGATGGGCGAGCTGCCGGCGTCGAGCAAGCTGTCGACCGATCCGGCCATGATCGACCGGCTCTTCGCGCTCGGCCGCCAAGCGGCGAACCACTGGCTGCACGAGCATGCGCACGCGCTCGGCCGCCGGACCACGATCGACATCCGGCGCGACTACGTCGGCAACCTGCCCCGGGGCGTTTGATCAGCGGAAATCGGGTGTAGCGGGCGTGGCACCTACGCCTTCAGCTATCGATTCCGTAGCAAAAGCGGTGCGGCCTCAGCCGGCGTGCCGGTCGCGCCATGCGCGCGCCTGGGAGAAGTGGCCGCAGCCGATGAAGGGCAGCGGCGGCCGCAGGGCGGAGAGCGGCGACGGGTGGTTGGCCACCAGCACCAGGTGCCGGTCGGCGTCGATCAACGGGCGCTTGCCCTGCGCGTGCGATCCCCAGAGCATGAAGACGACCGGGCGCTCGCCCTGGCCGACATGGCGGATGACCGCGTCGGTCAGCCCCTCCCAGCCGCGGCCGGAATGGCTGGCCGCCTGGCCCTCCTCCACCGTCAGGCAGGTGTTGAGCAGCAGCACGCCGTTCCGGGCCCACTTGGCGAGGCTGCCGCCGGGCTGCGGGAAGGCCGGCGGCGGGGTGCCGAGGTCGCGCTGCAGCTCCTTGAAGATGTTGCGCAGCGAAGGCGGCAGGGGCACGCCGGGGGCGACCGAGAAGGCGAGCCCCTCGGCCTGGCCGCGGCCGTGGTACGGGTCCTGGCCGAGGATGACGACCCGGACCTCTTCCGGCGGGGTGAGTTCCAGGGCGCGCAGCGGCTTCGGCGGGAAGATGGCGGCGCCGGCGTCGAGCCGCGACTGCAGGAAGGCGAGCAGGGTCTGGCCGCCGACGCCCGCGAAGAAGTCGTCCACCAGCGGCCGCCAGCCCGGCGCGACCGGCCAGTCGGCGGGGTCGGCGGAGGTCAGCTGGTCGGGGGGAGGTGGTGCGTCGGCCATGGAGCGTCCTCGGGCGGTGGGAATGGAAGGGAGGGCGGAGGATTCCCGCGGGACCGCTGCGCCGCCGGATCGCGCGGCGGCCCCTGGGGCCCGGGCCGGCGCCCGGCCGCTCAGGCGAAGAGCTTGGCGAGTTCCTCGCCGGGCTCCTCGGCGCGCATGAAGGCCTCGCCGACCAGGAAGGCGTGGACGCCGGCCTCGCGCAGGCGGCGCACGTCCTCGCGGGTGCCGATGCCGGACTCGGTCACCAGCAGCCGGTCGGCGGGAATCTCGGCGCGCAGGTCCAGCGTGGTGTCGATGGAGGTGCGGAAGCTGCGCAGGTCGCGGTTGTTGACGCCCAGGAGCGGGGTGCGCAGCCGCAGCGCGCGCCGGACCTCCTCGCGGTCGTGCACCTCGACCAGCACCGCCATGTCGAGGCCGAGGGCGATGGCTTCGAGATCGGCCATCCGCGCGTCGTCGAGGCAGGCGGCGATGAGCAGGATGGCGTCGGCGCCCATCGCGCGGGCCTCGTAGACCTGGTAGGGATCGACCAGGAAGTCCTTGCGCAGCACCGGCAGGTCGCAGGAGGCGCGGGCCTGCTTGAGCGCGTCGACGCTGCCCTGGAAGAACTGCCGGTCGGTCAGCACCGACAGGCAGGCGGCGCTGACGGCGCCGTCGCCGGCGGCGTAGCTCTGGGCGATGTCGGCGGGAATGAATTCCTCGCGCAGCACGCCCTTGGACGGGCTGGCCTTCTTGACCTCGGCGATGACCGCGGCCTGGCCGGCGCCGATCTTGGCGCGTAGGGCGCCGACGAAGTCGCGGGTCAGCACGCGGGATTCGGCGTCGGCGCGCATCGCGTCGAAGGGCTTCTTCTTCTTCGCCGCGGCGACCTCGTCGTGCTTGACGGCGATGATCTGGTTCAGGATGTCACTCATTGGCGGGATGGTAGCGGGTGGGTCGGGGGAGGCGGTTACCGGATCAAGCGGCGGCGGGCGCGGGCTTCCAGGCGCGCACCTGATCCAGCTTGGCCCGGGCCGCGCCGCTTTCGATGGCCTGCCGCGCGAGCGCCAGGCCGGTTTCCATCGAGTCGGCCACGTCGGCGGCGTAGAGCGCCAGGCCGGCGTTGAGCGCCACGATGTCGCGCGCCGGGCCGGGCCGGCCGTCGAGCACGCCGAGCAGCATCGCGCGCGAGGCCTCGGGCGTGTCGACCTTGAGCGCGCGGTTGCCGGCCATCGGCAGGCCGAAGTCCTCGGGATGGATCTCGTACTCGCGCACCGTGCCGTCGCGCAGCTCGCCGACCCGGGTGGCGGCGCCGAGGCTGGCCTCGTCCATGCCGTCGCGGCCGTAGACCACCAGCGCGTGCGCGGCGCCGAGCCGCTGCAGCGCGCGCACCTGGATGCCGACTAGGTCCTCGTGGAAGACGCCCATCAGGATGTTCGGCGCGCCGGCCGGGTTGGTCAGCGGGCCGAGGATGTTGAAGACGGTGCGCACGCCCAGTTCCTTGCGCACCGGCGCGACGTTCTTCATCGCCGGATGGTGGTGGGGCGCGAACATGAAGCCGATGCCGGTCTCGGCGATGGAGCGGGCGATGTCGGCCGGCGCGAGGTCGATGGCCACGCCGAGCGACTCCAGCACGTCGGCGCTGCCGGACTTGCTGCTGACGCTGCGGCCGCCGTGCTTGCTGACCCGGGCGCCGGCGGCGGCGGCGACGAACATCGCGCAGGTGGAGATGTTGAAGGTGAGGGCGCCGTCGCCGCCGGTGCCGACGATGTCGACCAGGTGGCGGGTGTCGGCGACCTCGACCTTGGTGGCGAACTCGCGCATCACGGTGGCCGCGGCGGTGATCTCGCCGATGGTCTCCTTCTTGACGCGCAGGCCGGTCAGGATGGCGGCGGTCATCACCGGCGAGAGTTCGCCGCGCATGATGAGCCGCATCAGGTGCAGCATCTCGTCGTGGAATATCTCGCGGTGCTCGATGGTGCGCTGCAGCGCTTCCTGGGGGGTGATGGGCATGGGGGGCTCCTGGGATGCGCGGCGGCGTTCGCCAGGAAGCGGATCCGCCCCCTGCGCACGTCCCGCCTGCACCTCTAGCTACATTTTCGAGAGCATTCCTGCTGGAGGATGGCCGCGCGGCGCCGCCGCTCAGCGCTGGTCGAGGAAGTTGCGCAGCATCGCGTGGCCGTGCTCGGTCAGGATGGACTCGGGGTGGAACTGCACGCCCTCCACCGCCAGGCTGCGGTGGCGCACGCCCATGATCTCGCCGTCCTCGGTCCAGGCGGTGACTTCCAGTTCGGGCGGCGGCGCGTCCTTGGCGATGGCCAGCGAGTGGTAGCGGTTGACGATGAAGCGTTCGGGCAGGCCGGAGAACACGCCGGTGCGGGTGGTGGTGATCTCGCTGGTCTTGCCGTGCATCAGCCGCTGGGCGCGCACGATCTCGCCGCCGAAGGCCGCGCCGATGGCCTGGTGGCCCAGGCAGACGCCGAGGATCGGCACCGCGCCGGCGAATTCCCGGATCGCGTCGACCGAGACGCCGGCCTCGGCCGGCGAGCAGGGGCCGGGCGAGATCACCAGCCGGTCGGCGCCGGCGGCGAGCCGGGCGCGTATGCCGTCGAGATCGATCTCGTCGTTGCGGACCACCTCGACCTCGGCGCCGAGCTCGGCGAAGTACTGGACGATGTTGTAGGTGAAGCTGTCGTAGTTGTCGATCATCAGCACCCGGCGCCCGGGCGCGGCGGGGACGACCGCGTCGACGACGGAGGGCGCGGCGGTGCCGGCGGTGATGTGGCTGCTGTGGTTCATCGGATGCATGGGAATACCTCGGGCAGGACGGTGCGGGCGGGCGGGGCGGGGGGAGCGCGGCGGCGCGGCCGCCCTACTCCAGCCCCTCCTCGACGAGCTCGGCCGCGCGCAGCAGCGCGCGGGCCTTGGCCTCGGTCTCCTGCCATTCCAGCTCCGGCACCGAGTCGGCGACCACCCCGGCGGCGGCCTGCACGTGCAGCCGGCCGTCCTTGAGCACGCCGGTGCGGATCGCGATGGCCACGTCCATGTCGCCGGCGTAGCTGATGTAGCCGCAGGCGCCGCCGTAGAGGCCGCGCTTGGTGGGCTCCAGCCGGTCGATCAGCTCCATCGCGTGCACCTTGGGCGCGCCGGTCAGCGTGCCGGCCGGGAAGGTGGCCTTGAGCACGTCGATGGCGGTCATGCCCTCGCGCAGCGTGCCCTCGACGTTGCTGACGATGTGCATCACGTGGCTGTAGCGCTCCACCGCGAAGGCCTCGGTCACCTGCACGCTGCCGGCGGTGGCGATGCGGCCGATGTCGTTGCGCGCCAGGTCGATCAGCATGACGTGCTCGGCGCGCTCCTTGGGGTCGGCGACCAGGGCGCGCTCGTAGGCGAGGTCCTGCTCCGGCGTGGCGCCGCGCGGGCGGGTGCCGGCCAGCGGGCGGATGGTGATCTTCTGCGCGGGCGCGGCGCCGTCGGCGCCGTCCGCCGCGACCTGCTCCTGCCGCACCAGGATCTCCGGCGACGAGCCCACCACGTGGAAATCGCCGAAGTCGTAGTAGTACATGTACGGGCTCGGATTGAGCGAGCGCAGCGCGCGGTAGAGCGACAGCGGCGAGGCGTCGAAGCGCTTGCTGATGCGCTGGCCGACCTGCACCTGCATGAAGTCGCCGGCGGCGATCAATTCCTTGGCCCGCTCGACCGCGGCCAGGTAATCGGCCTTGGCGAATCCGCGTTCGGGCGGGTGGGCGGCGGTGGCGCGCATCGGCGGCTCGTCCACCGGCGTGCGCAGGCGCTCGCGCAGCTGCTGCAGCCGGGCCTGGCCGCGGGCATAGGCGTCGGGCTGCGCGGGGTCGGCGTAGACGATCAGGTGCAGCCGTCCGGACAGGTTGTCGATGACCGCCAGTTCCTCGCACTGCAGCAGCAGGATGTCCGGGCAGCCGAGCGCGTCGGGCGGGCAGCCGTGCGCCAGCTTCTTCTCGATGTGGCGCACCGTGTCGTAGCCGAAATAGCCCGCGAGCCCGCCGCAGAAGCGCGGCATGCCCGGCCGGACCGCGACCTTGAAGCGCCGCTGGTAGGCGGCGACCGCGTCGAGCGGATTGCCGGCATGGGTCTCGACCACCGCGCCGTCGGTCACCACCTCGGTGCGGGCCGCGTCGCCGAAGCCGCTGGCCCGCAGCAGGGTGCGCGCCGGCAGGCCGATGAAGCTGTAGCGGCCGAAGCGCTCGCCGCCGACCACGGATTCGAGCAGGAAGCTGTGGCGCCGGCTGCCGTCCTCGGCGCGGGCCAGCTTCAGGTAGAGCGACAGCGGGGTCTCCAGGTCGGCGAAGGCCTGGGCGGTCAGCGGGATGCGGTTGTAGCCGGCGTCGCGCAGGCGGTGGAATTCGTTCTCGTCGATCATGCGGTGGGCTTCCGGGAAAGGATCGGATCGGGACGCGGCGGTCGGCGCGGCATCGCTAGGCGGACTCCTGCCGTGCGGAGGCAGTGCCCGGTCGGGATGCGGTCGCGGCCGTGGTCGGCGCGGGGACATTCGAAGGAGGGGGAAGGTGGCCGGGAGGGACGGAGCGCGTCCGCCGTCCGGGCCTCGGGAGCCTGCCGCGCCGGGGGCGGCCCCGCGGCGATCAGGCGCGCACTGCTGCCGGCCTGCGCCAGGGCCAGGCTCCCCGGTCGCTGAGACCTGTACGGGACGTGCGGTGAACGAACATGGCGGCCAGTGTAGCAAAGGCCCCCGCGCCCCCCGGAAGCGGGCGGGGCGCGCGGCGGAAGAAAGGCGCGGATGCATGCACAATCGGTTACGTATCGGCCCCGCGGCCGGCGGAACGGCCGATCATGCCGGGCCGCCGGATCCCTGCGCCTCCCCTTCCGACCCGCGCCCCGGGCGCGACCACCGCCACCTTCCATGCACACCGTCCAGATATCCCTCGGCCTGCTGCTGGCGGGCCTGCTGTCGCTCGGCGCGGGGACGGCCGCCGCCGCCGGGCTCTGGGCCGGGCCGCCTGGCGCCGCGCCTGCCCTGCTGGTGGGCGGCCTGTCGCTCGGCGCCCTCGGCGGGAGCGGCTGGGCCTGGCAATCCGCGCGGCGCCGCCGCGCCGCGGCCGCCGCGGCGGCACGCCTGCGCGCCGGCGACCTGCAGGAACGCATCGGCCCGGGCGCCGGCTTCGGCGGGGAGCTGGCCCGTGCCCTCGAAGGGCTGCGGTCCGGCACCGCCCGTGCGGTGCGCGAGGTGCGCGCCCAGGCCGATGCGCTGGAGGCCGCGGGCGTGCGCCTGCTGCGCGCGCAGCAGCTCCTGGCCGAGGGCGCGGAACGCCAGGCGAGCGCGCGCCGCCGGGCCTGCGACGCGCTGGCCGAGCTGGGCGCCGCGCTGCGCCGCCACGCCGACCAGGCGCGGGAGGCCGCCCGGTCGGTCGCCGAGGCGGCCGACGCCGCCCGCCGGAGCCAGGCCGAGATGGCGGCGGCCCGCGCCTCGGTGCAGGACCTGGCGGCCGCGGCCCGGCGCATCGACCGGGTGGTGGCGGTGGTCGACGGCATCGCCTTCCGGACCGCCAGCCTGGCGCACGGCGCCTCGGCCGCGGCCGAGGCGCCGCGCATCCCTCCCGCGGCCCTGCCCGCCATCGGACCGGGCGCGGTGCCGGGCCCGGCGGTGGTCGCCGAGGTGCGCAGCCTGGCCCGGCGCAGCGCCGAAGCGGCGCGCGACATGCGGCAGCGGGCGGCCGAGGGCGCGGGCCATGCCGATGCGGCGCCCGACCGGGTCGCCCAGGCCGGCGCGGCGCTGGACCGGGCGGCGCGGGCGGTCGACCGGGCCGCCGCCGCGTCCGGCCCGCTGGCGGGCGACCGGACGGCGCTCGACGCCGCCCGCGTCGCCGCGGACGCGGCCCTGGAGCAGTTGCAGGCCGCCGAGGCCCAGGCCGGCGCGGCGCGCGGCGCGACCGCGGAGGCCGCGGCCGACCTCGCCGCCCGGACCGCGGCGCTGCGCCGGGCGGTCGCGGGTTTCCGGCTCGGGTCGGACGCGTCCGCCGACACGCCCGAGCCCGAGGCCGTGGTGGTTCCGACCCGCACCGCCACCCGGGCCGATCCGCCGACCGACGCCCACTACGCCGGGCCGGAACGCCGCAAGTCGCACTGAGCCGGCAGGGCGGGCGCGCCGGTGCGGTTCGCGGCGCGCCGGACGGCGGGCGGACCGCCGCGGCCGCGCGGGCGGCGGATCAGGCGCCGGCGTCCGGCCAGCCGAGCGCGGCCGGGATCGCGTCCATGCGCGGCACGTGCGCCAGCGCCGCCACCGCGTCGATCGGCTCGCCGTGGTTGTAGCCGTAGGTCACCAGCACCACCGGGCATCCGGCGGCGTCCGCGGCCGCGGCGTCGTTGCGCGAATCGCCGACGGCCAGGGTGCGGGCGGGAGCGCTGCCGAG
Source organism: Xylophilus ampelinus (assembly GCA_036946225.1). GTDB lineage: Bacteria > Pseudomonadota > Gammaproteobacteria > Burkholderiales > Burkholderiaceae_C > JAKOND01. The sequence goes on from JAQIJO010000001.1 coordinate 87,789, forward strand.
GGCCTCGCAGGCCTGCAGCATGGGCAGCGGGTCGGGCTTCTTGCGCGGGAAGCTGTCGCCGCCGAACACCTGGTCGAACCAGCCGTCCAGGCCCTTGGCGGCCAGCAGCTGCCGGGCGAAGGCCAGCGGCTTGTTGGTCACGCAGGCCAGGCGCAGGCCGCGGCCGCGCAGCAGCGCGAGGCCCTCGGCGACGCCCGGATAGACCGTCGAATGGCGGCCGTTGACGGCCGTGTAGTGCCGTTCGTAGCGTTCGCGCGCGGCCTCGCGGCGGTCCGCGACGGCACCGGCCGGGCGCGCGCCATCGGGTTCCGCGGCCTGCAGCGCATGGGCCAGCACGGTGTCGATCAGATGCTCGGTGCCGCGGCCGATGGTGCGGTGGACCAGCGCGCGCCCCACCTGGGGCAGGCCGAGGTCGGACAGCATGCCGGCGATCGCGGCGTCGAAGTCGCCGAGGGTGTCGACCATGGTGCCGTCGAGGTCGACGATGGCTGCGTCGCAGGCCCCCGCGGTCAGGGCGCCGGCGGGCACGAAGGCGGCGAGGGGCGGCGGGGAAACCAGGGCATCGGGCATGGCGGCGGACGCGCGGGGTCGCGCGGAGGAGCGAGGAAGCGGCGCAGGATAACAACATGGCGCGCCGGTGCGACGACACGGCGTCCGCCGGCCGCACGGCGCGCCCGGCGTCGCCCTGCCCAAGGCCCTGGCATGTCCTACGCCCCGCCCCAGTGGCGTCCTACCGGTGCCGCGACGCCCGCGGTGACACGATGCCATCTCACGGCGCCCCCTGCGCGTCCGGTCCCGCCGACCCCGGCCGCCGGGCCGCGCACGGCATCTCCCGCAACATTCCAAGGAGCATCACCATGGCCAACGACAACGACGCGCGCAACGGCGACCCGATCACCGACGAACCTGGATCGCATCCCGTGGGCACCGGCATCGGCGCCGGCGGCGGGGCCCTGGCGGGCGCCGCCCTCGGCATCGCCGGCGGCCCGGTCGGCGTGGCGGTGGGCACCGTCGTCGGCGCGGTGGTCGGCGGCCTGGCCGGCAAGGGCGCGGCCGAGGCCATCAACCCCACCGCCGAGGACGCCTACTGGCGCGACGCCTACACCCTGGAGCCCTACCACGCCGGCGGCTTCACCTACGACGACTACGAGCCCGCCTACCGCGCCGGCTACGAAGGCCGGGGGAGCCGTACCGGCGACTTCGACGCCTACGACGCCGAACTGGCCACCGACTGGGAACGCCGCCGCGGCAACTCGCGCCTGAGCTGGGACGAGGCCCGCCCGGCCACCCGGGCGGCCTGGGAGCGCGCCGAGCGCAGCCATCCCGGCGACCGCGACGGCAAGGGCGAGGCCTGATCCCGGCCCCACCCCCCGCATCCCGCTTCGAAGCCCTACCTTCTCCACCGGACACCCTGCCATGCCCTCCTCCCCCACCCATGCCCCCGATCCGCAGACCGCGCGCGACGCGCCGCGCCCCGACGGCGAGCCCGCCGGGCCCGGCAACGACGACCGCGGCAACACCCGCGTGCAGCAACTCGCGACCGGCTCCGGCAACGCGGTCGACGCGGACATGCGCGACACCAACGTCAACACCAGCAATCCGCGCCTGCCCCACGAGCGCGACCAGTCCTCGGACAACCAGGCGGACCATGCCGCCCACGACGACGCGATGAGCGAGAAGGCCTACCAGGACGCCACGGGTCCGCAGCAGGACACCGGCCTGGCGCCGGTCACCGACGACACCTACAACAACGGCGTCCGCGAAGGCGACGGATCGCGCGGCGCTCCGCGCAACTGAGGCGCCCACCCGCCCCGCGGCGAACGCCGCGGCGGCGGGTCGGGGATCAGACCGGAAGCGCCTCGGCGGCCGGCCGGTCCCAATGGCGGTGGCGGGCGATGGCCTGCACGAAGCCCTGCACCAGCCGTTCCAGCCCTTCGGGCTGGAGGTCCGCGCCGAGCACCACCCCCGGGTGCGCGGCCGCCAGCGCCTGGGGATCGGCGCCGGGCGCGATGTCGAGCAGCCGCAGCAGCGCGACGCCATCCGCCACCGCGCACACCGGCTTGCCGTGCTTGTAGGCCTCGAGCACGAAGTGCACCGCCTCGCCCATCCGGGCCAGGGCGTCGGCGCACTCCTTGCCGCCGGGCACCAGCACCGCGTCGAACATCACCGACGGCATGCCGATCAGGGTGGCCTGCACCTCCAGGCGCCGGCCGGACGCGGTGGCCACGGTCCCCAGCCGGGAGGCGAGCACGCGGCAATCGGCGCCCGCCGCGGCCAGCCCCTGCAGGATCGGCCGCAGCGACGCGCCGTCCACCCCGTCGGCCGCCAGCACCGCGATGCGGCGGGTGCCGATGCCCGCGCCCTCGCGCGGCGCCATGCCGAGCGCGGCCGATTCCTCCAGCGTGGAGGCGTAGCGGCTGTCGCGGAAACCCACCTGCCCGGCGGCGGCCTTCGGGTCCGGCGCATCCAGCCCCAGGCCGGCCGCGACCTTCATCGCGAGCCGCGGATCCACGTGCGCCAGGTTGTCCACCACCCGCCGGCGCACCGCCGGCAGCACGACCTTGGACAGCTCGTAGCGGAAGGCGTGGACGATATGCTCCTTCTCGGCGGCGCCCATGCTGTTCCAGAACAGGGTGGCCTGGGTGAAGTGGTCGTCGAACGAGGGGCTGCGCCGGCGCTGCTTGGGCGACTCCATCGGCTCCTCGAAGCTCTGGAAGCCCTGCGGGCCGCCGTCTACCCGGAACTCGGTCGCCTGGCCCAGCGAATGCGGTTCGTAGGCCACCGGGCCCCGGTCGATCTGCATGCGGTGCCGTCCCCCGCGCTGGAAGTTGCGCGCCGCCGCGAGGCTGCGGTTGATCGGCAGCTCGTGGAAGTTCGGTCCCCCCAGCCGGCCGATCTGCGCATCGCCGTAGGACAGCAGGCGGCCCTGCAGCAGCGGATCGGCGGTGAAGTCGATGCCCGGCACCAGATGGCCCGGGTGGAAGGCGACCTGCTCGGTCTCGGCGAAGAAGTTGTCCGGGTTGCGGTCCAGCACCAGCTTGCCGACGCGCTGCACCGGCACCAGCTCCTCGGGGATCAGCTTGGTCGGATCGAGCAGGTCGAAGCCGTAGTCGGCCGCGTGGTGCTCGGGCACGACCTGCAGGCCCAGTTCCCACTCCGGGAAGTGGCCGGCCTCGATGGCCTCCCACAGGTCGCGGCGCAGGAAGTCGGGATCCTTGCCGGCGATCTTCTGCGCCTCGTCCCAGGCGAGGGCGTGCACGCCCAGCCGCGGCTTCCAGTGGAATTTCACCAGGTGCGGCTCGCCGCGGCCGTTGACCAGCCGGAAGGTGTGCACCCCGAAGCCCTCCATCATGCGGTAGCTGCGCGGCAGCGCGCGGTCCGACATGGTCCACATCAGCATGTGGGTGGTTTCGGGCATCAGCGAGGCGAAGTCCCAGAAGGCGTCGTGCGCGGTCGAGGCCTGCGGCATGTCGTGGTGCGGCGCCGGCTTGATCGCGTGGACCAGGTCCGGGTACTTGATCGCGTCCTGGATGTAGAAGACCGGGATGTTGCTGCCCACCAGGTCGAAGTTGCCCTCGCGGGTGTAGAACTTGACGGCGAAGCCGCGCACGTCGCGCACGGTGTCGGCCGAGCCCTGGGCGCCGGCGGCGGCGGAGAAGCGCACGAAGACGGGGGTGCGTTGCTCGGGGTCGTTCAGGAAATCCGCGGTGGTGTGCTCGGACAGCGGCCGGTAGAGCTGGAAATGGCCGTGCGCGCCTGCGCCGCGCGCGTAGACCACCCGCTCGGGGATGCGCTCGTGGCCGAAATGCTGGATCTTCTCGCGGAGGATGAAGTCCTCCAGCAGCGTCGGCCCGCGCGGGCCGGCCTTGAGCGAATTGTGGTTGTCGGCGATCCGCAGCGCCTGGTTGGTGGTCAGGGCCGCTGCGACGGCGTCTGCGGCGGCGAATGTCTGCAACTGCTGGATCTTGTCGGACGATCCTTCGGCGGCGCGGGGCTGCTTGCCGCGTCCGCCATTGCGGGTCTGAACCATGGGCTACCTCGGTGGGCCGCGGCGGCCTGGACGCCGCGCGGTCGGGGGGAATGCGGCGGAACGCGCGGGCCGGCCCGCGCCCGCGGCGCCGCCGGACCGCGACCCGGGAGTCAGTCGATGCAGCAATCGAGCGCGCTGACGAGGGCGCTCAACGCGATCGCGCCCGCTGTCCCCACGACACCCCAAACCGCCCATTCCATCGCCTGCTCCCGAAGTTGATCCGACTGCCGACGGCGGATGCGTGGACGGATGGCCCCGGATGGCTGGCCGCCTTGTTCCCCGCTGCCGTCATGCAGTGGGAACGACAATAAATTATTAATATTTCGTTAACCGTAGCCCGGGGCACGTAAAAGATGTGGGAGAAGGCGCAACCGAATGTGGGCAGGCGCCGACACCGAGGGGGCACGGCCGGCGCGCGCGGAGCGTACGGATCCCGCCGGATCCTCGGACCCGGGCGCCGCCGCCCCGCGCCCGCGCCGGGATCAGCACTCCACGATGGCCTTGATCACGCCCTCGGCCGGATCCAGCAGGCGGGGGAAACCTTCGGGCAGTCCGGCGAGCGTCAGGCGGTGGGTGCGCATGGCCCGGTCGGGCACCTCGCCCGCGCGCATGGCCGCCATGACGGCGGCGAAGTCCTCGGCGGTCGCGTTGCGGCTGCTCAGCAGCGTGGCCTCGCGCTTGTGGAACTCCGGGTCCGAGAAGCGGAGGTCGCCCTGCACGATGGACACCAGCACGTAGCGGCCGCCGTGCGCGATGAAGCGGAAGCCCCGCTCCATCGCGGCGGGGCTTCCGGTGGCGTCGAAGACGACGTCGAAGAATTCGCCGCCGGTCAGCCGGGACAGCTCGACCTCGTCGCCCTCGCCCAGTTGCACCGCGGAGGCGATGCCGAGTTCCCGCAGCGCGAAGTCGAGCCGGTCGCGGCGGCCCTCGATCGCGGTGACCTGCGCGCCGCGCAGCTTCGCGAAGAGCATCGCGGCGAGCCCGATCGGCCCCGCGCCGACCACCAGCACCCGCTGCCCGGCCGCCACCTCGCCGCGCCGCACCGCATGCGCGCCGATCGCCAGGAATTCGATCATCGCCGCCTGGTCCAGCGAAATGCCGGCCGCGCTGTGGACGAAGGGGCGCGGCACCGCGAGGTACTCGGCCAGCCCGCCGTCGCGGTGCACGCCCAGCACCTGGATGCGGACACAGCAGTTGGTCTTGCCCTGCCGGCAGGCGACGCAGCGGCCGCAGGACAGGTAGGGCATCACGTAGACCGGCTCGCCCGGCGCCAGGCCGGCGTCCGCGTCGGCCTCCTCCACCACGCCCGCCAGCTCGTGGCCCATGACGCGCGGGTACTGCAGGTAGGGCTGGTCGCCGGTGTAGATGTGCAGGTCGGTGCCGCAGATGCCGACGCGCTTGACGCGCAGCAGCACCTCGCCCGGGGCCCGCGCGGGCCGGGGCATGTCGCAGGCCAGCAGCTGCCGGGGGGATGCGCAGACGACGGTGAGCATGGGGGCAACCGATCCGTGGGAGGAAGAAGGAAGGAAGCGCCCGCCGCAGGGCGCGCCCGCGAACCGCGCGAACAGGGCGAACCGGGACTGGTCAGTCCACTGTAGTCAACCGGAAAAACTGGCCTGACCAGTGGAAACCCTGGACCGCACGCCAGCGCCGTCGCCCGCGGGCCGGCCCGGACGGCACCGCTCGCAGCGAGGAATCCGACCGTGCCCGCCTGCACCCGACCCGCCGCCCCCGCCGCCCGGATGCGGACCGCCGGCGAGACACCGGGGACCGGGGGCCGCGCCGTCGAGGAGCACGCGGCGATCCACCGGGCGCTGGCCGACCGCGATCCGGTCCGGGCCGCCGCCGCGACGCGCGGGCACCTGGGCGCCGCGCAGGACCGCTGGATCGCGGAATCCGCCGGCGACGGGGATCGCGCGGACCGGTGGGCGCGTTCCGCCTGAGGCCGCGGGGAACCGTCGGCGCCTCCCGGCGGCGGGACGCGGCTCCGGCCCGGCGGGCGCGCGGACCGGGCCTCAGCCGGCCAGGGCGGCGCGCATGCCGTCGATGACGGCGCGGTAGTCGGGCTTGCCGAAGATGGCGCTGCCGGCCACGAAGGTGTCGGCGCCGGCCGCGGCCACGCGGGCGATGTTGTCGCCCTTGATGCCGCCGTCCACCTCCAGGCGGATGTCCTTGCCGGAGGCGTCGATGCGCTTGCGCAGCCGCTCGATCTTACGCAGGGCCGAATCGATGAAGGACTGACCGCCGAAGCCGGGGTTGACGCTCATCACCAGCACCAGGTCGAGGTCGTCGAGGGTCCAGTCGAGCACGTCGAGCGGCGTGCCGGGGTTGAACACCAGGCCGGCCTTCACGCCCTTGGAGCGGATGGCCTGGATGCTGCGGTGCACGTGGCGCGAGGCCTCGGGATGGAAGCTGATGTAGTCGGCGCCCGCCTCGGCGAAGGCGGCCGCCAGGGCGTCGACCGGCTCGACCATCAGGTGCACGTCCACCGGCACCGGCGCGCCGCCGGCGGTCCGGGCGTGCGGCTTGAGGGCCTGGCAGACCATCGGGCCGAAGGTCAGGTTGGGGACGTAATGGTTGTCCATCACGTCGAAATGGATCCAGTCGGCGCCGGCCGCGATGACGTCGCGCACCTCCTCGCCCAGCCGGGCGAAGTCGGCCGAGAGGATGGACGGGGCGATTCGGTAGGTTCTGCTGCTCATGGGGGCGGATTGTCGCAAACGGAGGCGGCCGGCGCGGGGGCGGGAGGACGGAAGGTCCACACCGCATGGATGGCGTAGTTCCACACCATGACGCAGCCGGTGGCGACCAGCTGGGCGAGGACGAGCGGCGCGCCCAGGCGCAGCAGCAGCGCCACGACCCCGGCATTGAGGGCGCAGCCGGCCGCCAGCGTGGCCGCGAAGCGGGGCAGCGCCCGGACATGCCGATGCCGGCCCCGGAAGGTGTAGGACGCGCTGGCGACGTAATTGAAGACGGCGCTGAGCACGAAGCCGGCCGCGGACGCCGCCACCGGCCCGGCCCAGCCCCGCCACAGCACGAAGGCCATCACCGCGTAATGCATCGCCGTGGCCGATCCCCCGACCAGCAGGAAGCGGCCCGCGCTGGACAGGGAGAGGTGGTGGCGGGCGGAGGTCATGGGGACGGGGGAGACGGGGGACGGCGCGATTATCCGCGCCGCCGCCCGCGGGCGTTCGGTTACCAACCCCGCCCGCCGCCTCGCTACCATTCGCCCCATGTCGCAGCAATACCAATTCGTGGTCGAGGTGGATCCCCGCTACCTGCCGGACCAGTCGGTGCCGCAGGCGGACGTCTACGGGTTCTCCTACACCATCACCATCACCAACACCGGCAGCGTGGCGGCGCAGCTGATCGGACGGCACTGGATCATCGGCGACGACCGCGGCCACGTCGAGGAAGTCAAGGGCCTGGGCGTGGTCGGGCAGCAGCCGCTGCTCTCGCCCGGCGAGACCTTCCGCTACACCAGCGGCTGCCGGCTGCGCACCGCCCACGGCAGCATGCACGGGCGCTTCTTCTGCATGGCGGCCGACACCACCTCCTTCGCGGTGGAGATCGCCCCCTTCGTGCTGAGCGCGACCGACCCGGGCGCCCCCGGCCTGCACGCCGGCGCCGACGCCGGCGGCCCGCGCGTGCTCCACTAGCGCCGGCGCGCCCGCGCCGGTCCGCCGCGCCGCCCGTTCCCGGCTTCCGCCCTCCGATCCCCCCGTTTCCCCTCCCGATCCCCGACCCCATGCGACGCAAGACCGACCTGGGCAGCCTGCTCGCGCGGCTCGACCCCGAGGCGCCGCTGGCCGCGCGCCACCTCTGGCTGGTGGAGCTGTTCGACTGGATCCGCGGCAAGGGCGCGACGCCCCAGGCCGCCGTCAGCCGGGTGCAGCTGCTGCTCGACGCGGTGGAGGCCAGCCCGGAGCTGCAGCAGCGGCTGCGCCTGTGGTGGCAGACCCTGCTGCGCACGGTGGACATCACCATGCTGCTGGCCGACTTCGGCTTCGCGCCGCGCGCCGCCTTCGCCAGCGAGGTGGGCGAGCGGCTGCGCCGCAAGCTGCTGCCGCTGAGCCCGGAGACCATCGACGCGTCCGAACTCTTCGCGCTGGTCCTGCCCAGCGGCTTCGACGCGCAGTGGCTCAACGCGCTCGATCCCGCCCAGCTGCGCCGGCTGCGGCTGATGCTGTCGGAGCCCCTGCCCGAAGGCGGCCCGACCCACTGGCAGTGCGCGCTGCTCGACGCGATCACCTACTGCGCCGGCCAGGTCATCTCGACCGGCTTCGCGCCCGACCTGCGGCTGCGGATGAGCGAGGCGTCCCGGATGTCGCAGCCCTTCCACGGCCTGGTGCACGACGTCGAGGCGCTGCGCCAGGAAGTGCTGCGGGTGCCGCGCGCGCCCCGCGCGCTGGAGCAGGCGGCGCTGCGGCTGCGGGCCCGGCTCGACGCCTGCCGCCAGGCCGGCGCCAGCGTCTACACCCACCTGGAGGACAACGGGATCTCGGTCGACCTGGTGTTCCGGGTGCGGCAGCTGCGCGACCGGGTGATCCGCATCCGCGACCTGATCGACTGCCTGCTGTCCGAGACCCCGCTGGCCAGCGCCACCCGGCTGCTGGCCCGGCTGGTGCTGCTGGGCCGGGAGCGCAACAGCGTGCGCGCGCTGCTGTCGTCCAACTCCTCGCTGCTGGCGGCCAAGGTGACCGAGCGCAGCGCCGAGACCGGCGCCCAGTACATCACCCGCGACCGCGCCGCCTACGCCGGGATGCTGCGCAAGGCGGCCGGCGGCGGCGCGCTGACCGCCGGCACGGTGATCCTGAAGTTCGCGATCGGCGCGCTCGGTCTGTCGATCTTCTGGAACGGCTTCTGGTCGGGCGTGATGTACGCGGCGAGCTTCGTGCTGATCCAGCTGCTGCACTGCACGCTGGCGACCAAGCAGCCGGCGATGACCGCGCCGGCCCTGGCGGCCAAGCTCAAGGAGATCGGCAGCGCCGAGGACCACGACGCCGCCGTCGAGGACTTCGTGACCGAGGTCACCCACCTGGTGCGCTCGCAGGTCGCGGCGGTGCTGGGCAACGTGCTGACGGTGTTCCCGGTGGTCCTCGCGGTCAGCTTCGCGGTGAAGCTCGCCACCGGCCATCCGCTGATCGGGGTGCGCGAGGCGGACTACGTGCTGCATTCGCTCGACCCGGCGGGCGGCCTGCTGCTCTTCGCGGCCTTCACCGGGGTGCTGCTGTTCGCCGCCAGCCTGATCGCCGGCTGGGCCGAGAACTGGTTCGTGCTGCACCGGCTCGACTCGGCCATGCGCTACAACCCGCAGATCGGCCGCTGGCTCGGCCGGGCGCGGGCGGCGCGCTGGTCGGGCTTCATGCGCGAGAACATCTCGGGCTTCGCCTCCAACATCTCGCTGGGCCTGATGTTGGGCCTGGTGCCGGCCTTCGCCGCCTTCTTCGGGCTGGGGCTGGAGGCGCGCCACGTGACCCTCTCGACCGGGCAGCTGGCCGCGGCCGCCGCGGCCTACGGCATCGACGCGGTGCGGGTGCACGCGGTCTGGTGGTGCCTGCTGGGCATCCCGTTCATCGGCGCGCTCAACCTGGGCGTGAGCTTCTACTGCGCCTTCCGGCTCGCCCTGCGGGCGCACAGCGTCAGCGGCTTCGACCGGGCGCGGATCCGCCGGGCCGTCTGGGCGCGGGCGCGCAGCGCGCCGCTGTCCTTCCTCTGGCCGCGCAAGCGGACGGCGCCTGCGCCGGACGCGCCGGCCGAAGGGGCGGCGGACGCCGCCGGCCCCCGGGACGCCGGCGGCGTCGTCCGCCCCGCGCTCGAACCGGTGCCCACGGCGGTGGCCGCGGCCGCGCGGCCGAAGCGGGGCGTCTGGCGCCTGCTGTCGGCCCGCATGTCGATGCCGGCGTCCGCGCCAGCCGCGCCGTCCGCGCCGCCCGCCGCGCCGCGCGAGCCGACCCTCGACGGCACGCCGCTGCCGCCCCCGCCCGCTGCCGGACCGCGGGACGGCCCGCGCTAGCCCCGGGGCGCCTTCCGGCGGGGCGCCCTCCTTCGGACCGCCCCGCCCCTCCCGTCCTTCCCTCCTCCACCGGCTCCAGGACCGCAACCATGGGTGAATTCGACCTCATCGCACGCTACTTCCACCGTCCGACGGTGCACGCCGCGCTCGGCGGCGGCGACGACTGCGCGCTGCTGCAGCCCGGCCCGGGCATGCAGCTGGCCATCTCCACCGACATGCTGGTCGAGGGCCGGCATTTCCTCCCCACCGTGGACCCGGCGCGGCTCGGCCACAAAGCGCTGGCGGTCAACCTCAGCGACCTCGCCGCCTGCGGCGCCCGGCCGATCGCCTTCACCCTGGCGCTGTCGCTGCCGCAGGCCGACCCCGCCTGGCTCGAGGGCTTCTCGCGCGGGCTGCTGGCCCTGGCCGACGCCCACGGCTGCGAGCTGGTGGGCGGCGACACCACCCGCGGCCCGCTCAACATCTGCATCACCGTCTTCGGCGAGGTGCCGCGCGGCCAGGCGTTGCTGCGCTCCGGCGCCCGGCCCGGGGACGACCTCTGGGTCAGCGGCTCGCTGGGCGACGCCCGGCTGGCGCTGGAAGTCTTCCGCGGCACCCTGTCGGTGCCTGCGGAGGTGTTCGATGCCGCCCGCGCCCGCATGGAGATGCCCACGCCGCGGGTGGCGCTCGGCGCCGCGCTGCGCGGCATCGCCACCGCCGCCATCGACGTGAGCGACGGACTGCTGGGCGACGTGGGCCACGTGCTGGCGGCCTCCCAGGCCGGCGCGCGCATCGACGCCACCGCCGCGGTCGCGCTGATGTCCGCGCCGCCGGGCGACCCGGCCGACGCGACCGACGCCGAGCGCCGGCTGGGCTTCGTGCTCGCCGGCGGCGACGACTACGAGCTGGCCTTCACCGCGCCGCCCGCCGCGCGCGAGGCGGTGGCGGCCGCCGCCGCCCAGGCCGGCGTGCGCGCGACCCGCATCGGCCGGATCGAGGCCGCGCCCGGCATCCGCCTGACCGACGCCGACGGCCGGCCGGTGGTGCAGCGCCACGCGTCCTTCGACCATTTCCGCTGACCGGGCGGCGGACGCCCGGCGGACAATGGGCGCATGACCGCCACCGCCTCCCCTCCCGCGCCGGCGTCCGGCGCCCCGTCCGGCGCCGGGGGCGCCGCCGACGCGCCGATCCGCCCCACCGCCCGCTTCCTGCGCGCCCATCCGGCGCACGCCCTCGCGCTGGGCTTCGGCGCCGGGCTGTCGCCGGTGGCGCCCGGCACCGCCGGCACGCTCTGGGCCTGGCTGGCCTTCCTGGCGCTGCAGCTCTGGCTGACGCCGCGCCAGATGGGCTGGCTGATCGCGGCCGCGCTGCCGGTCGGCTGGTGGGCTTGCACCGTGACCGCGCGGCGGCTGCGCTCGCTCGACCCGTCGAACGTGGTCTGGGACGAGGTCGCCGCCTTCTGGATCGTGCTGTGGCTGGTCACGCCGGCGGGCTTCGGCACGCAGCTGGCCGCCTTCCTGCTCTTCCGCTTCTTCGACGCGGTCAAGCCCGGGCCGGTGGGCTGGGCCGACCGCCGCTTCCACGGCTTCGGGCCGCGCGGCGGCTTCGGCATCATGCTCGACGACCTGGTCGCCGCCGGCTGCACCTTGCTGGCGCTGGCCGGCTGGCGCTTCGCCTTCCCGGGGTGAGGCCCCTCGCGCCGGAGCATCCCATGCTATCGAATCAAGAGCTGACTCCCCAGGATCCATGCGCGCTGGTCGCGGATTTCCTGACTGAAAACGCCGCGATGCTCGCCACCGCCGAGAGCTGCACCGGCGGCATGGTCGCCGCCGCCTGCACCGACCGGGCCGGCTCCAGCGCCTGGTTCGACCGGGGCTTCGTGACCTACTCCAACGCGGCCAAGTCCGAGCTGCTGGGCGTGGACCCGGGCCTGGTCGCCGCCCACGGCGCGGTCAGCGAGCCGGTGGCGCGCGCGATGGCCGAGGGCGCGGTGGCCCGGTCGCAGGCCCGGTTCGGGCTCGCGACCACCGGCGTCGCCGGCCCCGGCGGCGGCAGCGCGGCCAAGCCGGTGGGCACCGTGTGGTTCGCCTGGGCGCTGCCCGGCCGCACCGTCTCCGAATGCCGCCGCTTCGAAGGCGACCGGGCCGCGGTGCGCGCGGCCGCGCGCGACCATGCGCTGGCGCGGCTGGCGGAGCTGCTGGCCGCGCCGGGAGCGCGGCGCTAGCCACGGGCCGCCCGTCGGCCGCCGGTTCCGCGCCGGGGCGCGCGCCGCCCCGGCCGGCCGCGCTCCGGCGCTCAGTACTCGTCGAACATGCGCTGCAGTTCCGCGGGATCGTCGGTGCGGGTCAGCCCCAGCATGAGCAGGATGCGGGCCTTCTGCGCCGTGTGCATCATTGAGGACACGAAGCCGGCCTGCACCGACTGCGCCACCGGCGTCACCATGCCGCCCGGCACCCGCGACGCCACCACGACGGCCACGCCCTTGCGCTGCGCCGCCCGCAGGCTGCGCATCGTCGCCTCGGGCATGTTGCCGTGGCCGACGCCGGCGTTGACGATGCCCCGGGCGCCCGCGGCCACGGCCGCGTCGACCAGCAGCCCGTCCGACCCCAGCGTGGTGAAGTTGACGTCCACCCGCGGCAGGCTGCGCAGGCCCGACACGTCGAATTCGCTCCGCACCGTGTGGCGCTTGAGCGGCTGCGCCACGAAATGCGGCACCGCGTCCTGCATGTGGCCCAGGTCGGCGCCGTCGAGGCTCGCGAAGGCGGCGGCGTTGGTGGCATGGGTCTTGGCGACGCCGAAGGCGCCGGCGACGATGTCGTTCATGGCCACCAGCACGCCCTTGCCCCGCGCCGCGGGGCTGGCGGCCAGGGCCACGGCGTTGACCAGGTTGAGCGGGCCGTCCGCGCTCAGGCCGGTGGCCGGGCGCATCGCGCCGACCAGCACTACGGGCTTGGCGCTCCTGAGGACCAGGTGGAGGAAGTACGCGGTCTCCTCGAGCGTGTCGGTGCCGTGGGTGATCACCAGGCCGTCCACGCCGTCCGAGGCGAGCAGTTCGCCGGCCCGCCCGGCCAGCGCGAGCCAGTGGCCGATGCCGAGCCGGGAACTGCCGACGTTAAAGAGCTGCTCGCCGGTGACGCGGGCGAACCTCCCGACCTCCGGGACGGCGGCCACCAGGGCCTCGATGCCGACCGGCGGGAGGCCGCTGTCCGGCCCGTAGTCGGTGAGCGCGAGCTTGTCGGCGCCGCGGCTGGCGATCGTGCCGCCGGTGGCCAGGAGGGCCACGCGGGGCAGCGGGGCGGCGGCCTGCCCGCCCGCCGCGCCGGGTCCGGCGAGGGAGCCGGCGGCGGCCCGGGGGGTGCGTGCGTTCTTCTTGCAGTGCATGGGATGGCGGGCGATGGTGGGGGAACGGTCCCGCGGCGCCGTTTTCGCGGGCGCCGTCCGGAAAGGGAGCCCGCGCGTCAGCGGCGCGACAGCACCCGGCCGGGCCGCGCGCCGGTCGGGCCGCGGCCGTCCCACACGCGCTGGCCGTTGACCCAGACGCCCTCGATGCCCTCGCTGGCCTGGATCGGCCGGTCGAAGGTGGCACGGTCCGCCACGCTCCGCGGATCGAAGACGACCAGGTCGGCCCGCATGCCGGGACGCAGCAGGCCGCGGTCGGCGAGGCCGTAATTCTCCGCCGCCAGGCCGGTCATCTTGCGGACCGCGGCCTCCAGGCTCAGCAGGCCCTGCTCGCGCACCAGCCGCGACAGCACCCGGGTGAAGGTGCCCCACTGGCGCGGGTGCGGATGCGGGTCGAAGGGCAGGCCGTCGGAGCCGACCATGGTGCGCGGATGCGCCAGGATGCGCTCGACGTCGCGCTCGTCCATCAGGAAATAGATGGCGCCGGCCGGCGCGAGGCGGGCGAGCAGCGCCTCGTCGTCCAGCCCCCATTCGCGCTGCAGGTCGGCGAAGTCGCGGCCCTGGGCCGCGGGCTCGCCCCGGGACCAGGCGATCATGGTGCGGCGCGCCAGCCGCACCCGGTCGAGCCGCAGCATGGTCGAGGTGGCGGGGTACGGATGGCAGTCCAGGCAGACCGGCTGCAGCGCGCCGGCCCGGTCGATGCGGGCGAGCGTCTCGACCGAGCGGCCGTGGTTGCGCTCGCCGGCGAGCTTGTGGTGCGAGAACACGACCCGCGACTCCAGCGCGCGGCCGATGTCCAGCGCCTCCTCGATCGCCTCGTCGATCCGGTCGGACTCGTCGCGCAGGTGGGTCGCGTAGACCAGGCCCTCCCGGCCGCGCATCGGCGCGCCGACGGCGACGATCTCCTCGGTGGTGGCGGCCTGCGCCGGCGGGTAGAAGGTGCCGGTGGACAGGCCGAAGGCGCCGGCGTCCAGCGCTTCCTGCAGCAGGTCGCGCATCGCGGCGCATTCGCTGCCGGTGGCCGGGCGATGCAGGTCGTCCATCGCGCTCACCCGCAGGCTGGCGTGGCCGACCAGCGGGACCACGTTGACCGCGGCGGGCGCCGCGCGCAGCGCCTCCACCCAGTCGCCGAAGCGCGGGAAGCGGAACAGCGCCGGCGGGCCCAGCAGGTCGAGCGGCTGCGGCAGCGGACGGCCGGGCAGCGCGGGCGCGAGGCTCACGCCGCAGTTGCCGGTGACCACCGTGGTCACGCCCTGCGAGACCTTGGGCACCATCTCCGGATGGGCCAGCAGGTAGCCGTCGTCGTGGGTGTGGGAATCGATGAAGCCGGGCGCGACCGCCCGGCCGGCGATGTCGACCACCGCGTCGGCGCCGTCGGCGCCGGCGCCCGGCGCCAGCACGGCCTCGATCGTGTCGCCCGCGACCAGCAGGTCGGCCGGCCGCGGCGCGGCGCCGCTGCCGTCGACGAGCAGGCCGCCGCGCAGCAGCAGGCGCGACGGCGTCCCGGAGGATGCGGCGCCGGCCATCAGTCGAGCTTCTCGATCTTGTTGCGCTCGATCAGTTCGCCCCAGCGCTTGGTCTCGCGGTCGATGGTGCGCTGGAAGTCGGCGGGCGTGCCGCCGGCCGGCACGGCGCCGAGCTTGGCCAGGCCCTCGCGCACCGCCGGCGTGTCCAGCGCGGCGTTGATCGCGGCGTTGAGCTTGCGGACGATCTCGGGCGGGGTGCCGTGCGGCGCGACCACGCCGCCCCAGGCCACCGTCTCGTAGCCCTTGACGCCGGACTCGTCCAGCGTGGGCACCGCGGGCAGCATCGCGATGCGCTTGGCGCTGCTGACCGCGAGCGCGCGCACCTTGCCGGCCGCCACCAGCGGGCCGACCTCGGACGAGTTGGCGAACAGGTAGTCGATGCGGCCGCCGAGCAGGTCCTGCAGCGCGGCCGGGCCGCCGTTGTAGGGCACGAAGAGCACGTCGATGCCGGCCATGCTGCGGAACAGCTCGCCGCCCATGTGGCCGGTGGTGCCGACGCCGGGGGCGCCGAAGGACAGCTTGCCCGGGGCCTTGCGCGCCGCGGCGATCAGGCCGGCCACGTCCTGGATCGGCGAGTCCTTGGGCACGATCAGCACGTTGTAGAGGTCGAAGGCGTGGGCCACCGGCACCAGGTCGCGGTCCGCGTCGTAGGGCAGCTTCTTGAACAGGGTGCGGTTGACCGCCAGCGTGTTCACGTTGCCGTAGCCGATGGTGTAGCCGTCGGCCGGCTTGCCCTTGATCTGCAGGATGCCGATGTTGCCGGCGGCGCCGGGCCGGTTCTCGATCACCACCGGCACGCCGAGCGACTTGGAGAGTTCGTTGGTCACCAGCCGCGACAGCACGTCGGGCGAGCCGCCGGCGGCCGAGGGCACGACGAAGGTGATCGGGCGGTCGGGCCAGGCGGCCTGCGCGGGGGGGGCGGCGGTCGCCGCCAGGCCGGCGGCGGCGGCCAGCGCGGCCAGCAGGCGGGGAAGTTTCCGGAGGGACATCGAAGGGCTCCTTCAGGGGGATGGGCGGGGAATCGGAAGGGGGAAACCGGCGGGGAGCGGGCGCGGGAAGCGGGCGCGGGGCGGCGGCGGACCGCGCCCGCGGCGGCCTCAGGGCAGGGGGTCGCCCGCGCCGGTGCGCTCGACGATCAGGCGGTAGTGCTCGGGGCGGCGGTGCTTCGCGAAGTTGAAGACGTGCTCGCGGAAATGCGCGCCGAGCGCGAGGTCGGCCTGCACGCAGATCAGCTCGTCCTCCTCGCCCGTGGCGCGGGCGACGATCTCGCCGGTGGGCGCGACGATGACCGAGCTGCCGATCATGTGGTGGCCGTCCTCGGCGCCGCACTTGGCCGCCGCGGCCACCCAGATGCCGTTCTGGTAGGCGTTGGCCTGCAGCGACAGCAGGTGGGTGGTGGTGCGCAGGTGCGCCGGCTCGTTCCAGTGGATGTTGACCGAGGGCGTGTTGTAGCCCAGCACCACCACCTCCGCACCCTGCAGCGCCATCACGCGGTAGGTCTCGGGCCAGCGGCGGTCGTTGCACAGGCACATGCCCATGCGCACCCCATCGGTGTCGAAGGCGCGGAAGCCCAGGTCGCCGACCTCGAAGAACTTCTTCTCCAGGTGCTGGAACGGCGCCTCGGGCTTGTGGTCCGCATGGCCCGGCAGGTGGATCTTGCGGTAGCGGCCGGCGATCCGGCCGTCGCGGCCGACGATGACGGCCGCGTTGAAGCGCCGGCCCTCGGGCGTCAGCTCCGCGTAGCCGAGGTAGAAGCCCAGGCCGAGCCGGCGCGCCTCGTCGAACAGCGGCTGCGTCGCCGGGCCGGGCATGCTGCGCTCGAAGAAGCGTTCCTCGGCCTCGGCCTCGGGCATCCAGTAGCGCGGGAAGAAGGTGGTGAGCGCGAGTTCGGGAAAGGTCACGAATTCCGCGCCGCGCCGGTGCGCCTCGCGCAGCAGGGCGACCAGGCGCTCGACCACCGCCTCGCGCGAGTCGGCGAGGTGGACCGGGCCCATCTGGGCGACGGCGAGGCCGAGGTGGCGGCGGACCGGGGAATCGGGGGAGGAAGGCATCGGGGACATCGGGTGCGGAGCGATCGTGGATCGGTGCGGTCGATTATTCGAAGCCGGTCCCGCGGCGTCGACTGCCGCTTCGTGGCCTGGGCTTAACTCCGGGTTAAGGGTCCGCACCCGCACGGCGCAAGGACGGCCGGACGCGCACGCTCCGGGTGCGCCGCGACCCGGATGCGGGCACGCGGCCCCGCGCCGCGGCGCCGCTCAGGCGAAGGCGCAGTCGTCCGGCAGCGGCAGGGCCAGCCCGCGCTGCAGCAGCACGCTGTAGAGCGCGCGCAGCAGCGCGCGGGCCGCGGGCGACAGCGGTTGGGTCGCGAGGTAGACCAGGTCGGCCAGGATCGGCGCCGCGCCGCGCACCGGCACCGCCAGGAAGGCCGGCTCCGCCCAGCCCTGCAGCGAGAACTCGTCCACCAGCGCGATGCCGCCGCCGGCCTGCGCCAGGGCGCAGGCGTACTGGGGCGACATCACCTCGATGCCGATGCGCGGCGCGGCGCCGTGCGCGGCGAACATCTGGTCGATGCGCGCGCCGAGCGGCGAACCGTGCGGGTAGCCGATGAGCTCGTGCGGCAGCAGGTCGTCCACGCCGACCTCCGGCAGCGCCGCCAGGGCGTGGCCGCGCGGGCAGAGGCAGACCAGGCGGCTGCTGGCCATCGGCTGGGTCGCCAGGTTGGGATGGTCCACCGGGAAGGTCGAGATGCCGAGGTCCGCGCGCTGCTGCAGGATGCGCTCCTTCAGCGCCTCGTGCGTCAGGCAGTGGAAATGCACCTGCACGTCCGGCATCGCGGTGCGCAGCTGCGCGATCGCGAGCGGCACCAGCGCCTGCCCGAAGCTCGGGCTCGACAGGATGCTCACCAGGCCGCGGCGGCGCACCGCCAGCTCGTGCGACAGGTTGCCGATGCGCTGCACGCCGCCGTAGACCTGCTCCACCTCCAGGTAGAGCCGGCGCGCCTCGGCGGTCGGGTGCAGGCGGCCCTTGATCCGCTCGAACAGCAGGAAGCCGAGCCGGCTCTCGGTGTGCGAGAGCACCCGGCTGACCGCGGGCACCGACACGTGCAGCAGGCGCGCGGCGCCGCTGACCGAGCCGGTGACCATCACCGCGCGGAAGACCTCGATCTGCCGGAGATTCATGCGGGGGATTGTCCGGGATCGCCCGGGGCGCCCGGGGCTCAGCGCGGGCCGGCGCCCGCGTCCGGCCAGGCGCGCAGGGCCGTTTCCGCCACCGCCCGCAGCTTGCCGGCGCTGGCCCCGTCGAGCGCCTGGATCGACATGCCCTGCACCACCGTGGTGTAGAAGCCCGCCAGCGCCTCGGCATCCGTGGCCGCGGGCAGCTCGCCCTCGGCCGCGCCGCGCCGGATGCGGGCCCGGAGGCTGGCTTCGGAGGCGGCGCGCTTGCCGGCGAGCAGGGCCTGCACCCCGGCCGCCGCCGTGGAGCCCCGCGGAGCGGTGGTGACCAGCATGCAGCCCTTGGGATGGCTGGGGCACACCAGCTCGCGGGCGGCCTCCTCCAGCCAGCGGGCGACCGCTTCGCGGGCGGTCGGCGCCTCGGCCACCGCGGCCTCGATGCGGCGCCGGCGCTGCTCCTCGTAGTGCTCCAGGGCCGCGAGGAAGAGCCGCTCCTTGTCGCCGAAGGCGGCGTACAGGCTCGGCGGCGTGATGCCCATGGCCGCGGTCAGCTCCTTGACCGACGCGGCCTCGTAGCCGAGGCGCCAGAAGACGAGCATCGCCTGCTCCAGCGCGCCGTCCCGGTCGAAGGACAGCGGCCGGCCGGGGCGGCGCTTCGCCGGGGCGGCCGGGGCTTCGGGCGCCGCGGGGCAGGCGGCGCGCACGGATGCGTTGGATTCCATAGCGATCGATATTAAATTGCTTGACCCCGGTCCGCAAGCCGTTCTACAGTCCGCCCCATGGCAATACGTAGCGATCGATACGTATCGCAGCGATCAATGAACAGCGGCGCGCCGGACCGGCGCCACGGAGGACGGGCCATGGACCAATTGCAGGCGATGCGGGTGTTCTCGCGGGTGGTGGAGACCGGCAGCTTCACCCGGACGGCCGATGCGCTCGACCTGCCGCGCGCGACGGTCAGCAAGCTGATCCAGTCGCTGGAGGCCCACCTGCGGGTCCGGCTGCTCAACCGCACCACCCGGCGGGTGGCGGTCACGCCGGAGGGCGCGGCCTACTACGAGCGGACCCACCGGCTGCTCGGCGAGCTCGACGAGATCGAGTCCGGCCTCTCCGACGCGCACGCCGCGCCGCGCGGCCGGCTGCGGGTGGAGATGGCCTCGGCGGTGGCGCGCATGGTGGTGATCCCAGCGCTGGCGGACTTCCAGGCGCGCTATCCCGACATCCGGCTCGAACTCGGCGTCTCCGACCGGCCGGGCGACCCGGGCGCGGACAACCTCGACTGCGTGATCCGCGCCGGCGCGCTGACCGAGCCTTCGGTGGTGGCGCGCCGCATCGGCGAGCTGCCGGTGCGCACCTACGCCGCCCCCGCCTACCTGCGCCGCCACGGCGCGCCGCGCCGGCCCGAGGACCTGGAGCACGGCCACGGCATCGTCGGCTGCTTCGGCTGCGGCAGCCGGTCGCAGTCGGGCCTCGACTTCCGGCGCGACGGGGCGCGGGTCGAGGTGCAGGGCCGGCAGGCGGTGTCGGTCAACGAAGGCAGCGCCCTGCTCGCCGCCGGCCTGGCGGGCCTCGGCGTGGTGCAGCTGCCGGCCTTCATGGCGCAGCCGCACGTGGACGCGGGCGAACTGGCGCAAGTGCTGGAGGACTGGGCCTCGGAGCCGATGCCGCTGCACGCGGTGTTCCCGCACAACCGCCACCTGGGCGCCCGGGTGCGGGCCTTCGTCGACTGGGCGGCGGACCTCTTCGCCAGCCACGCGCTGATGGGCCGGACTGCGGCGCCCCCCGCCCCGCGGACCGCCCCGGCCCGGCCCGCCGCCCTCCCGGCCGCCCTCGCCGCCGCACCCCGCGCCCTCGCGGCGCCGCGGTCGCGGGGCGCGCGCGCCGCCGCCGTCCGGACCGGCCAGCCGGCGGCCGCCGCGGCGCAGGAAGCCTGCCCGGCCTGAGCGCCGGGCCGGCAGGCGCGCCGCGGCGCCCGCTTCAGCGCGGGGCCGGCGCCGGGACCGCCCGGGCCTGCGCCGGCGCGGCGTCCCAGCCGCCGCCCAGGGCCTTGACCAGCGCCACCGTCGCCTGCCGCCGCGCCGCCTGCACCTGCAGCGCCGCGCGGCGGTTGCGCAGCTCGCTGCGCCGGGCGTCGAGCAGTTCGATCTGGCTCACCAGGCCGTTGCGCCAGCGCGATTCCGACAGCGCGGTGGCGCGGCGCGCGGCCTCCACCGCCCGGGCCTGGGCGGCCGCCTCGTCGGCCAGGATGCGCAGCGCCGCCAGCTGGTCCTCGACCTCGCGGAAGGCCGCCAGCACCTGCCCGCGGTAGCCGGCGGTGGCTTCGTCGAGCCGGGCGCGCGCGTCCGCGATGCCGGCGGCGCGACGGCCGCCGTCGAACACCGGCACCGACAGCAGCGCGCCCAGGCTCCAGGCGCGGGCCGACCAGCGGAACAGGTCGCCGAGGTCAGTCGAGGCGAAGCCGCCGGCGCCGGTCAGCGACACGCTGGGGAACCAGGCCGCCTGCGCCACGCCGACGCGGGCCTGCGCCGCCAGCAGCGCCGCCTGCGCCGCGGACACGTCGGGCCGCCGCGCCAGCACCGTGCCCGGCACCCCGGCCGGCACCGAAGGCAGCGCGGCGCGCCAGCCCGGCACCGCCGGCAGCGCGAAATCCGAGGCCGCCGCGCCCGCCAGCACCGCCAGCGCATGCTCCAGCAGCGCGCGCCGGCGGTCGATCGCCAGCGCGTCGGCCTCGGTGGCGGCCAGCTCGGCCTGCAGGCGCACGACGTCGATCTCGGCCACCTCGCCGGCGGCGAAGCGGCGCTCGGCCAGGCCCAGGCTGCCGCGGTAGGCCTCGACCGTCTCGCGGACCAGGCCGCGCTCCTCGTCGGCGGCGCGCAGCGCCAGATAGGCCTGGACGGTGTCGGCCTGCACCAGCAGGCGGGTGCTCTCCAGCAGCGCGGCCTGGGCGGCCGCATCGAGCGCGGCGGCGTCGCGCACCCGGGCGAGCCGGCCGAACAGGTCGGGCTCCCAGGACAGGCTGGCGCCGGCGCGGCCGAGCGTCGCCGGCGCCGCGCCGTTGACGGTGTCGGCGCCGGCCTGGCGCACGAGCCCGCCGCCGAGGCCGGCCTGCGGCAGCCGCTCGGCCTCGGCGCCGCGCAGCAGCGCCCGGGCCCGGGCCAGGCGGGCGGCCGCCTCGCGGATGCCGGTGTTGGCGGCGCCGGCGCGCTCGGCCAGCGCGTCGAGCGCCGGGTCGCCGAAGAGGCGCCACCAGGCGCCGCGCGGCAGCGCCTCGGCGGGCGGCGCCTCGGTCCAGCGCGGCGCGCCGGCCGCGGGCGCGGCCCCGTCGGCGGGCGCCTCCTTGAAGCGGGCCGGCGCGGCGGACAGGGCCGCCAGGTCCGCCGGCGGCGGCGCGGCGCAGCCGGCCAGCAGCAGCGCGGCGGCCAGCAGCGACGGACGGAACGCGGAGGGGAATGCGGGCAGGTCGATCATCTTCATGGCGGATCTCGATGGGTTCGGGCGGGACGGGGCGGCGCGCGGGCTCATTCGTGGGCCCCGCGCGGCGCGGCCGGCAGGGCGGTGGCGGCGCCGCCGCCGTGCGCGGCGGCCGGCGGCGGCGCGCCCTCCTCCGCCAGCGGCGCGGCGCCGTGGTGGTGCAGCGGCCGGTTCCCGGCCAGGCGCCGCAGCGCCACGTAGAAGACCGGGGTGAGGAAGAGGCCGAAGGCGGTCACGCCGACCATCCCGGCGAACACCGCCACGCCCATGGCGCTGCGCATCTCGGCGCCCGCGCCGGTGGCGAGCACCAGCGGCAGCACGCCCATCACGAAGGCCAGCGAGGTCATCAGGATCGGCCGCAGCCGCAGCCGGCTCGCTTCGACGGCGGCCTGGACCGGCGTGCGCCCGGCGAATTCCAGCTCGCGGGCGAACTCCACGATCAGGATCGCGTTCTTCGCCGACAGGCCGACCAGCACCATCAGCCCGATCTGGGTGAAGACGTTGTTGTCCCCGCCCGAGATCCACACCCCGGCCATCGCCGCCAGGATGCCCATCGGCACGATCAGGATGATCGCGGCGGGCAGCGTCAGGCTCTCGTACTGCGCGGCCAGCACCAGGAAGACCAGCAGGATCGCCACCGGGAAGACCAGCAGCGCCGAGTTGCCGGCCAGGATCTCCTGGTAGGTCAGCTCGGTCCATTCGAAGGCGATGCCCGGCGGCAGCGTTTCCGCGGCGATGCGCTGCACCGCCGCCTGCGCCTGGCCGGACGAGTAGCCCGGCGCGGGGCCGCCGTTGATGTCGGCCGCGAGGAAGCCGTTGTAGCGCATCGCGCGTTCCGGGCCGGCGCTCGGGGCCACCGTCATCAGCGCCGACAGCGGCACCATCTCGCCCGAGGCGCTGCGCACCTTGAGCAGGCCGATGTCCTCGGCGCGCGCGCGGTAGGGCGCGTCGGCCTGGACCCGCACGCTGTAGGTGCGGCCGAACTGGTTGAAGTCGTTGGCGTAGAGGCTGCCCAGGTAGATCTGCAGCGTGTCGAAGATGTCGGCCACCGGCACGCCGAGCTGGCGCGCCTTGGTGCGGTCGATGTCGGCGTAGAGCTGCGGCACGTTGACCTGCCAGCTGCTGAAGAGCCCCGCCAGCTCGGGCGCCTGCTGCGCCTTCGCGAGGAAAGCCTTCACCGCGGCGTCCATCGCGCCGTAGCCGAGCGAGGCCCGGTCCTCGATCTGCAGCTTGAAGCCGCCGGTCGTGCCGAGGCCTTCCACCGGCGGCGGCGGGAACATCGCGATGAAGGCGTCCTGGATGCCGCCGAAGGCCGCGTTGAGCTGCCCGGCCACCGCCACGCCGGTCTGGTCCGCGCCGCGCCGCTGCGCGAAGGGCTTGAGCATCGCAAAGACGATGCCGGCGTTGGAGCTGTTGGTGAAACCGTTGATCGACAGGCCCGGGAAGGCGAGCGTGCCCTCGACGTTGGGGTTCTGCTGCATCAGCTCGCCCATGCGGCGGACGACCTCCTCGGTGCGGTCGAGCGTGGCGCCGTCGGGCAGCTGCGCGAAGCCGACCAGGTACTGCTTGTCCTGCAGCGGCACGAAGCCGCCGGGCACCGCCCGGAACAGCCCGAAGGTCGCGCCGAGCAGCGCGGCGTAGACCGCCAGCGCCAGCGCCTTGCGCGAGACGATGCCCCGGACGCCGCGGCCGTAGCCCTCGGAGCCGCGCTGGAACAGGCGGTTGAAGCCCGCGAAGAACCGGCCCAGCGCGCGGTCCATGCCGCGGGTCAGCGCGTCCCGGGGGGCGTCGTGGCCGCGCAGCAGCAGGGCGGCCAGCGCGGGCGACAGGGTGAGCGAGTTGACCGCCGAGATCACGGTCGAGATCGCGATGGTGACCGCGAACTGCCGGTAGAACTGCCCGGTGAGCCCGCTGATGAAGGCCAGCGGCACGAACACCGCCACCAGCACCAGCGCGATGGCGATGATCGGCCCCGAGACCTCGCGCATCGCGCGGTGGGTGGCGTCGCGCGGCGACAGGCCCGCCTCGATGTTGCGCTCCACGTTCTCGACCACCACGATCGCGTCGTCCACCACGATGCCGATGGCCAGCACCAGGCCGAAGAGCGTCAGCGCGTTGACCGAGAAGCCCAGCAGGTGCAGCACCGCGAAGGTGCCCACCACCGACACCGGAACCGCCAGCAGCGGGATGACCGAGGCGCGCCAGGTCTGCAGGAACAGGATCACCACCAGCACCACCAGCGCCACCGCCTCCAGCAGCGTGTGCACCACCGAATCGATCGAGGCCCGCACGAACTGCGTCGGGTCGTAGGCGATGCGGTACTCCACGCCCTCGGGCATGGTGCGGCGGATCTCCTCCATCGTGCGGCGCACGTCCTCCGAGATCTTCAGCGAATTGGAGCCCGGCGCCTGGAACACGCCGATGCCCACCGCCGGCCGGTTGTCCAGCAGCGAGCGCAGCGAATAGTCGGCCGCGCCCAGCTCGATGCGCGCCACGTCGCGCAGGCGCACCACCTGCGCCGCGCCGTCGGCGCCGCCGCGCACGATGATGTCGCCGAACTCCTCCTCGGTGGCGAGCCGGCCCCGCGCGTTGACCGAGAGCTGCAGCTCCACCCCCTCGGCGCCCGGCGACTGCCCCACCACGCCGGCGGCGGCCTGGATGTTCTGGCCCCGGATGGCGGCCACCACGTCGGCCGCCGAGAGGCCGCGCTGCGCCACCTTCTGCGGGTCGAGCCAGACGCGCATCGCGTATTCGCCGCCGCCCCAGATCTGCACCTGGCCCACGCCTTCGATGCGGGCGAGCCGGTCGCGCACGTTGAGCACGCCGTAGTTGCGCAGGTAGTCCATGCCGTAGCGCCCGTCGGGCGAGACGAGGTGGACCACCATGGTGATGTTGGGCGAGCTCTTGACGGTGGTGATGCCCAGGCGCCGCACCTCCTCCGGCAGGCGCGGCTCGGCCTGCGCGACCCGGTTCTGCACCATCTGCTGCGCCTTGTCGGGGTCGGTGCCCAGGCGGAAGGTGACGGTCAGGGTCATCACGCCGTCGGTGGTCGCCTGGCTGCCCATGTAGAGCATGCCCTCGACGCCATTGATCTGCTCCTCCAGCGGGGTGGCGACGGTCTCGGCGATCACCTTCGGGTTGGCGCCGGGATAGGTGGCGCGCACCACCACCGAGGGCGGCGCGACCTCCGGGTACTCGGAGACCGGCAGGCCGCGCAGCGCGATCAGGCCGGCCAGCAGGATCAGGACGGAGAGGACGCCGGCGAAGATCGGCCGGTCGATGAAGAAGCGGGACAGGTTCATGGCGTGCTTTCGGCGGGCGGCGGGACGCCGCCCGGGGCGGACGGTCGTCCGCCGGGGAGCGGCGCGGGGCGCGCGCGGATCGGGGGGCCGCACGGCGACGGCGGAATGCGGCGAGGAGGCGACGCGGGGGCGGCGAGGGGGCGGCCGGGACGGGCCGCGCGGGGTCCGGGCCGTCGGGCCGGCTCAGGTCCGGGGAGCGGCCCGCCCGGTCTGGGCCAGCGACTGCATGTCGACGTCGGTGGGCGCGACGGTGGCGCCGGGCCGCACGTGCTGCAGGCCGTTGACCACCACCCGCTCGCCGGCCGCGAGGCCGCGGACCACCACCCGCAGCCCCTCGGCCGGGGCGCCGAGCACCACCTCGCGGTAGGCGGCGCGGTTCTGCGCGTCGACCACCATCACGAACTTCTTGTCCTGGTCGGTGCCCACCGCGCGCTCGCTAACCAGCACCGCCCGGACCGGCTGCGGCCGGCCCATGCGGATGCGGGCGAACTGCCCCGGCATCAGCAGGCCGTCGGCGTTGGCGAAGGCGGCGCGCACCCGCACCGTGCCGCTGCGGGCATCGACCTGGTTGTCGATCAGCTGCAGCCGGCCCTCCACCGGCGCGTCCCCGGCCGGCCCGGCGGCCATGCGCACCGGGATCGCCTCCAGGCGGCCCCGCGCCCCGGCGCCCGGCGGCAGGCCGCGGAGCGCCCGGGCCACCGCCTGCTCGTCGGCGTCGAAGCCGGCGTAGATCGGATCGACCGAGACCAGGGTGGCCAGCACCGGCGCGGCCGGGCCGGCGGCCACCAAGTTGCCGGCGGTGACCTCCAGGCGCCCGATGCGGCCCGCCACCGGCGCGCGCACCTGGGTGTAGGACAGGTCGAGCCGCGCCGCCTGCAGCGCCGCGCGGGCGGCGCGCAGGTTGGCGTCGGCCTCGCGCGCGGCGTTGCCGCGTTCGTCGAACTCGCGCTGGGCGATCGCCTTGTCGTCCCAGAGCCGCTGCGCGCGGTCCTGCTCGCCGCGGGCGTAGGCCGCCCGCGCCTCGGCCGCCGCGACCTGCGCCGCCGCCTGCTCCGCCGCGGCCGCGTAGGGCGCCGGATCGATGGTGAAGAGCAGGTCGCCCGCCTTCACCAGCGCGCCTTCGCGGAAATGCGCGGCCTGCACCGCGCCGGCGACGCGCGGGCGGATCTCCACCCGCTGCACCGCTTCGAGCCGGCCCGAGAACTCGTCCCAGGTGGTGATGTCGCGCGCCGCGACGGCGGCGACCGAGACCGGCACCGCCGGGGGCGCGGGGGCCGGGGCGGCATCGGCCTCGGCCGCGTGCGGCGACAGCAGGGCCAGGCCGGAGGCGACGGCCAGCGCGGCGGTCGCGGCGGCGAGGGCCAGGCCCCGGCGGGGCCGGCCGGCGGAACGGTCGGCGGAAAGGGAGTCGGTCATCGGAATGCTCCAGGGAATCGGGAATCGGGGATTGAAAATCGGGGACCAGGGATCGGGAATCGCCGAGAGGTCCGGCGTCAGCCGGACCGGGCCGCGGCGGCGGCCCGGGCGCGCGGGGCCGCCGACGGCCCCGGTCCGCCGGGCGGCGCGCCCTCCGCCGCGCCGCCCGGCGCCCGCAGGAAGGCCCGGAAGTGCGCCCGCACCGCGTCGGCCCACGGCACCCCGGCATCGGCCGGCGCGAGCAGGCCAGCCGGCCAGCCGGCGCCGGCCGGCAGCAGCCGCGCCGCCACCGGCACCCCGGCGCGCTCGAGGCAGCGGACGTGCGCCAACGCCTCGTCGCGCAGCGGGTCGTCCCCGGCGCTCAGCACCAGCGCCGGCGGTAAGCCGTCGGCGCGGGCCGCGCCGCCGGGCGCGGCGTAGGGATGGGCCGCGTCGTCGCAGCGCGGCAGGTAGCTGCGCCAGCCCCGCGCCCAGGCGCAGTCGGCGCCGCCCGCGCCGGCGGCGCGCAGCGAGCCGGTGCCCAGGCGCGGGTCAAGCATCGGCGACAGCAGCAGCTGGCCGGCGAGGGCCGGGCCGCGCCGGTCGCGCGCCATCCGGGCCACCGCGGCGGCGAGGTTGCCGCCGGCCTCCTCCCCGGCCACGAACAGCGGCGCGCCGGCGCCGGCCAGCCGGGTGCGGTGGCGCGCGACCCAGTCGAGCGCCCGGTGCCCGGCTTCCACCGCCGCGGGGAACGGATGCGCAGGCGCCAGCGGATAGTCGAGCGACACCACCACCGCGCCAGCCTCGGCCAGCAGCCGCGCCACCGCCGAGCCCCGTGCGATGCCGCCCGCGATGAAATGCCCGCCGTGGAAATGCACCGCCAGCGGCGCGGCGCCGCGCGCCGGCCGTCGGCCATAGAAGCGCACCGCCAGCGGCTGGAGGAACGGGGCGTCGATGCGGCCGAAGGTCGTGTCGCCGCAAGGGAGGGAAGAGGAACGGGAGGCCATGGCGCGCACCGGAGCGGCGGGTGTTTCGGTGCGATCGACTGTAGGCAGGAGGCCCCGCCGGATAAACCCGCGCCGCGCGGCATCACTGTTTCCGCAGGCTCACCAATCAGGCGGGATGCTTCCACCCGACTGATCCCTAGGTCTCACAATGCTGGCTCTGCCTCGCAGCCTCGACCCATACTGCGCCTCAGGGCAGCCGCTGCAGTCATCCGCGATGCCGTCAACGCGGCATCCAGATTCATGCAGTCCGCCTCAGACCACCCGGTTCCATTCCACTGATCGCCTGCGCCAATGCGTCTCGATTGCTTGCGTGAAACCAGGTTGGACGAGCTTGGCCCTGGCAGCGCACCATTCACCGGATTCGCGTCGCACCACCACGCCCTCCAGCGGTCCGGGCCGGTAGCGGCTGCCGGTCGACAGCGTCAATCGCTTCAGCGTCTCGAGCGAAAACTTCCCGCGCGCCAATTGCGGGACGACGGTGAATCCATTTGACGCAGCCAACGCATTGCGTCGCGAGTTGCTCCAGAAACGTCCAGCCATACGGTCGTACACATCGAACACCAAGAACCAGTCCGGCAATGCGATGTAGTCCAGCGAATGCCGGGCGGCGCACCATTCACCGAACAGCAGAGTGTCGGCGGTCAACGCAGAGCGCAATGCGGAGCCGTGCTGCGCCAGCCAGGCCGTCATGCGGCTGAACTGCCCCGAATAGGGTTCATCCAAATACTGGCCACGGTTCTGCGCGCGCACGGCGCCATCGGGCGCGAGCGAGAACCCGACGTTGGCGCCGTCGAGCTTTTCTTCTACC
This sequence comes from Xylophilus ampelinus, assembly GCA_036946225.1. Classification (GTDB taxonomy): domain Bacteria; phylum Pseudomonadota; class Gammaproteobacteria; order Burkholderiales; family Burkholderiaceae_C; genus JAKOND01. The sequence goes on from JAQIJO010000001.1 coordinate 115,895, forward strand.
AGGATCTCATGCTTCAGCAGCACCTCGGCTTCGGCCGGCGAGAGCACCTTATCGTCCCGGGGCGACCCCGGTCCGAGCCAGGCCAGGTGCGGGGTGTGCGGAAAGCGGAAGAAGTCGGCGTCCATTGCACTTAGTCCGGCAATGCGGGCGCAGGCTTTCCCGGGAATTTCCTGCGGTAGAAACCGCAGGCGTCGTCCGGGCAGAGGAATTCGACGGCAACGCCCCGGGCCCGCAAGGCCTGCCACCAGTCCAGCCATTTGCAGTCGGCTGCCTGCCACACCACCGGCTTGTCCGGGTGCGCATGTGCCACGGCGGCGAACTTGCGGTCTGGCGCGTCGAAGACGGGCTCCAGCGCTGGGTCGGGAAATTCGGTGAAGCAGCAGTCCGCGACCTCGTTCAGCGTGACCTGCTCCACCTGCTGGCTGCCTACCTGCCGCAACAACCACTTCAGGAAAACGTCGCCGACGCCTTTAGGTGGCTTGATGCTGGTTTTGTGCAGGTACTCTCCCAGAATTCGATACCCGTCATCGATGACGGCAATCCCTCCCTGCCGTATTGAATTCAATCGCGTGACGCACTCGATCACACACTCGGGTGAAGCGCCCTCATGCTGGCCATTGGCCACCAGCAGCACATTGGTGTCGATCACGGCCTTCATGGCTTGCCGCCCGACGTGCTCAACTCCTTCCTGCGTTGCATCGCAGCCAAGGTCCGGCCTGCGATATCCGCCATCTCATCGCCGAAGAAGTTCTCGGGCCAGTTCTCGATCTCACCGAATGCGTTGAGCTTCAGCGCTTCCAACTCCGTGGCTGCACCCGCGCGACGGCAGAAATAGACCGCCACGTCATCGGGCCGGACGGCTCCTTCTGCAACGCGGCGCTGCAGCCGGTTGAGGAAATGTTCCGAGTGGCTCTCGATGATCAATTGCACATCGCGGGGTCTGCCTTTCTCGCTCGCCTGCGTCGCGGAAATGAAAACATCGGCCAACTCTGCCTGCACTTGGGGATGCAGATGAATCTCAGGTTGCTCCATCCAGACGGTGGAATGCGGTGCGCAGTAGAACGCCTGGACCAAAGCCGGAAGCACCTGGGAAATTCCGAAACCCACGTCGGTGATCTTCACCTCCGTCGCTTCGGCGTGGGTCTTGACCAGGACCTCGTATTCCTTGCGGCCTTCCGCCACAGGACGCACCGCGAAATCATGAATCACACCCAGATCCTTGAGCCAGGCGGCGATGAACGCCGCGAACTCACGTCTCGACTGCCTCGGTCCCCGGTTCAGGACACGCCCGTCGTTTTGCGCCGCCAGGATGGCCGCCACCGCGTATTCGCCCATTTGCCCGACACTCGCAGGCGTATCGCCCGACCACTGGTAAATGCGCTGCGGATGGTTGCGCAGCGGGCCCAGGTAGGAGATCTGCTCCAGCATGGCTTCCGTCGCGAGCGCGAAGTCCGCCAGGAACCCCGCATTCTTGTACCGCGCCATGCTGATGTCGGACAGTCGGTAGAACTTCTCGGGCTCCTCGAGTGGCCATTTGCGGCCGTCCGCCATCTTGAACGCGTAGTGGTTCGAACTCAGGTGGAGCTTGCGCTTGTCGTCCCGCTCCAGTGCGACATCCAGCACTTCTCTATCGCCCGAAGACAGCGCGTAGCGAAGCGATTGGACTTCCGGCTGCTGGGCTTTGTTGGCGGCCAATGCGACGTCCAGACGCATGCGATCGCCCTGATAACCGGAAGACGTTTGCAGGGGGTCGAGAATCTCCATGGGTCTGGGCATCGTCCAGCCCAGTTCAAATGCGAGCGATTGCTGCAAATCGTGCCCGTGCAGGCAATCGGTGAATGTGCCCAGGTCGATCAACGAGGAAGCGTCCCCCAGGTGCAGCGCCCGCTTGCGATCCGTGGAACGTGCCGTCTGCTGCAAGGCCAGCAGCAAGTGCCCGAGGCTGCTTTTCCCTGCGCTGTTGGCTCCGAAGATCACCGTGAGCGGCGCGAGGCGAATCGGACCAGTGTCTTTCCAGGCTTTGAAGTTCTTGATGCGAAGGTGGGTGAGCATCCGAGCGAATCTCCGTCGTTCATGGGTTCTCGCCGAGTCTAGGCGCTGTCGTACCAGTTCCCCCGCTGGCGATAATCGCCGCCACCGCGGCCGGGCGCGCCCGCGCCGGCCGCGGCGCCCGGCACCCTTCCGACCCACCCCACGACGCGGCCCGCGCGGCCGGCCCACCGCCATGTCCTCCATCGTCCTGCGCTTCCTCGCCGAACCCAACACCGTCAACTTCGGCGGCAAAGTCCACGGCGGCACCGTCATGAAATGGATCGACGAGGCCGGCTACGCCTGCGCCACCAGCTGGTCCAAGCGCTACTGCGTGACGGTGTCGGTGGGCAGCATCCGCTTCCACCATCCGATCATGATCGGCGACCTGGTCGAGGTGGAGGCCAAGCTCGCGTTCACCGGCCGCACCAGCCTCAACATCGCGGTCGAGGTGCGCAGCGGCGACATGAAGAGCGGCCAGATGGTCAAGACGACCGAATGCCTGATCGTCTTCGTCTCGGTCGATTCGCACGGCCGGCCGATGCCGGTGCAGGCCTGGAATCCCGAGACCCCCGGCGATATCGCCCTCGCCCAGCGGGCCAAGGCCTACCTGGACGCGGCGCGCGCCGCCGAGGCCGCGGGCGGCTGAGCCGCCGGCCCCGCGGCGGTTTCCGCCCGGCGCCGCGGCCCGCCGCGTGGCCGCCGGCGCGGGCCGGCGCCGGCTACAGCGGCCGGCGCGTGGCGAGCCGCACCACGGTGACCCCGGGCAGCGCCTGCCGGACCGAGGGCATCACCAGCACGCAGTCGCCGTAGGGCGTGCGGACCGGCTCGCCGTCGTTCCAGCCGATCAGGGCGCAGGCCTCCGGGAACAGCTCCAGCCCGGTGTAGGGCGCGGCGAAGCGGAAGCCACGGCTCTTCGCGACCACGCCGCCGGTGACCTCCAGCGCCCACTGCCGCGGCGCGTCGGGCAGCAGCCAGCCCGGCAGGCGCGCGAGGCCCGCGGCGTCCAGCGTGCCGGCCTCGCGCAGGAAGCGCAGCGTGATGTCCTGCGCCACCGCGCGGCTCCGCGGGTCGCCGTGGAAGCCGCATTCGATCAGCAGCGAACGGCTGCCGTCGTCCTCGCCGTCCGCCTCGACCGCGCCGAAGCGGCCGTAGTCGCGCATGCGGGTGCCGTCCTGGTGGCCGGCGTCGACCACGATGTGCTCCGGCGCGCGCAGCGCCCGGGCCAGCGCGCGGTTGCGCGGCTGGATGCCGGTCAGCAGCAGCGGCGCCGAGGGCTCGTGCATCGAATGCAGGTCCAGCACCCAGTCGGCCGCCTGCACGAAGGGGCGCAGCTGCGCGGCCCGCCGGCGCTCGCGGGTGTCGGCGGCGTCGATCCGGTCGTCGGACCACTGGCGGTTCATGTCCTGGTCGACGAAGCGCGAGGCGTCGGCCGACGCCGGGTCGAAGCGGTCGAAGGCCTCCAGGTTGCAGAAGGCGAGCGTGAGCACGCCGGCGGCCGGGCGCACGCCGGCCTCCAGCAGGCCCTTGAGCGCCCAGGCGCCGCACAGTTCGTTGCCGTGGACCAGGGCGGTCACCAGCGCGTGGCGGCCGGGCACGCCGGAGTCGAACCGCCAGACGCCTTCGACGCCGGTGTTGCCGGCGCGCCAGGCGGCGATGTCCGGCACCGGCAGGTCGAAGCGCAGCGGGGCGACGTTGTCGGCGCCGACGCCGTCGGCGGGATCGGCCGCGGGGGCCGCGGCGGAGGGCGGGGCGGGGGGCATGGCGGCGCTCATTCGGTGATCTTGGCGTACTCGGCGATCTTGCGGTACTTGGCGTCCTCGGCCGCCCAGAAGCGGGCGAAGTCCTGCGACGGGTCGGCCACGGTGGAGCTGGCGTCGGCGAGCCGCGTACGCACTTCCGGGGACTGGAGCGCGTCGGCCAGCGCCTTGCGCAGGCGGGCCGCGACGGCGTCGGGCATCCGGGCCGGCCCGGCCACCGCGAACCAGCTGTCCATGTCGAGGCCGCGCAGCGCCGGGGTCTCCGCGAGCGCCGGCACGTCGGGCAGCAGCGGCGAGCGCTTGGCGGTGGTGACGCCGATCGCGGCCACCTTGCCCGCGCGGATCATCGGCAGGCCGCTGGAGAGCACGAACATGCCGTACTCGATGTTGCCGCCGACCAGGTCGGTGGTGAGCGGCGCCACGCCCCGGTAGGGGATGTGGGTCATGAAAATGCCCGCCTGCTGCTTGATCATCTCGGCGGTCAGGTGCAGCGCGGTGCCCACGCCCGAGGTGCCGTAGCTGTAGCGGCCCGGATGGGCCTTGGCCTCGCGGATGAACCCGGCCGGATCGCGCGTCCCGGAGGCCTTGGGCGAGGCCACCAGCACCATCGGCTGGCTGGCGATCAGGCCGATCGGGGTGAAGCTCGCGGTGGTGTAGCGGACCGAGCGGTTGACGAAGCGCGCCACCGACAGCTCGTTGTTCGCGCCGACCAGCAGGGTGTGGCCGTCCGGCGGCGCGTTCGCGACCTTCTGCGCGGCGATGGCGCCGCCGGCGCCGCCGAGGTTCTCGATCACCACCGTGGCGTGGAGCTGGCGCGCCAGCTCGGGCGCGACGATGCGCGCCATCAGGTCGGTGCTGCCGCCGGGCGGGTAGCCGACCAGCAGGGTGATGGGCTTGGACGGCCAGGCCTCGGACTGGGCGGCGGCGGGCGCGGCGGCGACGCCGGCCAGGGCCGCGCAGGCGCAGGCGGCCAGCGCGGCGCGGCGGGTGCGGAATGACGATGCGGTCATGGCGGGGGCTTCGGGTGGGGGGAAGGCGCGGATCGCGCGGTCGGGGTCGGGGTCGGGGGCAGGGGCGGAACGGTGGCGGGCCGGGGCGGTCGCTGCATCAGCCGCGCGCCGCGTGCAGCAGGTCGCGGGTGCGCTGCGCCTCGCGGCGGGCGGCGGCGGCGAAGTCGTCGCCGGACGAGGCGTACAGGATCGCGCGGGAGGAATTGACCGCGATCGGCGCGTCGGGCCGCCAGCCGGCGCGCACCGTCGCCGCCGCGTCGCCGCCCTGGGCCCCGACGCCGGGGATCAGCAGCGGCAGCGTGGGCGCAAGCGCGCGCACCTGGGCGATCTCCTCGGGATAGGTGGCGCCGACCACCAGGCCGAGCTGGCCGTTGGTGTTCCACGGGCCCTGCGCCAGCCGGGCGACGTGCTCGAAGACGCGCGGCTGCCCGTCGACCGAGGCGAGCCGCTGGGCCTGCAGGTCGTCGCCGCCGGGATTGCTGGTGCGGCACAGAAGGAAGGCGCCCTTGCCGTGGCGCCGCAGGTAGGGCTCGACCGAGTCGAAGCCCATGAAGGGCGAGAGGGTCACCGCGTCCGCGCCGTAGCGCTCGAAGGCCTCGATCGCGTACTGCTCGGCGGTCGAGCCGATGTCGCCCCGCTTGGCGTCGAGGATCACCGGCACCCGGGGCGCGAGTTCGCGGATGCGGGCCACCAGGCGTTCGAGCTGGTCCTCGGCGCGGTGCGCGGCGAAGTAGGCGATCTGCGGCTTGAAGGCGATGGCCAAGTCGGCGGTGGCCTCGACGATGGCCGCGCAGAAATCGTGGATGCGCGCGGCGTCGCCGGCCCAGGCGCCAGGGAAGCGCGACGGCTCCGGATCGAGCCCGACGCACAGCAGCGAGCCGTTGGCGCGCTCGGCGGTGCGCAGCATGTCGATGAAGGGGATGGTCATGGCGGGCGATTCTATGGAGTCCCGCCGGCGCGCCGGCCGCTCCGCCACCCCGTCCGGCCGGGCATCTCGGCCGCGCGCTCAGGCCGCGCCGGGCGCCGGCAGGCGGTTGATCTCGACGCTGACGTGCGCCAGTTCCCCGTGGACGGCGAGCAGGCGCCGGACCGCGTCGGGCGTCGCGCCCTCGTCCGCGGTGGCGAGCGCGACGATGCAGGCGTAGCGGTCCGCGCCGACCCGCCAGACGTGCAGGTCGCACAGCGTCGCCGCGAACGGCGCCTGCGCGATCGCCTCGCGGACCTCCGCGGCGACCGGCGCGTCCATTTCGGCGTCGAGCAGCGCCCGGGCGCAGTCGCGCAGCAGGCCGGCGGACCAGGCGCCCACCAGCGCGGCGCCGACGATGCCCATCGCCGGATCCAGCCAAGCCAGGCCCCAGAGCTTGCCGCCGCACAGCGCGGCGATGGCCAGCACCGAGGTCGCCGCGTCCGCGACCACGTGCAGGTAGGCCGAGCGCAGGTTCAGGTCGCGGTGGCCGTCCCGCGCCTCGCCGTGGCCGCGCCCATGCCCATGCCCATGCCCATGCCCATGCCCATGCCCATGCCCATGCCCATGCCCATGCCCATGCCCATGCCCATGCCCGTGCCCGTGCCCGTGCCCGTGCCCATGATCGTGTCCGTGGTGGTGGTGCCCGTGCCCGCCGCGCAGCAGCCAGGCGCAGGCCAGGTTGACCGCCAGGCCCAGCAGCCCGAGTCCGATGGCCTCGTCGTAATGGATGGCGGCCGGCGACAGCAGCCGCGCCGCCGACTGCCAGAGCATGGTCGCCGCCACCAGCGCCAGCAGGACCGCGCTGGTGTAGCCGCCGAGCACCTCGACCTTCCAGGTGCCGAAGGCGAAGCGCCCGCTGCCCGCCAGCCGCCGCGCGGCCACGTAAGCCGCGGCGGACAGCCCGAGCGCCAGCGCGTGCGAGCCCATGTGCCAGCCGTCCGCGAGCAGCGCCATCGAGCCGTAGGCCCAGCCGCCGCCGATCTCCGCCGCCATCATCGCGGCGGTGAGCAGCGCGGCCCGGCGGGTGTTGCGCTCCGCCAGCGGATTGCCGCCCCCGAAGGCGTGGCCGTGGCGCCAGGGCGCGTCCGCGCCCCGCTCCTGCGTGCCCATGTTCCCGTCCGTGCGCGCGACCGTTGCCTGCATGGCCTTCTCCCGATGCCCCGATGCGGAAAATATACTCCCCCCGAGTATATTCACCCCCCTCCGCCGGACGGCCGCCCGCGGGTCCGCGCAGGGCCCCGCCGCCATCCCGCCCCCCCTGAGATCGCCCCATGGCCCACACGACCACCGGAAAGAAGCAGCTCCTCGCGCGGGTGCGCCGCATCCGCGGGCAGGCCGAGGCCCTCGAACGCGCGCTGGACGAGGACGCCGGCTGCCTCGCGGTCCTGCAGCAGATCGCGGCGGTGCGCGGCGCGGTCCACGGGCTGATGGCGGTGGTGCTCGAAGGCCACCTCCGCGAGCACCTGGGCCGCGGCGACGCGGCCGGGACTGGCCCGCGGGACGAGGACCTGGAAGCGGTGGTGGCCGCGCTGCGCGCCTATCTGCGCTGAGCGCGGAGGGGACGGGCCGTCGCACCGGCGATCGGGCGATCGGGCGATCGGGCGATCGGGCGCTCGGGCGATTGGGCGATTGGGCGATTGGGCGATTGGGCGATTGGGCGATTCCGGCACCGGCCCGCGGGCCGACGCGGCCGGGCGACGCCGCGCTGTCACGGCGCGACCCGCACCGTGACGGCGCCGGCGCACGGCACGGCTGCGTGCCGGCGGCGCCCTGGATGCCGTCCGTCCCGGCGCCGCGCCTCCGGACCTCAGGACGCCGGCGGCACGCGGAGCTGCTCCAGCCCGAGGCAGAGGTCGGCCCAGGCGCGGGCCTTGTCGGCCGGCGCGCGCAGCAGGTAGCCGGCGTCGTAGGTGGCCACCACCGGCACGCCCGCGACCGGGCCCGCGTGCAGGCGGCCGCGCAGCCGCCCGAGGGGCTCGCGGGTGCCGAGCACCGCCTGGCTGGCCAGCCGGCCGAGGGCCAGCACCAGCACCGGCCGGTGGCGCGCCACGGCTTCCTCCAGTCCGTCGGCCAGGCCGGCGCCCGCTCCCGGCGCGGCAGCGCCCTCCGCGCCGGCCGGGGCCGCGGGCCGCACCGGCGCGCCGACGACGCGCACCGGCCCGCCGTACTGCACCGCGCGCAGCATGGCCGCGAGCAGACGGCCGGCCGGATCCTGCGCGGCGCACAGGTCGGCCGGCGTCGAGGACTCGGTCAGCAGCAGCCAGGTGCGCGGCTCCTGCGGCGCGCGGGGCTCCGGGGCCGCCGGGGCATCGGGCGCGGACCCTTCCGGCCCGGGGCCGGCGGCCGCGCGCGGGGCGCCGTCGTGCAGCAGCTGCCAGTCGCCGAGCGACACGGCCGGACCCTCGCCGGGCCGGCGGGCGGCGGCGGGCTGCGCGCCGGCGGCCGGACCGCGGGACGGCGCGAAAGCCGCCGGCTGCGCGGGGTCGCCGCGCCCGGCGGCTGCGGATGCCGGTGCCGGCGCGGACGGCGCCGCGGCGCTGGACGGCCCGGCCGCACCGGAGCCGGCGCGCGGCGCGGCCGACGGCACCGGCGGCTCCGCCCGCGGATCGCCGGGTGCCGCCGCCGGCGGCCAGCCGGCCGCGCCGGACGCATCGGGACCGGGCGGCCGGGCACCGTCGGCCGGGCCGGGGGCGGCCGCGCGCTCGCCGGCGGCCGGCGCCCGGACGGCGCGCGGATCCGCGGCGGCGGCCGGCGCCTTGGCGGCGGACGCGCCCGCGGACGGCGCGGCGGCCTCGGGCATCCAGACGGCGATGCCCATCTCCTGCAGCATGGCGCGGCGGCGCGCGTCGAGTTCGAGCGCCATGGTCAGGGGGCTCCGCGGTCCAGGGGCAGGGTCATGACCACCGCGTCCTCGCGCTGGTCGCCGTCGGCCGGGTAGTAGCGCTTGCGCACGCCGACCTCGCGGAAGCCGTGCGCGAGGTAGACGCCCCGGGCGCGCAGGTTGCCCTGCCGCACTTCCAGCCAGAGCCACTGGGCGCCCTGGCCGCGCGACCACAGCCCGAGCGCGTCGAGCATCACCCGCGCCCAGCCCTGCCGCTGCGCCTCGGGCGCGACAGTGAGATTGAGCAGGTGCACCTCGTCCACCCCGCGCATCGCGACGAAGTAGCCCAGCACCGCGCGCCCGGCGGCGAGCACCTGCGCCTGGTAGCCGGCGCGCACCGAATCCTGGAAGTTGCCGCGCGACCACGGGTGGCTGTAGGCGGCCCGCTCCACGCGCAGCACCGCGTCGAGCCAGGACTCGGTCATGGCGTGGAAGGCGGCCTCGGCCTGCGGCGCCGCGCTCATCGGGCGGACGGCGCGGCGGCCGGGGGCGTGTCGGCGGGAGCGGCGGCCGCGGCGGCGCGCTTCGCCTCGCGCTCGGCGGTGGTTTCCGCGACCTTGTTGCGCACGTAGAGCGGCAGCGCCGCGGCCGCATCGACCGCGCCGCCGGCGGCCAGCAGCGCGGGCGCGAGGCGCAGCAGCGCCTCGGCGGCGGGCCGGGCCTCGACCTGGGCCGCCGCGACGGCGGCCATGCGCTCCGGGTAGACGGCGAAGGCGTTGCCGGCCAGCGTCCAGCCCGCGGGCAGCGCGAGCGCCTCCGGGCGCGCCAGGACCGGCCCGGCATCGCCGCCGGGGCCGTCCGCGCCGGGCGCGGCCCAGGCGACGGCCCGCCATCCGGCGTCCGGGTCGGGCCCGCCGTCCGCGCCGCGCCAGGCGTAGCCGGCGGCGTAGACCTCGTCCATCCGCGCGTCGAGGGTGGCGAGCACCCGGGTGCAGCCGTGGCGCGCCCGCGCGTCCTCGGCCACCGCCAGCAGCGTGTCCACCGGCAGCAGCGGCACGCCGGCGCCGAAGCCCAGGCCCTGCGCCACCGCGCAGGCGGTCCGCAGCCCGGTGAAGGAACCCGGCCCGCGGCCGAAGACGATCGCGTCGAGGTCGCGCAGGCCGATGCCGGCCGCGCGCAGCAGCGCCTCGATGGCCGGGATCAGCGCGGCCGAGGCCCGGGGGCCGCCGGGGCCCTCGTGGAGCTGCGTCCGGTCGCCGTGCCGCAGTGCGACCGACAGCCGGTCGGTGCTCGTGTCGAATGCCAGGAAATGCATGGTCGGATCAGCCCCTGCCGCGCACGGGGCGTGCGCCGGCAGCTATTGTTTTCGCAGCATCCTGCCTGTCGGCGGGCGGCCGGGCGGTGGAGCGCACGCCGAAGACGATGCCGCCGGTCACCAGCAGCAGCCCCGCGGCCTGGTTCCAGGACAGCGGCTCGTCGAGCAGCAGCACCGCGCCCAGCGCGGCGAGCGCCGGCACCGCCGAGGTGATCATGGTCGAGCGCACCGGGCCGAAGGCCTGCACCATGCGGGTGAAGGCGATGCCCGCGACCGCCACTGCGCCCGCGCCCTGGAACAGCAGCTGGAAGGCGATCTCGGCCCCGGGCGCGGTGCCCAGCCGGCTCGGCACCGCGCCGGTGGCCGCCAGCACCGCGTAGAGCGGCACGTAGGCGCAGAAGGCGAAGGCGACGACCGCGACGGTGGCGCGCACCGCCTCGGCGCCGGAGCGGCGCACGAGGATGGTGTAGACCGCCCAGGACATCGCCGCCGCCATGAAGAGCAGGTCGCCCTTCCAGACGCTGCCGCCCGCGAAGGCCGCCAGCAGGCTGGCGCCGCCGACCAGCAGGTCGCCGGCGACGATCAGCGCCAGGCCGGCCGCCCGGCCGCGGCCGATGGGGTCGCCGAGCGCGGCCCAGGCCAGCAGCGCGGTCCACAGCGGCAGGCTGCCGGGCAGCAGCACCGCGGCGTGGGCCGCCGGCGCGAAGAAGAAGCCGGCGTAGGCGAGCAGGCCGTAGGCCAGCCCGCCGAAGAGGCCCAGCGGGACGGTGAGGCGCAGCGGCAGCGGCGACAGCCCGCCCAGCGAGGAAGCGCCGGCGCCGGCCGCCCGGTCGGCGCGCGCGAGGCGCCAGCCCCAGGGCAGCAGCACCAGGGCCGCGCCGGCGAAGCGCAGGAAGCTCAGGTCGAAGGGGGTCAGGCTGCGGTGGGCCGAGGCGCGGGCCACCAGGATGAAGGCGGTCCAGGCCAGGACGGTGACGCCGGCGGCGGCCCAGCCCGCCGCGCGGGGAGAAAGACGCATCGGCGGATTATCGGCCGTCCACCGCCGCGGGGTGCGGCGGGGCCGCCGCCGACCCGTCCCGCGGCCCGGTCCCCGCACCGCGCCGCCCCCGTCCCCTCGCGGGCCGGCGGCATGCGCGACGGCCGGTCTTCCCGGCGCGGGCCCCTCTTGGCTAGACTCCGGCTGCCATGCGCCCCTTCTTCCGACCGCTCCGCCCACGTCCCGGCCCGCCCCCGCGCGCCGGCGCCGGGCTGCCGGGACGGGTCGCGGCGCTGGCCCTGGCCTGCGCGGCCGCCCTGCCCGCCGCGGCCCGCCCGCCCGAGGGACTGGCCTCCGCACCGGCGCCGGCGCCCGCCGCCGTGCAGCACGCGGTCCTGCCGGCGGCGGTGGACGCGGCCCTGGTGCGCGCCCGGGTGCCGCGCGAGGCGCTGTCGGCGCTGGTGGCCGACGCCGGCGGCCGCGCCGCGCCGCGCCTGGCCTGGCGCACCGAGGCGCCGGTCAACCCGGCCTCGGTCATGAAGGTGGTCACCACCTACGCCGGCCTGGACCTGCTGGGGCCGGCCTACACCTGGAGCACGCCGGTCTACGCCGACGGCCCGATCGCGCCGGACGGCACCCTGCGCGGCAACCTCTACCTGCGCGGCCAGGGCGACCCGAAGCTGGTGGTCGAGCGGCTCTGGCTGCTGCTGCAGAAGCTCCAGGGCCTGGGCGTGCGCCGCATCGCCGGCGACATCGTGCTCGACCGCAGCGCCTTCTCGCTGCCGCCGCACGATCCGGCCGCCTTCGACGGCGAATCCTGGCGGCCGTACAACGCCGCCCCGGACGCGCTGCTGGTCAACTTCCGGGCGGTGACGATGACCTTCGTGCCGGATCCGGCCGCCGGCGTCGCGCGCGTGGCCTACGAGCCCGCGCTGGCCGGCCTGCAGTTGCAGGCGAGCGTGCCGCTGTCGGCCGAAGCGGCCTGCGACGACTGGCGCGCGCCGCTGCTGACGCGCCTGGCCGACCCGGCGCGCATCGCCTTCGACGGCCGCTATCCCGCCGTCTGCGGCGAGCGCAGCTGGACCGTCGCCTACGCCGACCCCGCCACCCATGCGGCCCGCGCCGTCGAGAGCGTCTGGCTCGGCCTGGGCGGCCGTCTCGCCGGACGGGTGCGCAACGGCATGGTGCCGGCCGGCCTGGCGCCGCTGTTCGCCTTCAGCTCGCCGCCGCTGGCCGAGGTGGTGCGCGACATCAACAAGTTCAGCAACAACGTGATGGCGCAGCAGCTCTTCCTGACGCTATCGCGCGAGGCGCATGGCGTCGGCAGCTTCGAGGGCTCGCGCGAGGTGCTGTCGCAGTGGTGGACCATGCGCTTCGGCCCCGCCGACCTGCCGCAGCTCTACAACGGCGCGGGCCTGTCGCGCACCGGCCGCATCACCGTGCGCGGGATGGGCCGCATGCTGCAGGCGGCCTGGGCGTCGCCGCTGATGGCGGACCTGGCCGCCTCGCTGCCGATCTATGGCATCGACGGCACCCTACGCCGCGCCACCGGCGCACCGGCCGGCAGCGCCCACCTCAAGACCGGCAGCCTGCGCGACGTGGGCGCCATGGCCGGCTACGTGGACGGCGCGAGCGGCCAGCGCTGGGTGCTGGTGGCGACCATCAACCACCCCAACGCCGCCGCGGCGCGGCCGGCGCTCGACGCCCTGGTGGACTGGGCCGCGCGCGACCTGTCCGCGCCGCGCGTCCCGCAATAGCGCCCCCGCCCTCCGCACGCGCCGTCCTGCCGCATCCTCCGCGGCCAGGGCGCCGGCCCGCCCCCGCCAGAACGACAAAGGCCCGCCTGGCGCGAACCGGACGGGCCTCCTGCCCTCGCCTGGGTCCGCGCCGCCCCCCAGGGAGCGCGCGGCGCCCGGCCGGTCAGAACCGGCGGGCCAGGCGGTCGTAGGCGTAGTTGCCGAACAGCCGGTTGGCCGCGGGCGTGAAGTACACCGGGTCGGCGAACAGGTAGGAGTCGTAGGCCAGGCCGCTGCCGATCGTCGACGGGGTGCAGCGCGCCGAGCTGGTGTTGCCCGCGCCGATGCCGATGCCGTCGGCGGCGTCGGTCGAGGTGCAGACCACGGTGGTGCTGTTGGTCAGGCTGTACGAGCCCGGCGCGTTGATCAGCAGGTTGTAGTAGTAGGTGGCGTCCACGTAGAGCACGTTGGTGCCGAGGTCGGTGATCGCCAGCAGCAGCGCGGTGTTGAAGGCCGCGGCCACCTCGGTGATCCGGGCGCCGTCGTTGACGCTCGTCGCCCAGGGCGAGCGGCCCATGTTGTAGGTGCCGACCACCACCACGTACTTGGCGCCGGCGGTGACCAGGCGGCGGACCTGCGCGCCGAACTCGGTGCCGGCCTGGGTCAGGTTGGCGGTGAGCTGGGCGGCGGTGATCGCGCCGGCGGCGAACTGGCGGTAGTTGTAGATCACGTCGCTGGTGCCGCCCTGGGCGATCACCACGTCGCCGTCCTTGAAGGCGTTGGCGGCCAGGAATCCGCCGATCTGCTGGGTGACGGTCGGGGTGGCGGCGATGCCGGCCGCGTCCGGCGTGCCGGTGATGCGCGCGTTGCCGACGGCGTAGCTGGTGCCGCCGGCCGACGCGGTGGTCAGCGCCACGCCGTAGCGCGAGGCGAGCTGCTGGCTCCAGATGTTGACGCTGCCGTCGTTGACGGTGTAGCGGGTGCCGTTCTGGCCCAGGTCGCTCAGGGCGTCGCCGAAGGCGATGAAGCGCGACGGCCGGATGGCGGATTCGACCGTGCTGGAGCCGCAGGCGGTCAGCACGGAAGCGGCGGCCGAGGCGCCGGCGGTGGCCAGGAAGGCGCGGCGCGACCAGTTTGCAGTCATGGGATTACTCCAGTCGGGAAGTCGGGGAACGGGGGATCGGGATCCGGGATCGGTGGCGGGGCGGCGGGCGCCGGGGCACGGGCGGCGCACCGCCCGGCCGCGGCGCTAGTCTAACGAGCCGGCCGCGCCGGCGGCGGCCCGTTGCAGCCGGTCACGCACCCCGTCCCAGGCCTCGCCGGCGGGCGGCGCCTCGGTCCAGATGCGCGCGGCGCCGCGGTCGTCGAAGTCGCGCAGCGCGGCGAACAGCTCGTGCGCGGCGGCGTCCGCGTCGTCCGGCATGGCGCGGTGCAGCCGCAGGCCGGCGGGCAGGCGCAGCGGCGCGCGCGCGTAGACCACCAGCCCGGCGGCCGCGTCCGCGGGCAGCGCGTCCAGCGCCGCCTGCAGCGCGCCGGCGTCCAGCAGGCGCAGCGGCGCGCGCGGCGCGTAGTGCGCCTCGAGCGTGCCCGAGGCGCGGGGCGCGGCGTCGGCGTCGGCGTCGGCGTCGGCGTCGGCGTCGGCGTCGGCCGCCGGAGCGTGCCCGGGCGCGGCCGGGCCGGCGCCGCGCGCCCGCAGCTCGGCCGAAGGCTCCACCGGCAGGCCGCAGGCCCGCGCCAGCTGGTCGCGGGTGACCGCGCCGGGGCGCAGCAGCACCGGCCGGCCGCGGCTGCAGTCGACGATGGTCGATTCGATGCCGACCGCGCAGTCGCCGCCGTCGAGCACCGCGAGCGCGTCGCCCAGCCCGTCGGCGACATGCGACGCGCGGGTCGGGCTGATGCGGCCGAAGGGGTTGGCGCTGGGCGCGGCCAGGCCCCGCACCCCGCGCGCGGCGCAGGCCGCGAGCAGCCGCTGCGCCACCGGATGCGACGGGCAGCGCAGGCCGATGGAATCCTGGCCGCCGGCGCAGGCGCGGGCCACGCCGGCGCGGCGCGGTAGGATCAGCGTCAGCGGCCCGGGCCAGAAGGCGCGCGCCAGCGCGGCGGCGAAGTCCGGCACCGCGTCCGCGAAATGCGCCACCGCCGGGGGCAGCGCGCCGGCCTGCCCGGCCGGCGCCACGTGCACGATCAGCGGATGGTCGGCCGGCCGGCCCTTGGCGGCGAAGATGGCCGCCACCGCCGCGTCGTTCTCCGCGTCGGCGGCCAGGCCGTAGACGGTCTCGGTCGGCATGCCGAGCAGGCCGCCGTCGCGCAGTAGCGCGGCCGCCCGGTCGATGGACGGCGCGGCGGTGCCCGGGTCGCGGGCGTCGAGGATCGGCATGCGGCGGGCCCCGGGCTCAGAACTCGTCGATGCCCAGCAGGGTCGCGGCCTGCAGCGCCGTCAGGCGCGCCGCCTCGGGCGTGGCGCCGGTCAGCGTCAGGTGGCCCATCTTGCGGCCGGCCTTGGCCTCGGCCTTACCGTAGAGGTGCAGGTGGGCGCCGGGCAGGGCCAGCACCGCGTCCCAGGGCGGGGTGCGCACCACGCCGTCGGCGCCCAGCCACAGGTCGCCCAGCAGGTTGAGCATGACCGCCGGGCTGTGCTGCCGCGGCGGCGCCAGCGGCAGGCCGGCCATGGCGCGCACCTGCAGGTCGAACTGCGACAGGTCGCAGGCGTCGATGGTGTAGTGGCCGCTGTTGTGCGGCCGGGGCGCGATCTCGTTGACCACCAGGCGTCCCGGGCCGGCGTCGGACTGCAGCACGAAGAATTCGACGCAGAGCACGCCGACGTAGTCCAGGCCGCGTGCGATGGATTCCGCGGCATCCACCGCCTGGTCCGCGAGCGCCGGGTCGATGTTGCCCGCGTGGACCTCGGTCACCGCGAGGATGCCGTCGCGGTGCAGGTTGCGCTGCGGCGGGAAGTGCACGCAGTCGCCGTCGCGGCCGCGCGCGACGATGACCGAGCATTCGAAGGCGAGCGGCAGCAGTTGCTCCAGCACGCAGGGCACCCGCCCCAGCCGCTCCCAGGCGGCGGCCAGCGCGGCGCGGTCGGCGACCCGCACCTGGCCCTTGCCGTCGTAGCCCATGCGGGCGGTCTTGAGGATGCCGGGCAGCAGCGCCGCGTCGACCGCCTCGCGCTCCGCGTCGGTCCCGATCACCGTGTAGGGCGCGCAGGGCACGCCGCAGGCGTCGAAATGCGCCTTCTCGCGGGCCCGGTCCTGGGCCACCGCGACCGCGTCGGCGCCGGGCGCCACCGGCAGGCGCGCGGCCAGGGCGGCGAGCGCGCCGGCGGGCACGTTCTCGAACTCGGTGGTGACCGCGGCGCAGCGCGCGGCCAGCGCGTCGAGCGCCGCGGGATCGTCGTAGGCCGCCTGCAGGTGGTGGTGGCTCACCCGGCCGGCGGGGCTCAGCGGGTCGGGGTCGAGCACCGCGGTGAAGTAGCCGAGCGTCTGCGCCGCGTGCACGAACATGCGGCCGAGCTGGCCGCCGCCGAGCACGCCGAGCGTGGTCTCGGGCGCGCCGGCGCCGGCGCTCGCCGGCAGCAGCGGGGCGGCCGCCGGGCCGTGCGCGGGCGCGGGGGACGGCGCGCCGGCGGCCGGGCCCCGCGGGGCGTCGGGGACCGCGCTCATGCCTGCAGGATCCCGTCGATGCGGCGCAGCGGCTGGCCGTCGGGGCCGAAGCCCGGCAGCTCCATCGCCCGCGCGGCGCCGGTCTGGGCCGTCCGGAAGTCGGCCAGCCGCGTGGCCAGCGCCGGATCCCGGGTCGCGAGCATCGCCACCGCGAACAGCGCCGCGTTGGCCGCGCCGGCGGCGCCGATGGCGAAGGTCGCCACCGGCACGCCCTTGGGCATCTGCACGATGCTGTGCAGCGAATCCACGCCCTGCAGGTGCCGGCTCGCGACCGGCACGCCGAGCACCGGCACCGCCGTCTTGGCCGCGAGCATGCCCGGCAGGTGGGCCGCGCCGCCCGCGCCGGCGATGATCGCCGCCAGCCCGCGCGCCGACGCGCCGTCGGCGTAGGCGAACAGGTCGTCGGGCATGCGGTGGGCCGAGACCACGCGCGCTTCGTGCGGGATGTCGAACTGCTGCAGGATCTGCACCGCGTGCTGCATGGTGTCCCAGTCGGAGCTGGAACCCATGACCACGCCGACGACGGGCGCGGCGGGGGAGGAAGGAGATGTCATGGTCGGAAGAGGTCGGTGGTGGGCCGCGCGGGCCGGCGGCGTCGGCCCCCGGGGCCGCGGGATCGTCGGGGCGGGGCGCCGCCGGGCGGTCGGCACGGCGGGCCGCGACCCGCGCGGCCGTCGCCGCCGCTTGTCACGCCCTGTCGCCGAAGGCCTCCGCGCGCAGGCGAAAATGCGGCCCGCGCGCGCCGCCCGCCGGGCGTGCCGCCGGAATTCTACGTTTCAGGGCCCCTGCCCTGCCACCCGCCATCCGCGCCGACGCGGAGCCGACGACCCCCGAGGGAGCCAAGCCATGATCGACATCACCCTAGAGAACTTCGAATCCGAACTGATCGACGGCTCATCCCAGCGCCCCGTCCTGCTCGACATCTGGGCCGAGTGGTGCGGTCCCTGCAAGCAGCTCGGCCCGGTGCTCGAGAAGCTGGAAACCGACTACGCCGGCCGCTTCACCCTGGCCAAGCTCGATGCGGACCAGGTGCCGCAGATCGCGCAGCAGCTCTCGCAGATGTTCGGCGTGCGCAGCATCCCCTTCTGCGTGATGTTCGTCGGCGGGCAGCCGGTCGACGGCTTCGTCGGCGCCCAGCCCGAGGCCACGATCCGCGCCTTCCTGGACAAGCACGTGCCCTCGGCCGACGAGGCCGAGGCCGCCGCCGAGGAAGAGGAGGCCATGGACGCGCTCGCCGAGGGCGACACCGACACCGCGCTGGAGAAGCTGCAGCACGCGGTCGCCACCGACCCGGCCAACGACGAGGCGCGCTTCGACTACGTCAAGCTGCTGCTGCGATCGGGCCGCGACGACGAGGCCAAGGTGGCCTTCGCGCCGGTCATCGCCCGGGCGCCGCAGGTGCGCCGCTTCGACGCGCTCAAGCGCTGGATGGATGCTATCGATTTCGCAGCTGGCGGCGCAGGCCCCGCGCCCGCCGAAGCCGATTTCGATGCACGGATCGCCGCCAACCGGCGCGATTTCGAAGCCCGCTTCGGCAAGGCCCGGCTGCAGATGGCCGGCCAGCGCTGGACCGCCGCGATGGACGAGCTGCTGGAGATCCTGATGCGCGACAAGTCCTGGAACGAGGACGCCGCCCGCAAGCTCTACGTCGCGATCCTCGAGATCATCGAGCCGCCCAAGCCCAAGGTCGCCGACGGCCAGATCCCGCCGGACGACCCGACGGTCGCCACCTACCGCCGCCGGCTCAGCAGCGTCGTGCTGAGCTGAGGCCCATCGGCCGGCGTGCCGCGGCGCGGTGCGCCGGCCCGGACGGCGCGCGCCGCCCGCGGGCGCGCCGGGGGACCGGTCAGCCGGCCAGCCGCTCCAGCGCCTCGCGGTACTTGGCCGCGGTCTTCTCGATCACCTCCTGCGGCAGGCGCGGCGCCGGCGGGGTCTTGCCCCAGGGCTTGCCGTGGATGCGCACCTGCTCCAGCCAGTCGCGCACGAACTGCTTGTCGTAGCTCGGCGGGTTCTGGCCGGCGCGCCAGGCGGCGTCGTAGCCCTCGACCGGCCAGTAGCGCGAGCTGTCGGGGGTGAGCACCTCGTCCATCAGCACCAGGGCGCCGTCCTTGTCGAGGCCGAATTCGAACTTCGTGTCCGCGATGATCATGCCCTTGGCGAGCGCGATCTTGGCCGCCGCCTTGTAGAGCGCGATGCTGGTGTCGCGGATCTTCGCGGCCAGTTCCGGGCCGACGATGTCCACCGTCTGCTCGAAGCTGATGTTCTCGTCGTGCTCGCCCGCGGCGGCCTTGGCGGCGGGCGTGTAGATCGGCTCGGGCAGCTTGCTGGCGTTGGTCAGGCCGGCCGGCAGCGGCACGCCGCAGACCGAGCGCGAGGCCTGGTATTCCTGCCAGCCGCTGCCGGCGAGGTAGCCGCGCACCACCGCCTCCACCGGGATGGGCTTGAGGCGCTTGACCAGCATCGCGCGGTCGCGCACCTGGCCCACCTCGTCGGGCCGCACCACGCTCTCGGGCGCCTCGCCGGTCAGGTGGTTGGGCACGATGTGGCCGAGCTTGTCGAACCAGAACAGCGCCATGCGGGTCAGCAGCGCGCCCTTGCCCGGGATCGGCTCGCCCATGATCACGTCGAAGGCCGAGAGCCGGTCGCTCGCCACCATCAGGATGCGGTCGTCGCCCACGGCGTAGTTGTCGCGCACCTTGCCGCGCGCGAGCAGCGGCAGCGAGGCGATGTTTGAGGTATGCAGGGAAGCGGGCACGGCGGTCATGGCGGGAACTCGGTTCGGCGGGATGCGGCGGCGGGGGCGCGGCGGACGGAAAAATCCCGGCGTGCGCCGGGATGCGGGCGCAGGCGGCAGGCCTGCGCGGGGGAGGCGGCCGGCGCGTCGGGCGACGGCGCCAGTATGCGCCAAGGCCCGGCCGCTCCGGCCGGCGCGGCCCTTACTGTACGACCTGCGCCAGTTCGCCGCGGGCGTACTTGGCGGCGACCACCTGCAGGCTCTCGCCCTTGATCTTGCCGCCCTGGCCTTCGCAGCCGAACTCGACGTAGCGCTGCTTGCAGACGGCCTTGGCGGCCTCGCGGGCGGGCTTCATCCATTCGCGCATGTCGAACTTCTCGGGGTTCTCGGCCAGGAACTTGCGCACCGCGCCGGTCATCGCCATGCGGATGTCGGTGTCGATGTTGATCTTGCGCACGCCGTGCTTGATGGCTTCCTGGATCTCGGCCACCGGCACGCCGTAGGTCTCCTTCATCTGGCCGCCGTACTGGTTGATGATCGCGCGCAGTTCCTGCGGCACCGAGGAGGAGCCGTGCATCACCAGGTGGGTGTTGGGGATGCGGGCGTGGATCTCCTTGACGCGGCTGATCGCCAGGATGTCGCCGGTGGGCGGGCGGCTGAACTTGTAGGCGCCGTGGCTGGTGCCGATGGCGATGGCCAGCGCGTCGAGCTGGGTGGCCTGCACGAACTGCGCGGCTTCCTCGGGGTCGGTCAGCATCTGGCTGTGATCGAGCTTGCCCTCGGCGCCGATGCCGTCCTCCTCGCCCGCGTCGCCGGTCTCCAGGTTGCCCAGGCAGCCCAGCTCGCCCTCGACGGTCACGCCGACCTTGTGGGCCATCTCGACCACGCGGCGGGTCACGTCGACGTTGTAGTCGAAGTCGGCGGGGGTCTTGCCGTCCGCGCGCAGCGAGCCGTCCATCATGACCGAGCCGAAGCCCAGGTCGATCGCGCCCTGGCAGATCTCCGGGGTCTGGCCGTGGTCCTGGTGCATCACCAGCGGGATGTGCGGATAGGCCTCGACCGCCGCCTGGATCAGGTGCTTGATGAAGGACTCGCCGGCGTACTTGCGGGCGCCGGCGCTGGCCTGCAGGATGACCGGCGCGCCGACTTCGTCGGCGGCCATCATCACGGCCTGGACCTGCTCCAGGTTGTTGACGTTGAAGGCCGGGATGCCGTAGCCGTTGGCCGCGGCGTGGTCCAGCAGTTCTCGCATCGAGACGAGTGCCATGGTGTGTGTCCTGGAAGAGTTGTGGAACCGGAAGCGCGCCGCCGCGCGGGGGCCGCGGCGTGGCAAAACCGGCAAAGTTTAACCGCCGGCAACGGGCGGCCGGTAACAGGTTGACCCCGGCGCGTCATGCAGGAAAGCGGCCGCTTCGGCATGCACCGGCGCCCACCAGCGCAGCGGGCGCGCCAGCGCCGCCACCAGCCCGACGTGGCCGACCCGCGGCAGCAGGCGCGCCCGGACGTCGGCGCCGGCGCCGCGCAGCCGGTCGGCCAGGGCCAGGGTGTTGCGGCGCGGATCGACGGTCGCGTCGTCCGCGCCGGCGAGCAGCAGGGTGCGCGGCGCGCCGGCGCCGGCGTGCGCCAGCGGCTGCGAGTCCGGCGGCGTGGCCGGCCAGCCGAAGGCGGCCTGCGCCTCGGCGTTGGCGATCGGCAGGAAGTCGTAGGGGCCGGCCAGCCCGATCCAGCCGGCCAGGTCGCGCGGCGCCCGGCCCCGTGCGCCCAGCCAGCGGCCGTCGAGCGCCAGCATCGCCGCGATGTAGGCGCCGGCACTGTGGCCCATCGCCAGGACCCGCCGCGGATCGGCCCCGAGCGCCGCGGCGTGGTCCAGCGCCCAGGCGACGGCGGCCGCGCCGTCCTCCACGAAGGCGGGGTAGCGCACCGCCGGGCTGAGGCGGTAGTCGGCCACCATCGCCACCGCCCCGGCGTCGGCCAGCGCCCGGCCGGCGAAGGCGTAGAAGCCCCGGCTGCCGTGCGTCCAGGTGCCGCCGTAGAAGAAGACCACCAGCGGCGGCGGGCAGCCGTCCCGCGGCGCCGCGGGGAAATGGAGGTCGGCCCGCTGGCGCGGATCGGGGCCGTAGGCGACGCCGTCGCGCCGCCGCGCCCCGTCCCGGATGCCCTCCGGGGCGGCGGGCGGGCCGCCCGGCGCATCCGGCGCGGCGGGGCTGCGCACGCAGCCGGCGGCCAGCAGGCAGGCCGCCGCCAGCCCGGACCGCCGGGTCAGTCTCGGGGTTTTCATGGACGCGGATCATGCTCCACGCGAAAATCGGCGTCCCGCCCGACCGCCGGGTCCGCCCGCGCTCCCCGGCGGACAGAAACACACGGATACAAAACCGATCCGATCCTGCGGGAACCCGGGCATGCCGGATCGCACCACTCAGCATGCCCCTTCGCCGCCATCCGTCCGTTCGGGCTCCGGCCCCGTCCCCCTGCCTTGCCATGCAGCCTTCCCGTCCCGCCCTCCTCCGCGCCCGGACCGCCGCACCGCCGTCGTCCCCGGCCCTCCCGTCCCCGCCGCTGCGCGCCCGCCTGGCGCTCGCGGCCTGCGCCGCCCTGTTCGCGGCGGCGCCGGTGCGCGCGCAGGTCACCCTCAAGCCCGACGGCCTGTGGCGCTACCTCTACACCGCCGGCGCCAACGCCACCGCCGGCAACAGCGAGACCACCGCCTTCAACCTCAGCGCCGAGGGCGCGCGGGTGACCGACGAGGACAAGTGGACCTTCCGCGGCACCGGCGCCTACGGCAAGACCAACGGCGCGGTGACCTCCGAGCGCTACGCGGCCGGCACCCAGTACAACCGCAACTTCTCGCCGAACTGGTTCGGCTTCGGCTCGGCCGACGGGCTGCGCGAACCGCCGGCCAACATCGACTACCGTTGGTCGGCCGCCAGCGGGGTGGGCCGGCACCTGGTCAAGAATCCCAACAACACCTTCGACACCACCCTGGGCCTGGGCTACACCCAGGACCGCTACGTGCGCGAGACGCAGGTGCTGGGCGGGCTGCGCGACGAGTACGGCCGCTTCGAGCTGGTGCTGGGCGAGGAATCGACCCACAAGCTCACCCAGACGACCATCCTGCGCCAGAAGTTCACCGTCTACCCCAACATCTCCGACGGCGGCAACTACCGGGCGATGTTCGACGCCGGGCTGTCGGTGGCGATGACGCCGGCGCTGAGCCTGACCACCGGCCTGAACTACCGCTACAACACCGATCCCGGCGCCGGACTCAAGCGCATGGACGCCTCGCTGGTGACCGGCGTGTCGCTGCGCTTCGACTGAAGCGCCCCGGGGCCCTGCCCTAGGGACGCTCGCCGCGCTTGGGCCGGAAGGCCAGCCAGGCCGCCGCCGCGGTGAAGCTCAGCACGATCCCGACCACGATCCAGAAGCCGTGCCCGTCCTCGGCGAGCGGGATGCCGCCGACGTTCATGCCGAACAGGCCGGCGAGGATGTTGATCGGCAGCGCCAGCACCGTCACCACCGTCAGCACGAAGAGGCTGCGGTTGTTGTCCTCGTTGACGCTGGCGGCGACCTCCTCCTGCAGCAGCTTGATGCGCTCCTGCAGCGCGCCCATGTCGCGCAGCACCACCGAGAACTCCTCGGTCGCGCCGCGCAGGTCCTGCACGTCGGCGTCGGCCACCCAGGCGGGCGGCCGTTGCAGCAGGCGGAACAGCGCCGCCGGCTCGGGCGCCAGCAGCCGTTGCAGCCGCACCAGCAGCCGGCGCATCGCGCCGAGCTTCGCGCGCGGGTGGTCGCGGCGGCCGGCCAGCAGGCCGTCCTCGACCGCGTCGATGCGGGCGGTGACGTCGCGCACGATGCCCACCAGCACGTCGGCCTGGGCGCGCATCAGCCGCTCCAGCAGCTCGACCGGCGAGCGCGGGCAGGCGCCCGCGTTGACCGCGGTGCGCAACCGGTCCACCGCGCGCAGCGGCTGCTGGCGCGCGGTCACCACCAGTCCCGGCGCGACGCCGATCCAGAGCGTGGCGAGGTCCGCAGGCTCGAAGGCGAAGTCGAAGCGCACGTCGTTGATCACCGCGATCAGCGCATCGTCGTCGCGCTCGATGCGGGTCGAGTGCAGCCCCTCGCGCAGCATGTCGAAGAAGCTCGTCGGCAGGCCCGCGTGGCGCGCCAGCCAGCGCTCGGCCGCCGCGTGCGCGAGGCTGAAGTGCAGCCAGAGGAAGCCCGGCGCCGGCGGGCCGCCGGCGGAGGCGGCATCGGCGCGGCCGGCGAGCAGGTCGGCGGCGGCCGCGGAATCCAGCGGCACCGCGGCCGATCCGGGCGGGAAGCGGTAGCCGCAGACCAGGCCCGAATCGTCGGCGCCGTAGGGCGAGACCGGCGCCGCGCCCGGCGGCGGCCGGGCCGGCCCCGCGCCGGCGTCGGACGGGATGCCCCCCGGCGCGGGACGCCCGGCGCCCGGCGACGGCGCGGCCTGCGGGCCGTCCGGCCGGGGTTGCGGAGGGGGCGAGGAACGGTCCATGGGAGCGGAAGGGAGGCGCGATCCTGCGCCGCATCGATGACGGATGCGTGACAGCGCGGCGTCGGCCCGGTGTCGGCGTCGCGCCGCCGTCATCGTCCCGTCGCATCCGCGCGGCAGCATCGTCCGGCCCGCGCGGGCGCGCCGATGCGCGTCCCGCTTCCCTCCCTCCGCCCGAACCGACGCATTCCCCGATGGACACGCCCCTGCAGCCCCTGCTCCCGACCGATCCCGACCGGCTCCTGGGCCGTCTCGAACGCGACCTGATCGACAGCTACGACGAGGAGTTCGAGCTGGAGCTCGACGACCGCCGCGTCCACGCCCCCGGCGCGCCCGCGGACGGCGGCGACGGCGACATCGACCGCCGCGCCTATTTCCGCGAGCTGTTCCGGCTGCAGGGCGAACTGGTCAAGCTGCAGGACTGGGTGCTGCACAGCGGCGAGAAGGTGGTGGTGCTGTTCGAGGGCCGCGACGCGGCCGGCAAGGGCGGCGTGATCAAGCGCATCACCCAGCGGCTCAACCCGCGCATCTGCCGGGTCGCGGCGCTGCCCGCGCCCAACGACCGCGAACGCACCCAGTGGTACTTCCAGCGCTACACCGCCCACCTGCCGGCCGCGGGCGAGATCGTGCTCTTCGACCGCAGCTGGTACAACCGCGCCGGCGTCGAGCGGGTGATGGGCTTCTGCACCGACGCGGAGTACGAGGAGTTCTTCCGCACCGTGCCCGAGTTCGAGAAGATGCTGACCCGCGCCGGCATCCGGCTGGTGAAGTACTGGTTCTCCATCACCGACGAGGAGCAGCACCTGCGCTTCCTGGGCCGCATCCACGACCCGCTCAAGCAGTGGAAGCTCAGCCCGATGGACCTGGAATCGCGCCGGCGCTGGGAGGACTACACCCGCGCCAAGGAGACCATGCTGGAGCGCACCCACATCCCCGAGGCGCCCTGGTGGGTGGTGCGCGCCGACGACAAGAAGCGCGCCCGGCTCAACTGCATCGCCCACCTGCTGTCGCAGCTGCCCTACCACCCGGTGGCCCGGGAGACGGTCAGCCTGCCCGAGCGGGTGCGCAACGCCGACTACCTGCGCCATCCGGTGCCCGAGGCGATGCACGTGCCGGAGCGCTACTGAGGCCCCGGATCGGCCCAAATTCAGCATCGGATACGGCTCCGACCGGCGTCCCACCTAGTCCGGCAGCTACCGAATGCATAGCAAACGGCCCGCAGCGCCGGGCGCGGCGCGGGCGGCCGCTACAGCAGGTTGCGCACCTGCGCCTGCGCCTGCCAGAGCAGCGGCAGGCACTGCGAGCGCACCTCCTCCAGCGACATGCGGGCGGCGTGGACGTTGACGTTCATCGCCGCGACCGTCTCGCCGCGCAGGTTGCGCAGCGGCACACCGATCGCGCGCAGGCCGGGCTCCAGTTCCTGGTCCACCAGCGCGTAGCCCTGGGTGCGGGCCTGGACGATCTCGGCGCGCAGCCGGTCGCGCGCGGTGACGGTGTGCGGGGTGAAGGGCGCGAACTCGCGCGCGGCCAGCCAGCCGTCGAGCGCCGCCGGCGGCAGCCCGGCCAGCAGCACCCGGCCGTTGGCGGTGCAATGGGCCGGCACCCGGGTGCCCGGCTGCAGCGTGACCGACACCACCCGGCCGGCGGTGACCGCGGCCACGCAGATGATGTCGCCGCCGTCGAGCACCCCGACCGAGCAGGCCTCCTGCAGCGTGCTGGCGATCCGGTGCAGCTGCGGGTGCACGATGCGCGGCAACCGCGCCGAATGGATGTAGGACTGCCCGAGCCGCAGCACCTTGGGCGTCAGCGCGAACATGCGGCCGTCGTAGTGCAGGTAGCCCAGCTCGGCCAGCGTCAGCAGGTAGCGGCGCGCCGCGGCGCGGGTCAGGCCGGTGCGCTGGGCGACCTCGGCCATGGTCATGCGCGCGGTCTCGGCGGCGTCGAAGGCCTCCAGGATCGCGAAGCCCTTGCCGACGCCGGCGATGAAGTCGCGGCGCGCCAGGCCGCCGGGAAGCGCCCCGCCGCCGTCCCGGCCGTCCGCCGCGGCGGCATCGGCATCGGCAGGATCGCGGAGACCGGCGGCGTCCGGGGCGCCGGGGGCCGGGACGGCGGCATCCCCGGCGCGGATCGCTGCGGCGGGCCCGGCGCCGTCGTCGGCCGGCGCGCCGGCGGCAGGAGGATCGGAGGACATGGTGTTAACCCTGGAATGTGCGCTATGCGCACGCGACGGGCGCGCATCGCATCGGGATCGGCATTCTGCCTTGCCCCGGCGCGCCGCCGTGCATAGATTCACCCCACCGACGGGCGCAGGTCCCGGCGCGCGGCGTGCGGATAGCGCACCGCGCCCCGGCCCCCTGGCCGTCCGCACGCATCCACCCCCGGAGACCCCGATGAAATTCCCCGCGCCGCCCGCCGGCACCTACCCCGAATCGACCCACGCCACCTACCAGTCCACCGGGCTGCGCGGACCGAAGCAGCCGCCGGTGGCGGTCGAGCTGCCCGCCGCCGCGGAGATCGTCATCCCCGACGCGCGCCCCATCGTCACCCCGCGCGACGCCGACCTGACCGCCTGGGGCCAGGGCGATCCGCTGGGCGAGCGCATCGTGGTCACCGGCCGGGTCACCGACGAGGACGGCCGGCCGGCGCGCAACTCGCTGGTCGAGATCTGGCAGTGCAACGCCGCCGGCCGCTACGCCCACAAGAAGGACCAGCACCACGCGCCGCTGGACCCGAACTTCCCCGGCCAGGGCCGCACCACCACCGACGAGGACGGCTACTACCGCTTCGTGACCATCAAGCCCGGCGCCTACCCCTGGGGCAACCACCCCAACGCCTGGCGGCCGGCGCACATCCACTTCTCGCTGTTCGGCAACGCCTACGCGCAGCGGCTGATCACCCAGATGTACTTCCCGGGCGACCCGCTGTTCGAGTTCGACCCGATCTTCAACAGCATCCCGGACGAGGCCGCGCGCCACCGCCTGGTCTCGCAGTTCAAGCTGGAGCACACCGTCGAGGGCACCGCGCTCGGCTACCAGTTCGACATCGTGCTGCGCGGCCGCGACGCCACGCCCATGGGCCTGTGAGCGGCCCCGTCCCCCGCCATCCGGAGAACCGACCATGAACGCACCCCTTCCCGCCGCCGCGCTCGACCGCGCCGCGCTGTACGGCCACACCGGCGCCGCGCCGGCCGGCATCACCACCAGCCAGACCATCGGCCCCTTCTTCCACGACGGCCTGCGCTGGGCCGAGGAAGCCACCGCCCGGATCGCCACCGACGCGCCGCTGGTCGAGGTCTCGGGCATCGTCCACGACGGCCAGGGCGCGCCCATCGTCGACGCGATGCTCGAAGCCTGGACGCCCGCGGCCGTGGCCCACGAGCAGGGCGCCCCGGTGCCCGGCTGGCGCCGCGCCTACACCGGCGAGGACGGCCGCTTCGTCCTGCGGCTGTCGCGCCCCACCGGCGCCGCGGCCGGCCAGCCGCTGGCCTACGTGACCGTGTTCGCCCGCGGGGTGCTCAAGCACCAGTTCACCGCGGTCTTCGCGGCCGACGCGCCCGGCCTCGACGGCGCCGCCCTGCTGGCGCAGGTGCCCGCGGAACGCCGCGCGACCCTGCTGGCGCAGCCCGAGGGCGGCGGCTACCGCTGGGACGTGCACATGCAGGGCCCGCGGGAAACCGTCTTCCTCGACTACCGCTAAGGCGGCGCCGGACGGCCCGGCCGATCCACCCTCCCGCCCGGGCGGCCGCCGCAGCGATGCGCCGGCCGCCGTCGGCCCGTGGGGCGGAACGGGCCGTCGCCGCGGACCGCGGGACGCCCGGCGGGCCGCCGCGACGATCCCGCCTTCCGCGCGCGCACCCGCCGCGCGCGCCGCAGGACGCCGACATGTCGCCGTGCCGCCGTGCCACCATCGCGGTCTCCGGCCCGCGCATCCGCCGCGCGGCCTCCCTCCATCCACCGAGCATCCACCGAGCCCTTCCGATGACCTCTCCCGCCCCCGCCTCCCCCGCCGCACCGCTCCCGCGCCAGGACGACGTCGACCGCGGCCTGAAGAACCGCCGCGCGGTGCTCGGCGACGCCTGGGTGCAGCGCTCGCTCGACAACGCGACCGCCTTCAACGCCGAGTTCCAGTCGCTGATCACCCGCTTCGCCTGGCACGAGATCTGGGGGCGCCCGGGCCTGGACCACCGCACCCGCCGGCTGCTGGTGCTGGCGACCTGCGTCGCCCTGGGCCGCTGGGAGGAATTCGAGCTGCACGTCCGCGCGGCCGTGGCCGGCGGCATCCCGGTGGCCGAGCTGCAGGAGACCCTGCTGCAGTCGGCCATCTACGCCGGCGTGCCGGCGGCCAACACCGCCTTCAAGCTGGCCCAGGACATCCTGCGCGAGATGGGCGTGCCGCCCGCGCCCGCGCCGCTCTCCGACGGGCGGCGCGCCGCATCGCACCACACCTTCAGCGCACCGCAGCTGCACGTGCTGGTGCAGGGCGACCGGCCGGCCGCGGACGGCGCCGCGCCGGACGCCGCGCGCACGCCGGTGGTGCTGAGCCACGCGCTCGGCCTGGACGCCCGCATGTGGGACGCGCTGGCCGCCGAACTCGCCGCCGCCGGCCACCCGGTGCTGCGCTACGACCACCGCGGCCACGGCGGCTCGGCCGCGCCCGCCGGCCCGTACGCGATGGACGACCTGGTCGACGACGCCGCGCGCATCGTGCGCGAATGGGGCCGCGGCCCGGTCGCCTGGGTCGGCCTGTCGATGGGCGGCATGGTCGGCCAGGGCCTGGCCGCCAGGCACCCGGAGCTGGTGCGGGCGCTGGTGGTGGCCAATTCGACCGCGCACTACCCCGAGGCCGCGCAGGCCGTCTGGCGCGAGCGCGTCGCGGCGGTCCTGGAACGCGGCCTCGCCCCCATCGCGGACATGGTGATGGGCCGCTACTTCCTGCAGGACTTCCGCACCGCCCACCCCGAGGCCGAGGCCGCGGCGCGCGCCACCCTGCTGGCGAGCGACCCGCAGGGCTACGCCGCCTGCTGCCATGCGGTGGGCACGGTGGACTGGCGCGACGCGCTGCCGCGCATCCAGGCCCCGACGCTGGTGATCGCCGGCGCCCAGGACGCCGGCACCCCGCTGGCGATGTCGCAGGCCATCGCGGACGCGGTGCCCGGCGCCCGGCTGGCGGTGATCGAGGGCGCCTCCCACATCAGCGCGGTTGAGCGGCCCGGGGCCTTCGCGGCGCTGGTGCGCGGGTTCCTGGACACCGCCGGGAACGCGGACTGAATCCGGCGGGGGCGCAGGCGGCGCCCCGGCCTTCAGCTCTCATTTCCATAGCAGGAGCCTCCCGCCCGCGTCCCGGCGGCCGCGCCGCACGGCCGGGCGCCCTTGCCCGCCCCGCGCCCGCGCGGCGCCACCTTGCGGGGACGCCGCGGCCTCCGGGCCGCCCTCGCGGGCCGCCTGCGGGCTACTGCGCCTTGCAGATCCGCAGCATGTTGGTGCCGCCGGGCGAGCCCATCGGCTCGCCGCAGGTGATCACGTAGACGTCGCCGGGCTGCACGATGCCGCGCTGGGCCAGGTGGGCCTCGGCGTGCAGCAGCGCGGTCTCGCGGTCGGCGCTCTCGTCCGAGAGCAGCGGCCGCACGTTGCGGTAGAGCGCCATGCGGCGCTGGGTCGCGATGCGCGGGGTCAGGGCGTAGATCGGCACGTGGATGCGCTGGCGGCTCATCCAGAGCGCGGTGGCGCCGCTGTCGGTCAGGGCCACGATGGCGCGGGCGCCCAGGTGGTGGGCGGTGAACAGCGCGCCCATGGCGATGGTCTGGTCGATGCGGGCGAAGCTCTTGCCGGTGAAGTCGGCGTCGAGCCGGGTGTCCTCGGCGGCCTCGGCGGCGGCGCAGATCCGGGCCATCTCCTCGATGGTCTCCAGCGGGTAGCGGCCGGTGGCGGTCTCGGCCGAGAGCATCACCGCGTCGGTGCCGTCGAGCACCGCGTTGGCCACGTCGCTGACCTCGGCGCGGGTCGGCACGATGTTGTTGATCATGCTCTCCATCATCTGGGTGGCGGTGATGGCGAGCTTGTCGTGCGCCCGGGCGACCTGGATCATGCGCTTTTGCAGCGCCGGCACCGCGGCGTTGCCGACCTCCACCGCGAGGTCGCCGCGCGCGACCATGATGCCGTCGCTCGCGCGCACGATCTCCTCCAGCAGCGGGATCGCCTCGGCCCGCTCGATCTTGGCGATCAGGCCGGGCTTGTGGCGGAACTCGGCGCCGGCCACGTTGCACAGCTGGCGCGCCATCTCCATGTCGGTGGCGTTCTTCGGGAAGCTGACGGCCACGTAGTCGGCCTGGAAGCGCATCGCGGTGCGGATGTCCTCCATGTCCTTGCCGGTGAGCGCCGGCGCGGTCAGGCCGCCGCCCTGCTTGTTGATGCCCTTGTTGTTCGACAGCTCGCCGCCGACGCGCACCGTGGTGCGCACCTGCTCGCCGCGCACCGCGTCCACCTGCAGCACGATCAGCCCGTCGTTGAGCAGCAGCACGTCGCCGGCCTTCACGTCGCGCGGCAGCTCCTTGTAGTCCAGGCCCACGCCCTCGGCGTCGCCCGGCTCGGTGCGGGAGGCGTCGAGCACGAAGGGCGCGCCGGCCACCAGGTCGGTCCGGCCGCCGGCGAACTTGCCGACGCGGATCTTCGGGCCCTGGAGGTCGGCCATGATCGCGACCTCGCGGCCGGCGCGCGCCGCGGCCTCGCGCACCATCGCCGCGCGGGCGATGTGGTCCTCGGCGGTCCCGTGGCTGAAGTTGAGCCGCACCACGTTGAGCCCGGCGCGGATCATGCGCTCCAGCAGTTCCGGCGTGCTCGACGCGGGGCCGAGGGTGGCGACGATCTTGGTGGCGCGGTGCAGGGGCATGGGGCGGTGTCTCCGGGATGGGTGCGTTCGTATGCGTTGGAAGGCGGGCGCGCCGGGCGCCGGCGGGCGCGCGGGACCGGCCGCGGGCCCGTCGGCCATTCTCACACGGGCCCGCGCGGCGCCCGCGACGCGGCGGCCAACGCCTCCGCGGCCGCGGCGCCTGCGGTCGGCCGGCCGGTCCGCCGACAGCGCGGCGCCGGCCGGCCCGTAGCCTCGGATGCATCGCCGGCCCCTTCCGCCCACCCCGGCGGCGGCGCGCGCGCCGTGCCGATCCGCGGCGGCCGCCATCGCCGCCCGGCCCTTTCCGCCCCCTCCGGAGACCCTCCATGCGCATCCTTCCCCTCGCCGCCCTGGGCCTGGCCGCGCTCGCCGCCGGCTGCGGCGGCGGCAACACCGCCTCGAACGTCGCGGCGCCCGGCGCGCCGGAGCGCGCGGTGACCCGCGCGCTCGACGCCGGCGCCGCCCTGGCGCAGGACCGCCCGCCCGTCGACGCGCTCAACGCCTACCTGGACGGCTTCCACTTCTACAACGGCGCGCCGCAGGGCCAGATGGAGGCCCACCACTACTGCGCGACGGTCAACGAGGACCTGATCCAGTGCGTGATCTACGACGGCAACGTCCGCGACGCCAAGATCATGGGCGTGGAGTACATCGTGGGCCGCGCCCTCTTCGAGTCGCTGCCGGCCGAGGAGAAGCCGCTCTGGCACAGCCATGTCCACGAGGTGAAGTCCGGCCAGCTGGTGGCGCCCGGCATACCGCAGGCGGCCGAGCGCGCGCTGATGGAGAAGCTGGTCGGCACCTACGGCAAGACCTGGCACACCTGGCACACCGACCGCGGCAAGACGCTGCCGCTGGGCGTGCCGCAGCTCATGATGGGCGCCACCGCCGACGGGCAGATCGACCCGGCCTTGGTCGCGGCCCGCGACCAGCGCTTCGGCATCGACAGCGCCCGCCGGCGGCAGGAGCGCGCCGGCATTCCCGCGCCCCCGGTCGCCGCGGGCGCCGACGCCTGGCAGCACGGCCGCGTCGTGCAGATCGCCGACCCGACCGGCATCGAGCACGCGCATCCGCAGGGCGCGCAGAACCGGCCCGCGCCCGTGCCTGGGCGGCCGGCGGGCGGGGCCGCCCGCTAGCCGCCGGCCGGCCCCGTCCACGGCCGGCGTCCCCGCCCCGCCGGGCGCCGCGGCCCGCCCGGCCGCCGTCCCCGGGGCGCCCGGCAGTCGCCTGCGCGCGACACATGGACGACACAAAACCTTGCGCATTGACCCGCATCGGGCCCGGCTGGGCCGGACCTTCCTACAATCGGGGCCGCACCCGCTGCACCCGTCGCACCCACGCAGGACCCTTCCGCCTCCTGCCAGGCACGTCCTCCCGCCCCTGTGCAAGCCCCCCGCACGAGCCGACGTGCATCCCTGTCCCCTGTCCGCCATGTCATCCAAGACGACCGAACACGCCCTGCCCGACTCCGCCGCTTCCGCCGACGCCTGCGTCCTGCCCGCGCCGCTCGATCCCGCCGCACCGCTGCCGCACCGCAAGACCATCCGGTCCTGGCTGGTCCCCATCTCGGAGCGCACCACGCTGCGCGCCTTCGTGATGCTGGTGCTCGACTACACCCTGTTCGCCGGCCTCGCGACCGGCGTGGTGCTGATCAAGTCGATCTGGCTCAAGGTGCTGTGCGCCCTGCTGGCGGGCTTCGTCATCGGCCGTCTCTTCGTCATCGGCCACGACGGCTGCCACCAGAGCCTGACGCCGCACCGCCGACTCAACCGCTGGCTGGGACGCATCGGCTTCCTGCCCTCGATGACCGCCTACAGCCTCTGGGACATGGGCCACAACGTGGTCCACCACGGCTTCACCAACCTCAAGGGCGTGGACTTCGTCTGGGCCCCGCTGACCCAGGCCGAGTACGCGGCGCTCTCGCCCG
Organism: Xylophilus ampelinus; assembly: GCA_036946225.1. GTDB lineage: Bacteria > Pseudomonadota > Gammaproteobacteria > Burkholderiales > Burkholderiaceae_C > JAKOND01. The sequence goes on from JAQIJO010000001.1 coordinate 148,220, forward strand.
TGGGCAAGCTGATGCAGCGCGTCTACCGCAGCGGCTGGGGCCCCGGCATCTACTACATGGTCGAGATCTGGTGGAAGAAGATGATGTTCCCGAGCCAGAAGGCGCTCGGCAGCACCAGCCGCCCGATCTTCACCAAGGACTGCCTGCTGGTCACCGGCTTCGCCGCCGCGTGGATCGGCGCCCTGGTGGCCGCCGCGCTGGCCACCGGCCAGTCGGTGCTGCTGCTGGTCGGCCTGGGCTTCGCGCTGCCGATGTTCTTCTGGTTCAACATGATGGGCTTCGTGATCTACGGCCACCACACCCACGTGCGGGTGCAGTGGCACGACGAGCGCGCCGCCTGGCAGCGCGCCCAGCCCTTCGTCTCGACCACGGTCCACCTGACCTTCCCGATGCAGGTCGGCGCGCTGATGCACCACATCATGGAGCACACCGCCCACCACGTGGACATGAGCATCCCGCTCTACAAGCTCAAGGAAGCCCAGAAGCTGCTGGAGCACCTGCTGCCCGAGCGGATCATCATCCAGCGCTTCTCCTGGAAGTGGTACTTCGACACCGCGCGCGCCTGCAAGCTCTACGACTTCACCCGCCAGTGCTGGACCGACTTCAAGGGCCGCGCCACCAGCGCGCCCCGCGTGCACCCGGCCGCCGCCGCGGCCTGACGCACGCCACGGGCCGGCCGCAGCGCCGGACCCGCCGCCCCGGGGGCCGGACCGCAGCAGCGGCCGGCCCCTCGCGCTTTCCGGAGGGCGGACGGACGCGGCCGGGCGCCGGCCCGCACATCCGGGTACGTCCCGGTCCGGGCGCCGGGCTACGATGGGCCGGCGCCTCCCGGCCCCCGCCCCTCCCCGACGACGAAGGATCCTCCCGATGTTCATCGCCATGAACCGCTTCCGCATCGCGCCCGGCCGCGAGTCCGATTTCATCGACATCTGGCGCGAGCGCGACAGCCTGCTGTCGACCGTGCCGGGCTTCCGCACCTTCCATCTGCTGCAAGGCGACACCACGCCCGAGCGCACGCTGTTCTCGTCCCACACCGTCTGGGAATCGCGCGCGCACTTCGAGGACTGGACCCGCTCCGAGGCCTTCCGCACCGCGCACGCCGGCGCCGGCCGCCACCGCGACCTCTACCTCGGGCCGCCGCAGCTCGAGCTGTTCGAGGCGGTGCTGTAGCGGCGGGCCCGCCGCCCCGTTCATGTCGTACGCATGGATCGGGCGAAGGCATCGGGATACATTGGGGCAAGGACGCCTGGCGACCCCGCGCCCCGTGACCGAGGGGGTCGCATGGGGACGCTCCAGGCGGTGATCGATCCGGCCGCCTGACCGGGACGCGCACGCGTTCCGGGCCCGCGGGCGCTGCCACCGATCGGAGCCACGCTCCCGGCCCCCATGTTGATCAGCCCGCCATTCCTTCCGGACCGCTCCGCCGACCAGGCCGACGACCCGTGGCTCGACGCCGCCCTGATCGGCACCGGCGACGGGATGTTCCCGCTCAGCCACCGCCTCGGCTGGCACGGCGGCCGCCACCTGGCCGCGCCCTTGGACGCCGCCGGCGGCCGCCTGCCGGTGCGGGCCGTCGCCGACGGCAAGGTGCTGTTCGTCCGGCAGCGCACCGCCACCGACGACCGTGCCCATCCCCTGTGGTACGACCGCGGCTACACCAGCGACGCAGTGGTCGTGATCGAGCACCGCACCGAGATCGGGGCGGACGCCCAGGACCGTCCCGTCCTGCTGTGCTTCCACTCGGTCTACCTCCACCTGCACGACGTCGAGAAGCCGGTGCGGGTCGGCCAGCCCGTCCGGCGCAAGGACCCGATCGGCTCCGCCGGCCACATCGCGGGAGAGCCGGGCCGCATCCACTTCGAGATCTGCCTGGACAGCGACAACCTCGCGCGGCTGGCAGGCCGCACCGCCGGCGACCTGCCGCTGGCACGGGACGGGCGCGACGACGTGCTCTACGGCGCGGCCTACTTCCGCCTGCCCGCAGGCACGCCGGTGTACGCCGCCCAGCCGCCGCTCGGCGCATCCGCGGTGCCGCCTCCCGCCCGGATCCTCGCCAGGAACGGCGAGGACTGGTTCGTCGGGCTGCGCTACGACCGCGGCGACGCCACGCTCGCCACCTGCCGGGCCTCGGGCGAGGCGGTGGCCGCACCGCACCGGGAAGCCGACCACGGCGAATACCGCCTGTTCGCCCGCGCGCAGGCGCTCAGCGCCGCGGTGCGCCAGGCCAACGCGGACGCCGGCCGCCCCGCCGATCCGGCGCCCAGCCCGAGCGCCTGCCAGGAACTGCTGCGCTGGGGCCGGGTCCTCGGCCACGAGGCCCTGACGCCTCCGTCCACGCCGCACTGGCGCCAGATCAACACCCCGGCAGGCCTGGGCTGGGTCGATCTCAACGCACCCGGCATCACCAGGTACAGCGACGCGGACTTTCCGCACTGGTGCGGCTGGAGCCTGGTCGACGACAGCGCCGACCGCGACAGCCGCTGCGATTCGCCCGTGATCCGGAGCATGCTCGACGCCGACAGTGACGGGAGAGTCACGCTGGACGAACTGCAGGCCCGGCTTCGGCTGGATGCCGTGCGGCGCAAGCTCGACCGGACGATCTGCCGTTTCCCGAGCGAATGGGACGCGGCGACGATCGACGCCCGCTGGGGCTGGCTGCGCCAGCCGAGCCCGGAATGCCCGCGGCCGCTGGACGCCACGGACTGGACCGCGTTCAAGGCCTACGCGCAGGCCCTGTGCTTCGACTGCCCGGCCCTGTTCCAGGCCCCGTGGCGCGTGGAACCCCAGGCCTTCATCCAGCACATGCGCCAGTGCGGCTGGCGCTCGGCCCGGGAGATCGCGCAGATGGTGCCGAGCCATGCGGTGCGTGCGGCTGCGGGGGGAGTGAAGTGGGAGGCGGTGGCAACCAAATTGCTCGGTAGAGACTCCTTGCTGACCCAGCACAGCGTCCCTCTCAACAAAGCGTTCGGGAGATACGGCATATGCACACCACTGCGGCAAGTTGCTTTTCTCGGCAACGCGATGCAAGAGACGGGGTGGTTCAGGACCTTCGTGGAATCAGGCGGCCCGGCCTACTGGTATTCCCCTTGGCATGGCAGAGGCTTTCTGCAACTCACCAACCCTGACAACTATTGTGGATATTGGAAATGGCGAGGACGCATCGTGCCGAGAACCTTGTCCGCCGCATTGATCGCCGCCTACAGAAATGTCGCAGAGATGAAAGAGCCTCGGTCTAATTTTGGGATTCGAGACGAGCGTTTCCCAGAGTTGACCGAGCAGATGCTTTTGTGGCGCGCCCATGTCGAATCCAGACCGTACCCGGACGAGCCGGAAGAACGATTCACGCCCTCGGACAGCGCGGGCTACTATTGGCTCAAGACCAATATGGCAAGTTATGCGGATGCGCCGCATGTGCTGGAGCGTTGCAGCGTGCCGACCGATCAAGGACCACAGGTCTATTACCGCAGCCCTGCATTCTGGCGTGCCAGCGCCAGTGTCAACCTTCCCGGACGCCTGCACCGCACCGATTACCAGGGCATCAATGGATTCGACTCCCGTTGCTCGGCCTACGGGGTTTTGCTGGCAATATTGACCGAGCTGCGTTTGCCCGACGAAAAAGGGCATGCGACGCATTGGTATCCGGAAGGTTATAAAAAGAGGCCCATGGGATGAAAGCGATTCTTCTGCTTCTGTCCTTGCTGTGCTGCACCGCCGTACCGGCGCAAGACAGCTGGCGACGCGTTTTGATGGATATGGCGCCGGGCTGCCGCATCCAAATGTCGGTCCCCGTCGGAGCGCAGGCGGGTTCCGGGAAGGCAAACAGGGGGTCGGGTGGAGTGAGCATCGAACATCCGCCCAGAACAACGAAGCGGCCGTATCGGTATCCTTTGACGTTCACTTTCATTTGCTACGACGCAGCCGACGATCTGACCGCGCAGGACCCCGTCCGATTCGACCACACGAAAAACAAGTGGGTGCGGGACATGCGCCCCTACTTCGACAGATTTCCCGAAGGCTTGCCGCCTCAACGCCAAAAGATATTCGATCGCGCCATCCTGTTCCATGAGCTGCAAACGGTGAACGCTCGAGGTTTCGCTTTCACCGAAGACGACCTCGCTGGGGATGAATCGGGGCGACGTCGTCAAATGTCCTACTGCATCTTTCACATGCAGAAAGCCATTTGCGGCGAAAGCACGATGGCGCTCCTGCCCATGATCCGCCAGCACCCCGGGAACGATCTCACTCCACTCGCCTTGCGCATCCTGCGCAGCATCGAATTCCTGGACGACCACGACACCGGTTCGCATCCCGATCCATCGGCATCCGGTCCGGCCCAGGCGCCGGCAGGAGCGCGTTGAACCGCGATCGTCCCGGAACGGGCGTTTCCGGTCGGACCGCCGGCGTTCCCATGCGGCCTGCGGACCGGCCTTCCGCATCACCGGATCGCACGCGACACCGCGCCGCACCGGCTGAAAAATCCGATAAAAAGGCCTTCCAGCCCAGGTAATACGCGGGCCTTCAGCTACCAATTCGATAGCATCTCGTCTACCCCCGTCCGATGCCTCACCGCGCACTCCCCGCGTTCCAGGCCTCCAGGAACCGCGCCCGCTTCAGCCGGTCCTGGTAGACCAGCAGCCCCGGGCCGAGCGGGATCGGCCGCAGCGCGCCGGTCGGATGCCGCACGCCGGGCACGTCGGTGCGGATCGGCAGGATGCGCGACTCCTTCGCCAGCACGCCCTGCCCGCGCGGCGACAGCAGGTAGTCCAGGAAGCGCCGCGCCTCGGCCGGATGCGGCGCGGTGCGCGGGATGAGCGCGGTGCGGGCGATGACCAGGGTGTAGTCCTGGGGCAGCACCATGCCCAGCGGCGCGCCCGCGTCGATGCGGCCCTGCACGTAGGCGCCGGGCAGGTTGTAGGCCAGCGCGAGTTCGCCCCGCTCCAGCGCGTCGAGCAGCACCGCCGCGTGGCGGGCCCGCACCGCGCGGCTGTCGGCCAGCGCGGCCAGCAGCGCGCCGGCGCCGCCGTCGATGCGCGCGTCCTGGGTCGCGGCCAGGTAGCCGATGCCGCTCGCCTCCAGGTCGTAGGTCCCGACCCGCCCGGCCAGTGGCCGCGCCGGGTCGCGCAGCAGCGCCAGCAGCGCCTGCCGGCCGGACGGCGCGGGGCCGAGATCCGCGCCGGGCCCGAAGCGGCGCGCGTCGTAGGCGATCACCATCGGCTCGTAGCTGAAGCCGAACACCTCGTCGCGCCAGCGCGCCCAGGCCGGCAGGGCGGCGGTGGCGGCCGAATGGTGGGGCTGGGCGTGGCCGTCGTTCACCAGCCGGGCCTGCAGGTCCATGCTGCTGCTGACCAGCAGGTCCGCGTCGCCGGTCGGCGCGGGCCGGTCCGGCGGCGGCGCGCCGGCCGCCCGGCGGTAGAGCTCCTGGGTGGAGAACTCCTGGTAGCGGATCGCGACCTCGGGATGCAGCCGCTGGTAGTCGCGCAGCACCGGCGCGAAGGCCGGCAGGTCGGTGGCGCCGACGATGGACAGGCCCGGCGCGTCGGCCGCCGCAGCGCCGTCCCGCACGGCCGGCAACAGGAGCACGCCGCTGTCGGAGGCCGGCCCGGCCTGGGCCCGCGCGCCGGCCGCCGGCAGCAGCGCGCCGCAGGCCGCGGCCGCCGCGCAGCGCAGCAGCGCCCGCCGCGCGGACGGTCCGGCGGCGCGGTCCGCGCGGAGCGGTCCTCCGCCGGCGGCCGGGTCGGCGGTCCGCGGCGCCCGGCTCATGCCCGTCCCCCGCCCGCCGGCGGAATCCCGCCGGCGGGCGATCCGCCGGTCGGCGCGGAAGACCGGACACCGCGGGCGCCGGCATCGGCATCGGCATCGGCATCGGCACCGGCACCGGCACCGGCACCGGCGACGACGCGATCGCGATCGCGGTCGCCGTCGCCGTCGCCGTCGCCGTCGGCCGCGCCCGCGCGGTGCGCGGCGGCAGGCCGGACCGCGCCCGCACGCGGTTCCGGCCCGGGTCCGGCGGGAGCGGAGGCCGCCCCGGAGGCCCGGGGGACCCCGCCCGCGGGCAGCCACAGGCGCACCACCAGGCCGCCGCCGGCGCGCGGCTCCAGCGCGATGCGCCCGCCGTGGCTGTCCACCACCCGCCGCACGATGGCCATGCCCAGCCCGGCGCCGCCGGCCGCGGTGCGGCCGCGCGCGAAGCGTTCGAAGACGGCCGCCGCGTCCTGCGCCGCGATGCCCGGCCCGCGGTCGGCCACCGTCAGCTCCCAGCCGCCGGACGCGCCGGCACCCGGAGCCGGCGAAGGCATCGGATCCGGCGCGGCGCCCGGGCCCATGCCCGCACCTGCACCCGCATCCGTGCCCGGGCCCGCACCCGTGCCGGCATCCATGCCCGCATCCGTGCGCGGGACCGCATCCGGGACGCCGTCCTCTGGCGCCGGCGCGTCCGCCGGCGCGGGCCGCAGCGCGATGTCCAGCTCGGCCACCGCGTCCGGGTCGTCGCCGCGCGCCACGCCGTGCTTGAGCGCGTTGTCCACCAGGTTCTTGATCGCCTCGCCCAGCATCAGCGCGTCGCCGCGCAGCGGGGCGGACTCCACCGCGCAGCGCAACCGCACCGCCGGCTGCGGATCGGCCCGGGGAACCGCGTCGCGCAGCGCCTCGCGCAGGATGCGCGCCAGGTCCACCGTGTCGAAGCGCTGCAGGCTGCCGCGGTGGGCGGTGCTGGCGTCCGCCAGCAGCTGGTTGAGCAGCCGGGTCAGCCGCGCGGCGTTGCGCTCGATCGCGACCAGGCTGCGCCGCTGCTCCAGCGGGTCGTCCTCGTCGAGCGCGAGCTGCGCCTGGGCGCGCAGCGTGGCCAGCGGGGTGCGCATCTGGTGCGCCGCCTCGGCGATGAAGACGCGCAGGGTGTCGAGGTTGGCCGCCAGCCGGCCGATGAAGCGGTTGAGCGCGCCGACCGCCAGCGCCAGCTCGCCGGGAACCGGCGTGGCGATCGGCCGCAGGTCGGCGGCGTCGCGCGCGGCCAGCTCGGCCTCGAAGCGCGCGAGCGGCGCCAGGGCATGGCGCACGCTCCACCAGCACAGGCCCAGCGCCGCGACCGTCAGCAGGGCGATGGCGGCGGTGGCGGCGCCGGTGATGCGGGCGGCGAGCGCGTCCCGCGCGCGCCGGGTCTGGCCGACCTGCAGCCAGGCCCGGCCCTCGCCCGGGGCGCCGGCCACCCAGTGGCCGACGAGCGCGAAGCGCACCGTCTCGCCGTGGTAGGGCGCGTCGAAGAACACCGGCGGCTCGTCGCGCGCGCCGTCCTGCGGGCCGGCGCCGCGCGGCGCCTCGGGCGCCCGGCGGGCGCGCCGCCACAGCGCCTCCGGCGGCGCGGGCAGGTCGCCGTAGCCGGTCACCAGCGCGCCCTCCGGGGTGCGCAGGCTGTAGAAGACCCGGTCGTCCGGCGCCATCGCGAGCGCGTCGAGCGCGGCGTAGGGCAGGTCCATCGACCAGCGGCCGCCGGCGGCGGTCACCGTCTCGCCCATCGCCAGCGCGGAAGCCGCCAGCAGCCGGTCGTAGGACAGGTCGGTCGCCTGGCGGCCGTAGCCGCGCGCGGCGACGAAGAGCAGCGCCATCGCCGCGAGGAACAGCAGGCCGAGCGAGAGCATCAGCCGGCGCTGGATGCTGCCCCGCACGGCGGCCGGCGGCGCGGCGGCGGGATCGCGGGACGCGTCCCGCGGCTCCGCGGACGGCGCGCCGGACGCGGCGTCGCCGCCGGCCCGGACGGGGGCGGGCGCGGGCCGCACCGCGGCCTCAGCCGCTGCCATCGCCCGGACCGGCCGCCGGCGGCGCCGGCTCGGCGATGTAGCCGACGCTGCGCACCGTGCCGATGACCAGCGCGGCGTCGCCGAGCTTCCTGCGCAGCCGGCCGATGTAGACGTCGATCGCGTTGGGGCCGGCCTCGTCGTCGAAGCCGAACAGCTTGGCCGCGATCTCCTCGCGGCTGACCACCCGGCCGAGCCGGCCGACCAGGATCTCGAGCAGGCTGTACTCGCGGTTGGGCAGGTCGAGCCGCGCGCCGTCGAGCGTCACCCGGCGCGCGGCGCTGTCGATGGCGAGCCCGCCGATGCGCATCACCGCCTCCGCCTGGCCCTGCGGCCGGCGCAGCAGCGCGCGGCAGCGGGCCTCGAACTCGCGGAAGTCGAAGGGCTTGCCGAGGTAGTCGTCCGCGCCGCCGTCGAGCGCGGCGACCCGGTCCTCGATGTCGGAGCGGGCGGTCAGCATCAGCACCGGGGTCTTGTCGCCGCGCGCGCGCATGCGCGCGAGCACCTCGGTGCCCTCCATGCGCGGCAGGCCGATGTCGAGCACCACCAGGTCGTAGGCGTGGTGGGCCGGCGCCTGCAGCACCGCGTCGGCCGCGCCGCCGTCGGCCTGCCAGTCGGCCGCGTGGCCCATGCGGCGCAGGCAGCGCAGCACCGCCTCGGCCAGGTCGGGCGTGTCCTCGACGAGCAGGACGCGCATCAGGCAGCGCCTCCCGGATTGCATACCGGACTGCATACGGGTTTCCCCGCATGGGGTTTGTCCCCATGCCGGCCGACAGAGGCACGACAGGCTCGGTTCCTAACCTTGCGGCTCTTCGCCGCACGCTGTCCGCCGCGCGCGTCCCGACCTCCTGGAGACTTCCCCCATGCAAAAAGGATTGACGACATGCTGACCCTCCTCGGCTTCGGCATGGTGATCACATTCATGTACCTCATCATGACCAAGCGGCTCTCGCCGCTGGTCGCGTTGACCCTGGTGCCCATCGTGTTCGCGCTCGTCGGCGGCTTCCACGCCGGCCTGGGCCCGATGATGCTCGACGGCATCAAGAAGATCGCGCCCACCGGCATTCTGCTGATGTTCGCGATTCTGTACTTCGGCGTGATGATCGACGCCGGCCTGTTCGACCCGGTCGTGGGCTTCATCCTGCGGCTGGTCAAGGGCGATCCGCTCAAGATCGTGATGGGCACCACCGTGCTCGCGCTGGTGATCTCGCTCGACGGCGACGGCTCGACCACCTACATGATCACCGTGGCCTCGATGCTGCCGCTCTACAAGCGGCTCAAGATGAACCCGCTCAACCTCACCTGCGTGGCGCTGATCGCCAGCGGGCTGATGAACCTCTCGCCCTGGGGCGGCCCGACGGCCCGCGCCGCGAGCGCGCTGCACGTGGACGTGGGCGACGTGTTCGTGCCGCTGGTCGCGCCCATCGTGGTGGCCATCGTCGGCCTGCTGGCGGTGTCGTTCTGGCTCGGCATGAAGGAGCGCCGCCGGCTCGGCTACTCGATCCTGACCGGCAGCGGCTCCGGCGTGCCCGGGCTGGTCAACGCCGACATCACCGAGGACGAGGACCGCCGCCTGCCGCCCGACCAGACGGTGGCCGACGAGGACGTGAGCCGCCCGAAGCTGCGCTGGGTCAACGCGCTGCTGACCGCGGCGCTGATGGTCTGCCTGGTGGTCGGCGTGCTGCCGCTGCCGGTGCTGTTCATGATCGCCTTCTCGATCGCGCTGGTGATCAACTACCCCGACCTCGCCGAGCAGCGCCGCCGGGTGGCCAACCACGCGGGCAACGTGCTGGCGGTGGTCTCGCTGATCTTCGCGGCCGGCATCTTCACCGGCATCCTGTCGGGCACCGGCATGGTCGAGGCGATGTCGCGCAGCCTGCTGGCGGTGATCCCGCCGTCGATGGGGCCGTACTTCGCGCCGATCACCGCGATCGTCAGCATGCCCTTCACCTTCTTCATGTCGAACGACGCCTTCTACTTCGGCGTGCTGCCGATCCTGACCGAGGCGGCGTCCAACTACGGCGTGTCGGCGGTGGAGATGGCCCGCGCCTCGCTGGTCGGCCAGCCGGTCCACCTGCTGAGCCCGCTGGTGCCCTCGACCTACCTGCTGGTCGGCCTGGCCGGCGTGGATTTCGGCGACCACCAGCGCTTCACGCTCAAATGGGCGGTGCTGGTCTGCCTGGTGCTGATGGCCGCCTGCCTGGCCTTCGCCATCTTCCCGCTGGTCGGCACCCGCTGAGCACGGCGCGGGGCCGCCGCCCCGCCCGGCCGGGGAGCGCGCCATGCGCTCCTTTTTTTTGGGCGGGCGGTCCGTCGCGCGGCCCCGCGGCCCGGCCCGCGCGCCGGACGGCCGCCGGACGCGACGCGGGAGCGCGGTGCGCGCGTCAGCCCCGGCCGGGCGGCGCCCAGGCGAAGAGTTCCGCGCCGCCGTCGAGCGCGTCGGCCGCATCGCGCAGCGCCGGCGCGGCCGCGCCTTCCGCAGCGGACGCCGGGCCGCCCGGCCCCCCGTCGAGCCCGTCGGCCAGCGCGCGCAGCCGCAGCGCCGCCAGCCGCACCCGCTCCGGTGCGCCCGCGAAGCCGCGCAGCAGGCCGGCTGCCTCGTCCAGCGCCTCCCGGTGGGCCGGGTCCAGGTCCGGCCGGCGGCCGGCGGCGCGCAGGCGGTCGAGCGCGTGGCCGAGGTTGAGCGCCGCGAGGATGCCGCGCGGCACCCGGTCGCCGAGCTGCCCGGCGCGCCCCAGGTGGACCATCAGCCGCAGGATCTGCCGGCTGCCGCGCGCCTGCCAGTCGGCCGCCGCCCGCCCGGCCGCCGCGTCGCCGGGCGCGGCCACCATGCGCCGCAGGTCCTGGCGGATGGCGCCCACCGCCTCGGCCAGCTGCTTGTCCTCGCGCCGCGGCAGCGCCAGGAAGAGCGCCGACACCGCCCCCGCGGCCAGCAGCAGCGCCGCCCCGCCCTGCAGGATCGCGGACGCGCCGGCGGCCGGCATGCCGGCCTGGCTGGCGAGCATGAAGCACATGTTGGCGTCGAGCGCCGGCAGCGCCGTGCGCCGGCTGGCCCGCGCCAGCGCGCCGGCCGCGATGAAGGGCGCGAGCGACAGCAGCAGGCCGGGCAGGCCGTCGACCTGCGGCTGCACCAGGAAGCGGTAGAGCGTGGCCGCCGCCACGCCCGCCAGCACGCCGGCGGCCATGGTCGGCACGATGCGGCGCGGCGTCGGCAGCGAGCCGAGCACCATCGAGAAGATGCACACGCCCAGCGCTGCCAGCTCGCCCGGCGCCCAGCCCGAGGCGATGCCGGCGCAGGCCGCGGCGAAGGTCGCGCCGCCGCTGAGCAGCCCGGTGCGCCGCGCCTGCACCGGGTCGCGGTGGGGCGCCAGCGGTCCGGGGCCGGCGGCCCGCGCCGGCGGCGCGTCGCCGAACAGCGCGGCCTCGGCGGCGGCGATGCCGTCGAGCGCGGCGCGCAGCCGCTCCAGCGGCGACGGCAGGGCCGCGGGAGCCGCGGCGGGGCCGGGCGCCGATGCCGATGCCGGGCCGCCGGCCGCCGGCGCGATGCCGGGCGGCCGAGCGTCGCGCGGATCCGCGGCGCCGGCGGCCGGCGGCGGCACCACGCCCTGGCGCAGCCGCGCGGCGCGGCGCTCCAGCGCGTCGGCCAGCCCCCCGGGCGCCGGCAGCCCGCGCCAGGCCCGGGCGCGCAGGGCGCGGGCGGCGGCCATCGCCGCCAGGGACGACACCACCAGCGCCTGCACGTGCCGCAGCCGGCGGTAGCCCTCGGCCGAGCCGGCGGCCAGCGGCAATGCGGCCGCCTCCAGCGCGCCGAGGTCGGCCAGGATGCGGCGCTCCAGGGCGTCGCTCGCCGCCGCGGGCGCGGGCGGCTGCCCGCCGGCCGCCGGGCGCGCGGAGGCCGCGGCCTCCGCTTCGCGCAGCGCCCCGGCGGCGAAGGCCACCGCGTCGCCGGCCAGCGCGCAGGCCCGGCGGTAGAAGTCGTCGCGCCGCGCGGCCGGGGTGAACAGGCCGGTCACCAGGGTCACCACCGCCACCCCGATCAGGGTGCATTCCACCCGCGCCACCGCCAGCGCGCCGGCATGGCCGGGCGCCAGCACCGAGGGCAGCACCACCACCGCCGCCGTCATGCCGGCGAGCAGCGCGCCGTAGGCCCGCACCCCGGGCAGCAGGTGGGTCAGCGCGGCGCCGGCGCCGACCCAGGCCGAGAGCAGCGCGACCTGCAGGTAGGGATGCTGCGGCGCCGCCTGCAGGATGGCGAAGCCGCCGGCGGCGCCGACCAGGGTGCCGAGCACCCGGTAGGCCGCGCGCTCGAGCAGCAGCCCGCGCGAGGCCTGGGCCACCACCCAGACCGGCATCGCCGCCCAGTAGGCGTTCTGCACGTGCAGCAGCGAGGCGAGCGCGAAGGCCAGCCAGGCCGACAGCCCCAGCTGCAGGGCATGGCCGAGCCCCGCCCGGTCCAGCCCCAGGCGGCGGTCGAGGATCTCGCGGAAACGGGTGGCGGCGGCCTGCATCGCGCTCCTTGCGCAGTCCGCGCCGGCGGCGCGCCGGCGCTTCGCTGCGGATCCGGCGCTCAGCCGGCCGCGCGCTTCTCCAGGATCTCGAAGGCGGGCAGCTTCTTGCCTTCAAGCACCTCGAGGAAGGCGCCGCCGCCGGTGGAGATGTAGCTCACGTCCTTGTCGATGCCGTACTTGGCGATGGCCGCCAGGGTGTCGCCGCCGCCGGCGATGCTGAAGGCGTCGGACGCCGCGACGGCGCGGGCGATGGCCTCGGTGCCGTGCGAGAAGGCGTCGAACTCGAACACGCCGACCGGGCCGTTCCAGACGATGGTGCCGGCGGCCTTGAGCTGGTCCGCGAGGCGGGCCGCGGTCTCGGGGCCGATGTCCAGGATCAGGTCGTCGGCGGCCACGTCGGCGGCCGCCTTGACGGTGGCGGGCGCGTCGGCGCCGAAAGTCTTGGCGACCACCACGTCGGTGGGGATCGGCACCGCGGCGCCGCGCGCGGCCATCGCGTCGATCACCGCCTTGGCTTCGTCGACCAGGTCGGGCTCGGCCAGCGACTTGCCGATCGGCAGGCCCGCGGCCAGCAGGAAGGTGTTGGCGATGCCGCCGCCGACGATGAGCTGGTCCACCTTCTCGGACAGGGCCTTGAGGATGGTGAGCTTGGTCGAGACCTTGGAGCCCGCGACGATGGCGGCCAGCGGCCGCTTCGGGTCGGCCAATGCCTTGCCGATGGCGTCGATCTCGGCGGCCAGCAGCGGGCCGGCGCAGGCGATCGGGGCGTATTCGGCGATGCCGTAGGTGGTGCCCTCGGCGCGGTGGGCGGTGCCGAAGGCGTCGTTGACGAAGATGTCGCAGAGCGCGGCCATCTTCTTCGCGAGCGCCGGGTCGTTCTTCTTCTCGCCCTGGTTGACGCGGCAGTTCTCCAGCAGCACGACGCTGCCCGGGGCCACGTCCACGCCGTCGACCCAGTCGCGCACCAGCGGCACCTCGCGGCCCAGCAGCTCGCCCAGGCGCGCGGCGACCGGCGCGAGCGAGTCGGCGGGCTGGAATGCGCCCTCGGTCGGGCGGCCCAGGTGCGAGGTCACCATGACCGCCGCGCCGGCGTCGAGCGCCATCCGGATCGCCGGCACCGAGGCGCGCACCCGGGTGTCCTCGGTGATGTTGCCGGCGTCGTCCTGCGGCACGTTGAGGTCGGCGCGGATGAAGACGCGCTGGCCGCGCGCCTTGCCTTGTTGGACGAGATCGGAGAAACGCAGGACGTTCATGGCGGGAGTCACCTCAGGGGAGTCGTTGGTCGGTCGATGGGAACCGGGCATTGTAGGAAGCGCGCCCGGGCGGCCGGTGACGCGGCGTTTCCGCCGGTCCGCGCCGCCGCGTCCCCGTCCATGGAGCCCGGCCCCCCGGGACGCCCGGGGCCCGGCGCCCGCTCAGAAGTCGACCTGGGCCGAGAGCATCAGCGTGCGCGGCGCGCCGACGGTGGCGTAGCCGTTGGCGACGACCCAGTAGCCCTTGTCGGACACGTTCTCCAGGTTGGCGCGGAGCACCACCGGCTTGCCGGCCATGCGGGTGGCGTAGCGGGCGCCGAGGTCCACGCGGGTCCAGCCCGGCAGGCGCAGCAGGTTGGCCGCGTCGTAATGGACCGACGAGGTGCTGATCACCCGGCCGTTGAGGCTCAGGCCCTGCGCCCAGGGCGTGTCCCAGTCGAGGCCGAGGTTGTAGGTGCGGTCCGGGACGCCCGGTGCGTCGTTGCCCTGGTTGGCGCCGCCGGCGGTGCGCACCAGCTTGGCGTCGGTGAAGGCGGCGCTGGCCATCAGGCGCAGGCCGCGCTGCACCGCGCCGTAGGCGGTCAGTTCCAGGCCGCGGTTGCGCTGCTTGCCGCCGAAGCTGTAGACGTTGTTCTCGGTGATCGCGCTGGGCCGCTCGATCTGGTAGAGCGCGGCCTGGGTGATCAGCGTGCCCCAGTCGCGCTTGACGCCGACCTCGTGCTGCTTGGACTTCTGCGGTGCGAAGACCGCGCCCTCGTTGACCAGGCCCTGGCCGACCGGCGCCCGGCCGCCCGCCTGCAGGCCGGCGGTGTAGTTGTAGTAGACCGAGGTGCCGGCCTCGGGCTTGAGGACCAGGCCCACCAGCGGGGAGGTGCTGCTGCCCTTGAGGTTGGACAGGAAGGCGCCGGTGTTCACGCTGTAGCTGTCCTGGCTGATGGTCTGGCGGCGCAGGCCCAGGGTCAGCAGCACGCGGTCGTTCAGGAAGCCCAGGGTGTCGGCCACCGCGAAGCTGTGGTTGGAGATCTCCTGCGAACGGCCCGGCGCGCCCCGCGCGACGGCGATCGCCGGCAGCGGCGCGGGGTTGTAGATGCTGGACGCGATGCTGCCGGGATCGAGCGCGTAGAAGTAGCCGGTCTCGCGCTCCAGCGCATTGGCCGCGAGGACCAGGGTGTGGCGGACCGCGCCGGTGGAGAAGCGGGTGCGCAGGCCGACGTCGGCGGCGGCGGTCTTGTTGTATTCGTCGTAGTAGCCGTTGGCGACCCGGAAGGCGCCGGCCGAGTTGATGCGGGTGGTGGCGGTCGGGAAGTCCTGGTCGCTCCCGGTCTCGGTGTAGCCGATGCCGCCGTAGGCCGTGGTGCGGTCGTCGATGTCGTATTCGATGCGGGTGATCGCGGACTTGGTCTTGTCGGTCAGCGCCGCGCCCGGGTAGAAGCTGGTGCGGTTGTCCGGCACGGCCGGCACCTGGGTGATGCCGGCCAGGAAGCCGGCCTGCGGGCGGAAGCCCACCGTCTTGCCCTCGGTGTAGAGCAGGTCGCCGGACCAGCGCAGGCGGGCGCCGGCGTAGTCCAGGCCCAGGGAGGCCAGGCCCAGGCGCTGGCGGCCGCCGTCGACATTGCCTTCGCCGTTGCGCCACACGCCATTGGCGCGCACGCCCCACTGGTTGTCCTCACCGAAGCGGCGGCCCACGTCGAGGTGGGTGCCGAACTGCGCCTTGCCCATGTAGGTGCCGGTCAGGCGGGTCAGCGGGATGTCGCCGGCGCGCTTGGTGACCACGTTGATGCTGCCGCCGACGCTGTTGACCGGGCCGATGCCGTTGGCGAAGGCGGCCGGGCCCTTGAGCACTTCCACCCGCTCGACCATCTCCAGCGGCATGCGGGTGTTGGGCGACAGGCCGTACAGGCCGTTCACCCCCACGTCGCGGGCCCCCAGGGGGAAGCCGCGGATCTGGAAGTCGTCGCCGTAGCCGCCGCGCGCCTGCAGGGTGCGCACCGAGGCGTCGTTCATCACCACGTCCGAGACGGTCAGGCCCTGCTGGTTCTCGATCAGCTCGGCGGTGTAGTTGGTCGTGCTGAAGGGCACGTTCATCAGGTCGGTCCGGCCGAGGATGCCCAGGTCGCCGCCCCGGGCGAACTGGCCGCCGGAGTAGGTCTTCTGCAGGTTGCCGATGGCCTCGGCCTGCTCGTTGACCGTGACCTGGCCGAGCGTCGCCGACGCGCCGGCCGCCGGGGCGGCGGGCGCGGTCGCCTGCGCGGCGGCGCCCGCGGCGGCCAGGGCCAGGCCGGTGCCCAGCAGCTGGCGCGCGATGCCGGCCAGCGGCGTGAGGGCGAAGCGGGGCGCGCGCGCGGCGGCCGACGGGGAGAGCGAGGAAGTCATGGTCGGGAAGGGAAGGCTGGACGGTCCCGCAGGGCGGAACGGCGCCCGATGCGGATGCAAATGAGATTTCTTATTATTTTGCCGAGTGTAAATAATTCGTTCAGCATTTCGCCGTCCGGCATAGCCGCAGCCTGCGAAAAAACGCCTCGCGGCGCGCGACTGTGGCGGATCCCGCACACCGGGCCGGCGACGGATGCATGCACTAAATGGGGCGCGGCGCAGGCAGGACGGTCGCAGGCAGCTATCTTTTCGATAGCGCAACGCCTGCGGGCGGGCGCGCGCCCCGCTCAGGCCGCCGGCGCGGCGCCCGCCCGGTCGCCGGCCCCGTCCGCGGCGGCGCCCTCTTCCGGCCCCGCCTCGGCGGCGCGGGCGCGCAGCCAGTCGCGGAAGGCCGCCAGCGTGGCCAGGTGCTCGCGCGCCTCGGGATAGCAGAACCAGTAGCCCAGCGCGCTGCGGTAGCCCATGCCCTCCGGCGCCAGCACCTGGCCGGCGGCGATCTCCTCCTGCACCAGGCAGCGCGGCACCAGCGCGGCGCCCATGCCGGCCATCACCGCGCGGATCATGGTGTGGAACTGGTCGAACTGCGGCCCGGCCATCGGGTCGACGCCGCCGACGCCGTGGGTCGCGCACCACTGGGCCCAGGCCAGGGGCACGCTGACGTGCTGCAGCAGCGCGTGCCGCGGCGCGTCGGCCGGCGCGCGCACCGCGGGCAGCCCGGCCGACGCCGGCGGCACGATGAGCGCCACGTCGCGGCCCGCCAGGTAGTGCGAGCGCGCGCCGGGCCAGTGGCCGTCGCCGAAGAGGATGGAGCAGTCCAGGTCCGGCCGCTCGAAGTCGTAGCCGTGCAGGTAGGGCACGAAGTGCAGCGCCACCTGCGGATGCCGGCGCTGGAAGTCCGGCAGCCGCGGGATCAGCCAGCGCGCGCCGAAGGTCGGCAGGGCCGACAGCCGCAGCGCGCCGCCGCCGTCCCCGCTGGTGATCAGCTCCAGCGTGGCCGCTTCCAGCTGCGCCAGCAGGGTGCGCACCGCCGCGTCGTAGCGCGCGCCCGCCGGGGTGATTGCCAGGCGCTTGCGGTTGCGCTCGAACAGCGGCACGTCGATCCAGCGCTCCAGTTCCTGCACCTGCTTGCTGACCGCGCCCTGGGTCACGTCCAGCGCCTCGGCCGCGCGCGAGATGCTGCCGAAGCGGGCCACGGTGGAGAAGGTGCGCAGCAGGTGCAGCGGGGGTCGCAGGCGTCGCATGGTCAGGCTCGATTCATCAAAACATTCCCGATTGGAATTTTATCAGGCACAGGTTTTGCCTATAGTTTCATCCGCGAGGGCCTTCCGCCCTGTCAATATCGTTTGGAATCCGCATGCAACGCAGAAACTTCGTCGCCGCACTGGCCGCTTCTTCTTTCCTTCCTGGAATGGTCCACGCCGAAGGCAAGCCGATCCGCTTCGTCGTCCCCTTCACTCCCGGCGGCGCCACCGACATCACCGCGCGCAGCCTGGGCGAGCCGATCGGCCGCATCCTGCAGCAGCCGGTGGTCATCGACAACCGCGCCGGCGCGGGCGGCTCGATCGGCACCGCCGAGGTCGCGCGCTCGGCGCCCGACGGCCTGACTTTCGGCGTCGCGACGCTCTCCACCCACGGCGTCAACCCGGCCGTCTACAAGAAGCTGCCCTACGACCCGATCAAGGACTTCGTGCCGGTGACCGAGCTGGTCCGCGCCCCGGGCGTGCTGGTGGTCAACCCCGAACTGCCCGCCCGCTCCGTCGAGGAACTGGTCGCCTACCTCAAGGCCCACCCGGACAAGGTGTCCTACGCGACCCCCGGCAACGGCACCATCAGCCACATGTGGGCCGAACTGTTCAAGAGCACCACCGGCACGTCGATGGTGCACGTGCCCTACCGCGGTGCCGGCCCGGCGATCAACGACCTGCTGGCCAACCAGGTCTCGGTCTACTTCGACCAGGTCGCGGCCTCGCTGCCCTACATCAAGGCCGGCAAGCTGCGCGCGCTGGCGGTCACCTGGGACAAGCGCCTGGACGTGCTGCCGGACGTCCCGACCTACGCCGAGAAGAACCTGAAGGCCAACAACGACCCGTCTTGGTTCGGCCTGGTCGCCCCGGCCGGCACCCCGGCGGCGGTGGTCAACCGGATGCAGCAGGCCGTGGTCGCGGCCCTCAAGGAGCCGGCGGTGCGCGAGCGCCTCGCCGGCCAGGGCCTCTACCCGTCGGGCTCGACGCCGGCCGCCTTCGCGCAGCAGATCCGCGACGAGATCGCGAAGATGCAGAAGATCAGCGCCTTCGCCAAGATCCAGCTCGACTGACGCGCCCGCCGCGCCCGCCTGGGCGCGGCCCCGGCCGCCGCCGTGCCGGGCCCCGCCGCGGCCCCGTCCCGCGGCCTTCCATGCTTTCCCCGCCCGCCGCGCCTGCGCGCGGTCGCCACCAAGAGACAACGCCCATGAACACGGTCCTCCAGCTCATCAGCAGCCGCTTCGCCCAACCCGCCTCGCCGGTCGCCCCGGCCTTCGTCTCGTCCTCCGCCGGCGACACGCCGGTGGTGCTCGACTCGCCCCACAGCGGCACCTTCTACCCCGAGGACTTCCGCTTCGCCTGCGACCTCGCCGCGCTGCGCACCGCCGAGGACACCCACGTCGAGAAGCTCTACGCCTTCGCGCCCGGACTGGGCGTGGCCTGGACCGAGGCCCACTTCCCGCGCAGCTACCTCGACGCCAACCGCAACACCACCGAGATCGACGTCTCCATCCTGGACGGCGCCTGGCCCGGCCCGGTCGAGACCGACCCGGTCACCCTCTCCAAGGTCCGGCTGGGCAAGGGCCTGATCTGGAAGTTCACCGACGACGGCCTGCCGATCTACGACCGGCCGCTGGGCGTCGAGGAAGTGCGCCAGCGCATCGAGCGCTGCTGGAAGCCCTACCACGCCGCCGTCGCCGGCGCGATCGAGCGGGCGCACGCGCGCCACGGCTACAGCATCCACCTCAACTGCCATTCGATGCCCGCCGTCGCCGGCAGCCACGCCACCGACCTGCCGGGCCTGGTGCACGCCGACTTCGTGGTCGGCGACCGCGACGGCAGCACCGCCGCGCCCGCCCTGTCCCGGAAGGTCTGCGACTTCCTGCGGGCGCGCGGCTACAGCGTCGAATACAACCACCCGTACAAGGGCGTGGAGCTGGTGCGCCGCTACGGCGACCCGGCGCGCCAACGCCACGGCATCCAGCTGGAGGTCAACCGCGGCCGCTACATGGACGAACGCACCCTGGAGCTCTCGCCCGGCTTCGCCACCCTGCAGGCCGACCTGCGGGCGCTGGTGGAGATGCTGGTCGCGACCGACCCGCGCGGCCTCTGACCGCGTGCGGCGCGGGCGTGTTTCGGCGGGACGCGCGGACCGGGCGGATTCGTTCGCGCCTGCTCAGTGCAGGAAGCGCGCGGGCCGGAACGCGGCCGCCCGCTCCGCGGCGCCCGGCTCGCCGTCCATCAGGGCGCCCAACAGCGCCGCGGTGCCCGGCCCGGTGCTGAAGCCGATGTGCTGGTGGCCGAACGCCAGCCACACGCCCGGACGGCCCGGGCATTCACCGATGGTTGGACGGCTGTCCGGCAGCGTCGGCCGGCTGCCGAGCCAGGCGTCCTCCTCCAGTCGCCGGGCCAGCGGAAAGGCTTCACGCGCAGCGCGCTCGGCGAGGTCGAGCTGGCGCAGGTCCTTGGGCGCATCGCGTCGGGCCAATTGCACGCCCGTCGACAGACGCAGGCCCTGCGCCATCGGCGACAGCACGTAGCCGCCGGCCGCGTCGTACACCGGCCGGGCCAGCGATGCGCCGCCGGCCGCCGCGTAGTGCATGTGGTAGCCCCGCTCGAAGGCCATCGGCACCCGCAGGCCGAGCGCGCGGGTGCAGAACTCGCGCGCCCAGGGCCCCAGCGCCACCACCACCGGCCCGGGGCCGTAGCGCCGTCCGCTGGCGCCGATCGCGCGCCATGCACCCGCCGGGCCGCCGGGTTCCAGCCCCGTCGCCTCGTCCCGTTCGATGCGTCCGCCGCGCGCCACGAACAGCCGCGCGTAGGCATCGACCACGTCCCCGGGACTGTCGACCGACGCGGCGTCCTGGATCCAGAGCGCGCGCGGGAAGATCTGCCGCAGGTGCGGCTCCAGGTCGGACAGTTCGCGGCCGTCGAGCGCCTGGGTCCGGATGCCGAAGCGCGCGAAGAGGTCGCGCGACGACTGCCCGGCGTCGAAGGCCTGCTCGCTGCGATGCAGGAACAGCCAGCCATTGCGGCGCAGCCGATGCATCGCCCCGGCCTCGGCGAGCAGGCGCAGGTGCTCTTCCATCGAGCGGCGGATGAGCGCGTCGAGCGCCCGGGTCGTCTCGTCGAAATGCGACGCCCGCGCCCGCGCCAGAAAGCCGAGCGCCCAGGGCAGGTTGCGCGCGAGGAAACGCGGGTCGTAGCGGAACGCGACCGACCGGTTCCGCAGCAGGTGCGGCAGCGTCGCCCACAGGCCGGGATGGTTGAACGGCACCAGGGAGCTGCGGGCGATCACGCCCGCATTGCCGTGGGAGGTCTCGCGGCCAGGGCCGCGGCGGTCCAGCAGGGTCACGTCGTAACCCCGCCGCTGCAATTCGAGGGCGCAGGCCGTGCCCACCATGCCCGCGCCCAGAATGGCGACTTGCTTGTCCATCGGTACGGCCTTCTTCCTTCGGATCGAAATGCCCCGCGCATGGGCGGGCCCGGCTCCGCGCCGGCGCAGGACCCTTGCCCGAAGACGATGTCCTGCGCCGATAGCCGCTCGCGCGAGTCATCGATCGTACTGAGGAACGGGTGCGCCGGGATGCCCAGGATCGCGTCAGGCGGCGGCCAGCTGGTCTCGCTCGGCAAGCGCCGGGGCGCCGATGCCCAGGCTCCGGTAGTAGTGGCCGACCCGGGTCGCCAGGAACCGCTCCAGCGGCACTTGCTCCTGGCCGACGAATCCTCGCTCCGGCAAGGCTCCGTGCAGCAGCATCTCGAACACGCCGACCACGCCCGCGGCGGTGGCGAGCTCGATGGCCGTGCGCTCCTTGCCGCGCAGCGGTGCGCCGAACATCCGGCCGACCCGGGTCTCCTGCTCGAAGCGGCCATCGCGCAACCCGGATGCGGAGGCAAACAGGATCACCACGTCCTCGCGGCTGTGCGGCACCGCATGCTCCAGCACCTGGCGGAGCAGGTCGCGCCGCTCGATCAGGCGCAGGTCGTGCAGGAGGAAGTCCATGGCGTCGCGGTGGCCCGGGTAGCGCATGGTCTTGTAGTCGAGATTGCGCACCTTGCCTTCGAGCGTCTCGCATAGGGTGCCCAGACCGCCGGAGGTGTTGAAGGCCTCGAAGGCCTCGGCGTCGAGGGTGAAGGTCTCGTGGCCTTCCATCGGCTGCACCGTCACCCGCCGTCCGTTGACGATCGCTTCGCAGGGGTTGCAGTACTCGTTGATGACGCCGTCGATGCTCCAGGTGAAGTTGTAGCGCAGGCTGTTGGTCGCATTGCGGGTGAGCGCGCCGACCCGCAGGCGCAGGTCGTAGAGCGTGTCGAAGCGTCCGGCGAGGTGGCCGCCCAGCATGCCGATGACGCCGGGCGCGAGGCCGCACTGCGGCATCAGCAGTGACGTCGCCGTGGCGGACAGGGCGCGGATGGCGTTCGTGGCGGCCACGTCCTCGGTCAGGTCGAAGTAGTGCGTGCCGCACCGCGCCGCGGCGAGCGCCACGCGCTGCGCATGGAAGAACGGCAGGCAGTTGATGACCGCCGGATGCGCGCGCAAGGCCGCATGGAGTGCTGGCGCGTCCTCGACGTCGAGCCGTGTGCGGCGCACCAGGGCATCGTCCGCGCCCGCCCCGGGGAGCGCGACGTCGGCAAGAGTCACGGGCAGGGCATGGTACTGCGCGATCATGTCCGCGACGGTGCTGCCCACCTTGCCGGCGCCCAGCACCAGCACGCTTCCCACCTTCGGGTTCCCCATATCTTTCTCCTCGCGGGCAACCTCTGCCCGTAAAAAAATGTATAGAAGGCCGCCGGCAGTCACAACCGTCGAGATCGTCGAAAAACCGCGCGCCTTCGTCGTTTCGACGAACCCGTCCGACGCTCCGTCGTCGGCTCCCACCCGACCGCTCGACAATCGCCGATCCACAGAGGAGAACGGCATCCATGGACTTCCGCCTCGACGAACTCGACCGCCATCTGCTCGGTCTGCTGCAGGCCAATGCCCGCGAAACCGCTGCCAACCTGGCGCGCAAGCTCGACGTCGCCCGGACGACGGTGGTGGCGCGCATCGCCCGCCTGGAGCGCGAAGGCATCGTGGCCGGTTACGGCGTGCGTCTGGGCCGGCGGCTCGAACAGGCGAGCATCCGCGCCTTTTGCGGGCTGAGCGTCAACGCCCGCAATGCGCCCGCGGTGCTCCGTGCCCTGGAACGGCGACCCGAAGTCGAGGAAGTCTGGGCGGTGAGCGGCCAGTTCGACTACATGCTGCTGCTGCGTTGCGAGACCCCGGAAGACCTCGACCGCCTGCTCGACGAACTCGGCCGGATCGAAGGCAGCGATCGGACCCACACTTCCATCGTGCTGAGCCGCAAGATCGATCGGCGCAGTGCGGTCGCGGGCCCCTGATCAATCGCAGGGCCGCAGCGCCTGCGCGCCGAGCGCCGCGGACAGCGCCGGCAGCTGCGCACGCACCACCGCATCCACCACGGGCAGCCGCAGCAGCCGGCCCTCGCGCGCCGGGCGCTCCTCGACCACCCGGGCGGTGCGCACGCCCTGCGTGCCGAATGCGGCCAGCGCCTGCCGGGCCGCCTCCTGCGAGGCGAAGGCGCCCAGAGAGAGGCCCGGCTCCAGCGCCGGATCGGACGGCGGCCCGAAGGACACGCCGCGGGCGCGCAGTTCGGCGCGCTTGCGGTTGAGCTGCGCCGCGTCGGCGTAGCGGCCCATGTAGACGATCCAGCGCGCAGGCTGCGCGACGCGTTCGAGCTGCCAGCCGCCCGCCGGCAGCAGCGCCTCGGCGCGCAGCCGGACGGCCTCGGCGAGCGGCTCGTCGAACATGCCGGCCTGCAGGCATTCCGCGGGCGCGCCGTCCGCCGGCGGCGCGGCGACCGTCCCCGCCGCGGCGCCGTCGCCGGGCAGGCCGGGGGCCCCGTCCGCGGCGCCGGCCGCCGGGACCGCGGACGCGGTGCCCGGCGCCGCGATGCGCATCGCCGCGGGATCGACCTGCCGCGCCAGGCGCTGCGGCTCGCGCTGCACCGCGGGCGCCAACCCCCAGGCGGCGAGCATGCCGCGCGCCCAGGCGGCGTAGCCGGCGTTGGCCAGGAGCAGCGCGAGGACCAGGAGGCGGAGCGACATGGCGGTGCGATGGAAGGGGATCGGGGACAGGGGACCGTCGTCGGAGGATGGCGCCAGCGTGCCGCGCCTCAGCCGGGGCGGCGGTCGGTGGGCCGCACGCTGACCTCGCCGCTGGAGACGGCCTGCTGCGCGCCGCCCTCGCCGCGCAGCAGCAGCGCGCCGTCGTCCGCCACGCCCAGCGCCAGCCCGCGGGTCCCGTCGCTCAGCGCCACCGGACGGCCGCGCAGCGCGTCGCGCGCGGCGAACGCCGCCGCGAAGGTGCTGAAGCCCCCCGCCTCGAAGGCGCGCACCGCCTCCGCCAGCGGCCGCGCCACCCGCAGCAACGCGGCCGGCGCGTCGATGCCCGGCAGCATGTCCTGCAGCGAGGCCGGCGGCGCATCCATGCCGTCGACCGTGCGCGGCGCGACGTTGATGCCCACGCCCACGACCACGTAGCGTGAGCCGGCGCCCGGCCCCGCCTCCGGCGCGGCCATGCCGGCGGTCTCGACCAGGATGCCGACCAGCTTGCGGTCGCGCCACCACAGGTCGTTGGGCCACTTGATGCCGATCTCCGGATGCAGCGCGCCGGCCACCGCAGCGCCCACCGCCAGCGACAGCCCCGACCAGTCGGCCGGCGCCAGCGGCAGGCCGAGCGAGAAGGTGAGCGACGCGCCCACCGGCGCCGGCGGCGCGGCGCCGGCGGCCTCGCTCTGCCAGACGCGGCCCTGCCGGCCGCGGCCGGCGTGCTGGCGTTCGGCGACCAGCAGCACCGGATCGCAGCGGCTGGCGCGCGCGCGGCGCATCAGCTCGGAATTGGTGGAGTCGATCGCGGGCAGCACCTCCACGCTGAAGCCGGGCAGCAGCGGCTCGACGGCCTCCCAGATCGCCTCGGCCGGCCAGCGCAGCGGCGCGGCCGCGTCCCGGGCCCCCGGCGGCGCCGCGGCGGACGGCGTCATCGCCGCGCTCCGGCGCGCGACGGCCGGCGCTTGGGCGCCAGCAGCGTGCCCCGGCAGTTCGGGGCGCCGCACCAGCAGGGGTATTCGGCCTTGAGCCGGGGCGTGTAGCGCTCGTCGAGCGTCAGGCCGTAGTCGTAGGTCAGCTCCTCGCCGGCGGCGATGTCGCGCAGTGCGCGGATGAAGATGCGGCCGCCGCGCTCGTCGGTCTCGCAGTTGGGATCGCAGGCGTGGTTGATCCAGCGCGAGGAGTTGCCGCCGTGGGCCGCGTCGATCACCCGGTCGTCGTCGATGTGGAAATAGAAGGTATGGTTCGGCTGCGAGGGATCGTGCGGATGGCGGTCCTGGGCTTCCTGCCAGGAGATGATCTCGCCGACGTACTCGATCAGCACCTCGCCCGCGGCGATGCCGCGCAGCGCGAACACCCCCTTGCCGTGCACGCCGGAGCGCCGCACCTGCAGGCGGCGGCGGCCGGCGGGGCCGGAATTCTCGGGGGCGGTAGCGGACATGGCCAAAACTCTGTTAACTTGAAAAAGGCACCCGCGCGCAGCCTGCGCCCGGGCGCGTGGCCCGCGCGGACCCGCGCAGGCGCACGCGGGAGCCCGGATTGTAGGAGCGCCCCCCGGCGCCGCGCGCCGTCCGGCTCCCACCCCCGAACACACGCAGAACCGAGAAACCCAGAGATGACGAAGACATTGGTGATTGCCGAAAAACCCTCGGTGGCGCAGGACATCGTCCGCGCCCTGACGCCGGTGGCCGGCAAGTTCGACAAGCACGAGGACCATTTCGAGAACGAGCGCTACGTGGTGACCAGCGCGGTGGGCCACCTGGTCGAGATCCAGGCGCCCGAGGAATTCGACGTCAAGCGCGGCAAGTGGAGCTTCGCCAACCTGCCGGTGATCCCGCCGCACTTCGACCTGAAGCCGGTGGACAAGACCAAGAGCCGGCTGTCGGCGGTGGTCAAGCAGGCCAAGCGCAAGGACGTGACCGAGCTCGTCAACGCCTGCGACGCGGGCCGCGAGGGCGAGCTGATCTTCCGGCTGATCGAGCAGTACGCCGGCGGCAAGAAGCCGCTGGGCAAGCCGGTGCGCCGGCTCTGGCTGCAGTCGATGACGCCGCAGGCCATCCGCGACGGCTTCGATCACCTGCGCAGCGAGGAGCAGATGCGGGGACTCGCGCACGCGGCGCGCAGCCGCTCCGAGGCCGACTGGCTGGTGGGCATCAACGGCACCCGCGCGATGACCGCCTTCAACTCCCGCGACGGCGGCTTCTTCCTGACCACCGTCGGCCGGGTGCAGACGCCCACGCTGTCGGTGGTGGTCGAACGCGAGGAGAAGATCCGCAAGTTCAGGAGCCGCGACTACTGGGAGATCCACGCCCGCTTCCTGGCGCAGGCCGGCGACTACCCGGCGCGCTGGTTCAACCCGCAGCACAAGCGCGTCGCCGAGGACGCCGAGCAGAAGGCCGACCGCGTCTGGACGCAGGCCGAGGCGCAGGCCGTCGTGGACGCGGTGCGCGGCCGCAGCGGCACCGTCACCGAGGACAGCAAGCCCACCACCCAGGCCTCGCCGCTGCTGTTCGACCTGACCTCGCTGCAGCGCGAGGCCAACGGCCGCTTCGGCTTCTCGGCCAAGACCACGCTCGCGCTGGCGCAGAGCCTGTACGAGAAGCACAAGGCCCTGACCTACCCCCGGACCGACTCGCGCGCGCTGCCCGAGGACTACGTGCCGGTGGTGCACCAGACCTTCGCCATGCTGGCCGGCAGCGGCATGGGCCACCTCGCGCCCTTCGCCCGCAAGGCCATCGACCAGAAGTACGTCAAGCCGACCAAGCGCGTCTTCGACAACGCCAAGGTCAGCGACCACTTCGCCATCATCCCGACGCTGCAGGCGCCGAGCGGCCTGTCCGAGGCCGAGCAGAAGCTCTACGACCTGGTGGTGCGGCGCTTCATGGCCGTCTTCTACCCGAGCGCCGAGTACCTGGTGACCACCCGCACCACCGTCGTCGCCGCGGCCGACGGCGCGAAGCACCATTTCCGCAGCGACGGCAAGGTGCTGGTCAACGCCGGCTGGCTCGCCATCTACGGCAAGGAGGCCCAGGACGTCGCGGCCGAGGGCAAGGAGGCCGGGAAGGAAGGCGGCAAGGACGCCGGCGAGAACCAGCAGAACCTGGTGCCGGTGCAGCCGAACGAGTCGGTGCGCAACACCGAGATCGCGCCCAAGGCCCTCAAGACCCGCCCCCCCGCGCGCTACTCCGAGGCCACGCTGCTCGGCGCGATGGAAGGCGCCGGCAAGACGGTGGACGACGAGGAACTGCGCGCCGCGATGCAGGAGAAGGGCCTGGGCACGCCGGCCACCCGCGCGGCCATCATCGAAGGCCTGATCCTCGAGAAGTACATCCTGCGCGAAGGCCGCGAGCTGATCCCCACCGCCAAGGCCTTCCAGCTGATGACGCTGCTGCGCGGCCTGGGCGTGGAGGAACTCTCCCGCGCCGAGCTCACCGGCGAGTGGGAATACAAGCTCGCCCAGATGGAGAAAGGCCAGCTCAGCCGCGAGGAGTTCATGGCCCAGATCGCGGCCATGACCGAGCGGCTGGTCAAGAAGGCCAAGGAATACGACCGCGACACCATCCCCGGCGACTACGCCACGCTGCAGGCGCCCTGCCCCAACTGCGGCGGCGTGGTCAAGGAGAACTACCGGCGCTACACCTGCACCGGCCGCGACGGGCGCGAGGGCTGCGGCTTCTCGTTCGGCAAGTCGCCCGCCGGCCGCACCTTCGAGATCGAGGAGGCCGAGGCCCTGCTGCGCGACCACCGCATCGGCCCGCTGGAGGGCTTCCGCTCCAAGGCCGGCTGGCCCTTCACCTCCGAGATCATGCTCAAGCGCGACGAGGAAGCGAACAACTGGAAGCTCGAATTCGACTTCGGCGACGACAAGGCCGCCGAGGAGAGCGGCGAGCTGGTGGACTTCGCCGGCCAGGAGCCGCTCGGCCCGTCCCCGGCCGACGACGGGATGGTCTACGAGCACGGCACCAACTACGTCAGCGAGCGCGCGGTGCCCACCGCCGCGCAGCCGGTGCCCACCAGCCAGTTCAAGGTCGGCAAGGTCATCCTGCAGCAGCCGATCTCGCGCGAGCAGATGCAGAAGCTGCTCGCGACCGGCAAGACCGACCTGCTCGACAAGTTCATCTCGAACAAGACGCGCCGCGCGTTCAAGGCCTACCTGGTCTGGGACAAGGCGGCCGGCAAGGTGAACTTCGAGTTCGAGCCCCGCGCCTCGAAGTTCCCGCCGCGCAAGGCCGCGGCCGGCGCCGCCGGGGCCGCGGCCGCCGCCGCGCCCGCGGCGAAGACGGCCCCCGCGCGCAAGGCGCCGGCGCGCAAGGCCGCCGCCAAGCGCGCCTGACCGGCGCCCGGCAGGGCGGTCTCCCGGGCGCCGCCGCGCGGCCCGGGAGACCCCGGGGCCGGCACCGGCGGCATCCCCCGCCGCCGCTCCGGACCGCAGGGCCCCGTGTCCTCCAACGCAAGAAGGGCCCGTCCGGGCCCTTCTTCCTTCGTCCGGGACGCGCCGGCCCGGCGCCCGGGCTCAGAAGCTTTCCCAGTCGTCTTCCCTGGACGCCGCGGCGACGGCCGCAGGCGCAGGCGCCGGAGCGCGCGGCGCCGCCGCGACGGGCGCGGGGGACTGCAGCGCCTTCTTCGCCGGCGCCGCGACGGCCCTGGCCGCGCCGCTGCGCGCCGGCGCCGGAACGGCCGGAGCCGGACGGGCCGCGGGCGCGGCGGAGGCCGCCACGGCGCGGGCGATCGCGCCCTGCCCGGCGCCGCTGGCCAGCCGGAAGAAGGCCACCGACTGCACCAGCTGCTCGGCCTGGGTGCGCAGGCTGCCGGCGGCCGCCGCCGACTCCTCCACCAGGGCCGCGTTCTGCTGCGTGGCCTGGTCCATCTGCGTGACCGCCTCGCCCACCTGCGCCACCCCCTGGCTCTGCTCCGCGCTCGCCGCGCTGATCTCCCCCACGATGTCCGTCACCCGACGGATCGCCCCCACCACCTCCGTCATCGTCGTGCCCGCGCGGTCCACCAGCGCCGTGCCCTGCTCCACCCGAGCCACGCTGTCGCCGATCAGCGCCTTGATCTCCTTGGCCGCCTCCGCGCTCCTCTGCGCGAGGCTGCGCACCTCGCCCGCCACCACCGCGAAGCCCCGCCCCTGCTCGCCCGCGCGCGCCGCCTCCACCGCCGCATTGAGCGCCAGGATGTTCGTCTGGAACGCGATGCCGTCGATGGTGCCAATGATGTCGCCGATGCGCCGCGAGGACTCGTGGATGCCCTTCATCGTCTCGACCACCTGGCCCACCACCTCTCCGCCCTCGACCGCCACGCTAGAGGCCTGGCCCGCGAGCTGGTTGGCCTGCTGGGCGTTGTCGGCGTTCTGCCGCACGGTCGAGCTGAGCTGCTCCATCGAGGCCGCTGTCTCCTGCAGCGCCGAGGCCTGCTGCTCGGTGCGAGACGACAGGTCGTTGTTGCCCTGCGCGATCTGCGCGCTCGCCGTGGCCACGCTCTCGGAGTTGGAGCGCACGCCGGCGACCACCTCGGTGAGCCGCGCCTGCATGCGGGCGATGTTGGCCAGGACGCTCGCGTCGTCGCCGCGGGCCGCCGCGAGCGGCTGGCTCAGGTCGCCGTCGGCCACCCGGGCCACCGCGACGCTGAGCTCGCCCGGCTCGGCGCCGAGCGCCCGGCGGATGCTGCGGCTCAGCAGCCAGCCCACCGCGATGCCGATGGCGGCCATCAGCAGGGTCAGCGCGGCCATCAGCACCACCCCGAAGCGGGCGGTCGCCCGGCTCTCGGCGGCGATCCGGTCGGCCACCGCCTGCTGCATGGCGGTGCTGTCGTCGGTCGCCTTGAACAAGGTGTTCTGCAGGGTGCGCACGTCGCCGAACAGGGCGGCCTTCGCCCCGGCCAGGTCCGACCGGACGGCCAGGTCGATCGTGCGGTCCAGGGCAGCGTTGTAGGTGCGGCGGGTGTCGTTGAGGGTCTGCAGCAGCTCGCGGCCCCGCGGCATCTGCACGGTCTTTTCCAGCTGGGACAGCAGCTCGTCGTTGCGCGCGCGCAGCGCGGCGATCTTCTTCTTC
The DNA here is from genome assembly GCA_036946225.1 of Xylophilus ampelinus. Lineage (GTDB taxonomy): Bacteria > Pseudomonadota > Gammaproteobacteria > Burkholderiales > Burkholderiaceae_C > JAKOND01. The sequence goes on from JAQIJO010000001.1 coordinate 177,540, forward strand.
TCCTCGTCGACGGCGCCGGCCTCGGTGTTGTTGATGACGGCGTTCCGGGCGTAGCGCCCGATGGTCTGGAAGTTCGACTTGAGCTCGTTGAACTGCGCCACCTTCACCATGCGGTCGCCGGTGAGCGCGTTGATCTCGCCGTCCAGCTTGGACAAGGTCATGGTCGCGTAGCCGGCGATCCCGGCCCCCAGGGCCACGATGGCACCGAAACCCAGGAGCAATCGCTTGGCGACCGTCAAACTTTTGAGCATAGGACTTTCCTCTGAAACGATGGGGCGGACCGGCCGTTCCCAGGACCGGTGGCGACGGGCGGCGGAAGCGGTTGTATGAATGGTTGTTCAGGACTTGTCGGCAATCCGCAGGAAAACTTCAGTCCGATACGCAAAATCGCTGCCACAGAAGCTCCCGCAGGAAGCATCCAGTACAGAAACAAGTCGAATTCAATTGTATCCAATTGATACTAATTGACAGACGACCCATGCCTGCCCGGGGGCATCCGCGCTGCCCGGCGACTTCCTGCCTGCATCCGGGAAAAGGAAATCCCGTCCGGCGCCGCAGGAACGCGCCGCCAGCGGGGCGGCCGCTGCCTGCGGCGCCTACCATGCACGCCATGCCGATCTTCCCCTCGCACCCCGACGCGTCCATGCGCCTCGGCTACCGCGCCGCCGGCGCGGCGGACCGGACGCCCCCTGCCTGGCCGCGGGCCGCGCGCCGCGCCCTGGGCGCATGCGCACTGGCCCTGCTGGCCGGCCTGCCCGCGCTCGCCCAGGAAGTCCGCCCGGGCCTCTGGGAAATGCAACCGCTGCCGGGCGACGAAAGCAGTGGCCGGGTCGACCTCGGCCAGGCGCAGCAGCTGCTCGAACGCCTGCCCGCGGAGCAGCGCCGCCAGATCGAGTCGCGGCTGGCCCGGCGCGGCATGGCCCCGGGCGCGGCCGAGGGCACGGTGCGCATCTGCGTGACGCCGGAGATGGCGACGCGGATCAACACCGAGGGCCCGCACGGCCTGTGCAGCACCACGCGCAAGGAGCTGCGCAGCGGGCCGTCGGTCGGCACGGGCGAGGTGGATCTCGCCTTCCGCTGCACCGATCCGGAATCGTCCTCCAGCGGCCGGCTCCAGGTGCATGCGCCCGACCGCTACACCCTCGACCTGACCCGGCTGCGCCCCGACGGCGCGGGCGGCCAGCGGTCCAAGCGCCTGCACGCCGAGGTGCGCCGGGTGGCGGCGGAGTGCGGCGAGGTGCAGCCGCGCGACAACCTGGGCTTCTGAGCCCGGAGGCGCGGACGGGGGGACCCGGGCGCTCCCGCGGGCGCGGCGCACGGTCCCCGGGACGCCGCGCCCGGGCCGCCGCCTGACCCCTGCCTGACCTCGGCAAAAGGTTCATCATGCGCTCCGCGCCGGCGCGACCCGGCCGTGCGGAGGCGCACGGCGGCGCCGGCCGCCCCCCGGAGTTCGCCCCCATGGACCGACGTCAGCTCCTGCGCGGCGGCATCGCCGCGCCCTTCGTCCCCCTGCTCGCGGGATGCGCCGCGCCGCCCGGCCGCCCGGCGCCGCCGACGTCCCCGGTGCCGCCGAACGGCGCCATCCCCGCGCTGGCGCCCCAGGACGTGGCCTGGATCGACCGCGTCGCCTGGGGCATCGATCCGGCCGCCGCCCGCGCCTACGGCCGCCTGGGCCGCGCCGCCTGGCTGCAGGCGCAGCTCCACCCGTCCGGCCCGGCCGCCCTGCCCGCCCCCGCCCAGGCGCAGGTCGACGCGATGAGCATCGTCGCCCGGCCGCTGGTCGAGCGGGTGCAGGCCCTGGACCGCCAGCGCCGCGAGGCCGACGCGATCGCCGGCGACGACGAGCGCAAGAAGGCGGCCCAGCAGGCCTACCAGCAGGAGATGAGCCGCCAGGCGCGCGAGGCGTCCTCGCGCTTCCTGCTGCGGGCGCTGTATTCGCCGCATTCGCTGCAGGAGCAGATGACCGCCTTCTGGCTCAACCACTTCAGCGTGCACCAGTACAAGGCCAACCTGCGGCCGATGGTGGGGGACTACGAGGACGCGCTGCGACCCCACGCGCTGGGCCGCTTCGCCGACCTGCTGGTGGCCAGCGCCACCCATCCGGCGATGGTGCTCTACCTCGACAACGCCCAGAACGCCGCGCGCCGCATCAACGAGAACTACGCCCGCGAGGTGATGGAGCTGCACACCCTGGGCGTGGACGGCGGCTACGCCCAGGCGGACGTGCAGGAGCTGGCCCGGGTGCTGACCGGCATGGGCGTCAACGCCGGCGACCCGCCGCGGCTCGCGCCCGCTCTGCAGCCGCTCTACCTGCGCCGCGGCCTGACCGAATTCAATCCGGCGCGCCACGACATGGGAGACAAGGCGCTGCTGGGCCAGCGGTTGGCGGGCGGCCGGGGCTGGGACGAGATCCTGGAGCAGCTCGGCCGCCTCGCCCGCCATCCGGCCACCGCCCGGCACGTCTGCCGCCGCATCGCGATGCACATGGCGGCCGACGACCCGCCGCCCGCGCTGGTCGACCGCATGGCGCGGGCCTTCCTCGCGAGCGACGGCCGGATCGCGGCGGTGCTGCAGGCGATGTTCGACGCGCCGGAATTCGCGCCGACGCTGGGCCGCAAGTTCAAGGACCCGCAGCACTACGTCGTCTCGGCGGTGCGGCAGGCCTACGGCGACCGGGTGGTGCTCAACACCGCGCCGATGCTCGGCTGGCTGGGCCGGCTCGGCCAGCAGCCCTTCAACCGGCAGACGCCCGACGGCTACCCGCTCGACGCCGGAGCCTGGTCCGGCCCGGGGCAGATGGCGACGCGCTTCGAGATCGCCCGCGCACTCGGCGGCGGGCCGGCCGGCCTGTTCAAGCCGGAGGGCGCCGAAGGGCCGGGCCAGCCGGCCTTCCCGCAGCTCGCCGGGCCGCTCCACTGGAACGCCGTCGCGGGCACGCTCGGTCCGGCCACCCGGGCCGCGCTCGACCAGGCGACCTCGCCGCAGGAATGGAACGCGCTGCTGCTGTCATCCCCGGAGGCGATGAACCGTTGAGGCAACGGGGGGACCGCGCCGCCGCTCCTCCCCGCGCCCCGCCGCACCGGCGTGAACGCAGCATGCCCACCGAAAGGACCTTCCCATGGACCGCAGGCATTTCCTCCGCCATGCCGCCGCCGGCCTGGCCGCCGCGCCGCTGGCCGCCACCCACGCCACGCTGCTGGCCGCACCCCGGGCGCCGGCGCGGCTGCTGGTGGTCTTCCTGCGCGGCGCCTACGACGCGGCGAGCCTGCTGGTGCCGGTGGGCAGCGACTTCTACTACGAGGCCCGGCCGCAGCTGGCGGTGCCGCGGCCCGGCAGCGGCCCGGACGCCGCCCTGCCGCTGGCGGGCGGATGGGGGCTGCATCCCGCGCTGGCCGACAGCATGGCGCCGCTCTACGCGCGCGGCGAACTCGCCTTCGTGCCCTTCGCCGGCACCGACGACACCAGCCGCAGCCATTTCGAGACGCAGGACCGCATCGAGCTCGGCCAGCCGCTCGCCGGCAACCGCGACTACCGCTCGGGCTTCCTGAACCGGCTGGCGGCGGTGCTGCACCCCCGCCCCCGGCCTGCAGGCGCGCGACGCCATCGCCTTCACCGACCAGGTGCCGCTGGTGCTGCGCGGCGGCGTCGAAGTGCCCAACCTGTCGCTCGCCGCCCCGCCCGGCCGGCCGGCGCTGGACGACCGCCAGAGCGGCCTGGTCAGCGCGATGTACGCCGCCACGCCGCTGGCCGAATCGGTGCGCGACGGCTTCGCGGTGCGCGCCGACGCCACCCGCGCGCTGCAGGACGAGATGCAGGCCGCCAGCCGCGACGCCATCGGCGCGAAGGGCTTCGAGGGCGAGGCGCGCCGCATGGCCCGGCTGATGCAGGACCGCTACCGGCTCGGCTTCGTCGACGTGGGCGGCTGGGACACCCACGTGGGCCAGGGCCAGGGCGGGCGCGGCTACCTGGCCGAACGGCTCGGCGCCCTGGGGCGCGGCCTCGCCGCCTATGCCGACGGGATGGGCGCGGCCTGGCGGGACACGGCGGTGGTGGTGATCAGCGAGTTCGGCCGCACTTTCCGCGAGAACGGCAGCCGCGGCACCGACCACGGGCACGGCAGCGTCTACTGGGTGCTGGGTGGCGCGGTGCGCGGCGGCCGCATCGCCGGCGAGCAGGTCGCGGTCGTCCCGCAGGCCCTGTTCCAGAACCGGGACTACCCGGTGCTCAACGACTACCGGTCGGTGCTCGGCGGCCTGTTCGCGAGGCTCTACGGCCTGTCGCCGGCGCAGGTCCAGCAGGTGTTCCCCGCCGCCGCGCCGCGCGACCTGGGCCTGGCCTGAGGCGCGACCTGCCGCCGAGTCGCGCAGGCCGCGGTCATGGCTGCGGCGCAGCGGCCGCGGCTTCCTCGGCGCGCGGCTCCATCACCGGGCAACGGCCGTGGCTGCTGCGGAACTGCACCGAGAGCGGGTAGACCGCCCGCCGCGCCCGCATCACCGCGCCCAGCGGCCGGTGGGCCGCCAGGGCGTGCCAGGGATTGAAGGACATGCCTTCGTCGATCGCCCGGACCCGTTCCGGGTCCCAGGCCGGCTGGCGCGGGATGCGCAACCGCGCCACCGCGATGTAGGGGCTCTCGTCCTGGGGCCATTCCTTGTCCGGCTGCTCGATCGGCATCTTCTCGACGTCGGTGCACAGCTGCACCCGCAGCTCCCATTCGGCGTCGCCGGCGTACTGGCCGCCGAAGAAGGCGGTCACCGCGTCGCGCAGCGCGTCCGGGCGGTCCTCGGTCTCGATCGGCGCGTCCTTGAGCAACTGCAGGGAGGACGACACCGGCGCCAGGGAGAACTTGGCCATGTAGGGGCCGTAGAGCAGCGGCACCTGGGTGAAGTAGGTCTCGCCCAGCGGGTGGGTCTCGGGATGCCCGCCCAGGGTTTTGACGGTGGCGCTCTCGATGCCGACCGCCTCCAGCGCCTTGTTCACGCCCTGCATCACGGTGGAGAGCACCTCCTTCGCGCCGGGCGCGCGGTCGGTGGTCTTCTCCAGGAGCTTCAGGTTGCGCAGGAAGCCCTTGGTGCTGCCGGCGGAGAAGGCCGGGCCGTTGATCATCAGGAAGTCCTGGGTGGTGTCGCCCTCCGAACCCGCGACCCGCGGCCCCTCGACGCCCACCACCTTGAGCGAGAAGGCGCGCGGCAGCGAAACGCGGTCGTCGAGCTTCTCCGCCGGCGGGGGTCGAGAGCCGGGCCACCACCGGGTAGCGGCGCGGCGCGGCGAACACGCCCTGGCGTAGCTCCTGCGGCAGCCCGTCGAGCACCTCCAGCTCGCCGCGCAGCAGCCCGTGGCTCTTGGCGTGCACGCTGCGCAGGGCCTCGCCGGTGTGCTCGTGCATCGTCTTCGACATGCCGAGCAGCACCTCGGCCAGCTCGGCCTGGGTTTCGGCTTCGTCCTTCTCGGGCGTCTCGTAGCGCGGATCGTAGGGAACGGGGCGGATGGCGAGGGGTGTGGTCATGGGGCGGCTCTCGGGTGGGGATGGATCGGGGAGCCGTCCGGATCCTTTGCGGCCGCCCCGTCCCGCGTTGTAGGGCACGGGGCGCGCCCGGCCTGTAGGCAGAGGTGGACAGCCGCGGTCCGCGCGATTCGCTCGTCGCGCGCGCCGCCGGTCCGGGCGGTTACCGGCCGTCCGTCCGTCCCGGTTCCCGCTCCAAGCGCGCCGCGCCGCCGGCTCAGTGCGCCTCGCTGCCCAGCTGGAAGCCGTGCTTCTCCATCAGCCGGTAGAGCGTCATCCGCGAGATGCCCAGGTCGCGCGCGGCGTGGGTGATGTTGCGGCCCGCGCGGTTGAGGCTGACCTGGATCGCGTCGCGTTCGGCCGCGGTGCGCGCGGTGTCCAGCCCGGTGCTCGCGAGGCTGTCGCTGCGCCGCCGGCCGTGCGGCGCGGCCGTCGCGGCCCCCTCGCCCGCGCCCGGCAGCCCCAGGTCCGCCGGCGCGATGCGCCGGCGCTCGGACATCACCACCGCCCGCTGCACCCGGTTGAACAGCTCGCGCACGTTGCCCGGCCAGGCATGCGCGGCCATCGCGGCCATCGCCTGGCGGCTGAAGCCCTGCGCCCGGCTGCGCCGGCCCTCGGTGCACAGCCGGAAGAAATGCTGCGCCAGCACCGGCACGTCGCTCTGGCGCTCGCGCAGCGGCGGCACCCGCAGCGACAGCACGTTGAGCCGGTAGAACAGGTCCTCGCGGAAGGCCCGGCGGGCCACCGCGTCCTCCAGGTCCACGTGCGAGGCCGCCACCACCCGGACGTCCACCGGGATGCTGCGCGGCGCGCCGACGCGGTTGATGGTCTTCTCCTCCAGGAAGCGCAGCAGGCTGGTCTGCAGCTCGAGCGGCAGCTCGGCGATTTCGTCGAGGAAGAGCGTGCCGCCGTTGGCCGACTCGATCAGCCCGCGCCGCGCGGCGGCGGCGCCGGTGAAGGCGCCCTTCTCGTAGCCGAACAGCTCGGCGTGGATCAGGGTGGGCGCGATGGCGCCGCAATTGACGGCGACGAAGGGCCCGGCCGCGCAGGGCGAGCACTGGTGCACCCCGCGCGCGGCCAGCTCCTTGCCGCTGCCGCTCTCGCCGCCGATCAGCACCGGCGCCATGGTCGCGCCCACCTTGCGGATGTGCCGGCGCAGGCCGTGCATCGCCGGGCTGGCGCCGACCAGGCCGAGCTGGCGCGCATCGGGCGCGGCGCCGCCGGACTGCGCCCGCAGCATCGCCCGCCCGTAGGCGTGGCCCAGCGTCTGCACCAGGTAGCGCAGGTCGGCCGGATGGGTGTGGTGGTCGAAGAAGTAGCCCAGCACCAGCTCGCGCAGCGCCGGCACCTCGGCCATGCCCGGCGGCAGCAGGCCCACCCACTCGGCCCCGCCGGCGGCCTGCAGGCAGTCCTCGATGCCTTCGCACAGCGCCTCGGAGGCGGCGGCGCCCGGCGCCACCTCCAGCATGCAGGCCGGGAAGCGGCCCTGGGCCAGCAGCCGCTGCGCGGCCGCCAGGCCGTCCGCGTGCACCACCGTCCAGCCCTCGGTGGCGAGCCGCGCGGGCAGCGGCGAGGCGGAGCCGCCGGAGCCGACCGCGATGTACAGGATCTTTCGCAACCACATGGATCGGGGAGGCCCTTTCGCGCGCAGCGGGACGGTCAGAGGATGGAGATCGGCACCCGGACGTTGAGCGTCAGGTCGGGCGTGTCGCGGGTCAGGCCGGCGCCCACCGAGACGCTGAACGAGGTCTTGCTGTCGTAGCGGTAGGAGTAGCCGAGCAGCAGCGTCGCCAGCTGGGTGCGCACCGAGCTCGGCACCCGCACCCCGTTCTGCTTGGTCGGGCCGAGGGAGTTGAGGTCGATCCCGATGCTGAAGGAGGACTTCTCGTTGATCGCGAGGCCCATGCCGAAGTTGACCCCGAAGATGCCGCCGGGCGCCACCGTGCCGATGTACTCGCTCTCGCCGCCGAGCACCCGCCGGCTGACGTCGGTGCGCTTGACGTTGTAGGTGTAGCTGAAGCTGCCGAAGAACACCGCCGGGTCCGAGGCCAGCAGCCAGGTCAGGCCGGGCTGCAGCGAATAGAAGCCCGAGCCGGTCGGCAGCTCGGTCGGCAGGCCGGTGCCGGTGGCATTGCCGACGCAGCGGGTCACGCAGTCGGTGACCACCTCGAACGGGTCCTTGCCGGTGCGGGACTTCACCCGCAGCGACCCGACCATGTAGGGCTTGCCACCGCTGCCGTCGTTGAGCTGGTAGCGCGCCGTCGCTTCGATGTCGCCGACCGACTTGCCGCTGGTGGAGAAGGCGTTCTCGTTGGCGGTGCCGGTGAAGATCTCGCGGCTGATGGTCGCGTCCGACCGGTAGACGTAGGGCAGCTTGGCCTCCACCTCGAAGCGGTTGGTCAGCCCGTAGCGGAAGGCCACCGCGCCGGTCAGGGTGTTGCGCTTGACCTCGCGCACGTCCACCAGGCCGATCAGCAGCGCCGGGATCACGGTGTAGCCCACCAGGGCGACCCGGTTGTTGGACGAGTAGCCGTACTGGAACGAGGGCTCGAAGGTCATCTTGCCCCGCGGCGTGAGGATGCCCGGCTGCTCGAAGAGCGGCGCCACCGCCTGCGACTGCAGGGGCTGCTCCTGCTGCGCCGCGGCCTGGGCCTGGGCCTGGGCCGCGGCCGGTGCCGTCCCGGCGGCGGGCGCGACGCGCACCGCGCGCGGGCCGTCGCCGCCCTGCGCGCCCTGGGCCACCTGCGGCGCCAGCGGCGGCCCGGCCTGGGTCGGGATCGCCGCGGCGGCCGCCCCGCCGTCGCCGGCGGCCGCCGCCGCGCCGCCGCGCTGGGACGCCAGGGTGTCGATCCCCACGGCGCGCCGCAGTTCGCGGTAGCGCGATTCCTGCTCGGACAGCATGCGCTTCAAGGCGTCGAGCTGCCGCATCTGGTCGGCCACCTGCTGCCGCAGTGCCTCCAGCGGGACGTCGGCCGGCGCGCCGGGCGCGGCCGCCTGCTGGGCCGCGACCGGACCGGCCCAGGCCATCAAGGCCAGGCACGCAGGCCATGGCGAAGCTTTGCGAAGCATCTGCTTTTCCTCCCTCCCGTCCACGGGACGCGCGTGCCGCGCGCCGGTTTCCCGGCCGCGGCGGCTTTCCTCCATCCGGTCCCGTCGTTCTGCGCCGACTGGATCCCCGGACCTGGCCGCGGATGCGCGGCGGCATTCATTCTGCCGTCAGATTCGCGTCCGTCGCCCGTACCGGATCGGTGGATACCCTGATTTCACGGTTTGGCGCGGATTATTCCTACACGCGCGCGTCGTTTCGCCGAATTGAACGCGTTCCGCCATTTTCATGCTGTGCGAATTCATTTCCATATGTGTTTTTCAAAAATGGTGGCGAGGCGCGGCAGTAACGCGCAATTCTCCCCCGCATCGCGGCGGCCTCCGTTGTGGCGCCTGTCTCGATTTATCGCGTCACTGTCGCATGCATGTGACATTCGGCCCTTACACGGTCCGGAAGAATTTTCCGCAAGGCGTTTCCCGCGCCTGCCAGGATCCGCGCGCTCATTCGGCAAGTCGTTGTCACGCAAGAGTGACAGCGCGCGGCACAGGGTTTCCTATTACTTCCGCACATCTGTTTCCTCTGCCCGACCGCCGTTACGCGGGGAAATCGCCCGTGGTGTCCAGTAAATGTGACGCACGCGCCTGCCTGGTAATCCATCCACGGCGTGGGCGCTGTCCTGCAAGCTGCACGGAAATCCCTCCTACAGAGGGACGCACGTCCACTCTTTCAGTCTTTATTCATCAATGGCATCGATTTTGCGGAGGGGCCGGCTCGGCTGGCACGAAGGCAGCCGAAACCTTCCTTCCCGCCTCTTTCCCATCCATTCAGGAGGATTTCATGCGCAAGACCATGCTGGCTTCGGCCATCGCACTCGCCTTCGGCATCAGCGGTGCCGCGTTCGCCCAATCCACGACGCCCAGCACCTCCACCACGACCAACCAGTCGGGCGGCGGTGCCTCCGCCAGCGCCAACGCCTCGGCCACGCTGGACAACAGCGACCGCAGCGTCACGACGGACAACACCAACAACACGAACAACAGCGACAACGCCGACCGCAGCACCAACCGCGACTCCGGCTCGGCCACCGCCAGCGCCGCGCGCTCGGCCAGCGCCAACAACGGCGCCACCGCCTCCTTCTCGAACGCCTTCAACGTCTCCACCGCCACCGCCACCAGCAACCTCAACGGCACGGTCAGCGGCAACCAGATCAGCAACATCGGCAACTACGCCACCAACAACGGCTCGGCCGCGGGTGCGGCCGGCGGCGTGGGCAACGGCGCGGTCGGCAACGGCGGGGTGGCCAGCGGCTCCGGCGGCTCGGGCGCCACCGGCGCGGGCGGCGCGGGCGCGGGCGGTGGCATGGGCGGCTCGTCCACCAACGGCAGCGTGACCGCCGGCGCCTCCACCGGCGGCTCGGGCGGCTCGGGCGGCTCCGGCGGCTCCGGCGGCAACAGCGGCTCGGCCTCCAGCGGATTCGCGGGCGCCGGCGGATCGGGCGGCTTCGGCGGCGCCGGCGGCGCGGGTGCCACGGGCGCCGGCGGATCGGGCGGTTACGGCGGCGGCACCGGCTACGCGCAGGGCGCGAACGGCGGCAACAGCGGCAGCACCGGCAGCCCGACCGGCGGCGCTTCCGGCGGCGCGACCGCCGGCGCCGGCGGCTTCGGCGGCGTGTCCGGCCCGGTGGCGGGCGGCGCAGGCGCCTCCGGCGGCAGCGGCGGCAGCGGCGCGGCCGGCGGCGCCGGAGGCGGCGCGGGCGGCGGCACGACCACGGCCAGCAGCGGCGCCGGCGGCGGCTCCACCAGCGCGGCCAACACTCCGGCCAGCGGCACCGGCACCTCCGGGACCCCGGGCGCCACGTCCGGCACCGGCGGGTCCACCACCGCCGGCAACGGCACCGGCACCGGCGGCACCACCACCGCCGGCGCGGGCGGCGCAGGCGGCGCGGGCGCATCCGGCGCGGCCGGCGGCGCAGGCGCCGGGGCCACCAGCACCGCCGGCAACGGCGCGGCCGGCGGCGCTTCCACCAGCGGCTCCGCCGGGACCGCCACCGCGGCATCGAGCGGCGCGGGCGGCGCAGGCGGCACCGCCACCAGCGGCGCGGCCGGCGCGGGCGCGGCCGGCGGCAGCGGCACCAGCACCGCCGGCAACGGCGCGGCCGGCGCGGCCGGCGGCGCGGGCGGCGGAAGCGGCTCGGCACAGACCGCCTCCGGCAGCGGCGCATCCGGCGCGAGCGGCGCGGCCGGCGGCAGCGGCACCGGCGGCAGCGCCAGCGGCGGCACCGCGACCGCGGGCGCGGGCGGTTCGGGCGCCGCGGGCGGCACCGGCACCGGCGGCGCGGGCGGCGCAGGCGGCACCCAGACCGCGGGCGCAGGCACCGGCGGCGCGGGCACCGGCGGCGCAGGCGGCGCGGGCGGCACCAACAATGCCAACGCCGGCACCTTCAACCTGTCGAACACCGCGAACAGCCTGGCCCAGTCGGCCGCCGGCATCCTGGTGATCTCGCAGAACTCGGGCCTCTCCAGCCTGGTGCAGCAGAGCGTGAACGTCCAGGCCAACCTGGCCGTCGGCCGCTGATCCGGGCCATCGGCCCCGCCCCCGCCGGCGGCGGGGCGCGCGGACCGCGGCGCCGCAGCGCAACGCCTCCGGGCCTGCGCCGCGCCCGCGGCCGCGCCGTCCCGCCGCCGGCATCCCTGCCTTCCCTTCCCGACCGTTGCCCGCGCCTCCGCGCACCGAAGGAGACCCCCATGCGCCTGACGCATTCCCTCGCGATGCTGCTCGTCGGAACGCCGGTCCTGCTGCTGGTCCGGACGCAGCCCGTCCACGCGCAGGCCGCCGAGCCCGCGCCCGCCGAGGCCGCCGCCGCGATCGCCGCGGCTCCCCCCGTCGCGCAGGCCGCGCCGGCCGCGTTCGGCCGTGCCGCCGACGCCGGCGTGCTCGCCGAACAGCGCGGCGGCAGCGACCTGGTCAAGAACGACATGCAGCTCAGCGGCGTGACCGCCGACAACGTCGCGCACAACGTGAGCACCGGCGCCAACAGCATCGCCGGCGGATCCTTCTCGGGCGCGAGCGGCCTGCCGATCGTGATCCAGAACTCCGGCGCCAACGTGCTCATCCAGAACGCGACCATCCTCAACCTGCACATGCAGTGACGCCCGAGGCCGTGAACGCCATGCCGCGCCCCCCCCTGATCGACCGCATGCACCGCCTGCTGCGCGCCGGCCGCCCGCGCCAGCGGCCCCGCGCGCGCGGCCCCGCGCGGCCCGCGGCCGCGCTGCTGGCGCTGCTGCTCGCGGCGGCCGCGCTCCCGCGGCCGGCCCGCGCGGCCGACATGCTCCGCAACCTCGCCGGCGCCGACTACGCGATCGCGGTGACCAGCATGCAGCAGGCGCGCCGGGCCGGCACCCTGATCCAGCAATACGACTTCAGCTGCGGCTCGGCCGCCATCGCCACGCTGCTGACCCACCACTACGGCATGCCGGTGACCGAGCAGGCGGTGTTCGAGCAGATGTACCTGCACGGCGACCAGCAGAAGATCCGGCGCGAAGGCTTCTCGCTGCTGGATATGAAGCGCTTCCTCGCGTCCCGCGGCCTGGAGGCCGACGGGTTCGCGCAGCCGCTCGACAAGCTCGCCGAGGCGCGGGTGCCGGCCATCGCGCTGATCGTCGAGAACGGCTACCACCATTTCGTGGTGGTCAAGGGCCTGCGCGACGACCGGGTGCTGGTCGGCGACCCGGCCCAGGGCACCCGGGCGATGCCGCGCCACATCTTCGAGGGCTTCTGGAAGAACCGCCTGCTGTTCGTGATCCACAACCGCATGGACCTCGCCCGCTTCGACCGGCCCGAGGACTGGCGGGTGGCGCCGCGCGGGCCGCTGGCCGCCGGGCTGGCCGCCGACGGCCTGGCCCACATCGCGCTGCCGAAGTTCGGCCCGGGGGATTTCTGATGCGCCGGCTGCGCGCCTTCGCCGCCTGGTGGTCCGCGCCCCGGAGCCGTTGGCTCGCCGCGGCGGTCCTGCTGGTCGGCGCCCTGATGCTCGCGGCGGCGCCGGCGCGTGCGGCCGACCGGGCGCCGGACGCGGTGGAGGCGGAGGCGGCCGCCGGCCCCGGCGCCCCGGACCGCGGCGGCGACGGCGAGGAATGGATCACCGTCGGCGACGCGGCGCTCGACCGGCTGCGCGGCGGCTTCGACCTGGGCGGCCTGACGGTGTCCTTCGGCATCGAGCGCCTGGTGCGCATCAACGGCGCGCTGGTGGCCACCACCTCGTTCCAGGTCAACGACCTGGGCCGCGTCTCGCCCGAGCAGGCGCAGGCCATCGGCCGCCAGGTCGGCCAGCTCAACCTGGTGCAGAACGGCCCCGGCAACGGCTTCGACCCGCACGCCCTCGGCGCCGGCCGGCCGGGGACCTTCATCCAGAACACGCTGAACGACCAGCGCATCGAGAACCGGACCGTGATCAACGCCACCAGCAACGGCCTGGGGCTGGTCAAGGACCTGAACATGGCCGGCGCGCTGCGCGACGCGCTCGCCGGCGCGGTCGGCGCGCGCTAGCGACCGGCGCGCCGGCGCGCCGCGCCCTAGGCTGAATCGACATTCAGCCAGATGAGGATAGACGCGATCAAGATGCCCGAGAGGAAGTTGGCGGGCTTGCGGTCGTAGCGCGTGGCGATGCGGCGCCACTGCTTGAGCTTGGCGAAGCACCGCTCGACGCGGTTGCGCAGGCAATACTTGGCCTTGTCGTAGACGCGCGGCTGCTGGCAACTGCGCGGCGGGATGACCGCCTCGGCCCCCTGGGCCTCGATCGCTTCGACCAGAGCACGGCTGTCATAGCCCTTGTCGGCCAGCACATGGCGCGGTGCGAGTCCCGCGAGGAGCGCCTGGGCTTGAGTGATGTCGTTGCGCTGCCCACCCGTGAGCAGCACGCGTATCGGGCGCCCCAGGGCGTCGACAGCCAGATGGATCTTCGTGCTCAAACCTCCTCGGGAGCGCCCCAGAGCCGAATCCGACGCCCCCCTTTTCCAGTGGCCGCCTGCGCGTGAGCCCGAACGATGGAGCTGTCGATCAACACGTACTCGTTGTCCCGATCGCGGCTGAGCGTGTCGAACACGCGCTGCCAAACATCTTTGCCAGCCCAGCGGGTGAAGCGCTTGTGCACGCTCTTGTAAGCGCCGTAGCGTGGGGGCAGATCGCTCCAGCGCGCGCCTGAGCGCAGCACCCACAGAACCGCGTTGACGAACATTCGGTTGTCTGCCGCCGTGCGGCCTGGGTCACCGGTCTTACTCGGCAGCAACTGCTCGATGCGCGCCCACTGTGCGTGGCTGAGTTCATAACGGCTGGGTCGGGACGGGGATGCTCGATCGCTCATCCCTTGAAGACTACAGGCTGAATGTCGATTCAACCTAGGGCCGGCGCGGGTCCGCCGGGGACGGCAGGCGGAACGGCCGGCTCAGGAAGGCCGAGCCGGCCAGCCCGAAGCGCCAGGGCCGCTCCACCGCCTTCGAGATGCCGATGCGCGGGCCCGACAGCGGCACCGCGGGCGCTTCGCCCGGCGGGGCGGCGACCAGGCGGAAGGGCGGCGCGTCGAGGGCCAGTCCGTCGAAGCTCCGGTCGAGCCCCAGCGCCTGCCCGACGCGCCCGGGGCCGGCGCACAGCAGGCGCGCGTCGTCCAGTCCGCGCCGCGCGCGCATCCGGTCCAGGCCGTGCGTCGGCTCCAGCGCACGGATCAGCACCCCGGCGCCGTGCCCCGGCGGCCGGCAGACGAAGTTCAGGCACCAGTGGATGCCGTAGGAGCGGTACACGTAGGCGCGGCCGGACGGACCGAACATCGAGGCGTTGCGCGGCGTCGGACCGCCGAAGGTGTGCGAAGCCGGGTCGTCCTGGTCGTAGGCCTCGGTCTCGACGATACGGCCGCCCGCCCCGTCGACCAGCACGGTGACGCCGAGCAGGGCGCGCGCCACCTCCTCGGACGGCCGCGCGAAATCGATGCCCGCCCAGGCCGCCGGTGGATCGGCGATCGCCGGCCCGCGGCCCGCCGGGGTCATGCGGGCAGCGGCGCCTGGTGGCCGGCCGGCGCGATGACCGCGTGCATCCGGGCCAGCGTCGCATCGCGCAGCGTGCGGTCCTGCGCCTGGAGCAGCGCATCGGGCGCGGCCGCGGGCGCCCCGCTCCCGTCGACGGGCAGGACGCGCTTCACGAAATCGGGCTGGAAGCTGCGTCGGCTGCCGTCCGGGAAAGCCACGGCGACCGAGAGCGCATCCACCGATGCCACCGTGCCCTGGCCGTAGCGCCGCACCTCGACCGCCTCGCCGGGCATGAAGGGCCGGACCTGCGCGAGCCTCGCGCCCGTGGCGGCTGCGGCCTCCAGGGCGCCGGCCGTCGCGGCGGCGGCATCCGGCGCCGGGGCGGCGACCGTGGCCGGCGGCGTCTCGCCGGCATGCACCGTGGCGATGGGCGCCACCGCGAGCGCGGCGGCGAGCGCCGCGGCCGACGCCCGGGCGCCCGCCGAACGCTTGCGGCCGCGCGCGGCCGGCGCATGGCTGCCGTCCGCCTTGCGGCGGCGCCCGGACGGTTGGGCCGCACGGGTGGCCAGGGCGGGCACCGGGTGGACGGTGCGGCCGTCGCGTTCGGCCTGCTCGGCGCGGAGCGCGGCGATCCGCCGGCAGTTGTCGCAGTGGCCGCAGGGCTCGGCGTCGCTGTTGTCGAAATGGCGCAGCAGCATCTGCCAGCGGCATTGGCCCGACTGGGCGTAGTCCACCATGTGCTCCAGCATGGCCGCGTCCTGCTCGCGTTTGTGGCGGTAGGCCTGCATCAGCGCGTCGAGGGTGGCGGCGTCGATCTCGCGCTGCTTGAGCGAGAGGATGCCGTGACGGTCCTGCGCGGCGATGCGCTGGCGGCGCAGCAGGCTCACCCCCACCTGCAGCTTGGTGCGGGGACGGTCGAGCTCGGACTGCAGGCCGTCGAGCGTCCAGCCCTCCTGGTCCGCGGGCGGCCGCTGCAGCAGCGCGCCGTAGATCGCCTGCAGGTCGTCGAGCGTCGGGTAGCGGCCGGCCATGAAGAACTGCTGCACCGCCTTGTCGCTGCGCAGGAAGAGCAGGGTGCAGACCGCCGGCGCCCCGTCGCGGCCGGCGCGGCCGGACTCCTGGTAGTACGCGTCCAGGCCCGCGGGCATCTGGTAATGCAGCACGAAGCGGATGTCGGCCTTGTCGATGCCCAGGCCGAAGGCATTGGTCGCGACCACCACCCGGGTAGCGCCGGCCATGAAGGACTCCTGCACCGCATGGCGTTCGGCGGACTTCATCTTGCCGTGGTAGCGGGCGACGGACTCGCCGGCGGCGGCCAGCTTCTCGTACACCGCCTCGGCCGCCTTGACGGTGGCGGCGTAGACCAGCCCGGAGCCTTGCGACTCGCGCACCAGGGCGACGGTGCGGGCGAGCTTCTCGTCCTCGCGCGCCAGGTGCTCGACCCGGTAGTCGAGGTTGGGGCGGTAGGCGCCGGTGTGCACCGTGCCGTCGCGCGGGATGCCCAGCTGGTGGCGGATGTCCTCGGCCACCTCGTCGGTGGCGGTGGCGGTCAGGGCCAGCACCGTCGGATGCCCGAGGGTGCGCAGCGCGTGGGCGATCTCCAGGTAGGCCGGCCGGAAGTCGTGGCCCCACTGCGAGATGCAGTGCGCCTCGTCGATGGCCAGCAGGCTGGTGGTGCCCTGCTGCAGCAGCGCCATGAAGGCGCCGTCGGCCAGCCGCTCGGGCGTGGTCAGCACGATGCGGGCCGATCCGTCGACGATGGCGGCCTCGGCGGCGCGCAGTTCGGCTGGATCGACCGCGCTGTTGAGCTGGACCGCCGCGATGCCGCGCTCGCGCAGCCGCTCGCACTGGTCCTTCATCAGGGCGATCAGCGGCGAGACCACCACCGTGCGGCCTTCGAGCAGCAGCGCCGGCAGCTGGTAGCACAGCGACTTGCCGGCGCCGGTGGGCATGACGGCCAGCGTGGGGCGGCCGTCGAGCACGCGGTCGATGATGGTGCGCTGGCCGTCGCGCAGCTGTTCCAGGCCGAAGAGGCTGCGGAGTGTCTTCTGGATGCGGCGGGTGCGTGCGGCCGCGGAGGGGGTACGGAGGGACATCGGGGCGGAGCCTGGGGCGTTTGCGGTATCGGCGGGCGGAGGGCCCGCACGGTGCGCGCGGACTTCCGGGCCGTGCGTGCTGCACGGCGTTTCACGTAATGTCGCCACGCGTCCTCCCCTCCCGCGTCGGATGCCTGGGCGGGCGCATGTCAGCCATCGCCCTGTCGGGGCATGGGACGGACGGCGCGCACGGTCCGGGCGTGCACCGCCTTGGCGCACCCGGCGCACGGCAGGCGCGGCACGCGAATTGCCCTATCCCTGGCGGGTCCCGCAGTCCGCGCGGCCCGCCGGAGGATTTGTTACCGCGTCGGCTCCGACCTTCCCCACAGTGCGTCAGGAGATTCCTGCCGCAGGGAATTCCGGATTCCGGCCGCAGCCGTGCCCGTGCCCCACGGCCGCCACCACCCAGGAGCCACGCCATGCGATTCCGCAACCGCCAGGAGGCCGGCCAGCGCCTCGTCCCGCTGCTCGCCGCTTACCGCGACCGATCCGACGCGCTGGTGCTGGCGCTGCCGCGCGGCGGCGTCCCGGTGGCGGCGGAGATCGCGCGCGCACTGCGCCTGCCGCTCGACGTGCTGGCGGTGCGCAAGCTCGGCATCCCGGGCCGGCCCGAGTGCGCGATGGGCGCCATCGGCCCGGGCGGGGTGCGGGTGATGCGCCTCGACGCCCCGGCGCACGGCATCCCGGCCGCCGACGTGGCGGGTGTGGTCGCGCGCGAGGAGGCGGAGCTGGAGCGCCGCGCCCAGCTCTACCGCAACGGACTGCCGCCGCTGGACCTGGCCGGCCGGACCGCGATCCTGGTCGACGACGGGCTCGCCACCGGCGCCACGATGCAGGCCGCGCTGCAGGCGGCGCGCCAGGCCGGCGCGGCGCATGCGGTGGCGGCGGTGCCGGTCGGCGACGCGGCCGCCTGCGCGGCGTTGCGCCCCCTG
This sequence comes from Xylophilus ampelinus, assembly GCA_036946225.1. Taxonomy (GTDB): domain Bacteria; phylum Pseudomonadota; class Gammaproteobacteria; order Burkholderiales; family Burkholderiaceae_C; genus JAKOND01. The sequence goes on from JAQIJO010000001.1 coordinate 195,131, forward strand.
GCCGACGCGGTGGTCTGCGCCCTGGCGCCGCACGCGCTGCGGGCAGTCGGCCTCTGGTACGAGGACTTCGCGCAGCTGACCGACCGCGAGGTCTGGCAGGCCCTGGCCTCGGCGCGCGCGCAGGCCGCGGTCGCGGGCCGCGCGGATGGTCCGCGCGACGCGGCCGGCGCGTCCGCGCCGAACGCCGTGGGCCCGCAGGGCGCCGCGGCGACCGGCGGCGCCCGGTCCCCGGCCGCCCGCCACCGCTGGTCGAGGGCCTGGTCGTGAGCCGGTCCGGCGCCGATGCCTTGCACCGGCCCGGGCACGGTCCCGACGACCTGCTGGCGCTGCTGCGCCGCCACGCCCGGCCGCTGACCGGCGCGGCGGACGACTACGACCCGCTGGTCGCGATGCTGGGCGAGGCGCGGCTGGCGCTGCTGGGCGAAGCCTCGTACGGCACCCACGACTTCTACGCCGAGCGGGTGCGCATCACGCAGCGGCTGATCGTCGAGCACGGCTACGCCGCGGTGGCGGTGGAGGGCGACTGGCCGGACGCCTACCGGGTCGACCGCTACGTGCGCGGCCTGCCGGGCGACGCCGACGCCACGGCCGCGCTGGGCGGCTTCGCCCGATTCCCGGCCTGGATGTGGCGCAACACCGTGGTCCGCGACTTCGTCGAGTGGCTGCGGACGCACAACGCGGGCCTGCCGCCCGAGGCGCGGGTGGGCTTCTACGGCATGGACCTCTACAGCCTGTTCAGCTCGATCGCCGAGGTGCTGCGCTACCTGGACCGGACCGACCCCGCGGCCGCCCTGCGCGCCCGCGAGCGCTACGCCTGCTTCGACCGCTTCGGCGAGGACGGCCTGGCCTACGGCCACGCCGCCAGCCGCGACATGGGGCAGGCTTGCGAGGACGCGGTGGTGGCGCAGCTGCTGGAGCTGGCCCGGAACGCCGGCTCCAGCGGCGGCGCGGACGGGAGCGCGGGCGATCCGGAGCCCGAGGCGCGCTTCCATGCGGCGCAGAATGCCCGCCTGGTGCGCAACGCCGAGCGCTACCACCGCGCCATGTTCCGCGGCCGCATCGTCTCCTGGAACCTGCGCGACGAGCACATGGTCGAGACGCTCGAAGCGCTGGACACCCACCTGGGGCTGCTGCGCGGCGCGCCGCCGCGCATCGCCGTCTGGGCGCATAACACGCATCTGGGTGACGCCAGCGCCACCGAGTTGGGCGACCTCGGCGAGTGGAACGTCGGCCAGCTGCTGCGCGAGCGCATCGGCCGGCGCGCGGTGCGGGTGGGCTTCACCACCTGGGGCGGCAGCGTGACCGCCGCCTCGGCCTGGGACGGACCCGGCCGGACGGAAACCGTCCGGCCCGGCCTGCCGGGCAGCGTCGAGGACCTGTTCCACCGCGTCGGGACCGAGCGCTTCCTGCTGGTGCTGCGCGACGAACCGGCGATGGAGGAGGCGCTGCGCGCGCCGCTGCTGCAGCGCGCCATCGGCGTGGTCTACGCGCCGCGCACCGAACGGCGGAGCCACTATTTCCATGCCCGGCTGCCGCAGCAGTTCGACGCGGTGGTGCACCTCGACGCCACCCGCGCGCTGGAGCCGCTGCCCCCCGTCCCGGGCGCCGGAGGCCCCGCGGAAACGCCCGAGGCCTGCCCCAGCGGGCTCTGAGTCCCGGCCGGCGGGATCGCGCGGGCCGGCTGCCGGCGCCGGCGCCCGCCGACGCGACTGCGCCGGGCGCCGTCAGGCGAACGGGCATCCGGCCCACACGCCTCCCCCGGCGCGCCCTCCACACTTCCCGCCCTGCCGACCCCGCACCGGGGAGCGCCCTGTGGAGAACGACCGTGGAACCGATGAAGCCGATGGACCCCCTGCCGCCGATGGACGGCGGCGACGCCTGGTGGCCAGGCGACCTGGGCCGGCCCGCGACCAGCGGCGGCCAGGACGGCACCCGCTACGCGGTCTTCCCCGACCGCCGGCGGCTCGCGGTGGAGCAGGACGGCCGCGTGGCGGTCTACGACACCGGCGACCATCGCATCGGCGGCGTGTCGCAGCAGCAGTCGGGCGGCGGGGGCGGCGGTCCGCGCTTCTCCAGCCAGCACGGCGACGTGGACCTGTCGCAACTCCAGCGGGCGGACTGACCATGCGCCTGCGAGCCACCTGCTCCATGACCATCGAAGCGGCGGCCGACAGCCCGGTCGTCGCCGTGCTGCGCCCGCGCAGCGGCCGCGCCCAGTGGATGGTCAGCGAGCGCTACGAACTCGCGCCCTGGGTGCCGACCACCGAATACGTGGACGCCTACGGCAACCTCTGCCAGCGCTTCACCATCCCGCAGGGCACGATGCGGATCGAGCTGGAGATGGTGCTGCAGGCCGAGGAGCAGATCGCGGTCGCGCCGGACGCACCGCACACGCCGGTGGCCGAGCTGCCCGACGACGTGCTGCACTACCTGCTGCCGAGCCGCTACTGCCCGTCCGACCGCATGGGCGAGCAGGCGCAGGAAATCGTCCGCGACCGCATGCCGGGCTACGGCCAAGCCGAGGCGATCCGCGCCTGGATCCACGAGCATCTGGAGTACCGCTACGGGGTCAGCCAGGCCACGACCGACGCGCTCGACACCCTGGGCCACGGGGCGGGCGTCTGCCGCGACTTCTCGCACGTGGGCATCGCGCTGTGCCGCGCGCTCAAGATCCCGGCGCGCATGGTGGTCGGCTACCTGCACCGGCTCGACCCGATGGACATGCACGCCTGGTTCGAAGCCTTCGTCGGCGGCCGTTGGTACACCTTCGACGCCACACAGTCCGAACCGCGGGGCGGCCGCATCGTGGTGGCCTACGGCCGCGACGCAGCCGACGTGGCATTCATCTCCGACTACGGCCCGCAGTCGGTCAAGGTGCAGCGGATGCAGGTGGCGGTCGAGCAGGTCGACGCATCGCAGGATCCCCAGGGCTGAATGAACGGTTGCTGAGGAAGCTATACCCTGACAATCTACGTCTAAAAATGGCGCCGGCGCGGACGCCGCAGCGGGCGACCGGGATCGTCAGGGGGGAAGGATGGATGGAAAAGCCTGGTTGCCGGATCGATCCGGCAACGCGATGTCGCGTGCGTGCACGACTGCTCTGCACAAGCTGAAACGCTCGCCGGAACACCAGATCGGACTGCTGCTCGCGGTCCTGCTCCTGATGCTCTGGATCGGTATAGGCCATGAGATTCATTCCGGTTCACGGCAGCTGCGCAAGGAGAACCTGCAGGAGACCCGCAGCCTGCTGCGCATCTACGCAGAGGAGGTCCGCTCCTCCATCCGCGCCATCGACCTAACCCTGCTCAACCTGCGGGACCACCTGGACGACGGCGGCCTGCAGCGCTTCACCCGGCAGGTGCAGCACCGGCTCGAATACCTCGACAAGAGCGTGGCGTTCCAGGTGGCCGTCATCGATGCCCATGGCCGGCTCGCCTTCTCCAGCAGCAGCGACGCCGCGGCCGGCGTCGATTTGAGCGACCGGGAGCATTTCCAGGTGCACCGCCAGGCCGGCACCCGCGATGCGTTGTTCATCAGCCGGCCGGTGCTCGGCCGCGTATCGGGTCGCTGGTCCATCCAGTTCACCCGGCGCCTGTCCGACGCGGACAACCATTTCAACGGCGTGATCGTGCTGTCCGTGTCGCCGGAGTACTTCACCCGCTTCTCGCACGTCCTCGACCTCGGCCCGGACGGCGCGTTGGTGGTGGCGCGCGACACCGGCGCGCTGCTGGCCCGCTCCCCGACGCCCGCCCAGGGGCTCGACCTCGCGCTGCCCGACGTGCCCCGGATGCTCTCCGCCATGGCGGACGCGGTGCCGGAGTCGGACCACATGGAGCGGCCGTCCCGCATCGACGGCGTGCAGCGCCAGTTCGTGCTGCGCCCGATCGCGGAGTACCGGCTGGCGGTCGGGATGGGCCAGTCGAGCCAGGCGCTGCGGGATGCCTACCTGCACGAGCGCGACACCTACCTCGCGGGCGGCGCTGCCGTCTCGGCCCTGATGGTGCTGGTCTGCCACATCCTGCTGACGAGCCTGCGCCAGCGGTCCCAGGCCCGCGCGTCGCTGGAGGAAAGCGAGTTCCGCTGGAAATACGCCCTCGAGGGCGCGGGCGGCGGCGTCTGGGATTGGGACCTCACGACCGGCACCGCCTATTTCTCCACGCGCTGGAAAGCCATGCTCGGCTATGCGCCGGACGAAATCGCGCCGCACGTCGACGAATGGCGCAGGCTGCTGCATCCCGAGGATGCGCCGGCCGTGAACGCCGCGCTGGAGGACTACCTCGCCGACCGCGCCCAGGAATACGCGGTCGAGTTCCGCATGCAGGGCCGGGACGGGAACTGGCGCTGGATCCGCGCCTGCGGCATCGCCGTGCGCCGGGACGCGCAGGCGCGGCCCCAGCGCCTCATCGGCACCCACGAGGACATCACGGAGCGCAGGCAGTCCGAGGAGGCGATGCAGCTGGCCCTGCTCGTCTACGAGCACAGCGGCGAGGGCATGCTGGTCATGCAGGCCGACGGCACCATCCTGACCATCAACCAGGCCTTCTCCCGCCTGACCGGCTATGCCGCCGGGGAGGTGGTCGGCCGCACGACCGACTTCCTGCTGCGGCACGACCCGCAGGACCATCCGCAGGAGCGGATCTGGGAGGCGGTGCGCGCCTCGGGGCACTGGCAGGGCGAGGTCTGGTGCCGCCGCAAGGACGGCGGCGTCTACGCGGAATGGCTCAGCATCAACACCATCTTCGACAAGGACGGGCAAGCCCACCGGCGGGTGGCGCTCTTCAGCGACCTGGCCCGCAAGAAGGAGTACGAGCAGATCATCTGGCAACAGGCGCACTGCGATCCGCTGACCGGCCTGCTCAACCGCCGGATCTTCCAGGAACGGCTGGAGCAGGACATCCGCAAGGCGACCCATGCCGGGCGCACGAACGCCCTGATGTTCCTGGACCTCGACCACTTCAAGGAAATCAACGACACCCTGGGCCACAGCGCCGGGGACGCCCTGCTCCAGGAGGCCGCGCGCCGGCTCCGCGGCTGCATGGGGGACCGCGACAGCGTCGCGCGGCTGGGTGGCGACGAATTCGCCATCCTCGTCGCGCTGCAGGGCCGCGACGACCGGGTGACGTCGATGGCCGAGGCGGTGCTGCAGCAGATGGGCCGACCCTTTGCGCTCGGCCTGGAGACCGCCTACGTCTCGGCGAGCATCGGCATCACCTACTACCCGCGCGATGGCGACACCCACGAAGTCCTGCTCCGCAACGCCGACCAGGCGATGTACGTCGCCAAGAAGCTGGGACGCAACCGCTACCAGGAGTTCACGCCGTCGATGCACGAGGCCGCCCAGCTGCGCATGCGGCTGGCCACCGACCTGCGCAGCGCGCCGGCCGCGGGGCAGCTGCACGTGCTCTACCAGCCGATCGTCGAGCTGGCCACCGGCAGGGTGCGCAAGGCCGAGGCCCTGGTGCGCTGGCAGCATCCGTCGCGCGGCCTGGTCAGCCCGCAGGAGTTCATCCCCATCGCCGAGCAGACCGGCATCATCCACGCGGTCGGCGAATGGGTGTTCCGCCAGGTCGCGCCCCAGCTGGCGCGCTTGCGCGCGCGGCACGACCCGCAATTCCAGGTCAGCCTGAACAAGTCGCCGGTGCAGTTCGCCGACGAGCACGACGCCCACGGGGAGTGGCTGCGGCGGATGCACGCGCTCGGCCTCCCGGGCGAAGCCCTCGCGCTGGAGATCACCGAGAGCCTGCTGCTCGAGGCCGACAACGACCGCGGCGTGACGGCCAAGCTCGAACGCCTGCGGGACGCGGGCGTGCAGATATCGCTCGACGATTTCGGCACCGGCTACTCGTCGCTGAACTACCTCAAGAAGTTCCCGATCGACACCATCAAGATCGACCAGTCCTTCGTGCGCAACCTCACCGAGGCGTCGAGCGACCTCGCGCTGTGCCGCGCCATCGTCGCGATGGCGCATGCCCTGGGCCTCCAGGTCGTCGCCGAAGGCATCGAGACGCAGGCGCAGTGCGACCTGCTCGCGGACATGGGCTGCGACTACGGCCAGGGCTACTGGTTCGCGCGGCCGCTGTCCTTCGACGATTTGGAAGCATTCTTCGGGGCCGGGCGCCGGTTGCCGTAGCAGGCGTTGCCCAGCCCGGTGCCGATGGTCAGCACGGCCCAGCGGCGCACGTCCTGCATGAAGGGCAGTTCGCTCAGGCCCTGGACCACCGCGTCGTTGTGCATGCGCACCTCGGGCGCGGCGCCGTCGATGCGCGGCAGCCGGCGCGCCAGGCTGCGCGGCAGGTGGAAGCGGCCGTCGTCCCAGCGACCGGGCAGGTTCTGCGCGCCGCGGGCGATGGAGCCGTCCGGCAGCACCTGCCCCGGGCAGGCGATGCCGACGAAGGGCGCGAGCCGCAGCCCCGCGCGCTCCGCCTCCCGGGCCATCCTTTCCACCAGGTCCGCGATGCCGGCCACGAATTCGGCGCGCGTCGGCCGGTCGTCGGCATGGCGCCACTTCTCGCGCGCCGCGACGCGCGCCTGCGACAGGTCGGCCGCCCGGTCGCGCCGGTGCTCGACGATGCCGCAGCGCACGTTGGTGCCGCCGATGTCCACCGCCAGGATCGCGTCGTGCGCCTGCAGCGCGGCGGGCGGCGCGAGATGCAGCCAGCCGACCAGCCCGCCCTCGTCCGCATGGTGCCGCAGCAGCCGCAACCCGGCGTCGACGCCCAGGGTGTGCAGGATCTCGCCGGCGCGCGCGACCGCCTCCTCGCCGACCGCGCTCTCCTGGAAGCCGCCGCCGACCACGATGCGCTCCACCCCGCGCCAGGCCGGCTGGCGCCGGAACGCCCGGACCACGTGCGCCAGCTCGTGCGCGAATTCCTCGGAGGCGCTGCCGATGGCGCGGGCGGCGGCGGTGCCCGCCTGCCGCGCCGCGCGGTCGATGTCGTCCTTGCCGAGCGCGTCGGTGTCGGCGTGGCCGAGGGGATCGTCGGAGGAGGTGCCGTGGCGCTGGCGCCAGGCGTCGAGCATCTCGCGGAAGGCGGTCTGGCTGGCGCGGTCGCCCATCAGCCCGTCGCGGTCGCGCAGCTCCAGGCTGTAGCCGCCGATCCGCACCGCGGGCAGCACCATTCGCCCGTGCCGCCCGGACGCCTTCCCCGGCGTTTTCCCCGGCGCCTTCGCGGAAGAGGGAGCGCGGGGCGGGGGAGCGTTCCGCGGGGCCGGGGCGGGACGGACGGGGCGGGCGGGCATCGGGAAACGTCTCCTTGCGTTGTGGCTGCGGCCGCGTACTTGAACAGCGGAACCGCCGCCATCATCTGGGGCGGAGACGCGCGCGTGCGTCAGCCGACGTGCCGTGATGCGTCCGGCGGGCCGGTGACCGGCCGCGCCGAGGCCACAACCCAGGGAGCCCTTCCACCATGTCCCCGCAAGAACAGCACCTGCTCGACGAATTCCTCCAGCGCCTCGCGGCCGTCCACGGCGTGGACAAGGACCCCGAGGCCGATGCGCTGATCCGGCAGCGGCTCGCCGCCCAGCCCGATGCCGCCTACCTGCTGGTGCAGCGCTCGCTGCTGCAGGACCGGGCGCTGGAGTCCGCCAAGCGGCAGATCGAGCAGCTGCAGCAGCAGCTCCGCCAGGCGCAGGACCCGGCGCGCCAGGGCGGCGACCCGGGCGGGCGCAGCTTCCTGGGCGCCGGCCTGGAGCCCGGCTTCGGACGGGCGCCGTCGGCGCCCGGGCTGTCGGCGGGCGGCGGCTCCGGCGAGGGCTACGGCAGCGCGATCGGCGCCGGGGTCGGCGCGGGCGGCTACGGCGCCGCGCCGATGCAGGCGCGCCCGCCCCAGCCCGCGCCGAGCTGGCGCGAGCGGCTCTTCGGCGGCGGCGCGGCCGCCCCGGCGCAGGCCGCGGCAGCGCCCGCGCGCGGCGGATCGAGCTTCCTAGGCAATGCGGCGGCGGCGGCGGCTGGCGTGGCCGGCGGCATGTTCCTGTTCAACGGCATCGAGAGCCTGATGCACGGCAACCAGCATGCCGGCGGCAACGGCCTGCTGGGCGGCGGCAACGATGCCCTGGCCGGCGCTCCGCAGGAGAGCGTCACCGAGAACGTCACCAACAACTACTACGAGAGCCCGCAGGGCGGGGACACCGGCCGCCAGGACTTCGTGTCCGACGACACCGGCGGCGGCGCGGACGGCGGCGGCAACTGGTTCGCGAGCGACGACGGCAGCGGCGGCTTCTTCGACGGCGGGGACGACGACCAGTTCGCCTGACCCGCTGCGGCCGCGCCGCACGCCGGTGCGGCGGCGCGCACCGGACGTGCCGGATAGAATCGGCGCCCCGCGCGCGTCGCACCGGTCCGGCGCCCGGCCCGCCGGCGGACGCCGCGCACCGCGGCGCCGCGTCCGTCCGGCCCGGGCTCCCCGCCCGGACGCCGCGCCCTCCCTTCCCGGTCCCAGGCCCCTCCGACACCATGCAAGACCACTACGCTGCCCTGGGCGTCGCCGTCGACGCGCCGCCGGCCGAGATCAAGGCCGCCTTCCGGCGCAAGGCCGCCCAGCTCCATCCCGACCGCAACCCCGCGCCGGACGCCGCGCAGCGGTTCCGCGCGGTGCAGGAGGCCTACGACGTGCTGGCGGACGACGCGGCGCGCCAGGCCTACGACGACAACCGCCGCCGCGGCCTGCTCGACGACCCGCTGGCCACCGCCGGCGAGATCTGGGACCGCTACCTCGACGAGGTCCTCGCCTGATGCAACTCTCCCGCTATTTCCGCGACCTGCGCGCCGCCTACGACGCCGAGATCAACGACCTGCTCTCCGACTCGGAGGGCAAGAACGTCCTCGACAAGCGCCTGCGCGAGAAGCGCAGCCAGATCGAATGGCTGGTGATGATGATGGACGACAGCCCCGAGATGCTGGCGCCCGCCTTCCACCGCGCCTTCGGCTTCCCCGCGCCCGATGCGGTGGAGGCGGTGCTGGCGTGCGAGCCGGCCCGGTTCCCGGCCTGGGCCGCGCTGCGGCGCGGCCTGAGCGTCGCGCCCTGGGCCGAGCCGCTCGCCGCGACCGTGCTGGCGCAACCCGGCGGCGACCGCTTCCTCGTCGCGGCGGCCTGCCTCGAATACCTGCACCAGCGCCCCGATCCCCGCGCCGCCCGGGCGCAGGACGAGGACGGTCGCGACGGCGAGGATGCCGAGGACGCGTCCGGCGAGGACGGCCTCGACCTCGACGACGAGCACCGCGTCGCCGACAGCGACGAGGCCGGCACCCGCGACGCCCCGCGCGACGACGAGGCGGTCGACGACTGGTTGGAGACGCACGGCTTCGACCGCAAGACTTCCTGATCCGCCGGACGGCCCGTCCCGGACGGATCCGGGCGCCGGCCGCGCTCCGCCCCGCGGGGCCGTGCGCGGCTCCCGGCCCGCCGCCTTCCACGCCGCGGACGCCTCCCCGCGGGGACGCCCCCCGCCGCCCGCGGGCCCGCCCGCCGCGCCCACCCACGAACCCCGCACCCAGGACCCGCCCATGCATTACCCCGCCGTGGTGAAAGCCCAGAACCTCCTCCGCGCCGGCGACATCGTCGGCGCCGAATCGGCGCTCGTCGCGCTGGCCGACGAGGAAGGCGATCGCGCCCTCGTGCTGGCCATGGAGCAGCTGCCGCCCAAGGATCTGCTGACCGTCATCCGCGAGTACGACAGCTCGAAGGAATCGGTGCTCAACCTGCTGGTCACGCCGGCGATGTTCGCCCGCGCGGTGGTCATCGAGAAGCAGTACAAGGATCCGACGCACGCCAAGCTGCGCGGCATGGTCAACGCGGTGCTGTTCCGCGAGGACGCCGACCCGGTCGAGTTCCTCCAGGCCATCGGCGACCTGGAAGGCGGGGCCGACGCGCTGGCCGACTACCTGCTCGAGTACTGGGCCCGAGTCGAGAGCTTCGTGCGCAACGGCAGCTTCGACGCGTCGGAGGACGACGGCACCCTGACCTCGGAGGAGCACATGATCGCCGCCGTCCACGGCAAGCCCCGCGTCGAGCGCGACGAGGTCGCCGACAGCGACTGGATGGAGCTGACCTGGCTGCTGCGCACCGCCTGCCCGGACCTGCTGATCGAGGCGCTGACCATCCTGCGCGCCCGCTTCAAGGCCTTCCACGCCGAGCCCGAGGGCGAGGGCGAGGACCGGCCCGACATGTCGCACCAGTCGGAGATCGACCGCGAGGCCGGCGAGGACCGCGGCGGCGCCCGCCCGCGCGCCGCGGACCCCGACGAAGAGTCGGCGATCTGAGGGCCGGCGCCATGGCAGACACCGCCTCCGTCCCCGCCGGCGCGTCCGGCATCGCGGTCTACGACGGGCGTCCCTTCTTCGAGCGGGCGCTGCGCCACGGCGTGGCGATGCGCATCCTCGACGCCGAGCGCGTCGCCGCCATCCGCCGCGACGCGCCCAAGGGCCTGGTGCAGATCGCCCGCTACTTCGGCACCGAATTCCTGCGGCCCGAGCTCGAGCGCGCCCGCGAACGCATGGTCAACCTGATCGGCCTGCACCTGGAGGAAGCCACCGGCGGCGACCTGGACCGCGCGGCGCAGCTGCTGCGCGAGCATTCGCTGCTGTCGCGCTCCAAGCAGGGATCGGACATGCTCAAGGCGCTGATCGTCATGCCCGACAGCAGCCACTTCGGCCTGGCCGAGGACGACGCCGCCTTCGGCGAGCGCGACGACCACCTGCCGCAGCTCGCCCGCTGGTCGCTGCGGAGCATCGGCGACTACCGCGCCGAGCGCGACCGGCGCCAGGCCGCGCGCGACCGCATCGAAGCGGCCTGCTGGTTCGCGGCGCGCTCCGACGTCTCGCGCGACGATCTGCGCGAGGCCCAGGTCGACGCCGAGGCGGTGGTGCGCACCGGCCTGCTCGCGCACGCCGCCTCGGGCCGGGTGCAGCTGCCGTCCTGGTCGCGGTTCGCGGCGCTGGTGGCGCAGCTGCGCCGCCGCGCCGCCGCGGGCGCGCCGCTCGACGCGGTGCCGGCGGAGCTGCCGCCGCGCTTCGCGCCCCTGGCGCGCGCGCTCTGGGCCGCGATGGAGCGCGAGGACCTGCCGCGCATCCTCGACGCGGCCGTCGCGCCGAAGCAGCTCTTCACCCAGACGGTGAGCTTCCTCGGGCGCTACCACTGGAACGACGGCGACGCCGGCGAGATCGGCGACTTCGACCGCGCGGTCTCCGCGCAGTGGTCGAAGCTGACCCAGGGGCACACCGACGACAGCTCGCTGCTGACGCTCTTCCTGTGCATCGCCGCCGGCGTGCCGCCCAAGACCGCCCTGACCGAGACCGCCGCGGCCAGCCTGGTGCGCCGCCTGCGCAAGCACGGCTACGACGCCGACAAGCCGGCCGAATTCATCCGCGAGTTCGCGCCGCACGAGCACCACAACGACTACCAGCGCCTCTGGAAACAGTTCGCGGCCGAGACCCGGCGCGACCTGCTCGACGAGCGCGACACCCGGCTCTTCGAGGCGATGACCGCGTTGCGGCTGCACTGCAACCTGGTCGCGCCGCCCGCGAAGAAGCCGTCGAAGACGGCGGCGGATGCGGCGGCCCCCGGCGCGGCCTCCTCCGCGCAGGCGTCCGCCGGCGCGCGCAAGGCGGCCGCGCCCGCCGCGCCGGACGGCGCCCCGGCCGCGAAGCCGGCGCGCGCGGCCAAGAAGACCGCCAAGAAGACCCCCGGGAAGCCTCCCGCCGGAACCGCTCCGCGCGGACCTTCCTCCTCCTGAAACCGGAACCGAACACCATGCAGATCGCCAAGGACACCGTCGTCACCCTGACCTACCAGGTCTCCGACAGCCAGGGCAAGGCCCTGGAGCAGAGCCGCACGCCGATGGTCTACCTGCACGGCGGCTACGGGAACACCCTGCCGAAGATCGAGGAAGCCCTCGAAGGCAAGGAGCCCGGCCACAAGGCCGTGCTGCAGCTCGCGGCCGCCGACGCCTTCGGCGCGCGCGACGAGAGCCTGGCGCGCACCATCGCGCGCAAGGACTTCCCCCCCGGCGTCAAGGTCGGCGGCCAGCTGCGCGGCCCGGGCGCGGACGGCCGCGAGCAGGTCTTCACGGTGGTCAAGATCAAGGGCGACCAGGTGCTGCTCGACGCCAACCATCCCTTCGCCGGCAAGGATCTGCGCTTCGCGCTGCAGGTGACCGGCGTGCGGGCTGCGACGCCCGAGGAGATCGCCCACCGCCACGTGCACGGCGAGCACGGCCACCACCACTGAGGCGGCGTCCCCCGGCCCCGCGCGCCGCCCCTGCCGCGCCGTCCGGGACGCCCAGGGTGTCCGGAGGGCGCGTTTCGGCCGCCGCCGGCCGCGCAGCCGGACACGCCGCCGTCCGACACGCGCCCGCCGGGCCGCCGGCCAGAGTGGGCGCATGCGCATCCACCACATCAACTGCATCTGCGCCTGCCCGCTCGGCGGGCGGCTGATGGACGGCCGCACGCCGTCGGCCCTGCAGCGCGGCGAGCTGTGCTGCCACTGCCTGGTGGTGGAGACCGGCGCCGGCCTGGCGCTGGTCGACACCGGCTACGGCCTGCGCGACGTGGCGGACCCGCGCGGCCGGCTCAGTGGCTTCTTCCTGCGGCTGATGCGGCCGGACTTGCGCGCGGAGATGACCGCGCTGCGGCAGATCGAGCGCCTGGGCTTCCGTGCGTCCGACGTGCGCCACATCGTGCTGACGCACCTGGACTTCGACCATGCGGGCGGCATCGACGATTTCCCCCGGGCCACGGTCCACATGCTGCGCCAGGAGCGCGACGCGGCCGCCGCGCAGCGCACCTGGCTGGACCGCCAGCGCTTCCGGCCGCAGCAGTGGTCGTACCCGCGCAACTGGCGCGTCTACGACCCCGGCGCGGGCGAGGACTGGCACGGCTTCGGCTGCGTGCGCGACCTGGAGGGCCTGCCGCCCGAGATCCTGCTGGTGCCGCTGCGGGGCCACACCCTAGGCCATGCCGGCGTCGCGGTGCGCGGCGGCGACGGCCGCTGGCGGCTGCAGGCCGGCGACGCGTACTTCCACCACCGCGAGCTGGACCCGGCGCCCTACTGCACGCCGGGCCTGCGCGCCTACCAGTGGATGATGGAGAAGGACCGCCGCGCCCGGCTGGACAACCAGCGCCGGCTGCGCGCGCTGCGGCAGGCGCACCCGGCCGACATCGAGATCTTCTGCGGCCACGACAACCGGGAGTTCGAGCGCCTCGCGGGCCGGTCGATCGACCTGCCGGCCGGGTCGGCGCCCTGAAGCGGCCGCGGGGCGGGGACGGCAGGCGGGGGCGGGCTCAGCCCGGCGCGCCGGCCCGACCGGTCGCGCCGCCCTCCAGCAGCGTCCGCCCGACGCGCAGCATCGCCCACAGGAAGGCCAGGGGCAGCACCACCGTCTGCACCGCGTAGATCGCCACCAGGCGCACCATCTTCTCGACCGCGCGCTCGGCCGCCTGCTGCATGCGCTCGAAGGCGGCCGCCGGGTCGGGCACGGCCGGGAGCCTGCGGCGCAGGCGGTCGAGCCAGGGCTCGTCCGCGGCCTCCTTCGCCGGGGCGGCGGCGGCCTGGGCCGCGCCGAGTTCGCGGCCGGACTGCTGCACCGCCGCGACCGCCTGCCCGTGCTCGCCCGCCATCACCGCCCGGAACACCGCCTCGTTGCCGAGGGCGGCCAGCGGCACCGCGAAGCGGGCCAGCAGCAGCGCCAGCAGGACCGCGGACACCGCCCGCAGGGCGCGGCCGTCCGGCTGCCCCGGCCGGGCCGGGCGCCACTGCAGCGCCAGCCAGGCGAGCACCGCGGCCGTCAGCGCCAGCGCGACCGCCGGATGCGCGCCGATGGACAGCAGCAGCAGCTGCACCCCGAAGGCGACGCTGGCGGCCAGCAGCAGCGCGGCGCACTGGTCGACCATTTCGCGCAGCGGCTCCAGGATGCGGCCCGGCGCGAGCGCCACGCCCACGCCCAGCGGCTGCACGGTGACGCCGGTGCCCGCGGCCACCGCCAGCACGCCGCCCAGCGTCCGCGCGGCGGCGAAGCTGGCGAGCGCGCGGGCGAGGCCCTGCTGCACCTGCGCGCGCGCGGCGATTTCGGGCCGGGCCGCCCAGGTGGCCGCGAGGACGGCGGCGGCGAGGACGGCCAGCAGGAGGCGGCGGAGGGCGGGGGTCATGGCGGGGCCTCGGCGGTCAAGGGAGGGAGGGCGGAAACGACGACGCGCCCCGGAGGGCGCGTCGCGCGTGTCGCGGAAGGCGGCGGGCGCGCGGCGGACGGACCGCCGCGCGCCTGCGCGGCCCGTTTACTTGGCGGCGACCACGCGCGCCATTTCCAGGCACTTGTTGGAGTAGCCCCATTCGTTGTCGTACCAGGATACGAGCTTGACGAAGGTGCCGTCGAGCGCGATGGAGGCGTCGGCGTCGAAGATCGAGGTGCGGGTGTCGCCGCGGAAGTCGGTGGCGACGACCTTGTCCTCGGTGTAGCCCAGGATGCCCTTCAGGGCGCCTTCGGACTGGGCCTTGATCTCGGCCTTGATCTCGTCGAGCGTGGCGGGGCTGCTCAGCTCGGCGGTCAGGTCGACCACCGACACGTCGGAGGTCGGCACGCGGAAGGACATGCCGGTCAGCTTCTTGTTGAGCTCGGGGATCACCACGCCCACCGCCTTGGCCGCGCCGGTGGAGCTGGGGATGATGTTCTCGAGGATGCCGCGGCCGCCGCGCCAGTCCTTGTTGGACGGGCCGTCCACCGTCTTCTGGGTGGCGGTGGTGGCGTGCACCGTGGTCATCAGGCCGCGCTTGATGCCCCACTTGTCGTGGACCACCTTGGCCAGCGGGGCCAGGCAGTTGGTGGTGCAGGAGGCGTTCGAGATGATGTCCTGGCCGGCGTAGGTCTTGTCGTTGACGCCGAAGACGAACATCGGGGTGTCGTCCTTCGACGGCGCCGAGATGATGACCTTCTTCGCGCCGGCGGCCAGGTGCTTGCCCGCGCCCGCCTTGTCGAGGAACAGGCCGGTGGACTCGAGCACGATGTCGGCGCCGACCTCGTTCCACTTCAGGTTGGCGGGGTCGCGCTCCTGGGTGAGGCGGATCTTCTTGCCGTTGACGATCAGGGTGCTGCCCTCGACCGCGACGGTGCCGTCGAAGCGGCCGTGCACGCTGTCGTACTGCAGCATGTAGGCCAGGTAGTCGGGCTCCAGCAGGTCGTTGATGCCGACGATCTCGATGTCGGGGAAGTTCTGCACGGCCGAGCGCAGCACGTTGCGCCCGATGCGGCCGAAGCCGTTGATGCCGATCTTGATGGTCATGGTGGATGCTCCTGGGGATGATGGAAACCGGGGAGGGATCCGCCGGCGGCCGCCGTCGCCGGCATCGCCGGCGCAGTCGCCGCGGCGGCGGGGGACCTGTCAGGCGCCGAGCACCTTGCGCACGACGGCGGCGACGTTCTCGGGCGTGAAGCCGAAGTGCTTGAACAGCACCGGCGCCGGGGCGGACTCGCCGTAGGTGTCGATGCCGACCACCGCGGCGCAGCCGTACTTCCACCAGCCGTCGGTCACGCCCATCTCGACCGCGACGCGCGGGATGCCGTCGGGCAGCACGCTGCGCTTGTAGTCGACGTCCTGGCGGTCGAAGGCGGTGGTGCTGGGCACCGAGACGACGCGCACCGCGATCTGCGCGGCGGCGAGCTGCTGCTGCGCCTGGAGGGCCAGCTGCACTTCCGAGCCGGTGGCGATGATCACCGCCTGCGGCAGGCGGTCGATGCCGGCGTCGGACGGCTCGGCCAGCACGTAGGCGCCGCGGGCGATGTCCGCGAACTCGGTCTTGGGCAGGTAGGGCACGTTCTGGCGCGAGAGCAGCAGCGCGGTCGGGCGGTTGCGGTTCTGCAGCGCGACGGCCCAGGCGACCGCGGTCTCGGCGGTGTCGGCCGGGCGCCAGACGTCGAGGTTGGGGATCAGGCGCAGGCTGGCGGCGTGCTCGATCGACTGGTGCGTCGGGCCGTCCTCGCCCAGGCCGATGGAGTCGTGGGTGAAGACGTGGATGACCCGCTTCTTCATCAGCGCGGCCATGCGGATGGCGTTGCGGCTGTAGTCGCTGAAGGTCAGGAAGGTGCCGCCGTAGGGGATGAAGCCGCCGTGCAGGGCCACGCCGTTCATGACGGCGGCCATGCCGAACTCGCGCACGCCGTAGTTGACGTGGCGGCCGATGCGGCCGTGCGGCGCGGCGCCGTCAGCGGTGCTCGAGGGCTTGGGCTCGTCGGCCGCCTGGGCGGCGGCGGCGGGCGCCTCCAGCGCCACGTCGCCGGCCGCGTCGAAGCGCAGTGCGGGGGTGGACTTGGTGTTGGTGAGGTTGGAACCGGTCAGGTCGGCCGAGCCGCCGAGCATCTCGGGCAGCGCGGCGGTGAAGGCTTCGAGCGCGATCTGGCTGGCCTTGCGGGTCGCCACGGTGGCCGCGGCAGTGGCGGCGGCGCCGACCGCGTCGGTCGCGACCTGGCTGAAGGAGGCGGGCAGGTCGCCGCGCATCCGGCGCTCGAGCTCGGCGGCCAGCTCGGGGTAGGCCTTGCGGTAGGCGGCGAAGCGCTTGTCCCAGGCCTTCTCGGCCTTCTTGCCGGCCTCGACCGCGTTCCAGCGGGCGGCGACCTCGCGCGGGATCTCGAAGGGCGCGTGGCTCCAGCCCAGGGCCTCGCGGGTCAGCGCGATCTCGTCGGCGCCCAGCGGCTCGCCGTGGGCCTTGGCGGTGTTGGCGCGGTTGGGCGAGCCCTTGCCGATGTGGGTCTTGCAGATGATGAGCGTCGGCTTGCCGCTGGCGCCGGTCTTGGCTTCGGCGATGGCGCGGGCGACCGCCTGGACGTCGTGGCCGTCGATCGGCGCGTCGGCGCCGCCGAGCACGTTCCAGCCGCTGGCGGCGAAGCGCTGCGCGGTGTTGTCGATGAACCAGGGCGCGACCTGCCCGTCGATGGAGATGCCGTTGTCGTCGTAGAGCGCGACCAGCTTGGAGAGCTTCCAGGCGCCGGCCAAGCCGATGGCCTCCTGGCTGATGCCCTCCATCAGGCAGCCGTCGCCCAGGAAGACGTAGGTGTGGTGGTCGACCACGGCGTGCTTCGGCCGGTTGAATTCGCGCGCCAGCAGCTTCTCGGCCAGCGCGAAGCCGACCGCGTTGGTGATGCCCTGGCCGAGCGGTCCGGTGGTGGTCTCGACGCCGGGGGTGTAGCCGACTTCCGGGTGGCCCGGGGTGCGGCTGTGCAGCTGGCGGAAGTTCTTCAGCTCTTCGACGGGCAGGTCGTAGCCGGTCAGGTGCAGCAGCGCGTACAGCAGCATCGACGCGTGGCCGTTGGACAGCACGAAGCGGTCGCGGTCGAGCCACTGCGGGTTGGAGGGCGAATGCTTGAGGTGGTGCGCCCACAGGGCCACGCCCATGTCGGCCATGCCCATCGGGGCACCGGGATGGCCGGAATTGGCCTGCTGGACGGCATCCATCGCGAGGGCGCGGATGGCGTTGGACAGTGCGGCGTCCTGCGTGGGTGCCAGGGGCGTTTTGGTGGCCATGGGAGATCTGCTCCGGGAAAGCGGTGAGGGGTGTCTGCGGGGAAACCGCGCATTTTACCGGCGGACCGCCCGGCGGCGCCCCGGCGCGGTCCCGGCCGGGACGCGGCGGCGCGCGCGCCGGGGCCGTGCCGCCGGGATAATTCCCGCCATGCATCCCTCCCCCGCCGGCGCCCCGACCGCCGCTCCCCGGCCCGCCGCCGGACCCGACCCCGTGAACCTGCCCGCCCTGGTGCTCGCCGCCGGCCGCGGCGAGCGCATGCGGCCGCTGACCGACGACTGCCCCAAGCCGCTGCTGCCGGTGCACGGCCGGCCGCTGCTCGCCTGGCACCTGGAGGCGCTGGCGCGCGACGGGGTGCGGCGGGTGGTGATCAACACCGCCTGGCGGGAGGAGCGCATCCCCGAGGCGCTCGGCGACGGCGGCCGCTGGGGCCTGGAGATCCGATACTCCATGGAAGGCCGCGCCCACGGCGGCGCGCTGGAGACCGCGGGCGGCATCGCCGCGGCGCTGCCGCTGCTGGACGCCCCCTGCTTCTGGCTGGTCTCGGGCGACATCTTCGCGCCGGGCTTCCGTTTCGACGCCGGGCGCGCCCGGGCCTTCGCCGCCGGCGGCGACCTGGCGCACCTGTGGCTCGCGCCCAACCCGCCCTACCACCCGCGGGGCGATTTCGGCATCGGCGCCGACGGCCGCGGCCTGGCCGACGGCCCCGGGCCCGACGGCCGGCGCCGGACCTACGCCAACCTGGCGCTGGTGCGGGGCGAACTCTGCGGCGGCATCGTCCCGGGCACCCGCGCGCCGCTGGGGCCGCTGCTGTTCGAGGGCATGCGCGCCGGCCGCATCGGCGTCGAGGCCTACGATGGGCCCTGGCACAACGTCGGCACGCCGGCGCAGCTCGCCGAACTGAACGCCGCGCCCCTGGCGGACCTGCTCGCCCCCGCCCCGACCTCCCCCGCCGTCGCCCACGAGGACCCCGCATGACCCCCTTCTCCCTGCCCGACCTGCCCGCCCCCGCCGGCCTCCATGCCGCGCGCCGCGCCCGCGTGGCCGCCGCCCTCGGCCCCGACGGCATCGCCCTGGTGCCGACCGCGCCCGAGCGCCCGCGCAACCGCGACAAACGACCACCCCTACCGCCACGACAGCTACTTCCACTACCTGACCGGCTTCTCCGAGCCGAACGCCTGGCTGGCGATCGCGGGCGACGGCAGCACGACGCTCTTCTGCCAGCCCAAGGACGCCGAACGCGAGATCTGGGACGGCTACCGCCTCGGCCCCGAGGCCGCGCCCGAGGCGCTCGGCGTGGACGCGGCGCATTCGGCGGCCGACCTCGACGCCAAGCTGCCGCGGCTGCTGGAGAACCGCGACGCGGTCTGGTTCCCCTTCGCCACCCACGACGGCCTGGAGGCCCGGGTCGCCGGCTGGCTCGGCGCGGTGCGCGCCCGGGTCCGCGCCGGCGCGCTCTGCCCCGAGACGCAGCGCGACCTCTGCGGCGTGCTCGACGAGATGCGGCTCGTGAAGGACGCGCACGAACTCGACCTGATGCGCCGCGCCGCCCAGATCAGCGCCCATGCGCACGTCCGCGCGATGCAGGCCGGCGCCCGCTGGCTGCGTGAGGGCCGGTCGGTGCGCGAGTACCACCTGGAGGCCGAGCTGCTGCACGCCTTCCGGCTGCACGGCGCCGAAGGCCCGGCCTACGGCTCGATCGTCGCGGCCGGCGCCAACGCCTGCGTGCTGCACTACCGCGCCGGCGCCACGCCGGTGCGCCCGGGCGAGCTGGTGCTGGTCGACGCCGGCTGCGAGTACGCGGGCTACGCCGGCGACATCACCCGCACCTTCCCCGCCGACGGGCGCTTCACCGGCCCGCAGCGCGACCTCTACCAGCTGGTGCTCGCCAGCCAGGAGGCCGCCGTCGCCGCGACCCGCGCCGGCCAGCGCTTCAACGACCCGCACGAGGCCACCGTGCGGGTGCTGACGCAGGGCCTGATGGACCTGGGCCTGATCGACGCGGGCGCGGTCGGCGGGCTGGACGACGCGATCGCGCAGCGCGCGTACTTCCCGTTCTACATGCACCGCACCGGCCACTGGCTGGGCATGGACGTGCACGACTGCGGCAGCTACGTCGAGCCGTCCGAGGCCGGGCAGGCCGTCGCCCGGACCGACCCGCTCTCGGGCCAGCCGGTGGTGACCCGCCCGAGCCGCATCCTGCGGCCCGGCATGGTGCTGACCATCGAGCCGGGGCTCTACGTGCGCCCGGCGCCGAACGTGCCCGAGGCCTTCTGGAACCTCGGCATCCGGATCGAGGACGACGCGGTGGTCACCGACGGCGATCCCGAGCTGACGACGCGCGGCGTGCCGGTGCGCATCGACGAGATCGAAGCGCTGATGGCGGAATGAGCCCCGCGCGGCGCGGCCGGCGCGCCCTCAGCCGGCCGGCTTCCCGCCGGTGCTGGCGAACACGTCGCCGCTGGTGAAGCCGGACTCGTCCGATGCCAGCAGCACGTAGAGCGGCGCGATCTCCGCCGGCTGGCCGGGACGGCCCAGGGGCGTGTCGGCGCCGAACTGCGGCAGCTTCGCCGGGTCCTGCCCGCCGCTGGGCTGCAGCGGGGTCCAGTACGGGCCGGGCGCCACCGCGTTGACCCGGATGCCTTTGGGGCCGAGCTGCTTGGCCACCGACTGGGTGAAGTTGATGATCGCCGCCTTGGTGGCCGCGTAGTCCACCAGGCCCTCGGGCGGGTCGTAGGCGGTCACCGAGGCGGTGTTGACGATGGCCGAGCCGGGCGGCAGGTGGCGCAGCGCCGCCTGGGTGATCCAGAACATCGCGTAGACGTTGGTGCGGAAGGTGGCGTCGAGTTGCGCGGTGGTGATGTCCAGCAGCGAGGCCTGCGCCTGCTGGTAGCCGGCGTTGTTGACCAGGATGTCGAGCCCGCCCAGGCCGCGCGCCGCGTCCTCCACCATGCGGCGGCAGAAGGCCTCGTCGCGGATGTCGCCGGGCAGGGGCACCGCCTTGCGGCCGGCGGCGCGGATCAGCTGCACCACCTCGCGCGCGTCCTCCTCCTCTTCCGGCAGGTAGCCGAAGGCCACGTCCGCGCCCTCGCGGGCGTAGGCGATGGCGGCGGCGCGGCCGATGCCCGAGTCCCCGCCGGTGATCAGCGCGCGGCGCCCGGCCAGCCGGCCCGAGCCGACGTAGCTGCGCTCGCCGTGGTCGGGCCGCGGCTCCATCCGCGCCGCGAGCCCGGGACGCGGCTGCTGCTGCGCGGCGAACGGCGGGCGCGGGTAGGCGCTGCGCGGGTCGCGCACGCCGGACGGCCGGGGCCGCACCCCGGGCGGGAGCGCTGTCGCGGACGGCTGCGGCTGCTGCGCGCCGGTCGGGCCGGCGGCCAGGACGACCGGCGCGGCGGCCAGGCCGGCGCCCATGCGGTGCAGCATGCTGCGGCGGGATGGCGGTGTGCGGGAATCGTCGGAAGCCATGGCGGAGCCTTTCGTGCAGGAACGTGAAGCCGCCAGTAGGCGTGTGCGGCGCGCGGCGCGGCGTCGGACGGCGGGCGCGGGCGGCGTAGGAGCCGCACCCCAGGTTTCACAGGACAGGAAACCGCTCCAGTCGAGCACCGGCAGGGGCTTTCAGCTCCTGAAAAGATAGCGTTTGGCTCCTGCGGGGCGCTCGCCTCCTGCGGGATCGCGTCACGCCGTCGCGGCCGCCTGCGCCGCGACGCCCGCCAGCGCCGCCGGCTGTGCGGTCAGCGCGGTGCTGCGCCGGCCGTCCGCGCCGACCGGCACGTCGCCGGTGACGGTGACGCGGCGCACCACCCGGTGCTGGTCGCCGTAGTCGTTGATCGCGTAGTGCTGGATGGCGCGGTTGTCCCAGATGGCGACGTCGCCCTGCGCCCAGCGCCAGCGCACCGTGTTCTCCGGGCGCAGGATGTGCGCGGTCAGGATCTCGACGAGGCGCTGCGAGTCGTGCGAGGAGTGACCCACCAGCCGCTTCGCGAAATGCCCGAGCAGCAGCGCGCGCTCGCCGGTTTCGGGGTGCACCCGCACCACCGGATGCTCGGCCTCGTACACGGTGGAGGTGAAGACTTCCCGGTAGCGGCGGCGGCCGGCCTCGTCGCCGCCGTCGGCGCGCTGGGCGGCGTAGTCGTAGTCGTTGCCGTGCACCGCGCGCAGGCCTTCGGCCAGCGCCTTCAGCGGCGCGGGCAGGCTGTCGTAGGCGGCGGCGGTGTTGGCCCAGACGGTATCGCCGCCGACCGGCGGGATCACCACCGCGCGCAGCACCGCGACCTTCGGCGGCGCGACCTCGAAGGTCACGTCGGTGTGCCAGGAGTTGGCCCGGCCGCCGTGGCGCGAATCGAGCTCCAGCAGGGTGCGGCCGTCGGGCGAGGGCACGGTGGGGTGCGGCTCGATCGCGCCGAACAGGCGGCCGACGGCCTCGTGCTCGGCGTCGTCGAGGTGCTGCTGCCCGCGCAGGAACACCACCTTGTGGCGCAGCAGCGCCGCATGCAGCGCCGCGAAGGTCTCGGGCGCGAGGCTGCCGGACAGGCGCAGGCCGCGGATTTCGGCGCCGATGCGGCCCGCCAGCGGGCGGATGTCGAGCGCGCCGGGATCGGCGGCGGGGGACGCGGACGGGGACAGGACGGCGCTCATGGAAACCTCCGGGGACAGGCGGTGAGGGATGCGGGGCGGACGAGGGATGCAGCGAGGGGGAAAGGGGGAACGCGGGGGCCGGGGTGCCGCGCGGAGGGGCCCGCGGAGGGGCGCCGGACGGACGGCGGCGAGCGCGGCGGCCCGGCATCCGCCGGACGGGCGGATCAGACGGCGAAATGCCACTGCGCGAACGACCGCGCGATGCCCTCCGCGGCGGCCGGCGGCGGCTTGAGCGGCGGCGCGGCCCGGTCGCCCTCGGTGCCGGCGAATTCGCGCAGCACCGCATCCTTGGCCTGCGCGAATCCGGTCCCGGCGCGGTCGCGCGGATGCGCCAGGCCCACCGGCACGATGCGGCGGATGCGGCCGGGGCGCGGCTCCATCACCACCACCTTGTCGCCGAGGTAGACCGCTTCCTCCACGTCGTGGGTGACCAGGATCATGGTGATGCCTTCGGCCCGCCAGATGCGGTGCAGCTCCTGCTGCAGGTGGGCGCGGGTCATCGCGTCGAGCGCGCCGAAAGGCTCGTCGAGCAGCAGGATCTCCGGCCGGTTGACCAGCGCCCGGGCGATCGCGACCCGCTGCGACATGCCGCCCGAGAGCTGGTGCGGGTGCACCGTCTCGAAGCCCTGCAGGCCGACGAGCTCGATGTGGCGCCGCACCGCGGCGCGCTTCTGCGCCTCGGGCAGCTTCGCGTTGAGCAGGCCGAGCGCGACGTTCTGCTCGACCGTCAGCCAGGGGAAGAGCCGGTGCTCCTGGAACACGATGCCGCGGTCCAGGCTGGTGCCGGCGATGCGCCGGCCGTCGAGCAGGATCTCGCCCTGGTAGTCGTCGTCCAGGCCGATCACCAGCCGCAGCAGCGTGGACTTGCCGCAGCCGCTCGCGCCCACGATGCTGACGAATTCGCCGGGCGCGATGGACAGCGTGATGTCCGAGAGCACCGCGAGCGGCTTGCCGTCGACCGCATAGGTCTTGCGGACGTCGCGCAATGCGAGGGTGCCTGCGTGGGCCATGGGGAACCTCCAGGAAAGGAATGGGGTGGGTCGGGAAGGCGGGAAGGCGGGGAAGGCCGCGCGGCTCAGCCGAACTGCGCGACGCTGCGGCCGCGCCAAGCCAGCAGCCGCCGCTCGGCCCGGCCGGCGAGCCAGTTGAGCGCGTAGCCGACCAGCCCGACGACGATCACGCCGAACAGGACCAGGTCCATCCAGAAGTGCTCGCGGCCGTCGACCAGGGTGTTGCCGATGCCCTTGCCCGAGACCAGCAGGTACTCGGCGCCCAGCGTCGCCAGCCAGGCGTAGATCAGGCTCAGGTGCACCCCCGCGAAGATCGACGGCGCGGCCGACGGCAGGATCACCCGGTGCAGCACCTGCCAGCGCGAGAAGCCGTGGACCCGCGCCACCTCGACGAAGTCGCGCGGCACGCTGCGGATGCCCTCGAAGGTGTTGAGCACCATCGGGAAGAAGGCCGCGAGCGACAGGAACACCACCTTGGCCAGGTCGCCCAGGCCGAACCAGACCGAGATCAGCGGGATCCAGGCGAAGAGCGAGATCTGCTTCAAGGTGTGGAAGCTGGGGCCGAACAGGCGCTCGGCGAGCCGCGACAGGCCGAGCGCCGCGCCGAACAGCAGGCCCGCCGTCGCCCCCAGCGCGAAGCCCGCCAGGTTGCGCCCGAGGCTGGCCGCGAGCGCCTGCGCCAGCTGGCCGCTGACGGCCTGCTCGACCGCCGTCTCCCAGACTTTGGCCGGCGGCACCAGCAGCGGCGAGGTCGACCAGCCGAAGCGCACCGCGGCCCACCAGAGCACCAGCAGCACCGCGGGGATCACCCAGCCGCGCAGCGCGGGCGGCACCGGGTCGCGCCAGCCGGACCGGCTGCGCCGGGCGGCGGCCGCCGGCGGTGCGGATGGGGCGCCGGAAGCGGAAGGAGCGGAAACGGTCATGGGAAACGTCCTGCGCCGGCTCACCGACGGATTTTGCTATGGATAAGAGAGCTGCAAGTCCGGACGGATCCTGGGCTCAGGCGGTATTTCATTGGAATTTTTCCCCTCGTCGCGCTCACAGCGCGGTGCGCCGCCAGCGCAGCAGCCGCGCTTCGACCAGCGCCAGCGCCTTGTCGAGCGCGAAGCCCACCGCGCCGACCACCGCCACCGCCGCCATCACCACGTCGAGCTGGAACAGCTGCCGGCCGTAGACGATCATGAAGCCGATGCCCTCCGACGAGGCCAGCAGCTCGACCACCACCAGCGCCAGCCAGGCGTGCGTCAGGCCGTAGCGGATGCCGTTCCAGATCGGCGCCAGCGCCGACGGGAACACCACCTTCGACAGCAGCTGCCGGCGGGTGAAGCCGTAGACCCGCGCCAGCTCGATGCACTGGGTGGGCACGCCCTGGATGCCCTTGTAGGCGTTGATGGCGATCGGCACCGCGGCGGCCTTGGCGATCAGGATGACCTTGAGCGCCTCGTCGATGCCCACCAGCAGCATCAGCAGCGGCAGCCAGCCCAGCACCGGGATCTGGCTGAAGGCCTTGAAGAGCGGGTAGACGTAATCCTTCACCCCGCGCGACAGCCCCATCGCCACGCCCAGCGCCAGCCCGGCCGCCGCGCCAGCGCCGAAGCCCGCCGCCACCCGCCGGAGGCTGACGCGCAGGTTCTCGGCCAGCTCGCCGCTGCGCAGCAGGTCGAGGAAGGTGTCGCGCACCGTGGCGGGCGCGGGCAGCACCTGCGGCGCCACCCATTCGTGGCGCGCCGCCAGCCACCACAGCGCCAGCGCCGCCAGCGGCACCGGCCAGGCCAGCAGCCACCGAGCGAGCCGGCCGCGCCAGGCAGCCCGGCGGGCCCCGGCGTCCGTGGTGGATGCGGGCACCGCGGCAGGGACGGGAGCCGCCGGCGCGCCCGGGCGCGGCGGGAGGGCGGACGGCAGGGCCAGAGAGGCGGCGTGGTCGGGCATGGCGGAGTGCGGGGAAGCGGGTGAGGGGTCGGCCGCGCCGGGCGGCGCGGGCCGCGCGGCGGACGGAGGAGCGCCGGCCGCGGGCAGGGAGCGCGGCCGCGGCAGGCCGGCGACGGTCATGACGCCTGCCGGCCCTGCGCGTCGAGGCGCGGCCAGTAGTCCTGCAGGCCCTGGGAGCGCAGCGCGCGATCGAGGTAGCGACGGTCGATCCAGCGCTCCACGTCGATCTCGCGCCGGGTCAGGCGGAATTCCCTGAGCTGGCGGGACGCGTCCTGGTAGAGGCCGACCATCAGCGGATCGAACAGCGGCGACAGCCGCACCTTGAGCGGCTGGCCCAGCAGGTCCTCGCGCCAGGCCTCGTAGGGCGTGCCGCCCCGGCCCCACTGGCGCAGGACGTCCTCGCGGTTCGCCGTCTCGGAACCCCAGTGCGCGGCGCGCACCAGCACGTCGACCACCCGTTGCACCAGCGCGGGATGGGCGCGCTCGAAGGCCTCGGTCACCAGCACATGGTTCTGCCGGGTGAAGACGGGCGAGTCGTCGCGGCTGGTGTAGAGGATGCGGGCGGCGCCCTGGTCGCGCAGCTTGAGCAGCTCCATGCCGCCGAAGGCCGCGTCGATGTCACGGGTGGCCAGCGCGGCCTGCATCGCGGCGTAGTCGAGGTTGATGGCGCGCAGGTCCTTCTCGGCGAGGCCGTGCCGGGCCAGCAGGCGGTTGGCCGGCAGCTGGCCGCTGGTGCCCTTGAAGAGCGCCACCCGCTTGCCGCGCAGCTCGGCGACGGAGCGCAGCGGCGAATCCGGCGGCACCGCCACGTAGAGGTTGTTGCGGGCGCCGGACGCCATCAGCAGCCTGGTGCCCAGGCCGCCGGCGCGCGCCACCACCGCCGGCACGTCGCCCTGCGCCGCGAAGTCGAGCTGCCCGGTGGAGAGCGACTCGTTGACCGCCGGGCCGGCGCCGCGGAAGAAGTACCACTGCACCGCGATGCCGTCGGCCCTAAACTCCTCTTCCAGCCATCCCTTCCAGTGCGCGATGGCGACCGCGTTGCCGGAGCTGACCGGCGGCTGGCCGACCGGCGCGGCCGCGAAGCCGATGCGGATGGCGGCCGGCTTGGGCGCGGTGCCGGTCGGCCGCGCCGCCGCCTGGGTCCCGGGTACGCCCTGCGCATGCGCCGGCGCGGTCAGGCTGCCCAGCGCCAGGCCGACCAGGGCCGCCGCGGCCACCGCCAGCAGCGCGCCGGCGGCCGTCGCCCAGGCCCGGCGCCAGCCGCCGGGCGCCGGCAGGCAGGCAGTGGCCGGCACGCCGTCGTCGTCGCCGTCGCAGCACCAGGCGCCGTCGGCAGGCAGCCGGGGCGGCGGAGGGACGGCGGCGGCGCGGGGCGGCAGGCGGCGGAGGACGGAGACCATGGCATCGGCGCGGACGGCGGGAACGCGCGGGGTGGGGAGGAGGAAAGGAGCCGCGCCCGGAAGACCGGTGCGGCGGCGGACGGCGGCGGTCAGGCGGCGCGCGCGGCCTGCGCTTCCCGCGCCAGCGCGTGCCGGTTCGGCGGCCGGCGCAGGCCCAGGTGCTCGCGCAGCGTGCGTCCCTCGTACTCGGTGCGGAACAGGCCGCGCCGCTGCAGCTCGGGCACCGCCAGGCGCACGAAGTCGTCGAGCCCGCCGGGCAGGGTCGGCGGCATCAGGTTGAAGCCGTCGGCGGCGCCGCCCTCGAACCATTCCTGCAGCTGGTCGGCCACCTGCGACGCGGTGCCGTGGATCGACCAGTGGCCGCGGGCGGTGCCGATGCGCTGGTAGAGCTGGCGGATGGTCAGGCCCTCGTCGTAGCCGAGGCCGGTCACCAGGCGGAAGCGGCTCTTCGGCCCGTTGGGCTCGGGGATGCCGCGCGGCAGCGGGCCGTCCACCGGATGGCCCGACAGGTCGAAGCCGCCGATGACCTGCGACAGCAGCTGCACCCCGACCTCGGGATGGATCAGCTCCTGCAGCGCCTGCAGCTTCTCCTCGGCCTCGGCGGCGCTCTCGCCCACCACCGCGAACACGCCGGGCAGGATCTTGAGGTCGTCCGGGCGGCGGCCGTGCTGCGCCAGGCGGTCCTTGATGCCGCGGTAGAAGGCCTGCGCGCCGGCGAGCGACTGCTGCGCGGTGAAGATCACCTCGGCGGTCCGCGCCGCGAGCGCCTGCCCCGGCTCGGACGCCCCGGCCTGCACCACCACCGGATGCCCCTGCGGCGACCGCGCCACGTTGAGCGGCCCGCGCACCTGGAAGTGGGCGCCGCGGTGCGCGAGCGCATGGAGCTTGGCCGGGTCGAAGTACTGCCCGGCGGCCGCGTCCTGCACGAAGGCGTCGTCCTCCCAGCTGTCCCACAGGCCGCCCACCACCTCGACGAATTCCTCCGCCCGCTCGTAGCGCAGCGCGTGGTCGGGATGCCGGTCGCGGTTGAAGTTGTGCGCCTCGGACTCGCTCGACGAAGTGACCACGTTCCAGCCCGCGCGGCCGCCCGAGAGGTGGTCGAGCGAGGCGAACTTGCGCGCCACGTGGTAGGGCTCGTTGTAGGTGGTGGAGGCGGTGGCGATCAGGCCGATGCGCTCGGTCGCCGCGGCCAGCGCCGACAGCAGCGTCAGCGGCTCGAAGTTGGAGACGCGGGCGGTGCGGTGCAGCGTGTCCGAGGTGTCGGCGCTGCGAATGCCGACGCTGTCGGCCAGGAAGACCGCGTCGAACTTCGCGCGCTCGGCGGTCTGCGCGAAGCGGCGGTACTGCGCGAAATCGAGCGCCGCGTCGCGCGGCGCGTCCGGATGGCGCCAGGCGGCGACATGGTGGCCGGTGGCCATCAGGAAGGCGTTGAGGTGCAGCCGGCGGGGCTGCGCGGAAGGGGCGGCGGTCGTCGTCGTCATGGTCAGGCTCCCAGGATCTTTCCGTCGGCCTGGAACACCGGCCAGTAGTTCTCCAGCTTCTGCGACTTGAGCGCGGCGTCGAGGAAGCGGCGGTCGATCCACGGGTCCACCGCGAAGGTGGCGCGGGTCAGCCGGAACTTGCGCGCCTGCTCGACCGCGTCCTTGTAGCGGGCCACCAGGAACGGGTCGAACTGCGGGTTGAAGCGCACCCGCAGCGGCTCGCCGTCGTAGTCCTCCTGCCAGACCGGCAGCGGGAAGCCGGTGCGCGCCCAGATGCGGAACACCTCGTCGCGGTTGCGGTCGTCCGAGGCCCAGCGCGCGGCGCGCACTACGCCGTCGACCAGCCGCTGCGCGGCCTGGGGGTGGCGGGCGATGAAGTTTTCCGTGCCCAGCACATGGCTCTGGCGGGTGAAGACCGGCGAGTCGCCCTTGCTGCTGTAGACGATCTTCGCGCTGCCCTTCTCGCGCAGGGTGATCAGGTCGAGCCCGCCGAAGACCGCGTCGATGTCCCTGGTCGCCAGCGCGGCCTTGCCGGACGCGGTGTCGAGGTTGAGCGCGCGGAGGTCCTTCTCGGAGAGGCCGTGGGCCTCGAGCAGGCGGTTGATCGGCAGCTGGGCGTTGGTGCCCTTGAAGATCGCAACCTGCTTGCCGCGCAGGTCGGCCACGGTGCGGATCGGCGAATCGGGCGGCACGGCCAGATAGATGTTGGAGCGGATGCCGGTGCCCAGGAGCAGCTTGGTCCGGAGGCCCGCGGACTTGGCCACGATGGCCGGCAGGTCGCCCTGGAAGGCGAAGTCCAGCTGCCCGGTCGTCAGGGCCTCGTTGACCGCCGGGCCGGCGCCCTTGAAGAAATACCACTCGACCTTGGTCGCGCTGCCGTCCTTGGCGAATTCCTCCTCGATCCAGCCCTTGGCGTGGGCGATCGAGATCGAACTGCCGTAGAAGCCCGGCGGGTTGCCGATGGCCGGCTGCGCCACCCCGAGCCGCACCACCGCCGGGGCCGGCCCGGCCGCGGCCGCCTGCGCGCGCGCCCCGCCCGCCCGCCCCAGCCCGGCCAGGCTGCCCGCAGCCCCGAGCACCACGCTCCGTCGAATCCTGTCCATCGCATCGTCCTTCCCGGCGCATCGCCAGCGCACGGCCCCGATGGCCGCGCTGCATGGGAAAAACTATAGGGACGCGGTCCCGCGGCGCGAACGACGGATTCCGTCTTTGGATGGACGGAAAATCCGCGCCGCCCGCAGCCTGCGGCGATGCCCCCGCCGCCGGCCGCGGACCGCGCGCGGGGCCGGCCCGCGGAAAAGACGAAAATCGGCGGGTTGACCGATTCCCCTTCCCCCTGGACCCATAGGAACCCAAGCGCATGAGCTCGACGCAACCGACCATCATCTACACGCTGACCGACGAGGCCCCGGCCCTGGCGACGGCGGCCTTCCTGCCGATCGTCCGGACCTTCGCCGCGCCGGCCGGCATCAACGTGGAGACCAGCGACATCTCCGTGGCCGCCCGCATCCTGGGCCAGTTCCCCGAGCGCCTGACCGAAGCGCAGCGCGTGCCCGACACCCTGGCCGAGCTGGGCAAGCTGACCCTCACGCCCGAGGCCAACATCATCAAGCTGCCCAACATCAGCGCCTCGGTCTCGCAGCTGGTCGCCGCGATCAAGGAACTGCAGGCCAAGGGCTACGACCTGCCGGACTTCCCCGAGAAGCCCGAGACCGACGAGGAGAAGGACGTCCGCGCCCGCTACAACAAGTGCATCGGCAGCGCGGTCAACCCGGTCCTGCGCGAAGGCAACTCCGACCGCCGCGCGCCCAAGGCCGTCAAGGAATACGCCCGCAAGAACCCGCACAGCATGGCCGAGTGGAGCCAGGCCTCGCGCTCGCACGTCTCCCACATGCACCGCGGCGACTTCTACCACGGCGAGAAGTCGATGACCCTCGACAAGGCGCGCGACGTGAGGATGGAGCTCGTCGGCAAGTCCGGCAAGACCACCGTGCTCAAGCCCAAGGTCGCGCTGCAGGCCGGCGAGATCATCGACAGCATGTTCATGAGCAAGAAGGAACTGCTGTCCTTCTACGAGCAGGAGATCGAGGACGCGCACAAGACCGGCGTGATGTTCTCGCTGCACGTCAAGGCCACGATGATGAAGGTCTCGCACCCGATCGTCTTCGGCCACTGCGTGCGCATCTTCTACAAGGACGCCTTCGCCAAGCACGCGCAGCTGTTCGAGGAGCTGGGCGTCAACGTCAACAACGGCATGGTCGACCTCTACAACAAGATCGCCGCCCTGCCGCAGAGCAAGCAGGACGAGATCAAGCGCGACCTGCACGCCTGCCACGAGCACCGCCCCGAGCTGGCGATGGTCGACTCCGCCAAGGGCATCACCAACTTCCACTCGCCCAACGACATCATCGTCGACGCCTCCATGCCGGCCATGATCCGCAACGGCGGCAAGATGTGGGGCGCCGACGGCCGCCTGAAGGACGTCAAGGCCGTGATGCCGGAATCGACCTTCGCCCGCATCTACCAGGAGATCATCAACTTCTGCAAGTGGCACGGCGCCTTCGATCCGAAGACCATGGGCACGGTGCCCAACGTCGGCCTGATGGCCCAGCAGGCCGAGGAATACGGCTCGCACGACAAGACCTTCGAGGTGCCCGAGGACGGCACCGCCAACATCGTCGACATCGCCACCGGCGAAGTGCTGCTGAGCCAGGACGTCGAACAGGGCGACATCTGGCGCATGTGCCAGGTCAAGGACGCGCCGATCCGCGACTGGGTCAAGCTCGCCGTCACCCGCGCGCGCAACTCCGGCATGCCGGCGGTCTTCTGGCTCGACCCGTACCGCCCGCACGAGAACGAGGTCATCAAGAAGGTCAAGGCCTACCTGAAGGACCACGACACCGCCGGCCTGGACATCCAGATCATGAGCCAGGTGCGCGCGATGCGCTACACCCTGGAGCGCGTGATCCGCGGCCTGGACACCATCTCGGTCACCGGCAACATCCTGCGCGACTACCTGACCGACCTGTTCCCCATCATGGAGCTCGGCACCAGCGCCAAGATGCTGTCCATCGTCCCGCTGATGGCCGGCGGCGGCATGTACGAGACCGGCGCGGGCGGCTCGGCGCCCAAGCACGTGCAGCAGCTGGTCGAGGAGAACCACCTGCGCTGGGATTCGCTGGGCGAGTTCCTCGCGCTGGCGGTGAGCCTGGAGGACCTGGGCCTCAAGACCGGCAACGCGCGCGCCAAGCTGCTGTCCAAGACCCTGGACACCGCCACCGGCAAGCTGCTCGACAACAACAAGAATCCCAGCCCCAAGACCGGCCAGCTCGACAACCGCGGCAGCCAGTTCTACCTGGCGCTGTACTGGGCACAGGAACTGGCCGCGCAGACCGAGGACGCCGAGCTGGCGGCCAAGTTCGCGCCGCTCGCCAAGACCCTGGCCGAGAACGAGCAGAAGATCGTGGCCGAGCTGACCGAGGTGCAGGGCAAGCCTGCCGACATCGGCGGCTACTACCTGCCCGATCCGGCCAAGACCGCCGACGTGATGCGCCCGAGCGCCACGCTCAACGCTGCCCTGGAGGCCGTGCGCGCCTGACGGCTCCCGCCCCGGCGCCGCGCGCGCCCGGGGCCGCGCCCGAAGCCACCCCCGCCGGCCGGCGGGGGTGGCTTTTTTCTTGCATCGCCCGCGGCGGCGCATGCGCCCTCCCGCTTCCCTGCACCATGCTGAAATCAGACGCCAGACGCATCGCCGACCTGGGCTCCGCCTCCGAAGACGCGCGCCGCGCGGCGGCCGCCGCGCTGTCGGCGCATCCGCGCGGGCATTTCGACGCGCATCCGATCGACAAGCTCGTGCTGGAGCCCGCGGCGCTCGAGGCGCTCCAGGCGGCCTGGCGCGCCACCGGGGACCCGGCCGTGCGGGCCTGGATCGCGCAGGTCCTGGTGCTGAGCGGATGCACCGCACCGGCCGCGTTCGGCATCGTGCGGGATGCGATGGACCTCGCGTGCGAGCACCAGCACCGCCTGCTGCACTACGTGCTGGTGCGCACCACCCTGCTGCCCGACGTGCGGGCCCTGCTGCGGCGCTACCACCGCCACCGCAGCAGCGACATGCGCCTGTGCTGCGCGAGCCGCCTGGCGTCGATGGCCTTGTCGGGCGAACTCGACCGCGCCGACGACGGCGAGCTGTTGCGCGCGCTGGCGCTCGACGCCGACGGCAGCGTGCGCACCTACGCCGCGCTGGCGCTGCAGCGCATCGCCGACCAGCTGCAGCCGGTCGACTTCGAGCTGCTGCTCGACGTGGAGAACATCGACGCCGGCGCCGCCCGCACCTACGCGCGCCAGGCGATGGCGAAGATCGCCGCCCGGCTGCCCGTCTGCACCGCGGCCGCCTTCGCGCCGCGCCTGCCGCTGCTGCGGACCGACGGCGTCTACCGCGCCGGCTGCGAGGGCGCGGACGCCGCCGGGCGGCCGCTCTCCAGCGCCTGCCTGCGCTTCACCGCCGACGGCGCGGTGCGCTGGCACGCCACCGGCATCGCGCCGGTCGATTTCCAGCAGCTGCTGCCCGCCGAATGGCAGCGGTCGCCGCAGGGCCGCTACACGCTGGACCGCGGTTTGCTGCGCTTCGCGCTCCGGCACGACGACGGGAGCGTGACGCGGCACGAGGGCACGGTGGACGGCGATGCGTTCAGGCTGGTGACGATCGGCGCGGACGGCACGGCCGCGCCGCCGGTGCGCTACGCCTGGCGGGCCCTGGACTGGGATGCGCCCTCCCCGCCGCCCGCTGCCGCCTCCATGGTTGCGCCGCGCCGCGCGGCACGCCGCGGCGCGGCCAGGCTGCTGCCGTTCGAGGTGCCCCGACCCCGATCGCTCAGCCTGTCGCAGGCGCGGGCCTGGTACCTGGAGATGGTCGGGCGGCTGCCCGAATTCCTGGCCGACGCGCCCGCACCACCGCAACGCCTGGCGCGCGCCTGGGAACTTAAGCACGCCGCGCGCGAGGTGGCCGCCGACGCGGCCATCGACCGCAAGCTCAAGGACGCGTTCCTCGCCCGCTTCCCGCTGCCTGCGCTGGAGGAGCTGCAGGCCGCGCACGACGCCGACGCCGCCCTGGCCGCGCTGCTGACCATCGCCCCGCGCGACGTGGCCGCCTATCCGGCGACCGTCGGCGTGGCGGTGGGCACGCGCGTGGCCTACGGCCGTCAGCGTTTCGTGGTGACCGACCGCGGCTGGGAGCCCGAGGCGCCGGGCCGCGCGGCGGAAGCCGGCGGGGACGGCGGGCGCTGAGCCGCGAGGCCGCGCCGGCGTCTTCGGCCACGCAGATCAGAGCGTTTCCCTAAGCCTTCGCCGCGGTGCCGGCGGCCACGCGCCCGAAGGCGCGGACGACCGCGTCGATGTCCGGCGCGTCGATATGGCGGTGGGTGACGCAGCGCAGCGCCTTCGGCGTCCAGGCGCGCACCATCACGCCGGCCTGCCGCAAGCGCTCGACCCACTCGTCGCTGCCCCAGGGCGTGTCGGCCACGGACACCATCACGATGTTGGTGTCCGGCGTGTCTGCGGTCAGCCCGCAGGCCAGCCGGTTCAGCTCCCGGCTCAGGCGTGCCGCGGTGGCATGGTCCTGCCGTAGGCGGTCGGTCATGGCGCTCAGGCCTTCGAGGCCGGCGCTGGCCATGATGCCGGCCTGGCGCTGGCTGCCGCCGAGCATCTTGCGCACGGCGCGCCCCTGGCGGATCCGCGCGCCCGACCCGGCCAGCACCGCGCCGACGGGCGCGCTCAGCCCCTTGGAGAGGCAGATCGTCACCGTGTCCGCATGCTGCGCCAGCGCAGCCACAGGCACCCCCAGCGCCACGGCGGCGTTGAACAGCCGTGCGCCATCCAGGTGGACCGGGATGCCCCGGTCGGTTCCGGCGGCATGGACCCCGCGCATGTGTTCCGGTGCCAGCACCACCCCTCCCGCATTGTTGTGGGTGGTCTCCAGGCAGATGAGCGCCGTCGGCAGCCCGCTGCGTTCCTGGTCCAGCGCATGGATCAGCGCGCCGGTGTCCATCGCGCCACGCGTGCCCGGGATCGGCAGGTAGAACGCGCCGCTGAGTCCGGCGCCGCCCCGCTCCGCGGCGTAGATGTGTGAATTCGCCTCGGCGACCACCTGCTCGCCCCGGCCTGCGGCGGTCAGGATGGCAATGAGGTTGCCCATGGTGGCGCTGGGGACGTAGAGGCCTTCTTCCTTGCCCAGCAGATCGGCGGCGTACCGCTCCAGGTTGCGGACCGACGGGTCTCCCTCCAGGCCGTCGTCTCCCAGGGGCGCGCTCCGCATGCGCTCCCACATGCCCGGCGTGGGCAGGGTCACCGTGTCGCTGCGCAGATCGACCGCTGGTGCA
Organism: Xylophilus ampelinus; assembly: GCA_036946225.1. Taxonomy (GTDB): domain Bacteria; phylum Pseudomonadota; class Gammaproteobacteria; order Burkholderiales; family Burkholderiaceae_C; genus JAKOND01. Next base: position 229,461 of record JAQIJO010000001.1, read on the forward strand.
TCCCCGGTCATTTGACGAACTTCTCCGAGCTGCGGTCGTTCGGCTCCTGGAAACTCCGCTTCAGCGACGCGGACATGGGCAGGCCGACCGTGACGCCGCGCGGAGGAATGGGCTGCATGAACCATTTGTCATAGAGCGCCGCCATCTCGCCGTTGCGCATCATGCGCTTGAGGATGGCATCGACCGCCGCCTTGAAATCGCTGTCGTCCCGCGGCAGCATGATCGCGTTCGGGTCCGCGCTCATCGGTTCGCCGACGATCGCGAATTCCTGCGGCTTCGCCGACAGCGCGATCAGTCCCGCCAGCACGTTGTCGTCGAGCACGAAGGCATCCGCGCGGCCGCTCTCGAGCATGAGGAAGCTCTCGGCATGGTCGCGGCCCATGAGGACGTTGAAATCGGCGTTCAGGGCGCGCGCCTGCTTGCGCAGCAGGGTGACACCCGTCCCTCCCGCAGTGGTCACCACCGTCTTGCCGCCAAGCTGCTCCAGGGATTGCAGCCCGGAGGATTTCCGGACCGCCATGCGGATCTCGGCGACGAAGGTGGTCACCGAGAAAGCGACGTCCTTCTGGCGCGCGTCGGTGTTGGTGGTGGAGCCGCATTCCATCTGGATCGTGCCGTTGCGGACGAGCGGAATGCGGTTGGTGGAGGTCACGGCGACGTAGGTGATCTGCACGCCGGGTGCCAGTTCCTCCAGCACCTTCCTGCACAGCTCCACATGGTAGCCGGTGTAGCTCCCGCTGCCCGTGGCGTAGGACAGGGGTGCGGCGGCATCGCGCACGCCGATCGCGGCCGCCTTCGCGTCGCGGATCTTCTGGAGCGTGCCGGTTTCCTGGGCGTGCGCCCCGGCGACGAAGGTGGCGAGGCATGCGCAGAGCATGAGGTAGTGCAGGCGTTTCAAGGCGATCTCCGAAAGCCGGACGGCAGGGATGGAACGTACGCCGCGGAGCGATCGATCCGCGTACGAAAGAATGCTACGTTCGGGTGTTCCGTCCGATCGGTACAGTTGCTTCAATCCGTCGATCACTGTCAGTCCCGATGCGCAGCACAGTTCCTCCCGCGTCCGCGCTGGACCGCCACAACGGCGAGTCGCTTCCGCGCCAGCTCGCGCGGCACATCAAGGCGTGGATCGCACAGCAGCGCTGCCCGCCCGGGCACCGGCTCGCCTCGGTGCGGGACCTCGCCCGGCGGCACGGCCTGAGCACCCAGACCGTCGCGGACGCCTACGCGCTGCTGATCGCCAGCGGGCTGGTGGTGTCGCGTCGGGGCGCGGGCTACTACGTGGCCGAGGCCCACCGGGCGGCCGCCACCGAATCCGCGCCCGGCGAGCAGCTCGATCCGCGCCGCCTGCGCGGCGAGGTGTCCGCGCACCCCGCGTCCGTGGTGCGGCTCGGGGCCGGCCTGCCGGCCGACTGGCACGACACGCCGCTGCTCGAGGCGGCCTGGCGGAAATTCGCCCGCCGGGGACTGGCGCGCTTCGGGGACTACGGCGCCACGCGCGGACACGAATCGCTGCGGACCGGCCTCTCCCGCACCCTGCACGCGGCGGGCATTCAGGCCTCGGCCGCCGACATCCTGCTGACGACCGGCGCCACGCAGGCGATCGACCTGGTGGTGCGCCAGCTAGTGCATCCCGGGGACACCGTGCTGGTCGAAGACCCGGGGTATTTCCAGACGCACTGGGCCATCCGCGCACAGGGCGCACGGGCGGTGGGCGTCCCGCGGACGGCACAGGGCCCGGACCCGGACGCCCTGGCGCGGCTGTGCCAGGACATGAAGCCGCGGCTCTTCTTCACGCAGAGCGCCCTGCAGAACCCGACCGGGTCGGCGCTCGCCCTGCCCGTCGCCTACGAGGTCCTGCGGGTCGCCGAGCGGCACGACCTGCTGGTCGTCGAGGACGACGTCTCGGGCGACCTGGCGCCGCCGCACCTGCCGCGGCTGGCGATGCTCGACCAGCTGCGCCGCGTGCTCTACGTCGGCAGTTTCTCCAAGACCCTGCCGCCCGGACTGCGCGTGGGCTACCTCGCCACGCGCCGCGCCGCGCTCCTCGAGACGCTGACGCAGACCAAGCTGGTCAGCACCTTCGTGAGCAGCGAGATGAACGAGTCGTTCGTCCACGCGATCATGGAGGACGGCGTCTACGCGCGGCACGTGCAGTCGATCCGGGAACGGCTCGCGGACCGCGCCAAGTCGGCGACGGCACGGCTGCGCGCGATGGGCTTCGAGCCCGAGCCCGACCACGTCTTCCAGGGCGGGACCTTCCTCTGGATGCAGCATCCCGACCATCCCGACGCCCGGCGGCTGGCCGACGGTGCCGCCGCGCGCGGCATCTTCCTGGCGCCGGGCTGCGCGTTCCGTCCCGGCCAGGAAGCCAGTCCGCACCTGCGGTTCGCGCTGCCGCTGTGTACGGCGCCCTCGCTCGACGCGCTGTCCGATTACCTGCAGGATCTGCGACGCCCCTGAGCCGGCCGCGCACCCGTCGCCGCCCCGTCAACCCTCCGCGGCCAGCAGCGCCGCCAGCCGCGCCGGCAGCTCCCGTGGCGCGCGCAGCACCGCGCAGGCCTGGGGCCCGAAACCGTCCGCCAGGGGCCGCCGTCCCGCGCCGCCGGGCAGCACCGCCAGGCAGCGCGCGGCGATGCCCTGCCGCCCGGCCTCCCGCACCGCCTGGCGCAGGTCGGCGGGCAGGTAGGCCGGATCGTGCACGTCCACGTCGTGCGGCTCGCCGTCGGTCACCAGCACCACCGCGCGGTGCAGGCCGGGGTGCCGCGCCGCGTCCTCGGACGCCAGCGCGAGGCCGTGGCGCAGCACCGCGCCGAGCCGGGTCGAGCCGCCGCTCTCCAGGGCCGCGAGCCGGCGGGCGAAGCGGCTTGCGGCCGCCGGCTCGTCCCAGGGCTTGAGGCAGCGCAGTTCCACCCGCTGGCGGCCGTAGGAGGCGAAGGCGTGCACCGCCGCCCGGTGGCCCGCCGCTTCCAGGGCGCGGACCGCCTCGGCGCAGGCGTCCCGCAGGCGGTCGAGCACGGTGGCGGCCGCGGGATCCGGCCGGCCGTCGTCGCCCAGCCGGCGGGCGGTGGAGGCCGAGGCGTCCAGCAGCACCAGGACCGCGCGGCGCTGCGGGCGGAGGCGCGCGGCGCGGTGCACGCGCTGGTCCGGCGGGAGTCGCAGCCGCAGGTCGATGCCGGCGCCGACCAGGCCGTCGGGATGGAAATCGTCTCCCTCGCGGGACCGCCCGCCGGACGGTGCCGGCCGGCCGCGCAGCCCGCGCACCGCCCGCAGCATCGCGCGGGACGCCGGCGGAGGGGGCGCGGCCGCGGCCCCGTCCGCCGGCGGCAGCACGGCTGGTGGCGCGTGCACCACGCACCAGTCCGGGCGGAAGCGGCGGATGCGATGGTCCCACTCGGGATAGCGGGCGACCGCCTCATCAGGCGCGGAAGCCGCCGCGTCGGCCTCCGGCGGCGGCGATGCGGGCGCCGCCGCCGCCGCCGGAGGCGGTGCGCTGCCCGGCCCGGGCGGGGCGGATGCGCCCGCGCCGCCCGCTTCGGGCGGGCCGGACGGCGGTGCCTCGGCCGTCTCCATCCACAGGTGGCGGTTGTCGTCGCGGTAGGCCGCATGGACGCTGCAGCTGCCGGCCGGGAAGGGCAGGCGCATCTGGCCGAGGTCGTTGCCCAGCAGCGCGGCGGTGCGCCGCACCGCGGCCGCATCCTCCAGCACCAGCGCGCCGTCGGCATCCCGGCACAGGCGCAGCGCGCGGGCGATCCAGGGATGGGGATCGCGGTGCGCGGGGTCGAGCAGTGCGTGCGCGAGCCGGGCCAGCAGGGCTTCCGCGCCTTCGCCGCGCAGCGCGGCGTCGCCAGCATGGAAGGGCAACCACAGCGCGCGCAGGCCGGGCAGCGCCCGCAGCGCCAGCGCCTCGACCCGCGCGTCCTCCAGCACGCCGTAGATCGCGGTCTGCACCGGACGCAACCCGCCGCGCTGCACCGGCGGGCCGCCATGGCGCCAGTGCGCCGCCGCGTGGGCCGCCGATGCCCGCGCCCAATCCGGGCGATGCGCGGCCCCGGCATGCAGCGGCAGGTGCAGCGCGAGGCCGTCCGGGGCCGTACCCGGCGCCGATGCTTCCGCATCCACGCCGGGCGCGGGCGCGGCGCTGCCGGACAGCACCGCGCGCTGCAGGCCGGACGATCCGTCCTGCGGAGGCGGCAGGACCGCCAGCCGCGGCGCCAGGCCCCAGAGCGCGCGCAGGTAGGCCGGCAGCGCGCCAGTGCCGGCGGGCGCGCCGTCCGTGAAAGCCTCGACGGCCAGCGGCTCCTGCCGCCGCGCCGGCCCGTCAGGCTGCGAAGACGGCATGCACCACGCCCCGCAGCGCCTCGGCCAGGTCCGGCTCGTCGGTCAGCGGGCAGGCCACCGCATGCAAGCAGGCGTCCCGCGGCGGCAGGCCGCCGCGCGCCAGTTGCGCCGCGTGCACCAGCATGCGGGTCGAGGCGCCCTCCTCCAGGCCGTGGTCCCGCAGCCGGCGCGTGCGCCGTCCCAGGTCCGCCAGGCGCGCCGCGAGCGCCGCATCCACGCCGCCCTCGCGCGCGACCACGGCGGCCTCGGCCGCCGCGTCCGGATAGTCGAAGGCCAGCGCGGCGAAGCGCTGCCGCAGCGAGGGCTTGAGCGCCTTGCCGGCGTCCTGGTAGCCGGGGTTGCAGCTCGCGACCAGGCGGAAATCCGGATGGGCCCGCACCCACTCGCCGTGGCGCTCCAGCGGCAGCAGGCGCCGCGCGTCGGCCAGCGGATGCAGCAGGGCGAGCGTGTCGGGCCGGGCCTCGGCGAGTTCGTCGAGGTAGCAGATCGCGCCGTGGCGCGCGGCCAGCGCGAGCGGGCCGTCCTGCCAGCGGGTGCCGCCGGCGTCCAGCAGCCAGCGCCCGGCGAGGTCGCCCGCGGTCAGGTCCTCGTGGCAGGCGACGGTGACCAGCGGCAGCCCGAGCCGCCAGGCCATGTGCTCGACGAAGCGCGTTTTGCCGCAGCCGGTCGGGCCCTTGACCAGCACCGGCAGCCGCGCGGCATGGGCCGCCTCGAAGGCGGCGATCTCGTCGCCCACCGGCCGGTACCACGGCTCGGCGCGCACGCGCAGGGCGTCCAGGGGATGGGCGCCGGACGCGCCGCCGGGCTCGGGCTCAGCGGTGGCCCGCATCGGCCGGGTTCGGGATGCCTTCGATCGGGCATTCCTCGGTGCCCACCATCGGCCGGGTGATGGCCTCGACCGCCTGGCGCGTGCCCTCCGGATCGTTCACCCACCGGCTGTAGAAGTCGTAGGGGCAGGCGGCCATGCCCTTGTCGCCGTCGCGGGAGTTGATCATGCCGGTGTAGCCGCGGTGCAGCAGCTTGAACAGGTGGTTCTCGCTCTGGCCGTTCTTGCGGAAGTCGCGGATCAGGCTGGTCGAGAGCGCGGCGTACTGCACGCCGTACTCCTCCTCGCCGCACTCGCCCAGGGTGCGGCCGTCGAAGCCGATCAGCGCCGAATGCCCGAAGTAGCTGTAGACCCCGTCGAAGCCGGCGGCGTTGGCCACCGCCACGTAGGTGTTGTTGGCGAAGGCCATGGCCTTGCTGATCAGGATCTGCTGCTCCTTGGCGGGGTACATGTAGCCCTGGCAGCGCACGATGAGCTCGGCGCCCTTCATCGCGCAGTCGCGCCAGATCTCGGGGTAGTTGCCGTCGTCGCAGATGATGAGGCTGATCTTGAGGCCCTTGGGGCCTTCGCTGACGTAGGTGCAGTTGCCGGGATACCAGCCCTCGACCGGCACCCAGGGCATGATCTTGCGGTACTTCTGCACGATCTCGCCCTGGTCGTTCATCAGGATGAGCGTGTTGTACGGCGCCTTGTACGGATGCTCCTCGTGGCGTTCGCCGGTCAGCGAGAAGACGCCCCAGACCCGCGCCTTGCGGCAGGCCTCGGCGAAGATGGCGGTCTCCTCGCCGGGCACGGTGGCGGCGGTCTCGTACATCTCGGCGGCGTCGTACATGATGCCGTGGGTGCTGTACTCGGGGAAGACCACCAGGTCCATGCCGGGCAGGCCCGCCTTCATGCCGACGACCATGTCGGCGATCTTGCGCGCGTTGTCCAGCACCTCGGCCTTGGTGTGCAGCCGCGGCATCTTGTAGTTGACGACGGCCACGCCGACGGTGTCCTTGCTGCTCGATATGTCGCCGTGAATCATGGGGGTGCGCTCCGTTGTCGTGGGTCGTGGTTCGATGGCGCCGGCGTCAGTGGCTGATCATCCAGGGCCGCCGGCCCGGCGCGGCCTTGGCGCCGTTGGGGGCGGTCACGGTGGCGCTGCGCTTGGCGCCGCCGCAGCAGCCGCAGCCCGCGGGGTGCCGCAGGCGCGCGTAGTCGCGCGAGCTCTTCGGCTCGTGGCGGGCGCGCTCGTTGGTCTCGATGGCGCTGCGGGTCGCGCCCGCCATCAGCGCGAGGCCGGGGGCGTGGGCGACGACGCGCGGCGCGGGCGCGCCGCAGGACGGGCACGGGGCCGGCAGGTCGCGCTGGGCGATGCGGCGCAGCGCGTCGAAGCCGCCGCAGCCGGCGCAGTGGTAGTCGTAGGTGGGCATGCCGCGGCCTCGGGCGCTCAGAGGTCGGGCGACAGCGGCATGTCGACGCTGCCGTCGAGCATCTTCTGCGGGCCGGCGGCCGTGGGGTTGATGTCGAAGTCGAAGATCTGCGTCGGCAGCCAGAGGGTGGCGCAGGCGTTGGGCACGTCGACCACGCCGCTGATGTGGCCCTGCACCGGCGCGGTGCCGAGGATGGAGTAGGCCTGGGCGCCGCTGTAGCCGAACTTCTTGAGGTACTCGATGGCGTTGAGGCAGGCCTGGCGGTAGGCCACGTTCACGTCGAGGTAGTACTGCTTGCCGGCCTCGTCCACCGAGATGCCTTCGAAGATCAGGTAGTCGTTGTAGGTCGGCACGATCGGGCTGGGCTTGAAGATCGGGTTCTTGATGCCGTACTTCGCCATGCCGCCCTTGATGAGCTGGACCTTCATGTGCACCCAGCCGGCCATCTCGATGGCGCCGCAGAAGGTGATCTCGCCGTCGCCCTGGCTGAAGTGCAGGTCGCCGACGGACAGGCCCGCGCCGTCCACGTAGACCGGGAAGTAGACCTTGGCGCCGCGCGAGAGGTCCTTGATGTCGCAGTTGCCGCCGTGCTCCCGCGGCGGCACGGTGCGCGCGCCCTCGGCGGCGGCCTTGTCGCGGGCCGCGCCGGTCATCTTGCCCATGTGGGCGGTGCCGGGCGAGGGCGGATTGGCGAGGCCGGCGGTGGGATCGGAATCGATGAGCTGCTGCTCGCGGGCGTTCCACATGTCGAGCATCGGCTTGTCGGGCAGGCAGCCGATCAGGCCCGGATGGATCAGGCCGGCGAAGTTCACGCCGGGGATGTGGCGCGAGCTGGTGAACATGCCCTTGAAGTCCCAGATGGACTTCTGCGCCTGGGGGAAGTGCTCGGTGAGGAAGCCGCCGCCGTTCTTCTTCGAGAAGAAGCCGTTGAAGCCCCAGAGGCTGTCGGGCTTGGCGCCGATGTCGAGCAGGTCGACGACCAGCAGGTCGCCCGGCTCCGCGCCCTTCACGCCCACCGGGCCCGAGAGGTAATGGACCGTGGTGAGGTCGATGTCGCGCACGTCGTCGGCGCTGTCGTTGTTCTTGATGAAGCCGCCGGTCCAGTCGAAGGTCTCGAGGATGAAGTCGTCGCCCGGGTTCACCCAGCAGGCCATCGGGATGTCCGGGTGCCAGCGGTTGTGGATGTTCTCGTTCTCGGTGGGCGGCTTGGTCAGGTCGACCTTGATCAGGGTGTCGGTCACGGCAGGCTCCTTCGGTGGTGAAAGCGGTTCGGGCGGCGGGATTCAGACGGAGAGGTAGGACTTGATGCGCTGCTCGTCGGTGCCGGCGCGGGTGGTCTCGTGCACCAGCCGGCCGCCCTCGATGACGAACAGCCGGTCGGCCACGTCCATCGCGAAGCTCAGCACCTGCTCGGAGACGACGATGGTGAGCTGGCGCAGCTTGCGGATCTCGTTGAGCGCGCGGGCGATGTCCTTGATGATCGACGGCTGGATGCCTTCGGTGGGCTCGTCGAGCAGCAGCACCTTCGGGTCGGTGACCAAGGCGCGGGCGATGGCGAGCTGCTGCTGCTGGCCGCCGGAGAGGTTGCCGCCCTTCCTGCGCCGCATGTCCCAGAGCACCGGGAAGAGTGCGTAGATCTCCTCGGGGATGACCTTGTGGCGGGCGTTCTCCAGGCCGGTCTGGATGTTCTCCTCCACCGTCAGCGTCGGGAAGATCATCCGGCCCTGCGGCACGTAGGCGATGCCCTTGCCGACGCGGCGGAAGCTCTCGTCCCGGGTCACGTCCTGTCCGGCCACCTCGATGCGGCCGCTCTTGGTGGGCAGCACGCCCATGAGGCTCTTGAACAGCGTGGTCTTGCCCATGCCGTTGCGGCCCATGATGGCGACGGTCTCGTTGGCGTTACCTTCGAACGAGATGCCGTGCAGCGCCTCGCTCTGGCCGTAGGCGACGTGGAGGTCGGTGACTTTCAGCATGGCGGGCGTTCCTTCAGTGGCCGAGGTAGACGTCGATGACCTTGGGATCGGCCTGGACCTTGTCCATCGGGCCCTCGGCGAGGATCTTTCCCTGGTGCATCACCGTGACCTTGTGGGCGATGCGCTTGACGAACTCCATGTCGTGCTCGATCACGATCACCGCGCGGTTCTTGCAGATGCGCTGCAGCAGCTCGCCGGTCAGCTCGCGCTCGCGCGCGCTCATGCCGGCGATGGGCTCGTCGAGCATCAGCAGCTCCGGCTCCTGCATCAGCAGCATGCCGATCTCCAGCCACTGCTTCTGCCCGTGGGACAGCAGCCCCGCCTCGGTGTCCAGCCGGTCGTGCAGGCCGATGTCCTCGGCCACCAGCCGCACCCGCGCCCTCACCTCGTCGGTGCAGCGGAAGGCCAGCGCGCCGAAGACCGAGCGGCCCGCCGGGTAGGAGACCTCCAGGTTCTGGAACACGCTCAGGTTCTCGTAGATCGAGGGCGTCTGGAACTTGCGGCCGATGCCCAGCCGCACCCGCTTGTGCTCGGCCATGCGGGTGAGTTCGGTGTTCTTGAACTTGATCGAGCCGGCGCTCGCGCGGGTCTTGCCGCAGATCAGGTCGAGCAGCGTGGTCTTGCCCGCGCCGTTCGGCCCGATGATCACCCGCAGCTCGTTCTTGTCGATGTAGAGGTTCAGCGCGTCGATGGCCTTGAACCCGTCGAAGGACACCGTGAGGTCTTCCACGGCGAGGGCGAAATCGGTGTTGCTCATGGTGCGGTCCTAGGGTGGGCGGAGCCCATGGACGCCGGCTGCGCGGCGGCCGGGGCGGTCGGTTCGGCGCCGCGCGCCGCGGCCGGCGGGGCGGACGGGGGGGCGGAGGACGACGGCGGCTGCACCGCGGCGCGGCGCAGCGCCTCGCGCCGGCCCTTCCACCAGGGCACGATGCGCTCCTCCCACAGCCCGGCCAGGCCCATCGGGAAGGCCATGGTCACGCCGATGAAGAGCGCGGCCATCAGGAACAGCCACAGGTCCGGGAAGCTCTCGGAGAAGTAGGTCTTGCCGGCGTTGACCAGCAGCGTGCCGTAGACCGCGCCGACCAGACTCATGCGGCCGCCGACCGCGGCGTAGATCACCATCTCGATCGACGGCACGATGCCCACGAAGCTCGGCGACATGAAGCCCACCTGCAGCGTGAAGAGCGCGCCGCCGATGCCGGAGAGCGCCGCCGCCAGGCAGAAGGCGAAGATCTTGAAGTTGGCGACGTCGTAGCCCGAGAAGCGGACCCGGTCCTCCTTGTCGCGCATCGCCAGCAGCAGCGTGCCGAGCTTGCTCGTCTGCACCCAGCGGCACAGCAGCATCGCCGCCACCAGCAGCGCGACGCACACGTAGTAGAGGATCACCTTGGCGCTGTCGGTGCGGGTGTCCCAGCCGGCGAGCGTCTTGAGGTCGGTCATGCCGTTGACGCCGCCGGTGTAGCCCTGCTGGCCGATGATGAGCACCGTCAGGATCAGCGCCACCGCCTGGGTGATGATGGCGAAGTAGACCCCGCCCACCCGGCGCTTGAACATCGCGAAGCTCACGACCCAGGCGAGCAGCGTGGGCACCGCGACGACCGCGGCCAGCGAGAAGGGCAAGCTCTTGAACGGCAGCCAGAACGCCGGCAGCTCGGTGAGCTGGTTCCAGTCCATGAAGTCCGGGATGCCGGGCGTGGACTGGATCTTGGTGCTCACCGGGTCGGAGGCCTCCAGCTTGAGGAACATGGCCATCGCGTAGCCGCCGAGGCCGAAGAAGACGCCCTGCCCCAGGCTCAGCACCCCGCCGTAGCCCCAGACCATCACCAGGCCGATGGCGACGAAGGCGTAGGTCAGGTACTTGCCCACGAGGTTGAGGCGGAAGACGTCGAGCGAGAGGGGCAGGACCACGGCCAGCAGCACCACCAGCAGCAGCAGGCTGGCGAGCTGGTATCGGAGGATCCAGGCTTTGAGAGCGTTCATGGCGGTTTCCCTTGCCGCCGCGTCAGCGGCGCACCTTGGAGGCGAACAGGCCCTGCGGCCGCATCATCAGGATCAGCACGATCAGCGACAGCGTGAGCACCTTGGCCATGGAGCCGGCCAGGAAGAACTCGGCGACCGACTGGGTCTGCGCGATGCCGAAGGCGGAGACCACCGTGCCCAGCAGGCTGGCGGCGCCGCCGAAGGTCACCACCAGGAAAGCGTCGACGATGTAGAGCGAGCCCGAGGTCGGCCCGGTCGAGCCGATGGTGGTGAAGGCCGCGCCGGCCACGCCGGCGATGCCGCAGCCGATGGCGAAGGTGAGGCGGTCGGTCCTCTTCGTGTCGATGCCGATGGCGTTGGCCATGACCCGGTTGCTCACCGTGGCGCGCACCCGCAGGCCCCAGCGGCTCTTGTGCAGCGCGATCAGCACCCCGGCGGTGACCGCCGCGGTCAGGCCGAGCACGAACAGGCCGTTGATCGGGATGTCCAGGCCCTCCGACGGCGCCCAGGAGCCCAGCAGCCAGTCGGGCAGCGTGGGGCTGACCTCCTTCGGGCCGATGAAGGAACGGAAGGCCTGCTGGATCGCGAGGCTCACGCCCCAGGTCGCCAGCAGCGTGTCGAGCGGGCGCTTGTAGAGGTGGCGGATCAGCCCCCATTCGACCAGCCAGCCCGCGGCGAACGCGAAGCCGAAGGCCGCCGCGATGGCCACCGGGAAGTAGTACGGCAGCAGCGCCGGCGCATGGGCGCCGACCAGGGTGGAGCCCAGGTAGATGGTGTAGGCGCCGATGGTCATGAACTCGCCGTGCGCCATGTTGATCACGCCCATCTGGCCGAAGATGATCGCCAGCCCCAGGCCCATGAGCAGCAGCACCGCGAACAGGCTCAGCCCCGCGAAGCCCTGCATCAGGCCGATGTTCATCATTTCGGAAACGGTCATGCTCGGACTCCTGTCGGACGGACGGCGGATCGCGGGGGCGGGCGCCGCGGCACGGGCTCCGCCCGGCCGCCGGCGCCCCCCGGGGAGAGGCGCGCGGCGCCTCGGGGCGGCTTACTGGTAGCCCTTGGGGAAGGGATCGGGCTTGATCAGGTCCGGCGATTCCGACACCACCTTGAAGGTCGCGTCCGCCTGGCCCTGCGCGATGCGCGACTTGCTCCAGAGGTGGTGGTTGGCGTCGACCTTCACGTAGCCCTCGGGGGCGGTCTTGAGCTCGATGCCGGGCGAGGCGGCCACCACCTTGTCCACGTCGAAGCTCTTGGCCTTCTCGACCGCGGCCTTCCAGAGCCAGGGGCCGAGGTAGCCGGCCTGGGTCACGTCGCCGATCACGGCGTTGGGGCCGTACTTCGCCTTGAAGGCGGCGACGAACTTCTTGTTGTTCTCGTTGTCGAGGGTCTGGAAATACTTCATCGACGAGTAGAAGCCCTTGAAGTTCTCGCCGCCCACGCCGGTCATCTCGTCCTCGGTCACCGACAGCGTGACCAGCAGCTGCTTGTCGCCGGTGATGCCGGCGGCCTTGAGCGCCTTGTAGAAGGCCACGTTCGAGCCGCCCACCACCGCGACGAACAGGCAGTCGGGTTTCTGCACCTTGATCTTGTTCATCAGGGAGCCGAAGTTGGTGCTGCCCAGCGGGTAGTACTCCTCGCCGACGACCTTGCCCTTCTGGAAGTTCTCGATGTGCTTGCGCGCGATCTTCATCGAGGTGCGGGGCCAGATGTAGTCGGAGCCGATCAGGAAGAAGCTCTTGGCGCCCTTCTCCTTCTGCGCCCAGTCCAGGCTGTAGAGGATCTGCTGGGTGGCCTCCTGGCCGGTGTAGATCACGTTCTTGGACTGCTCCAGGCCTTCGTAGAAGGTGGGGTAGTACAGCAGGCCGTTCTCCTTCTCGAAGACCGGCAGAACCGCCTTGCGCGAGGCGCTGGTCCAGCAGCCGAACACGGCGGCGCAGCGGTCGTTGATCAGCAGCTTCTTGGATTTCTCGGCGAAGGTCGGCCAGTCGGAGGCGCCGTCCTCCTTGATCACCTTGATCTTGCGGCCGAGCACGCCGCCCATGGCGTTGATCTGGTCGATGGCGAGCTGCTCGGCTTGGATCGAGCCGGTCTCCGAGATGGCCATGGTGCCGGTGGCCGAGTGCAGCTGGCCGACGGTGACTTCCGTGTCGGTGACCGCGAGCTTGGTGGTGTTGACCTGCGCGGTCGGCTGGGCATGGCCCCAGGCCGGCAGCCCGGCGACCGAGGCGGCGCCGAGCGCCTGCAGCAGGCGGCGCCGGCCGGCGTCGGGGGAGGGGAAGAAGTCGGGCGATGCGTCGGGTTGCTGCTTCATGGAAGACTCCTGCACGGTGGCGTTGGATGGCGGCGGCGGCCCGGGGACCGCACTGCTGCGAAGATTAGGGAGAACCCTCTGCGCGTCCCATACGTCAATTGACGTAGGCGCCGTCCGACGCCGGCGCGCGCCCGGCGCATGCCCGTTCCCGCCCGGGCCGCGCCCCGCCGGCGCCGCAGGGCGCGCGGCCGCCGGCGCGCCGCCGCGGGCCCGGAGTACGCTTCTTGCTTGCCGGTCGGCATGCCTCAGCCCGACCCCGCCGCCGCCGTCGCGCCGCCCCAGCCGCTGCTGCGCTTCCGCCGCGACTACAACTCCTGGGTCGCCGACGAGACCATGGAGGACTACGCGCTGCGCTACACCCCGCGCTCCTTCCGCAAGTGGAGCGAGTTCCGGGTGGCCAACACCGCCTTCGGCTCGCTGTCCTTCCTGGCGCTGGAGGCCATCGGCGGGGCGATCGCCCTCAACTACGGCTTCGCCAACGCGCTGTGGGCGATCCTGGTGGTGGGCGCGGTCATCTTCCTGACCGGCCTGCCCATCGCGGTGTACGCGGCGCGCTACGGGCTCGACATGGACCTGCTGACCCGGGGCGCGGGCTTCGGCTACCTGGGCTCGACGATCACCTCGCTGATCTACGCGGTCTTCACCTTCATCTTCTTCGCGCTGGAGGCCGCGATCATGGCGCTGGCCCTGCAGCTCGCGCTGGGCTGGCCGCTGGTCTGGTGCTACGTGCTGTCGTCGCTGGTGGTGCTGCCGCTGGCGATGCGCGGCATCACGCTCATCTCGCGGCTGCAGGCCTGGACGCAGCCGCTGTGGCTCTTCCTGCTGCTGCTGCCCTTCGTGTGGATCGCGCTCACCCAGCCGCAGCTCTACCGCGACTTCGCCGGCCTGGCCGGGCTGCGCTCGGGCAGCAGCGAGTTCCAGCCGCTGATGTTCGGCGCGGCCTGCGCGGTCATCTTCTCGCTGGTGGTGCAGATCGGCGAGCAGGTGGACTTCCTGCGCTTCCTGCCCGAGCGCACCGCCGCCAACCGGCGGCGCTGGTGGGCCGCGGTGCTGGTCGCCGGGCCGGGCTGGGTCGGCATGGGCATGCTCAAGATGGCCGGCGGCGCCTTCCTGGCCTTCGCCGCGCTGCAGTTCGAGGTGGGGCCGCACCGCGCGGCCGAGCCCACGCAGATGTTCCTCGCCGGCTTCGCGCAGGTGCTGCACGGCCTGGGCCCGGCGGGCCTGGCGGTCGCGGCCACGGTGGTGTTCGTGGTGGTGTCGCAGGTCAAGATCAACGTCACCAACGCCTACGCCGGCTCGCTCGCCTGGTCCAACTTCTTCGCGCGCATCACCCGCAGCCATCCCGGCCGGGTGGTCTGGCTGGTGTTCAACGTCGGCATCGCCACGCTGCTGATGGTGCTGGGCGTCTTCGGCGCGCTGGAGGTGGTGCTCGCGGTCTACAGCAACCTGGCGGTGGCCTGGGTCGGCGCGCTGGTGGCCGACCTGGTGGTCAACAAGCCGCTCGGCCTGAGCCCGCGGCACGTGGAATTCCGCCGGGCCTACCTCTACGACTTCAATCCGGTGGGGCTGGGCGCGATGCTCGCGGCCGCGGCCGTGGCCTGCACCGCGCACGCCGGGCTGCTGGGCGAGGCGGCGGCGGCGTTCTCGCCCTTCATCGCGCTCGGCCTGTCGCTCGCGCTCGCGCCGCTGCTGGCCTGGGCGACGCGCGGCCGCTACTACCTGGCGCGGCCGGTGGAGGCAGCGGGCCCGCCCGGCGCGCCGCTGCGCTGCACCGTCTGCGAGAACCGCTTCGAGCACGCCGACATGGCGCCCTGCCCCGCCTACGGCGCCCCGATCTGCTCGCTGTGCTGCTCGCTCGAATCGCGCTGCCACGACCGCTGCAAGACCGGCTCCCGCGCCACCGAGCAGATGCGCGCGGTGGTGGCGGCGCTGCTGCCGGCGCGCTGGGCGGCCCGGGTGCACTTCCGGCTCGCGCAGTACCTGCTGGTGCTGCTGACGCTGTGCGGCACCATGGCCTTCCTGCTGGCGGTGGTCTACCTGCAGGCCCGGCTCGACGACGCCAACGACCTGCTGCGCACCCCCTTCCTCAAGGTGTTCGCCCTGCTCGCGCTGCTGGCCGCGGTCTGCGCCTGGTGGGTGGTGCTGGCCACCGACAGCCGGCGACGGGCGCAGGAGGAGTCCGAGCGCCAGACGGCGCTGCTGCTCCAGGAGATCGACGCCCACCGCCGCACCGACGCGGCGCTGCAGTCGGCCAAGGACCAGGCCGAGTCCGCGAGCCTCGCCAAGACGCGCTACGTGGCCGGCATGACCCACGAGCTGCGCACCCCGCTCAACACCATCCTGGGCTACGCGCAGATCCTCCTCAAGGATCCGGCGGTCGACGGCCGGCTGCGCGAGGCGCTGGCAACCATCCACCGCAGCGGCGGGCACATGCACGCGCTGATCGACGGCTCGCTCGAGCTCGCGCGCATCGAGGCCGGCCGCCTGCGGCTCGAGCCCGCGCCGCTGCCGCTGGCCGAGCTGCTCGACGACGTGGCCCGCATGGTGCGGCCGCAGGCCGAGGCCAAGGGCCTGCGCTTCTCGGTGCGCACCGAAGGCCGCGCGCCCGCCTGGATCCGGGCCGACGCCAAGCGCCTGCGGCAGGTCCTGCTCAACCTGCTGGGCAACGCGGTGCGCTTCACCCTGCGCGGCGACATCGTGCTGCGGCTGGACTTCCGGGCGCACGTGGCGCGCATCGAGGTGATGGACACCGGCATCGGCATCGCCCCGCAGGACCAGGAACGCATCTTCCTGCCCTTCGAGCGCGGCAGCGCCGGGCGCCGCGCGAGCGAGGCCGGCACCGGCCTGGGCCTGACCATCACCCACCTGCTCACCGAGCTGATGGGCGGACAGCTCTCGGTGCGCAGCACGCCCGGCGCGGGCAGCACCTTCACCGTGCGGCTCTACCTGCCGGAGATCGCGCCCGACCCTTCGCGCCCGCCGCCGCGCGCCGCCGCGCTGCGGCCGGCCACCGGCTACCGCGCGCCGCGCCGCACCCTGCTGGTGGTGGACGACCAGCCGCTGCAGCGCCAGTTGCTCGCCGGGCTGCTGGCGCCGCTGGGCTTCTGCATCCGCGAGGCCGCGAGCGGCCGCGAATGCCTGGAGATCGTCGAGCGGGCGCCGCCCGACCTGGTGCTGCTCGACATCTCGATGGACGACCTCGACGGCTGGCAGACCGCCGCCTTGCTGCGCGCGCGCTGGACGCCCGAGCGGCTGCCGATCGTCTTCGTCTCGGCCAACCTGTTCGACCACCAGCCCGGCCGGCTCGCCGAGGCGCGCTGCCAGGGCTTCGTCGGCAAGCCGGTGGTCGAATCGGAGCTGCAGGAAGTGCTGGAGCGCACGCTGCGGCTCGAATGGACCTGGGACGCGCCCCCCGCGCCGGCGCACGGCGGCCCGGCGCGCGACACCATCGCCGGAGCCCTGCCGGCCGCGGCGCCCGGCGCCGCGGCCGCCGGGGGCGTGGACGCCCCCCTGCCCGAGACGCTGCGCCAGGATCTGCTGCGCATGGCCCGCCAGGGCGCCGCCGCCGGGCTACGCCAGCGCCTGCGCGCGGCCCGCGCCGAGGCGCCCGGCAGCGCCGGCCTGCTCGACCGGCTGCAGTCCTGCGCCGACCGCTTCGATTTCCACACGCTCGCCGAACTCCTCCGGGAACCCGACCATGACGACGCATCCGAACCCGCATCCTCCGCGCCCCTCGCCTGAGGCCGCCGCCTCCGCCGCCGCGCCCCCGGCGGATCCGTCCGGCGCCGGGCGGGTGGTGCTGGTGGTCGACGACGCGCTCGACACCCTGCGCATGCTCTGCGACGCGCTCGCCGACGAGGGCTACGCGGTCCTGGTCGCGCGCGACGCGGACGAGGCGCTGCAACGGCTGGAGGTGACGGTGCCCGACGCGATCCTGCTGGACGCGGTCATGCCCGGCATCGACGGCTTCGCGCTGTGCCGCGCGCTCAAGGCCGCGCCGGCCTGGGCCCACGTGCCGGTGGTCTTCATGACCGGGCTGTCCGAGACCGAGGAGATCGTGCGCGGCTTCGACTGCGGCGGCGTGGACTACGTGGTCAAGCCGCTGCGCATCCCCGAGGTGTTGGCCCGGCTCGCCACCCACGTGCGCAACGCCCACGCCACCCGGCTCGCCCGCGAGGCGGTGGACGTGGCCGGCCTGGGCGCGGTGGTGCTCGACGGCCAGGGCCGGGTCGCCTGGCGTTCGCCGCAGGCCTCCCGCTGGCTCGACGGCGCCTTCGGCGCGCAGGAGGCCGCGCGCACCGGCGGCCGCTGGCTGCGCGACGCCGCCGCGCAGGGCGAGGCCAGCGCGCTGCTGCCCGGGGGCGGCCGGCTCGTGGCGCGCCACATGGGTCAGAGCGGCTTCTCCGAATCGATGCTGCTGCTGAGCATGGCCGAGGGCGCGGCCGACGGCGACGGCGGACGGGCGGCCCATCGGCTGTCGCACGTCGCCCTCACCCCGCGCGAGACCGAGGTGCTGTCCTGGCTCGCCAAGGGCAAGACCAACCGCGACATCGCCGACATCCTCGGGATGAGCCCGCGCACGGTGAACAAGCACCTGGAGCACATCTTCGAGAAGCTGGGCGTCGAGACCCGGACCGCCGCCGCGGCGATGGCCGGGCAGATGCTGCAGCCGGCCTGAGCCCGTCGCGGCGGCGCGGCGGCCCATGGGTCGAGGATCGGATGCCTTTTCGGCCCCTGGCGCGCGCCGCGCCTGCGCCTCCAGCTCTCGAAACCATAGCAAATGCCGGGGAGCCGGGGAGGCGCAGGCGCCGCGCGCTCCCGGCTCCTACGGCCGCACGCGCGGACGGAACCGGGGCGGCGGTGGTCCGGCCGGCGCGGCCGCCCGGCATCCGGCGGCCGCCGCCGGCCGCGCCGCCGCTCAGGCCGCGGCCAGCAGCCCGGAGAAGAGGCCGTCCCGCACCGGCCGCGCCGCCTGGTCGGCCACCGCGCGGCCGATGGCGCCGATGTGGTCGGGCGTGGTGCCGCAGCAGCCGCCGACGATGTTGACCAGGCCTTCGGCCGCGAACTCGTGCAGCAGCCGCGCGGTGACCTCGGGCGTCTCGTCGAAGCCGGTGTCGCTCATCGGATTGGGCAGGCCGGCGTTGGGGTAGCAGCAGATGAAGGTGTCCTGCGCCACCCGGTTCAGCTCCTGCACGTAAGGCCGCATCAGCGCCGCGCCGAGCGCGCAGTTGAGCCCGATGGCCAGCGGCTGCGCATGGCGCACGCTGTGCCAGAAGGCGGTCACCGTCTGGCCCGACAGGATGCGGCCCGAGGCGTCGGTCACCGTGCCGCTGACGATGACCGGCAACCGCTCGCCGCTGGCCGCGAAATACTCGTCCACCGCGAACAGCGCCGCCTTGGCGTTGAGCGTGTCGAAGATGGTCTCGACCAGGATCACGTCGGCGCCGCCCTCGACCAGCGCGGCGGTCTGCTCGTAGTAGGCCGCGCGCAGCTGCTCGAAGTCGACGTTGCGCGCGCCCGGGTCGTTCACGTCGGGGCTGATGCTGGCGGTCTTGGGCGTGGGGCCGAGCGCGCCGGCGACGAAGCGCGGCTTGCCGGGCGTGCTGTACTTGTCGCAGGCGGCGCGCGCGATGCGGGCCGACGCGAGGTTCATCTCGCGCGCCAGGTGCGCCATCTCGTAGTCGTCCTGCGCGACGGTGGTGGCGCCGAAGGTGTTGGTCTCGACCAGGTCGGCGCCCGCGGCGAGGTAGCCCTCGTGGATGTCGCGGATGACGTCCGGCCGGGTCAGCGACAGCAGTTCGTTGTTGCCCTTGACGTCCTTGTGGAAGTCCGCGAACCGCTCGCCGCGGTACTGCGCCTCGGTCAGCTTGAAGCGCTGGATCATGGTGCCCATGGCGCCGTCGAGGATGGCGATGCGCTCGGCGAGGATGGCCGGCAGCTGCGCGGCGCGGGTGTAGCGGACGGGATGCATGGCGCCGATTGTAGGAAGCCGGCCCCGCCCGGGGACCGGGGCGCGGCTCACAGTCCGCCCACCGCCCCGAGCAGCGCGCCGGCCGCCAGCATCCACAGCAGGTGCAGCTTCGTGCGCCACACCAGCAGCGCCGCGACGCCCGCGATGGCCCAGACGGTCCCCGGCTCGCCGGCGTCGGCGCCGCTGCGGACCAGCACCCAGCCCGCCGCCACTAGCAGCCCGACCACGACCGGCGCCATGCCCTGCTTGAAGGCCCGCACCGAGCGGCGCAGGCGGTTGCGCTGCAGCCAGCGGGCGGTCGAGTAGGTCAGCACGCTGCTCGGCAGCAGGATGCCGGTCATCGCCACCAGCACCCCGAACGCGCCCAGCCCCCAGGCCCGCGGGCCGGCGCCCAGGCCGCCGCCGGCGTTGAGGCCCAGGTTCCAGCCCAGCAGCGCGACGAACAGCACGTTCGGCCCCGGCGCGGCCTGGGCGATGGCGATGGAGGAGCTGAACTGCGGATCGGTCAGCCAGGCGCGCTGGTCCACCAGGTAGCGGTGCATGTCCGAGGCGGCGCCGATCGCGCCGCTGACCGACACCAGCGACAGCGCCATGAAATGCAGCAGCAGGCCGAGCCAGTCGACCGCCACCGTCGCGAGGACGCCGCCGGTCATGGCGCGAGCCTCCGCCAGGTCAGCGCGCAGGACAGCCCGCCCACCGCCAGCAGCACCGCCACCAGCGGCCAGCGCAGCCAGGCGATGCCCGCGAAGCAGGCGATGCCGAACGCCGCGCACAGCGGCCGTCCCAGCACATGGTGGCGCAGCGCGGGGATCAGCTTCAGCCCGGTGGCGACGATGCCGCCGGCGGCCACCGCCGCCATCCCGCGCAGCGCGCCGGCCACCGCCGGGTTGCCCTGGAACCGGCCGTAGAGCAGGGCCAGCGCCAGCACCAGGCACATCGGCACGGCGAGCAGGCCCAGCAGCGCGACCGCCGCGCCGCGCCATCCGAAGAAGCGGTCGCCCAGGATCAGCCCCAGGTTGACCACGTTCGGCCCGGGCATGATCTGCGCCACCGCCCATTCCTCGACGAATTCCTCGCGGGTCATCCAGCGCCGCCGCTCCACCAGCTCGCGCTGCACCACCATCAGCACACCGCCGAAGCCCTGCAGCGCCAGCAGGGTGAAGGCGACGAAGAGCGCGGACAGCGACTCCGGCCGCGCCCCGGCGGACGGGACGGCCGCCTCCGGGAGGCGGGG
The DNA here is from genome assembly GCA_036946225.1 of Xylophilus ampelinus. Taxonomy (GTDB): domain Bacteria; phylum Pseudomonadota; class Gammaproteobacteria; order Burkholderiales; family Burkholderiaceae_C; genus JAKOND01. The sequence continues at coordinate 249,512 of JAQIJO010000001.1, forward strand.
CGGGCCGGCGGGAAGCCCCGCGCCGGGGGCGCCGGCGGCGTCGGGGATCGTGGCGGCGTCGGCATCGCCCGGGCAGGCGGGCGGGACGGCCGCCGGGGAAGGGGCGGCGGGCGGCGGAGGGGGCATGCCGCCATTATTCGGCAGACGCGCTCCGGGCGGCGGGCGCGGCCAACCCGTCCGCGCCGGCCGGCGCGCGTTCCCGGGCCGCCGTCCGGACGTGCGCGACCGCCTGCGCTCCCGGCCGCGGCGCGAAACCACCGCCGCCATGGGTGCTGCCGGCCCGCGGCGGGCACGCCGCGGGCTGGTGCCCGATAATCCCGACCGGGCCCCTGCGCCGCGCCCGGCCGCCCGCCCCGGGGAAGCGCCCCGCCGCCGTCCGGGCGGCCCCGCCGCTCGCGGCCGCCGCCCGCGCCGCGGGCCTCCGGCCCGGACCGGCCGCCTTCCCGTCCGCCGCCTCCGCGGCCCCTCCCCGTCCGCCGCACCTTGACCGCCGTCCTGCCTCCGTCCTCCGCATCCCGCACCGGTTCCGCCGATCCGCAGCGCATCCTGCAGGAAGTCTTCGGCTACGAGCGCTTCCGCGGCCCGCAGCAGGCCATCGTCGAGCACGTGGTGGCCGGCGGCGACGCGCTGGTGCTGATGCCCACCGGCGGCGGCAAGTCGCTGTGCTACCAGATCCCGGCCATCGCGCGCCAGCGCGCCGGTCGGGGGGTGACCATCGTGGTCTCGCCGCTGATCGCGCTGATGCACGACCAGGTCGGCGCGCTGCACGAGGCGGGCGTGGCCGCCGCCTTCCTCAACTCGACCCTCGACTGGACCGAGACGCAGGACGTCGAGCGGCGCCTGGCCCGCGGCGAGATCACCCTGCTCTACGCCGCGCCCGAACGGGTCACCACCCCGCGCTTCCTGGCGCTGCTCGACGGCCTGCGCGAGCGCGACCGGCTCGCGCTCTTCGCGATCGACGAGGCCCACTGCGTGAGCCAGTGGGGCCACGACTTCCGTCCCGAGTACCGGGGCCTGACGGTGCTGCACGAGCGCTACCCCGGCGTGCCGCGCATCGCCCTGACGGCCACCGCCGACGACCTGACCCGCGCCGACATCGTCGAACGGCTGCAGCTGCAGGACGCGGGCCGCTTCGTCAGCAGCTTCGACCGGCCCAACATCCGCTACGCCATCGTCGAGAAGAAGGACGTCACCACCCAGCTGCTGCGCTTCATCGAGGCCGAGCATCCCGGCGACGCGGGCGTCGTCTACTGCCAGTCGCGCAAGCGGGTCGAGGAACTCGCCCAGACGCTGGCCGACGCCGGCCTCAACGCCCTGCCCTACCACGCCGGCCTGGACGCGGCGGTGCGCCAGCGCCACCAGGACCGCTTCCTGCGCGAGGAAGGCATCGTGATGGTGGCGACCATCGCCTTTGGCATGGGCATCGACAAGCCCGACGTGCGCTTCGTCGCCCACGTCGACATGCCCAAGAACATCGAGGGCTACTACCAGGAGACCGGCCGCGCCGGGCGCGACGGCGCCGCCGCCGACGCCTGGATGGCCTACGGCCTGCAGGACGTGGTCAACCAGGCCCGCATGATCGACGAGAGCCCGGCGGAGGGCGACTTCAAGCAGGTCATGCGCGGCAAGCTCGACGCCCTGCTGGCGCTGGCCGAAGCCACCGACTGCCGCCGGGTCCGGCTCCTCGACTACTTCGGCGAGCGGTCCACGCCCTGCGGCAACTGCGACAACTGCCTGAACCCGCCCGAGGTCTGGGACGGCACCGACGCCGCGCGCAAGCTGCTCTCGACCATCTACTGGATCAAGAAGCAGAACGGCATCGGCTTTGGCGCCGGGCACATCATGGACATCCTGCGCGGCAAGGCGACCGACAAGGTCGCGCAGTACGGCCACGACAAGCTCTCGACCTTCGGCCTGGGCGCCGAGTTCAGCGAGGCCCAGTTGCGCGGCGTGCTGCGCCAGCTCATCGCCACCGGCGCGCTGCACGTCGACGCCGAGGCCTACAACACCCTGCAGCTCACCGACGGGTCGCGCGCGGTGCTCAAGGGCGAGGTGCCGGTGCGGCTGCGCGCCTCGATCTCGGCGCCGGCATCCCGCCGGCCGCGCCGCGAGCGCGGCGCCGGCGGCAAGGCCGCGTCGCCCGCCGCCGCCGCGCTCGACGCGGCCGGCCAGGCGCGCTTCGCCGCGCTCAAGGCCTGGCGCGCCGAGGTGGCGCGGGAGCACAACCTCCCCGCCTACGTCATCTTCCACGACGCGACGCTCGCCGCCATCGCCGAGCGCGCGCCGCGCTCCATCGCCGACCTGCAGGGCGTCAGCGGCATCGGCGCGAAGAAGCTCGAAGCCTATGGCGACGAGGTGCTGCGGGTGTGCCTGGACTGAGCCGCGGCGGGGACTCCCGCGGCGCGGCCCGAACGGGAACTGAATGCCCCTAGCACCGTCCCCGGCGGCGCGCAACCGTTCCGATCCCATGGTCGGGTAATCGGCCATCGGGCACCATGCTCCCTAGAATCGTCTCCCCGCCACGGATCGCCGACATCCTCCAGCGCCCGTGAAGAAGCCGTTTTCTCCAAGCGCCCGCGCGCCGCCCGCCCCCGGGCGCTTGGGAAAAACGGATTTTTCAACTCTGGAGTCTTCACGATGAACGCACCGATGCTGCAGGGCCAGGCTCTCAACGCCCCGGCCTGGGTCAAGAACGCCAAGCTGCTCGCCTGGGTCGCCGACATGGCCGCGCTGTGCAAGCCCGACGCCATCCACTGGTGCGACGGCAGCCAGGAGGAATACCAGCGGCTGTGCCAGCAGCTGGTCGACGCCGGCACCTTCCGCAAGCTCGACGAGGCCAAGCGCCCGAACAGCTTCCTCGCCCTGTCCGACCCGAGCGACGTGGCGCGCGTGGAGGACCGCACCTTCATCTGCTCCGAGAAGCAGGAAGACGCCGGCCCGACCAACCACTGGAAGGCACCGGCCGAGATGCGCGCCACCCTGCAGCCGCTGTTCGACGGCTGCATGCGCGGCCGCACGATGTACGTCGTGCCGTTCTCGATGGGCCCCCTGGGTTCGCCGATCGCCCACATCGGCATCGAGCTGTCCGACAGCCCGTACGTGGCGGTCAACATGAAGACCATGACCCGCATGGGCAAGGCGGTCTACGACGTCCTGGGCGCCGAAGGCGAATTCGTGCCCTGCGTGCACACCGTGGGCGCTCCGCTGGAGCCGGGCCAGCAGGACGTGGCCTGGCCCTGCAACAGCACCAAGTACATCGTGCACTACCCCGAGACCCGCGAGATCTGGTCCTACGGTTCCGGCTACGGCGGCAACGCGCTGCTGGGCAAGAAGTGCTTCGCGCTGCGCATCGCGTCCACCATGGGCAAGGCCGAAGGCTGGCTCGCCGAGCACATGCTGATCCTGGGCGTCACCTCGCCCGAGGGCAAGAAGTACCACGTCGCCGCCGCCTTCCCGTCGGCCTGCGGCAAGACCAACTTCTCGATGCTGGTCCCGCCGGCCGGCATGGAAGGCTGGAAGGTCACCACCATCGGCGACGACATCGCCTGGATCAAGCCCGGCGCCGACGGCCGCCTCTACGCGATCAACCCGGAAGCGGGCTACTTCGGCGTGGCGCCCGGCACCAACATGCTGACCAACCCGAACTGCATGCGCAGCCTGGACCGCGACGTCATCTTCACCAACGTCGCGCTGACCGACGACGGCGACGTGTGGTGGGAAGGCATGGAGCAGGACGCGCCGGGCAAGGCGCTGCCGGCCCACCTCACCGACTGGCAGGGCCGCGACTGGACGCCCGAGATCGCCAAGGCGACCGGCGCCAAGGCCGCGCATCCGAACTCGCGCTTCACCGTCGCCGCGACCAACAACCCCGCGCTCGACCCGGCCTGGGACGACCCCAAGGGCGTGGCGATCGACGCCTTCATCTTCGGCGGCCGCCGCTCGACCACCGTGCCGCTGGTGACCGAGGCCCGCAACTGGGTCGAAGGCGTCTACGCCGCCGCGACCATGGGCTCCGAGACCACCGCCGCCGCCGCCGGCCAGCAGGGCGTGGTGCGCCGCGACCCGTTCGCGATGCTGCCCTTCGCCGGCTACAACATGAGCGACTACTTCCAGCACTGGCTCGACCTGGGCAAGAAGCTGGAGGCCTCCGGCGCCGCGCTGCCGAAGATCTACACCACCAACTGGTTCCGCAAGGGCGCGGACGGCAAGTTCGTCTGGCCCGGCTACGGCGAGAACATGCGGGTGCTCAAGTGGATCATCGAGCGCGTCGAAGGCCGCCAGGGCGGCGAGCCGCACCTGACCGGCACCAGCCCGGCCTACGGCGACCTCGACTGGACCGGCCTCGACTTCAGCGCCGCGCAGTTCGACACCGTGACCCGCACCGAGGCGTCCGCCTGGAAGCAGGAACTGCAGCTGCACGCCGAGCTGTTCCAGCAGCTGCACCAGGGCCTGCCGCAGGAACTCGACGCCACCCGCCGCCAGCTGAACGAGCAGCTCGGCTGACCGGTCGCAGCGTGCCGGCGGCCCGCGACCGCCGTCCGCTCCAGCCCTGAAGGGCAGGCACCCGCAAGGGCGCCTGCCCTTTCTGCGTTTTGCGGCGATCATCCGCAGGTCCGCCGCGTTCCCGCGCCGGACGACGGCGCCGGCCGCCATCCGACACTACCCCGCAGACGCGTTTCGCGCAGGAGACACCGCACCATGCATCCATCCATTCCGGCCCCTTCCTCCCCCGCACCGGCCGCCGGCGGCGCGGACAGCCCCGCGCGCGGCGTCGCCGTGGTCACCGGCGCCGGCAGCGGCATCGGCCGGGCCGCGGCCCTCGCGCTGCTGGAAGGCGGCTGGCGGGTGGCGCTGGCCGGACGGCGCGCCGACGCGCTGGCCGAGACGGTCGCCGCGGCCGGCGCAGCCGCCGACCGGGCGCTCGCGGTGCCGACCGACGTGGCCGACGCCGCGGCGGTCGAGGCGCTGTTCGCCGCCACGGTGCGGCGCTTCGGCCGGGTGGACCTGGTGTTCAACAATGCCGGCACCGGCCTCAAGGGCAAGCTGCTGGAGGACATAGCGCTGGCCGACTGGCAGCACGTGGTGGACGTGAACCTGACTGGCATGTTCCTGTGCATCCAGCAGGCCTTCCGGACGATGAAGGCGCAGGAGCCGCGCGGCGGGCGCATCATCAACAACGGATCCATCTCGGCCCACGCGCCGCGGCCCGATTCCATCGCCTACACCGCCACCAAGCATGCGGTGACCGGGCTGACCAAGGCCGCCGCGCTCGACGGGCGCAAGTACGACATCGCCGTCGGCCAGATCGACGTGGGCAACGCGATGACGCCGCTGGCCGCGCGCATGGCCGACGGCGTCCCGCAGGCCCATGGCGAGATCCGGCCCGAGCCGCTGATCGACGTGGGCATCGTCGGCCGCTCGGTGCGCTACATGGCCGACCTGCCGCTGGAGGCCAACGTGCTGTTCCACACGGTCATGGCGACCAAAATGCCTTTCGTTGGCCGCGGTTGAAGCGTCTGGCGGGCCGCCGTCCCCGTATCGGCCCCAGGTGGCGCGCGGGGGGCGGCCCCGTAGAATCGATGCACCCCGAGCGTCCAGGAACCACCGCCCCATGACCACCACCGTCCCCGCCGTCGCGCCCCAGACGAACGCAGTGCCCTCGGACCCAACCGACACCCCGGCGCACATGGGCACCAACGACCCGAAGCCGGACAACGCGCACGACCACCGCGGCTACATCGCCGAGGCCCAGGCGGAAAGCGACCCGGTCGAGGACGTGGTCAAGGTCATCCCGATCGCGCTGCCGATGGTGGGCGCGGTGCTGATGTTCCTGCTGGCCTTCATTGCGGTGTCGATGGCCTGACGCCGGCGCCCGCGCTTCCCAAAAGGAAAGGCCGCTCTCGCGAGCGGCCTTCGGCTTTCTGGTTCCACGGCTTCCTGTCGCCGGACGCTTCCGGCCCGGCGGCGCGCGCCGCGGCAGCCGAGCCGCCGGCGCATGCCTGCCCCTTCGTTCAGCGGAAGGGAGCCGAGCCGCCCGAACGGCTGATCTCCGCCAGCAGGGCCGCGTCGGCCAGGCCGGTCTGCCATTGCTGCTGCGCGGCCAGGGCGGCGCGGCGGGTGGCGTCGAGGCGGCGTGCGGTCCGGCGGACGCCGGCCGCCAGGCGGCGCACCGGCCCGAGCAGCAGCGCCAGGGCAGCGCAGGCGATGGCGCCGAGCGCGGTCCAGGCATCGATCGCCCGGTCGGCGCCCGCCACCACCGCCACCGCGCCGGCGAGCGCCGCCAGCAGCAGGACGGAACCGCCCGGCGACAGGGTCCGGAGCGCGCGGCCGGCGCGCACGACCCGCTCGACGCCGGCATGACGGGTCGGGAAGGCGGGCTGCACGAAGGCGGACGGGGTGGTCATGGCGGATCTCGTCGGAGGTGGGCGGGAGGGGAAAGAAAGCTGGTCTCGAATGGGCGCGCCGGGCTCAGGCCTGGCCGCGCACCAGCAGGGACTTCAGCAGGGAAAACACGTTCAGCAGGCGCTGGGCGCCGGCGTGGCTGCGGTCGAATTGGGGCTGGACGAACTGGGACATGTTGGACTCCTTGGATAACGCGCCGCATGTTTGCAGCGCCTGGGATGAATATTAGGGTTTACCCCACTGATTTGCCACTTTATTTGGATGATGCTCGTCATTCACCAGACTGATAGCACTCCGCCGGGCCAGCCGTCGCGCCCGGGCCAGGGGCGACGACCATGAAATCCATCAACTTCCGAACCCTGGACCTCAACCTGCTGCGGGTGTTCGACGAGGTGATGGCCGAACGCAGCCTGACCCGCGCGGCGCACAACCTCTCGCTGACGCAGCCCGCGGTCAGCAATGCCCTGCGGCGCCTGCGCGACCTGCTGGACGACGAACTGCTGGTGCGCCGCGGCAGCCAGGGCATGGAGCCGACGCCGCGGGCGTCCGAGCTCTGGCCCGATGTGCGCGAGGCGCTGGCGCAGCTGCAGCGCTCCCTCGCGCCCGACCGGTTCGACCCCGCCACCACCGAAGCCACCTTCGTGCTGGCCATGGCCGACTCCACCGGCGCGATGCTGATCCCGGGACTGGTCGCGCAGTTCGAGCGGGAAGCGCCCCGGGTCCACCTGCGGGTGGTGCCGCTGACCACCCGCGATCCGCGCGGGCTGCTCGAGGAGCAGGCCGCGGACATCGCCATCGGCCATTTCCCGGCGGTGCTGGCCGACCTCACCGCCCGCAGCCAGGCGGGACAGGCCGTCAACTTCGCGCACCAGCAGCTCTACGACGGCGAATACATCTGCGTGATGTCCGCGCGCCACCGGCTGGCACGGGTGCCCGACGAGGAATTCACCATCGACGCCTTCTGCGCCGAGCGCCACATGCTGGTGAGCTTCTCGGGCCGCCCCTACGGCTTCATCGACGAGGCGCTGGAGCGGCTGGGCCGCACCCGCCGGGTGATGGTCACGGTGAACCAGTTCTTCACCGCCGGGCGGGTGGTGGCCGAATCGCAGATGCTGACGGTGCTGCCGCGCCACCTGCTGCCCGCCACCGGCATGCCGGACACGCTGGCCTGGCGACGCCTGCCGTTCGCGGTGCCGCTGGTGCACGTGGACGCCCTGTGGCACCGGCGCCTGCAGCCTTCGGCGGCGCACGCCTGGCTGCGGGAAGCGCTGTTGCGCGCCGTGGGATGGCAGGCGCAGGCCGACGGGCTCCCGCTCGGCGGCGGGATGGGGAAGGAACGCTGAGCGGGCCGGCTCAGCGCAGGACGCGCAGGTAGGCGTGGGCGGCCTCGCGCAGTTCGCGGGCCTGGTACGGATCCTGGCCGGAGCGGGCTTCGGCGCGCTCGAACAGGCTGTGGGCGACGCTGCCGGCGAAGCCCTGGGCGGACGGGGGGAGCGCGGCGGAGCGCGGGCCGAGGATGCGGACGAATCGGTTCAGGAGGCGGGACATGGCGGAATGGGCGCCGCACAGTGCGGCGCGCTGGATGGGATGCCAGGATATTAAGGGTTTTCCCTTAAACACCTCCGGAGATGCACCAAATAACCACAAGCGCTTGCACGGTTATGGCGCGTACTCGCCTCATACGCACCATATAGGTGCATTCGTCGGAAGACGCAGCAGCCAATGCCGCATGCGGGGCATGGCCTGCGCGGCAGCGCCGCCGGTGCCCGGCCACTAGACTGCCCGGCATGCGATTCCAGCTGCTCTCCGACCTGCACCTCGAAAGCCAGCCCGATGTCGCGCCGTCCCCGGTGCCCGGCGCGGACCTGCTGGTGCTGGCGGGCGACATCGGTTCCTGCCAGTCCGGCTCGCGGCTGGCCGGGGACGACTTCGGGCTGGCGCGCTTCTCGCCCCTGCCGCAGCACGGCGGCTGGCCGGTGCCGGTGGCCTTCGTGCCGGGCAACCACGAATACGACGCGCAGGACCTCGACGCGGCCCGCCTGCGCCTGCGGCGGGTGTGCGACCGGCTGGGCATCGGCTGGCTGGACCGCGAGTCCTGGGTGCAGGACGGCGTGCGCCTGGTCGGCACCACGCTCTGGACGGATTTCGACGCCCTGGTCCCGGCCGGCGCATCCCCGGCGGCGGCGGAGAAGGCCCGCGGCAAGGCCTTCCGCGCCGCCGACTTCTACCTGCGGAAGACCGGCACCACCCGCCACGGCCGGCCCTGGCTGGCCGCGGAGATGCGCGAGGAAGCGCTGGCCTGCCAGGCCTGGCTGCGCGCCGCGCTGGACACGCCTTTCGACGGGCCGACGGTCGCGGTCACCCATTTCGCGCCCAGCCTGGCCAGCGCCGATCCGCGCTACGGCCTTGTGCCCGGCACCGCGGGCTTCTGCAACGCCCTCGACGACCTGCTGCCCCGGGCCGCGGTCTGGGTGCACGGCCACCTGCATGCGCCCAGCGACTACCGGCGCCACGGCTGCCGCGTGGTGGCCAACCCGCTCGGCTACGCGCACAAGGGCGAGCAGGAAGGCTTCCGGCCCGGCCTGCTGATCGAGGCCGGACCGGCGGCCGGCGCAGCGGCGCGCGGCGCGGAGGCCTCCGGCACGGACGGCCGCGGCCGCAGCGCGGCGACGGCGTATGCGGCGGCGGCTGACGCGCCGCAGCCGCGCGGCGCACCATAATGGCCCGGCACGGCGCCGCCGCCGGATGCGCCCGGCGGGCGCCGACGGCGCCCCGTCCCTGCCGCCGACCGGCCCGCGCCCGGCGCGGCGATCCCTCCCGCCGGCCCCCGCACTTGCCCGTGACCTCCCTCGCCCCCCTGCCCGAATCCGTCGCCACCGCCCGCCCGCCGGACTTCACCGCCCTGGAATTCCGCGCCGCGCTGGGCATGTTCGCCACCGGCGTGACCATCGTCACCGCCCGCATGCCCGACGGCCGGCCGGTCGGTCTGACGGCCAGTTCCTTCAACACCGTCTCGCTCGCGCCGCCGCTGGTGCTCTGGAGCCTGGCGCAGGCGTCCTCGTCCATGCCCGCCTTCGCGTCCGGGGCGCACTACGCGATCCACGTGCTGGCGGCGGACCAGCTGGCGCTGGCGATGCGCTTCGCGCAGCGCGGCATCGACCGCTTCGCCGGCGTGGCGCATGCGCCGGGCATCGCCGGCGCGCCCGTCCTGGCGGGCGCGGCGGCGGTGTTCGAGTGCTTCAGCCGCAGCCGCTACGCCGAGGGCGACCACACCATCTTCGTGGGCGAGGTGGAGCGCTGCGCCCACCGCGCCGGCGCCTCGCCGCTGCTCTACCACGGCGGGCGCTTCTACACCGAGCATCCGGTGGGCGCGCCCCTGCCGGCCGACGCCGTTCCCGCAGGAGGACAGACGCCATGAACCCGCCCCCGACCGCGACGCCGGCCGCCCCCCGGACCGTGCGCATCCTGCGCCATTCGCTGATCGACGGGCCGGGCAGCCTGGCGCCCTACTTCGCCGCGGCCGGCTGGGCGGTCGATTACGTGGAGGCGGCGCACGACGACCTGTCGGCGATCGATCCGCTGGCGGCCGACCTGCTGCTGCCGCTGGGCTCGGCGCTGAGCGTCTACGACGAGGCGCTGTTCCCCTTCATCGCCGCCGAGCGCGAGCTGCTGCGCCGGCGCATCGAGGCCGGGCGTCCGGTGCTGGGCATCTGCTTCGGCGCGCAGCTGATCGCCTCGGCACTCGGCAGCAGCGTCCACCGCGCGGCGCAGCCCGAGATCGGCTGGTATCCGCTGGAGCTGACCGACGCCGGCCGGGCGGGGCCGCTGCGCCACCTGGCGCCGGGCGAGGCCTCCGCGGTGATGCACTGGCACCAGGACACCTTCGACCTGCCGGCCGGCACAGAGCGGCTGGCGCGCAGCGCGCTCTGCGCCAACCAGGCCTTCGCCCGCGGCCGCACGCTGCTGGCGCTGCAGTTCCACCCGGAGGTGACGCCGCGCAGCGTCGAGGCCTGGCTGGTCGATTCGTCCTTCGGCGCGCACGAGCGGCAGGAGCGCATCGGGACGATCCGGGAGGACACCCGCGCCTACCAGGCGCAGATGCAGGCCCAGTTCTGGCGCTGCCTCGACGACTGGCTGGCCGCGCTGCCCGGCTGAGCGGGCCGCGCCCGCGCCGCCGGGACGGCCGGGCCGGAAACGACGACGGCCCGGGGATGCCGGGCCGTGCGTGGCGGGAAGGCGCGCCGCGGCGCGGCGCAGGCTACTTGGTGGCCTCGGGCAGCTCGATCTTGACCTCGAGCACCTCGAGGTTGTCCTGCCGGTCGAGCTGGACCTTGATGTCTGCCGGATTGATGGACACGTACTTCGAGATCACCGCCAGCAGCTCGCGCTGCAGGTCGGGCAGGTAGTCGGGGCTGCGGGTGCGGCCGTTGCGCTCGTGCGCGAGGATGATCTGCAGCCGCTCCTTGGCGACGCTGGCGGTCTTCTTCTTCTCGCCGAGCAACAGGGAGAGCAGGGACATGCGGCTTACCTCCCGCCGAAGATGCGCTTGAAGAACCCGGGCTTCTCGGCCGAGATGAAGCGGATCGGCACTTCCTCGCCGAGGAAGCGCGAGACCACGTCCTTGTAGGCTTCGGACACGTCGGTGCCCTGGCTGTGGATCGCCGGCAGGCCCTGGTTGGAGGCCTGCAGCACGACTTCGGATTCGGGGATCACGCCGAGCAGCGGGATGCGCAGGATGTCCTGGATGTCCTCCAGCGACAGCATGTGGCCGCCCTCCACCCGCGCCGGGTTGTAGCGGGTGATCAGCAGGTGCTCCTTGATCGGCTCCAGGCCCTCGATGGCGCGCTTGGTCTTGGAGCCGAGCATGCCCAGGATGCGGTCGGAGTCGCGGACCGAGGAGACCTCGGGGTTGGTGACCACGATGGCGGCCTCGGCGAAGTGCATCGCCATCAGCGCGCCGGTCTCGATGCCGGCGGGCGAGTCGCAGACGATGTAGTCGAAGCCCATGCCGTCGAGGTCGGTGAGCACCCGCTCGACGCCGTCCTGGGTCAGCGCGTCCTTGTCGCGGGTCTGGGAAGCGGCGAGCACGTAGAGGTTGTCGCACTGCTTGTCCTTGATCAGCGCCTGGTGCAGGTTGGCCTCGCCGTGGATGACGTTGATCAGGTCGTACACCACGCGGCGCTCGCAGCCCATGATCAGGTCGAGGTTGCGCAGGCCGACGTCGAAGTCGATGACCGCCGTCTTGAAGCCGCGCAGGGCGAGGCCGGATGCGAAGCTGGCGCTGGTGGTGGTCTTGCCCACGCCACCCTTGCCGGAAGTCACCACGACGATTTTGGACATTTGCTGGGGATCCTCGGAGAAATTGCGGTCTGGGAACAGAAAACGGAAGGAGACGGAGGCGGAGCGGCCGGCGCTCAGAGCGCCTCGATCAGCAGCTTCTGGCCGACGAGCCGGATCTTGGCCGGCTTGCCGTCGATGTCGGGCGGCAGGGCCACCTCGCTGGTGCGGTAGAAGCCCGAGATGGAGACCAGCTCGGCCTGCATGCAGGTGGTGAAGATGCGCGCCTCGGTGTTGCCGCGCGCGCCGGCCACCGCCTTGCCGCGCAGCGGCGCGTAGACGTGGACGTTGCCGTCGGCGATGACCTCGGCGCCGTGGTTGACGGCGGCCATGACGATCAGGTCGGCGCCGCGCGCGTAGACCTGCTGGCCCGAGCGCAGCGGCCGGTCGATGACCATGGTGGCGGGGCCGGGCACCGGCACCTCGCGCACCACCTCGATCTCCTGGACCACCGGCGCGGCCGGCGCGGGGGCGCGGCCAGCGGGCTCCTCGGTGGCCTCGGCGAGGCCGGCGGCGCGCGCGGCGCGCAGCTGGCGCGGCGTGGCGCCGCGCACCGCCACCGGCATCACGTGCAGGCGGCGCAGCTGGGCCATGACGGCGGGGAAGTCGATGTCGAGGTCGGGCGCGGTCGCGGGCAGTCCGTCGTGCCGGTCGTAGAGCTGGCTGAGGTCGATGACCACCGCGTCCTGCTCGAAGAAGCCCGGGGTGTCGCGCACCCGCCGCTCCACTTCGCGGGCCAGGGCGGCGGGGTCGATGGTCTTGAGCACCACCGCGATCAGGGGCAGGTTGGCGCTTTTGAGATCGAAGGCGGGAACGGTGCCCGCGGAGGCGACGGCCATGGTGTGCGTGCTGGGGTGCGGAGGCTGGCGAAGTGGGGAAGTTTACCGTCAGCTTCGGCGGGGATATCGCAGGGGCGCGGGGGCCTGGTCTCCAGATGTACGCCGTCCCGGCGCGGCGGGCCGCCCCCCGTCCGCGCGGAGCGGTCCCGATAATGCGGCGATGCCCCCGCCGCGCAAGAACCACCTGGACGGCACGGCCGTCGCCCTGCTCCTCGCCTGCTGCCTGTTCTGGGGTTTCCAGCAGGTGATGGTCAAGGCGACCGCGGCGCAGGTGCCGCCGGTGCTGCAGGCGGCCCTGCGCTTCGGGCTGGCGGCGCCGCTGCTGGCCGCCTGGTGCGCTGCGCGCGGCATCGCGCCGCTGCGGCGCGACGGATCGCTCGGCGCCGGGCTGCTGGTCGGGCTGCTGTTCGCCGCGGAGTTCGCCTGCCTCCACGCCGGGCTGCAGCACACCACCGCCGCGCGCCTGACGCTCTTCCTCTACACCGCGCCCTTCTGGCTCGCGCTGCTGCTGCCGCGCTTCGTGCCGGGCGAGCGGCTGCGCGGGGGCCAGTGGGCGGGCCTCGCGGCCTCGTTCGCCGGCGTGGGACTGGCCCTGGCGGACCGCGGCAGCGCGCCGGCGGACAGCGTCGCGGGCGACCTGCTGGGCATCGCGGCCGGCCTGCTGTGGGCGCTGACGACGGTGGGCATCCGCGCCACCGCGGTCGGCCGGCTGCCGCCGGAGCGCCAGCTCTTCTACCAGGTCGTGACCGCCGCGCCGGTCTGCGCCGGGCTGTCGTGGCTGCTGGGCGAGGACTGGACGGCGGGCTTCGGCGCCTGGGCCTGGGCCTCGATCGGCCTGCAGGCCGCGGTGGGCGCCTTCGCCAGCTACCTGGCCTGGGTGTGGATGCTGGCGCGCTACCCGGCGACGCGGCTGTCGGCCTTCACCTTCCTGACGCCGCTCTTCGCCCTGCTGGTCGGGGCGCTGTGGCTGCGCGAGCCGGTGACGCCGGCGCTGGCCGGCGCGCTCGCGCTGGTGGCGGCCGGCATCGTGCTGGTCAACCGCCGGCCGGCGCGCGCGGGCGCCTGAGCGCATGCCCGCTCAGAAGCGGTGCAGGACGCCGAACTGCACGCCGTTGATGGTGCGTCCGTTGACGTCGGCGCCGTTGGTGAAGTTGGACTTCAGGCCGCCCGAGCCCGCGAGCCGGAAGCCGCCGTTGCCGCCATTGCGCACCGTGTCGAGCATGGCGACCAGCGTGGTGCGCTTGGACAGGTCGTAGAAGGCGGCGACGCTGCCGCCGTTGGCGCTCCGGCCGCTGCCCGAGCGGTCCTCGATGCGGCCCCAGAGCCCGCCGACCCGCAGCTGCGCGTTGATCCGGTAGTCGGCCGACAGCTGCCAGACGTGGTACATCCGGTCGACGTCCGGGTTGGTGCCCGCGACCAGGCCGCCGGCGCCACCGAGGATGCTGCCGGCGTTGTTGAGGGTGGTGGCGCCGGCGCCCGATCCGGTGGTGGCCGAGGTGCTGTTGTTGCTGCGCACGAAGGCCAGGTAGACCGTGCCCCGGCCGTACATCCAGTTGGCGAAGACGTTGTCGTAGAGCACGTCGCGGCGGTAGGCCGCGTTGGCGGGCGGGCTGCTGCGCAGGCCGGCGTAGCCGAGCCGGGCGACATCGTTCTGCCAGTCGACGCCCGCCTGCCAGACCGCCTGGCGCGCCACGCTGCCCGCCGCCTCGGGCAGGGAGAAGTAGACATCGGCCTGCACGCCGGCGACGCGCGGCGAGATGTAGGCGATGGCGTTGTCGTAGCGGCTCGGCACACCGAAGGCGTTGACCATGGAGCCGAGCGTGCGGGCGGTGTGGTCGATGTAGCCGCCGCGGGCGAAGATGGAGCCGTTCTGCCTGCCCAGCCGGACCTCGCCCAGGGACGCGGAGGCCAGGCCGACCCAGGCCTGGCGGTCGAACAGGCGGCTGCCGTCGGCCTGCGCGCCGGTGTCGGTGCTGAAGCCGTTCTCCAGCTGGAACTTGGCCGACAGGCCGCCGCCCAGGTCCTCGATGCCGCGGAAGCCGATGCGGCTGCGCAGCAGGGCGCCGTCCTCCAGCGCGGTCACGCGGGCGCCGGAGCTGCTGCGCATGTGGTTGACGTACTGGTCGATCGAGCCGTAGAGGGTGACGCCGGGCGCGTTGGCGCCGGGCACGTTCTGCGCGGCGGCGCCGACGGCGGCGCAGGCGGCCGCGGCGGCCAGGGCGATGCGCCGGGCGGCCGGCAGGCGGGTGGAAAGGGTCATGGTCTCCTCCGGAATTTCGGGTGTCGGTCGTGCGGGTGCATGCGCGCACCGGGCGGCGGGACGCGGCCGGCCTGCGCAGGCGCGCGGCCGGGACGCCCGGGCGGCCGCCACGATACGGACGGCCCGGCGGGCGGCGCAACGGCGCTGCCGGCGCGCTGTCCGATGAGCGCACGGATGGGCGCGATGAGCGCACTTTTCCCGGGTTAGCCCGCACGGCGGGCGTGGCGCGGGCGCACGGTTCCGGCCGGACCGCCCCTAGACCAGGCCGCGCATCGCCTGCGCCGTCTCGCGCAGCACCGGCAGCACCCGGGCGACTGCGTCCTCGCTGCTCTCGTGCCCCATCGGCATGGTGACGTTGAGCGCGCCCACCAGCAGGCCGTGGCGGTCGCGCAGCGGCACCGCGATGCCGCGCGAGTTGAGGTCGAGCTGCTGCTCGGACAGCGCCCAGCCCTGGGCGCGGATGCGGGCCAGCTCGACGCGCATCCGGTCCTTGCTGGCGATGGTGTGCGGGGTGAAGACCCGCAGCTCCCGGGTGGCGAGCCAGTGCTCCCGGTCGGCGTCCTCGCGCAGGGCGAGCATCAGCATGCCGGAGGCGGTGACCTGCGCCGGCACCCGCGCGCCGAGCACGTAGCCGGTGTTCATGTTGCGGTTGGGGCCGTTGCGGGCGATGTAGACCACTTCGTCGCCGTCGGCCACGCTCAGGTAGGCGATTTCGTGGGTGCCCATGGCCACCCGCTGCAGGAAGGGCTGCACGATGCGCGGCAGCCGGGCCGACTCCAGGTAGGACTGGCCCAGCCGCAGCACCCGCGGCGTCAGCCAGAAGAGCTTGCCGTCGCTGGCGACGTAGCCCAGGTGGCGCAGCGTCAGCAGGTAGCGCCGCGCGGCGGTGCGGGTCATGCCGGTGCGCTCGCCCGCCTCGCTGGCGGTCATGCGCGGATGGGCGTCGTCGAAGGCGACCAGGACGTCCAGGCCGCGCTCCAGGCCCGCGATCCAGTCGCGGCGGTCGAGGCCGCCGTCCGGGTCCTGCGGTTCGGGCGGCCCGTCGGGACGGGCCGGGGCGGAGCGTTCGTCGGTTTCCATGCGGCGAGTGTGCCCGCGGGCACCGGCGGCCGCGGACGCCGCCGACCTTGGGTAAAACCCGCGAACCGTGCGATTGTCGAACAGAACGTCCCGACAATCGCGCGCGCCGGGGACGCGGGCCGGCCCGATCGGCCACCGCCGTCGCTACATTCACCCCCGATGCCGCCCGAATGCGCGGTCATCGAACACCGAGGCTGCCGCCCATGACCCCTTCCATCCAAGGATCGACCGACCTGTACCTGATTCCCGGCGACCCGGTGACCAACGTGCGGGCGCCGCGGATGTTCAACGCGGTGTTCGCCCGCTGCGGCATCGACGCGGCGATGGTGCCGGTGCAGGTGCCGGTGCGGGACATCGCGGTCTTCATGCGCTCGGCCTTCCTCGCGCGCAACGTGCGCGGCATGGTGATCGCGCCGCCGCATAAGCCGCGGCTGCTGGACCTGCTCGACGCCTACAGCGTGTTCGGCCGGGTGGCCCGCTCGGTCAACGCGGTGCGGCGCACCGCGGATGGCCAGCTCGAAGGCGACCTGTTCGACGGCGAGGGCTTCACCAACGCGCTCGACTACTTCGGCATCCCCTACCGCGGCAAACGGGTGCTGGTGCTGGGCGCGGGGGTGAGCGCCGCGGCCATCGGGCTGGCGCTGGCCGACGGCGGCACGGTCGACGGCGCGGCGGAGATCGACTTCTTCGATCCGGTGGCCGGCCGCGCGGCCGGGCTGGCGGCGCAGCTCGACAGCTACTTCGACGCCGAGGTCTCGGCGGTCGAGTCCAACGACCCGGCGGGCTACGACCTGGTGGTCAACGCCTCGCCGCTCGGCCTGCGGCCCGAGGACGCGCTGCCCTGCGACGTGTCCCGGATGGAAGGCCACGCGGCGCTGTTCGACATCCTGCTGCGCGGCCAGCCGACGGCGCTGGTGCGGGCGGCCCGGGCGCGCGGCCTGCACGCGCAGCCGGGCTTCGAGATGCTGGTGCAGCAGACGCCCTACTACCTCGACTACTTCGGCTATCCCGCGGCGGCCGAGGCGGTGCGCGAGGACGCGGGCTTCCTGCGCGAACTGATCTATCCCGAGGCGCTGCGCGGCGAGATCGCCGACCCGCCGCGCTACCGCTCGGCCAGCGTCGCCTGAGGCGCCGCGGCCGCCGCCGGCGCGCCCGGGCCCGGTCCCGGCTTCCTTCCCTCCTCATCACTCCCCCCCGAAAGCGACCGTTCCCATGCTCAGCGGCAAGACCACCCTCATCGCCCACCTCGGCTGGCCCACCGAGAGCTTCAAGGCCCCGCTGATCTACAACCCGTGGTTCGCGCAGCGGGGCATCGACGCGGCGGTGGTCCCGCTGGGCGTCAAGCCCGAGGAGTACCGCGCCTTCCTGCCGCTGCTCTTCCGCATGTCCAACATCCGCGGCGCGCTGGTGACCATGCCGCACAAGGTCACCACGATGGAGCTGGTGGACGAGGCCACGCCCACCGCCCGCATCGCCGGCGCGGCCAACGCCATCCTGCTGCGGCCCGACGGCACGCTGCTGGGCGACCAGTTCGACGGCGCGGGCTTCGTGCGCGGCGTGGAGCGCAAGGGCCGCCGGCTCGCCGGCAGCCGGGCGCTGGTCTCGGGCAGCGGCGGCGTGGGCTCGGCCATCGCCGCCTCGCTGGCCGGCGCGGGCGTGGCGGAACTGGCGCTGTTCGACCTGAACGCCGCCTCCTGCGAGGCGCTGGCGTCGCGGCTGCGCGAGCACTACCCGCGGCTGGCGGTGACCACCGGCTCGAACGACCCGGCGGGCTTCGACCTGGTGGTCAACGCCACCCCGCTGGGCATGCGGGACGGCGACCCGCTGCCCTTCGACGTGGACCGCATCGCGCCCGGCACCTTCGTCGGCGAGGTGGTGATGAAATCCACCTGGACCCCGCTGCTGCAGGCCGCCCGGGCCAAGGGCTGCCCGGTGCAGGTGGGCACCGACATGCTGTTCGAGATGATCCCGGCCTACCTCGAATTCTTCGGCTTCGGCAGCGCCACGCCCGAGGAGCTGCGGGCGGTCGCCCAGCTGGCCTGAGCCCCGCCGGGGGCGCGGTATGCTACGGAAAACATAGCTTCCAGCGCAGGACCCGCCTGCGCTCCCCGGCAAAACCCTTAGGAAATTCCATGACCTTCTTCGAGGGATTCCTCTCCACCCCGGAGGCGCTCGACGCCACCAGCGACCGCAGCTTCGTCGACGCCATGCTGCGCTTCGAGGCGGCGCTGGCGCGGGCCCAGGCCCGCGCGGGGCTGATCCCGGAGGCGGCGGCCCAGTCCATCGCCGGCACCTGCAAGGTCGAGCTGTTCGACGTCGCGCGCATCGTGCGCGACAGCGGCCGCGCCGGCAGCGCCGCCATCCCGCTGGTCAAGGCGCTCAAGGAGACGGTGGGCCTGTTCAACCCGGAGGCGGTCGCCGCCACCCACCTGGGCAGCACCAGCCAGGACGTGATCGACACCGCCTCCGCGCTGGTGACCCGGCCGGTGCTGGCCCTGGTGGTCGCCGACGCCCGCCGGGTGCTCGACGCGCTGCTGGACCTGGCCGAGCGGCACGCCGACGACCCGATGCTGGCACGCACCCTGGGCCAGCCCGGCTCGGTCACCAGCTTCGGCTGGAAATGCGCGCAGTGGGCCGCGCCGATCGCGCGCGGCCTGGAGCGCCTGCGGACCGCGTCGGCCGCGGCCCTGGCGGTGCAGCTCGGCGGCGCGGTCGGCACGCAGGCCCAGCTCGGCGGCAAGGGGGCGGAGATCGTCGCGCTGATGGCCGAGGACCTGGGCCTGGCCGCGCCCGCGGCGCCCTGGCACACCCAGCGCGACGTCTGGGTGGCGCTGGGCTGCGAGATCGGCATCCTGGTCGGCAGCCTCGGCAAGATCGCCACCGACCTGGCGCTGCTGGGCCAGTACGAGGTGCGCGAGGTGGCCGAGCCGTCGGAGCCCGGCCGCGGCGGATCGAGCGCGATGCCGCACAAGCGCAACCCGGTCGGCGCCATGGTGGCCCTGGCCGCCGCCAAGCGCGCGCCGCAGCGCGTCGCCGGCCTGCTCGCCGCGATGACGCAGGAGCACGAGCGGGCCCTCGGCGCCTGGCAGGCGGAGCTCGCCGAGTGGCCGCAGCTGCTGCTGTCGGCCCACGGCGCGGCCCGCGCGCTGGCCTCGGCGGTGCCGGGGCTGCAGGTGGACACCGCCCGCATGCGCGCCAACCTCGACGTCCTGCGCGCCGAGCTGCCCGCCTCCGCCGCCGAGGAATGGTTCGACCCGGCGCTGGCCCGGCAGGCCAGCGACCTGGCGCGCGCGCAGGTCGCGCGGCTGCGCGCGGCCCTCGCCGCCCCGCCGGCGCCCGGCGCCTGAGGCGCGCCGCCCGGCCGGAGCCGGTGCGGCCCGGCGCCGCCGCGCACGGGCCCGGGCCGCCGCGCTCCCGCCCTTCCGCGCCCTGCCGCCGTTCCCGCCGCCCGCCCGGGCTCCGGCGTCCCCGCCGGCGTCCTCCGCGCCCGCCATCCTTCCCGCCGCCCGCCCCGGCGCGCGGCTCCACCCTCCCGCCTGGAGACCCTCCCGTGAAAACCGTCCTCGTCCTCAACGGCCCCAACCTCAACCTGCTCGGCACCCGCGAACCCGCCGTCTACGGCTCGGCCACGCTGGCCGACGTGGAGGCGATGTGCGCGGAAGCCTGCGCGCAGCACGACTTCGCGCTCGACTTCCGCCAGAGCAACCACGAGGGCCAGCTGGTCGACTGGCTGCACGAGGCCGGCCGCGCCCAGGCCGCCGGCACGCTGGCCGGCGTGGTGTTCAACGCCGGCGCCTACACCCACACCAGCGTCGCGCTGCACGACGCGATCAAGGGCACCGGCGTGACGCTGATCGAGCTGCACATCTCCAACGTGCACGCCCGCGAGGCCTTCCGCCACCACTCCTACCTCTCGCCCGCGGCCAAGGCGGTGATGGCGGGCTTCGGCGTGGCGGGCTATCCGCTCGCCATCGCCGGACTGGCGAGGATGCAGGGCTGACGGCGGGCCGCGCCCCGGCACCCGGGCCGCGGACGCGGATGCGCGCGCGCCCGGCCGCCTCGCGGCGGCCGGGCCGGTCGATCGGGGCCGCAGCGCGCCCCGCGGGGCGCGGCGCGCCGGACTCCCGCCCCGCGGGCGCGCCGCTCAGGACGCGACCGATTCGGCCGGCGGGTCCAGCTCCTGCACGCTGGTGATGGCGTAGCCCTTCTCCTGCAGCTGCCGGCCGGGGTCCTTGATGCCGTAATCGTCCCAGTGCGCGGTGCTTTCGTCGAGTTCGGCGCCGCGGGCCTCTTCGGCCCAGTCGGTGTTGATGGCCTCCTGCGGGATCGGCTGGCCTTCGGGCACCGCCAAGTAGGAGGATTGGTCGTTGGCTTCGGGGCGACGGTAAATGTCCACGCGCATGGTCGGGCTCCTTCGATGGGGGGTTGGGAGGAAAGCGGCCGAGCGGATCGGCCGCGGGGGAGGCGGCGCGCGGCCGCCCGGGATCGGCGCCTGGCGCGGGCGGCCGCGCGGCCGCCCGGCGCTCAGCCGCCGGCCTTGTCGGTGGCCAGGGGCATCCAGTCCTTGACGGTCTGCTCGCGCACCCGGGCCACCAGGTCGTCGATCACCGCATCGGGCACCCGCCCGGCGAAGCGCTCGCGCAGGGTGGCGTCGAGGCGCACCGGGCCGTCGGCGGGCTCGGGCACCGGCTCCTTGTCCAGTTCGGCCTCGACCGGCGCGGACGCGGTCTCGGCGATGCCGCCGGGGGTGATCTCCTCGTAGCGGGTGGCGAACCAGCGCCACATGGCGGCCTTCTGCTCCGCGGGCTCGGCCGCGCGCAGCCAGTCGTCCTCGGGTTCGAAACGCGGCGCGTTCACGTCGCCGGCCTCGGGCGGCAGTTCGATCAGGCGGCCGTCGGTCAGGGCATCGCTGGCGATCAAGGTCATGGGGGCTCCTCGTGGTGCGTGTCGTGTGTCGTGCCGGGCCGACCGCGCGACTTGGCGCGGGGACCCGCGGGTCCGGCCGGCCCATGCACGGTTATCGCCTTCCCCGCCGCCCGGCGGTGTAGGAAAAAGACCCCGCATCCCCAGGACGGAGGGACGCGTCGCGCGCGGCCGATGCCTACGCCGGGGCGGCCGCGCGCCGCGGCGGCGGGGACGCCCCGTGCTTCCGCGCCGTGAACTTTCGTGAAGATCAAATAAAAATGATTCTCTTTTGTAAATAGAATCTTCCGCGTTCCGCTCCGGCCGCCGCAGGCGCGCCGCGGGCATTCCCCGTCCCTCCCGTTCCCGCACGTCCCATGGCTCTCCCGACTCCTCCGTTCCGCCGCCGTTTGCATCCCGCGCCCGTCCTCGCCGCCGTCCTGGCCCTGTGCTCCGCCGCCGGCGCGGCCGCGCAGCAACAGCAACAGCAGGCTGCGGACGGCGCGGCCCCCGCCGCGCTGGAGGCGGTGCAGGTCCGCGACCGCGCCGACGGCGCCAGCGCGGGCTACGCCGGCCCCCGCGCCGGCACCGCCGCCACCCGCACCGACACGCCGCTGATGGAGGTGCCGCAGGCGGTGCGGGTGCTGCCGCGCCAGCTGATGGACGACCTGCGGGCGACCCGCCTGGGCGACGCCGTCGACTACGTGAGCGGCATTGCCCGGCTCAACGACTTCGGCGGCACCTGGGACAACTTCGCGATCCGCGGCTTCAGCAACACCGACGGCGGCTCGCTGCTCAACGGCTTCCCCTCGGGCCGCGGCTACGGGCCGCAGCGCGACGTGGCGAGCGTCGAGCGCATCGAGTTCCTCAAGGGCCCGGCCGCCGCGCTCTACGGCAGCAGCGAGCCCGGCGGCACGATCAACGTGGTCACCAAGAAGCCGCAGTTCACCGCCGCGCACGCCGCCGGCCTGCAGGTCGGCACGCTGGGCTTCCGGCGCGCCACGCTCGACACCACCGGCCCGCTGGGCGGCGGCTTCGCCTACCGGCTCAACGCGGCGGCCGAGGACGGCGCGAGCCGCAGCCCGCTGGTGGACAGCCGCAAGCAGGTGCTGGCGCCCGCCCTGACCTGGGCCCTCGACGGACGCACCGTGCTGCAGTACGAGGCGGAGATCGTGCGCATCCGCGCGCCGCTCGACCGCGGGCTGGTGCAGGTGGGCGGCAACCCCGGCGCGCTGCCGCGCGACCGCTTCCTGGGCGAACCCTCGCGCGGCGACATGCGCATCGACGGCGACACCCACCAGCTGACGCTGGACCGGGAGCTGGCGCCCGGCTGGCGCGCCCGGGTCGGGGGCTCCTACCGCGAGACCCGCTACTTCGGCGACGCGGTGGACCTCAACGCCACGCTGCGCCCGGACAACCGCACCCTCGTCCGCCGCGACAGCTGGCGCAGCCTGCCCTCGCGCGACGCTGCGGTCCAGGCCGAGGTCGAGGGCGCCTTCCGCACCGGCGGGATCGGGCACACGCTGCTGGCGGGCGTCGAGTCGTGGCGGCTCTCCATGGGCCAGTACGGCATCTACTCGAACCCGGCCACCGCGCCCTACGCCATCGACATCTACCAGCCGACCTACGGCCAGGCCCGGACCGCGCCGCTCTCGCGGCTCTTCGACACCGTGGACCACCAGCGCGCCACCGGCGTCTTCGTGCAGGACCAGGTCGACCTGTCGGCGCAGTGGAAGCTGCTGGCCGGGGTGCGCTTCGACCGCTTCCACCAGGACTACGCCGACCTGCTGGCCCGCACGTCCACGGCGCAGGCGCACTCGGCCACCTCGCCGCGCCTGGGCGTCACCTACCGCGCGAACGCGCAGCTGTCCTTCTACGCCAGCGCCGGCAAGTCCTTCCGGCCCAACGCCGGCGGCGACGCGCGCGGCAACGCCTTCGCCCCGCAGTCCGGCCGCGCGCTGGAGGCCGGCGCCAAGTGGCTGTCGGCCGACGAACGGCTGAACGCCTCGCTGGCGGCGTTCGACATCCGCAAGGACAACGTGCTGACCCGCAGCCCGACCGACCCCAACTTCAACGTCGCCGCCGGGCAGGCGCGCAGCCGGGGGGTGGAAGCGGACGTGGCCGGGCAGGTCGGCACGCACTGGAAGCTGACCGGCAACCTGGCGTACACCGACACCGAGGTCACCCGCGACAACAACCCGGCGCTGCGCGGCCGCCGGCTGGCCAACATCCCGCGCGCCAGCGGTGCCCTGTTCGCGATCCGCGAGGACCGCCTGCCCGGCGCGGGCGGCCGCTACGGCATCGGCGGCGGCCTGGTGCACGTCGGCGAGCGCACCGGCAACGCCACCGACACCTACCGGCTGCCGGCCTACACCACCGCGCGGCTGACCGCCTACTGGCAGGTCGATCCGCGGGTGCGGCTCACCTTCGACGTGCACAACCTGTTCGACAAGACCTACTACGCCGCTTCCTGGAACAACCTGACCGTGCTGCCCGGCCTGGGCCGGCAGGTGGTGGCGGGGCTGCAGGCGAAGTTCTGAGGGCGCGGGGCCGGCGCGCCCGTTGTCCCTACACTCCGCGCCTCCCCTGAACGACATTCCCCAGGAGCCCTCCCTTGTCCGAATCCTTCCTTCCCCGTTGGCGCCGGGTCGCGCCCGCCGAAGGCGCGGTGGTCGCCCCCGACGAGCGCCTGTCTTGGCCGCAGACCGCGGTCATGGGCGCGCAGCACGTCGTGGCCATGTTCGGCGCCACCGTGCTCGCGCCCATCCTCATGGGCTTCGACCCGAACATCGCCATCCTGATGAGCGGCGTCGGCACGCTGATCTTCTTCCTGCTGACCGGCGGACGGGTGCCGAGCTACCTCGGGTCGAGCTTCGCCTTCATCGGCGTGGTGATCGCCGCCAGCGGCTACGGCGGCAGCGGCCCCAACGCCAACCTGCCGATCGCGCTCGGCGGCATCGTCGCCTGCGGCCTGCTCTACATCGCCATCGGCGCGGCGGTGCAGGCGGCGGGCACCGGCTGGATCGAGCGCTTCATGCCGCCGGTGGTGACCGGCGCGGTGGTGGCGGTGATCGGGCTCAACCTGGCGCAGGTCCCGATCAAGAACATGGCCGCCGGCAACTTCGACGCCTGGATGCAGCTGGCCACCGTGGTCTGCGTGGCGCTGGTGGCGGTGTTCGCGCGCGGCATGGCGCAGCGCCTGCTGATCCTCGTCGGGCTGGCCCTGGCGACCGCGGTCTACGCCGTGCTGGCCAACGGCCTGGGCTGGGGCAAGCCGATGGACCTCTCGGGCGTGGCGGCCGCGGCCTGGTTCGGCCTGCCGCGCTTCACCGCGCCGGCCTTCACCGGCAACGCGATGCTGCTGATCGCGCCGGTCGCGATCATCCTGGTGGCCGAGAACCTGGGCCACCTCAAGGCGGTGACCGCGATGACCGGCCGCAACCTCGACCGCTGGATGGGCCGCGCCTTCATCGGCGACGGCGTGGCGACGGTGGTCTCGGGCAGCGTCGGCGGCACCGGCGTGACCACCTACGCCGAGAACATCGGCGTGATGGCCGCCACCCGCATCTACTCGACCGCGGTGTTCGCGGTGGCGGCGCTGATCGCGCTGCTGCTGGGCCTGTCGCCGAAGTTCGGCGCGGTGATCCAGGCGATCCCGCTGCCGGTGATGGGCGGCGTCAGCATCGTGGTGTTCGGGCTGATCGCGGTCTCGGGCGCCAAGATCTGGGTGGACAACCGGGTCGACTTCGCGCGCAGCGACAACCTGGTGGTCGCGGCCATCACCCTGATCCTGGGCACCGGCGACTTCACCCTGAAGTTCGGCGGCTTCACCCTGGGCGGCATCGGCACCGCCACCTTCGGCGCCCTGCTGCTGTGGGCGCTGCTCGGAAACCGCGGCCGCGCCGGCGCCGCCCGCGGGCACTGACCCGCGGCGTCCGCCCGATCGGGACGCTCTGCTTTCCATAGCAATAAACGCCCGCCGGCATTGCGCCGGCGGGCGTTTTCATTAGGAATTCCGGCGGTTCGCCGCCGGACACGGCACGCGCCGCGGCGGGGCCGCTCAGCCGCCCAGGTAGAGGGAAGCCGGCAGGTGCCCGGCGCGGGCGGCGTCGGCCTGCACCTGGGCGCGGCTCACCGAGCCGCTGCCGACCACGTCGGTGGTGCCGAATTCGTTCTCGCCGGCGGGCACCAGCGTGCCGTTGGCGCGGGCCAGGGCCAGGTCCTGCTCCACGGTGGCGCGGGTCAGGTTCGAGGGCGCCTGGGCGGCGGGCAGGCCGAGGTAGATCTCGCCCGCCTGGGGCAGCTGGCCGGCGGCGCGGGCGGCCAGGTATTCCTGCTGGACCTGCTCGCGGGTCAGGCCGCCGGCGGCGGACTGGGCGAAGGCGCCGGCGGCGGCGAAGGTGGCGAGGGCGAGGACAGCGATCTTTTTCATGGTGATTCCTTGGAGTGCGCGGTTCATGGTTTTCTCGGATTGCCCCGGCACCGCGTCGTGTCTAGGCAATGACGCAAGGTTACGCACCGGGCGCATCGGCGGCTGTGCGTTTACGCACCGAATGGACAATTTCCTCGCACGCAATGGAAAACGTCCGCCCACCGGCGATCGGGGCTTGCGCCCGGCCGCCGGCGGACGCCGCGCGCCTGCGGGACAATGCCGCCCCGCCCGCGCAGGCGCACCGGGCGGCCCGCCGGGCCGTCGGCGCCTGCGCCGCTTCGGGCACCCGGGGAGCCGCCGCGCCGTCCCCCGCCTCCGCCATGAACTCCTCCTCCGACAAGACCTCCGGCTTCGGCCTGCGCGGCATCCGCCTGTTCGCGGGCCTGGACACGGCGCGGCTCGACGCCATCGCCGGCCAGTGCCGCTGGCGCAGCCACGACAAGGGCCAGACCATCCTCGCGCGCCAGGACGCCTGCCGCGACGTCTACCTGCTGGTCGCCGGCCGGGTGCACATCACCACCTACGCGGCCAACGGCCGGCAGGTGACCTTCGGCGTGCTGGGGCCGGGCGAGAGCATCGGCAGCAACACCGTGCTCGACGACGCCGCGTTGCGCCTGGTGGACGTGGTGGCGCTGGAACCCACCTTCACCGCCTCGCTGGCGCCGGCCGACTTCACCCGGCTGCTGCACGACGAGCCCACGGTGGCGTTCGCGGTCATCCGGCAGCTCTCGGCCATGGTGCGGCGCCTGGGCAACCGGGTCTTCGACATGAGCACCCTGGGCGTGCAGGGCCGGCTCTACGTCGAGATCCTGCGCATGGCGCAGGAAGCCGGCATCCGCGACAACACCGCCCGCATCGAGCGGCCGCCCACCCACGCCGCCATCGCCAGCCGCGTCGGCACCTACCGCGAGCAGGTCACCCGCGACCTGTCGGTGCTGGCGCGCTCCGGCCTGCTGCAGAAGGACGGCCGCGCGCTGGTGGTGCGCGACGTCGAGGGCATCGAGGCCCGGGTGGAGGAGATGCGGCAGCACTGAGCGGCCGCCCCGCCGCTCACAGCAGCCGGCCGGTCGCGGAGAAGTCGGCGCATTCCCGCGCGATGCGCCCGAGGGCGCCGACCAGCGGCCGGGCGTCGTCGCGCCTCCACTGGAAGGAATAGCCCAGCGGCGGCAGCGGCGGATCGCCCGCCAGCAGCCGCAGGTCGCCCCGGCGGGCCAGCGCGCCGGCCCAGCCCGCCGGCAGGTAGCCCACGCCGAGGCCTTCGATCAGCAGCCCGGCGACCGCGCCCAGGCTGTTGCAGGCCAGGGTCCGCGGCACCGGCACGCCGCTGGCCGCGCACCAGTCCTCCAGCATCCGGGTGGTGCCCGCGCCGGCGGGCAGCGCGACCAGCGGCAGGGCCCGCAGCAGCTCGGCGGCCGGACGGCCGGCGGGCGCGCCGGCCGCGGGCCCGGCCCGGCCGGGGGGCGCCGCCCCGCGGGACGCGCCCGGCGCTTTCCGCGCCGGGGCCCGCCGGGCATCGTCCGGCGGCACGGCGGCGGCGTCGGCCACCGCGGGCGCGGCCACCCAGCGGAAGACCGCCTCGCCGACCGGCTGCGAGGCGATCGCGGCGCGGGCCGAACGCCCGGCGAT
The DNA here is from genome assembly GCA_036946225.1 of Xylophilus ampelinus. Lineage (GTDB taxonomy): Bacteria > Pseudomonadota > Gammaproteobacteria > Burkholderiales > Burkholderiaceae_C > JAKOND01. Next base: position 276,390 of record JAQIJO010000001.1, read on the forward strand.
CACCGCGCAGTCGAGCCGGCCGTCGTGCAGCTGCTGCTCCAGCACCGCGCCCACGTCCACCCGCAGCTCCAGCCGCACCCCGGGATGGCGCTGCGCCGCCACGGCCACCAGGCGCGGCAGCCAGGTCAGCGCGGTGAGTTCGCCCACCCCCAGGCGGCACACGCCGCGCAGCGCCGCGTCCGCCGACGCGTCCCCGGCGACAGCGCGCCGGGTGGCCTCGGCCTGCTCCAGCAGCGTCCGGGCGCGGGGCAGCAGCCGTTCGCCGGCCGCGGTCAGCGCCGCCCGGTGCCCGGTCCGGTCGAAGAGCGTCGCGCCCAACGCCTGCTCCAGCTCGGCGATGCGCCGGGACAGCGAGGACACCGACAGGTGCAGCCGCTCGGCCGCGAGCGCGAAGCTGGCGCACCGCGCCGCCCAGCAGAAGGCTTCGAGCTGCTTGAGGGTCATCCGGCGCCCCCCCGCGCGGACGGCGCGGCCGGGCCCGGCGGAAAGGCCGCGGGCGCCGCGCACGGCGTGCGCAGGCCGCCCGGCGCACGGCGGGCGGCCTGCATGCGCGCCGGAAGCCGCGCGGCCGGCATCCGGCCCGGCGCCCCGGCGCGGGGGCGCGGGCCCGGCTCGGCTACTTGCGAAAAACAGGAAGACATCGCGCGAATTTATTCGCTTTCTTCACCGCGGCGCGGTGCGTAGAGTCCGGGCATCCGACGGGCCGCGGGCCCGTCGACCCGTCGGCGCAGCGCCCGCGCCGGTGTCCTGCACGCCCTGCCCGCCTTCCTTCCACGCCCCACCGCCTCGACCGCCGCCATGCCCATGCCTCCCGCCGCACCCCCGCCCGCGACCGACCGCGCCGCCTACGCGCCGCCCCCGCGCAGCCTGCCGCGGCGCCTGCGGCGGGTGCTCTCTCTGCACGACTTCGAGGCCGCGGCGCGCCGCCACCTGCCGCGGCCGCTCTTCGGCTACATCGCCGGCGCGGCTGAGGACAACATCGCCCGCGAAGGCAACCGCGCCGCCTTCGCCGCGCACGCCTTCCGCACCCGGGTGCTGGTGGACGTGTCGCAGCGCTCGCAGGCGATCTCCCTCTTCGGCCGCACCTACGCCGCGCCCTTCGGCCTGGCGCCGGTGGGCATCAGCGCGCTGATGGCCTGGCGCGGCGACATCGTGCTGGCCGAGGCGGCGCAGGCGGCCGGACTGCCGGCGATCATGAGCGGCTCCTCGCTGATCCGCATGGAGGAGGTCGCGGCCGCGGCGCCCGGCACCTGGTTCCAGGCCTACCTGCCGGGCGACCGCGCCCGCGCCGACGCGCTGGTCGACCGGGTGCGGGCGGCGGGCTTCGGCACCCTGGTGCTCACCCTCGACATCCCGGTCTGGGCCAACCGCGAGAACAACGTGCGCACCGGCTTCTCCACCCCGCTGCGGCCGAGCCTGCGCCTCGCCTGGGACGGGATCGCGCATCCGCGCTGGCTGCTCGGCACCTTCGGCCGCACGCTGCTGCGCCACGGCATGCCGCATTTCGAGAACTCGTTCGCCGAGCGCGGCGCGCCGGTGGTCTCGGCCCGCGCGGTGCGCGACACCACCGGCCGCGACCACCTCGACTGGAGCGACCTCGCCCGCATCCGCCGGCGCTGGCCGGGCATGCTGGTGGTCAAGGGGCTGCTGCACCCCGACGACGCGGTGCGGGCGCGCGACCTGGGCGCCGACGGCGTCATCGTCTCCAACCACGGCGGCCGCCAGCTCGACGGCGCGGTGGCGCCGCTGCAGGCGCTGCCGGCGGTGGTGGAGGCGGTCGGCGGCCGCATCCCAGTGATGCTCGACAGCGGCGTGCGCCGCGGCGGCGACGTGCTCAAGGCCCTGGCGCTGGGCGCCGCCTGCGTCTTCGCCGGCCGGCCTTTCATCTACGCCGCGGCCTACGGCGGCCGGGCCGGCGTGGACCACGCCATCGGGCTGCTGCGCGCCGAGGTGGACCGCGACATGGCGATGCTGGGCGCGACGCGCGTCACCGACCTCGGCGCGGACTGCCTGCTGCCACGCGCAGGCGGTCGGAGAACCGCGGACACGGCCTAGCGTGTCGTGCGCAGATGCGCCGATCGAGGGCTTCGCAGAGTGTCGGCGTCCAGGATCAGTCGGCCCTGGAGGCGGCCTTTCATGCGCTTGACGTTGTTCGCTGCGTCTGTCATGTGACGCGCCATGAGTTCGCGCACCAGCACGGCATCGCGCGCGCGCGCGGCCTGCACGATCTCGCGGTGGAACTGGGCGTTGGCCTCGCCGAACCGGCGGTGCTCCGATTTCGGGGTGCGGTTGCCGTACACGATGAGCTGGCGCAGCATCTCGTTGATCAGTTCGCACACGAAGCGCAGGAATGAGTTCGGGTTGGCCGCGGCCAGGATGTCGTGGAAATTCACATCCTCGCGACGCTGGGCGAGCAGATCTTCGCTGCTGGAATGGGGATCGCAGCAGGCGATGCTGTGTTCGAGCGCTTCGAAGTCGGCATCCGTCAGGTGCGGTACGGCACCCGCAGCCAGCTCGGGTTCCAGGAACTGTCGCACGGCGTAGATGTTGTCGATCGTCACGTCCTGGAAGAACAGGTAGTTCTGCAGGAACTGCAGCGTGCGGTCCAGGGGCACTTCGGCGATGGTTCCTCCGCCTGACGGTCCGGTGGAAATGGTGACTAGTCCCTGCACCTCCAACGACTTGAGCGCCTCGCGGATGGTCCCTTTGCTCACGCCGAACTGCGCCTGCAATTCATTCTCGCGAGGCAGACGGTCGCCCGGGCTCAAATTCTTCTCGGTGATGAGCCGCTTGATTTCCTGGGCCACGAGATCGGGGCGCTTGAGAGGCTTGATCGGCTTTGCAGCAGGCGTTTTCGTGGCCATGGTGGTTGCAAGTGAAAAGCAAAAGGACAGCGGAGCGGCGCACGGCGCGGTGTGGCGGCACCGGGCGTCGGCCCGAGAGCGCAGTGTATGCACCGCCGACGTGCGGCATCGCGTCGGCAGGAAGTTGCCCGCACCTCATTTGTTCTATTTATCACTATAAATAGGAAAAATCATGGCACGCCGTGTGCTTCGCAGGGATCAGCCGCCGGCCACTCCCGCCGGTCTTTCCGACTTTAAGGAGCCTTCCCATGCAACGTCGCCACCTCTTGCAACTCTCCGCCCTGGGTGTGCTGCCCGCATCGCTCGGCTTCGCACGCAACGCCTGGGCGCAGCCTGCGGGCGCGATCCAGTTCGGCTGTCCCGTTCCCATGTCGGGCGCCTTCGCCGCGAACGGCAAGTTTGCCGACCTGGGCATGAAGCTGGCCATCGAGCAGTACGGCAAGGCACTGGGCCGGCCACTCGCCTACACCGTGCTCGATACCGAGGGCAAGCCTGCCACCGCTGTGCGCAAGGTGCAGGAAGCCTCGCAGCAGCAGGGCATGCGGTTCTTCGCGGGCGGCATTCTGTCATCCGAATCGCTGGCCATGGGCAAGGAGGCCGAGAAGGCCGGCGGTGTTTTCATCACCACTGCGGGTGCCGACGAGATCACTGGCAAGGACTGCAACGCCGCCACGTTCCGCTGGTCGGTGCCCACCTTCGGCGCCATTAAGCAGACCGTGCGCCCGCTGGCTGACGCATTGCCGAAGGCCAAGCGCTGGTACACCATCACGCCGCAGTACGTCTTCGGCGACGGCCTGCTCTCTGCGGCCAAGAACGTCTTCAAGGACAAGGGCCTGGAGCATGTGGGCAACAGCTACCACTCGCTTGCCGAGAAAGAATTCAGCGGCTATCTCACGAACGCGATGGCCGCAAAGCCCGACGTACTGCTGCTTTTGAACTTCGGTTCGCAGTCGTCGGATGCGCTGCGTCAGGCGGTGAGCTTCGGCATGCACAAGAACATGACCATCCTGATCGCCTGGGCTTCGGGACTGGAGCAGTTCGAGTCGCTGGGCGCGGACCTGTGCGACGGCATCTATTTCGGCGCGCAGTACTGGCATACCGTGAACGCCCCGCTGAACCTGGAGCTGGTCAAGCGCAGCCAGGAGAAGTTCAAGGCCAATCCCAACTACAGCCTGGCAGGCTCGTACATCTGCACCAAGCTGCTGATCGACGGCATCCTCAAGGCCGGCACGGTCGACCAGAAGGCCGTGATCGCCGCCCTTGAGGGCATGAAGTACGCGGGCCTCACGGGCGAGGAAGAGGTCCGCAAGGGCGACCACCAGGTGCTCAAGGACTACTACCTGCTCAGGGGCAAGCCCAAGGCGAAGATGGGGAACAAGGACGACTACGTGGACGTGGTGAGTTCGGGCAAATCGTTCCTGTCGGTGGACCAGACCGGCTGCAAGCTCGGCTGATCCGCCGCCGCCGCCTTCGCCCCCTCCTGCCCCGCACCTGGTGCCGGGGCCCTCTCTTCCTGCGTCCTGCCCCACTCCATGAGCATCTACCTGCTACAGGTCATCAACGGGATCGGCATCGGCATGCTGTATTTCCTGCTGGCGGTTGGCCTGTCCATCGTGTTCGGCCTGCTGCGCTTCGTGAACTTCGCGCACGGCGCGTTCTACCTGCTGGGCGCCTATTTCTGCTATCAGATGACGCGCTGGGGCCTGAGCTTCTGGCTGGCCCTGGCGGTGGTGCCGCTGGCGGTGGGCGCCCTGGGCTGGCTCACCGAAAAGCTCGTGCTGCGCCACGTGTACGCCAAGCCGCACGAGTTCCACATCCTCATCACCGTGGGCCTGGCGCTCGTCGTGCAGGAACTGGTGATCCTGCAGTGGGGGCCGCTGGGCGACAGCGTGGCCGTGCCCGATCTGCTGCAGGGCGTGGTCATGTGGGGCGGATTCGTGTACCCGAAGTACCGGCTGTTCGTGATCGGCTTCACCGCCGTGCTAGCCGTGGGCCTGTGGTGGGTGCTCGAAGGCACGCGCCTGGGTAGCGCGGTGCGCGCAGGCAGCGAATCGACCGAGATGGTTTCGCTGCTGGGCATCAACGTGTTCCGCATCTTCAGCCTGGTGTTCGCGCTGGGCGCGGCCACCGCCGCCATCGCAGGTGTGCTGGCAGCGCCCATCCGCGGCGCCGAGCCCTTCATGGGCATCGAGGCGCTGGGCGTGGCCTTCGTGGTCGTCGTGGTGGGCGGCATGGGCAGCTTCAGCGGCGCGCTGGTCGGCGGCCTGCTGATCGGCATCGTGCAGAGCGTAATGAGCACCGTGTGGCCCGAGGGCGCGCGCCTGATGATCTACGTTGCCATGGCCGCCGTGCTGCTGCTGCGCCCGCATGGCCTGCTGGGCCGCAAAGGATGAACACCGCCATGACGATCTCGCGCAAACATTTCCATCTGCTGCTCGCGCTGGCCTTCGTGCTGGCGATGCCGCTCACCATGCAGTCCGGCTCCCTGGCCAGCGAGGTGCTGATCTACGGCCTTGCGGCCATGGGCTGCAACCTGCTGCTGGGGCACACGGGGCTGCTGTCGTTCGGCCAGGGCATCTTCTTCGGGCTGGGCAGCTACACCATCGCCCTGACCCTCTCGCGCTGGCCCCTGCCCATGCCGCTGGCCTTGGCCCTCGCTGTGGTGGCAGGCGCAGTGGGCGCGGCGCTGGTGGGCTGGATTGCGATCCGGCAGCGGGGTACCTACTTCGTGATGCTGACGCTCGCGTTCGCCCAGATGTTCTACTTCCTCGCCTATTCGATGCCTGGCCTGACGGGCGGCGACAACGGGCTGATGGACATACCGCGCCCATCGCTGGCGGTGGGCGGCGTCACGCTGTGGCCGCTCGCATCGCCGTGGCAGTACTACGGCTTCGTGGCGGTGATGTTCCTGGTGGCTTTCTGGCTGCTGCAGACGGTGTCGGCCTCCGTCTTCGGTCGCACCCTGCTGGCGGTGCGAGACAACGAGGAGCGCGCGGGCGCCATCGGCTACGACCTCAAGTTGCTGAAGCTGCAGGCGTTCGTGATCTCGGGCGCCGTCACCGGCTTGGCCGGCGCGCTGCACGCCATGATGACCGGCATCGCCCCACTGGCGAGCGCCGAATACCACACGAGCGAGATGATCCTCGTGATGACCGTGATCGGCGGTACCGGCAACCTGCTGGCCTCGCTGCTGGGATCGGCCTTCTACCTGATCGTGGGCGACTGGCTCTCCACCCTGTGGCCGCGCTGGCTGCTGCTGCTGGGCGTGGTGCTGATGGTCGTCAGCCTGGGGATGCAGCGCGGCATCTGGGGCCTGCTCGAATCGGCCTGGGCCCGCCTACGCGGCGCGAAAGACCTTGCGGACGCAAGCCCTGCCAGCACGGGAGACAAAGCATGAGCACGGCAACCATCCTGCTGGAAGCCATCGGCGTCGAGAAGCGCTACGACAAGTTCGCCGCGCTTTTGGGCGTGGATCTGAAGGTGCGCGCCAACACCGTGCACTCGGTGATCGGCCCCAACGGCGCAGGCAAGACCACGCTGTTCCACATGCTCACTGGCACCAAGGCGGTAAGCGGCGGGCGCATCGTGTTCGACGGGCACGACGTGACGCGCGAGCCGGACCACCGCCGCGTGCAGCGAGGCATGGCGCGATCGTTCCAGGTGACGAGCCTGTTCCTCACACTGCCGGTGCGCGAGAACCTGCGGCTGGCCGCCCAGGGCACGGCGCCAGCGCAGGCCCTCAACTGCTGGAGCGCGCCCGTGGGTGCCCGGTCCCGCGCCGACGTGGTGGCCCGCGTGCTGGCGCGGCTGGGCCTGGAGCGCCATGCCGACACGCCGGTGGGCCATCTCTCGCACGGCCAGCAGCGCCGGCTGGAAGTGGGCATGGCGCTGGCCGCGGGCCCGAAAGCCATCTTCCTCGACGAGCCCACCTCGGGCATGGGCATCGACGATCTGGACGATATGAAGCGGCTGATCCAGGGCCTCAAGGATGAGCATACCGTGGTGCTCATCGAGCACAACATGAACATCGTGATGGACATCTCCGACACCGTCACCGTCATGCAGCAGGGCCGCGTGCTGGCCGAGGGCCATCCGCACGCGATCCGCAGCGACGAGCGCGTGCGCAGCGCCTACCTGGGCAACATGATCACTGGAGGCAAGGCATGACAAGCATCCTGCAGATCGAGGGTCTGCATGCCCACTACGGCAAGAGCCACGTGCTGCAGGGCGTCGACCTGCACGTGGACGACGGCGAACTGGTCACGCTGCTCGGGCGCAAACGGCGCAGGCAAGACCACCACGCTCAAGAGCATTTGCGGCGTGGTGCCGCCCACGGTGGGGCGCGTGCGATTCATGGGCGAGGACGTGCAGAGCCTGCCCCCGCACCGCATCGCGCAGCGCGGCGTCTGCCTGGTGCCCGAGCACCGGGGCATCTTCCGCCTGCTCACGGTGGAGGAGAACCTGCTGCTAGGCCAGCGCAAGAAGTCGCCCTGGCAGCTGGCCGACATCTACCGCATCTTTCCGCGTCTGAAAGAGCGTCGCGCCAACGGTGGCGGGCAGCTCTCGGGCGGCGAGCAGCAGATGCTGGCCATCGGCCGCGCGCTGATGACCGCCCCGCGCCTGCTCATGCTCGACGAGCCCGTGGAAGGCCTCGCGCCTGTGATCGTCGAGGAGATCGTCGCCCAGCTGCAGACCATCAGGGCCGCGGGCGTGGCCATCCTGCTGGTGGAGCAGAACCTTGAAGTCTGCACCCAGCTGGCCGACCGGCACTACATCATCGAGCAAGGCGTCATCGCGCACGAAGCCCGTAACGACGCCTTCCTGGCCGATGAGGTCATCAAAGACCGCTACCTCGGCGTTGGCTTGGTATGACAAAGGCAAGCCCCGAACCATCTGGGGTCGTTGTTCGGCCTCGCCGTGCCATGGCACGGGCCTGCGGCTTCCCGCTCCGTCATCCGGCCGAAGGTCCGTCCGCCGCGCCACCGCTATTTCCAGTCACTCGAGATCATCCGGAATCACCGACCGTGGACATGAAAACCTCCCACCCTGCGCTACAGGCGCGCGCAAACGGCGCGCGCCTCTGGCCATCGCTGATGGACCTGGCGAGCGTCGGCGCCACGCCGAAGGGCGGCGTGTGCCGGCTGGCGCTCACCGCGCTGGACGGCGAGGGCCGCAACCTGTTCGTGCGCTGGGCGCGCGAGGCCGGCTGCAGCGTGCGCATCGACGCCATCGGCAACATCTTCGCGCGCCGCGCCGGTCGCAACAGCGCTCTGCCGCCCGCAATGACCGGCAGCCACATCGACACCCAGCCCGCCGGCGGCAAGTTTGACGGCAACTACGGCGTGCTGGCCTGCCTGGAGGTGGTGCGCAGCCTAAACGACGCGGGCATCGAGACCGAGGCCCCGATCGAAGTCGCCGTGTGGACCAACGCGGAAGGCTCACGCTTCGTTCCCGTGACGATGGGCTCCGGCGTGTTCGCCGGCGCCTTCACCTTGGAACATGCGCTGGCGCAGCGTGACGCAGCAAGCACCAGCGTGGCCGACGCCCTGGCCGCCATCGGCTATGCCGGCACGGCGGCGCCCACGCCTGCGGTGGGCGTGTATTTCGAGGCACATATCGAGCAGGGCCCGGTGCTGAAGGCCAGCGGCTGCGTGATCGGGGTGGTGCAGGGAGCTTTAGGGCAGCGCTGGTACGACGTGACTGTGCAGAGCATGGAGGCCCACGCGGGCCCGACGCCCATGGACCTGCGCCGCGACGCGCTGCTAGCGGCCAGCGCCCTGGTGGAAGAGGTGAACCGCATCGCCTTGGCGCATGCGCCGCACGCGCGCGGCACGGTGGGCGTGCTGGAGGTGTTCCCGAGTTCACGCAATGTGATTCCCGGCAGCGTGCGCATGACCGTGGATCTGCGCGCCGCCGACGACGCGGTGTTGCTGCAGATGGATGCTGCCCTGCGCGCGGCCTGCGAACGCATCGGCACTGCCTGCCGCACGCCCATGGCGGTGGAGCAGGTCGTTCACTTCCCGCCCCAACCCTTCACCCTGGAGCTGGTCGAAGGCGTGCGCGCCGACGCAGCCGTGCTGGGCTACAGCGCCATGGATGTGGTGAGCGGCGCCGGTCACGACGCCGTATACCTTGCGCGCTTGGCGCCCACGGCCATGGTCTTCGTGCCGTGCGCGGACGGCATCAGTCACAACGAGATCGAGGACGCTGAGCCCGAGCACCTGGAGGCTGGCTGCAATGTGCTGCTGCACGCCATGCTGCGCAGCGCGGGAGCGGCGGCATGACCATGAAATTCCTGATTGCCCGCCTCAACCACGAGACCAACACCTTCTCTCCAGTGCCCACGCCGCTGGAAGCCTTCTCGCCACGCTACGGGCAGGATGCGCTGCAGGACAACCTGGGCATGCGCACGGCCATGGCAGCCTTCATTGACCTGGCCCGGTCCCTGGGCGCAGAGATGGTGACGCCCGTCTCGGCCACGGCCAACCCCAGCGGCTTGGTGCATGCCGCCGCCTACGACGAGCTTACCCGTCGCATCGTGGAGGCTGCGCCCAGCTGTGACGCCATCTTGCTGGACCTGCACGGCGCCATGGTGGCCGAGAACAGCCCCGACGGCGAAGGCGACCTGCTGGAGCGCGTGCGCGCCGCTGCTCCGGGCGTGCCGGTAGCCGTGGCGCTGGACCTGCACGGCAACATCACGCCCAAGATGATCGCCAACGCTGACGTGATCGTGGGCTTCAAGACTTACCCGCACGTCGACATGTATGAGACCGGCGAGCACGCGGGCCGACTGCTGCGGGCCATGCTGCAAGGCCGGGCGCGTTACACCGTGCGCTGGCACCCATTGCCGATGATGGGCCACACGCTGCGCAGCACCACGCTGCAGGGCGCGATGCTGCGCGCGGTGAACGCGGCTCGCGCGGCCGAGGCCGAGGGCATTCCTGCCGTAACGGTGTTCGCGGGATTTTCGCTCGCTGACATCGAGGCGCCCTGCATGAGCGTGGTCGTCACCGCCGATGCCGATGCTCCTGCATCGGCTCAGGCTGCCGCCGACCGCATCGCCGCAGCGATCTGGGACGAACGCACGGAATTCGTCTACGACAGCGAACCGCTCGGCGCCTCCCTGCAGCGCGCCCAGGCCCTGGCTGAAGGCGCCGGCCGCCCCGTGCTGCTGTTGGACCACAGCGACAACTGCATGTCCGGTGGCACCTGCGACTCCATGGATGTGCTGCAGGCCGCGTTGGACGCAGGCCTGGAAGACATCGCCGTTGGACCGCTTTGCGATCCCGAGGCCGTTGCCGAACTGATCGAGGCCGGCGTGGGCACTCGCGTCACAGTGCATCTCGGCAACAAAGTGCCGCTCACCCAGCTCGGGGTGTTCAAAGAGCCGGTTGTCATCGAGGGCACGGTAGCGGCCATCAACGACGGCGAATACACCGTCACCGGCCCCATCTACACCGGCCAGCGCTGCACCATGGGCCGCACCGTGCTTCTCGACACGGGTAAGGCACGCATCGTGGTGACCGAGCGCACCCACGAACCTTGGGATCTAGGCGTGTTCTCCTGCGTGGGAGTGGACCCCACGGCCCACCGCTTCGTGCTGCTCAAATCGCGCATGTACTGCCGGCCGGTGTTCGTGCCGCTCTCGCATGCGCTGGTCGAATGCGATAGTCCTACGGGGGTGACGAGTTCCAACTACGCGCTTTTTCCGTTCAGCAAGGTCCGACGGCCAGTATTTCCGTTAGATGCATGAACCGGACTACGCGCCGTTCTGCCGCGGCTCAGGCCAGCGTCAGCACGACCGGCGGCAGCCCCGCGATGCGCCCGGTCGCGGTGCCGGGCCCCGGCGGCAGGTAGAGGCCGGTGTAGGTGCCGGTCGTGACCAGCGTGCCGGCGTCGAACGGCATCCCGCGCGCCAAGCAATGGTTGACCAGCCAGGGCAGCAGCCGGCGCGGATCGCCGGCCGGATTGCCCGGCGGGGCGGCGATGGCGTCGGCGCCGTCGAAATCGAAGGCCACCGCGGCCGGCGCCCCGAAGGGGTAGGCCGCGTCATAGGGCGCCGCCTCGCCCACCGCCAGCGCGCCGTGGCTCAGCAGGTCGGCCAGCGCCGCCTGGGGCGGGTGGGCCCGGGAGCCGCCGGGCAGGCGGCTCGCGACGAGCTCGATGGTGGCGCAGACCGATTCCACGCCCGCCATCACTTCGTCGGCCGTCCAGTCGCGGCCGATGGGCGCGAAGCCGCGGCCGAAACGGAAGGCGATCTCCAGTTCCAGGCCCGACAGCGGCCCGGTGTCCGCGCGCGGCAGCGTCGCCGGCGAGGGCAGCACGCCCGCGGCCGGCAGCGGCGCGGCCGCGGCCGGGCCGTCGCCCTTGGCGCCCACCTTCCAGGCGGCGATGCCGCCGCCGCACAGGCGCAGCGTCTCGGCCTGCACCGCCCAGGCGGACGCGTCGTCCGGCGGCAGCAGCGCCGCCTCCGGCGCGGACAGGACCCCGCCGGTGCGGCGCAGCGCCGCGAGCCGGCCGGCCAGGGCGGTCGGGGAATACGGGGTGGCGGACGCGGCGGAGCCCGCATCGGTACGAGGCATGGAGGAATTCACGTTCAGGCTTCGGTCGGTTGTTCGATGAAATGCAAGGAGCGGCAAGCGCACGCAACGGCCGCGGGAACGGGCGCGGGAGCTTTCCCGTTGGTGGACAGGAAGATAGCGCGTTTCCCGGCCCTCGCCGCAGGCCGCGCTTTAAGAATCGTCTCAGATTCCTTTCCCACCATGCGTCCGTCGCTCCCGGATCCCTGCGATCCCTGCGCGACACGGCACCGGCGGGGATGGCGCAACCCGCGGGCCGCGACCGTGAACCTTGCGCTTCCTCCAGGAGAAAAATCATGAAAGCTATCCGCTGCCTGCCCGTCCTGGCGCTTTCCGCCCTCGCCGCGACCGCCGCCATGGCCCAGGCCGCCGCCCCGGCGGCGCCGGCCAAGCCCGTGGTGCAGAACACCTGCTCGGACTACCTGGCCCTGAACGAAACCGTCCGGCCCAAGTTCATCTACTACGCCGTCGGGCACGGCCGCAACGGCAAGCCGGAAGCGGTCTTCGAGGAGGCCGCGATCGAGAAGATCAAGCCGGAGCTCGACCAGTACTGCTCGACCCACCTGACCGAATCGGCCTACCGGAAGGTCATCGCCAGCAGCATGGCATCCGACCCGACCCGCGCAGCGAAGCGCAAGTGACGCCTCCGCCGCGGGACGCATCCGTCCCGCGGCCAGACGGGGCCTCCGGCGCTCCCCGTCCGGGCTCCGTCACGGTCCGCCCGCTTCCGGCAGCTGCTCCCGCAGGAACGCGAGGAAGCCGCGCACGCCTTCGGGCAGGGTGCGGCCGCGCAGGGCCTGCAGCTCGATGGCCCGGCCGTCCATGCCCGGGGCGCGGATCGGGATGCCGCACAGCTCGCCGCGCCGCATCCGGTGGCGCACCGTGATCTCGCCGGCGATCGAGACCGCGCCCGCGTGCAGCACGAAGTTGCCCAGCGCCTCGAAGCTGTCGCTGGTGAACACCGGCTCGAACACCCGCCCTTCGTGGCTGCATCCGATGTCGAACAGCTGGCGCACCGTGCTGTCGCGGCCCGGCAGGGCCATCGGATGGGGCTGCAGCTGCGCCAGCGTCACCCGGCGACGGCGCGCGAGCGGATGGTCGGGCCGCACCACCGCCAGCACCGCCGTGGCCTGGCGGTGCGCCACCTCGATGCCCTGCTCCGCGGCGCGGCTGTAGGTCAGGCCGATGTCGGCGTCGCCGCGCAGCACCGCGGCGGTGACCTCCGCCGGCCCCGCGACCTGCAGCTGGAACTGGATGCCCGGGAAACGCAGCCGGAACTCGGCCGCCATCCGCGGCAGGAACTCGATCGCGAACCCCGAGGTGCTGGCCAGCCGCACCCGGCCACGGCGCAGGCCCTTGAGCGCCTCGATGTCGGCGACCACCCGGTCGGCCTCCAGCGCGGCCCGCCGGGCGTGCACCGCCAGCAGCTCGCCCGCGGCACTCGGCACCATGCCGCGCGGCCGCCGGTCGAAGAGCGGGGCGCCCAGCGCCTCCTCCAGCCCGGCGACCTGCCGGCTGACGGCCGAGCCCGAGACGCACAGGCGCACCGCCGCTTCGCTGACCGAGCCGCAGCGCACCACTTCGAGGAAATAGCGCAGGGCGGTGTCCTGGAGATGGGCAGGGTTCATGGGGCGTCCTTCCGCGCCGCGCGCGGTGCGACGCCTGGGTGGAAGGCATGCGCAAAACGCAACGATCGCTTGCGAAAATTGTGATTGTCGCAAGGCGGCGCGCTTCCTACCATGGGCTCCCGATCCTCCGCCGCCCGCGCCGCGCACCGCCATGAACGCCCGCCCGCCCCTGCCCGTCCCGCCTCCCGCTTCGTCCCCTTCGGCCGCCGGCGGCATCGTCGAACTCGACGCGGTCGCGCTCTCGCGCGCCATCCGGCGGCGCGAGCTGTCCTGCGCCGAAGTGCTCGACGCCTTCCTGGCGCAGGTGGACAGGCTCAACCCGCGGGTCAACGCCATCGTCGCGCTGCAGGAACGCGACGGCCTGCGCGCCCAGGCCGCGGCGCTCGACGCCGAGCTGGCCGCCGGCGCCTGGCGCGGGCCGCTGCACGGCTTTCCGCAAGCGCCCAAGGACATCATGCCGGTGGCCGGCATGGTCACCACCAAGGGTTCGCCGATCTTCGCGGGCCACGTGCCGTCGGCCGACGCGGTGGTGTTCGAGCGCATGCGCCGGGGCGGCGCCGTCTTCCTCGGCCGCACCAACACGCCCGAGTTCGGCCTGGGCGGCCACACCTACAACCCCGTCTACGGCACCACCGGCAACGCCTTCGACCCGTCGCGCACCGCCGGTGGCAGCAGCGGCGGCGCGGGCAGCGCGCTGGCGCTGCGCATGCTGCCGGTGGCCGACGGCTCGGACATGATGGGGTCGCTGCGCACGCCCGCGGCCTTCAACAACGTCTACGGCCTGCGCACGTCCTTCGGCTGCGTGCCGCACGGCCCGACCGAGGAAGTCTTCTTCCAGCAGTTCAGCGTCGCCGGCCCGATGGCGCGCACCATCCCCGACCTGGCGCTGCTGCTGTCGGTGCAGGCCGGCTTCGACGCCCGCCTGCCGCTCTCGCGCCGGCAGGACGATCCGGCGCGCTTCCTGGCCCCGCTGGAGCGCGACTTCCGCGGCGCGCGCATCGGCTGGCTGGGCGACCTGGGCGGGCACCTCGCGACCGAGCCCGGGGTGCTGGACACCTGCGCTGCGGCGTTGAAGTATTTCGAGGCCCTGGGCTGCACGGTGGAGCCGGCGCTGCCGGACTTCGACCCCGAACGCGCCTGGCGCGCCTGGATCGACCTGCGCAGCTTCGCCGTCTCGGGCGCCAACGCGGCCCTCCACCGCGACCCGGCGAAACGGGCGCTGCTCAAGCCCGAGGCGGCCTGGGAGATCGAGCGCGGCCTGCGCCAGACGGGGGCCGATGTCTACCGCGCCGCCGCCGACCGCAGCGCCTGGTACCAGGCGATGCGCGGCCTCTTCGCGCGCTACGACTTCCTGGTGCTGCCCGGCGCGCAGGTCTTTCCCTTCGACGCGCGCCTGGACTGGCCGCACGAGGTCGGCGGCCGCGCGATGGACACCTACCACCGCTGGATGGAGGCGGTGGTGCCCGCCACCCTCGCCGGGCTGCCGGCGCTCGCGGCGCCGGCGGGCTTCGGCCCCGGCGGCCTGCCGATCGGCATCCAGATCCTCGGCCCGGCGCAGTCCGACTGGGAACTGCTGCAGATCGGCCATGCCTACGACCGGGCGAGCGGCCATGCCCGGGTGCGCAGCCCGCTGCTGGACTGATTCCGAAGAAAATGCGGCGAGGATTATTCCGACCCGCCATCCGATAATCCATCGCCGCCTGCCCGTCGATCGGAACCATCGGCGCACGACATTTCGCAGAGATAATGCTCCGCGCCGCCATGGCACGGTTCCACGAATATTTACGAAGCCCGCGGTCGCTTCGAAAATTCCTGCGCGCATTCAAAAAATCTCTACTCATCAAAGCCTTGCGCTCATTTCCATCGCAAGGGAAAAATGCCGCCGATCATCCCCAGGGCATGCTGCGATGGACGATCCGACCCATTATCCTGGCCTGGATATTGCTCCCGAAACCGCACCGGGGATTCGTTTCGAAAACCATGCACATAATCGTGCGCCTGGATTTCCACGGATCCCTTTCGATTTTCCCTTCGACCGGAGTTTCACCATGGCAACTGGATCCACCCGCCGCACCGCGCTTTCCGCCGCCGCGCTGGCCCTCGGCCTCGCGGCCGCCTGGCCGGCCCTCGCCCAATCGCCCCAGGCCGCCGCGGCCTTCCCCGAGCGGCCGGTCAAGATGGTGGTGCCCTTCGCCGCGGGCGGCGCCACCGACACCCTCGCCCGGCTGCTGGCCACCAAGCTCGGCGACCGGCTCGGCCAGCCGATGGTCATCGAGAACAAGCCCGGCGCCGGGACCGTGGTGGCCGCGGGCATGGTGGCCAAGGCGCCCGCGGACGGCTACACGCTGCTGATGACGTCCAACACCACGCTGACGCTCAACCCGGCGATCCGCGCCAACCTGGGTTACGACCCGGTCAAGGGTTTCGACCCCATCGGCCGCATCGCCGCCATGAGCCTGGTGCTGGTCGCCAACAACGCCACCCCCGGCACCACCCTCAAGCAGGTGCTCGCGCAGGCGGCCGCCAAGCCCGACGCCTTCGCCTACGGCTCCTACGGCACCGGCAGCACCAGCCACTTCGGCGGCGAGATGCTGGCCGCCGCGGCCGGCACCCGCATGCTGCACGTGCCCTACAACGGCAGCGCGCCCAGCCTGACCGCCCTGATGGGCAACCAGGTGCCGGTCGCGGTGGACACCATCGTCGCCTCCGGTCCGCTGATCCGCTCCGGCAAGGTCCGGCCGATTGCGCTGCTCTCGGCCAAGCGTTCGCCCGCCTTCCCGGACATCCCCACCGTGGCCGAGAGCGGCTTCCCCGGCTTCGCGATGGACTCCTGGTTCGCGCTGCTGGCGCCGGCCGGCCTGCCGCCCGCCGTGCGCCAGAAGCTGGAGAAAACCCTGGCCGAGGTCATGGCCGACCCGGACATGCGCCGCAAGCTGCAGGACATCGCCCTGACCCCGATGCACGCCCCCGGCGCGGCCGTGACCGCCCAGGTCGAGCAGGAGCTGCCGCAGATGCGCGCGCTCGCCCAGCGCGCCGACATCCGGGCCGAGTGAGCCGCCGGGCGTTCCGCCGCCCGGCCCTCCGCGGCGCGGCGCCCCGCTACCCGGGCGCCGCGTGCGCCGCCACCAGGCAGTCGCGGAAGGCCAGGGCCGCGCGCGACGGCCGGGGCGATCGCCGCAGCATGCCCACGAAACGGCACGCGTAGCGCAGCCGCTGGGGCGCCACCGCCCGCATCCGGCCGCTGCGCTCGAAGGCCTCGGCGTAGTGGTCGGGCAGGAAGCCCAGGAAGCGGCCCGAGAGGATCAGCGTGGCGATGGATTCCTGGTCGAAGCCGGTCGCCCGGCGCGGCAGCCGGGCGCGGTGGCTCAGTTCCATGTTGGGCGAGTGGTAGCCCAGGCCGGCGAAGCGCCAGGCGCGCAAGCCGTCCCAGTCCAGGTCCGCGTGGTCGGCGTCGAAGAGCGGATGGCCCGCGCCGCAGTAGAGCAGCATCGATTCGCCGAACAGTTCGTCGTAGGCGAGGCTGCGGGAGCGACGGTGCGCCGGGATGATGCCGACCTGGAAGCTGCCGTCGATCAGCCCGCGCTCGATGGCCTGGATGGACGCGACGTGCATCTGCAGCCCCACGCCGGGCGCCTGGTCGGCGAAGCGGGCGATGGCCTCGCCGATGCGCGCCCGCGGGTTGCTCGCGGTCTTGTCGAACACCGCCACCGCGAGGGAGCCGCCCATGCGGCGGTGGATGTCGTCGACGCCGCCGCGGAAGGCCTCCACCGCGGCCAGCAGCCGCTCGGTCTCCTCGTACACCCGCGCGCCCTCGGCCGTCAGCGCGAAGCCGGCCCGGCCGCGCCGGCAGAGCACCAGGCCGAGCCGCGTCTCCAGGTCCTTGACGTGGCGGCTCACGGTCGAGGTGCCGATGTTCAGCTCCAGCTCCGCCGCCGCCATGCCGCCGCAGTCGGCCACGCTCTTGAACACCCGCAGCAGCCGCAGGTCCATGTCGCTGAGCTGGCCCAGCACCGCGCGGCTCTTGCCCGCCGGCGCGGCGGGCGGCAGCGGCGCGTCGGGCGCGTCGGGCGCCCGGTCGGAGCCGGCGGCGGCCCGGGCCTTCGCGGCGCGGGGCGCGGCGGGCCGCGGCGGGGGCACGGGCAAAGGCACAGGCTTCTTCTTCGCTTGCATGGATCGTCAAGTGAACATTGATATCGCCTTATTTTCACGAGTAACGGACGCGCCAACAATGGCGGCGCGGCGCACGCTTCGCGGCGTGCGCCCGGGAGCCGCGTTCCGGCGCATCCGGCCGCGGCGCCGCGCCCCCTCCCCGTCCCTGCCAACCGCCCGCCCGCCGCGGGATCCGCCATGACCACCATCGCCCCGCCCGCCCCCGATTCACGCGCCGACGCCGCCCCGCACGAGGGCGTGCGCACCGACGCCGCCTGGCTCGACGCCCACTGGATGCCCTACACCGGCAACCGGCGCTTCAAGGCCGACCCGCGCATCATCGTGGCCGGCCAGGGCGCCTACTACACCGACGCCGACGGCCGCAAGATCTTCGACGGGCTCTCGGGCCTCTGGTGCTCGGGCCTGGGCCACGGCCGGCCCGAGATCACCGAGGCGGTGAGCCGCCAGGTCCACCGGCTCGACTACGCGCCGGCCTTCCAGCACGGCCATCCGCTCTCGTTCGCGCTGGCCAACCGGCTCAAGGAGCTCACGCCCGAAGGGCTGGATTACGTGTTCTTCACCGGATCCGGCTCCGAGTCGGCCGACACCTCGCTCAAGCTCGCCCGCGCCTACTGGCGGGCCAAGGGGCAGGCGAGCAAGACGCGCCTGATCGGCCGCGAGAAGGGCTACCACGGCGTCAACTTCGGCGGCATCTCGGTCGGCGGGATCGGCGCCAACCGCAAGCTCTTCGGCCAGGGCGTGGAGGCCGACCACCTGCCGCACACCCAGCTGCCGGGCAACGCCTTCTCGCGCGGCGAGCCGGAGCGCGGCGCCGAGCTGGCCGACCGGCTGCTCGACCTGATCGCGCTGCACGACGCGTCCAACATCGCCGCGGTGATCGTCGAGCCCTTCTCGGGATCGGCCGGCGTGGTGATCCCGCCCAGGGGCTACCTGCAGCGGCTGCGGGAGATCTGCACCCAGAACGACATCCTGCTGATCTTCGACGAGGTCATCACCGGCTTCGGCCGCTCGGGCGCGATGACCGGCGCGGACGCCTTCGGCGTGGTGCCGGACATCATGAACGTCGCCAAGCAGGTCACCAACGGCGCGCAGCCGCTGGGCGCGGTGATCGCGAAGAAGGGCATCTACGACGCCTTCATGGACGCGGGCGGGCCGGAGTACCTGCTGGAGTTCCCGCACGGCTACACCTACTCGGCCCATCCGGTGGCCTGCGCCGCGGGCCTGGCGGCGCTCGACGTGCTGGTCCGGGAGGACATGATCGGCCGGGTGCGCGCGCTGGCGCCGCACTTCGAGGCCGCGGTGCACGGCCTGCGCGGCATCCGGCATGTCGTGGACATCCGCAACTACGGCTTGGCCGCCGGCATCACCCTGGCGCCGGTGCCCGGCGAACCCGCCAAGCGTCCGTACGAGGTGGCGCTGGCCTGCTGGAAGAAGGGTTTCTACGTGCGCTACGGCGGCGACACCATCCAACTCGCCCCGCCCTTCATCGCCACGCCCGCCGAGATCGACCGCCTGGTCAGCGCCCTGGCCGACGCCCTGGCCGAGACGGCCTGAGCCGGCGGAGAATGCGGCGCATGCACGACGACACCGGTACGCCATCCGCCGGCGACGGCGCGCCCGCCGCCCCCCGGGCCGGCGCGGCCGCCGCCGCTCCCCGCACCGACGCCTGGGGCCAGCCCATCGGCCCGGCGCTGCCGGACTGGACGCCGCGCGAGGCGCCGGCGCGCGCCGCGATGCAGGGCCTGCACTGCCGGCTCGAACCGCTCGACCCCGGACGCCACGCCGACGCGCTGCACGCCGCCTACGCGGAGTCGCCCGACGACCGCGACTGGACCTACCTCTCCAGCGGCCCGTTCGCCGATGCCGACGCCTACCGCGCCTGGGCCGCGCAGGCCGCCGCCAGCCGCGACCCGCTGCATTTCGCGATCCTGGACGCCGGCGGCGACCGGGCGCTGGGCACGCTGTCGCTGATGCGCATCGACCGCGCCAACGGCACGGCCGAGATCGGCTTCGTCGCCTACTCGCGCCGCCTGCAGCGCACGCCCGCCGGCACCGAGGCGGTGGCGTTGCTGATGCGGCACGTGTTCGACGGCCTGGGCTACCGCCGGCTCGAATGGAAGTGCGACACGCTCAACGCCCCGTCGCGCGCGGCGGCGCTGCGCTACGGCTTCGCCTTCGAGGGCGTCTTCCGCCAGGCCGTCGTCTACAAGGGCCGCAGCCGCGACACCGCCTGGTTCGCGCTGACCGACGCCGACTGGCCCGCGGCGCGCGCCGCCTTCGCGCGCTGGCTCGCGCCCGAGAACTTCGACGCCGCGGGCCGGCAGCGCGCGCGGCTGCAGGACCTGCGCTGAGCGGGGCGCGATGTACGTCCCGCCGCACTTCGCCGAGCACCGCCCCGAGGAGCTGCACCGCATCCTCCGCGCGCATCCGCTGGGCGCCCTGGTCACCGCGGGCGAAGGCGGCCCCGAGGCCGACCACCTGCCCTTCGAGTTCGACGCCGGGGCCGGCGCGCACGGCGTGCTGCGCGCCCACGTGGCGCGGGCCAACGGGCTCTGGCGGCGTTGCGCCGGCGGCTGCCCGGCGCTGGCGATCTTCCGCGGCGCCGAGGCCTACGTGTCCCCGAACTGGTACCCGTCGAAGCACGCGACGCACCGGCAGGTGCCCACCTGGAACTACGAGGCGGTGCATGCGCACGGCATCCTGCGCGCGGTGGACGACGCGACGTTCGTCCGGGGCCTGCTGGCGCGGCTGACGCGGCGCCACGAGGCGGGCGAGGCGC
Source organism: Xylophilus ampelinus (assembly GCA_036946225.1). GTDB lineage: Bacteria > Pseudomonadota > Gammaproteobacteria > Burkholderiales > Burkholderiaceae_C > JAKOND01. The sequence continues at coordinate 296,410 of JAQIJO010000001.1, forward strand.
GCCCCTGGCGCATGGGCGACGCCCCGCCCGATTTCCTGGACCGGATGCTGGCCGCGGTCGTGGGCATCGAGCTGGAGATCACCCGGCTCGAAGGCAAGCGCAAGCTGAGCCAGAACAAGGAGGCGCGCGACGGCCTGGCCGCCGCGGCGCAGCTGGAAGCGCGCGGCGGGGCGGCGCTCGCCGAGGCCATGCGGCGGGCCTTCGACGGGCGCTGACCGCCCGCGGCGCCGGGAAGCCGCCGGGCCGCGGACGCCGGAGCGCCAGATAGGCGGCCGCGACCGCCCGGCGGGGGACCGGTCCGGACCGGCGATGGCGGGCGCGAACCCGCGGGATCAGGCCGGCACGGGACGGCGATCCGGCGCGCCGTCCCCGGCGCCTGCCGCGCCGCCGGCGGTCCCGGCCTGCGCGGCGGCATCGGCGGCGCCCCCCGGGCCCGCGTCGCCCGCGTCCCGCGCCCCGTCCGAATACACCCGGGGCACGCGCTTGACGTTGCACAGCAGCTCGTAGGCGATGGTGCCGGCGGCCTCGGCGACCGCGTTGACCGGCACCTGCGGCCCCCACAGCTCCACCCGGCTGCCGATGCCGGCCGCGGGCAGCCCGGTCAGGTCCACGGTGAGCATGTCCATGGACACCCGGCCGACGAGGCGGGAAGCCTGCCCGTCCACCGCCACCGGCGTGCCGGTCGGCGCGCGGCGCGGATAGCCGTCGGCGTAGCCCACGGCCACCAGGCCGATGCGCATGTCCCGGTCGGCCACGAAGCCGCCGCCGTAGCCCACCGCGTCGCCCGGCCGCAGCGTCCGCACCGCGAACACCCGGCTCTCCAGCGTCATGACCGGGCGCAGGCCCTCGCCGCCCCGGCCGGCCGGCAGCGGGTCCGCGCCGTAGAGCGCGATGCCGCAGCGGCCCCAGTCGCGACGCGCCGCCGGCCAGGCCAGCAGCCCGGCCGAATTCGACAGGCTGCGCGCGCCCGGCAGGCCCGCGGTGGCGCGGTCGAAGGCCTCGACCTGCGCCGCGGTGGTCGGCGCGTCCGGCTCGTCGGCCCGCGCGAAGTGGCTCATCAGCACGATGCCGGAAACCGCCGCGCAGGCCTGCAGCCGCGCATGGGCGGCGCGCACCGCCTCGGACGGCAGACCCGCGCGGCGCATGCCGGAATCCACCTTGAGCCAGACCGCCAGCCCCGGGACGCCGGCGGCGGGTTCCGCCTCCCGGGACAACTGCTCCAGCATCGCGACCTGCGCCTCGTGGTGCGCCACGGTCCAGAGGCCGTGCGCCCGCAGGGCGCGCAGCTCCTCCAGGTCGAAGGCGCCTTCGAGCACCAGCACCGGCGCGGCGATGCCGGCGGCGCGCAGCGCCAGCGCCTCGTCGGCGAAGGCCACGGCGAAGCCGTCGGCGCCGTCGGCCGCGAGCGCCCGGGCGCACGCGACCGCGCCATGGCCGTAGGCGTCGGCCTTGAGGACCGCGAGCACCCGGCCGCCGTGGCGCCGGCGCGCCTGCGCATGGTTGTGGCGCAGCGCCCCCAGGTCGACGACCGCGCGGGACGGGCGGCTCATGCCGCGGCGGCCCGTCGGCCGGCGGCGCGCGCGGGCGCCTGCCGGTAGCGGTCGATCGCCAGCCCCTCCGTCCGGATCCCCGGCCGGCGGCCCAGCACCAGGTCCGACACCAGCCGGCCCGAGCCGCAGGCCATGGTCCAGCCCAGGGTGCCGTGGCCGGTGTTGAGGTAGAGGTTCGGATAGCGGGTGCCGCCCACGATCGGGGTGCCGTCGGGCGTCATCGGGCGCAGGCCGGTCCAGAACTGGGCGCGGGGCAGGTCGCCGCCCGGGAACAGGTCGCGGGTCACCATCTCCAGCGTGGCGCGGCGGCGCGGGTCCAGCCGCAGGTCGAAGCCGGCCAGCTCGGCCATGCCGCCCACCCGGATGCGCCGGTCGAAGCGGGTCAGGGCGATCTTGTAGGTCTCGTCGAGCACGGTGGAGCGCGGCGCCAGCGCCTCGTCCACCAGGGGCACCGTCAGCGAATAGCCCTTGACCGGATAGACCGGAAGCTCCAGGCCGAGCGGCAGCAGCGCGTCGCGCGAATAGCTGCCGAAGGCCATCACGTAGCGGTCGGCCTGCAGCAGCCGGCCGTCCACCCGCACGCCGGCGATGCGGCCGCCCTCGGCCACCAGGCCGTCGACGGTCTGGTCGAAGCGCAGGTCCGCGCCGAATTCGCGCGCCAGGCCGGCGAGCGCGACGGTGAAGGCATGGCAGTCGCCGGTCTCGTCGCCCGGCAGGCGCAGGCCGCCGGTCAGCCGGTCGCGCGCCCGGGCCAGGGCAGGCTCCACCGTGGCGAGCCGGTCGCGGTCCAGCAGCTCGTGCGCCACGCCGCACTCCTGCAGCACCGCGATGTCGCGCTGCACCGCGTCGAGCTGCGCCTGGCTGCGGAAAAGCTGCAGCGTGCCGCCGGTGCGCTGCTCGTACTGGATGCCGGTGTCCGCGCGCAGCTGGCGCAGGCAGTCGCGGCTGTACTCGGCCAGCCGCATCATGCGTTCCTTGTTGACCGCGTAGCGCGCGGCGGTGCAGTTGGACAGCATCGCCGCCGTCCAGCGCAGCTGCCACAGGCTGCCGTCGGCCCGCACCGCCAGCGGCGCGTGGCGCTGGAACAGCCACTTCAGCGCCTTGAGCGGGATGCCGGGCGCCGCCCAGGGCGTGGAATAGCCGGGCGAGACCTGCCCCGCGTTGCCGAAGCTCGTCTCCCGGGCCGGCGCGGGCTGCCGGTCGAGCAGCACTACGTCGGCGCCCTCGCGGGCCAGGTAATACGCGGTCGCGGTGCCGACCACTCCGCCGCCGAGGACGATGACTTTCATACGGGATCCGGATTCCGGGAGTTGCAAGGAATTCGGGAACTGTAGGCCTGTCGTTCCGGTGGATTCCACGGATTTTTCGGTGCATCCCGGAGAAAATCACCGACTTCCTGGTGCACCCCGGCCGCCGGGAGCGAAAACCGCGCAGCCCTCCGCCATGACCGAACTCGACCGCACCGACCGCAAGATCCTGGACCTGCTGCAGCGCCAGGGCCGCATGTCCATGACCGACCTGGCCGAGCAGATCGGCCTGTCGGCCTCGCCCTGCACCGAACGCGTCCGGCGCATGGAGCGCGAGGGCGTGATCACCGGCTACCACGCCCGCGTCGCGCCCGAGGCGCTGGGCAAGACGCTGCTGGTCTTCGTGGAGATCAAGCTCTCGGCCAAGTCGGGCGACGTGTTCGAGCGGGTGCGCCGCGAGCTGCTGCACATGCCCGAGGTCATGGAATGCCACCTGGTGTCGGGCGACTTCGACTACCTGGTCAAGTTCCGCCTGCGCGGCATGGGCGAATACCGCCACCTGCTCGGCGACATCCTCAAGAAGCTGCCGGTCACCGCCGAATCGCGCAGCTACGTGGTGATGGAAGAGGTCAAGGAGAGCCTGTTCCTGGCGGTGGACCGCTGAGGCCGGAGCGCGCGTCCCGGCCCCGTCCGCCGCCCGGCCGGCGGCGGCCTCAGCCCGCGGTGATCCCGGCCTGGCGCACCAGGCGGGTCCACAGCGCGATCTCGGCGGCGAGGTGGGCCGCGAAAGCCTCGGGCGTGGTGCCCTGGGTTTCGACCGCGTCGCCGGCCAGCCGCGCGCGCAGCGCGGGCGCCTGCACCGCGCGGTTGATCTCGCGGTTGAGCCGATCGACGACGGGCCGCGGCGTGCCGGCCGGCGCGGCGAAGCCCCACCAGCCCTGCACGTCGTAGCCGGGATATCCCGCCTCGGCGATGGCCGGGATTTCTGGGAAGGCTTCGGCGCGGCGGGCGCTGGTCACCCCGAGCACCCGCACCCGGCCCGCCCGCAAGGCCGGCGCGGCGCCGGCGTAGGTGCTGAAGGTGCAGTCCACCTGGCCGCCGATCACGTCGTTGATCGCCGCCGCGGTGCCCTTGTAGGGCACGTGCAGCAGCCGGATGCCCGCCAGGTGGTTGAGCAGCTCGCCCATCAGGTGCGCGTTGCCGCCGTTGCCCGACGACGCGAAGGTATGGGAGCCCGGCCGCTCCTTCGCGGCCGCCACCAGGTCGCCGACCGAGCGCCACGGCAGCCCGCTGCCGGCCACCAGCAGGAAAGGCGCCCGCGCCGCGAGCGTGATGCATTCGAAGCCGCGCACCGGGTCGTAGGGCAGCCGCGGCACCAGCGCCGCGTTGATGGCGTGCGCCGCCGGCATCTGCAGCAGCGTCAGGCCATCGGGCGGGGCGGCGGCCACCGCCTGGGTGCCGATCACGGTGTTGCCGCCCGCCTTGTTCTCCACCAGCACCGGCTGGCCGAGGGCCGGACCGAGGCGCTCGGCGACGAGCCGCGCCAGCACGTCGTTGATGGCGCCCGGCGGGTAGGGCACCACGATGCGCACCGGCCGCGCGGGCCAGGCGCCGTCCGCCGCGGCAGCGGAGGCCGCCGGCAGGGCGCCGGCGGCGAGGGCGGCGAGGACGCCGCGGCGGGTCGGGTGCCGCGCGGCGCGTCCTGCGCCGGGGCGTGCGGTGGCGGGATGCATGTGCTTCGTCTCCTCGGTGCTCGGGTGGGGATCGCGTGCGGGCCGGCGGACGGCCGCGGCCCGGATCGGGGGGCGCTGCGCCGGTGCGGGGATGGCGCGACGGGTTCAGCCGTCCGGCGCCGGGCGCGGCGCCACGCCGCAGCCCGGCCCGGGCAGCACCGGCACTGCGCCGTCCCGCGCGTCGAAGCCCGCGGACGGGTCGTCGAGCAGGTGCTCCGACTCGGCGATCTCCGCGCCGTCGACCACCGCCGGCAGGACGGCGGCCAGGTGCGCCGCCTGCGCGGAGCCGATGCGCGGCGCGAACAGCGCGCCGAGCCGGCACTGCACGCCCGCGGCCTCGCAGATCCGCGCCGCGGCCAGGGTGTTGCGCAGGCCGCCGAAGTAGGGGATCTTGAGGTTGTACGAGTCCGCCGCGCCCATCGCGACGAGCTCCTGCAGCGCCGCGAGCGAGCCGCCGATGGATTCGTCCGCCTCGACGGGCAGGCGGCGCGCCCGGGTCACCCGGCGCAGCCCGTCGCGGTCGGCGGCGGGCACCGGCTGCTCCATGCGCGAGACGCCCTCGGCCGCCAGCGCGGAGCACAGGTCGATGGCGGTGTCGGCGTTGTAGGCCTGGTTCGCGTCCACCAGCAGCGCGACCGCCGGCCCCACCGCCGCGCGCACCGCGCGGACGCGCGCGAGGTCGTCGTCCGGGCGGCCGTCGAGCTTGAGCTTGAGGATGCGCCAGCCCGCCGCGACCAGGCCGCGCGCCTCCTGCGCCATCGGCCCGGGCGGCTTGATCGGGACCAGCCGGGCGGTGGGGATGCGCTGCCGGACCGCGCCGCCCAGCAGGGCGTGCAGCGGCAGGCCGAGGGCGCGCGCGGCCGCCTCGGCCATCGCCGAGGTGAGGCCCGACAGCACGCAGGGCAGCGCGGCGCCGATGTCGGCGAGCCGACCATGGGCCGCCGCCTGGGCGAGGGCGTGGAGGCCTTCGATCCGCGGCGCCGCCTGCGCCAGCGCAGCCTCGGTGCGCGGGATGTCGGGCGCGGCGATCGGCGTGGCCAGCACGTGCCCCCAGCCCTGCGCGCCGCCGCGCAGGGTCACGGTCACCAGCCAGCCGTGGATGCCGGGGATCGCGCCGCGCGAGAACCGCCAGCCCGGATCCTGTTGCCGCTGCGCGCACGCGCGCCAGCCGACCCGCGCGATCGCCAGCTCCGGCGGAAGGCCCGCGCCCGCATGCTCCCCGTCCATGCAACGTCCTTTCCGATGGCGCGCCATCGGCCATCTGGTTGCGATCGTCCAGCATATGGTTTCATTCGTCAACCATATAGGCGACGGACGGCAAGGGCGCCGGCATGGAATGCATCGGATGCGCCGCAGGCCGCGGACGTTTCACGGCAGGGCGGGCGACTCCGCGACGAATGCGAACGGCGTCAATGCGGCGTGTCCGGCCGATACGCGGAACTCGCCCGCAGCCAAGAGGGCGAGGGACGGGTCGGCCGCGATCACCTCGACCCGGTATTGCCCGGCCCGCCAGCCATCGACCGCGTATTTCCACAGCGCCGTGTCTGCCGTCGGTCCCGGAGCGACGACCTGGGTCGAGAGTTCGAGCACGGTGCCCTCATCGACATTCCTCCAGCGCACCAGCACCGCGTCGCCCTGCGATCCCTGCATGGGGAGGCTGGCCGTGACGTAGCGTTCGTGGGGCGAGAGCACCGGCATCTCCGATGCGTTAGCCGATGCCGGAAACGCGCCTTGCGGTCCGAAAGCGATGGCGCCGCGCCGGCGCGCGCCCTCGGCCGGTGCGACGCGGCCGTCCAGCAGTGCATGGAGTCGCGGCAGCGCCGGCCCTCCTTCCGTGAAGCCATGCGCGACCAGCCAAGCGGGCGTGAGGCCGGCCCCATACTGCAGATCGCGCTGTAGGTGCCAGGCAGCGCCGGCTTGCCCCGTATTTCCGCTCCGGGGACCTGCATCCGCCCGCGCCTGAACTGCCGCGGGAGCCGGGGGCGCGGCCGTCGGCACGGGACGGGCAACCGCACCGGCGCGGGACATGGCTTCGGCGCCCGCTCCGGCATCGGCGCCCGCCGCCCAGAACGTCAGGACCGACCCGCCTCCCAACAGGACGGCGTACAACGGCCACCAGCGAAGCATGGCGGATCTCACCGGCCTGCGAGCCAGCTGTCGCGCGCGGATATGCAGGCGCTCTGGCTGCCGTATTGGCCGATGTAGGTGTAGCCGCTGACGTTCCCGCATCCGCCGTCGTCCCTGGACACCGGCCCCCAGCAGCTGCCCGACCGGGAACTTCCGCTGGTCTTACCGCAGAAGTTGTAGTAGGTCTTGGCGGACGGCGTGGCGATGACCGCGCTGTTGGAACCGCTGCCGCACGACAGGGCGCTGCTGTTGTCGCGCGCGTACTGCACGAGCTTGGTGTAGGCGTTGGCGTAGTCCGCATCCGCCGCGGCCTTCTGCCCGGCCTGGCACGCTTGGATGATTTGCTGCAGCCGCGCGTCCGCGGCACCGTAGGCGCCAGAGACCTGGATGCCGCACGCATTGGCGCGCGATCGCTCATCGGCGGAAACCTGGTCCTTGTAGCTGCAGTCGGCGCCGGCGGAGGACGAGCTCTTGCTGCCGGAGCCGCTGTCGGAACTGCCGCCTCCACCGCCGCCGCAACCGGCGAGACCGATCGCCAGCAGGAGCGCGCCGGTCGCCGGCGACAGATGCGACCCTACGATCGCAAGGGTTCGCAACGCGGCGGAAGACGCCACGGAAAGAGAGACGGAAGCGGCAGTTTGCATGGCGTAGGTCATGTTGTAGCGACGAGGGGCTGAGTGGAATCCTATTCACGTCGCCGCAACCACGAAATGATGCAATTGCACCAGTCAACCATCACCGGCCGCGCGTCGCCCTGCCCAATGTCTCCCCACGCACACTGGAACGCCCTGCTGCTGGATCTGTACCGCCTGTGCCACGAGTCGCCCATCGAACGCTTCCAGGACGATGCGCTGGACCTGGTGCGTCCCGTGCTGCCATTCGATTCCTGCATGTGGGGCGCAGCCACCATGACTTCGGGAGGCATCGACGTACACACGATCCACCTACACCACCAGCCCGAAGAGATGCTGGTGGCGTACGAGGAGGTCAAGCACCTGGACACCGCGGCCCAGACCGCGTGCGGACTCGCTACCTATACGCTGGCGTTTGACAACGCTTGGTGGAATCGCGAGAAGACGATGCGGCCGATCCACGATTTCAATGCCCGCTTCGACCACCAGCATCTCTTCATAACCGGTACCTTCGATACCCGGCACCACATCGCCCGGTGGATCACGCTGTTCCGCGCAGATGCGCGCGACCACTGCACCGAAGACGAACGCCTGCGCCTCGCCGCCCTCACGCCGCACCTGCAGCAGGCGCTCGACCTCAACCTGCGGGTGCACCTGGCACGGACGATGGCCGGCGCGGGGTCGACAGGCCTCGGCTGCGCCATCGCGGACACGCGCGGCGTGCTGGTCCACCAGGATGCGGTGTTCGCGCAGGCCTCGCGGCAGGAGTGGGACGGCTGGCGCGGCCATGCGCTGCCCCGCGACGCGCTGCAGGCCTTGCAACGCGACGCGCGCGCCTTCCAGGGCCGCACCCTTGTCCTGCGCGCGCACCTGGAGCACGGCCTGCTGTTCCTGCGCGCCCGCCCGCTGGTGCCCGCCGACCGCCTGACCGAGCGCGAACGCGCCGTGGCCCGGCTGCTGGCCGGGGGCCTCACCCACAAGGAAGCGGCGCAGCGGCTCGGGCGCGCGCCCGCCACGGTGCGCAACCAGATCGCCTCCGCCTACGGCAAGCTCGGCGTGGACAACGTGGTCGCGCTCGCCGTCGAACTGCAGCGCATGGAGTGAGCCGGCCGCGTCCGCCCGGCATTCGTTCGGCGCATATGGAACCAACTATTTATTCGTTGGCGGATTAAGAACGCCTGCGAATAATGAATGTCGTTCCTCGTCCGCCGGCCCTGCGCCCTGTCCGTCCCATGAATTTCCAGCAACTGCGTTCCGTGCGCGAGACCGTGCGCTGCGGCTTCAACCTCACCGAGGTCGCCCAGTCCCTGCACACCTCGCAGCCGGGCGTGAGCCGGCAGATCCGGGAGCTGGAGGACGAGCTCGGCATCGAGCTGTTCGTGCGCGCCGGCAAGCGCCTGACCGGCATGACCGAACCCGGCGGCCATGTGCTGCCGATCATCGAGCGCATCCTGCTCGAGAGCCAGAACCTCCGGCGCGCCGGCCAGGAGTTCGTCGCCCAGCAGAGCGGGCAGCTCGCGATCGCGGCCACCCATTCGCAGGCGCGCTACGCGCTGCCGCAGGCGGTGCAGGAATTCCGCCAGCATTTCCCGAACGTGCGGCTGCACCTGCACCAGGGCTCGCCCAAGCAGGTGGCCGAGATGCTGCTGTCCGGCGAGGCCGACGTGGGCATCGCGACCGAGGCGCTGGCGCAGTACGACGCCCTGGTCGCCCTGCCCTGCTACCGCTGGACCCATGCGGTGATCGTGCCCCCGGGCCATGCCCTGCTCGACGGGCCGCTGACGCTCGCGCGGCTGGCGGAGTTCCCGCTGATCACCTACGACACCGGCTTCACCGGCCGCACCCACATCGACGAGGCCTTCGCGCAGCGCGGCCTGCAGCCCGACATCGTGCTGAGCGCGATGGACGCGGACGTGATCAAGACCTACGTGGAGCTGGGCCTGGGGGTGGGCATCGTCGCCTCCATCGCCTACGAGGCCGAGCGCGACCTGCAGCTGCGCGCCATCGACGCCGGCACGCTCTTCGGCATCAACCTGACCCGGCTGGCGGTGCGCCGGGGCACCTACCTGCGCGGCTACGTGTACGGGTTCATCGAGTCCTTCGCCCCGACGCTGGCGCGCAGCGTGGTCGAGCAGGCGCTGCTGGGCGACGGCGACGCCGCGTCGAGCTACGACATCTGAGCGCCCGGCGGCCCGTGCGGGGCCGCCCGCCCGGGCCCGCCTGCGGCCGGGGACGGCCCGCGGGCCGTGGCCGGTTCGGGCATGTCCTTCCGCTATCTTTTGAATAGCATCCTGCCAGCATCCCGCCTGCGCTCCAGGCGGTTTTCATATCCAGGACCGCATGCCCGGGCCCGTCCGCCGGACGGCGGACCGTCCGGCGGGATGCCGCGGGGGCGGCGCGCTCCGCCCCCCGGAGTTCAACCGCCGAAGACCTGGGCGATCATCGCGCCCGCCAGGAAGGCGCCCGCGTTGGCCAGCAGGGACACCAGCACGATGCGCCAGCCCAGCGCCCGCAGGATCGGCAGGTCCTTGGCCAGCGACAGGCCGGCGTAGGCGAGCACCGGGGTCACCAGGGGCAGCAGGCTGATCTTCGCGACCAGCGGGTTGACCACGGCCGCGAAGGGCAGGAAGGGCACGCTCAGCACCACGCCCACCAGCGAGACCCAGACGATCGACGGCACGCCCAGGCGGCGGAACGCGCGGGTGACCGCGAGGCCGGCGAGCACGCACAGCACCAGCAGCGCCATGCCCGTCACGGTTTCCGCCAGCGTCACCTTGCCGGCGACCTGGTTGCCGACCAGCGCGATCCCCGCGGTCAGGAAGACCACCGCCACCACCGCCCAGGTGGGCAGCCGGGCCTGGCTGTGCATCTCGCCCATCGCCTGGCGCATCCGGCCGTCGTGCTCGGCGACGATGGCCTTGCGGTTGCGGCCGAGCACCGGTTCGAGCCTGGCGTAGAGCCAGTTGGACACCGGCAGCGAGAAGACCACCAGCAGGTAGGTGCCGACGACGGTGGTGATCAGGTTGCTGGCCGCGGCCAGCGCAGCGATGGTGTCCTTGTCGTCGGGGAACTGCACCGAGATCGCCCCCACGGCGGCGGCGGTCATGCTGCCCGAGCCGATGCCGGCGGCCATGCCGAGCGCAGTCGGCGTGAAGAAGCCCGAATGCGCCACCATGCTCGCGAAGAAGGCCATGAAGGCGGCGCCGATCACCGAACCGGTGACGTATTCGGCCAGCACGCCGCGGCCCTCGGCCGAATCCATGCCGTAGCGCTCGGCGATCAGGGCGACGCCCGGCTCGCGGCCGACCGAGAAGGTCGCGCCGATGGCCTCGCGCTTGATGCCTAGGGCCAGCGCGACCGGCATCGCCAGGACGATGGTGCCGAGGAAGTTGCCCGCTTCCTGCAGCAGCAGCACCGGCCCGGCCGCGATCACCTTCTGGAGGTTGGCGCCGACGACGAAGCCGAGCTTGGCGATGAACAGCATGATGCCGACCTGCACGCAGTCCGCGGCCAGCGTCTGCGGCCGCAGGTAGGCGACCTGCGTGCGATCCGCGCGCTTCATCGCGATGCTGATCGCGATGCAGGCCAGCAGCGCCCACAGGAAGGGGAACAGGGTGACCTTGGTCACGCCGATGGAGAAGGTCGCGTTGCCCAGCGATTCGGCGCCGATGGCGATCGCCGCGACCAGGACGGCGATGAGGCCGATGTGCCGCCACGCCACCGCGCGGACGGGCGGCGCGGAGAGGGGGACCGGCGGGATGGAGACGGAAGGAATGGAAGCCATCGCGACCTCGGGAAGGTGGAGGGAGTTTTCTGGATCGCCGTCCGCCGCGCCGGCGGACGGCGGACGGGAGGGATTCAGTTGCCGATGCCCGGGGCGTAGCCGAAGGGCGCGGCCGGCTGGGCCGAGGTCTCGACCCAGACGCTCTTGACCTGGGTGTACTCGTGCAGCGCCTCGACGCCGCTGGAGCGCCCGTAGCCGCTCGCGTCGTAGCCGCCGAAGGGCGAGGCCACATTGATCACCTTGTAGGTGTTGATCCAGAAGGTGCCGGCCCGCACCTGCGCCGCGACGCGGTGGGCGCGGCCGGGATCCTGCGTCCAGACGGCGCCGGCGAGGCCGAAGTCGCTGTCGTTGGCGATGGCGATGGCTTCCTCCTCGGTGTCGAAGGGGATCGCGACCACCACCGGCCCGAAGACCTCGGTGCGGGCCACCTCCATGTCGTTGCGCACGTTCTTCAGCACCGTGGGCCGCACGAAGTAGCCGCCCTCGGCCGCCGCGCCGTCCGAGCCCTCGACCACCTCGGCGCCTTCCTCCACGCCGCGGCGGATCATGCGCAGCACGTGCTGGTACTGCCGGTCGTTCTGGATCGGGCCGACCTCGGTGTCGGGCGATTGCGGGTCGCCGGTGCGCAGGCGCCGCGCGCCGTCGGCCACCATGGACACGAAACGGTCGTAGATGCTGCGCTGGACCAGCAGGCGCGAGCCGGCGACGCAGCTCTGCCCCGCGCCCGCGAAGATCGCCGACTGCGCGCCGACGCAGGCCCGCGCCAGGTCCGCGTCCTCGAACACGATGTTGGCGGACTTGCCGCCCAGCTCCAGCACGCAGGGCACGCCGCGCTCCGCCGCGGCCGCGGCGATCTTGCCGCCGGTGGCCGGCGAGCCGATGAAGACCACCTTCTTGACCGCGCGCTGCGCGATGGCCGCCTGACCGGTCGTGTGCCCGAAGCCGCTCAGCACCTGCAGCACGCCGCGCGGCAGCCCCGCGCGCTCGGCGATCGCCGCGAAGGCGAGCGAGCTGAGCGCGGTCAGCTCCGACGGCTTGAGCAGCACCGCGTTGCCCATGGCGATCGCGGGCGCCACGTTCCAGCCGCAGGTGAAGATCGGCGCGTTCCAGGGCGTGATGATCAGCACCACGCCGCAGGCCTCGCGCCGGGTGTAGTTGAGGTGGCCGCTCGGCACCGGGATGACCTCGCCGTGGAACTTGTCGGTCCAGCCGGCGTAGTACTCCAGCATCTCGGCCACCTTGGCGACCTCGCCGCGCGCATCGCGGATCGGCTTGCCGGCGGAAAGCGATTCGAGCTGCGCGAGCGGCTCGACCTGCGCGCGGACGGCGCGGGCGATGTCCTGCATCACCCGGCCGCGCGCGGCGTGGCTGAGGGCGGCCCAGGTCCGCTGCCCGGCGACCGCCGCCTCGGCCGCCCGGGCCACCAGGGCGTCGCCGGCGTCGGGGTACTCCAGGAAGAGGCCGCCGGTGGCGGGATTGTTCAGGCGCACCGGCTCGCCGGCGCCGAGGGCCAGCCGGCCGTCGACATAGGAGCCGATGCCGTCCGCACCGGGGAAGAAGGCGGCGAAGGCCGCGAGGAGTTGCTCGGTCTGGCTGTGGTTCATGGCGAGTGCGCGTCGGGGCGGGGATGCGGGGAAGGGATCGGAGGAGGCCGGGCCTCAGGCGGCCGCGGCGGCGGCCTCGCGGTCCACCGGCTCGGCCATGCGGTTGAAGTCTTCGCCGTCGGCGAGCGTGCGGGCGCTGTCGGCCCAGAGCTCGGCCACCTTGCGCGCCAGCGGCAGGTCGATGTCCAGCGCGCCGATCAGCTCCTGCGAGAGGCGCACGTCCTTGCGCATCAGCTTCATCGTGAAGCCGGAATCGAAGGCGCCGTTGCTGATCCAGGTCGGGAAGTTGAATTCGGTCACGAAGCTGCGGCCCGAGCCGGCGTTGACGCCTTCGAGCAGTTGCCCGGTCGGCACGCCCGCCGCCTGGGCCATGCGGGCCACTTCCCCGGCGATGGCGAGGTGGGCGGCGCACAGCAGGTTGTTGGCGATCTTGGCGACGTGACCGGCGCCGACGCCGCCCACGTGCACCCGCTTGGCGCTCATCGCCGCCAGCGCCGGCTCGGCGCGGGCCAGGTCGGCCTCGGCGCCGCCGATGACCATCGTCAGCGTGCCGCCCATCGCGCCCCGCGGCCCGCCGCTGACCGGCGCGTCGATCAGCCGCATGCCGGCGGCTTCCAGCCGCGCCGCCAGGCCGCGGGTGGTCTGCGGATGCGATGTCGAGGTGTCGACCACCAGCAGGCCAGCCTTCGCGGCGTCCAGGATGCCGCCGGCGCCGGCGACCACCTCGGTCACGATGGCCGCGGTCGGCAGCGACAGCACCACCACGCCGCATTCCCGCACCACCTCCGCGACCGTGTCGACGGTCCGGACGCCTTCGGCCGCCAGCGCGGCGCGCGTCGCGGCCGAAGCGTCCGTGCCGACGACGCCGAAGCCGCCCCGCTGCAGCGACAGCGCCATGCCGCATCCCATGTTGCCCAGGCCGATCACACCGATGGTTTCCACGTCGTGTCCTTGAAAGAGAAGCGAACGATCCCGGCCGGCGGCATGCGCTGGGACAGCGGGGCCGCGGCGGTCGCGCCCCGCGCTCGGGCGGGGCGTGGGCCGGAGAATCGCACCGCGCCGACGGCCGAACAATGTCAACATCCGTACAATTCCGTTGCCCCTGGAGCAACGCTCCTGCCTCACCACGATGACCGCGCCATGACCGAAATGCTCGACCTGCGCCGTGTGCGCTACCTCTACGAGGCGGCGGCCCAGGGCTCGGTCCGCGCGGCGGCGGACACCCTCGACATGAACCCCTCGGTGGTGAGCCGGCAGATCGCGAAGCTGGAGCAGGAACTCGCCGTGCCGCTGCTCGAGCGTCACGGGCGGGGCGTCCGCCCCACCGAGGCGGGCGCGGTGCTGGTGGAGTACTTCCGCCAGCAGAACGCGTACCAGCACGACGTGGTGACCAAGGTGCAGGAGCTGCGCGGCCTGGCCCGCGGGCACATCGACCTGGTGCTGGGCGAGGGCTTCGTCAGCGACCTAATGGACCGCCCGATGCAGGACTTCTGGCAACGCCACCCCGGGCTGACGGTGACCATGCACCTCGCCGGCACCAACGAGGTGATGCGCATGGTCGCGGAGGACGCCGCGCACATCGGGCTGGTCTACAACCCGCCGGTGGCCTCGGGCATCCGCTCGCGCGCGGCCATCCGCCAGCCGATGTGCGCGATCACCCGGCCCGGCCATCCGCTGACGCAGCTGCGGCGCCAACCGCTGCTGCGCCAGATCGGCGCCTACCCGGTGGCGCTGATGCACGGCTCGTTCGGCACGCGGCAGGCGATCGAGCTCGCCGAGCGGATGGAACGCACCCACCTCGCGCCCAAGCTGACCACCGACTCCATCTCGGTGATCAAGCATTTCGTGCGCTCCGGGCTCGGGGTGAGCCTGCTGCCGGCCTTCGCGGTGTCGCAGGAGATCGCGGCCGGCGAACTGGTCGCCACCCCGATCGACCAGGCGCTGCTCAACGGCGCCGAGGCCCACATCGTGACCCGCCTGGGCCGCCAGCTCTCGATGGCGTCCAACCAGCTGCTGCTGCAGCTGATCGCGACCATGCGCGCCTTCCAGGACGCGCGCCCGGCCGGCGCGCCGGCCGCCTCCCCGGCGCGGCGCGGGGGCGCGGGCTAGCGGACGGCGGCCGGGCGCGGGCGCGCCGGACCGGCGAGGCCGCGGCGCGTCCGGCGGCATCGGGCGCGGCGCGTTCGCCGCCGTGCAGGCGTCGGTCCACGCGCAGGCGCGTCCTCGTCCTACATCGGCCCTGCGCGGTTTTGGCGATCTTCCACCCATGGCCCGCGGCGAAGCCCCGGCGCCGCCCCTCCCTCCCCTTCCCAGCCGTGGCCTTGCGCCCGGCTGGGTTTTTTCGCCGCCGCGCAGGGCCCGCGCATGCGGCGGCGGGCAGGCCGCGAACCGCGCGCCGGCGAAAACCGACCGTCCGGTCTAGACTGTGGGACTTCCGCGGCGCCCGGCCTGCTCCGGGCCGCGCCGTTCCCGGACACCTCCCAACGCGCCCACCCCATGAACGCCCTGCTGCAACCCTCCGCCGCCTCCGACCACGCCGCGCCCGACCGCGGCGCCGACGCCGCCCCGGCTCCCGCCGCCGGCCTGTCGCCCGCCGCCGCCGCGGCGCTGGCCACCGGCCATCCGTCGGTGCGCCCGCGCGAAGTGCCGGCCGCGCTGCTCGACGCGCTGTCCGCCCGCTTCGGCCCGGCGCAGTTCTCGGTCGCCGCCGCGGTGCGCGAGCAGCACGGCCGCGACGAATCGTCCTTCGCGGTGCCGCCGCCGGCGGCGGTGGTCTTCGCCGAATCCACCGCCGACGTGGCCGACGCGGTCCGCCTGGCCGCCGCGCACGCGGTGCCGGTCATCCCCTTCGGCGCCGGCTCCTCGCTCGAGGGCCACCTGCTCGCGGTGCAGGGCGGCATCAGCATCGACCTCAACCGCATGCAGCGGGTATTGGCCATCCACGACGAGGACCTGACGGTCACGGTGCAGCCCGGCATCACCCGCAAGCAGCTCAACGAGGCGATCAAGCACACCGGCCTCTTCTTCCCGATCGATCCGGGCGCCGACGCTTCCATCGGCGGCATGACCGCCACCCGCGCCAGCGGCACCAACGCCGTGCGCTACGGCACCATGCGCGAGAACGTGCTGGCGCTGGAAGTGGTCACCGCCGCCGGCGAGGCCATCCGCACCGGCACCCGCGCCAAGAAGTCCAGCGCCGGCTACGACCTGACCCGGCTCTTCGTCGGCAGCGAGGGCACGCTGGGCATCGTGACCGAGATCAGCCTGAAGCTCTACCCGCTGCCCGAGGCGGTCTCGGCCGCGATCTGCTCCTTCCCGACCATCGAGGCCGCGGTGCGCACCACCATCCAGACCATCCAGCTCGGCGTGCCGATCGCGCGGGTCGAGCTGATCGACGCGCGCACCGTGGCGATGGTCAACGCCCATTCGAAGACAGCGCTGCGCGAGGAACCGCTGCTGCTGATGGAATTCCACGGCAGCCCGGCGAGCGTGCAGGAGCAGGCCGCCACGGTGCAGGAGATCGCGGGCGAGTTCGGCGGCAACGCCTTCGAATGGGCCACCACGCCCGAGGAACGCACCCGCCTGTGGGGCGCCCGGCACAACGCGTATTTCGCGGCGGTGCAGTCGCGCCCGGGTTGCCGGGTCATCTCGACCGACACCTGCGTGCCGATCTCGCGCCTGGCCGACGCCCTGCTCGACTCCATCGCCGAGGCCGACGCCAGCGGCATCCCCTACTTCCTGGTGGGCCACGTGGGCGACGGCAACTTCCACTTCGGCTACCTGATCGACCCCGACGACGCCGGCGAGCGCGCCCGCGCCGAGCAGCTGAACCACGCCCTCGTCCACCGCGCCCTGGCGCTGGAAGGCACCTGCACCGGCGAGCACGGCGTCGGCCTGCACAAGATGGGCTTCCTGCGCGACGAGGCCGGCGAAGGCGCGGTGGAGACCATGCGGATGGTCAAGCGCGCGCTGGACCCGCAGAACATCATGAATCCGGGGAAGATCTTCGCGATGTGAGGCGGTCGCGCCGGCCGGCCGGCTGGCACGCGCCGCGGGCCGCCCATGGCTCAGGCGTCGACCGGCACGTGGAAATCGACCACCGCGCCCGGCGCGTCGACCGCGGCGCGGCCGTCGTGCAGCTCGAAGCACGGCCCGTCGGCGACCGCCAGACCCGACCCCGGGAGCAGGCGGCCCCGGATCGCAGCCATGGCGGCCTTCATCTGCGGGTGCACCGCCGACCCGTCGAGCGTGATCCGGAAGACGGCGTAGGCGGCGGCCGGGACCTGCTTCAGTGCGAAGCCCGGCGGCAGCGCGCAGGCCGGCTCCGTCCGCACGCCCGCCAGGTAACGGAAGCTGCCCACTGCCCGGTCCTCGTCCCAGATCAGCCCGTAGGCGGCCCGGCCGGGCCGCTGGTCCGGGATCGGCAGGACCGCGGCCAGTTCGGCCCAGAGCCCCGGGATGCCGGCCGTGGAGGCCGGATCGAAACGGCGCGACGGCCCGGCGACGTTGAACGCGTCGAGCCGCGCCAGTCCGGGCAGGCGGACGACGGGTGCGGCGGAACTGGCGGCAGGATGCATGGCGGAACCTTTCCGAGGATGGGGCGGAGTATTCCCCAACGGCGGGCCGTGCGGAGCACGAAGGCCCGCCGCCGCCCCGGGCTGCCGGGGAGGCCCCGGCCCCGCGCGCCGGGTCCGGGAGCGCCGGAGGTCAATGCCCGCGCCGGGCGAGCACCGCGTCGCGCGGCCCGGCGTCGACCACGCGGCCGGCCTCGACCACCACCACGGTGTCGAAGCGCGCGAGCAGGCCCGGCCGGTGCACCGAGGCGACGATGCAGGCTTCGGGGAAGGCGGCGTCCATGCGGTCGAACACCCGCCCCTCGGCCAGCGGATCGAGCGCGCTGGTGGGCTCGTCGAGCAGCAGCAGCGAGCTGCCCCGCGCCGCCAGCGCGCCCCGGGCCAGCGCCAGCCGCTGCCGCTGGCCGCCGGAGAGGTTGGCGCCGCGTTCGCTGACCGAGCTGTCGAGGCCCGCGGGCAGGCGCTCCAGCACCTCGTCGAACACGCCCGCGTGCACCGCAGCCCGCAGCGCCGCGCCGTCGGCCGGCTCGCCGAAGGTGAGGTTCTCGGCGACGCTGGCCTCGAACACCTCGGCCTCCTGCGGGATCAGGGTGGCCAGCGCGCGCAGCTCGGACCAGTCGGCCGGCTCGCCGTCGCGCAGCAGGACGCCCTGCTGCGGACGGTAGAGGCCGGCCAGGGTGCGCAGCAGGGTGCTCTTGCCGCCGCCGCTCGGCCCGACGAGCGCGACGCGCGCCCCGCGCCGCAGCACCAGGTCGACGCCGTGCAGCCCGCCCCGCGACCCGGCGGCCTGCGGGGTGTCGCCGCCGCCGTGGCGCCAGCCGGCGTCGCGCAGCTCCAGCGTGCGCCAGGAGGCGTCCTGCCGCACCGCGGGCGCCTCCGCTCCGGGATCGCCGGGGGCCTCCCAGATCGGCGCGGCGCTGCCGTAGTCGGTGTGCATGCGCGCGAAGCCCTGGAAGTTGGACGCCATCGCGCCGACCACCGAGGCCGCCTGCTGCGCGTACTGGTAGATCATGAAGACGGTGCCCAGCAGCACCGCCTGCCCGGGCTGGCGATGCTGCAGCACGTAGGCCACCACCAGGATCCAGGTGAGTGCCATGCCGAGCAGATCCACCGCGAACCACTTGCCTTCGTTGACCATGACCGCGCGGCGCAGCGGCGCGACGACCACGTCCATGCGCCGGCCCAGCAGCCGGCGCGAGGCCGCCTGCAGCCGCAGGCCGACCACCGTGCCGGCGTTGCCCACGAAGTCGAGCAGCGCCGCGGCGTATCGGCGCTCGGCGTCGTTCTCCGCGCGGGCGAGCTGCATCAGGACCCGGTCGAAGCGCAGGATGATCAGCGCGATCACCACATAACCGGTCACCGCGATCGCGCCGCTGGTGCGCGACAGCAGGGCCAGCGCGACGATCGGCCCGACGAACTGGAACGCGCTCTGCAGGTAGCCGAACTGGTTCTGCGCGAAATCCGAAAGCGCGCGGCTGGCCTGCACCACCCGGTGCTGCAGCTCGCCCGAATGCCGGCCGTCGCGCCAGGACAGCGGCGCGGCGGCGATGCGTGCGTAGAGGCGGTCGGCCAGCCGCTCGCGCACCCGCACGCCGACGTTGCGCTCCAGCACCCGGCCCGGGCCGTGCAGGAACCACGACAGCAGGTAGATGCCGGCGAGCGCCGCGATCCAGCGGCCGGAGGCGGCCAGCTCGCCGCGCTGCAGCGCGTTGATGGCCTGGGCGGCCAGCCAGGGCATCGCCAGCCGCAGCAGCTGCGCCGCCGACAGCAGCGCGGCCGCGCCGAGCAGCTGGCCGCGCGCCCCCTCGGCGTGGCGCCAGAGGGCGCGGTAGAGGTCGCGCGCCGCGCCGCCGAGGCCGGCGGCGGGCGGGAGGGCATCGGCGGGCGTCGTCATGGCGGTGGTCGTTCCTCGGCTGCGCAGTGCGCGCCGGACGATTGTGCCGAGCGGCGCAGGGCGCGCGGATGGCGCGGCGCCTCCGGGCCGGAGCGCGGCGGATGCACGGCACGGCACGGCACGGCGTGCGGGGCATGCCGCCGGATCGGCCCGGGCGGACGGCGTCAGGCGGCCGCGGCCGCCGGCGCGCCGACGTAGCGGCCGCGCGGGCGGATCATCCGCGGCACCGACAGCTGCTCCAGGCTGTGCGCCAGCAGGCCGATGCTGCGCGCGGTCGCCATCAGGCCGAAGGCGGCGTCCTCCGGCAGGCCGTGGCGCGCCGCCAGCGCGGCCAGCGCCACGTCCACGTTGGGCTGCAGGCCGGTGCGCGCCGTCACCTGCGCGATGAAGCGGGCGATGGACGCGGGCAGCTCGATGCGCACGAGCAGCGCCGCGGCGCGCGGGTCGCCGTCGGGATAGAGGTGGTGGCCGAAGCCCGGGAAGGGCATGCCGGCCGCGAGGTGGCGCGCCAGCACCGCGTCGCCGCCCAGCCGCTCGACCTCGTCGAACAGGGCCCGCACCCGGCCGGAGGCGTCGCCGTGCTCCGGCCCCGAGAGCGCGGCCAGGCCGGCGAGCAGGCAGGCCGGCAGCGATGCGCCGGTCGATGCGGCGATGCGCGCGGCGAAGGCGGAGCTGGTGAGTTCGTGGTCGGCCAGCATCACCATCGCGGTCCGCAGCAGGTCGGCCACGGCCGCGGGCTGCTTCCAGCCCTGGGCGAAGCGCAGATGCAGCGGCTGGCGGCCGGCCCGGGCGCCGAAGGCGGTCGCCACCCGGCCCACCAGCGCCTGGCATTCCTGGTGCAGCACCCGGGTCAGCCGGCCCCGGGTGGAGTCGCCGGTGGCCGCCAGCGCGGCCAGCGCGGTGAAGGCCGCGACCCGGCCCGGCCGGGCGCCGCGCGGCGCCGCGCCGGCGGCCGCCAGGTCGACCGGCGCCTCCGCGTCCCACAGCAGCCGCGCGGCCTCCTCCACGGTGGCGGTGCGGGCCAGCTCCAGCGCGTCCTGCCCGCGGAAATGGGGCCGGCCGCGGAAGAAGGCGCAGAGCGCGGTCGGGACGCTGGGCTCCGCACCGAACAGGGTGTTGGCCGCCAGCGTCTCGTGCTTGCGGCCCGACTGCTTGCGCCGCGCCAGCGCCGCGAGGTCCGACGCGCGGTAGAGGCTGCGGCGGCTGTCCGCGGGGTCCGGGGCCGCCTCCAGCTTGCCGCGGCTCACGTAGGCATAGACCGTCTGGGGCTTGACCCCGAGCCGGCTGCACGCCTCGTCCATCGAGATCCAGGAGGCCATGGGTTCGTCCGTCGTAGGGGAATGGGGAAGTGGTCGGGCATGGGCGCCGCCGGATGCGCGCGCCGCCGCAACGGGCGACTATACGGCGATCGCATTGATTTTTATTGTCAATATTTACTTGACTGTCAACCATTCATAGCATGTCAATGCACCGCGGCATCCCGCCCCGCGCCGGGCGCCACGGCGCCCGTTTCCCCATGAAAGCCGTCATGAAACCCCTGGTCCTGCAACTCAATCCCATCCTGGTGCCCGCCGTCAACGAGGAGCTCGCCGCCCGCTACACGGTGCAGCGGCTCTTCGAGACCGACGATCCGGACGCCTGGATCGACGCCCACGGCGCATCGGTCGACGCGGTGATCACCGGCGGCCACACCGGCATCGCGCGGGCGATGCTGGAGCGCCTGCCGGCGGTGAAGGTGGTGGCGGTCAACGGCGTGGGCACCGACGCGGTGGACCTGGCCTACTGCCGCGCCCGCGGCCTGCCGGTGACGGCCACGCTCGGCGCGCTGACCGAGGATGTGGCCGACATGGCGATCGGCCTGCTGATCGGCGCCTGCCGCAACCTCGGCGCGGTCGACCGCTTCGTGCGCGACGGCGACTGGGAGCGGCATCCGCAGCCCGGCGCCCTGCCGCTCGGCCGCCGGTTCAGCGGCATGCGGGTCGGCATCGTCGGCATGGGCCGGGTCGGCCGCGCGGTCGCGGCGCGCGCCGCGGCCTTCGGCTGCCCGATCGCCTACGCCGACCTGCGCCCCATGGACGACGTGCCGCACGCCTTCGTCGCGGACCTGCGCGAACTCGCCGGCCGCTCCGACGCGCTGGTGCTGTGCGCCGCCGCCGACTCGGCCGAGGGCATCGTCGACGCCGCGGTGCTCGACGCGCTGGGCCCGCGCGGCTTCCTGGTCAACGTCGCCCGCGGGCGGCTGGTCAAGGAGGCGGACCTGGCGGCCGCGCTGGAAGCCGGCCGCATCGCCGGCGCCGGGCTCGACGTGTTCGTCGACGAGCCGCGCGTGCCCGAGGCGCTGCGCCGCTCGGAGCGCACGCTGCTGCAGGCCCACCGCGCCAGCGCCACCTGGGAGACCCGCGCCGCCATGGGCCGCATGGTGCTCGACGGCGTCGCCCAGGCGCTCGCCGGCGAGCGCCCGGCGATGAGCCTAACGACCTGAGCCCGGGCGCTCCGGCCGCGCCGACGATCCGCGAGACATCAACCACAAGGAGACAGAACCATGACCACCCGACGCTTCGCGCTCGCCGCCGCCCTCGCCCTGGGCGCGGCCCTCCCCCTCGCCGCCGCGGCCCAGGCCGCCGCCTCCGCCGCGCCCGCAGCCTTCCCGGCGCGGCTGGTGACCCTGGTCGTGCCCTTCCCGCCCGGCGGCGGGACCGACACCGCCGGCCGCGTCCTGGCCGAGCAGCTGGGGCGCCGCTGGGGCCAGCCCGTCGTGGTCGAGAACAAGGGCGGCGCGGCCGGCCAGATCGGCGCGGACTTCGTCGCCAAGGCGCGTCCCGACGGCTACACCCTGCTGCTGGGCAACATCGGCACCCAGGCGATCAACCCGACGCTCTACCCCAAGCTGCCCTACGACCCGGACAAGGCCTTCGCGCCGGTCTCGCTGGTGGCCGAACTGCCGCTGGCGATGATGGTCCACCCCGCGGTGCCGGCGAAGACGGCGGCGGAATTCGTCGCGCTGGCCATGGCGCGGCCCGGCACGATGTCGTACAGCAGCTCGGGCGCCGGCGGCGCGCCGCACCTCGCGGCGGAGATGTTCAAGGACCGCACCGGCGCGGCGCTGGTGCACGTTCCCTACCGCGGCGGCGGCCCGGCCATCGCCGACCTGCTGGCGGGCCATGTGCAGCTGTCCTTCATGACGGTGCTGGAGGCCTCGGCCCACGTCAAGGCCGGCAAGCTGCGCGCGCTGGCCGTCACCAGCGACAGGCGCGTGCCGGCGCTGCCGGACGTGCCCACCCTGGCCGAGACGGTGGCGCCGGGCTTCGACGCCATCTCCTGGATCGGCCTGCTGGCGCCGGCGGGCACGCCGCAGCCGGTGGTCGAGAAGCTCGCGGCCGACGTGCGCGCCGTGATGGACGACGAGGCGGTGCAGGCCCGCTTCGCGGCGCTCGGCGGCGTGCCGCGCGCCACCGCGCCCGCGGCCTTCGCCAAGCTGATCGCCGACGACCGGGCGCGCTACGCCAAGATCATCCGCGCGCGGAACATCACCGTCGAATGAGCGCAGGCCGGGCGTTCCCGGCCCGGCGGCGCGCACCGGATCGCGCCGTGCCGCACCTCCGGCCGGAGGCGCCAGCCGGCCCGCCCTCAGAGCGGCTGCGCGCCCGCCTTCGCCGCCGGAGGCGACTCCGGCAGCGGGATGAATTCCGCGTCGTCGCCCGGCGGCAGCGCGATCCGTCCGGCCAGCCAGTCGGCCTTGGCCTGCTCGATGCGTTCCGGGCGCGAGGACACGAAGTTCCACCACAGATGGCGCGGGCCCAGCGGCTCGCCGCCGAGCAGCATCACCACCGAGGGCTCCACCGCGCGCAGGCTGGCGTCCTCCTTCGGCCCGAAGACGGCCATCTGGCCGGGCAGGTAGACGCTGCCGTCGGCCGCCTCGACCCGGCCGGCGGCAACGTAGGCGGCGCGCTCGGGCTGGTGCGCGGGCAGCGCCAGCCGCGCGCCGGGCTCCATCGTAGTGTGCAGGTAGAACATCGGCGAATGGGTCTTCACCGGGCTCTGCAGGCCGAAGGCCTCGCCGGCGATCAGGCGCATCCAGACGCCGTCCTCGTGCGCCTCGGGCAGGGCCTCCACGGGATAGTTCGCGAAGGCCGGGTCGGTCTCCTCGTCGGCCTCGGGCAGCGCCACCCAGGACTGCAGCAGCTCCAGCCCGCTGCCGCTGCGCACCGACGGGTCCTCGAAGCGCTCGGAGTGCGAGATGCCGCGGCCGGCGGTCATCCAGTTGACCTCGCCGGGCACGATGACCTGCTCCACGCCCAGGCTGTCGCGGTGGGTGACCTTGCCGGAGAACAGGTAGCTCACCGTCGCGAGGCCGATGTGCGGATGCGGCCGCACGTCGGCGGCGCGGCCGGCGTCGGCGGGCAGCACCACCGGCCCGGCATGGTCGAAGAAGACGAAGGGGCCGACGCTGCGGTGCAGCCGGAAGGGCAACAGGCGGCGCACCCGCAGGCCGTGGCCCAGGTCGGCCTGGCGGGGGTCGATGACGATCTCGGGCATGGCGACTCCTTGGAATCTCGGGACGGGCAGTGTCGCAGAGCCTGACGAAGCACTGAACGGTGCGGCGCCGGGACGCGCCGGGTTATCCACCTATTCACAAAGTTGTCCCCAATGCCCTGCAGTGCCGGGGACGCGGCCGGTGCCGCCCTCCTGCACTACCCGCCAGCCGGCGCGCCGCGGCCCGCGACGGCGAACGGGAAGCGCGCGCGCCGGCAGGGCCGCGGATCGCCTGGGAGGCAGTGTGGCGGCCCGGTCCCACGCGGCGCGGCCCGGGCCGCCGGACCCAGTGCGATGCACCGCCCCGCGGGCCGCATGCTCGGCCGGCATCGCGTCCAACCCTGCGCGGGGCGGATTCCGGGCATGGACTTATCCACAGCTTCGGCCGAGCGGGAAATCGCTGAGGGCCAAGGGTTTACCCGCGGCTGTGGCGCCCCGGATGCAGGGGCGCGGTGCCGGCCGAGATGCGGTGCCTCGCCGCCGCCGCCACTGCGTCCCGCGGGCTCCGTCCGCCCCCGCATCCCGGTCCGCCGGCGCCTCCTACAACAGGATGCGCGTCGCGGCCATGGCGCCGGGCCGCGGCGCCGGGGACCATGCGGCATCCATCCCATCGTTCCTGCACCCTCCCATGAAGACCTGCGGATTGTTTTTCTCGGCGTTGATCGGCGCGGTCGCCAGCGCGCGTTCCATGACCCCCATGGCCGGCCTCGCGGCCGCGCGCCTCGCGGGCCGCCGCACGCCGGGGCACCTCGCCCTGCTCGACCGGCCGCTGTTCCGGTACGGCGCGCTGGCCATGGGCGTCGGCGAGCTGTTCGGCGACAAGATGGAAACCGCCCCCGACCGCACCGTGTTCCTGGGGCTGCTCGCGCGCACGATGAGCGCCGGCATCGCCGGCGCGGCCCTGGCGCCGCGCGGCAGCGAGCGGGCCGGCGCCGCCGTCGCGGTCGCCACCGCGGTCCCGCTCGCCTACGCGACGCTGGCCGGCCGCAAGCGGGCGATGGCGCGGATCGGGCAGACCCGCAGCGGCCTGGTCGAGGATGCGCTGGTCGTGGCCGCCGGCGCCGCGATCGTGGCGCTGGCATTGCGGCGCGGCTAAGCCCCGGCTTCAGGCCGGCGGCACGTCCGCTGCCGGCGCGCGCGCGGTGGCCGCGCAGCCCACGGCCGCGACCACCACGCAGGCGATGCCCGCCCACTGCGGCGGCGCCAACCGCTCCTGCAGCAGCAGCATGCCCGCCAGCGCGCCGATGGCCGGCTCCAGGCTCAGCAGGATGCTGAACGTCCGGCGCGGCAGACGCTGCAACGCCACCATCTCGAGCGAATACGGGATGGCGCTGGAAACGATGCCCACCGCCAGCCCGGCGGCCAGCAGCGCCGGATCGATCAGCGCCGCGCCCGCGGTGGCCACGCCGAAGGGCAGCGTGGTCAGCGCCGCGACCGCCATGCCGATCGCGGTGGCGCTGCCGCCGTGCGCCTGCCCCGCCTTCTGGCCGCAGACGATGTAGAGCGCCCAGCACACCCCGGCCGCCAGCGCGAAGCCCGCGCCCGCCGGGTCGGGCGCGACCGCGCCGCGGCCGACCAGCAGCAGCAGCGCCAGCCCCGCCGCGGCCAGCGCCGCCCAGCCCAGGTCGCGCCAGCGGCGCGAGGAGAGCACCGCCAGCGCCAGCGGGCCGGTGAACTCCAGCGCCAGCGCGACGCCCAGGGGTACGGTGCGCAGCGACAGGTAGAAGAACAGGTTGGTCAGCCCCAGCACCATGCCGTAGAGCGCGATCCAGCGCAGGTCGCGCAGCGCCATCGGGCGGCGCCACGGTCGCCAGACCGCCAGCAGCACGCAGGCGGCGAAGCCGGTGCGCATCGCCACCGTGCCCGGCGCGCCGAGCACCGGGAACAGCGCCTTGGCGAAGGAGGTGCCGATGCACAGCGCGCACAGCGAGCCGATCAGGGCGGCGACGGCCGGCAGCACCGGGGCCGTACGGGCGGGGGAACCGGGCGCGCCGGCATCGGGACGGGACATGGGCGGGAACGAGGACGTGGCGGCGCGGGGAAGGGAATGGCGGCAGTGGGACGGCCTGTGCGGGACGGAACGCGCCGCCGGACGCGGCGGCCGCCGGCGCACCGCGCGGGCCGCCGCACGGCGGCCGGGCCCGCCATGCTACGTGCACCGCCGGCGCGCATGCCGCACCGATTGCGTGAGCCGGCGCGCCGGGTTGCGCCCCGTCTTGAACCATTTGGTCCAAATTTTTTGGCGTGCCGGATGCAAGCGACTGTCACGAAAGGATTTTCCACCCTGGCACAGCGCATGCATTGCCCTAGGCATCGTCATCCACCGCGCGAGGTCCGCATGAAAGTCGGCGTCTTCATCCCCATCGGAAACAACGGCTGGCTGCTGTCGGAGAACGCTCCCCAGTACCTGCCCAGCTTCGAGCTCAACAAGCGCATCACCCTGGAAGCCGAGCGCTACGGCCTCGATTTCGTGCTGTCCATGATCAAGCTGCGCGGCTTCGGCGGCAAGACGGAGTTCTGGGACCACAACCTCGAATCCTTCACCCTGATGGCCGGCCTGGCGGCGGTCACCACCAAGATCAAGCTCTTCGCCACCGCGGCCACGCTGACGCTGCCGCCGGCCATCGTCGCGCGCATGGCCTCCACCATCGACTCCATCTCGGGCGGGCGCTTCGGCGTCAACCTGGTCACCGGCTGGCAGCGGCCCGAGTACTCGCAGATGGGCCTGTGGCCGGGCGACCAGTTCTTCGGCTCGCGCTACCAGTACCTCGCGGAATACGCCCAGGTGCTGCGCGACCTCTGGGGCACCGGCAAGTCGGACTTCAAGGGCGCGCACTTCACCATGGACGACTGCCGCGTCAGCCCGAAGCCGCAGGCCGACATGAAGCTGATCTGCGCCGGTTCTAGCGACGCGGGCATGGACTTCTCGGCGCAGTACGCGGACTACAACTTCTGCTTCGGCAAGGGCGTCAACACGCCCAAGGCCTTCGCGCCCTCGGCCGAGAAGCTGATCGCCGCCACCGCGAAGACCGGCCGCCAGGTCACCACCTACGTGCTGATGATGGTGATCGCCGACGAGACCGACGAGGCCGCCCGCGCCAAGTGGGAGCACTACCAGGCCGGCGCCGACCAGGAAGCCATCGCCTGGCTCGGCCAGCAGGGCGCGGCCGACACCAAGTCCGGCGCCGACACCAACGTGCGCCAGATGGCCGACCCGACCTCGGCGGTGAACATTAACATGGGCACCCTCGTCGGCTCCTACGCCCATGTGGCGCGCATGCTCGACGAGATGGCCGAGGTGCCGGGCACCGAGGGCGTCCTGCTGACCTTCGACCACTTCGTCGAGGGCGTGCAGGCCTTCGGCGAGCGCATCCAGCCCCTGATGAAGAGCCGCGTGGGCGCGGACAGCCCGGTGCCCTCGCAGGCGGCCGCGCCGGCGCCCGCCGAACGCCTCGCCGCCTGAGGAGCGCCGCCGCATGACTGCCGTGAACCCATCCGCGCCGGCTCCCGGCGCCTCGCCCAAGACCAACGCCACCGTGGCCTCGCCCACGCCCGCCGGCGCGCCCGAGGCGCTGCGCCCCGGCAGCGGCGCGCTGCTGCTGCCCGCGCGGCCGGAACCGCTCGCCTTCCACCCGGCGCAGACCGCGCTGGTGGTGGTGGACATGCAGAACGCCTACGCCTCCATCGGCGGCTACGTGGACACCGCCGGCTTCGACATCTCCGGCGCCCGGGGCGTCATCGCGTCCATCGCCCGGGCGGTGGAGGCCGCGCGCGCCGCCGGCATCCTGGTCGTATTCCTCCAGAACGGCTGGGACGCGGGCTACGTCGAGGCGGGCGGCCCGGGCTCGCCCAACTGGCACAAGTCCAACGCGCTCAAGACCATGCGCCGGCGGCCGGAGCTGCAGGGACGCTTCCTCGCCAAGGGCGGCTGGGACTACCAGATGGTCGATGCCCTGCAGCCGCAGGCCGGCGACATCGTGGTGCCCAAGCCGCGCTACAGCGGCTTCTTCAACAGCGCGCTCGACTCCACCCTGCGCGCCCGCGGCATCCGCAACCTGGTGTTCACCGGCATCGCGACCAACGTGTGCGTGGAGTCCACCCTGCGCGACGCCTTCCACCTGGAGTACTTCGCGGCCATGCTGGAGGACGCGACCCACGAACTCGGCGGCCCGGCCATCCAGGCCGCGGCGGTCTACAACGTCGAGACCTTCTTCGGCTGGGTGGCGACGGTGGACGATTTCTGCCGCGCCGCAGGCGCTGCGCCAACCATCGCCGGCGTCGCCGGCGCCCCCGAAGCGGCGGCAGCGGACCGGCCCGCCGCCGCCGCAGCCTGAGCGGCGCGACGGCCTGACCTTCCCCGCCCTTCCCGACCATTCCCCGCATCCGCCCAACCGACCCTGGAGCCCCCATGCCCAAAGAAGCCATCATCCCCGCCGGCACCGGCACCCCGCTGGCGCCCTACGTCCCCGGCACGCTGGCCGACGGCGTGCTCTACGTCTCCGGCACCCTGCCCCTCGGCCCGGACAATCAGGTGGTGCACGTCGGCGACGCAGCCGCCCAGACCCGCCACGTGCTCGAAGGCATCCGCGGCGTGGTCGAGGCCGCCGGCGGCACCATGGACGACGTCACCTTCAACCACATCTTCCTGCGCGACTGGTCCGACTACGCGGCGATGAACGCGGTCTACGCCGAGTTCTTCCCCGGCACCAAGCCGGCGCGCTACTGCATCCAGGCCGGCCTGGTGAAGCCCGACGCGCTGGTCGAGATCGCCTCGGTCGCCCACGTCGGCGCGCGCGGCTGAAGCCGCGGGAAGGAACCGCATGGCAGCGCTCCACATCGAGATCCACGGCGCCGGCGCGGACCCGTCCGCGCCGGCGGTGGTGCTGTCCTCCGGCCTCGGCGGATCGGCGAACTTCTGGCAGCCCCAGGTCGCGGCCCTGGCCGCGGCCGGCTGGCGGGTGGTCGGCTACGACCACCGCGGCACCGGCCGCAGCCCGGACGCGCTGCCGGACGGCCACTCCATCGCCGACATGGCGGCCGACCTGCGCGCGGCGATGGACGCCGCCGGCGTGGCGCGCGCCCACGTGGTCGGCCATGCGCTCGGCGGCCTGATCGGCCTGCAGCTCGCGCTCGACGATCCGTCCCGGGTCGCGAGCCTGGCGGTGGTCAACGGCTGGTCGCGGCCGAACCCGCACTCGGCCCGCTGCTTCGACGCGCGCCTCGCGCTGCTGGCCGCCGGCGGGCCCCGCGCCTACGTCGAGGCGCAGCCCATCTTCCTCTACCCCGCCGCCTGGTGCGCCGAGCATGCCGAGCGGGTGCAGGCCGAGGTGGAGCATGCGGTGGCGCACTTCCCCGGCGAACGCAACATGCGCGCCCGCATCGCCGCCCTGCGCGCCTTCGACATCGACGACCGGCTGCCGGAGATCGCCTGCCCGGTGCTGGTGGCCGCGTCGCAGGACGACGCGCTGGTGCCCTGGACCTGCTCCGAGCGCCTGGCCCGGCGCCTCGGCGACGCGACCTTCGACCTGGCGCCCCACGGCGGCCACGCCCACAGCGTCACCACGCCGGAAAGCTTCAACCGTATGCTGCTGGATTTCCTGGCCGCGCGGGCCGCCGCACCCGCGGCGCCGCCCGGACCGCCGATCCATCCCGCAACCTCCGGAGTTCCCGCATGAGCCAGCCGCTCGACGCCGCCGCCCTCGCCACCCTGTTCACCGACGCACGCACCCATGGCGGGTGGACGTCCGAGCCGGTGTCCGACGACCAGATCCGCCAGCTCTACGACCTGGTCAAGATGGGCCCGACCTCGGTCAACTGCTCGCCGGCGCGCTTCGTCTTCGTGCGCACGCCCGAGGGCAAGCAGCGCCTGGCGCCGGCCCTGTCGTCCGGCAACCTCGACAAGACCATGGCCGCGCCGGTCACGGTGATCGCCGCCTGGGACGCCGCCTTCCACGAGCAGCTGCCTTTCCTGTTCCCGCACGCCGACGCGAAGCCCTGGGTCGCCGCCACGCCCGAGGCGGCCCACAAGACCGCGACCTACAACAGCACGCTCCAGGCGGGCTACCTGATCCTGGCCGCGCGCGCGCTCGGCCTGGACGCCGGCCCGATGGCCGGCTTCGACGCCGCGAAGGTCGATACCGCGTTCTTCGCCGGCACGACCTGGAAATCCGGCCTCCTCATCAACCTCGGCCACGGCGATGCGTCCAAGCTCCACGGACGCCTGCCGCGGCTCGACTTCGACGCCGCCGCCCGGCTCGCCTGACGCCATGACACCGACCGCCCACGCCCCCGCCTCCGCAATCCCTTCCGCCTCCGCGGGCCGCGGCGCGGCGCCCGAAGCGCACGCTCCCGCCAGCGCCGCCGCCGCGCCCCCGACGCGCGAGGCGTACCGCGACGCGATGGCGCGGCTGGGCGCGGCGGTCAACATCATCACCACCGACGGCCCGGGCGGCCGGGCCGGCTTCACCGCATCGGCGGTCTGCAGCGTGACCGACGACCCGCCGACGCTGCTGGTCTGCCTGAACCGCAGCGCCTCGGTCTACCCGGCCTTCCAGGCCAACGGCGTGCTCTGCGTCAACGCGCTGGGCGCGGGGGCGCAGGCGCTGTCCAACCTCTTCGGCGGCAAGACGCCGATGGCGGACCGCTTCGCCGCCGCGGGATGGTCCGCCAGCGCCACCGGCGCGCCGGTGCTCGACGGCGCCGCCGCCTCCTTCGACTGCCGCATCGTCGGCCGGCACGCGGTCGGCACCCACGACGTGCTGTTCTGCGAGGTCCTGGCCGTCGCCCGGCAGGCCGAGGCCCACGGCCTGATGTACTTCGGCCGCGGCTACCACGACCTGCGGGCGGTCGCGCACTGAGCCGGCGATAGCCGGAACGCCCGCCGCATCCGACGGCTCGTCCGGGCAGGTGCCGCCCGGGGAGTGCCTATGATCCGTGCCGACGCATGGACCGACGCGCTCCCCAGAACACCGCCCCGATGCCTTCCCCGACCCTCCCCGGCCTGACGGCCGACACCGCCGGCCCCGGTGCGCGGCTGGGCGACTTCACGGTGCGCGAGGTCCTCTACCGCGGCGAGCGCTCGACCGTGCTGCGCTGCCTGCGCCACGGCCGGCCGGTGGTGGTGAAGTTCCTGCGGCGCGCGGTGCTCGACATGCGCGAGGTCGCGCGCTTCCGTCGCGAGTTCGAGCTGTCGCGCCGGGTGGCGCATCCGAACGTGGTCAGCGCCGAAACCCAGGGCAGCCACGAGGGCGCGCTCTTCCTCACCATGGCCGACGACGGCGCGGTGGCGCTGCGCGAGCTGCTGCGCGGCGGGCCGCTGGCGCTGTCCGACGCGCTGCAGGTGGGGGTGGCGCTGGTCGACGCGCTGGAGGCGGTGCACGCGCGCCGGATCGTCCACAAGGACGTGTCGCCGGGCAACGTGGTGGCCGACCTGGCGCGCGGCGTGGTGCGGCTGATCGACTTCGGCATCGCGGCGGAACTCTCCAGCGAGCGCCCGGCGCTCGCGCCGCCGCAGGACCTGGAAGGCACGCTCGCCTGCATCGCGCCCGAGCAGACCGGCCGCATGAACCGCGACGTGGACTACCGCGCCGACTTCTACGGCCTGGGCGCCACGCTGCACCTGCTGCTGACCGGCGCCGCGCCCTTCCCCGGCGCCGATGCGGCCGAGGTCGTGCACGGCCACCTCGCGCGGCCGCTGCGGCCGCTGTCCGCGCTGCGCCCCGACGCGCCGCCGCTGCTGGGCGCCCTGGTGGCCAAGCTGCTGGCCAAGGATCCCGAGGACCGCTACCAGAGCCACCGCGCCCTGCGCGCCGACCTGCGGCACCTGCTGGCGCGGCAGGAGGGCGCGCCGCCGGACGCCCCGCACTGGCAGCTGGCACGGGACGACCTGCCCGCGCGCTTCCAGGTATCGGGCCGGCTGCACGGGCGCACGGACGAGGTCCGCAGCTTGGTCGCCGCCTTCGAGGCCGCCGCCGCGGGGCCGGCGCAGGTGGTGGCCATCGCGGGCTTCCCGGGCATCGGCAAGAGCGCGCTGGTGCAGGAGCTGCAGCGCATCCTGGTCGGCCGCCGCGGGGAGATGGTCGAGGGCAAGTTCCAGCAGTTCGCGCCGCACGCGCCCGGCGCCGCCTTCGTCGAGGCGCTGCGCCAGCGCGTCCGCCAGGTGCTGGCGCTGCCGCCGGACGAGCGGGACGCCTGGCGCGACGCGCTGGCCGTCCACCTCGGACCGAACGCCGCGCTGGCCACGGCGGCGGTGCCCGAACTCGGCCTGCTGCTCGACGCGGCGGCGCCGGTGCTGCCGCTGCCGCCGGCCGAGGCGGAGAACCGCTTCCTGCTCACCATGCAGCGCTGCTGGGCCGCGCTGGCGAGCGCGGCCCGGCCGCTGGTGCTGTTCGTCGACGACCTGCAGTGGGCCGACCGCCTCTCGCGCCGCCTGCTGCGCGCGATGGCGCTCGACGACGGCCTGCGCCACCTGCTGCTGGTGGTCGCCTACCGGGCCAACGAGGTGCTTCCGGCGCATCCGCTGGTCGAGGACCTGGCGGCGATCGCCGCCGCCGGCCCGCACGTCCGCGCCCTGGCACTCGGCCCGCTGGCCGAGGACGAGGTCGCCGCGCTGCTCGCCGACACCCTGCGCCTGCCCGCGGCCGATCCGGCGCTGCAGGAGCTGGCCCGGCTCTGCCACGCCAAGACGGGGGGCAACCCCTTCTTCCTCGGCCGCTTCCTGGAGGACCTGCAGCGCCGCGGCCTGTTCTGGCCCGACGCCGAGGCCGGATGCTGGCGCTGGTCGATCGCGCGCATCCGCGAGGAGCGCGTCGCCGACAACGTGGTCGCGCTGATGCTGGAGCAGCTGCGCCGCCTGCCCGCGCCCGCGCGCGCCACGCTCACCGTGGCGGCCTGCCTGCACCGGCGCTTCGCGCTGGCGACGCTGGCGACCGCCTGCGGCCGCGGCGAGGACGCGGTGCTGCGCGATCTCGCCCCCGCGCTGGACGCGGGCCTGCTGGCGCCGGCCGACGGCGGCTACAAGTGGGTGCCCGTCCTCGACGCGCGGGAGCGCGCCGGCCTGCGGGTGGAGCTGGCCTTCGTGCACGACCGCGTCCAGGAGGCGGCCTACCTGCTCGCGCCGGACGGGGAGCGCCCGGCGCTGCACCTGCGGATCGGCCGCCTGCTGCGCGACGGCATGGACCCGGCCGCGCCGGATTTCGCGGTGGTCGGGCACCTCAACCGCGGCGCCGCGCTGATGGACGACCCGGCCGAGCGCGCGGCGCTGGCCGGCCTGAACCTGCGCGCCTCCGAGCTGGCGCGCGACGCCGCCTCCTTCGACCTGGCCGCGGAGCATGCCGCGCAGGCGGTGGCGCTGCGGGGCGAGGCGGGGTGGCGCGACGACCCCGGCGCGGCCCTCGCGCTGCATGCGCACGCCGCGCGCATGGCCGGCCTCGCCGGGGACGACGCCGCCCTGGACGCGCTGCTGGACGCCGCCCTGGCGCGGCCGCTGGCGCCGCTGGAGCGTGCGCTCCTGCTCGACGTGCGCATCGAAGCGTCCTACGCCTCCGGCCAGCTCGACGACACCTTGGCGCTGGGCCTGGAGGCGCTGCGCCTGCTGGAACTGGAGCCGCCGTCGCCGCAGGCGCCCGAGGACATGCGCCGGCTGGTCGCCGGGCTGCGCGACGCGATCGCGGCGCGCGGGCTGGAGGCGCTCGCGGCGCAGGCCCCGATGCGGGCCGCGCTGCCGCTGCAGCAGCTCGCGGTGATCGCCAAGATGACCGCCGCGGCCTACATAGCGCGGCCCGCCCTCCTGCCGCCGCTGACCGTGCTGCAAGTGCGGCTGATGATGGACCACGGCCATGCGCCGGCCGCGCTCTCGGCCTATTCGGTGGCAGGCTTGCTGGCCGCCGAGCTGCTGGGCGACTACCGCTTCGGCCACCGCCTCGGCCGCATGTCGCTGGACCTGGTGGCGCGCCACGGATGGCGCCAAGTGCACGCGCACGCGGGCTTCTCCTTCCATGCCTTCCTGCACCACTGGGTCGATCCGCTGGCCGACACCCTGCCGGCGCTGCTCGCGGTGCACCGCAACGGCCTGGAGTACGGCAACCTGCGGCACGCGGGGCTGGGTCTCTACCTGCACGGCTGCCACGCGGTGCTGGCCGGCCTGCCGCTGGCCGAGGCGGCGGCGCTGCTGGAGCGGCATGCCGCCACCCTGCGCCGCATCCGCCAGCCAGTGGCGCACGACTACCTGCGGGCGCTGCAGGAGACGGTGCGCGCGCTGCAGGGGCCGCACCTGCGCGGCCCGCTGCTGGAGCACGAAGGCTTCTCGGCGCGGGCGTTGCTGGCCGACTACGCGGCGCGCGGCGACCGCACCGGCACCATGTTCCTCCATGCCCTGCGCGGCATGCTGCATGCGCTGGCCGGGCGGCATGCGGAGGCGGTCGCCGACGGCGAGTGGGCCGCGGCGCATTTCGCGGCCGGGCGCGGCATGGCGATGGTGCCTTTCAGCGTGTTCTTCACCGCCGCGGCCGCGCTCGCCCGGGCGCGCGCGGACGGCGCCCCCGCCGGAGCCGCCGCGGCGGCGGACGCGGCGCTGGCCCGCTTCGAACCCTGGACCGCGGCCGGCGCGCGGCTGCGGCCGCTGCACCACCTGCTGCAGGCGCAGCGCGCCCTGGCCGACGGCGACGCCGGCGCGGTGCGGGCCGCCTGCGACGCGGCGCTGGCCGCCGTCCGGTCCCGCCCGGAGGCCGGCGGGCAGGACGGCGCCGGCCCGCGCGACGCCGCCGCGGAGGGCCGTCCGGCGGACGATCCGGACCGCGAGCCGCTGCTGCTGCTCGCCCTGGTGCACTGGCAGCGCGCGCAGCTGCTCGACGATGCGCCGGACGCCCCGGCGCTGCAGGCCGAGTCGCGCACCGCCCTCCTGCGCTGGGGCGCGGGCGCCGCCTGCCCCGCGCCGGCCGCGGTGGCGGGCACCGTGGAGTCGTCCACGCTGTCGGCGGCTTCGCTGGACCTGGGCGCGCTGATGAAGGCGGCGCAGGCGGTGACCGCCGAGGTCGCGCTCGCCCCGCTGCTGCGCCGGCTGCTGCAGGTGCTGCAGGAGAACGCGGGCGCCGGCCGGGCCGCGGTGGTGCTGCGCGCGGCCCCGGACGCCGGCCCGGGCGACGCCGACGGCTGGGCGCTGCAGGCCGACAGCGCGGCCGGACCCGCGCGGCCCCTGCCCGAAGCGCTGCCCCTGGAGGCCGCGGGCGACCGGCTCCCGCGGGAACTGCTGCGCACCGCGCTGGCCACCGGCCGGCCGCTGCTGCAGGACGATCCGGCGCACTCACCGCAGTGGGGCCGGCTGCCCTATTTCGCGGCGCGCGCGGTGCGCTCGCTGCTGTGCCTGCCGCTGCTGCGCCACGGCCAGGTGGCCGGCGCGCTGTACCTGGAGAGCGCGTCCGCGCGCGGCGTCTTCTCGCCCGCGCGCATCGAGTTCCTGGAGCTGCTGTCGGGCAACGTGGTCAACGCCATCGACAACGCGCGGCTGGTGGCCGAGCTGCACCGCCTGGCCGCCACGCTGGAGCAGCGCGTGGCCGAGCGGACCCGGGCGCTGCAGGAGAGCGAAGCGCGGACGCTGAACGTGCTGCGCAGCATCCCGCTGCCGGTGACGGTCACCCGCCGGCGCGACGACACCTTCGTGTACGCCAACCCGCGCGCCGTGGCGCTGTCGGGCCTGCCGCCCGGCGGCCTGATCGGACAGCGGCCGGTGAACATCTACCGCGACCCGGCGGACCGGGCGCGCCTGCTCGAGCGCTACCGCCGCGACGGCGCCGTGCAGGACCACGAGGTCTGCCTGCGCGCGCAGGACCGGGACGTCTGGGTGCTGCTGTCCATGGTGCCCATCGTCTACGACGGCGAGGATGCGGACCTGGTGACCGTGGTCGACATCACCGAGCGCAAGACCGCCGAGAACCAGCTGCGCCGCGCGGTCTCGACCGACCACCTCACCGGCCTGGCGAGCCGCGGGCATTTCCTGGCGGGCGCGCAGGCCGGGATCGAGCGCGCCCGGCGCGAGGCGCAGCCGCTGGCGGTGCTGATGCTCGACGTGGACCATTTCAAGCGCATCAACGACCGCCACGGCCATGCGATGGGCGACGAGGCGCTGCGCGCGGTGGCGCACACCTGCGCCGCCGTCTCGCGCGCGCGCGACCTCGCCGGCCGGCTGGGCGGCGAGGAGTTTTGCATCCTGATGCCGGGCACCACCGCGGCCGAGGCGGCGCGGGTGGCCGAACGGCTGCGCCGGGCGATCGACGCCCTGCGGCTCGCCACCGGCGACGGCGGCATCGTGGCCCTGACCGCCAGCATGGGCGT
Source organism: Xylophilus ampelinus (assembly GCA_036946225.1). Taxonomy (GTDB): domain Bacteria; phylum Pseudomonadota; class Gammaproteobacteria; order Burkholderiales; family Burkholderiaceae_C; genus JAKOND01. The sequence goes on from JAQIJO010000001.1 coordinate 332,415, forward strand.
GGCCGAGCTGCGGGACGGCGACAGCGTGCCCATGCTGCTGGCGCGGGCCGATGCCGCGCTCTACGCCGCCAAGCGCGACGGACGCAACCGGGTGCAGACGGCGGGCGGCGATCCGCACGCCTGACCCCGCGGCGGGCGCGGGCGCGCCGCTTACATCTCTTGCACGCCCGCGGCCGCGCGGCCTGTACACCGCCCGCCGCGTCCGCGCATTGAACGGCCGGCAGCCGCGCGCCCGGCCGGATCCGCGCGGACCGGCACGCGGCGCCGCCCCGTCGTACGCGGTCACCCGTCCATCGTCCGGCGGCACGGCGCCGATCGCCACCGCGCGTTCCGCGGCCGGGCCGGCGGCGCATCCGGCGAACCCGGACACACGCCCGGTCGCGATGACGGCGGCGCATGCGCCGTCCGCCGCCGGGACGGGTGCGCCGGCCGCGGAGCGCACGGGGCCGCGCTTCGAGCGTTCCGATCGCGCGACGGCGCCGGCGCGCGTAGCCGAGGCCCCGCGCCCGTCCGCGCCGGTGGTCGCGGCGCCTGCGGAACCGGCGCGCGCTTCCCGTCCTGCGGCGCCGCCCTACGCCGATGCGGGCGCCCGCCGGCTGCCGGACGCGATGGCGTCGCCCGTGCCGCCAGCCTTCCGCGCCCCGGAATTCCACCCGCAGGAACCTCCGCGAGGATTCCATCCGCAGGAAGCCCGCCCGCAAGAGGCTCGCCCCCAGGCGCCGGTGCACGCACCGCAGCCGCAGATGCAGCCGCCGCACCAGCAGCACGCCGACGCCCGGGCGCAGTCGCCGCACGGGGGTGCGCCGCACGGCGAGCCGCGTCGGCATTGAGGCCGGCGGGGGCGGTCCGCGCCGCCCGCACGCGAAACGGCCGGGCCCGTCAGCCGGACGGCCGCGGCGCGCGCGTCGGACCGACCGGGCGCGCGGGCCGCGGCGGAAGCGGCGCCCGACCCGACACGGCACCCACGACGCCCGGCAGGGTGAGCGCGCCGGGCGTTGCGTATCCCGCGGCCGAGCCAGGAGCCAAGCATCAGGCGTCCAAGCGTCCAGGCGTCAGGCGTCAGGCGTCAGGCGTCAGGCGAAGCGTCGGCCGATCCGGCGGCCGCATCGTCCGCGGCGGCTGCGGGGGCGCCGATCCGCGCGCCCAGCGCTCCGCCGAGCACCAGCGCCTGCAGGCTGGCCACCGCCTCGTCGAAGAAGTCCGGATCGGCCAGCGTCCGTCCGCTGACCGCCTCGACCTGCACCGCGAAGTCCGCGTAGTGCTGGGTGGTGGACCAGAGCAGGAAGATCAGGTGCTTGGGCGCGACCGGCGCCATCCGGCCGTCGGCGATCCAGCCGCGCACCACGGCCGCCTTCTCCTCGACCAGCGGCGCGAGCCCGCGGTCGAGCTCCTCGCGCAGCAGCGGCGCGCCGCGCACCATCTCCAGGCAGAAGAGGCGCGAGGCGTCGGGGTGGTCGCGCGAATCGACCATCTTGCGCGCGACGTAGCGGCGGATCGCCTCGGCCGGATCGCGCTCGGGCACGAATTCCTCGCGCAGCGGCTCCAGCCAGAGGTCGAGCAGGTCGCGCAGCACCGCGACGTACAGGTCCTCCTTGCTGCCGAAGTAGTAGAGCAGGTTGCTCTTGCTGACCTGGGCGCGGGCCGCGACCTGGTCCACGCTGGTGCCGTGCAGCCCGAGCCGCGAGAAGCAGTGCAGCGCCGCCTCCAGGATGGCGGAGCGTTTGCGTTCGAGCGACTGCAGCCGGCGGCCCGGCGCCGGCGCGGCGCCGTCCGGCGCAGACCGCGGCAGCCTTCGGGACTTCGGTGCGGCCGCGGACTTCGGCGGCCGGGCGGCGGATGCGGCCCGCGGGGCTTTCGCGGACGTCGCGGCCGGCGCCTTCGCTGCGGAACGGGCCGCCCACGCGCGCGGCGGCCGGGCGGACGCCGGCGCGGGCACGGCCCCGTCGGCCCCGTCCGCCGGCGCCCGGGCGGACGGCCGCCGCGCGGCGGGCGCCGCCGCGGCCGCGCCCCCGGGCGCGTCCGGGGGCGTCGTGCGCTCGAAGGCGGCGGGCGTTGCGGCGGTCGCGGAAGGCTTGGGAACGGGCATGGGCAGGAGGCGGTGGGATCGGAAGGGTGAAGGTGAAGGGTGCGGCGGCGGGACGGGCGCTTCGGGAAGCGCACGCAAGGATGCGGCCTGCCCGCGGCGGGCGCCCCGGAACCGCGGCACCGGCGCGCGGCGCGGCATGCCGGCCGCCGGGCGCGGCCTCCGGCGATAAGGCGCCGCGGCCGCGGCCGTCGCCGCGCTCCACGGCGGCGGTCCGGGAAATTCTAGGCGCCGGCCGCGCCGCTTCCGTCGCTTCCACGGCACCGCACCAGCAAAGCGCATGCCGCCGGCCGCCGGCGAACTCCGGGCATCCGGCCGTGCACGCTTGCCGGGCATGGGATCCGCATCGGTGCGTCGGCCCGTCCGCGCGGGCCGCCCGGCCGGCCCGCGCCGCCGCATGCGCGCAGGAGCCGCGCATATTTTTGTCCATTTGGTCCAACTGGCACAGACGTTGCGTTCACGGCCGGCGTCGGACCGCTGCGCGCCCCTGCGCGGCGGCCCTGGCGACCGTCGCCATTCCATCGATCCGGAGTCCCGCATGACCTTGTTGCACGTTCCCATCATCGACCTGCAGCCGTACTTCGACGGCACGCCCGCGGGCAAGGCCGAAGTCGCCCGCGCGGTGGATGCCGCCTGCCGCCACATCGGCTTCCTGGTGATCACCAACCACGGCATCGACCCCGCGCTGATCGAGCGCGTGTCGCGGCTCTCGCGCGATTTCTTCGCGCTGCCCCTGGCGGACAAGCGCCGGGTGGACCGCCCGCGCGACGACGCGGTGCGCGGCTTCAGCGCGGTGGGCGAGGAAGGCCTGTCGTACAGCCTGGAGGAGGTGGCGCCCGGCGACCTCAAGGAATCCTTCTCCATCGGCCCCTCGGGCGTGCCCGACGACGACTACCACCGTGGCCCGGCCGCCGGCGCGCACTTCGAGCCCAACGTCTGGCCCGCGGGCGTGCCGGGCTTCGCCGAGGCCTGCACCGAATACTTCGATGCGATGAGCGACCTGGCGCGCACGCTGATGCGCACCTTCGCGCTCGGCCTGGACCTGCCGGAGACCTTCTTCGACGACAAGATCGACAAGCACATCAGCATGTTCCGGGTGCTGAGCTACCCGCCGCAGAAGGAGGCGCCGCTGCCCGGCCAGATGCGCGCCGGCGCCCACAGCGACTACGGCAGCCTGACCATCGTGCGGCCCGACGACGCCGGCCTGCAGGTCTTCAACAAGGCCGGCCAGTGGGTGGACGTGCCGATGGTCGAGGGCGGCCTGGTGGTCAACATCGGCGACCTGATGCAGCAGTGGACCAACGACCAGTGGACCTCCACCCTGCACCGGGTGTCGAACCCGCCGATGGACGACGCGCAGCGCAACGTGCGCCGCCAGTCGCTGGTGTTCTTCCACCAGCCCAACTACGACGCGGTCGTCGAATGCCTGCCCGTCTGCCTGACCCCGGGCGAATCGCCGCGCCACGCGCCGGTCACCTCGGGCGACCACCTGACCTCGAAGTTCGTCAAGCAGACCACCTTCGGCGGCACCAAGGCGGTGGCCTGAGGCCGCGCCGCCCGCTCCCCCGAACGCGTTCCCGCGCCCGACCACGCTCCACCGCCTCCCCTGCCGATCCTGCGATGCCCCACCTTTCCTACGTCAACGTCTTCGCCCGCGACATCGAGGCGCTCAGCGGCTTCTACCAGCGGGTGTTCGGCTTCGCCGAGATCGCTGCGATCCGCTCGCCGATCTTCCGCGGGCTGGACACCGGCCGCTCCAGCCTGGGCTTCAACGCGCACGAGGCCTACGGCCTGCTGCAGGTCGACGAGCCGGCCGACCCGCGCGGCGCGAAGTTCCTGCTCAACATCGACGTGGACTCGGCCGCCGAGGTGGACCGCATGGTGCCGGTGGCGGTCTCGCACGGCGCCCAGCTGGTCAAGCCGCCCTACGCCACCTACTACGGCTGGTACCAGGCGGTGCTCCTCGATCCGGAGGGCAACGTGTTCCGCATCAACTTCATGGGCACGCCCTGAATTCCATGCGGGAAAGTCGCCGTACCCCGCGCCCTCCCTACGCCTCCAGCTATTGATTCGATAGCAGCGGAGCCGCGGGCGCGCGCCGCCCCGCCCCGCCGGCGCTTCCCGGCCCCAGTCTTGCTTCCATCGCGCACCGGTCCCGTCTACCGTCCCCCTGCCTCCGAAAGGTGATCCCATGGTTTCCTGCTGGTTGAAGTCCTCCTGCATTCCCTTCGTCGCCTTCCTGGCCACCGCCGTCCCCGCGCAGGCGCAGGACGGCGGCGCCGGGTTCACGCTGTCGGCGCCGCCCAAGATCGCGATGCTCTACTTCACCGCCAAGAACGACGGCGGCTGGACCCAGGCCTTCGACGAGGCGCGCCAGAAGATCGAGGCCGGCACCGGCCAGAAGATCCAGTTCGTGGAGAACATCTCCGAGGACGCCTCGGTGATCCGTCCGGCGGCCGAGCGCTTCATCGCCCGCGGCGCCAACATCATCATCGGCACCGCCTTCGGCCATTCGGACACCTTCAAGGAGCTGGCGGCCAAGTACCCCAAGGTCGCCTTCCTGAACGGCTCGGGCACCACCAACGGCCCCAACCTGCAGGCCTTCTACGGCCGCACCTACGAGAGCCAGTACCTCTGCGGCATGGCCGCCGGCGCGGCCTCCAAGACCGGCAAGCTCGGCTTCGTCGCGGCCAACCCCTTCGGCGTGGTGAACTGGACGGTCAACGCCTACGCGCTGGGCGCGCAGAAGATGAACCCCAACGCCACCGTCACCGTGGTCTACACCGGCGCCTGGAACGACCCAACCAAGGAGCGCGCCGCCACCATGGCCCTGATCGACCAGGGCGCCGACGTGATCGGCCAGCACGTGGACACGCCCACGCCGCAGCTCGTCGCCCAGGAGCGCGGCAAGCTCGGCACCGGCCACCACCGCGACATGCGCCAGTTCGCGCCCAAGGCCACCATCTGCTCCTCGGTCTGGGTCTGGGACCGCTACCTGGTCCCCGAGATCAAGAAGATCATGGCCGGCAACTGGAAGCCCGCGCCGCACGGCGCCTTCCTGTCGATGGCCCAGGGCGGCACCGACATCCCGCTCGACTTCGGCCCCGCCGTGCCCAAGGACAAGGCCGCGCTCATCCTCGCCGAGCGCGACGCGATCCTCAAGGGCAAGCAGGTCTACGCCGGCCCGATCAAGGACCGCGACGGCAAGGAGCGTGTCCCCGCCGGCCAGGTGCTGTCCGACGCCGACCTCTGGAAGATGGACTGGTACGTGCCCGGCGTCATCACTCAGAAGTAGGCAGCCGATCCCCCGCCGCGGAGACCGCCATGCCCGCCCACGCGCTCGAACTCTCGGGCATCCACAAGTCCTTCGACGGCTTCGCCGCGCTGACCGACGCAGGCGTCGCGGTGCGCTGGGGCGAGGTGCACGCCCTGCTCGGCGAGAACGGCGCGGGCAAGTCCTCGCTGATGAACATCGCCGCCGGCCTCTACGCGCCCGAGTCGGGCCGCATGCTGGTGGACGACAACCCGGTGCGCCTGGCCGGCCCGCGCGACGCGGCCCGCCACGGCATCGGCATGGTGCACCAGCACTTCAAGCTGGTCGGGCCCTTCAGCGCGGCGCAGAACGTGCTGCTCGGCCTGCCGCCCGACCCGGACGCGCCGGCGGGTTTCGGCGCCCGGCTGCGCGCGGTGCGCGAGTCGCTGCGCGCCCAGGCCGCGGCGCTGGGCTTCGCGATCGACCCCGACCGGCCGGTGGACAGCCTCTCGGTGGCCGAGCAGCAGCGCGTCGAGATCCTCAAGGTCCTGCTCGCCGGCGCCCGCATCCTGATCCTGGACGAGCCCACCGCGGTGCTCACCGACGACGAGGCCCAGCGCCTGCTGCGCACGGTGCACGCGCTGTCGCGGCAGGGCGCGGCGGTGGTGCTCGTCACCCACAAGATGGCCGACGTGAAGCGCTACGCCGACCGGGTCACGGTGATGCGCGGCGGCCGCACCGTGGCCACGGTCGACCCGCAGGCCACGCCGGTCGAGGAGCTGGTGCGCATGACGGTCGGCGAGACGGCGCCGGCGCCCGCGGCCGGCCACGCCGCGCCGGGCGCGGTGCGGCTGGACATCGCGGGCCTCTCGACGCCCGCGGCCGACGGCCGGCGGGTGCTCGACGGCCTCGGCCTGCGGGTGCGCGCCGGCGAGATCTACGGCCTGGCCGGCGTCGGCGGCAACGGCCAGCCCGAGCTGGCCCAGGCGATCATGGGATTGCCGGGCGCGGAGTCCGGGGCGATCCGACTCGAAGGCTTCGGCGACCTGCGCGGCGCGGGCGCGCGCCGGCGCCGCGGCCTGCGGCTCGCCGCCATCCCGGCCGACCGCTACGGTCTGGCGCTCGCCGGCGGGCTGACCGTGGCCGAGAACTTCGGCATCGGCGCGGTCCGCTCCGGCCGCTACGGTTCCGTCTGGCGCCTGCGCCGCGGCCGCATGGAGGACGACACCCGCCGCGCGGTCGCCGCGTTCGACGTGCAGGGCGTGCGCTCCGTGCGGCAGAAGGCGGCGCTGCTGTCCGGCGGCAACGCGCAGAAGCTGGTGCTGGCGCGCGAGTTCGGCCTCGACGGGAGCGCGCCCGCCCTGGTGCTGGCGCACAGCCCGAGCCGGGGCCTGGACGTGCGCTCCGGCGCGGCGGTGCACGCCCGGCTGCGCGCCGCGCGCGACGCCGGCGCGGCGGTGCTGCTGATCAGCGAGGACCTGGACGAGGTCATGGCGCTGGCCGACCGCATCGGCGTCATCGCCCGCGGCCGCATCGTCGCCGAATTCGACGCGCCCGCCGATCGCCAGGCGATCGGGCAGGCCATGGTGGACCACGACGCATGACAAATCTCGGCGCGACCTTCCCCGGCCCAACGCGGCCCCACTCCGACCCCGTGGCCGTTCCGCTCCCGGGAACGCCTTCCAGGCCTTCCGGCGATACGCCGCACCCCACCCCTTCCCCAGGCGATCGCGGGGCCTCCAGCGCCTTCCTGGAGGCATCCGTGCACGCCTCCGGCCCGGGGAACCCGGCCGCATCCCCGCCGGATGCGGCGGAATCGCCTTCGCCGTCCGCGCGGCGCAGGCGCCGCGTGCCCTGGCTGGAGCGCCGTTTCGCCCTGGAACTGCGCCAGGACATGGGCTGGGCCGGCCAGTCCACGATCCTGCTGGCGGCGGTGGCGGTCGGCCTGCTGGCCTCGGCCGCGATCCTGGTCGCCGCCGGCGTGCCGGCCAGCGAACTGGTGCAGGAGTTCGTGGTGCAGGTCTTCCTCGACGGGCAGAACCTGCAGGCGGTGCTGTTCCAGGCCGCGCCGATGGTCCTGGTCGGGCTCGCGGCGGCGCTGGCCTTCCGCGCCCGCTTCTGGAACCTGGGCCTGGAGGGCCAGATGGTCTGGGGCGCGATCGGCGCGACGGCGGTGTCGATCTTCGAGGTCGGGCCGCCCGGGCTGCGGCTGCCCCTGATGGCGCTGGCCGCGCTCGGCGGCGGGCTGCTGTGGGTGGCGGCGCCGGCGTTCCTCAAGCTGCGCCTGGGCCTCAACGAGATCATCTCCAGCCTGATGCTCAACTACATCGCGGCCAACTTCCTGCTGCACCTGCTCTACGGCAGCTGGAAGGACCCGAAGGACGCTTTCCCGTATTCGCCGCGCTTCCAGCCCTTCGAGCGGCTGCCGGACCTCGGCGGCGCGTTCGCAGGGTTCAGCTCGGCCATCGTGCTGGCGCTCGCGGTGGCGCTGCTGGCCTGGTGGTACACCGACCTGAGCCGCGCCGGCCTCTACCTGCGCTTCGTCCACGCCGGGCAGCGGGTGGCGCAGGCGGTGGGCGTGCCGGTGCGGGCCCTGGTGACCGCCTCGGTGCTGCTCTCGGGCGCGCTGGCGGGCCTGGCGGGCTTCGTGGTCGCGGCCGGGCAGGAAGGCCGGCTGACCCAGTCCTTCTACGCCGGCTACGGCTTCTCCGGCATCCTGATCGCCTTCCTGGCGCGCAACAACCCGCTGGCCGCCAGCGCGGTGGCGGTGCTGGTGGCCGCGCTCTTCGTCGCCGGCCGCAGCCTGCAGGTGTTCTACCAAGTGCCGTTCGCGATGGTCCAGCTGATCCAGGCGATCCTGGTGATCTGCGTGGCGGCGTCCGACTTCTTCATCCGCCACCGCATCCGCGCGCTGGCGTCCGCCGCCGCCTGAGCGGGCGCCGGCCCCGCCCGCCCCGAGGACCGTTCCCATGGACCTGATCGCCAACTGGCTGGGCAACCTGCCCGATTTCGCGGTGCCCTTCGCCCTGGCCGCGCTGGGCCTGATCGTGAGCGAGCGCGCCGGCGTGCTCTCGCTGGGCGCCGAAGGCCTGATGCTGGTCGGCGCGCTGGCGGGCATCGGCACCCAGCTCGCCGTCGGTACGCCCGGCATCGCGCTGCTGGCGTCGATGGGCGCGGCGGCGCTGGTGTCGGTGCTGTTCGCGGCCATGGTGGTGTGGCTGCGCATCCAGCAGGTGATCGCCGGGCTAGCGCTGGTCTTCTTCTGCCAGGGATTGACCAGCCTGCTCGGCACGCTCTGGGGCTGGACCAACCAGCCGGTCGCCGGCCTGCCGCCGGTGGCGCTCGGGCCGCTGTCGGAACTGCCGCTGGTGGGCCGGCTGCTGACCCAGAACGCGGTCGCCTGGCTGGTGCTGCCGCTCTTCGCGGCGGTGGCCTGGTACCTGGAGCGCACCGCCGGCGGCCTGCGCCTGCGCGCGGTGGGCGAGAACCCGCAGGCCGCCGACGCGGCCGGCATCCCGGTGGCCGCGACGCGCTTCCTGGCGGTGCTCGCCGGCGCCGCGCTGATCGGGCTGGCGGGCGGCTACATCGCGGTGCTGGGCACCAAGCTCTGGATCCCGGGGATGACCGGCGGGCGCGGCTGGATCGCCATCGGCCTGGTCATCTTCGCCCGCTGGTCGCCCTGGCGGGCGCTCGTCGGCGCGCTGCTCTTCGGCGGCATCGAGGCGCTCATCCCGCAGCTCGCGGCGGCCGGCATCGCCCTGCCGCAGTACTTCGTGCTCATGACGCCCTACGCGGTCACCCTGGGGGTGATGGTCTGGATCGCGCTGGCGCGCCGGGGCGCCTACGGCGGCCCGGGCGCGCTCGGCGAGCCCTTCGTCCGCGAGGAGCGGCGCTAGGCCCGCGCCAGCTCCGGGGAAGGCCGCTGCAGCGCCGCGCCGCCGTCGCGCCCCGCGGCCAGGGCGCCGCGCCGGTGTTCCGCCGAATGCACGCGTCCCGCGGCCCGATGCCCCGTGGGCCCCGGGCCCTCCTTTCCGACCCGTTCCTCCACCCTCTTCCGAACCATGCCCATCCTTCCAGCCACCCTCCCCGCCTGGGTCTACGAGCAGCCGCGCGCGGTGCCGCGCGACACCTTCGCCGACTACCTCGACCCGGCCACCACCGCGGTGCTCTCGATCGACATGCACCGCGGCCACCTGGAGGATTCGCCCGACTGCCCCTGCCCCGCACCCCGGGCGCGGGAGCTGGTGGCGCCGATCGACGCCTTCCACGACCGCGCGCGCGCGGCCGGCGCGCGCATCGTGCACATCACCTCGACCCTCCGGGCGGACGGATCGGACGACACCGGAGGCATTCCCTCGGCCTGGCGCGCGACCTTCCCGCTGCACGTCGGCCCCATCCCCAACGCCCCGGCCCATGCCCTCGAAGGATCGCGCTGGACCGAGTTGGTGACCCGGGTGGCGCCGGGCGACCTGCGGGTCGCGTCCAAGCGCCGGCTGTCGGCCTTCTATCCCACCGACCTGGATTTCCTGCTGCGCAACCAGCGCATCGCGACGGTGGTGCTCGACGGCGGCTTCGCCGACTGCTGCGTGCTCAACACCGCGTTCGACGCCAGCAACCGCACCTACCGGGTGATCGTGCTGCGCGACCTGGTGCGCGGCACCGACCCGCAGCTGGAGGCGGCCGCCTTCAGCATGGTGTCGCTGCACCTGGGCCTGGTGATGGAGTCGGCCGACCTGCTGGAGGTCTGGGAAGGCGCGGCGTCGCCGCGGGACGCGACCAGCGCCTGAGCCCTGCAGCCCCAAGCGAAAAGCGGCCCGGAGGCCGCCTTGGGAAGGACGCGGTCGCGGTGCCCCGGGCGGCCCGCTGCGACCGTCCCGTTACTTGGCCAGCTCCGCTGCGGTGGCGGCGTCCAGGCGGCCGGTCTGCGCGATGCCGGCATCCTTCTGGAAAGCGCGCAGGGCGGCCGCGGTGCGGGGCCCCATGGAGCCGTCCGGCGTGCCGATGGAATATCCCAGCTGGCCGAGGCGCGCCTGCGCATCGCGCAGCGACATGCCGCCGCCGCCGCGCGGCGCGGAGGTCTGCGACGGCGCCGCGCCGCCATCCACGCCCAGGCGGCCGCCGCCGCCGAGGCCCTGGCCCTGCACCGACTGCGCCTTGTAGCTGCGCAGCGCCCGGACCATCTGGTTGAACGCGTCCATGAACGCCGCGGCGATCACCTTGCCCTCGGCGGTGTTGCTGTAGCCCCCGAGCCGGCCGCCGGCGGAATTGCCGAACAGCTGCCCGACGGCGCCGAAGTCGGACTTGGACGCGCTGCCTTCGGACGCGGCGACCTGCACCCCCGAGCGGTTGTCCACCAGCGTCAGCATGGTGCTGGCCTCCTTGGTGTTGAGGCTGCCGGCGAGGGCGCCGACCAGGCCGCTGTAGCGGCCGCCGATGGCGCTGCCGAGCGAAGCCGAAGTGCCGCCGGCATTGTTGTTGCGGAAGATGACCTCGGGGGACAGCGCGTAGTCGGACGCGACCATCTGCCCGCCGCCGAAGTTGCTGCCCTGCCGCATCTCGCCCGACTGCATGAGGGCGCGCTCGCGCGTCATCGCGGTCATGCCGGGCACGCTGCGCTCGACCACCACGAAGCAGTTCGACTGCTGCACCAGCAGGCGCAGCAGGTTCGCCGTCGGCGGCAGGCGGTACTCGTTGCGCAGGACGGTGTACCAGCCGGCTTGCTGGTTCTCGACCAGCGACACCGTCCCCAGGGGCGCGGCGCAGCGCTCCAGCTCGCTGCTGGCGCCGTCGGTGGCGCCGCCGGCCGCGCTGCCGGTGGCCATGGTCTTGGCATCGGGGCTGCCCATCTTCATGTCGGTGGTGACGCAGCCGGACAGCAGCGCGGCGGCGGCGGCGACCGTCAGGGACAGCTTGGGAATCGAATGCATGGCGCTTTCCTCACTCCGGAATATTGCCTTCGGGAAGGCATGTAATAAAAGGAAACGCGAGCATAAATCAGAAGGTCCGGCGCGCCGCCGTGCCGGGCTGCGGCTCCGCGGACGGGCGGCGAACCGCCCCCGCGGCTAAGCTCGGCGCACTCCCTATCCCTTCCAGAAACCGCGCCCTCCCATGACACCTCCTCCCGCACCCGACCGCCACGCATTCCTCGGCCAGGAATGGAGCCTGCTGCAGCACCAGTACGAGCGGCAGGAGTCCCATGTGCTGGCGGTCCGGCTCGCCGCCCTGGCCCTGTACCTGGCGGGCTGGGCCCTGGGGCTGGACGCCGTCGCGGCGGCGGTGCTCACCCTGCTCCTCTGGGCCCAGGAAGGGATGGTCCGCGCCTGGCAGAACCGCGCGGGCGAGCGCCTGCTGCGCATCGAGTCCCAGCTGCGCGGCGAAGCGCCCGCCCTGCCGGCCTTCCAGCTGCACAGCGAGTGGGCCGCGGGCCGGCCAGGCACCGTCGGCCTGCTGGCCGAGTACGCGGCCCAGGCGGCCCGCCCCACGGTGGCTTTCTTCTACGTCGTGCTGCTGGCGCTGCTGGCGGCGCCCTGGGGTTGAGTTCCCCGTGGAACGCCGCGCCGCGGGCGTCCGTCGCCGGACGCCGGGCACGGCGCCGCGCCGAGGCGCCAGCCTCCGCCGCCCCGCCGTCCGCCATCGGTAACGGCGGCCCGGCCCGTCAGAGCCGGTAGGCCCACACCGGCCGGCCGTCCGGCGTGTCGACGCGCACGGTGGCGCGCCGTTCCGGCACCGGGAACTCCAGGCTCACCAGCCAGCTGCCCGGCCGCATCTCGGCCCGCGCCTTGGCGATGGCGCGCGGCATGCTCTCGGGCCGCTGGAACAGGTACACCAAGTCGTAGCGTTCCCATCCCGCGCGCCAGATGTCCCCCTGCCGCACCGTCGCCCAGGGGCAGCGCAAGGCGCAGGCCCAGCGCAGCGGGACGCTGCGTTCGATGCCGTGCAGCACGGCCTGCGGATACGCGCCCCGCAGGGCGGCGAGCCCGTGGCCCAGGCCGCAGCCGGCGTCGAGCACGCCTGCGCCCGCGGGCAGCGCCAGCCGGGCCGGCAGGTCGCGCAGCGCGTCGCGCGGCGTCGGGAAGACCGGCGCGTCGCGCCAGGCGTTGAGCGGGTAGACCAGCAGCAGCAGCGCCAGCGGCAGCAGCCACGCCCAGGCCGGCAGCGCCGCACCCGCGCCCGAGGCCAGCAGCGACAGCGGGAAGCCCGCCGCGATCCATCCGCGCCGCCACCAGGTGCGGCCGAGCGGGCTGCAGGCGATGCCCGCGCCGGCCGCCAGCGCCAGGCAGGCCGTGCCCGGCAGCCCGGCGCCGCGCAGCGCCAAGAACAGCGCCCAGGCGGCGCCCCAGGCCAGCAGCGCCGGCAGCGGCCAGGGCAGGTTCAGTCGGGAGGATCGCATCGGGGGAGCTGTGGTGGGGCGCGGGGCGACCGGGCGGCGGGACGCGGGACTAGCCCGCCGCGACGGCGCGCAGGCGTTCGATCAGGCCGTTGAGCTCGTCGAGCGAGCCGAACTGGATCGCCACCTCGCCGGTGTCCTCCATCCGGCCGTTGCGCTTGACGCGCTTCTTGAGGCGCACCTCGACCTGCGCCGCCAGCAGGTCGGCCAACTCCTCCTCGACGCGCTTCAGGTCGCGCGACTTCTTGCGCGCCGCGCCGCCGTCGGCCGCGTTGCCGGCGGCTTGCGCCGCGGCCGGGCCGCCGAAGTCCTCGGCCGCCTTCTTGGCCAGCGCCTCGGCCTCGCGCACCGAGAGCTGGCGCGCGGCGATCTGGTGGGCGGTGGCCACCTGCAGCGCCCGGTCGAGCGACAGCAGCGCCCGGGCATGGCCCATGTCCAGGTCGCCGGCCATCAGCATGGTCTGCACCGGCTCGGCCAGGTTGAGCAGCCGCAGCAGGTTGCTGGCCGCGCTGCGCGAGCGCCCCACGGCCTGCGCGGCCTGCTCGTGGCTCATGCCGAATTCGCCGACCAGCCGCTGCAGGCCTTGGGCCTCTTCCAGCGGGTTCAGGTCCTCGCGCTGGATGTTCTCGATCAGCGCCATGGCGGCCGCGGCCTCGTCGGGCACGCTGCGCACCAGCACCGGCACCGTGTCCAGCCCGGCGAGCTGCGCGGCGCGGAAGCGGCGTTCGCCCGCGATGATTTCGTGCGTGGCGCCTTCCGCGCCGGCTGCCGCCAGCGGCCGCACCAGGATCGGCTGCATGATGCCCTGCGCCCGGATGCTTTCGGCCAGCTCGTAGAGCGCTCCCTCGTCCATCCGGGTGCGCGGCTGGTAGGCGCCGGGCCGCAGCGCGGATAGCGGCAGCTGGGCCACCGTGCCGGACGGATCCGGCGCGGCGGGCGTCGCCTCGGCGTCGGCCCGCGGGCCGAACAGCGCTTCGAGGCCGCGGCCGAGGCCCTTGGGTTTCTTGGTGGCCATGGGAAGGAGATCCTTTGGTGCTGGAAGAGATGCGGAAGGAGGCCGGGAGGACCGGCGACGTTCGCCGTGGCGGGCGACCGGTTGGGCAAGGCCTGGGGAGTTCGATCCGGTGCTCGGTGCTCGGTGCTCGGTGCTCGGTGCTCGGTGCTCGGTGGCCGCGAGGATAGCGCGGACCCGGGCCGGGGCGCGCCGGACGTCAGGAAGAACCGGCCCCGTGTTCCACGTGGAACGCCGGAAGCAGACGGCGCAGCAGGGCCTCGCCCGCGGGCCAGGCGCCGCGCTCCGGAGGCGGCTCCACCACGGCGAGCGGCAGGCCCCAGGCCTGCGCCTGCCGGCCGGCATGGCCGGTCCCGCCCCGGCCCGCGACCACCAAGCCCTGCCATGCGGGCAGCGCGCCGATGGGGCGGCGCCAGCCCGACAGGGGCGCGGCGTCGGGGAGGCCATCCAGGTCGCGCGGCGCGACCAGCAGGACGGAGCGGACCCGGCCCGCCTGGCGCGAATGCGCGGCCCAGGCGGCCGCCTGCAGGCAGCCCAGGCCGTCGGCCACGAGCACCGCGGGCGCATCGCCCGGGAGGTCCAGCACCGTTTCCTCGAGCCGTGCGATCCAGTCCCCGCGCAGGGGCCGCGGGCCGTCCTCCCGCTCCACCCGCCGCAGCCCGAGGCGCGCTTCCCAGTCGGTCAGCCAGTTCCCCGGCGCGCCGCCGCGCCAGTCGGGCAGGGACAGCAGGACCGGCGCCTCAAGCATGCCCGGCGGCCGCGCTGGGAGCGGGGGCCGGCGCGACGGCCGGGGCCGCCTTGCCCACCCGTTCGACCATTTCGCCGGCGAAGGCGATGAAGGCCTTGGCGCCGCGCGAGGACGGATCGAACACCACGCCCGGCAGGCCGTAGCTGGGCGCCTCGGCCAGGCGCACGTTGCGCGGGATCACCGTCTGGAACACCTTGTCACCGAAGTGCTGCTGCAGCTGCTCGCTCACCTGCTGCTGCAGCGTGGTGCGGGTGTCGAACATGACGCGCAGCAGGCCGATGATCTGCAGGTCTCGGTTGAAGTTGGCGTGCACTTGGCTGATGGTGTTGACCAGGTCGGTGACGCCTTCGAGGGCGAAGTACTCGCACTGCATCGGCACCACCACGCCGTGCGCCGCGCACAGGCCGTTGAGGGTGAGCATCGACAGCGAGGGCGGGCAGTCGACGATGACGAAGTCGTACTCCGCGTCCACGGCGGCCAGTGCGGCTTTGAGCCGGCGCTCACGGCGCTCCAGGCCCACGAGTTCGACCTCGGCGCCGGCCAGCTCGCGGTTGCCGCCCAGCACGTCGTAGGCGCAGCCGGAATCCTCCAGCTTGTCGGTGCGCACCCGGGCTTCGGCCACGGTGGCGGATTCGATCAGCACGTCGTAGACCGTCTGCTCCAGCGCGCGCTTGTCCACGCCCGAGCCCATGGTGGCGTTGCCCTGGGGATCGAGGTCGACCAGCAGCACCCGCTGGCCGATCCGCGCGAGTCCGGCGCAGAGGTTGACGGCGGTGGTGGTCTTGCCGACACCGCCCTTCTGGTTGGCAATACAAAAAATTCGGGCCATGCGTGCACCTGCGAAACGAAAGAAAAGCGAAGAAAGAACCGTGCTGCGTCGCCTACGGCATCTGGCGTCCGCGGCACGGGCGACCCCGCGGGGCGGCCCTCCGCGCGCTCAGCGCAGCAACGCCAGCCGCAGCCCGAAGCCCAGCAGGCACAGCCCTGCGCCGCGCTCCAGCGCGCGCACCAGCCTGCGGTGCGTCCGGACGCGGGTCGCGACCGCGCGCGCCAGGAACACCAGCGACAAGCAGTACCCCGCCGAGATGGCCGCGATGGTGGCCGCCATCGCGGCGAAGGTCGGCAGGCCGCGATGGGTCGCCGGGTTCACGAAGAGCGGGAAGAAGGCCATGTAGAACATGATCGCCTTCGGGTTGAGCAAGGTGACGACCAGGGCCTGGCGCGCGTAATGGCGCGGCGCCACGGTCATCGGACGGGCGGCGCCCTCGCGGGCGGCCAGCAGGCGGAAACCGATCCAGCCCAGGTAGGCGGCCCCGAGGTACTGCACCATGGCGAAGGCCGCAGGGTTCGCCGCCAGCAGCGCCGACACGCCGCCCACCGCCAGCCACAGCAACGCCTGGTCGCCGGCGATCAGGCCGGCGGTCGCCGCGGCGCCCGCCCGCGCCCCGCCCTGCGCCGTCGAATGCAGCAGCGCGAAGGTGCCCGGGCCGGGCAGCATCAGGAAGAACAGGACGGCGGCGCAGAAGGCGCCGTAGTCGGAAATGCCGAACATGGAAGCCGGAGGACGCGGGAAGGAGGACGCCAGCCACCGAGTTTACGCGCCCGCTCCGCCGCGCTGCGCGCCGCGCATCGGCCGCGCCGGAGCCCCGCACCGCCTCAATGCCCGCCCGCGTTCGCGGCCGGGCGCCGCATCCAGACGATGCAGCGTTCGGCGTCGAGCCCCGGCACGGTGAGCGGTTCCACGTGGAACACCTGCGCATCGGCCGGCAGCGCCGCGATCTCGTCGGCGGGATGCCGCCCTTTCATCGCCATCCAGACGCCGTCCGGAGCCAGCGCGCCGATCGACCAGCGGGTGAAGTCGGACAGCGCGGCGAAGGCGCGGGAGGTCACGACCTCGTGCCCTTCGGCGATCGTCTCGACCCGTGCGTGCAGGCCGCGCAGGTTGGGCAGCTTCAGCTCCAGCGCGACCTGCTGCTGGAAGGCGGCCTTCTTCGCCACCGTGTCCACGCAGGTCACCCAGGCCTGGGGCAGGCAGGTCGCGATCACCGCGCCGGGCAGGCCCGCGCCGGCGCCGACGTCCAGCACCCGGAACGGCGCGGCCGGATCGTTCCCGCCGGCCGCGCGCTGGCGCAGCAGCGGCGCGACCACGGCCAGGCTGTCCAGCAGGTGGTGCGTCAGCATCTCGGCCGGGTCGCGGACTGCGGTGAGGTTGTAGACCTTGTTCCACTTCTGCAGGAGCGCCAGGAAGTCCAGCAGCTTCTGCAGCCGTGCGGCGTCGAGTTCCAGCCCCAGGGCCGCCACCCCTTCATGGAGCAGCGCCCGGGAATCCGATAGGGCGGAGTGTGTCGTGGAGGAATCAGCCATGGCGGGCACGGGCGAGATCGATGGCGGCGGCGATCGCCGCCCGGGCTTGCGGGCTGTTCTTCCAGCAAGTGAAGCCGGTCAGACGCGCGCCGGCTTCGAGGATGTCCTGCACGTTCGCTTCCGCAAGCCTGCCGAGCGAGCCGCGGCCCATGGCTTCCAGGCGCTCGAGCACCGCAGGACCCACGCCCTTACAGCCCAGCAGGGCCAGGCGCTCTTCAGCCGTGAACGGCATCGTCCGCCACCTTTTCCCTCGGCGCGGCCTGCCCGGCGAATCCCTTGAATCCGCTCTTCTTCAGGTGGACCAGCAGCAGCGACACCGCCGCCGGCGTGACGCCCGAGATGCGGGACGCCTGTCCCAGCGTCTCCGGGCGGTGCTTCTGGAGCTTTTGCCGCACTTCGAAGCTCAGGGCGGTGACCTGCAGGTAGTCCAGTTCGGCCGGCAGGCGGAGGTTCTCGTAGTGCGCGGCGCGCTGCACCTCGTCCTTCTGGCGGTCGATGTAGCCGGAATACTTGGCCGCGATGTCCACCTGCTCCAGCACCGGGTCCCGCAGATCGCCGAGCGTTTCACGTGAAACAGCATCCGAGGCGAAGCGGCCGCCGTCCAGGGACATCAACGCGTCGTAGCTGACGTCGGGGCGGCGCAGCAGGTCGGCGAGGCTGTACTCGTGCTCGATCGCCTTGCCCAGCACCCGTTCGGACTCGGCCGCGGGCAGGTTGCGCGGGTTGACCCAGAGGGAGCGGAGACGCTCGGTTTCACGTGAAACAGCGTCGCGCTTGCGGCTGAACGCATCCCAGCGCGCGTCGTCCACCAGTCCGAGCCGGCGGCCGGTTTCGGTCAACCGGAGGTCGGCGTTGTCTTCGCGCAGCTGCAGTCGGAATTCCGCGCGGCTGGTGAACATGCGGTAGGGCTCGGTCACGCCCTTGGTGATCAGGTCGTCGACCAGCACGCCGAGGTAGGCCTCGTCGCGGCGCGGCACCCAGGCCGCTTCCCCGCGGCACTGCAGCGCGGCGTTGATGCCGGCGAACAGGCCCTGCGCCGCCGCCTCCTCGTAGCCGGTGGTGCCGTTGATCTGGCCGGCGAAGAAGAGGCCTCCGATCTGCCGGGTCTCGAAGCTGCTGCGCAGCGACCGCGGATCGAAGTAGTCGTACTCGATGGCGTAGCCGGGCCGCACGATGTGGGCGTTCTCCAGGCCCTTCATCGAGCGCACCAGCGCGTACTGGATGTCGAAGGGCAGGCTGGTCGAGATGCCGTTCGGGTAGAACTCGTGCGTGGTCAGCCCCTCGGGCTCCAGGAAGATCTGGTGGCTGTCCTTGTCGGCGAAGCGGTTGATCTTGTCCTCGACGCTCGGGCAGTAGCGCGGCCCCACGCCTTCGATCTTGCCGGTGAACATCGGGCTGCGGTCGAAGCCGCTGCGGATGATCTCGTGGGTGCGGGCATTGGTGTGGGTGACCCAGCAGGGCATCTGCCGCGGATGCATGTCGGCGCGGCCCATGAAGCTGAAGACCGGCACGCCGCCGTCGGGATTGGCGCCGCCGGGCATGCCGTCGCCGGGCTGCTCGGCGCATTGGGCGAAATCGATGCTGCGGCCGTCGATGCGCGGCGGGGTGCCGGTCTTGAGCCGGCCCTGGGGCAGCCGCAGTTCCTTGAGGCGCGCCGAAAGCGACACCGCCGGGGGGTCGCCCCGCGCGGCCGGCGGCGTAATTGTCCAGGCCCACGTGGATGCGGCCGTCGAGGAAAGTGCCCGCAGTCAGTACGACGGCGCGCGCGCGGAAGGCGATGCCGACCTGGGTCACCGCGCCAGCGACGCGGTCGCCTTCGACCAGCAGGTCGTCCACCGCCTGCTGGAATATCCACAGGTTCGGCTGGTTCTCCAGCCGGCGCCGGATCGCTGCCTTGTAGAGGACGCGGTCCGCCTGCGCGCGGGTGGCGCGCACCGCCGGGCCCTTGGAGCCGTTGAGGATGCGGAACTGGATGCCGCCCTCGTCGGTCGCGATGCCCATCGCGCCGCCGAGCGCATCGACTTCCTTGACCAGGTGACCCTTGCCGATGCCGCCGATCGACGGGTTGCAGCTCATCTGACCCAGGGTCTCGATGTTGTGGGTCAGGAGCAGGGTGCGGCAGCCCATGCGCGCCGAGGCCAGGGCCGCCTCGGTGCCGGCATGGCCGCCGCCGACGACGATGACGTCGAATTCTTGCGCGTACAGCATGGTGATGGCAGGGTGGCGTGGCGGCCGCCGCCACGCTGGGGATAAAGCTGGGGACAACCAGCGGAACCCACGATTTTATCCCCGGCTCCACGACATTGCCTGCCGCAGGGTCGCATCGCCTCGGCCCGGATAGCGAAAAGCCGGCGCAAGGCCGGCGGATTCAACGGAAAAGCGTTTTCCTGGGACTATCAGCGCGCAAGATTGCGCAAACCCATCCTTCTGCAGCGAACCACCGGCCGGGCGGTCCGCAGGGCGGCCCGGTCAGGCGGCCGACAACCGGCCGGAGATCGCGGGCAGCATCGGCACCGACGTCGGCGCCCGGCGCGGGGCGCGGCCGGCGGCGTGCATGCGCAGGCCGTGCGACATGCTGGACATGGCGGCGGTCGCGACCGAGGCGGCGGCCTGGATCTGGTGCGCGGCGCGCTGCTGCAGCTGGCTGGCGGCCTGCTGCGCGCGGCGCTTGCGGGATGGCGGCACGCCGTCTTCCCACCAGTCGAGCGCGGTCACCTGCAGCACCCGGCTGGCGTACCAGAGCGGCGTGCGGACGGTGTCGGGAATGGCGGGGAACATATCGGCCACGGACGGCGCGCGCTGCGCCGTGGCCGGGGCGGTGGTGCGGTCTAGGTCTCGCATCGCTCCCTCAGCGTATGGCCTTGCGGGCGGCTCCGATGCCGAGCGCCGCGAGCACGATGAAGACCACGGCGACGATCAGGAACAGCACGAAGAAGAACTTGGCGATGGCGGCGGAGGCGCCGGCCACGCCGGTGAAGCCGAGCACGCCGGCGACGAGCGAGATGAGGGCGAAGATGATGGCGTATTTCAGCATGGCGGGACTCCGTTCTTGGAAGGAACCACAGGGGACCGCGGGTCTGCGATCGGTTGGGTGCAATCCTAGGATCCGGCGATGCCGGGGACGGTCGGGAAGCCCCCTCTCGCCCTGTAGGACGACGGCGCGCCGACGGGAAGCGCGCGGCTTGGGCGCCGCGGTCGGGAGGCGCCGCACCTGCGACAGGATTTGTTACGGCGCCGCCCGCCATGTCCCGCTAGCCTGCGGCATGCCCCTGGGGACGGGCCTCCTGCGCGCTGCCCCGCTCCGATGCCGCGCGGCCCGCGCACGGCCTACGCCGCCCCGCCGCGCTCCCTGCCCTTCCAAAACCCATCACAACCCGAAAGGTTCGACGACATGAAGCTCTATTTCAGCCCCGGCGCCTGCTCGCTCTCGCCCCACATCAGCCTGCACGAGGCCGGCCTCGCGCACCAGGCGGTGCCCGCGCCCACCAAGACGCACCGCCTGCCCGACGGCACCGACTACTACGCCATCAATCCGCTGGGCTACGTGCCGCTGCTCGAACTCGACGACGGCACCCGGCTGCGCGAGGGCCCGGCCATCGTCCAGTACATCGCCGACCAGGTGCCGCAGAAGAACCTGGCGCCGGCCAACGGCACCCTGGCCCGCTACCGGCTGCAGGAGTGGCTGTCCTTCGTCTCCACCGAGCTGCACAAGAACTTCGGCCCGCTCTTCAGCCCCGACACGCCCGACGCCTTCAAGGAGACCTGCAAGCAGAAGCTGGTCAAGCGCCTGTCCTGGGTCGACGGCGAGCTTTCCGGCCGCGACTACCTGCTGCCCGGCGGCTTCTCGGTGGCCGATCCCTACCTGTTCGTGATCCTGACCTGGGCCGAGAAGATGTCGCTGCCGATCGGCGAACTGAAGAACCTCGCCGCCTTCAAGGAGCGCATGGCCGCGCGCCCCGCGGTGCAGCAGGCCCTGCGGATGGAGCAGCAGGCGCTGCAGCAGGCCGAGCAGCAGCAACAGCAGTAACAGCAGTGACCGGGGCGCCGGCTGTCGCAGCCAGCGCAGCCGCTCTGTTCGCCGCGGCCACGCGGGCCGCGCTGCGACGGGCGCGGCGGCTGCGCCGGCCGCCCGGCCCGCGGTCCCCGGCGGCCCGGTCCGCGCGGCGCGCCGTCCGCACGGCTTGCGAAACCACCGGGCGCCTCCATGTGCATCCATCCGGCGCCCCTGCCCCCTCCCCGCAGCGCGCGCCTCGCCGGTCGCGGCACGGCCGCCCGGCCCCTCCGGCTCCCGTGACCTCCGTTCCCCGCAAGCATTTCCCCTGGAGTCCTCCGCATGTCCTCGTCTTCCGTCCCACCCGCCCCGGCCTTCGCCGCACCGACCGACGGCTCGAAGCTGTTCAGCCCGACGCGCGTCGGCGCCATCGAGGTCGCCAACCGCATCGTGATGGCGCCGCTGACGCGCAACCGCTCGCCCGAGGCGGTCCCGCAGCCGGTCACCGCCACCTACTACGCGCAGCGCGCCACCGCCGGCCTGCTGATCACCGAGGCCACCGCCATCAGCCAGCAGGGCCAGGGCTACGCCGACGTGCCCGGCCTCTACGGCACCGAGCAGCTCGACGGCTGGAAGCGGGTGACCGCGGCAGTGCACGAGGCCGGCGGCAAGATCGTGACGCAGCTCTGGCACGTGGGCCGCGTCTCGCACGTGGCGCTGCAGGAGGGCGGCCAAGCGCCGGTCGCGCCGTCGGCCATCGCGGCCAAGGCCAAGACCTACATCATCGAAGGCGGCAAGGGCCACTTCGTCGAGACCTCGACCCCGCGCGCGCTCGACGCCGCCGAGCTGCCCGGCATCGTGCAGGACTACCGCCGCGCGGCCCGCAACGCCATCGCCGCGGGCTTCGACGGCGTGGAGATCCACGCGGCCAACGGCTACCTGATCGACCAGTTCCTGAAGTCCGGCAGCAACCGGCGCACCGACGACTACGGCGGCAGCATCGAGAACCGCGCCCGGCTGCTGCTGGAAGTGACGCGCGCCATCGTCGACGACATCGGCGGCGACCGCACCGGCATCCGCCTGTCGCCGGTGACCCCGGCCAACGACGTGCACGACCCGCAGCCCCAGCCGCTGTTCGAGCACGTGGCGCGCGAGCTGGCCCCGCTGGGCCTGGCATACATCCACGTGATCGAAGGCGCCACCGGCGGCCCCCGCACCCTGGACGGCCGCCCCTTCGACTACGCCGCCCTGCAGGCCGCCTATCGCGGCGCCGGCGGCAAGGCCGCCTGGATGGTCAACAACGGCTACGGCCGGGCCGACGCCGAAGAGGCCGTCGATTCCGGCCGCGCCGACCTGGTGGCCTTCGGCAAGCCCTTCATCGCCAACCCGGACCTGGTGCGCCGGCTGCGCGAGGACGCACCGCTCAACACGCCCGACCAGAGCACCTTCTACGGCGGCGGCGAGCACGGCTACGTGGACTACCCGACCCTGCCGGAGACGAAGGCGGCCTGACGGCCTCCATTCTCCGGTTTTCGGTACCGAAAGGGCTGCAAGCGTAGGCAGGACCTACGCTTCCAGCTCTTTTTTTCATAGCATCAACGCGCCGCGTCCGGCTCCAGCAGGCGCGCGTCGAACACGATGCCCGCGGCCAGCCCGCGGCCCTCCGGCCCGGGGCCGAACTCCAGCGCCGCGCCCAGGAGCTGCGCGTAGCGCGCGCTGATCGCCAGGCCCAGCCCGGCGCCCTTGCCCACCCGCCACTGCGCCTCCTCCGCGCCCTGGGCCCAGCGCTGCTGCACCCGCTCGATGTCCTCGGCCGCGATCCCCGGGCCGCGGTCCACCACCCGCAGCCGGATGCGGCGCAGCGCCGGGTCGGGCGCCTGCGTCCCGGCGGCTGCCGGCGGCACCGGTTCCACCGCCAGTTCCACCGTCACGCTCGCCGGCTCCCCGCCCGCGGCCGGCAAGCCGTAGCGCAGCGCATTGGCCAGCAGGTTGTTCAGGATGCCCTCCAGCAGCGCCGGATCGGACTGCACCACCACCGGGTCGTCCAGCCCGCGCGCGCCCAGGTCCACGCCGGCCGCGTCGGCCCGCGGCAGCAGGCGCAGCACCACGTCGCGCACCAGCGCGTCGAGCGCGACCGGCTGCGCGTGCAGCTGCGGCGCCTCGTCGGCCCGCGCCAGCGCCAGCAGCTGGTCCACCAGGTGGCTGGCGCGCTCCTCGCTGCGGGCGATGCGCTGCAGCTGCTCGCGCCAGACCGCCGGATCGCGCTGCGCCAGGCCGTACTCGGCCAGCGCCCGGATGCCGGCCAGCGGCGTGCGCAGCTCGTGCGCCACGTTGCCGGCGAACTCGCGCTGCGCCTGGGTGCCGCGCTCCACCCGCGCGAGCAGGGCGTTGACCGCATGGCCGAGCCGCTCCAGGTCGGACGCGGTGGTCGGCACCGGCACCGGCGCGAGGTCGCCTGCGTCGCGCCGGTCCAGCGCCTGCTGCATGCCGCCGAGCGGCGCCAGGTCGCGCCCGATGCTCCAGCGCAGCCAGGCCGCCAGCAGCAGCAGCAGGCCCAGCTGCGGCGCGATCGAATACAGCAGCAGCTGCTGCAGCAGGCGCTGGCGGCTGGTGATGGTCTGCGCCAGCACCACCCGGAAGCCCGCCGGCATGCTGCGCTGCAGCGTCACCGAGCGCAGCCGCTGGTCGCGGTAGCGCAGGTCGGCGATGCCGTAGCGCGCCTCGGGCGCCAGCTCCAGCGGCCGCAGCCAGCTGTGGCCGACGACCAGCGCGCCCTCGGCGTCGAACACCGCGAAATACACCGTCTCCACCTGGTCGAACAGCACGGTGGACACCTCCCGCGGCGTGAGCCGCAGGTCAAGGATGCCGTCGCCGCGCACGATGACGTTGGACGCCAGCGAGTAGGCGTCGTCCACCAGGGAGCGGTCGAAGGCCCGCTGGGTGAAGAAATTGGCCACCCCCAGCGCCACCGCCGTCCCCAGCAGCCAGGTCAGCGCCAGCGGCAGCATCACGTTGCGCAGCAGCCGGGTGCGCAGCGAACGGCGGCGGGGCGGGGCGGACGGGCGGAAGATCAGGGAGTTCGGCGAAGGGTTGCGGCGTGGCATCGGACGGGCGGTCTGGGGTTTGCGCACCCTTGTACTGCATCGCGGCCGGCGGTGCGGGTCGCCATCTTCGGTGGCTGCCCGCCGGATCGCGAACATGTCGACGGGGAAGGCGCCGAGCTGGTCAAAAGCCCATCGCTGCGAATGCGTTCAGTCCGCACAGCCGATCGCTTGACTTCCCGCGTAATGAAGGAATAGATCGAGTTCCAACTTCAGCTTTGGGCCCGAAGCCGAAGTTCAAATTTCTCCAAAGCGGTCGCACGTCAATACCACTTGTCCAAGTACATCCCAGCTATAAATGGCGCAACCAGTGCGACAGGAACGACGAAAGGCCCAAAGTAAGATGTGAGAGCCCAGATAGCAACTGCCGCTGTAGCTAAGGAAGGAAAAACTCTTCTGGCCCGAAATGCATATGTCACTTTTCCGCTGCAGAGCGTGCACTGAGCCATAGTGCGACTTGGAGGGAGGAAACCGATGTCTCTTAAACACCAAGGGCATTTTCATTTCAACGATGTACCTAGCGTTATTTGGTTGACAACGATGAATCGGGAAAGGCGGCACTTGGCCACATATTGCCGCTGCACGAACAGGCACGGAGAGCTCAACGTTGAATTTCGAAAAAATAAAGACACACTATATACAGAACGGCTGCGCCGCTAAAAGAATAACGGCAAGAAGAGAATAAATATAAGCATTCCGTATAAAGCCATCCCAATCAATGTGAGGCCTGCGGAGGTGATGACTCGCTTACCGTTCAGAACGAATGAGAGAGACCCTGCTGCAGAGTGGACGCTGGCTTCATTCGTCAACAGCGACTCGCCCCGCCACCTGCCGAAAGTCACAAGCCAGACGAATCCTTTTGCCGTCAGAATCAGCACAATATCAAGAATATCCATTGAATATTTCCTTGCGACGGATTCTGGCCGAATATAGCCGCATGTGCGAACTTCCGCTTCTGGCCGATAACAGCCGCTAAAAATGCTGCGGATCAAGACTCGTGCGTGAAATCCGAGAGAAAGCTGGAAGGTCCAACCCAGCCCACCGCACCCCGCGCAGCAGCAGGCAGCGCCTCAACCCCCGCCATCCGCCGTCGGTTCTCCCTCCTGCGGCTCGAGCATGTACCCCAGCCCGCGCAGCGTGCGGATGCCCGCCCCGCTGCCGGCGAGCTTCTTGCGCAGGCGGGAAATGAAGGCTTCCAGCGCGTTGTCCCCCAGCGCCTCGTCGAAATCCGAGAGCTTCTGCGACAGGGTGCGCTTGCTGACCACCCGGCCGGGCGGGGTCATCAGCTCGTGCAGCACCTCGAACTCGCGCGCGGGCAACTGCAGTTCGGCGCCGCCGATCGCCAGCCGGCGGGCGCGGCGGTCCAGGGCCAGGCGGCCGACAGTGGCCACGTCGCTGGCGCCCTGGGCGCGGCGGGCCAGGGCGCGCAGGCGGGCCTCGACCTCGACCAGGTCGAAGGGCTTGCCGAGGTAGTCGTCGGCGCCGGCGTCGAGTCCCTGCACCCGCTCCTCCAGCCGGCTGCGGGCGGTCAGCACCAGCACCGGCGTGCGGTCGCCGCGCGCACGGGCGTTGCGCAGCGCGGTCAGCCCGCTGCCCAGGCCGCTGTGGGGCGAGTCGCTGGTCGGCAGGTTCAGGTCCAGCAGCACCGCGTCGAAAGGCTGCACCCGCCAGAAATGCTCGGCCGCGTCCAGCGTCGAGGCCACGTCCACCCGGTGGCCGGCGTCATGGAGGCTGCGCACGATCACATCGCGCAGGACGGCGTCGTCTTCGACCAAAAGGATTCGCATGGGCCGATTCTGCGGCAGCCGGCGGCGGCGGCGGATGCGTCCCGCCGGCCGGGCTACGGGTAAACACCGGGCGATTTCAAGCTTTTTTTAAGCAATTCCGCGTATTCGCGAGTCAGTCGTTCGTCAGCCCCGCGCGTTGATAAACGCACCATGCGTATCCGAACGTTTCTCTCCCTCGTCTCCGGGCTCGCGTCCGGGCTGGCGCTGATGGGCGCCGGCGCGCCCGCGGCCCGGGCCCAGGGCGTCGCGCCGCCGCCGATCCGCGCCGGCAGCTCCGGCCCCGCCGCCACCTCGCCGGCGCTTCTTCCGTCCGTGCCCGCAGCCGTGCCGGGCCTCGCCGGCGCGGCGCAACCCGCCGCGCCCGGGCTGCCGGCCAATCCCGCCGGCCTGCCGGTCGCCACGCCGCCCGCCCTGCCGCCGTCGAGCGCGACCGGCGCCGACGTCTCGGGGCCGGTGTCGCCGCCGGCGGCCCAGGTCGCGCTGGCGCAGGTGCTGCAGGCGGCCCGGGCCAACTACGACGTGTCCATCGCCCAGCGCGAACTCGCCGGCACCCGGGCCGACCTGCTGGCGGCCGACCGCTCGCCTTTCCCGGTGTTCACGGCCAAGGCCTCGTCCATCGACCTGCAGAATGGCATCGGCCCCGGCAACGAGTTCGGCCGCAAGCGCATCGAGAAGGAGGTCGGCATCGACTGGACCTACGAGCGCGGCAACAAGCGCGCGCTGCGCGCCGCCGCCGCCCAGCGCGCGATCACCGCCGCCGTGGCCGGCGTGCAGGACGCGCAGGTGCAGCAGCTGCTGGCCGCGAGCGACGCCTATTTCGACCTGCTGGCCGCGCAGGAGCGCATCGGGCAGGTGCAGGAGATCGAGCGCGCCGCCGCGCAGCTGGCCCAGACCTCCGCCCGCCGGGTGCAGGCCGGCGACCTGGCGGCGCAGGAAGGCGAGCGCCTCGCGATCGAGGCACGCCGCGCCCGCAGCGCCACCCAGGAGGCCCAGCTCGGCCGCCAGCGCGCCGCGCTGGCGCTGCTGCAGCTGACCGGCTGGACCGCCAACCCGGCCGCGCTGTCGGTGCAGGACGCCTGGCCCCGGCTGGACCCCGACGCCGCGGCCGACCGCGTCTACGCCGCCGACTGGTCGGCGCTGCTGGAGAACCGCCCCGAGGTGCGCGCCGCCCAGGCCCGGCTGCTGGCGGCCCGCGCCCAGGTGGACCTGGCGGAGTCGCAGAAGAAGGCCGACGTGACCGTGGGCGCCTCGCTCACCCACTATCCCGGCACCTCGAACCGGCTGGTCGAGATCCGGGCGCAGGTGCCGCTGCAGTTCGGCTACAACTTCGAGGGCGAGATAGGCCGAGCGCTGGCGCAGTACGGACAGGCCCAGGACCAGCTCGACAAGATCCGGCTGGTGGCCGGCGCCGAGCTGCAGCGCCTGCAGGCCGAGGCGATCAGCGCAGCCGACCGCGCCCGCGCCTACGAGACCGACATCCTTCCGCGCGCGCGGCAGGTGGCGGCCAACTCCGAGCGCGCCTTCAACCGCGGGGCGCTCTCGATCGCCGACCTGCTCGACGCCCGCCGCACCCTCAACGCCACGCTGCTCGACGCGCTGGAAGCCCGCACCGACTACGCCAAGGCGGCCGGCGCGTGGCAGCTGCGCACCCAGCCGCTCGACGCGGCGGCGGCCCCATGAACGGCGCGCTCCCGCCGGCCGCCGCGGCTGCCGCATCCCCCGCTTCCGCCCTCCCCGGCGCACCGAACCTCCCGACTCCCCCGATGCCTCCCACCGCTTCCGCTCCGGCGCAACGTCCCATGTCCCACCGTGCCTTCTCGCCGCGCGGCCTGGCCGCCCCGCTGCGCGCCCTCGGCGCCCTGCTCGGCGGCCTGGCGCTGGCCGCCTGCTCCGAGGCGCCCGCGCCGGCCGCCGCGCCCGACGCCGCCCCGCCGGTGGTGCAGGGCAACCAGCTGCGCTACGCGCCGGGCAACCCGCAGCTCCAGCGCTTCGGCGTGCAGCCCGCCAAGCCGGCCGCCAGCCTGGCGGTCGAGCTGCCGGCGCGCCTCGTCTGGGACGAGGAGCGCACCCAGCGCGTCTACGCCGCCTTCGCCGGCCGCGTCTCGGCCATCCGGGCCGACGTGGGCCAGGCGGTCAAGCCGGGCAGCGTGCTGGCGACCCTGGCCTCGCCGGAGTTCGGCCAGGCCCAGGCCGACACCGCAAAGGCGGGCGTGGACCTGCAGCTCAGCCAGAAGACGCTGCAGCGCCAGCGCGAGCTGTTCAACGACGGCATCATCGCCCGCAAGGAACTCGAGGTCGCCGAGGCCGAGGCCGCCAAGGCCCGCGCCGACGTGGCCCAGGCCAGCGCCCGCACCCGGCTCTACGGCGGCAGCGGCAGCATCGACCAGCGGCTCGCCCTGACCTCCGGCATCGCCGGCATCGTGGTGGCGCGCAACATCAATCCCGGCCAGGAGCTGCGCCCCGACCAGTCGGGCGCCGACGCGCCGCCGCTCTTCATCGTCAGCGACCCGACCTCGCTCTGGGTGCAGATCGACGCGCGCGAGGCCGACGTCGGCACGCTGCGCCCGGGCGCGGGCTTCCGCCTGACCGTGCCGACCCTGCCGGGCCAGGTGTTCCAGGGCACCGTCACCGCCGCGGCCGACTTCATCGACCCCAACTCGCGCACCATCAAGATCCGCGGCAAGGTCCCGAACGCCGACCGCCAGCTCAAGGCCGAGATGCTCGGCACGGTGCGCTTCGAGCGCGCGCTCGGCGCGGGCGGCGTGGCGGTGCCGGCCTCGGCCGTCATGCTGCGCGGCACGAAGCACATCGTCTTCGTGCAGCGCCAGGAAGGCGTCTTCGAGCCGCAGGAGGTCGAGATCGCCAACGAGGGCCCGCGCGAGGTCATCGTTTCGCGCGGCCTGCAGGCCGGCGACCCGGTGGTCACCGACAACACCCTGCTGCTGCTCAACCAGCTGCGCAGCGCGCAGGAGGACGCGCCGCGGCCCGGCGCCCCGGCGGCCGGCGCGGGCGCCGGCACCGACGCGAAGGCCGCCCGATGAAGCGCCTGGTCCACCTCTCGCTCCACCAGCCGCTCTTCGTGCTGCTGGGCGTGCTGCTGTTCGTGATGGCCGGCGTCGTCGCGTTCAAGAACCTGTCGGTCGAGGCCTTCCCCGACGTGACCGACACCCAGGTCACCGTCATCGCGCTCTACCCCGGCCGCGCGGCCGAGGAGGTCGAGCGCCAGGTGACGCTGCCGATCGAGTTCGCGATCTCGGGCATGCCGGGCGCGATCCGGGTGTTCTCGCACACCCAGTTCGGCCTGTCCTTCACCATGGTGACCTTCGACGACAGCATGCCGGTGCTGCAGGCGCGCCAGCAGATCAACGAGCGGCTGCGCGGCGTGGACCTGCCGCCGGGCGTGGAGGCCGAGATGGCGCCCAACGCCACCCCGGTCGGCGAGATCATGCGCTACCGCCTCAAGGGCGACAACAAGACCGCGACCGAGCTGCGCACCCTGGAGGACTGGACCGTCGAGCGCGCGCTGCGCCAGGTACCCGGCGTGGCCGACGTGGTGGCCATGGGCGGCTCGATCAAGCAGTACGAGGTGCAGCCCGACGCCGACAAGCTGCGCGCGTACAAGCTCACCTACCAGGACATCCTCAACGCGCTCGGGCGCGGCAATGCCAACGTCGGCGGCAGCTACATCGCCCAGGGCGCGCAGCAGTTCGCCATCCGCGGCATCGGCCTGCTGACCTCGGCCGAGGACATCGGCAACATCGTCGTCGCCGCACGCGAGACCACCCCGATCCTGGTCAAGGACGTGGCGCGGGTGGCCATCGGCGGCGTGCCGCGCCTCGGCGTGGTCGGCCAGGACGGCACGGACGACGTGGTCACCGGCATCGTCATCATGCGCAAGGGCGAGAACCCCAGCGTGGTGCTCAAGGCGGTGAAGGACCGGATCGCCGAGCTCAACGCCCGCGGCCTGCCGCAGGGCGTGCAGATCGTGCCCTTCTACGACCGCACCTGGCTGATGGGCAAGACCCTGTCGACCGTGTTCAAGAACCTGATCGAGGGGGCGGTGCTGGTGTCGCTGGTGCTGTTCGTCTTCCTGTCGAACCTGCGCGCCAGCCTGGCGGTGGTGGTGGTGATCCCGCTGGCGCTGCTGGGCACCTTCCTCGGCCTGAAGATCATGGGCGTGCCGGCCAACCTGCTGTCCCTGGGCGCGATGGACTTCGGCATCATCGTCGACGGCGCGGTGATCGTGATCGAGAACATCCTGCACCGGCTCGCCGAGCGCAAGGAGAACATGTCCAACGCCGAGCGCCGCGAGGTCATCGCCAAGGCGACCAACGAGGTCGGGCGGCCCACGCTGTTCTCGATGCTGATCATCATCGCGGCGCACATCCCGATCTTCGCGCTGCAGCGCCACGAGGGCCGCATCTTCCAGCCGATGGCGCTGTCGGTGACCACCGCGCTGGTGGCCTCGCTGATCATCTCGCTCACCCTGGTGCCGCTGCTCGCCTACTGGATGCTCAAGCGCAAGCTGCCGCACGGCGACAACCGGGTGGTGCGCGGCGCCAAGCGGATCTACGCGCCCGTCCTCGACTGGGCGCTGGACCGCCGCCGCACGGTGGTGGTCATCGCGCTCGGCGTGTTCGCGGTGTCCCTGGGGGCGGCCTCGCGCCTGGGCTCGGAATTCCTGCCCGAGCTCGACGAAGGCACCTTCTGGGTCAACTTCGGCCTGCCGGCGAGCATCTCCAACGCCGAGGCCAGCAAGGTGCTGCGCCAGGTGCGCCAGCAGCTGCTGACCATCCCCGAGGTGCGCACCACCGTCTCCAAGGCCGGCCAGCCCGAGGACGGCACCGACCCCAAGACCATCTCCATGGCCGAGGTGTTCGTGGACGTGAAGCCGCAGGAGGAATGGCGCAAGGGCCTGACCCGCGCCCAGCTGATCGACCAGATGGACAAGGCCATCACCCAGATCCCCGGCATCGATCCGGCCTTCTCGCAGCCGATCCGGGACAACGTGCTCGAATCCATCTCGCAGATCAAGGGCCAGATCGTGATCAAGGTGGCGGGCGACGACCTCGACCAGCTGCGCCGCACGGCCGAGGCGATCGAGCAGCAGGTCAAGCAGGTCCAGGGCGTCTCGCGCGCCGAGATCGACCGCCTGGGCCAGCTGCCGCAGCTGCGGGTGGAGATCGACCGGGCGCGCGCCGCGCGCTACGGCCTCAACGTCGACGACATCCAGGACGTGATCGAGGCCGCGCTCGGCGGCAAGTCGGCCACCGAGCTGTGGGAAGGCGAGCGCAAGTTCTCGGTGGCGATGCGCCTGCCGCGCGACAAGCGCACCATCGACGCCCTGCCCGACACGGTGATCCCCACGCCCAACGGCGGCTACGTCACCCTGGGCAACGTGGCGGAGATCCGCCAGGACAACGGCGCGATGAACATCGCCCGCGAATCCGGCAAGCGCATCGTGGCCATCGGCATCTTCATCCAGGGCCGCGACATGGGCTCCGTCGTCGCCGACATGCAGTCGCGCGTCGCGAAGAACATGCAGGTGCCCGCGGGCTACGTCATCAACTGGTCGGGCGAGTTCGAGAACCAGGAACGCGCGATGAAACGGCTGGCGGTGGTGGTGCCGATCTCGCTGCTGCTGATCTTCGTGCTGCTCTTCGGCGCCTTCGGCACCCTGAAGACCGCCTCCCTGATCCTGATGAACGTGCCGCTGGCACTCATCGGCGGCTTCCTCGCGCTGTGGGTACTGGGCATCCCGCTGTCGGTGTCGGCGGCCATCGGCTTCATCGCGCTGTCGGGCCAGGCGGTGCTCAACGGGGTGGTGATGCTCTCGGTCTTCCAGCAGCTGCGCAACGCCGGCATGACGGTGCGCGAGGCGGTGCGCGAGGGCTCGATGCAGCGGCTGCGCACCGTGCTGATGACCGCGCTGCTCGCCGCGCTCGGGCTGCTCCCGATGGCGCTGTCGCACGAGATCGGCGCCGAGACCCAGCGCCCGCTGGCCATCGTGGTGATCGGCGGGCTGGTGACCGCGACGCTGCTGACGCTGCTGGTGCTGCCCGCGCTCTACGTGTCGTGGTTCACGCCAAAGGGCGGCGAACGCGCGCGCGCCGCGGACGCGGCCGACGACGCGGCGCCGGCCGGCTCGCTGCCGGCGGGCGCGGGCGGGCACTGAGCCGCGCCCGGGACGGCCGGGTGTGGCGCATTTCCCCCGCGGGGCGGACGCCGGGCGACCGGTGCCCGCCCCGCGGTCCTTTCAGGCGGGCCGCTCCGTCCCCGCGCCGGATCCCGGGCCCGCGTCCGCGGGCGCGCCGGCCTCGCGCCGGAGCAGCTCGCGCTTGCGCTCCACGCCCCAGCGATAACCGCAGAGCGTGCCGTCGCGGCGCACCACCCGGTGGCAGGGGATCGCCACCGCCACCGGATTGGCGCCGCAGGCGCCGGCCACCGCCCGCACCGCGCGCGGCGCGCCGATGCGCTCGGCGAGTTCGGCGTAGCTGATCGTGGCGCCCGGCGGGATGGCGCGCAGCGCCTGCCAGACCCGCTCCTGGAAGGCGGTGCCCCGCACGTCCAGCGGCAGGTCCAGCCCGAGCGCCGGGGCCTCCACGAATCCCACCACCCGCGCCACCAGGCGTTCGAATCCCGCGTCGCCCCCGACCAGCTCGGCGCGCGGGAAGCGGTCCTGCAGGTCGCGCGCCAGCGCGTCCGGATCGTCCCCGAACAGGATGGCGCAGACGCCGCTCTGGCTCTGCGCCACCAGGATCGCGCCGAGCGCGCACTCGCCCACCGCGAAGCGGATCACCGCGCCCCGGCCGCCGGCGCGGTAGTCGCGGGGCGGCATGCCCAGCAGCCCGCCGGCGGCCTCGTAGAAGCGGCTGCTGGCGTTGAAGCCGGCGCCGTAGGCCGCCGCGGTGATCGTGGCCGCCGGCGCCCGCAGCGCCTCGCGCAGCCGGCCGGCGCGGTGCGCCGCGGCGTAGGCCCGCGGCGTCAGCCCGGTGGCGGCCTGAAACACCCGGTGGAAGCGCGAGGGCGCGAGGCCCGCTTGCGCCGCCAGGTCGGCCAGGCGCGGCGGCGTCTCGGCGGCCTCGATCCAGCGGCAGGCGCGGGCGACCAGCTCCGCCGGTGGCGGCGCACCGCCGCGGGACGGATCCTCCGCACCGGGCGCGGCGCCGGGCGGCGCGCCGGCGGCCGGGAACGCGCGGGCGCGGGGGGACGAGGCGGTCGCGGCGGTCGGGGGCATGGCGCCATCCTTTCGGGTCGGGGAGCGGGGCATGGCGCGAGGATAGGCCGGGCCGCCGCGGCCGGCACTCCGTTTCTTGCACCGCCGCCGCCTCGCGCCGCCGGCCCCGCGGACGCGCCGAAAAAAAGGCGCAGGACCTCGCGGTGCCTGCGCCGTCCGCTGCTCCGGCAGCGGTCAACTTCCCTCTTTCCCCCTGCGAGATTCCTCGCGGCCCGGGCGGATGCCCGGGCGCCCGCCGTGTCAGGCGTGCGCTTCCAGGCGCAGCACCGGATCCGCCGCGCCGATGCCCAGCGGGCCGCCGGCCTGCGGCGATGCGGCGGCGATGCGGAACTGGTGCACCACGCCCGAGAGCCGCGCCGCCTGCTCGCGCAGCGAGCTGGCCGCGGCCGAGGACTGCTCGACCAGCGCCGCGTTCTGCTGGGTCATGTGGTCGATGTGGGTGACCGCCTGGTTGACCTGGCCGATGCCCGAGGACTGCTCGGCCGCCGCGGCGGTGATCTCGCTGATGACGTCGCCCACGCGCTGCACGCTGGACATGATCTCGCGCATCGCGGCGCCGGCGTCCTGCACCTGGCGCACGCCGCCGTCGACCGCGCTCACGCTGTTGTTGATGAGCGTCTTGATCTCGCTCGCGGCCTGCGCGCTGCGCTGAGCCAGGCCCCGCACCTCGGACGCCACCACCGCGAAGCCGCGGCCCTGCTCGCCGGCCCGGGCCGCCTCGACCGCGGCGTTGAGCGCGAGGATGTTGGTCTGGAAGGCGATCGAATCGATCAGCGCGATGATGTCGTTGATCTTGCGGCTCGACGCCGAGATGTCCTGCATGCTCGCGATGGCCTGCGCCACCACCGAGCCGCCGCGCTCGGCCGCGCCCGAGGCGGTGGTGGCGAGCTGGTTGGCCAGCTGGGCCGAGGTGGCGGTCTGCTGCACGTTGGCGGTCAGCTGCGACAGCGAGGAGACGGTCTCCTGCACGTTGCCGGCGGTCTGCTCGGTGCGGCCCGAGAGGTCCTGGTTGCCGGTGGCGATCTCGTCGCTGGCGGTGGCGATGAAGTCGCTCGAATCGCGCACCTGCGACACCATCGACGACAGGCCCTGCTGCATCGCGGCCAGGGCGCGCTGCAGGTCGGCCACCTCGTCCCGGCCCTCGGCCGCGATCCGCTGCGACAGGTCGCCGCGGGCGATGGCCTGCGCCGCCTGCTGCGCCTCGTCCAGCGGGCGGCAGATCGAGCGCATGTTGACCAGCGTCAGCGGCACCACCAGCGCCACGGTCAGCACGAGCGCGGCGACGAACATCATCTGCGTCTGGCGCGCGACGTCCTGCTGGTGCGCCACCGAGGCGTCCACCTGCTGGCGCAGGCCGGCCTCCAGCTGGTCGATGCGCTTGACCGCCTCGTCGAAGTTGGCGATGGCCGCGCCGCTGACCCGGTTGGCGGTGGTGGCGGACTCGTAGCCGCCGGCCTCCAGCTGGTTCGCGATCGCGGTGAAGCGTTCGCGGTAGGCGCCCAGCTTCTGCACCAGTTCCCGGACCAGCGGCTCGGCCGAGGGGCCGGCGGCCTGCAGGAAGGCCTGGGCGTCGGCCTCGGTCTTCTTGAGGCCTTCGGTCCACTCGCCGCGGAACTTGCGCACCTGCTCCGCTTTCTCGTACTGGATGATCATGTCCTTCTCGGCGCGGCGCACCACGGCGAGGTCGCTGCGCACCTGGGCCATGCGGGTGGTCGCGGCGAAGGACTGGTTCAGGAATTCCTGGCTCATGCCGTGGATGCGGAACATGCCCAGCATCCCCGCCCCTCCGAGCAGGCCCAGCAGCAGCAGCACCATGAAGATGGCGCCGATCATCCGGGTGCGGATGGTGAACTGGCGGATGGACGAGAACAGGTGCATGGCGCAGGGCTCCGGGAAAGGATGGAGGAGGGCCGATGTGCCGTTTGACACGTTCACCCCCTGAATGTCACTATTTTTAACACTTTCCGGTGCACGTGTCACCACGCTGGCGCATCTGTTCAGATCTTCTTCACCTGTTCTCCCTAGGGAAATGCGTTCCTCCTGTCGCGCGTGCGACTGTCACGGTCGCGCCGCAGGGCACGGCGGCCGCCCGGGGCGCGGTCCCGCCTCGCGCAGGGCGCGCGGACACGCCGGGTTGCACCGGCCCCGGCGGGACGCGGCACCATGGGGGATCGTTCCACCCATTCCCCGGAGGTTCCCATGAGCCAGGCATTCCAGGTCGAAGGCATGAGCTGCGGCCACTGCCAGCAGGTCGTCACCCAGGCCATCCACGCGATCGATCCGCAGGCGCAGGTCACCGTCTCGCTCGACAACGGCCATGTCGACGTGGTGAGCCAGCGCGAGCCCGAGGCCATCGCGCTGGCGATCGAGAACGCCGGCTACCGGGCGCGGGCGCTGCGCTGAAGCGCCGGCGCGCGCGGGGCCCGCCTCAGCCCGCGTCGTCGATGCGGAGCCGGTCGGCGTCGGCCGCGGGCGCGTCGCCCCGGGGCTTGCGGCCGGACACCATGGCCCGCACCAGGTTCTCCCGGTGGCGCAGGCTGGTGAAGCACACGCCCGCCAGGTGCAGCGCCACCAGCGCCGCCACCGTCCAGGCCAGCCCGCGGTGCAGCAGGTCGAGCCAGGCGAGGCCCCAGAACGCGTCGGTGGTGTAGAGCCAGCCGGTCGCGCCGGTGGCCGCCACGCCGAGCAGCAGGGCCACCGCCATCCATCCGCCGAGCGGGTTGTGGCCGAGGTAGCGCGGCTCCCGGCCGCGCCAGACCTGCGCCGCGTAGCGCCAGGTCGCGCCGGGCGAACGCACGAAGCCGCCGAAGCGCGCGGCCGCGTTGCCGAGGAAGCCCCAGGCCAGCCGGGCGGCCACCGCGCCCAGGGCGACGTAGCCGGCCGCCTGGTGGACCGCCAGGCGGTGCTCGTCGGTGCACCAGGCCGTGGCGACCGCGGCCGCCAGCAGCCAGTGCAGCAGGCGCACCGGCCGGTCCCAGACGCGCAGCGCGGGGCCGCGCGCGCGCACGGGCGTCCGCGGCGCGTTCACGAGGGCTGCTTGACTTCGCCGACCTTCTCGAAGGTCTTGGGATGGAAGAACACTTCCGACCGCTCGCCCTTCGGATTAAAGCCGTAGACCTCGTAGCAGCCGTTGAAGTTCTTCACCTGGCGGACCTTCCAGCCTTCGGCGGTCAGCTTGCGCTGCAGTTCCATCTGCGGGCGCATCTCCTCCTTGGGGACCGGCGCGCATTTCACGGCGTCGTGGTCCACGTACTGGGCGCAGGCGCCGCCGGCGGCGGCGAGGAACGCGAGGGCGGGCAGGATCTTCTTCATGGGTCGCTCCGTGGGGAAGGGCGGCGGATGCGCCGGCGCCGGAGCCGGGGGCCGCGGCGGCCCGCCGGGCTCAGACGTCCAGCCACATCCGCAGCAGGTTGTGGTAAGTCGAGGTCAGGCCGATCACCGAAGGATCGGCCTCGCCCAGCCGCGCCGCGCTCCGCAGCCGGCGCAGGTGGTTGTCCATGTCGAACAGCAGGCGGCGCTGCTCGTCGCTGCGCACCATGCTCTGGATCCAGAAATAGCTGCCGACGCGCCAGCCGCGGGTGACCGGCTCCACCCGGTGCACGCTGGTGCCCGGATAGAGCACCAGGTCGCCGGCGGGGAGCTTGACCCGGTGCTCGCCGAAGGTGTCCTCCACCATCAGCTCGCCGCCGTCGTACTCGTCCGGATCGGACAGGAACAGGGTGCAGGACACGTCGGTGCGCACCCGTCCGGCGCCGTTCTGCAGGTAGCGGACGGCGCTGTCGACATGGTTGCCGAAGCGGTTGGAATCGCCGCCGTAGCGGTTGAAGAGCGGCGGCGAGATATGCTTGGGCAGCGCCGCCGAGAAGAAGGTCTGGTGGCGCTCCAGGCCGCGCAGCAGCAGCTGCTGCACCGCCCGGGTGGCGTCGCAGTCCTCGGGCAGCTGCTCGTTGCGCTTGGCCTGCGCGGACTGGCTGCCGGCCGTCATGCGGCCGTCGCCCCAGGGGGCGTCGGCCAGGATGCGCCGGGCCTCCCGGACCTCCTCCGGCGTCAGGACTTCGCGGACGTGCAGCAGCATGGCGGCTCCGGGCGGTCGGGCGCGGCGCTCAGAAGCGCACGCCGACGCTGGCGAGCACAGAGCGCTTCGGGCCGAGGACGGTGAAGCCCGGGTAGAGCTGGTCGCCGTAGGCCTTGTTGGTCAGGTTGAGCACGTTGAGCTGGGCGTACACGTCGGGGGTGAATTTGTACTCCACCAGGGAGTCGAAGGCGACGTAGCCCGGCACGCGCGCGCCGGGCGAGGCCGCGCCCGTGCCTCCGACCAGCGGGCGGTTCTCGGTGGCGCCCCGCGCCCCGACGCCGACGCGCAGCTTCTGGATCGGCTGGTAGGTGACCCAGAGCGCGCCCGACTGCTTGGGCGTCAGGCCGACGCGCTGGCCGATGCTGCCGGCTTGCAGGCTTCCCAACGCGTCGATGCGCGCCACCGGCACCCAGGTGTAGGAGCCGTAGACCTCCCACTGCGGGGTGATGCGGCCGACGACGTCGAGCTCCAGGCCCGAGGTGTGGCGCCTGCCCGAGAGGGTGTAGGCGGTGCCGGCGAAATCGGCGTCGGTGGTGCGCTCGTTGTACTTCTCGGTGCGGAAGATCGCGCCGCGGGTGGAGAGCTTGCCGTCCAGCCAGTCGAGCTTGGCGCCCAGCTCCAGGTTGCGGCTCTTCTCGGGCGGGGTGTTGGCGTTCTGCGGCGTCACGTACTGGTAGGTGTCGGCCGAGGTGTTGAACGAGGTGCCGTACGAGAAGTGGTAGGACTGGCTCGGCGAAGGCTGGTAGAGCACGCCGCCGCGGTAGCTCCAGGGCGACTCGCTCAGGCGGGTGCGGGTCACGCCGGTCAGCGGGCCGCCGGCGCCCGCCGCGTAGGCGAGCTGCTCGAAGTTGCCGCGGAAGCTGTCGTAGCGCACGCCGCCGAGCACCTTCCAGGCCGGGGCGACCTGCACCAGGTCCTGGGCGAACACGCCCACCGCGTTGGCCGAGTAGTTGCTGGAATTGCGCCATTGCGGCAGCAGTCCGGTGCCGATGAGCCCGGCGCCGTCGTCGGGCGTGCCAACCCGGGTGGGCGGACGGGTGCCCAGGGTCGATCCGTTGTTCTGGAAGCGGTCGGCCTCCTCGTGCGACGCGTCCACCCCGGCCAGCACCTCGTGGCGCAGGCCGAACCAGCCGAAGCTGTTGCTGTAGTCGCTCTGCGCGTAGCTGGCCTTGTAGCGGTCCTTGCGGGGGATCAGGCCGGTGCGGGTCAGGAAGGTGCCGGCGTCGATCGAGGTCAGCGCCGGCGAGCCGTTGGGGCAGGCCCCGGCCGCCGTGGGCGTCCGGCTGCAGAAGCCGGCGACGCTGCTCCACTGCGCCCGCTCGAACACACCGCTGCGTAGCTGGGTGCGCAGGCGGCCGCCGTCCTCGAAGAGGTGGTTCCAGGAGCCGTGCACGTAGTCGGCGTTGCCGTCGGCGAAGTCGGCGCGGGAGCCGTAGAAGGCGCCGGGCCGCACCGGCGCGAGGTTGCCGTTGAGGTAGCGGATCGCCGACGGCGGGGTGTTGTTGTTGTTGAGGTGGAACAGGCCGACGGTGAATTCGTCCGCGGTGCCCAGGCCCCAGCTGAAGCTGGGCGCGATGCCGTTCTTGTCGATGTTGGCGCCGCCGTTGTCGGCCTTGTTGTACATGGCGTTGATCCGCAGCGCGGTGGTCTCGCCGGTGCGGACGTTGAAGTCCGCGGTGGTGCGGACGTAGCCGCGCGAGCCCACGGTGCCCACCACGTCGCTCTGGTCGGCGAGCAGCGGCTTCTTGCTGACCTGGTTGACCACGCCGCCGGTCGAGCCGCGGCCGAAGAGCATCGAGGCCGAGCCGCGCATCACCTCGACCCGGTCGAGGTTGAAGGTGTCGCGGTCGTACTGCGAGGGGTCGCGCATGCCGTCGATCATCAGGTCGCCGGTCGAGGCGATCGGGAAGCCGCGCAGGCGGATGTCCTGGTCGGTGCCGTTCTCGGTGGCGGCGAAGGTGATGCCGGCGGTGTAGTGCAGGGCCTCGCGCAAGGTGTCGAGCTTGACGTCGTCGATCAGCTTCTCGGTCACCACGGTGATCGACTGCGGGATGTCGCGGATGTCCTGGGTGCCCTTGCCGATGCTGCTCTGGCGGGTCTGGATCGTGTCCTTGCCCTGCGCCTGCGCCTCGGCCTTCTCGGTCACCGTCACCGGTTTCAGGGTCTGCGGCGCGGGCGCTGTCTGGGCCCAGCCGCTGACCGAGGCCGCGAGCATCAGGGCGCCGAGCGGGAAGCGGCACTGCTCGGCGGCGGAGGCCGGGGCAGCAGTGTCGCGGATGGCGGGGACGGCGCCCGCGGACGGGCCGGCGTCACCGGCGGAGAACGGAACGGTCATGGTGTTTTTTGCCTGGAGTCGTGGAATGCGGGCGCCCGGGGCGGGCGCCGTGCCGCCGGCGGCGCGAGCCCTCTCCTCGCCACCGCTGACCGGACGGGATTCTAGTTACGCATGAGAACGACTATCAACACCATTTGCATGAATGCTGCGGCCGAGGCGTTCCGTGTGTCGATTTTTCGCCACACGGTCCCGGTCCGGATACCCGCGCGCCAGTACACCGCATCCGCCCTCCGTCCTACAGGGGCGCCGCGCGCCGGCCTCCATACTGGCGGCTCGCCGGCGGCCCGGGACGGGCCCCGGCGCGTTCCAGGACAACCAGAAAGGACACCGCATGCAGATCCAGGTCAACACCGCCAGCAGCCTCCGCGGACAGGGCCACGAGGCCCTCGAGCGCTGGGCTTCCGACCAGCTCGCCGAGCAGCTCGGCCGATTCCGCGACCATGTCACCCGCATCGAGGTCCACCTGAGCGACGAGAACAGCGGCAAGACCGGCGCCGACGACAAGCGCTGCCTGCTCGAGGCCCGCCTGGCCAACCATCCACCGCTGGCCGCGAGCCACCATGCGCCCAACGTGGACGCAGCCTTCCGCGGCGCGTCCGACAAGCTCAAGCATGCGCTGGAGCATGCGCTCGACAAAGTCCAGAAGAACCACCGCGACCGCGATTCCATCCGGCGCGACCTCGACGCCGCGGCCGGCTGACGCCCGGCGCATCACGCTATCTTCTTGGTAGCAAAAAAGCCCGTCCGGACGCGCGCCGGACGGGCTTTTCGCATGGCGCTCCGGGCACCGGGGCACCGGCGCCGGACGCGCGCGGCCGCGGCCCCTCATTCCCAGGGGAGCGGCTCCCTGCCGCCGGCGGCCGGCGCGGCCTCCGGGCCGTCCGCGTCGCGCGGGGAACCCTCCGCCGCCGTCGCGGCGGGCGCGCCGGCCGGCGCGGCGCGGGGCGCCGCGCCGGGCACCGCCTCGCCGCCGAGCGCGGCGAACAGGTCGGGAAGCAGCTGCGACAGCTCGCCGGTGGCGATCGCCACGTCGGCGTCGAAACCCTCATCCTTGGACGCGCCGGACTTGCCGTCCTCGAACACCGTCTCCAGGAAATTCAACTTCTTGAGCTGCATGCCCTCGGTCAGCAGGAAGGACACCCGGTCGTCCCAGACCAGCGCGAGCTTGGTGGGCATCTTGCCCTGCTCCACGTGCTGGCGGACCTCGTCGATGGCCAGGGAATGGCGGGCGTAGCGCACCACCGCCTTCGATTCGTCGGCGGCCTTGAGTTCGCATTCCCGGTCGATCGAGAAGCCCGCGGGCGGCTCCTGGGTGACCAGCCAGTCGGCCATCGCGGCCGGCGCCGCGACCTGGGTGTCGAACAGGGCCACCGACAGGCCCGGCAGCGCCTCGACCAGCAGCGTCGTCACCTCGTCGGCGCGGCCCTGGGCGCCGGTGCCCACCACCAGCAGGCCCGCCGCGTGGTCGATCCAGACCGGGACCGCCGACTGCTTAGTGAAGGCCTGCGGCAGCAGGGCCTGCAGCGCCTCGTCCTTCATGTCGCGGCGTTCCTTCTTGCCGGGCTTGCGGCCGCTCGACTGCTCGATCTGCGCGGCGCGCTCCTCCACCTTGCGGTTCACCACCGAGGCGGGCACCGACTTGGTCTCGACCGCCAGCTTGCAGATCCATTGGCCGCCGACCGACTCGACCAGCGCGCCGTGCGACTCGCCGCGCGGCGGGGTCCAGCCGACGGACTTCTCCTGGGTGGCGCCGATCGGCGCGAAACGGGACTTGCCGAGCGCCTCCTCGGCCTGTTCCAGG
This sequence comes from Xylophilus ampelinus, assembly GCA_036946225.1. GTDB lineage: Bacteria > Pseudomonadota > Gammaproteobacteria > Burkholderiales > Burkholderiaceae_C > JAKOND01. Next base: position 373,589 of record JAQIJO010000001.1, read on the forward strand.
GAGGCGGACCATCCGGGGGCGATGCGGTAGACGATGAGGTTCTTGAACACGGGGATCGGGGCTTTCTGCCGCCGGCGTCGGCGGCGCGGAACGGGAAGGACGGGAGGGGCGCGCGGCGGGCGGGCGGGCCGCAGCCCGCCGGCGGGACAGCCGATTGTCGCCCCGCCCGCCCCCGCGGCCGGCGCGCCGCGGGCGGACGGCATTTCTTTTCGCCCGCTTTACACACCCTCACCGCCGCGCAACCGGAGCGACACATCATCGGCCGAGACTGGCTTCCAGGCAGGGCGGCCACCGGCGCGAGAACCGGTCCGCCGGCCCCGGCCGGCGCGCCGCAGGCCGCTCCGTCCGGTCGTCCCGTCGCCCGCTCCCCTCGACAACCAAGGAACCCATCCATGCGCACACCGCAAGCATCCCGCCTCCTCGCCGCCCTGCTGATGGCCACCGCCGGCTTCTCGGCCATGGCGCAGACCAGCCTCGGCGGCACACCCGAACGACCGACGGTGCAGGCGCCGCCCATCGATCCCAACCGCGCGTCCGCCATGCTGCCCCAGGGCGGCATGCCGCCCCCGCCGCCCGGCGACCGCATGGAACGCGGCGGCCGCCCCGACCCCGCCCGCATGGAGCAGCGCCGCGCCGAGCACATGCAGCGCATGCAGAAGCGCCTCGACGACCAGAAGGCGCGGCTCGGCATCACCGCCGCCCAGGCCGGCCCGTGGCAGGCCTACGTCGACGCAGTCGCCATGCCCCCGCCGCCGCCCGCGCCGGGCACCCCGATGGGCCCCCAGGGCGCGGACGAATGGCGCAGCCTCGCCACGCCCCAGCGCCTGGACCGCATGCGCGCCCACCGCGAGGCGCACAACGCCCGCGCCGAGCGCCAGGAGACGGCGGTGCGCAACCTCTACGCCGCGCTCAATCCCGAGCAGCAGAAGATGTTCGATGCCGACTTCTCCCGCCACACCGATCCGGGCGCCCGCATGGACCGGAAGAAGGACGAGAAGCGCAAGAAAGACGGCCCCGGCCGTGGACCCGGCGCGGACACGCCTCCCGGCGCTCCGATGCCCCCGCCGCCGCCCGCGCCGTTGAACCGCTGAGGTTCCGCCGCGCCCCCGGCGCCTGCCGCCGCCGGCGCTCCCCGAACGCCCCGCCGCCGTCCCCCAGGACGCGGCGGGGCTTTCGCATGGCGGGCGCTGCGGCGACGGCCGGGACCGCCGCACGGAGCGGCCGGCGTAGGACGGCGCCGCCTCCGCGTGTCGGCCGGCCGGTGCGGCGGTTACGAAGCGGCACGAGTTACATACACTGATGTATTTATAAAACCGCCCGCACCGTATGCCCGCCTCCGTCCTCTTCCCGCCCTCCTTCCTGCGGTCCGGCCGCATCCTGGCGCTGCCGGTGCTCGCCGCGCTGTCCGGCCTGGCCGCCACCGGCGCGCAGGCCGACCCGCTGGCCACGCGCACCATCTACGGGCAGCTCGGCGTCGCCCAGAACAGCGCCGGCTCGCTGACCGCCGGCGTGACCGCGCCGATCGGCTGGCAGTCCTCCTTCTGGGGCATGCGGGCCGGCGCCTACTGGGACGCCAACATCGCCTACTGGTCGGCGCGCGACGATGCCGACAACCGCCGCCACGGCTATGCCCAGATCGGCCTGACGCCGACGCTGCGCCTGCGTTTCGACGAGGGCCGCTCGCCGTGGTTCGCCGACGCGGGCATCGGCATCTCGCTGAACAACCACCTCTACAACAACGAGAACCACCACTTCAGCACCGCGTTCAACTTCGCGAGCCACATCGGCGCGGGCTACAGCTTCGGCGCCAACCGCAGCCAGGAGATCTCGCTGCGGCTGCAGCATGTCTCCAACGCCAGCATCAAGCAGCCGAACCCGGGCGAGAACTTCCTGCAGCTGCGCTACGCGGTCGCGTTCTGAGCGCCCGCCGGCGCCGGCCCCCAATCACGCCAGGCACCGCCGCCGCATCGGCTCGCCGTCCTACAGGGCGCCGCGGCCGGCGGCCGGGAGAATGGATTCCAGGGCGGGAGATAGGATCCGGTCGCGCGACGCCATGCCGCGCATGGCGCGCCGCCGGGTCCGCCGCCCGCCTTCGACCGACCGCAGCCCATGACCACCACCGCTCCCCAGCCCTTCGTGTTCAAGGTCCTGACCGTGAACATCCACAAGGGCTTCACCTCCTTCAACCGCCGTTTCATCCTGCACGAGCTGCGCGAAGCGGTCCGCCAAGTCTCCGCCGACGTGGTGTTTCTGCAGGAGGTGCTGGGCTCTCACCACCGGCACGCGAGCCGCCTGGCCAACTTCCCCCAGACGCCGCACTACGAATTCCTGGCCGACGCCATCTGGCCGCAGTTCGCCTACGGCCGCAACGCGGTCTACGACAACGGCGACCACGGCAATGCGCTGCTGTCGAAGTACCCCGATCGCCCATTACGAGAACCACGACATCTCGATCGCCGGCCCCGAGCGCCGCGGCATGCTGCACTGCATCCTGCAGCCGCCCGGCCAGGCGCGGCCGGTGCACGCGATCTGCGTCCACCTGGGGCTGCAGGAAGCCCACCGCCTGAAGCAGCTGCGCCGCATCTGCGACCTGGTGCGCACTTTCCCTGCGGACGAGCCGGTGATCGTCTCGGGCGACTTCAACGACTGGCGCTGCCGCGCGCACGAGGTGCTGCGCGAGGGCGCCGGCCTGCACGAGGTCTTCGTCCAGGCGCGCGGCCAGGCGGCCCGCACCTTCCCGGTGAAGATGCCCGTGCTGCAGCTCGACCGTATCTACGTGCGCAACGCCGCGGTGCATTCGCCGGTGGTGCTGCCGCGCAAGCCCTGGGACCGCCTGTCGGACCATGCGCCCCTGGCGGCGGAGATCGCGCTGTGAGCGCCGCGGCCGCGCCCATCGCCGCGGGCGGCGCCGGCGACGCGCCGGAGCCCGACCGCACCCCGCGCCGCAAGGCCTTCCAGCGTCCGCTGCGCTGGATCCCCGGCAACCGCTTCGAGCTGCTGGAAAATGGCGAGGAATTCTTCCCCCGCGTCTTCGAGGCCATCGCCCGCGCCCGGCGCGAGGTGCGGCTGGAGACCTTCATCCTGTTCGAGGACAAGATCGGCCTGCAGCTGCACGCTGCCCTGCTCGCCGCCGCCCGGCGCGGCGTCGAGGTGCACGTGCTGATCGACGGCTACGGCTCGCCCGACCTGTCCGAGCGCTTCGTCGGCGAGCTGGTCGACGCCGGCGTGCGGCTGCGGATCTTCGACCCGGCGGTGCGGATCATGCGCCGCCGCATCAACATGCTGCGCCGCATGCACCGCAAGATCGTGGTGGTGGACGGCGAGACCGGATTCATCGGCGGCATCAACTACTCGGCCGACCACGTGGCCGACTTCGGGCCCGAGGCCAAGCAGGACTACGCGGTCGAGGTACACGGCCCGATCGTCGGCGTGCTGGAGCACTTCGTCCGCGAGTCCGTGCGCAGCCGCGCCGAACGCCGGCGCCGGGCGGCCGAATACCAGCCGGACGCCTCCGCGCCCGCGCCGGCGGGCGACGCGCAGGCCATCTTCGTGACCCGCGACAACCACCGCCACACCAACGACATCGAGCGCCACTACCTGGCCGCGCTGCGCACCGCCCGGAAGCAGGTGGTGATCGCCAACGCCTACTTCTTCCCCGGCTTCCGCTTCATCCGCGAGATGCGCCGCGCGGCGCAGCGCGGAGTGGACGTGCGCCTGATCGTCCAGGGCAAGCCCGACATGCCGATCGTCAAGACCGCGGCCGAGCTGCTCTACGACCACCTGCTGCGCGGCGGCGTGCGGATCTACGAGTACTGCGACCGGCCGCTGCACGGCAAGGTCGCGCTGGTGGACGAGGAATGGTCCACCGTCGGCTCCAGCAACCTCGATCCGCTGAGCCTGTCGCTCAACCTGGAGGCCAACGTCGTGATCCGCGACCGGGCGTTCAACCGCACCCTGCACGGCAAGCTCGACCACCTGATGGCGCACAGCTGCAAGCAGATCGAGGCCCTGCCCGAGACCCGCTGGGAATGGCTGCGGCGGCTGCGCAGCTACTGCATCTTCCACGTGATGCGCTGGTTCCCCACCTGGGTCGGCTGGCTGCCGATCCACCGCCCGACGATCACCCTGGCGCAGGGGCCCTCCCGCGGCGACGACGCCGCGCGCGGCAGCGCCGCGGGCGACGCCCGGCCGCCCGCGGCGGCCTGAGGCCGCATTTCCGCCGCACCCCGCCGCGCCACCGGACCGCAGCCGTGCCGCCCCCCGCACCGTCCCCCGGCGCCCCGGCGCGCGCCCCCGACCCGCGCGCGGACGCAGGCGCGCCGGATGCCCCGGGACGCGGCAGCGGCGGGACGGGGGCCGACGCGGCGGAACGCGCACCGGGGGGCCTGCTGCGCGGCATCACCCGGCGGCCCTGGTGGCCCTGGACGCTGCGCATCGCCACCGCAGCCTTCCTGGCGCTGGTGGCCTGGCTGCTGGTGCGCCAGGCGCGCACCGTGGACTGGGCGGCCGTCTGGCGCACCATGCTCGGCCTGCCCGCGCCGGTGCTGCTCGCCGCGGGCGGGCTGGCGCTCTGCAGCCACCTGCTGTACGCCAGCTTCGACCTCTTCGGCCGCCGCGCCAGCGGCCACCGGCTTTCGGTCCCGACCACCCTGGGCATCACCCTGGTGAGCTACCCGTTCACCCTCAACCTGGGCTCGCTCATCGGCGGGGTCGCCACCCGCTACCGGCTGTACTCGCGCCACGGCCTGGACCACGGGCAGATCGGCCAGATCGTCGGCACCAGCATGCTCACCAACTGGGTCGGCTACTTCGTGCTGGCCGGCATCGCCTTCTGGCTGTGGACGCCGCGCCTGCCCGAGGGCTGGCAGGTCGGCCCGGCGCAGCTGCACGCCGCGGGCGTGGCCCTGGCCGCGGTCTCGGCCGGCTACCTGGCGCTGTGCGCCCTGCGGCGCGCGCCGCTGTCGGTGCGCGGCCACGAATTCCCGCTGCCGACCTGGCCGCTCGCGCTGCTGCAGATCGCGCTGTCGGCCCTCAACTGGGCGCTGATGTCCGGCATGGTGTGGCTGCTGCTGCAGCGGCAGGCGCCCTACCCCGCGGTGCTGGCGACCATGCTCTTCGGCGCGGTGGCGGGCCTGGTCTCGCGGGTGCCCGCCGGCCTCGGCGTGCTGGAGGCGGTGGCCGTCGGGCTGCTCGCCGCGACCGCGCCCCGCGACGCGGTCCTGGCGGCCATCCTGGCCTACCGTGCGCTCTACTACTTCGCGCCCCTGGTGCTGGCCGCGCTGGCCTTCGCGGCGATCGAGCTGCGCTGGCGCAAGGCGAACCCGCCGGACGCCGGCGGCCGTCCCGGCAGCGAGGGCGCGGACGGTGCCCGGCATTGCGCCGCCCCGGCCCCCGCGCCCGGCGCGCGCCGCGTCGGAGCCGCCTGAACGCGGGGCGCCCGACCGCCACGGAGCCCTTCCCGCGGACCAACTCCCCGCACCGCTAATCCCGGTGCGTGACAGGGACTTGCGTCAACTGTATATTCATACAGTGACCACTGCGCCCATCACCCTCCACCGCAAGCTCGCCATCCTGGCCGACGCCGCCAAGTACGACGCTTCCTGCGCCTCCAGCGGCACCACCAAGCGCGATTCGCTTGGCGGCCGCGGCATCGGTTCGACCGAGGGCACCGGCATCTGCCACAGCTATGCGCCGGACGGCCGCTGCATCTCGCTGCTGAAGATCCTGCTGACCAACTTCTGCACCTACGATTGCCTCTACTGCGTCAACCGGGTCAGCAGCAACGTGCCCCGGGCGCGCTTCACCGTGGACGAGGTCGTCGCCCTCACCCTCGACTTCTACCGCCGCAACTGCATCGAGGGCCTGTTCCTGTCCTCGGGGATCATCCAGAGCCCCGACTACACCATGGAGCTGCTGGTCGAGGTCGCCCGGCGGCTGCGCGAGGAGCACGACTTCCGCGGCTACATCCACCTCAAGACCATCCCCGACGCAGCGCCTGACCTGCTGCAGCGCGCCGGCCGCTGGGCCGACCGGCTGAGCATCAACATCGAACTGCCCACCGCCGTCGGACTGCAGGCGCTGGCGCCGGCCAAGGACGGCGCGGCCATCCGCCGCTCGATGGCCCGGATGCGGCTGCACATCGACGACGCCCGCGGCGCCGACCGGGACGCGCGCCGCGCGCCGCAGGCCGTCTCGCTGCCCGGCGCCGGCCCGCGCGGCAGCACCCGCCGCGCCCTGGCGCCGCGCTTCGCGCCCGCCGGCCAGAGCACCCAGATGATCGTCGGCGCCGACGCGGCCGACGACCGCGACATCCTGCGCGCCAGCGCCACCCTCTACGGGTCCTACCGGCTGCGGCGGGTCTACTACTCGGCCTTCAGCCCCATCCCCGACGCGCCCGCGGGCCTGCCGCTGGCGGCCGCGCCGCTGGTCCGCGAGCACCGGCTCTACCAGGCCGACTGGCTGATGCGCTTCTACGGCTTCGGCCACGACGAGATCGCGCCGGCCCCCGGTGCCGACGGCCGGGCGATGCTGCCGCTCGACATGGACCCCAAGCTCGCCTGGGCGCTGGCGCACCGCGGCCGCTTCCCGGTGGACCTCAACCGCGCCCCGCGCGAGATGCTGCTGCGGGTGCCCGGCCTGGGCGTGGCCTCGGTCGACAAGCTGGTCGCCGCGCGCCAGGTGCGCCGGGTGCACGCCGACGACCTGGGCCGGATGCGGGTGCCGCTCGCGCGGGTGCTGCCCTTCGTCGTGGCCGACGGCCACCGGCCCGGCAGCCTGCTCGACAGCGAACGGCTGGCCCGCCGACTCGCTCCCCCGCCGGCGCAGGCCGAGCTGTTCGCCGCCTGAGCCCGACCGCCGCCGCGACCCGCGACCGCCCCGCCTTCCCCGACCGCTCCCCATCCCTTCCCGGCCCCCTGCCGCCCCCGACGCACCCACCGACCGCCGCACGCCCCCCGCCCCCGAAAACGCCCCTCCGCCCTCCGGAAGCCAGGACGCCCATGCCCCACCGATCGCTCCGTTCCCCGACCCGCTCCGCCGCGCTGCGCCGCGCCTCCGGTCCCGCGACCGCGACGGTGCTGCCGGTCGCCGCCGGCCGGACCGTCGTGCTGCTGCCCGGCGCGACCGACCTGGAGGCCTTCCGCCGCGAGGCGCGCGCGCTGCTGCAGGCCGGCGTCCCGCCCGCGCAGGTGCAGTGGCACGTGGCCGACGCGGTCAATCCCGACCTGTTCGCCGCGCCGGACCTGTTCGCCGGCGCGGCGGCGGACGGGGCGCCGGAGGACGCGGTCGATGCGGCGACCGGCGGCGACGCCTCCCCGGACCCGTTCGCGGTCGACCTGCTGGGCGATCCGGTCGGCGCCGCGTCGGCCCCGCCGCCGCCCGCTGCGGCCGTCCCGGGCGCGGCCGCCGGCGCCGAGGCCGCCGCCCGGGTGCCGCCGGCCTTCCTGCTGCTGTGCCGCCTGGTGATCCTGCACCGCGACCCGGGACGTTTCGGCCTGCTCTACCGGCTGCTATGGCGGCTGGTGCACGAGCCCGGGCTGCGCCGCGACCCGCTCGACGCCGACCGCATGCTCGCGCTGCAGATGGCGCGCGCGGTGCGCCGCGACATGCACAAGATGAAGGCCTTCGTGCGCTTCCGCACCCTGCATCCGCCGGCCCCCCTCCCCGTCGGCGCTGCGGCGCCCGCCGCGGCCGACGGCGACGGCCTGCTGCACGTCGCCTGGTTCGAGCCGGCGCACCACATCGCCGCCGCGGTGGCGCCCTTCTTCGTGCGGCGCTTCACCGGCATGCGCTGGGCCATCCTCACCCCCGACCGCAGCCTGCGCTGGGACGGCGCACGGCTGGAGATCGGCCCCGGCGCCTCCCGCCGCGACGCGCCGCCCGCCGATGCCGGCGAAGCGCTCTGGCTGACCTACTACGCCCATATCTTCAACCCCGCCCGGCTCAAGCTGGCCGCGATGCAGCGCGAGATGCCGCGCCGCTACTGGCACGGCCTACCCGAGGCCGCGCTGATCGCGCCGCTGGCGGCGCGCGCGGCCGAGCGCACCGGCCGCATGCTGGAGCGCGGCCCGACGGTGCCGGCGCGCCGCATCCCGCAGGCCCCGGCCGCCCCGGCGGACAAGCCTGGGGACGAGCCTGCGGGCCGCCAGGCGCCGGCCCTCGCGCTGCACCGCGCGCGCCCGGACAGCCTGATGGCGGTGCGCGAGGCGGCCGAGCGCTGCCGCGGCTGCGGCATCGGCGACTGCGCCACCCGCGCGGTGCCGGGCGAAGGCCCGGCGCGCGCGCGGCTGGCGCTGGTCGGCGAGCAGCCGGGCGACCAGGAGGACCTGCGCGGCCGGCCCTTCGTCGGCCCCGCGGGCCAGCTGCTCGACCGGGCGCTGCGCCAGCTGGGGTGGGACCGCACCGCGCTCTACCTGACCAACGCGGTCAAGCACTTCAAGTTCGAGGTGCAGGGACGGCGCCGCATCCACCGGTCGCCCGTGGCGTCGGAGATCGCCGCCTGCCGCCCCTGGCTGGAGGACGAGCTGCGCCTGGTGCGGCCCGAGGCCGTGGTCGCGCTCGGCGCCACCGCCGCCCGCGCGGTGCTCGGCAGGCCGGTGGCCGTCGGCTCGGCGCGCGGGCAGTGGCTGCAGGACGACGCGGGCCGGCCGGTGCTGGTGACGCTGCATCCCGCCGCCCTGCTGCGCGCCGATCCGGCCGCGCGCGCGCAGGCCTACGCGGGCTGGCTGGCCGACCTGCGCATGGCGGCCGCCTACGCCGCGCCGGCGCCGTCCGCGATGGCGTCAGCGGGCACCGCCGGGGCCTCGGGATTTCCGGTGGATAGCCGCGGGACAAGCCTGCACTTGCCCACAGCGGGCACGATGGCGGCCGATTTGTCCCAGGCCGCGCTGCGCTGATCCCGCGGCTGCAGCCCGCCTGGGCATAGGGTCTCAACTGCCTGGCGCGCAAGCGGAAACAGGGGTTTTCCCAGCCTGACGCGCGCAGGGCGGGAAGGCTATCGGCCGCAGGCCGATCGAATTTTTTCGGGCATTTTCGATCGCCCGCATGTGCATAATTTTTTCGGCGCAAAACCTTCCCATCCTGCCCCGGATCGCAGCATTTCCAGGGCCGCGATAATCCCGCGGCGAAAATCTGGGGATAACTTCCCGCGAACCGGCGATTTGTCCACAGAAAATCGCCGGCGGCCGTGGTTGTGCCCAATGGCGCGCGCCGCCGGCGCATTCCGGCGCACAGCCTTCTCCATCCGCGATGTCCGCAGCCCGGCAGGGCAATCCTGCCTTGTCCACAGCGAAGGCGGACCCTTACTACTACGACTATTCAAAATAATTTGAATAAAGGAAAACCGGAAGGCCCGTCGCGCGCCGCGATGGCTTCCGGAAAATCGGCCGGCTGCGCTCCAGGCGCCTCCGATCGCGATCCGCGAAGGCTGGGGGAAACAGCGCCGCCAGCGGTACTTCTGGATGCGACCGGGAATCGCCGGAAACCGGCGTTGTTACAGCGGATAGATAATCCCTATGAGCTGAAACCTGCAATCCAACGAATATCCACAGGGATATGCAATTGACGGAATGCGGAACATCCTGTAGCCGCATGCTCGCCTGCCCCGCGTCACCATTGCTCCCGGGCATGCCGCGGCCCCTGCCCGGCGCCCCTTTCCATCCGCAGAGCCTTCCCATGACCGACCGCGACACGCACCTCCCTTCTTCGCCCGCCCCGGCATCCGCCATCGCCGACGCGGTCCACGGCGTGGCGCGGCGCCACGGCTTCAGCGCCGACGCGGTCGATCAGCTCTGGGCGGCCCTGGTCCGGGGCGGCGGCCGGATGGCGCAGTTCGACCATCCGGAGTTCGGCGGCGCCGGCCAGTGGATGCAGGGCGGCATGACCATGGTGTCGTCCATGTTCGAGGGGCGGCTGCAGCGACGGGTGGCGGCCCTCTGCGACGAGTTGGCCGGAATCCACCGCGCGGCCGGCGCGGCGGAGGCCGGGAGCGCGCATCCCGGAAGCGCCGACGGCTCCGCGCCGCCGGTGCCGCGGGAAGGCCCCGCGGACGCCCGTGGAGGGCCGCAGGACGCGCCGGGCGGCCCCGGCCCCGGCATCCGGCCCGCCGGGCCTTCCCGGGACGCCTGGTGGCCGGCAGGGCTGGGCGGACCGGCCAGCTCCGGCGCGCAGGACGGAATGCGCTACGCCTGGTTCCCGGAGGCGCGCCGCCTGGTGGTCGAGTCCGGCGGCCGGCGCACCGTCTACGACACCGGCGAGCACCGCATCGGCGGCGTCTCCCAGCAGCAGGGCGTGGCCGGCGGCCTGGCCTTCGCGAGCCAGCACGGGCCCCTGGACCTGGCGCGACTGCCGGTGGTGCCCGAGCCGCCCGAACGGCGCCGCGAGGCGGAGCCCGCGCCGGCGGCCGACACGGCGCACGCGCCGGCGCCGCGGCGGGCGCACGCCACGGCCTCGGGCCAGTCGCCGGTCCCGGACCCGTCCGGTGCGCAGCCGTCCCGGACGGGCGCGGCGCACGCCGGGCATCCGTCGCATCCGGACCCGGCCGCGCCGGTCCCCGGCGATGCGCCGGCCGCCCGCGCCGCTGCCGTCCCGGCCGCCGCCGCGTCCGCCCTGTCGCACGACCCGGACCGCGTCCTCGGCCTGCTGGAGAAGCTGGCCGACCTGCAGGCCCGGGGCATCCTCAGCGCCGAGGAATTTGCCGCCAAGAAGACCGAACTGCTGGCCCGGCTGTGATGAGGCCGGCGCGCGCGGGCGGGCTCAGCCGCGCACCAGCCGCAGCAGCGTGATCTCGGACGGGGCGCCGAAGCGCTTCGGCGGGCCCCAGTAACCGGTGCCGCGGCTCACGTAGACCCACATGCCGCGCAGCCGGTGCAGCCCGGCCACGAAGGGCTGCTGCAGGGGCACGAACAGGTTCCAGGGCAGGAACTGCCCGCCGTGGGTGTGGCCCGAGAGCTGCAGGTCGAAGCCCGCGTCGGCCGCCGCCGGGGCGCTGCGCGGCTGGTGGGCCAGCAGCAGGCGCAGTCCGGCGTCCGCCGGGGCGCCCTCCAGGGCCCGGTGCGGGTCGCTGCGGTGGGCGGGGTCGAAGTGCGCCGCGCCGAAGTCGGCCACGCCGGCCACCACCAGGCGTGCGGCGCGGCCGCCGTCCCCCTCCGCGTCGCCGTCCGGCCCGTGCCGCAGCACCACATGGCTGTCGAGCAGCACCCGCACGCCCAGCCGCCGCAGCTCGGCGATCCAGGCGTGGGCGCCGGCGTAGTACTCGTGGTTGCCGGTGACGAAGAAGCTGCCGTGGCGGGAGGACAGCCCGGCCAGCGGCGCGACGTGGGTCGCCAGCTCCGGCACGCTGCCGTCGACCAGGTCGCCGGTGATGGCCACCATGTCGGCGTCGAGCCGGTTGACCGCGCCCACGATGCGCGCGAGGTAGCCGCCCCGGATGGTCGGGCCGACGTGGATGTCGCTGAGCTGCGCGATGCGGAAGCCCTCCAGCGCGGCGGGCAGGCTGCGGATCGGCACGTCCACCCGCACCACCCGCGCGGTGCGCCGGGCGTTGGCGAAACCCCGCGCGGTGTCGGCTGCCGCCAGCAGCGCGACGGCGAGCGCGCTCCAGCGCGACAGCGCCTCCCAGGGCACCGCGCCGGGTTGCAGCATCTCGGTCACCCGGGCCGACACCAGCACCAGGTCGCGCAGGCCGGTGAGCACCAGCAGCGAGGAGAAGAGGCCCATGCCCAGCCAACCGATCCAGGCGCGCCGGCCGCTGGCCGCGATGCGGCGCGATCCCGGCCCCAGGCCCATCGGCATGTACCAGGTCGACAGCGCCAGCGCCGCGAGCAGGAGCGCGGCGACCGCGGGGCCGGCCGCCGAAGGCGCTGCCGCCGCGGGCCAGGAGGCCAGCGGCGGCAGCAGGCGCACGGCCACGTAGGCGTGCAGTAGGAGGGAGAGGAAGGGGAGCAGGGAGCGGCGCATCGGGATCCAGGCGGGATGCCCGGGGCGGGCAGCTCTCCGCCAGATGCGCCCGCCCGGGGCCGGCTTCAAGGCCCGGCCGGCCGGCGCGGGGCCGGCGCCCGCGTCAGCTCGACGCTTCGCAGGCCTTGACCACGCCGACGGCCGGGTCGCCGAAGACCGCGTTGCTGCAGCTGACGCCGCCGGTCACCGTCTTGTAGGCGTAGCGGCCGCCGGCGCCGTAGCGCACCTGGCGGGTGCCGGAGACGGCGCAGCTGCCGTTCTCGCCGGCGCAGTAGCTCCAGGTCTGCACCGCGGCGGCCGAGGCGTCCACCGCGCAGGACTTGACCACGCCCATGGCCGGATCGCCGAAGGTGGCGTTGTTGCAGGCGACGTTGCCCATCGCCGTCTTGTAGACGTACTTGCCGTTGGCGCCGTAGCGCACGGTGCGCATGCCGGAGACGGCGCAGGTGCCGTTCTCGGCGGCGCACGGGGTCCAGCTGCCGTCGCTCACGCTGTTGCCGGATCCGGAGCCATTGCCGTTGCCGTTGCTGCCCCCGTTGCCGTTGCCGTTGTTGCCGGAACTGCCGCCGCCGGAGGTGAGCGCGGCCGAGCCGCTCTCGTAGGCGCCGATGTCGATACGGCCGGACACCGCGCGGCTGCGGAACAGGGCGGTCGGCAGGTACTCCTGCGTGGCCGCCAGGGACGCGCCGGCCGCGGTGGCGCCGGCGTCGGTGCCGGCGTCCACCGCCGGACTGCCGGACGCCGGGCGCAGGTCGAAGCCGGCGCGGTCTACGAAGGCGTAGGAGGCGACCTTGAGGTTGCTGCGGTCGACGGTCGCGCCCTGGGTCGAGAAGGTGCCGGTGCCGACGAACAGGTTGTTCTGGGCCAGCACCGGCGTCGTCACGCCGGAGCCGACCAGCAGGAAGGTGCCGCCCGAGCTGCGGTCGTTGATGAAGGTGTTGTTCACCACGTAGAGGTCCTTGCCGGCGTTGGAGGCGCCCTCCATGCCGTAGGCCACCAGGCCGGGGTTGTTGTTGTCGGCCGGCTGGTGGATCACGTTGCCCAGGATGACCGAGGTGCCGGCGTTGGGCAGGTCGATCTCGTAGCTCGGCTTGCCGGTGCTGCTGGAGAAGCGGTTGTAGGCGATGGTGTTGGTGTTGGCGCGCGACTTCAGGTTGTGGCCGACGTTGGCGTCGTGCGAGAAGTTGTAGCGGAAGACCAGGCTGTTGACCTTGCCGACGTAGAGGTTGTGCGAGTAGCCGTCGCCGTAGCCGTTGAAGCCGAACTCGGTGTCCTCGACGACGATGTCGGAGACGCCGTCGTTGTTGGTGAGGATGCCGTTCTCGTTGTGGTGGAGGTGGCTGTTGCGCAGCGTCAGGTGCTTGCCGTCGAGGCGCAGCGCGGCGCCGTTCTGGTCGGGCACCTTGGCGCCGTACATCTCGACGTTGTCGATGGTGGTGCGGGTGCCGCCGACCACCCAGATGCCCTTGCCGTTGGCGTTCTTGCCGGCGGCGTCGATCTTGGGGCGGCCGTTGACGCCGCGGATGGTCAGGTCGTTGGCGTAGAAGGCGCAGACGTCGCCGGAGTAGGTGCCGGCGGCGTCGATCTCCACCACGTCGCCGGCGGCCGCCCGGGTCAGGGCCTGGCAGGGCGTGGCGTAGGCCTTGCCGGGGCCGACCGACAGGGTCGCGGCGGCGGCCGGCAGGCCGAGGGACAGCAGGAGCAGGGAAGCGAGGGATGCGGAAGGCGAGCGCAGGGCGCGCGGGGACGAGCGGAAGGGCATGGGAATCGGTTGGACGGATGAAGGGAAGACTCCGCAGGAGCCGGGTGCATCCATCGCGTCATCGCTTCCGGCCGGGCCCGGGGGCGCGGCGGCATCGACGGCAGGATGCTCGGACGGCGCCGGCATGCAGCCGGACCGTGGTGCGAAGTCTAGGAACCACCGGCGGTTCCGATGGGCGGAAAAGCAGCCCCGGAACCGTGCAGATCGCGCGCTCGGCGGGGCTTGAAAACGGCGGGAATGTACGGGGCGCAGGCCGGCTTTTCCGCGCCGCGCCGCGCCCGCGCCGTAACCGAAGCTACAAGCCGTGAGCGTCCGCACCGTACGGATACGTCGGCTTGCGTTCCCTACAAACGTGAACGTCCGCGCCGGCCGGCGCGGCCCCCCGATTGCCGGGCGGGCCGCCCGCCCGCCGGCTTCAACCGCGGCCGCGCTTCCAGAACGGCGCGGCGCGCATCGCCGCGCGCAGGGCGCGCCCGGAATCCCGCGCGGCGTCGGGCTGGCGGGCCGAGAGCCAGCCGACGCCGAACCAGGCGTGCGGGTCGGCGGCCGCGGCCCGGCGATAGCCTTCGATCGCGGTGGCCGCGTCCTGCTGGCGGCCGAGGGCGTCGAGCGCGGGCTTGATGCGGCGCAGGAAGCGGTCGGCGCGCTTGGCGTCGAACAGCGGCGCGACGAATTCGGCCAGGTAGCGCAGGCGCTTGAGCCGCTTGCGCAGCCCGTGCTGCGTCTCGGTGTCGAGGTCGTCGAAGCGCTCGGCGTCGTGCGCGATGCCCGCGCGCAGCCGGCGCAGGCGCTTGCGCAGGCGGCGCCGGGCCGCGCTGTGGCGCATCTCTGGCGGCGCGCCGGACGCGTCCGCGCCGTCGCCGTCGCCGTCGCGCGCGTCGCCGGGATCGGCCGCCACGAAGCCGATCAGCGCCAGCAGGGCGGCCTGCAGCGCAGGCGCCCGCACCGCCTCGCCGGGCGGCGTCGCGGCAGCGTCGCCGGCCGCGGCGCCGATCTCCACCGGCGGCCCGCCGGCGGCCTGCAGGACGGGCTGGGTGTCCTCGCGCAGGTTGTCGTGGTCGCGGCGGGCGCCCAGGGCGCGGAAGGCGGCCGCCAGGGCGGCCTCGCCCCCGGCGTCCAGTGGCGGCGCGCCGGCGTGCAGCCGGCCCAGCTCGCGCAGCGCGGTGCGCAGGCGCCGCAGCCCGACGCGCAGCTGGTGGATCTGGTCGGCGTCGGCGCTGCCGGCGGCGACCTCGCTGGCGTTGGGCAGCACCTGGGCCAGGCAGGCCTCGACGGCGGCCCGCAGGATGCGGCTGCCGCCGGGGCGGTGGCCGAAGGCGGGCGGGCGGGCGTGGACGGCGGCGGCCGGCGCCTCGTCGCCCTGCAGCGCGCGCGCCAGGCGCTCGCCGTGCGCGGACTTGGTCACCGTGCTCAGCCACAGGCCGTGGCGCGCGGCCCAGCCGCCGGCGGCCTCCACCAGCGGACCGACCGGGCCGCCCTTGTGTTCGATTTCCAGTTCCTGGATCGGGGTGCTGCGCCGCGCGGCGCCGCTGCCGGCGTGCACCGTGCCCTTGTCCAGCGCGAGTTCGGCCCGGGCGCCGTCGGCGAGCGCGTCCTGGCGGGCCAGGCGCCAGATGTCGGTGGCGAAGGTCTCGACCAGCGCAGGCGGTGCGGGGTCCGCGCCGGACGCGCCGCCGGCGGCGGGCCGGTCGTCCGGGGCCGGCAGGCCGAGGGCCGCGGCCAGCCGCGCG
The DNA here is from genome assembly GCA_036946225.1 of Xylophilus ampelinus. Taxonomy (GTDB): domain Bacteria; phylum Pseudomonadota; class Gammaproteobacteria; order Burkholderiales; family Burkholderiaceae_C; genus JAKOND01. The sequence continues at coordinate 389,036 of JAQIJO010000001.1, forward strand.
GCCAGCGGCGTGCCGTCGTGGCGGCGCAGGTCGGGCGCCGGCGGCCGGCGGCGGTCGGCGAAGCCCAGGTCCACCTCGTGCTCGTGGCGCGCCAGCAGCCCGTCGCCGGCCGCCTTGGCGGTCTGCACCCAGCGCGCGCCCTCCTTGCGCAGCCGCAGCACGATGCCGCGGGCGGCCAGCCGGCCGTCGGCGGTGTCGAAGTAGCGGGCCTGGAGCCGGGTGCGGGTCACCGGTCCGCCGCGGCGCAGTTCGGCTTCGACGGCGGCCCAGCGGTCGGCGGGGATCTGGAACTTGAGCTCGAATTCCATGGGGCGGGTCCTGCGGAGGGTGGGGCGGGCAGTATCCGCGAGCCGCGCCGGTTTCCCGTGACAGCCGGCGCCCCTGGCGGCCGCAGGAAGGGGCCCCGGATCCGCCGGCCGCGGCCGCGGTGCGGGGCGGGCCCGCCCGCTCGGGGCTTCATGCTCCGATGCCCGCGCTCTGGCACACTCGTCGGCCTCCCCCCACTGACCCACGCCCCGGCCGGCTGCGCCATGTCCGATCGCTCCCCTTCCGAAATCGCGCGCGACACCTTCAAGCTGCTGGCCGCCCGTCGGCTGACCCCCACCCCGGACAACTACCGGGCGCTGTACGAGGAACTGGCCGGGATCAAGCACCAGGCGGCGCCGTTCCCGGACACCTCGCTGCGGCAAATCGCCCGGCTGCTGCCGGCGCAGACCCCGCCGCAGAAACGGCTGCTGGAGCAGTTCGAGGCCGCGCTGGACGAGCGCAGCTGGCCGCTGCTGCAGCGCACCCTGATCGGCTACGCGAACCTGGGCCTGGGCGCGCCCGCCGGCGAGCCGGCCGCCGCATCCGAGCCTGCTGACAACCGGCTGCAGCAGTCGATGCTGGAGCAAGTGGCGCGGATGGTCGAGTACACGGTGGACGCGGTCGCCTTCGACGACACCCGCCTGCGCGACCAGGCGCTGCAGCTGCTGCACTACCTGCGCCAGCCGGCGCCCGACGCCGGCGTGCTGCGGCCGATGCTGTCGAATTTCGCGCTGCGCCTGTCCTTCAACGCCGAGGAGCAGGGCGCGATCCGCGCGAGCCTGCTGGAGGCGCTCAACCTGGTGCTGCGCAACATCGGCGAGCTGAGCGTGGACGAGCGCTGGCTCAAGGGCCAGGTCGAGGCGCTGACCGCCGCGGCCACGCCGCCCCTGTCGCTGCGCCGGCTGGACGACCTGCAGGCGCGGCTCAAGGACGTGCTGTTCAAGCAGTCCGAGGCCAAGGCGCGCAGCGTCGAGGCGCAGGAGCAGATGAAGCGCATGCTCGCCGTCTTCCTGGAGCGCCTGTCGGCGATGAGCGAGGAGAGCGGCGTCTACCAGGAGAAGATCGAGCACTGCGCCGAGCAGCTCGGCCGCGCCGGCAGCATCGACGAGATCGCGCCGGTGCTGCAGGAGGTCATCGCCGCCACCCGCGCGATGGCGCTCGACAGCCGGCGCCACCGCGACGACCTGGTCGCGATCCAGGAGCAGGCCGAGCAGGCCCAGGCCGCGGTCGGGCAGCTGCAGCAGGCACTCGACCGCGCCAGCGCCGAGGCCCGCCACGACACCCTGACCGGGGCCCTGAACCGCAAGGGCCTCGACGAGGCGATCGTGCGCGAGATCGCCCGCGCCCGCCGGCTCGACACCCCGCTGTGCCTGGCGCTGCTGGACATCGACAACTTCAAGAAGCTCAACGACCGCCTGGGCCACGCGGCCGGCGACGCCGCGCTGGCGCACCTGGCACAGGTCGCGCGCGAGTCGATGCGGCCGCAGGACCAGCTGGCGCGCTACGGGGGCGAGGAATTCGTGGTGCTGCTGCCCGACACCCTGGCCGACGACGGCGTGCAGGCCATGCAGCGCATGCAGCGCGAGCTGACCAAGCGCTTCTTCCTGCAAGGCGGCGAGAAGGTGCTGATCACCTTCAGCGCCGGCATCGCCCAGCTGGCCGCCGCCGAGGAGGGCTGCGACGCCCTGGCGCGCGCCGACCAGGCCATGTACCTGGCCAAGCGCGCGGGCAAGAACCGGGTGGTGCTGGGCTGAGCCGCGCGCCCGCCGCCGGGGCGGGCGGACGTTCCGCTGCGATTTCAGTAGCACCGAGCCGAGGATCCACGCGCGCCAGGCCGGGATCGCGCCCGCGACCGGTCCGGACGGGCGGCGCGCGCCCGTTGCGGGACGGCCCGGGAGCCGCCGCTCAGGTCGCGCCGGCGTCGTCCGGGATGCGGGCCAGGTCGGCCATCCACACCGCCGCCTCGGCGTCGCTCGGCGCGCGCCAGTCGCCGCGCGGCGAGAGCGAGCCGCCCGAGCCGACCTTGGGCGCGTTCGGCACGCAGGAGCGCTTGAACTGGCTGGTCTGGAAGAAGCGCCAACAGAAGGTGCCCAGGTGCTTCTTGATCTCGGCCAGCGCGTACTGGTTGTGCGCCGGCAGCCCCTCGGGCCAGTGGCCGCGTTCGCGGTCGCCCCAGGCCGCGTGCGACAGGAAGGCCACCTTGCTCGGCCGGTAGCCGTAGCGCAGCGTGTAGTAGAGGTGGAAGTCCTGCAGCTCGTAGGGGCCGATGGTGTCCTCGGTCCGCTGGCCGGGCTGGGCGGCCGCTTGCTTGCTATCGTTTTCGGAGCTGCCGGCCGAGGCGGAATCCTGGCTGGGGGCCGATCCGGTCGTGGAATTCTCCGCGGTCGGCACCAGCTCCGGGCTGACCTCGGTCTCCAGGATGGCGCGCAGCACCGCGCTGCCGTCCTCGCCCAGCATGCCCTGCTGCGCCACCCAGCCCACCAGGTGCTTGATCAGCGTCTTGGGCACCGAGGCGTTGACGTTGTAGTGCGACATGTGGTCGCCCACGCCGTAGGTGCACCAGCCCAGCGCCAGCTCCGACAGGTCGCCGGTGCCCGCCACGATCGCGCCGTGGAAGTTGGCCAGCCGGAACAGGTGGCTGGTGCGCTCGCCGGCCTGCACGTTCTCGAAGGTGATGTCGTAGACCGGCTCGCCGCGGCCGTAGGGGTGGCCGAGGTCGGCCAGCATCTGGGCGCAGCTCGGGCGGATGTCGATCTCGCGGGCGGTGCAGCCGATGGCCGCCATCAGCCGGTGCGACTGCGCCAGCGTGCGGCCGCTGGTCGCGAAGCCCGGCATGGTGAAGCCCAGGATGTGGCTGCGCGGCAGCCCCAGCCGGTCCATCGCCTGGGCCAGCACCAGCAGCGCGTGGGTCGAGTCCAGCCCGCCCGAGACGCCGATCACCACCTTGCCGATCCGGCTCGCCTCCAGCCGCTGCACCAGCGCCTGCACCTGGATGTTGAAGGTCTCGCGGCAGCGCTCGTCGCGGCTGGCGGCGTCGGCGGGCACGTAGGGGAAGCGCTCCACCCGGCGCAGCAGGCCGCCCGGCACCGACCGCGGCGGGGCGAGGTCGAAGGCGACGGTGCGCCAGCCGGACAGCGCCGCGCGGTGCTTCTCGACCGCGTCGCCGAAGGTGCCCTGGCGCATGCGCTCGCGCGAGACCCGCTCCAGGTCGGCGTCGGCGCAGATCAGGTGGGAGCGGTTGGAGAAGCGCTCGCTCTCGGCCAGCAGCTCGCCGCTCTCGTAGATCAGCGCCTGGCCGTCCCAGGCGAGGTCGGTGGTCGATTCGCCGATGCCGGCCGAGGAGTACAGGTAGGCCGCCAGGCAGCGCGCCGACTGGATGCCCACCAGCCGGTGGCGGTAGTCGGACTTGCCGATGGTGATGTTGGAGGCCGACAGGTTCACCAGCACCGTCGCGCCCGCCAGCGCCGCGTAGCTGCTCGGCGGGATGGGCACCCAGACGTCCTCGCAGATCTCGACGTGGATCTTCAGCAGCGGCAGCTGCCGCGCCTGGAACAGCAGGTCGGTGCCGAAGGGCACGCCGTCCTGGCCGGCCACGGAGATCGCGGTGGAGAGCGCGGCGCCGGCGCCGTTGAACTGGCGCGCCTCGTAGAACTCGCCGTAGTTCGGCAGGTAGGTCTTGGGCAGCACGCCCAGCACCCGCCCGCCGGCCACCACCGCGGCGCAGTTGAAGAGCCGGTGGTCCACCCGCAGCGGCAGGCCGACGATGGCCACCGCGCCGATGCCGCGCGAGGCCTCCGCCACCTCGCGCAGCGCGGTCTCGCAGGCGTCGAGCAGCGCGGCCTGGTGGAACAGGTCGTCGCAGGTGTAGGCCGACAGGCCCAGCTCGGGGAAGGCCACCACCGCCGCGCCCTGGTCCGCCGCCTCGCGGTAGAGCGCGATCGTCTCCGCGGCGTTGAACACCGGATCGGCCACGCGGTTGCGCGGCACCGCCACCGACAGCCGGGCGAAGCCGTGGCGGTAGGGGTTGGAGAAGGGCAGCGGGGCGGTGTCGGCGGTGGCGGCGGTCATGGGTTTTCCTGGGACGGCGGTGCGCGGTCGGCACCGGGATGGCGGGAAGCGTCGGGGCGGGAGGCAGGCGGGCGGATCGGGGGAAGCGCGGGCGCGGGCCGGACGGGCGGCGGATGCCGCGACGCGTTCGCCGCCACGGTGCCGCCGTTTCCTGTCACTCTCCTGAACGGAAGGTACGCGGAAACGCGGCGGGCCTTGCAACATCGCGCAGCCGGTAGGCCGTCGCGGGCCGGCCCGGGCCGCCCGCGACGCGGCCGGAGGCTTCCAGGAAGCCGGCGTCGAGCATGCGCTTGCGGAAGGCGCTGCGGTCCAGCGGCCGGCCCAGCACCGTCTCGTAGGCCTGCTGCAGCTCCGGCAGGGTGAAGCCGGGCGCCAGCAGGAAGGCCGGCAGCGAGGTGTACTCGGCCTTGCCGCGCAGCCGCGCGACGGCCGCGTCGAGCAGCCGGGCGTGGTCGAAGGCCAGGCGCTTGCGGCCGGCGTCGTCGAGCGCGAACCAGCCGACGCCGGCCCCTGCGGCCGCCCCGGGGCGCGCGCCGTCGGGCGGCGGGACCAGCGCGAAATACACATGGGTCGCGCACCAGCCGCGCGGGTCGCGCCGGGCGTCGCCCCAGCTGCCGAGCTGCTCCAGGTAGGGCGCGCGCACGCCGGTCTTCTCGCGCAGCTTGCGCAGCGCGCAGGCCTCCAGCGAGGCGTCGCGCGCCACGTCCACGAAGCCGCCGGGCAGCGACCAGCGTCCGGGGAAGGGTTCGTCCGGGGCGTCGGGGCGGCGCGCCAGCAGCACCGCGAGCCGCGACGCGACCACCGAGAAGATCGCCACGTCCACCGTGGCGAGCGGACGCGGGAAGCGCAGGGCGCCGTCGTCGGGCGCGGGAGGCGGAGGGGCGTTCTGCATGGCGGGCAACGGATGCCGGGAAGGCCGGCGCGGAAGGCCCGCGCGGCCGGCCCGCTCGACGGACGGGAAATTAATTCTTACTATACGACAAACATTAGTCGTACAGTAAGAATAAAACCGCACCGCACCGCACCGCACCGCACCGCACCGCACCGCACCGCACCGCACCGCACCGCACCGCACCGCACCGCACCGCACCCCGACCCGGAGCCCACCATGGAACGCATTCCCCTCCACCTGCTGGTGATCGATCCGCAGAACGACTTCTGCGACCTGCCCGCGGCCTGGGTGCCGCCCGCGCCGCCCGGCCTGCCGCCGGTCGCGCCCGCGCTGCCGGTGGCCGGCGCGCACGCGGACATGCTGCGCCTCGCCGGATTCATCGACGCGGCGGCGCCGTGGATCGGCGCGGTCACCGTCACCCTGGACTCGCACCAGCGGCTCGACATCGCCCACCCGACCTTCTGGCAGGACGCCGACGGCGCGCCGGTGCCGCCCTTCACCGCCCTGTCGGCGGCGTCGCTGCGGGCCGGCGGCTGGCGGCCGCGCGACCCCGCCGCGCGGGACCGCGCGATCGCCTACGCCGAGGCGCTGGAGGCGCGCGGCCGCTACCGGCTGATGGTCTGGCCGGTGCACTGCGAGATCGGCACCTGGGGCCACGGGGTGCATCCGGCGGTGCTCGCCGCCTGCCACCGCTGGGAGGACGCCCGCGCCGCCGCGGGCGGCGCGGTGCGCCTGGTGCCGAAAGGCACCAACCCCTGGACCGAGCACTACAGCGCCCTGCAGGCCGAAGTGCCCGATGCCGCCGCGCCCGAGACCCTGCTCGACCGCGGCCTGGTCGCGCGGCTGGCCGAGGCCCGCACCATCGCCGTCGCGGGCGAGGCCGCCAGCCACTGCGTGCGCGCCACGGTCGAGGACCTGCTGGCGAACCTGCCGGCCGGCTGGGACGGCGAGGTGGTGCTGCTGGCCGACTGCACCAGCCCGGTGGCCGGCTTCGCGGCCGAGGGCGAGGCCTTCGCCGCCGCGATGCGCGCGGGCGGCGCCTCCGGCCCGGTGCGCACCCGCGCCGCCACCGCCGCGGCCTTCGCCGCGGAGCTGCGCGGGCGCGCCTGAGCGGCCGGCGCCGCAAGCCCTGCCCGGTCCCGTCCCGTCCGCCTTTTCGTCCCGCGTCGCGGGACGCCTCCCAGGATCCCGCCATGCCGCCCGTCATCGATTCGCTGCTCGACACCGACCTCTACAAGTTCACCATGTGGCAGGCGATGCTGCACCGCCATCCGCAGACCGAGGCGCAGTACACCTTCGTGTGCCGCAACGCGCCCGGGCGGCCGCTGGCCGACCTGGCGCGCGCGGTGGACGCCGAACTGGACCACCTCTGCAGCCTGCGCGTGCGACCCGACGAGCTGGCCTACCTGCGCGGCCTGCGCTTCCTGCGCAGCGACTTCGTGGACTACCTGCGCATCTTCCGCTTCCAGCGCGAATTCATCCGCGTGCGGGCCGAGGGCGACGCGCTGCGCATCCAGGCCGCCGGGCCGCAGGTGCACGTGATGGGCTTCGAGATCCCCGTGCTCGCCATCGTCAACGAGCTGTACTTCCGCGGCGAGGACGCCGGCACCGCGCTGGCCGAGGGACGGCGCCGGCTCGCGGGCAAGGTCGCGCTGCTGCGCGACCAGCGCGCCGCGCCGGCGCGCCGCCACCCGTTCGAGATGTTCGACTTCGGGGTGCGGCGGCGCTTCAGCCGCGCCTGGCAGCGCGAGGTGGTCGGCACCCTGGCGGCCGAGGCGCCGGACCACTTCAAGGGCACCTCCAACGTGATGCTGGCCAAGGAATTCGGCCTGGTGCCGATCGGCACCATGGCGCACGAGTACCTGCAGACCTACCAGGCGCAGGGCGTGCGGCTGCGCGACTTCCAGAAGGCCGCGCTGGAGGACTGGGTGCAGGAGTACCGGGGCGACCTGGGCATCGCGCTGACCGACGTGGTCGGCATGGACGCCTTCCTGCGCGACTTCGACCTCTACTTCGCCAAGCTGTTCGACGGCCTGCGCCACGACTCGGGCGACCCGGTGGCCTGGGGCGAGAAGGCGCTGGCGCACTACGCGCGGCTGCGCATCGACGCCCACGCCAAGCGGCTGGTCTTCTCCGACGGGCTGGACATCCCGCGCGCCCTGGCGCTGCACGCGCATTTCGGCGACCGCACCCAGCTCGGCTTCGGCATCGGCACGAACCTCACCAACGACATGGGCCTCGCGCCGCTCAACATCGTGATGAAGCTCACCGCCGCCAACGGCCAGTCGGTGGCCAAGCTCTCGGACTCGCCGGGCAAGACGCTCTGCGACAACCCGACCTTCCTGGCCTACCTGGCGCAGGTGTTCGGCGTGGCGCCGCCGCCGGCCGCGTCCGTGCCCGGATCGGCCGGTCCCGCGGCGCCGACGGCGTCCCCGGCCTCCTCGAAGTAGCGCCGGACCGCCTCCGGCACCGCCCGCCGCGGCACCGCCTGCACCCGGGCCAGCAGCGCATGGTGCGCGTGCGGCACCCGGTAGCGCTCGCGCAGGCCCGCTTGCATCCGCGCCAGCAGCGCGGCCGCCATCTCGGCGTCGGCCAGCGCGCGGTGGGCGCGGCCGGCGGGTGCGATGCCGTGGAAGGCGCCGAGCGCCGTCAGCTTGTGGCTGCCCGCCTCCGGATGCAGCCGGCGCGACAGCAGCACGGTGCAGACGAAGGGCTGGGCGGCCGCGGCGCCGGCCCGCGCCAGCTCGGCCTGCCAGAACTTCCGGTCGAAGGAGGCGTTGTGGGCCGCCATCGGCGTGTCGCCGACGAAGCGCGCGGCCTCGGCCATCACCGCCGCCGCGTCCGGCGCGGCGGCCACCATCGCGTTGGTGATGCCGGTGAAGGCCTCGATGAAGGGCGAGAGCCGCACGCCCGCGTTCATCAGGCTCTGGAAGCGGTCCACCGGCCGGCCGTCCTCCAGCAGGACGATGCCGACCTCGGTGGCCCGGTCGCCGCGGTCGGGCGAGATGCCGGTGGTCTCGAAATCGATGACGGCGATGCGGGTCATGGTGATGTCTGCGGAAAGGGTGCCGGTGCGCGCGGCCTGGCGGGACCCGTGGCGTTCCGGGCCGTGGCCGGGCCGGCGCCCGCCCGTGTCTTCCGCGGAGGCGGGAACGGGACGCTGGCGCTTCCCGGCCGCCCGGCCGGACAGATCGCGGGGCTTGGATCGCCGACAGGGTAAACCGGGTCGCCCGGTTCCGCTCGGCCGGGGTCATCAGGCGAAGCGGCGGGCCGGCGATCCGATGCGGGGCGCGCGGCCGCCGTCCTGGCCGGCGGCGTCGCCCGTCCGCACCCGCCTCCCCGACCGGCCGGACCGCGCGATCGGCCGGGCCGGGAGCTTCAGCGCTCTCCCTTGACGAAGGGCACCATCAGCGCGTGCGGTCCGATGGCCCGCCGCGCCATCGGCACCATCGCGGCGATGGCCAGCAGGTAGGGCAGCATCAGGAACAGCTGGTAGGGGATGCCGGGCAGCAGGGTCTGCAGCCGCAGCTGGTAGGCGTCGAACAGGGCGTAGAGCAGGGCGCCGAGCAGCGCCATGCCGGGGCGCCAGGCGCCGAAGACCACCAGCGCCAGGGCCATCCAGCCGCGGCCCTGGACCATGTTGATCACGAAGCTGTTGAAAGCGACCGTGCTCAGGAAGGCGCCGCCGAGCGCCATCAGCGCGCTGCCGACCATCAGGCAGCCGTAGCGCACCGCCACCACGTCGATCCCCTGCGCCTCGGCCCCCTGCGGATGCTCGCCGACCATGCGGACCGCCAGCCCGAGCGGCGTGCAGCGCAGCACGTAGGCCACCAGCAGCACCAGCCCGATGGCCAGGTAGGTCGGCGCGGTGGCGGACAGGAAGGGCCCGCCCAGCCAGGGGATGTCGAGCGGCGAGAAGGCGACGATGGTCGGCGGCGAGGACTGGGCCGGCACCGCCACCCGGTAGGCGAAGGAGGACAGCCCGGTGGCCAGCAGCGTGACGCCCAGGCCGGTGACGTGCTGCGACTGCGCCATCGACACCGAGAACACGCCGTGGAAGGCGCCGAAGCAGGCGCCCGCGCATGCCGCGACCAGCCACGCCGTCCAGAGCCCGCAGCCCGCGTGCACGCAGAACCAGGCGGTCAGCGCGCCCACGGTCATGATCCCCTCGATGCCCAGGTTGACGATGCCGGCCCGCTCGCAGATCAGCTCGCCCAGCATGGCGAAGACCAGCGGCGTGGCGATGCGCAGCACCGCCGCCCAGAGCGTCGCGGTCAGCAGGATGTGGAGGGCATCGCTCATCGTCGGATCCGGTAGGTCAGCACGAAGGTGGTGGCGAGCATCGCGAACAGCGACAGCGCCACCATCACGTCGGCGATGTAGCTCGGGACGTTGAAGGCGCGGCCCATGGCGTCCGCGCCCACGAAGACCGCCGCGACCAGGAAGGCCGCGGGCGGCACCGCGCCCGGGTGGAGCCGGGCCAGCATCGCGACGATGACGCCGGTGTAGCCGAAGCCCGGCGACAGGTCGCCGGTGACGTAGCCGCGCAGCCCCATCACCTCGACCGCGCCCGCCAGGCCCGCCAGGCCGCCCGAGGCGAGCGCCGTCCCGACGACGACGCGCGTGGTCGAGATGCCGGCGAAGCGCGCCGCGGCCGGGTTGTGCCCGACCGCCCGGCGTTGCAGGCCGAACGCCGAGCGCGATTCGACCAGCGCCGCGAGCAGCGCGCAGCCGAGCGCGATCAGCAGCCCCGCGTGCAGCCGCGTCTGCGCCAGCAGCCGGGGCAGCATCGCCGCGTCGGCCACCGGCTCGGTCTGCGGCCAGCCCAGCGACAGCGGATCGCGCATCGGCCCCTGGATCAGCAGCGAGACCAGCAGCAGCATGACGAAGTTCAGCAGCAGGGTGGTGACCACGTCGTCCACGTTCGCCCAGTGCCGCAGCATCGCCGGGCCGAGCAGGTACAGCCCGCCGCCCAGGGCGCCGGCCAGCAGCAGGGCCGGCGCCAGCAGCCACACGGGCCCGGCCAGCCAGCCGCTGCCCAGCGCCGCGACGACCAGCGCGCCGGCGTAGAGCTGCCCCTCGGCGCCGATGTTCCAGAGCCGGGCGCGGAAGGCCACGGCGCAGGCCAGGCCGGTCAGGATCAGCGGCGTGCTGCGGGTGAGCACCTCGCTGATGGCCAGCCGCGAACCGAAGGCGCCCCGCGCCATCGCCGCCCAGCTCGCGGCCAGCGGCGCGCCGGCGGCGGCGATCAGCAGCGAGCCCAGCAGCAGCATCAGCAGGCAGGCCGCCAGCGCGCCCAGCGCGGCCAGGCGGGCGGAAGGGCGCTCGCGCCGTTCAATGCGCATGGCCGGCCTCCCCGAGCATCATCAGCGCGATGCGCCGCAGGTCGTAGTCCGGGCCCGGCAGGGGCTCCGACAGTCGTCCGCCCTGGACCACGACGATGCAGTCGGCCAGGCCCAGCGCCTCGTCCAGGTCCTCGGTGACCAGCAGTACGCCGGCGCCCCGGGCGCGCGCCTGCAGCAGGCGGGCATGGGTGTCGGCCACCGCTCCCTCGTCGAGCCCGCGGGTCGGTTGGCAGGCGACGATCAGCCGGGGCCCGGCGTCGAGGCCGCGGCCGATGATCAGCTTCTGCATGTTGCCGCCCGACAGCAGCCGGGTGCGGTGCCCGGGGCCGCAGCCCCGGATGTCGTAGCCGGCGATGAGCCGCGCGGCATGCTCGCGGGCGGCGCGCAGGCGCAGCCAGCCCCACCGGACGAAGCGCGGATCGTGGAGGTCCTCGAGGATGGCGTTCTCCCAGATGCGCAGGTCGCCCACCACGCCCTCCTCGTGCCGGTCCTCGGGGATCCGGGCGACGCCGGCGGCGTGCATGCCGGCGGCGCGGGCCCGCCGGACCGCCCGCCCGTTGATCTCCAGCAGCCCGGCGCGGGGCGTCGCGAGGCCGCAGGCCAGGTCGATCACCGCCCGCTGGCCGTTGCCGGCCACGCCCACCAGGGCCACCACCTGGCGCGCGCGGACCACCAGGCGGGCGTCGCGCAGTCCCGGCGCGCCCCGGACGGCGCGCGTCTCGACCGCGTCGAGCCGCAGCACCGGCTCGCCCGCGGGCAGGGGCTCGCGCGCCGGACGGACGACCCGCCGCCCCACCATCAGCTCGGCCAGCGCGGCGCGGTCCAGGGCCGCCGCCTCGCGCTCCGCCACGATCCGGCCCGCCCGCAGGATGGCGACCCGGTCGGCCACGCGCAGCACCTCGTCGAGCTTGTGGCTGATCAGGACCACCGACAGGCCTTCGGACGCCATCCGTCCCAGCGCCTCGAACAGGCGGGCGGACTCGATGGGCGTGAGCACCGCCGTCGGCTCGTCCAGCACCAGGATGCGGGCGCCGCGGTAGAGCGACTTGAGGATCTCGACCCGCTGGCGCTCGCCCACCGACAGGCCGGCGACCCGGGCGTCGGGCTCCACCGCCAGGCCGAAGCGCCCGCCCAGCGCGCGCAGGGCCTCGCGCGCCGCGCGGCGCGACGAGGCCGGCCGCAGCAGGGACTGCGTCCCGGCCATGACGTTGTCGAGCACGGTCAGGTTGGCGGCCAGCGTGAAATGCTGGTGCACCAGCCCGATGCCGGCGGCGATGGCCGCGCGGGGCGAGCCCGCCGCCAGCCGTTCGCCGAAGACCTCGACATGGCCCGCGTCGGCCACGTAGTGGCCGAACAGGATGTTGATCAGGGTGGTCTTCCCGGCGCCGTTCTCGCCGAGCAGGCCCAGCACCTCGCCGCGGCCCAGCCGCAGCGAGATGCCGTCGTTGGCGAGCTTGTCGCCGAAACGCTTGGTGATGCGGTGCAGCGCCAGCGCCGGCACCGGCGCCGGCGCTGCGGGGGTGTGCGGAGCGGTCATCGCGCAGCGCTCATGGAAGGTCGTCCGGGAGCCGCTGCCAGGGGTGGCGGGCCTCCAGCCACACCGCCAGGCCCAGCAGCAGGTCCTCGGCGCCGGGCGGGCCCATCAGCTGCACCGACAGCGGCCGGCCCGAGGCGTCCCGCCCGTGCGGCACCGCGATGGCGGGGCACCCCGAGGCGTTGGCCACCGCGGCGAAGGGCGCGTAGCGGTCGAAGCGCGCGAGGTGCCGGTCGAAGTCGCCATCGCCGCGCAGCGCGCCGACGGCGGGCAGCGCGGCGGCCAGCGACGGGGTCAGCAGCGCGTCGAACCCCTGCGCGTGGAAAAAGGTGGACAGGTCGTCGGTGCAGCGGGCGGTGGCGATCTCGGCGTCGAGGTGGTCCCGGGCGGAGAGGGCGCGGCCGCGGCGGGCCGCGGCCCAGGTGGCCGGCTCCAGGTCGGCTTCGGCGGGGCGCAGGGCGTCGGCGGCCGCGGCCGCGGCGCGGCAGGCGAAGGTCCGGAAGGCGAGGGCGGCGTCGTCGCAGGCCGGCCGCAGCCGCGCGGGATCGACCGGCCGCAGCGCGTGGCCGGCCGCGCGCAGGGCCCCGGCGGCGTGCGCGGCCGCCTCGCGCCAGGGCGCCTCCACTTCCGCGCCGCGCGGCGCCTCCAGCAGCAGGCCGATGCGCAGGGGCGCACCGGGCCCGCCGGACGGCGCGCCGCGGGCGATCCAGCGCCAGACCGCGGCGCTGTCGCGCACGCTGCGGCTGAGCACGAACTCGGACGCCAGGCCGCCGAACACGTTGCCGTAGTCCGGTCCGCAGGGCACCGTGCCCCGGCCGGGCTTGAGCCCGACCAAGCCGCAGGCGGCCGCGGGGATGCGGATGGATCCGCCGGCGTCGGTGGCGTGGGCGACCGGCACGATGCCGGCGGCCACCGCCGCCGCGGCGCCGCCGGAGGAGCCTCCGGCGCCGTATCCCGGCGCCCAGGGATTGCGGCAGACCGGGCCGGCCGCCGGCTCGCTCGCGAGGTCGAGCCCGAACTCGGGCACGGTGGTCTTGCCGAACGGGACGAAGCCCGCCGCGCGCAGGCGGGCGACCAGGGCGCCGTCGCGCGGGTCGGGCGGCGTGCCCGGCCCCAGCGCGCGCGAGCCGGCGCGCGTCGGCAGGCCGGCCAGCGGCGCGCCGAGGTCCTTGACCGCGAACGGCACGCCGTGGAACGGGCCGCGCGGGCCCGTTCCGGGGGACTCCATCGCGGCCAGCTGCGCCCGCGCGAGGTCTTCGCCGAACTGGCTGAAGGCGCCGAAGGCGGGCTGCAGGCGGCGGGCCCGCCCGATGGCGATCTCCAGCAGCGTCCGCGGCGCGACCGCGCCCCGCTCCACGGCCGCGGCCAGGGCCGTGGCGTCGGCCTGCACGTAGTCGCGCTCGCGCGCTTCGACGGCCATCGCCTCAGGCGGGCTTAGCGTCGTTGGTGGGGACGGTGAAGCTGCCCGCGCGGATGGCCGCGCGCCGGGCCATCATCTGCTCGACGGCCGCGGGAGGCACCAGCTGCTTGTCGAAGAGCGCGTCGTTGCCGCCCTGCTTCATCATGCTGAAGCCGCCGTAGTCCTTGCCGGCCGGGCGGCCGGCCACCGCGTCGGCCAGGGCCGCGTCGAGCGTGGGCCCGAAATACCAGACCGCGTTCGCGAACACGGTGCCCGGATAGCGCGGCGTGTAGTCGAGCAGCGAGCCGACCGCCAGCTTGCCCCGCGCCTTCGCGCCGTCGGCCGTCCCGATGCGTTCGCCGAACAGGATGTCGCATCCCCCGTCGATCTGCGCCACGGCCGATTCCTGCGCCTTGGGCGGGTCGAACCAGGTGTTGATGAAACCGCTCTGGAAAGTCAGCCCGGGCTTGGCCTCGCTGGCGCCCGCGCGGAACGCGTTGATCAGGCGGTTGACCTCGGGGATCGGGAAGCCGCCGACGGCGCCGAGCTTGCCGGTCTTGGTGAGGTGGCCGGCCAGCATGCCGGCGAGGTAGGCCGCCTCGTAGTTGCGGGTGCTGAACACGCTGAAGTTCTCGCCCTGCGGGCCGGCGCTGGAGCCCATCAGGAAGTAGACCTTGGGGTAGTCCTTGGCGACCGCCCGGGCGTCGCGCTCCGCGCCGTAGCTCTCGCCGACGATGAGCTTCGCGCCCGACTGGGCGTATTCGCGCAGCACCCGCGGGTAGTCGGTGTTGGACACGTTCTCGGAGAACACGTAGTCGATCTTGCCGGCGGCCGCGGCCTGCTTCAGGGCTTCGTGCAGCCGGGAATTCCAGGCGTTCTCCACCGGCGAGGCATGGACGCCCGCGACCTTTACCTTCTCCGCCGCGCCGGCGCGGCCCCAGAGCGCCGGCAGGGACAGGCCGAGGGCCAGCCCGGCGAGTTCGCGACGTCGGAGGCTGCGGAATGCAATCATGGAGGGTCCCTGGGGTGGTTGGTCGTGCCGGCCGATCAGCAGGGATCGTGCCAAACGGCCCGCCCCGGAGGACCGCGCGCGGACGCCGGATTCCCGCGGCCCCGCACGCGCGCGGCGCGCCGCGCGAACCAGGATGGACCAAATGGTCCAGCCCGGTGGCGAACTTGGTGCGCGGCGGCAGGCCGCCTCACCCCACGGTGCTGCCCACCGCCTCGCGCCGCCGGCCGCCGGCCAGGCGGATGCGCGATCCCGGCGTGGTGGCGAGCTTGTGGGTCTCCTCGATCTGGCGCAGCACCGCGCGGTTGCGTTCCTCGCCCTGCGAGGCCACGCAGTCGCGCGGGACGACCGCGTCGAAGTCGCGCATCCGCGCGTCGGCCACCGTGTGCAGCACGCACTGGTCGCTCGCCACGCCGGTCACCACCAGGCGGTGCGCGCCCAGGTGCCGCAGCAGCAGTTCCAGCGGCGTGCAGAAGAAGGCCGAGAGCTTGGGCTTGAGGACGAAGTAGTCGTCGTCGTCCGGCAACAGGATCTCGGTGATGCGCGCCGCGTCGCCGCCGGCGGCGCGCGAGTCGTCGACCAGCCGGTCGAACTGCGAGCGCCAGCGCCCGCGGTTGTCGTTGGCGTAGATCACCGGCACGCCGTCGCGCCGGCAGCGGGCCTTGAGCGCCGCGATGCGCGGCGTGACGCGCACCGCCCCGGGCAGCAGCGCCTCGGCGTCGGGGAAGTCCCAGGAACTGATCATGTCGATGATGAGCAGCGCGGTGCGGTTCGGGCGTCGCGCGCGGGAGGGTGGGGTGGCGGTCATGGGCGTGTCTCCGGATCCGGCCACGATCGGGCCGGCGGCGGGCGGATGGGTCGCGCCGGTGGCGCATCGGAAGCCCAGGGTGCGGACCGGGCCGTCCCGCGTCTGTCGGAACAGGGCGCGCCGGCGTGCGCGGCATCGCGGCGCGGAAACGCGCCGGCGGCGTTTCCCTGGCCGGGCCGGCGGGGTGCAACAACCGGTATCCCATTCATAAATCGGCAAGCTGCGCTGCCTAGACTGGGTAAGGGTAAACAACTATCGAAAAGCGCTTTCCGTTTTATTCAGGCTATCGGTGGAATTGAGCGGCTTGCATCGCCCGGCGCGGCGTTCTTCCCCACAATCCGATGTCGTCCGATACCGTTTTCCCTCCCCGACAACGCATCAACCAGCAGGATCCATCCCCATGAAAGAAGAAACGACCTCGGCGCAGTGCCCCTTCCACCAGACCGCCGGCGGCGGCACCACCAACCGCGACTGGTGGCCGCACCAGCTGCGCGTCGACCTGCTGCAGCAGCATTCCTCCAAGTCCGACCCGATGGATCCGGGCTTCGACTACGCCGAAGCTTTCAAGAGCCTCGACCTCGCCGCCGTCAAGGCCGACCTGGCCGCGCTGATGACCGATTCGCAGGACTGGTGGCCGGCCGACTTCGGCCACTACGGCCCGCTCTTCGTGCGCATGGCCTGGCACAGCGCCGGCACCTACCGCATCGGCGACGGCCGGGGCGGCGCGGGCAGGGGGCAGCAGCGCTTCGCGCCGCTCAACAGCTGGCCCGACAACGTCAGCCTCGACAAGGCGCGCCGCCTGCTCTGGCCGATCAAGCAGAAGTACGGCAACAAGATCTCCTGGGCCGACCTGCTGGTCCTGACCGGCAACGTCGCGCTCGAGACCATGGGCTTCAAGACCTTCGGCTACGCCGGCGGCCGCGCCGACGTGTGGGAGCCGGACCAGGACGTCTACTGGGGCCGCGAGGACAAGTGGCTCGGCGGCGACAAGCGCTACTCGCACGGCTCGCCCGGCGTCGAGGGCCACGGCGTCATCGACAAGGACGACGACAGCGAAGTGACCCACAGCCGCGACCTCGAGAACCCGCTCGCCGCGGTGCAGATGGGCCTGATCTACGTCAACCCGGAAGGCCCGGACGGCAAGCCCGACCCGATCGCCTCGGCCCGCGACATCCGCGACACCTTCGGCCGCATGGCCATGGACGACGAGGAGACCGTCGCGCTGATCGCCGGCGGCCACACCTTCGGCAAGACCCACGGCGCCGGCCCGTCCGAGCACGTGGCGCACGAGCCCGAGGCGGCCGGCCTGGAGCACCAGGGCTTCGGCTGGCACAACAGCTTCGGCACCGGCAAGGGCGGCGACACCATCACCAGCGGCCTGGAGGTCACCTGGACCACCAAGCCGACCCAGTGGACCAACGAGTACTTCGACCACCTGTTCGGCTTCGAATGGGAGCTGACCAAGAGCCCCGCCGGCGCCCACCAGTGGACCGCCAAGGGCGCCGACGCGACCATCCCGCACGCCCACGACCCGTCGAAGAAGCTGGTGCCCACCATGCTGACCTCCGACCTGGCGCTGCGCATGGACCCGGCCTACGAGAAGATCTCGCGCCGCTTCCACCAGAACCCCGACCAGTTCGCCGACGCCTTCGCCCGCGCCTGGTTCAAGCTCACCCACCGCGACATGGGCCCGCGCGCCCGCTACCTGGGCCCGGAAGTCCCGTCCGAGGTGCTGATCTGGCAGGACCCAATCCCCGAAGCGACCGGCGCGCCGATCGACGCGCAGGACGCCGAGGCGCTCAAGCGGAAGGTGCTGGCCTCGGGCCTGGGCGTCTCCGAGCTGGTGTCCGCCGCCTGGGCCTCGGCCTCGACCTTCCGCGGCTCGGACAAGCGCGGCGGCGCCAACGGCGCACGCATCCGGCTCGCGCCGCAGAAGGACTGGGCGGTCAACCAGCCCGCGCAGCTGGCGAAGGTGCTGGAAACGCTCGAGGGCATCCGCGCCGAGTTCAACGGCGCCGCGTCCGGCGGCAAGCAGGTCTCGATCGCCGACCTGATCGTGCTGGCGGGCAACGCCGCGGTCGAGAAGGCCGCCGCCGACGCCGGCCACGCCGTCGAGGTGCCCTTCACCCCGGGCCGCACCGACGCCTCGCAGGACCAGACCGACGTGCAGTCCTTCGAAGCCCTGGAGCCGATGGCCGACGGCTTCCGCAACTACCTCAAGAGCAACGCCTACAGCGTGCCCGGCGAGGCCCTGCTGATCGACCGCGCCCAGCTGCTGACGCTGACCGCGCCCGAGATGACCGTGCTGGTCGGCGGCCTGCGGGTGCTCGGCGCCAATGCCGACGGCTCGCAGAAGGGCGTCTTCACAAAGCGCCCCGGCACGCTGACGAACGACTTCTTCGTCAACCTGCTGGACATGGGCACCGCCTGGAAGGCGACCGGCAAGGAAAGCTACGCCGGCAGCGACCGCAAGACCGGCGAGGCCCGCTGGACCGGCAGCCGCGTCGACCTGGTGTTCGGCTCCAACGCCATCCTGCGCGCGGTCGCCGAGGTCTATGCCAGCGCCGACGCGCAGGGCAAGTTCGTCAAGGACTTCGTCGCCGCCTGGGCCAAGGTGATGGACCTGGACCGCTTCGACATCAAGAAGGCGGCCTGATCGCCTGCGCCGGCTGGCGCAGCCGGGGCCCCGCGAGGACACGCGCCTCGCGGGGCCTTTTCGCGTCCGCTCCTGCCGTCCGGGCCGGCGCGCGGGCCGCCGGCGCTCAGGGCCGCGCGTCCGCTCCGGGCGCCGAGAGCAGCGCCTTGGCGGCCTCGATGCGCAGCGCGAGCGGCACGCCGGCATCGTCCATGACGCGGCGCAGGAAGGCGCGCGCATCCCCGTCGCCGGTGGCGTCGGAGAAGGTTTCCCGCGGCGCTGCGGCCGGCGCGCCGGCGGATCCTGCGGCCGGCTGCGGCTGCAGTCGGTGCGCCGCTTCCGCGAACGCCGCCGGGCCGATCGGCTGCAGGGCCCGCAGCAGCGCGGCCTGGCCTTCCTCGCCCGGCGGGATGTCGAGCCACGGCGTCTCGCCGAAGACCGGCGCCAGGTCCGGCGCGACGAAGGCCGACCAGTTGCCGTCCGCGCCCCGCGGCGCCGGGACCGGCGCGGCGTGGCGCGCGCCGTCCGCCGACGGCATCAGGCCCAGGCGCGCGGGCGCCGTGTCCGGCAGGAAGCGGTCGGCCAGGGCCTGCAGGAAGGCGTGCCCCTGCGCCGCCGGGACCGGCCGTTCCAGCGAGAACCAGAGCTGCATGCCGTCGGTGCCGGAGACGGCGATGCCCGGCGCCGGCAGGTCCAGCTCGGCCTGCGCGCCCTGCCAGGCCCGGCCGAGGGCCCGCCAGTCCGCCGGGCGGGCCAGCTCCAGCACCAGGCAGCGGGTGGCGTCCCCTGCGCCGAGCAGGGCGGCCGGCGCATCGGGATCGCGGCGGGCCGCGGCGTCGCCGGCGGGCGTGAGGTAGAGGCGGCGCAGTTCCTGCTGCAGGGCATTCATGGCGGGACGGGTGGGAGGGAGACAGAAGGAACGTCGGGCCTGCACTCTACTGTGCCGGCGCACCACCGCGTCCGGCCGGTGCCGCAGGCCCTCAGGCGGCGGGGAGGGCGGTGCCCGTCCGGCCGCCGCCGGGTGCTCCGGGCGGGGCGGGGCGCCGGGTGAGCCAGGCGAACAGCGCGCCGCCCAGCGCGCTGCCCGCCGCCATCGCCAGCAGCCCCGGCAGGAAGCGGGTCGCGTAGATCAGCGACGGCATCGGCGCGAAGGCGTCGGCCGCCTGCACCGCCGCCAGGAGGCCCGCGCCCGCCGCCAGCGGGTATAGCCAGGCGCGGCGCGCCGGGCGCCGCCGCGCGAGCCAGGCGGCGGCCGCGAAGGCCGGCAGCCAGGCCGCGAGCACGATGCCGGCATAGACCGGGCCGAAGAACGCCGCGTCCTGCAGCGTGGTGCGCAGCCGCAGGCCGGGCTCGATGGCGACGCCCAGGTCGGTCAGGGCCCGCAGGTTGACCTGCGTCTGCGCCACCGAGCCCCAGAGGCTGGCCAGCAGCAGCGCCGCCAGGAAGGCGGCCGCGCGCTTACGCCAGGATGCAGTCGGTGGTTCGCGGAGTGGCATGGTGTCGGATCGTCCTGTGGATGCCCTGCCGATGATGCCCACCCTGCCCGCCGCGATGACTACATTCCGTTTCCGCGCCCTCCGCCGCCCGCGCGCCGCGCCGCGGCTCGGGCCCGCCGTCCTGGCGGCCGCAGCGGCGCTCGCCTGCGCCGGGCCGTGCGCCGCCCGGGCCGCCGAGTACCGGGTCGAGACGGTCGCCGAGGGGCTGGAGTTCCCCTGGTCGCTCGCCTTCCTGCCCGACGGCCGCATGCTGGTGACCGAACGGGCCGGGCGGCTGCGGCTGATCGCGCCGGACGCGTCGGGCCGGCCGGCGCTGCGCGCGCAGCCGGTCGCGGGCGTGCCCGCGGCGATGGTGCACGGCCAGGCCGGTCTGTTCGAGGTGCTGGTCGACCCGGACTTCGCCACCAATGGCTGGATCTACCTCTCGTACGCCCACGGCACCCGCCGCGCCAACCACCTGCGGGTGGCGCGCGCCCGGTTCGACGGCGAGCGGCTGCACGCGGTGCGCACGCTCTTCACCTCGCAGCCCGCCAAGCGCCACGAACAGCATTTCGGCGCGCGCATGGCGCTGCTCGGCGACGGCACGCTGGCGGTCGGCATCGGGGACGGCAACGTGGAGCGCACCGACGCCCAGCGCCTCGGCACCCACCTCGGCAAGATCGTGCGCATCGGGCGCGACGGCAGCGTGCCGGCGGACAACCCCTTCGTCGGCCGGGCCGGCGCGCTGCCCGAGATCTACAGCACCGGCCACCGCAATCCGCAGGGGATGGCCTTCGTCGCCGGCGGCGCTCCCGGCGCGCCGGGCGGGCACCGGGAAGGCACGCTGTACTCCCACGAGCACGGCTCCAAGGGCGGCGACGAACTCAACGTCGTCCGGCCCGGCGCCAACTACGGCTGGCCGGTCGCGACCGCCAGCCTCGACTACAACGGCGCCCGCATCTCGCCCTACCGCACGCTCGCGGGCGTCGTCCCGGCCCGGGTCGAGTGGACGCCCGCCATCGCGCCGGCGGGCCTGGCCCACTACGACGGCGGGCTGTTCCCGGCCTGGCGCGGCAGCCTCTTCGTCGCGGCGCTCAAGGAGAAGAGCGTGCGCCGGGTGCCGGTCGCCGACGGCGCGCCCGGCGCGCAGGAGGTCCTCTTCCGGGAACTGGACGCGCGGATGCGGGACGTGCGCGCCGCGCCCGACGGGGCGCTCTACCTGCTGACGGACGAGGAACGGGGCCGGGTGCTGCGCGTGGTGCCGCGGTGATCGGCGGGGCGCACCGGCTCCTACGGGGAAGGCCGCGACCGTCGCACGCCCATGGAGCACGCCCAAGTAAAAAGGGAGCCGAGGCTCCCTGCTTCCTTCCCGGACCGGGCCTGGGCCGCCTGCCGCGCCGGATCCGGAGGCGCGCCGCCCGCGGGCGGCGCGACGGCGCGGTCAGCGGTTCTTGTGGCTCTGCTGGCCCGCCTTCACGTGCTGCTCGTGGGTGCCGCCCTGGGTGCCGGAGCCCTGCTGGCGGCCCCCGCCGCCCTGCTGCTGCTGTTGCCGGTCGCCCTGGTTGCCGCTTTGCGTGTGCTGGTTGTGTCCTTCGGGATTGTTGTTCTTGCTGCCGCTGCCGCTGTTCTGCTGGTTCGAAGCCATGGGAAGAACTCCTTGGGAAAAGTGGAGGGGTGGGGAGAGGGTCCTGCGCCGGAGCGGCGGAGGCTGCGCGCCGCGACGGAACCCGGTCCCCGCAGCGCGTGCCTGCACTGTCGCAAGCCCGCCCGGGACCGCGGTGTAGGACGGGAACGACTTGCCTGTCGGCGCAGGCGCAGCTTGCAAAAACGCGCCGTCCGCAACGCCCCGGCACAGCGCCTTGCAT
Source organism: Xylophilus ampelinus (assembly GCA_036946225.1). Classification (GTDB taxonomy): domain Bacteria; phylum Pseudomonadota; class Gammaproteobacteria; order Burkholderiales; family Burkholderiaceae_C; genus JAKOND01. Next base: position 410,372 of record JAQIJO010000001.1, read on the forward strand.
TCCGCCACACCGGCTGCCATCCGGACGCACCCGGACGCATCCGGTTTCAGCGGCCGAACAGCAGTCCCAGCAGCGCCAGCGCCGCGAGGGCCAGCAGCAGCGCGGCCGCCTGCCAGAAGCGCACCGGATCGCGCTCGGCCAGCGGCGGCGCACGGCGGCGGCGGAAGGAGGCGCCCGGGGCGTGCAGGTCGTGCACGAACTCGGTCACCGCTTCCTGGCGGCGGCGCGGGTCGGGATGCAGGGCCTTCTGCAGCACCGCGTCCAGCCAGTCGGGCAGCTCGGGCCGCAGGTGGCGCAGCGGCACGTAGCGCAGCCGCCGCAGGTCGGCCGGGACGCGCAGCCGCGTCGCCGCCAGGCCGTAGGGCAGGCGGCCGCACAGCATCTGGTAGGTCAGCACCGCCAGCGCGAACAGGTCGGAGCGCGGGCCGCCGCCGTCGCCGACGAAGTATTCCGGCGCCGTGTACTGCAGCGAGCCGACCAGTTCGCGGGGCGGCGCGTCCTGCGCGGCCTCGGCCAGTCCGGCCACGTGCACCGAGGCCAGGTCGATGAGCTTCGCGGTGCCGGCGCGGTCGACCATGACGTTCTCGGGGCGGAGGTCCTGGTGCAGCATCTCCCGGCCGTGCAGGGCCTGCAGGCCGCGCGCGACCTGCGCGACCAGGCCGCGCACCCGGTCGAGGTCGGGCCGGGGGTGGTCGGTCATCCACTGGGCCAGCGTCTGGCCGTCCACGTACTCCATCGCCACGAAGAGGTGGCGGCGCGGCCGGTCCTGCGCGGCGGGCGCGAAGGCCTTGAGCACGTGCGCGCTGTCGATGCGGCGCGCCACCCATTCTTCGCGCAGGAAGCCGTCGAGATGGGCCGCGTCGCCCGCCAGGTCCACCGAGGGCGTCTTGAGCACCGCCGTGCGGCCGGTGGCCAGTTCGGTCGCCAGGTGCACGTGGCTGCGGGCGCTGGCGTGCAGTTCCCGCACCACGGCGTAGCCCTCGAACTCCATGCGCGGCGCGAGCGGCGGCGGCAGCGCCAGGCCGTCGCGCTCGCGCCGGAGCGCGTCCGGGTCGGGCGCGGGCAGGCGGTCGATGCGCAGCAGCTGCACCGTCATGTCGTCGGTGGCGCCGCGCGCCTGGGCCAGGGCGGTGAGCGCGGCCGCGGCCGCGTCGAAATCGTCACCGTGCGCGGCGAGCGCCGCATGCACCGCCGCGGCGTCCAGCCGCGCGTAGGCGCCGTCGGTGGCCAGCAGGTAGACCGCGCCCGGCTCCGCCGGCAGGCAGCGGTAGTCGATCTCCACGTGGGCGCTGGCGCCGAGCGCCCGGCCCAGGTAGGACTCGGCGGAGGAGAGGTGGACCCGGTGGTCCTCGGTCAGCTGCTCCAGCGCCTGCGGGTGCAGCCGGTGGATGCGGGAATCGCCCACGTGCAACAGGTGCACCTCGCGGCCCCGCAGCACCAGCGCGCTGAAGGTGCAGACGTAGCCGCGGTCGCGGTCGAAGCGGGCGTCGCTGCGCATCGTCTGCGCGTGCAGCCAGGAGTTGGTCGCCGCCAGCACCCGCTGGGCGGCGCGGCGCACCGTCCAGGCGTCGGAGGTGGCGTAGTAGTCGTCGAGGAAGCCGCGCACCGCGGCGGCGCTCGCCACCTGGCTGACCGCGCTGGAGCCGATGCCGTCGGCCAGCGCCACCGCGATGCCCTTGGCGGCGCGCAGCGGGCCGGCGGGCAGCAGCGCGCCGTGGAAGTCCTGGTTGACGCCGTCGGCGCCGGCGCGCGAGTGCTGGCCGAGCGTGACCTGCAGGCCGTCGCTCATGGGAGCGCAGGCTGCTCGAAACGGGCGGAGCCCGGACGGTTCCGTCCTCGGGCGGAGGACCGGGCGCGGAGCCGCAGGCAGCGCCGCGGCACGGCGAGGCAAGACAAGGTGCGCATCCCTTCGGTGGCGGGACCGTTCAGCCCAGGCGGCGCTTCGGCGCGGTCTTGTAGTGGGTCGAGTAGAGCGTCGCGCCCACGAAGGTCAGGCCGCCCATCAGGTTGCCCAGCACGGTCGGGATCTCGTTCCAGATCAGGTAGTCCATCAGGGTGAAGTTGCCGCCGAGCATCAGGCCGATCGGGAACAGGAACATGTTCACGATCGAGTGCTCGAAGCCCATATAGAAGAAGACCATCACCGGCATCCACATGCCGATGGCCTTGCCCGAGACGGTGGTGGACATCATCGCGGCGACCACGCCGGTCGAGACCATCCAGTTGCACATCACGCCGCGGATGAAGAGGGTCAGCATGCCCGCCGCGCCGTGGGCGGCGTAGCCGACGGTGCGGCCCTCGCCGATGTGGCCGATCTTCTGGCCGATGGCGTTGGGCGCCTCCGAGAAGCCGAAAGTGAAGATGATCGCCATGAACACCGCCACGGTGACCGCGCCGGCGAAGTTGCCGCAGAAGACCAGGCCCCAGTTGCGCAGCACGCCCGCCCAGGTGGCGCCGGGCCGGCGGTCGAGCACCGCGAGCGGCGCCAGGGTGAACACGCCGGTCAGCAGGTCGAAGCCCAGCAGGTACAGCATGATGAAGCCGACCGGGAACAGCATCGCGCCGACCAGGGCGTTGCCGGTGTTGACGGTGACCGAGACCGCGAAGGCCGCCGCCAGCGCCAGGATGGCGCCGGCCATGTAGGAGCGGATCAGCGTGTCGCGGGTGGACATCAGCAGCTTGGATTCGCCGGAGTCGACCATCTTGGTCACGAATTCGGTGGGAGCGAGGTAGGCCATGGAGCGTCTCGTGGGGTGCGGGTGGGGAAGGCGCCAACGAAAACGGCGTCCGTCGCGGGGCCCCCGCGCCTGTGCATCGCACTGGTGCGGGGGACCGCGACGGACGCCGTCATCCGTGTCGGGTGGGGAGGCCGGCGCCCCCGCGAGGTGCGGAGCGCGCCGGCCGCGGGCCGTCTTCAGCCCGGTGCCGCGCAGGCAAGCAGGTTCCGTGCCTCCGGATCCGGAGCGGCGGGGTGCCGGTCCGCCGGCGCGGCCTCAGCGCGGCGCCTTGCCGGGCGCCGCGCCGAAGGCGAAGTCCGGCAGCGACAGCGTCGCCTCGGCCACGTCGAGCAGCCGGCGGTTCTGGTCCATCGAGGTCTTCTGCAGCGCGCGGAAGGCCGCGTCCTCGGTCATGCCCAGGCGCGCCATCAGCACGCCCTTAGCGCGGTCGATGACCTTGCGCTCGTGCAGCGCGCGCCGGGCCGCCTCCAGCTCGGCCTCGACCGCGGCGGTGCGGGCGGACTGCGCCTGCAGCAGTTCGAGCAGCGAGGGCGATTCGCCCGCGGCGGCGACCGCCGGCAGCGCGGGCACCTCCTCGGGCAGGAGCGCCGCGTCGAAGAAGCGGTCCACCGCGTGGGTGCGCGCCGGCGGGTTGTCGCGCAGCCGGCGCAGCAGGCCCTGCGAGTCGTGCAGCTCCTGCTGCGCGGCGGCGGTGCGCGCCGCGCAGGCCGCGCGCAGCTGCTGCACCAGCGCCAGCTGCAGCTGCCACAGGGCCTCGATGCGCTCGCTGCAGGCCTCGAACCAGGGGTCGCTCTGGGCGCTGTCGAGCGCGGCGCCGTCGCGCACGGTGCACAGGGTGCGCCGCAGGCGCTCCAGCCGGGCCGCGCCGGGCGCGAGCTGCAGCTGCGCGCCGCGCTCGCGCAGCGCCGGATCGGCGAATTCGGCGAAGGTCTGCAGGCTGCGCTCCTGCGCGTCGATCAGGTGCACGATGCGCTGCTGCTGGGCTTCGCTGCAGCGGGCCGACGCGAAGAGCAGCGCGCCGACCGCCCGCTCCTGCCCGGCGGCCTCCTGCGCCTGCACCAGGTGCAGCAGGGCCACCAGCAGCCGCGAGATGCCCGGCTCGGGCGCCGCGTCGGCCATGTGGAAGACCAGCTCCACCAGGCCCGCGATCAGGTGGCTGTAGGCGGCGACGGCGTCGTGCGCGCCCAGCGCCTGCCGGTCGATCTGCAGGCGCAGGGCTTCCAGCGCGTCGAGGCCGAGCAGCACCCAGGCCATCAGGGAGAGGGTCTGCGCGCCGGCGGCCTGCGCGGGTTCGGCGTGGTGGGCGAAGCATTCGCGCAGGCGACGCTGCGCGGGCGCGACGTCGGCGATGGCCGCCTGGCGCGTGCCGGCGAAGCGCCGGCCCTCCGAGGCCAGGAAGGCGCTGGAGGCGCCGCGCTCGCGCTGTAGGGCCTGGATCAGCCGGCCGATGGCGTCCACCAGCTCGGCACGCCCCGCCAGCTGGCGCAGGGCGTCGATCTCGCGCTGCTTGGCCTGCAGCACCAGGTGGGCGGCGGAGACCGGGTCGGCCGGCTGGGGCATGCGTGCGCTCCTGTGATCGGTTCGGGGGGAGCGCCGATTGTCCCCGCTGCGGCGGTCCGCCGCCCGGCCCGGAGCGCGGCCGGCCTCAGCCGAGGGCGACGCGCACCCGGCCGTCCTCGACGCGCACCGCGTGCGCCCGCACCGAATGCGCGGCGTCCTCGAGGCAGGCGCCGGTGCGCAGGTCGAAGTGGTTCTTGTAGAGCGGCGAGGCGACCACGAGGTGCTCGCCCAGGTTGCCCACCAGCCCGCGCGAGAGCACGCTCGCGCCGGACTTCGGGTCCACGTTGTCGATCGCGTAGAAGCGGTCCGCGCCGAGGCGGAACACGGCCACGTGCCGGCCCTGCACGCTGGCGCACACACCGGTGTTGGGCACGATGTCGTCCGCGGCGCAGACGTCGGTCCAGGCCGCGCCGGGAGCGGCGACGGCGGCGGCATCGGTGTCGGTGGCGGTCGGGGTGTTCATCGTCGTTTCTCCTGGGAAATCACGGCAGGCGCGCGTCCTGCCTGGGTCTTCAGCTACTATTTCCATAGCGCCGTGCGGGTGGCCGTACGGGTGGCCGGGCGTTCAGGCCAGGGCCGCGCGGGCCTCGGCCGCGTCGGGCAGGGCGCGGTCGCGCTCCTCGGGGCGGGCCGGGCGCACCTGGCCGCGCTCGGTCACGAACACGATGCGCTCGTCGGCCTGGTCGCTGTTGACGAAGGAGCGGAAGCGCTGGCGGACGGCCGGGTCGGTGATCGCGGTCTTCCATTCGCACTGGTAGGTGTCCACCACGTGCTGCATCTGCGCCTCCAGCTCGGCGCCCAGGCCGAGCGTGTCGTTCACCACCACGCCCTTGAGGTAGTCGAGGCCGCCTTCGAGGTTGTCGCGCCAGGTGCTGGTGCGCTGCAGCCGGTCGGCGGTGCGCACGTAGAACATCAGGAAGCGGTCGATCAGCCGCACCAGCTCTTCCTTGGTCAGGTCGGACGCCAGCAGCTCGGCGTGGCGCGGCTTCATGCCGCCGTTGCCGCAGACGTAGAGGTTCCAGCCCTTCTCGGTGGCGATGATGCCCACGTCCTTGCCCTGCGCCTCGGCGCACTCGCGGGTGCAGCCCGACACGCCGAACTTGATCTTGTGCGGCGCGCGCAGGCCCTTGTAGCGGTTCTCCATCTCCACCGCCAGGCCCACGCTGTCGCCCACGCCGTAGCGGCACCAGGTCGATCCGACGCAGCTCTTGACCGTGCGCAGCGACTTGCCGTACGCGTGGCCCGACTCGAAGCCCGCGGCGATCAGCTCCTCCCAGATCAGCGGCAGCTGCTCCACCCGCGCGCCGAACATGTCGACCCGCTGGCCGCCGGTGATCTTGGTGTAGAGGCCGTACTTCTTGGCGATCTGGCCGATGGCGATCAGGCCCTCGGGCGTGACCTCGCCGCCGGTCATGCGCGGCACCACCGAATAGGTGCCGTCCTTCTGGATGTTGCCCAGGTAGTAGTCGTTGCTGTCCTGCAGGCCGGCCAGCTCCTTCTTGAGCACGAACTCATTCCAGCACGAGGCCATGATGCTCGCCGCCGCGGGCTTGCAGATGTCGCAGCCCAGCCCCTGGCCGTGCCGGGCCAGCAGCTCGTCGAAGGTCTTGATCCGTCCGACCTGGATCAGGTGGTAGAGCTCCTGGCGCGAGTACGCGAAGTGCTCGCAGAGGTGGTTGTTGACCGCCATGCCGCGCTTGGACATCTCGGCCTTCATCACCTGCGTGACCAGCGGCACGCAGCCGCCGCAGGTGGCGCCGGCCTTGGTGCAGGACTTCAGCTGCGCGATGGTGCAGGCGCCCTCGGCCACGGCGGCGCAGATCTGCCCCTTGCTCACGCTGTTGCAGGAGCAGATCTGGGCCGCGTCGGGCAGCGCGTCCACGCCGAGGCCGGGCTTGGCCTTGCCGTCGGAGGACGGCAGGATCAGGAATTCGGGGTCCTCCGGCAGCGCGATGCCGTTGAGCGCCATCTGCAGCAGGGTGCCGTACTCGTCCGCGTTGCCCACCAGCACCGCGCCCAGCAGCTGCTTGCCGTCCTCGCTCACCACGATCTTCTTGTAGACCTGGCGGCGCTCGTCCACGTACTGGTAGTTGCGGCTGCCCGGCGTCTTGCCGTGCGCGTCGCCGATGCTGGCCACGTCCACGCCCATCAGCTTGAGCTTGGTGCTCATGTCGGCGCCCGCGAAGGCCGCCTCGGCCTCGCCGGCGATGTGGCGTGCGGCCACGCGGGCCATCTCGTAGCCCGGCGCCACCAGGCCGAAGGTCTGGTCGTTCCAGGCGGCGCATTCGCCGATGGCGTAGACGTCGGGATCGCTGGTGCGGCAGGCGCTGTCGATCGCGATGCCGCCGCGCGCGCCCACCGGCAGCAGGCTCTGGCGGGCCAGCTCGTCGCGCGGCCGGATGCCGGCCGAGAACACGATCATGTCCGTCTCGAGGTGGGTGCCGTCGGCGAACACCAGCCGGTGGCGCGCGGTGGCGCCGTCGACGATCTCCAGCGTGTTGCGGCCGGTGTGGACCTTGACGCCCAGCTCCTCGATCTTGTGGCGCAGCACCCGGCCGCCGCCCTCGTCCACCTGCACCGCCATCAGGCGCGGCGCGAACTCGACCACGTGCGTCTCCACCCCCAGGTCGCGCAGCGCCTTGGCGCATTCCAGGCCCAGCAGGCCGCCGCCGACCACCACGCCGGACTTCGACACCTTGCCCGCGGCGGTCATGCCCTCCAGGTCCTCGATGGTGCGGTAGACGTAGCAGTGCGGCCGGTCGCGGCCCGGCACCGGCGGCACGAAGGGGTTGGAGCCGGTGGCGATCACCAGCTTGTCGTAGTGCAGCACCTCGCCGTCGGCGGTGGTGACCGAGTTGTTGCGCCGCTCGATGGCCGCGGCGCGCGCCTTGAGCCGCAGCGAATAGCCGGTGCGCTCGAAGAAGCCGTGCTCCACCATCGACAGGTCCTCGGCGGTCTTGCCGCTGAAGAACTCGGAGAGGTGGACCCGGTCGTAGGCGGCGCGGGGCTCTTCGCACAGCACGGTGACCTCGACGCCGCCCGGCAGGTCCTGCTCGGCGAGGCTTTCGAGGAACTTGTGGCCGACCATGCCGTGGCCGACGACGACGATCTTGCGGGCGGGGGTGTTCATGCGGGGGTCCTCTGCGCGGATGGCGGAAGGACCGGCGATGCGCCGGCGACCCTCCGCGGGTGGGGTTGGAAATGAAGGGGTGGGAACGTCCGGGCACCGCAGGAGGCGCACGGGGTTCCGCCGTCATTGGCGGAGGGAAATCGATCGATCCGTGGCGGCGTTACCAGCGGATGCGACGGTGTCGAGCAACTTCCGTGCCGCGCCGTCCCGCCCGGGAAGCCGGTCGAACCAGCCCCGGGCGCACCGATGCACGGCGGCCGCGCCTTGTTCAGGTGCGGCCGGTCCCCAATCCGGGGCGGTCCGCGGACCGCAGCGCGGGCGACGCGCGTGACGATGGATTGCTACGGTTTCAGTAGCTGACAGCCTAGGCGGGACGCGCGCCGGAGGCACTCCTGATCCATGAAACAGGGCTCGGCAGCGCCGTAGGGCATTGAACAGGCGTCCTGCGGACAGGCGGCTGCCTGCGGCGGACGGCGGGAAGACGGGACGCCGCGCCCGTCGCCGCACGGCGCTGCGCCCGTCGCCGCACCGCGCTACGCGCCGGACGCCGCGCCCTGCGCCGCCAGCGCCGCGTGCGCCTCGGCCGCCCGGGGCCGGCGCGCCGGATCCCGCTGCAGGCACCGCTCCGCGAGCGCCCGCAGCGCCTGCGCGTCCTGCGCGTCGGCCGGATCGGCGTGCGCCGCCAGTTCCTCCAGCAGGCAGCCCAGCGCCCGCACGTCCAGCGCCTGCCACCGCGCGGCCGGCACCGTGCCCGCCGCCGTGCCGAACGCCGCCGGCACCCGCCACGCCCCGCCGAAGTCGCCGAGCAGCGCCGCGCCGTCCGCCCGCACCAGCACGTTGTGCGCGTACAGGTCGCCGTGCACGATGCCGCGCGCGTGCAGGTGCGCCGCCGCCGCCGCGACGCCGGTCGCGATGCGCCGCGCCGCGCCCGGCGCCAGCCGCAGGCCCGGCGGGTAGACGTCGCGGGTGCAGGATTCCAGCGACGGCGGCCCGGCCAGCGCGCCGAAGGCCGGATCGACCAGCGGCATCACCAGCCCCTGCCGGCCCGCCGGATGGCCCGCGATGCGCCCCTGCGCGCCCACCAGGTGCGGGTGCGCACCCGCCGCCACGCAGGCCGCCATCTCGCGCGCCGGCCAGCCGTCGCTGGTGACCGCGGCGCGGAACAGCTTGACCGCCACGTCGCGCCCGCCCGCGCCGTCCGGATCGCCCGGCGCGGCCGCCAATGTGGCGCGGTGGATCTCGCCCGACGCGCCCTGGCCCAGCAGCGCGCCCAGCGCGAGCCGCGCCCACGGCACCTCCGGCACCGCGCCATCCCCGTCCGCCGAGTTCGCCGGCGACTCCACCGCCGCCAGCGCCGGATTGCCCGCGCACGCCAGCCAGGCCAGCCGCGGCAGGTCCGCCAGCCACGGCGGCAGGACGTGGAAATCGTTCGCCGAGATGCGCAGCAGCTCCAGCCGCTCCGCGCCCGCCAACCCGTCCGGCAGCGCCCGCAGCCGGTTGCCCGCCAGCATCAGCTTCTGCAGCCGCGGCCGCTCCCCCAGCGCTGGCGGCAGCGCCTCGACCGCGTTGTCGGTCAGGATCAGCCAGCGCAGCCGCGGCGGCAGCGCCGCGGCCGGCACCTCGGCGATCCGGTTGGCCTTGAAGCCCACCATCTCCAGCCCCGGGCAGTCGCCCAGCGCCTCGGGCAAGCGGACGAAGCGGTTGTCCGAGCAGAACACCACCCGCAACCGCCGCAGCCGCCCCAGGTCCTGCGGCAGCGCGTCGAGCGCGTTGCCCGACAGGTTCAGCACCTCCAGCGTGTCGGCCAGCCCGTAGATCTCGGACGGAAACGCGGTCAGGCCGCAGGACAGGTCGAGCCGGCGGACGCCGGCCAGAGCGCCGGAGCGGAGTTGGGCGAGGGTGTGCATGGGGGCGGGAGCATGGCACAGGGCGGGAGGAGTTCCGAGCCGTCAGCGCCGCGCGTCAGGAGGACGCGACCATGGGATGGGAAGACCGTGACGGCATGCGCAAACGTCGGCCGGTGGAGATCGACTTCCGACCGCCGCGTCGCCGTGGCTCGTTCGGCTGGGTAGTCGCCGTGATGTCCTGTACTGCCTTGATCGGCCTGTACTTCGCAGCCGGCCGATGCCTGGACCACCGCGCGACTCAGGAAGACGCACAGCGTAGGGCACAAGCTGCGGCGAGTAGTGTCGAGCCGCCCGTTGACCAGCGACGCGAGTCCGGCTACTCCCGCAACGCAGTCGATCGGCCGTCGAACAACGCCCCCGCATCCGCCGCGGGCCGTCCGGCCACCGTCCACACGTTCATTAAATGCGTGGACCCGCATGGTCGCACGAACTACTCCGATGACCGTTGCGGCGTCGGAGAACGCACGTCCCGCCTGGAGATCTGCAGCGATGTCAACGTGGCCGATGCGGAACGCGTTCCCCTGCCATCACCTTCGGCTGTTGCTGCACAGGTCAATGTCACCACTGCGCCAATCGGGGCTATGCAGTTGTATGCAGCTGACTCGCGAAACGTCTGTGTTGCGCTCGAACAGTCCATCGCCGCCTATGACGCTCAAGCCCTTCAGTCACAGAGCGCGCAAACTCAAGACTGCATCAGTGCACGCCGCAAGGAAGTGCGAGATCGGCAATTCAGGTCGCGGTGCTAAATCGGCGTTTTGCATGCTCGTGCCGTTGGTGGGAAACGAGCATGACATTTTTTGCATATGCAAATGGAGTTATTGCCTTTCCATAAAACTTTCAGTCTCTTATCTCAGCGAAATTTTCTGGATAAAGAAACAAGAAAATAGTCGATTTAATCCAATACGCCGTTTATTCTATTTGTCATTGACATGGCTGCCAATTCAGGGGGTTAATTTAGATTTCCAACTGTTGGGGCCTAAGAGAATGAAGAAATTATTATTGTTTTTCATCTGCAAGCATGTGCTTTAAGCGGATGTTAACATTTCATTTAAGGCGCAAATCATACCGCATCAAAGAATGCCTCTTTAGCAAACTGGTTAGATGCCGTTAGCTTCCCTTTCGAGCTTCAGTCAAGTTAAGAGCACGTACTAGGCCATGATGAATTCGATATTCCTCGGCTTCAACAAAACCTTGAGAGGGATAGAAGCATTTAAATCTCCATTCATTTGACGATCCTAGTCGAAAGCCAATGACTGAGTTTTCGAATAGAAAACGCAAGTTGTCTAACGTGTCAGTAGGCGTGTCCTGAATACCCAGCTTTCTTAGTTCGGCTCTAAGGTTTAAAAGCGAGAAATTTGTTGATCCATAATTTTGAAGGGCATTGAATAGGTTTACGATGGATGGTTTTTGCACTTTCCATTCTTCAAGGACTTCGAGTTTTAACCACTCGGAGTAACCAGGTTCAGCTTCGTATATCGAATCACATTCGAGGTTTTCAAAGCTCTTAACTTCGTCGGCGAACGGGTCATTCGCCTTATCTTTCATTGCATCCACGGTCCGATTTAACAAAGAAATCAGATCTCGTGGACGCATCATTGTTCTCAACAAAATGTATCGACTAGGCCTCGCACCTTGACGCATCTCGGCTTTATCAAACAGCCCATCTAATGAGGTAATTGATGGCTTACCATGCTTTTCGGCAAAGTAGTTGACCCGCTTGAGCATCAAGCTTGCAATCGAATCTTTCGTCCAATGAAGCAGCGCTCCGCAGTCCTCACGCAGTTTATTAGCATCATTTAAACTAAGACTGTCAAATATATCTTCTCGCAAGAAAACAATTGGACGAAGCTTTCCTTTGTATTGCGCATTGATTGAATCAGAGGCAGCTACAAGCCCGGCAATGACTTTTCGGGAAGCTTCGTAAGAAACTTCATCCCAAGCTTCATCAACGCGATCAAAACAAACAAATGTTGTAGGCCAAAGACCTAAAGTATCAGTAAGTGCTTTATCTAAATAAACAATGAGATTCTCAATATTTTCAGATAAATGTTGTCTAAGCGAATGGTCCTTTTGGACTTGCTCAAAACTGACTTCGCCACCTTCAACGCTAACAGAATCTAAACCACCTTCTTCAAGATCTAAACCTGCCTTTGGTAACTTAAAGCCTGACAAAGAAAGAAGCTTTCGACCAACAATCTGATAAATTGTCGGTACAGGACTATCGAAAAGTCGTTCTAGGAGTTTCGTAGCTGTTGCAATTTTCTTAGGGAGAGTTATTCCATTTTTATCAAACCATGCGGCAACAGCCTTTAAAGATTCTACCAAAATCACAAACCGCCACGATTGCTTGTAAAGCAGTGACTCGGCTTTGTTTTCGTTTATAAGAAGAGTGTGGATATTCCAGTTATAGTCTTCAAAAGACAAGGGAACCAGTAAGTCGTTTGCCCCGAGAAATTGCCTAGGATTTTCAGTTAGATGCCTAAAAATAGCGGTTTTTCCAGCACCCTTACGACCTAAAACCAAAAAAGACGTTGGACTTTCGCAAACGGCTTTAAGTACGCCATTGTCAAAAAAATAATGCGAAAGTAAATCGTCCCGCTCTGCCGAAACTTTTCCAAAGTCAATCCAATCAAGAATACTCATGTATATCCTGTCAACCTTGCATGCTGAAAATATTATTTACTGCTAGAGTAAATGGCTATTTTAAATCAGACCATTTGTTTATTGCAGAACTAAAAAGCAATCACTATTATCACTGCCTGAATCTTCAGTATGAGCGGGAATGGAAATCAATAAAATATCGGTTTTGATCTATTTGGTAGCAATCGCTTTAGCTGATAATTAGAAGTCAATGAGCGTGCCGCAAATCAGCCACACTGACATCCTGCGCGCTTGCAAATTCTTAGGCTAAGCCAAAAGTTTTAATCAGCTACAGAAGTAGTTTTATATTTAATCCGCAAGCCGTTAATTAATTTTGATGCCCGGCAGATTAGATATCAATATTCCCCGCCCTTAGCGCATTCGTCTCGATGAAATCCCGCCGCGGCTCCACCTCGTCGCCCATCAGCATGGTGAACACCCGGTCCGCCTCGATCGCGTCGTCGATCTGCACCTTCAGCAGGCGGCGCACCTCGGGGTCCATCGTCGTTTCCCAGAGCTGCTCGGCGTTCATCTCGCCCAGGCCCTTGTAGCGCTGGCGGGCGGTGGCGCGTTCGGCTTCGCCGATCAGCCAGCGCATCGCCTGGCGGAAGTCGCCGACCTTCTCGCCCTTCTGGCGCTCGCCCTCGCCGCGCTGGACGCGGGCGCCCTCGCCCAGCAGGCCGCGGAAGGTGTCGGCGGCGGTGGACAGGGCCTCGTAGTCGGCGCCGTGGACGAAGTCCTGGGTGATGACGCTGCTCTTGATGTTGCCGTGCTGGTTGCGGCTGATGCGCAGCAGCGGCTTGTCGGTGCGGACGTCGAATTCGCTCGCGACCTCGGCCGGTTCGCCGGAGACGTGCAGCTCGCGCAGGGCGGCCTGCAGGGCGACGGCCGAGGCCTCGGCGGCCTCGACGGTGTCGAGGTCGAGGCGCACGCCGTCGGCGATGGCGCGCAGCGCGGTGGCGTCCATGAAGCCGCTCAGGCGCAGGATGACCGCCTCGGCCGCCTGGTGCTGGCGCGCCAGGGTTTCGAGGCGCTCGCCGGCCAGCAGGGCGCTGCCGGGGGCCTCGCCGGTCTGGATGCTGGCGTCCTTGAGCGCGATGCGCAGCAGGAAGGCGTCGAGCGCGGCGCTGTCCTTGAGGTATTGCTCCTCCTTGCCGGACTTGACCTTGTAGAGCGGCGGCTGGGCGATGTAGATGTGGCCGCGCTCGACCAGCTCGGGCATCTGCCGGTAGAAGAAGGTCAGCAGCAGGGTGCGGATGTGGGCGCCGTCCACGTCGGCGTCGGTCATGATGATGATGCGGTGGTAGCGCAGCTTGGCGACGTCGAAGTCGTCGGCGCCGCTCTTGCCGTCCGGGGTGCCGCCGGCCTTGCCGATGCCGGTGCCCAGCGCGGTGATCAGGGTCAGGATCTCGTTGCTGGTCAGCAGCTTCTCGTAGCGGGCCTTCTCGACGTTGAGGATCTTGCCGCGCAGCGGCAGGATGGCCTGGAACTTCCGGTCGCGGCCCTGCTTGGCGCTGCCGCCGGCGGAGTCGCCCTCGACGAGGTAGATCTCGCACATCGCCGGGTCCTTCTCCTGGCAGTCGGCGAGCTTGCCGGGCAGGCCCATGCCGTCGAGCACGCCCTTGCGGCGGGTCATCTCGCGGGCCTTGCGGGCGGCCTCGCGGGCGCGGGCGGCCTCGACGATCTTGCCGCAGATGATCTTGGCGTCGTTGGGGCGCTCCTGGAGGTAGTCGGTCAGCAGCTTGCCGACGATGTCCTCGACCGGCGCGCGCACTTCGCTCGACACCAGCTTGTCCTTGGTCTGGCTGCTGAACTTGGGCTCGGGCACCTTGACCGAGAGCACGCAGCACAGGCCTTCGCGCATGTCGTCGCCGGTGACCTCGACCTTGGCCTTCTTGGCCAGCTCGTTCTGCTCGATGTACTTGCCGACGACGCGGGTCATGGCCGCGCGCAGGCCGGTCAGGTGGGTGCCGCCGTCGCGCTGCGGGATGTTGTTGGTGAAGCAGAGCACCTGCTCGCCGTAGCTGCTGTTCCACTGCATCGCCACCTCGACGCCGATGGTGGTGCCGGGGATGCCGCCGTAGCTCTCGGCCGGGCGCTCGCCCTCGGCGTGGAAGGTTGTCGGGTGCAGGACGGTCTTGCCCTTGTTGATGAACTCGACGAAGCCCTGGACGCCGCCGGCGCCGGAGAAGTCGTCCTCCTTGCCGCTGCGCTCGTCCTTGAGGCGGATGCGCACGCCGTTGTTGAGGAAGCTCAGCTCGCGCAGGCGCTTGGACAGGATCTCGTAGTGGAAGTCGTTGTTCTCCTTGAAGATCTCGACGTCCGGCAGGAAGTGCACCTCGGTGCCGCGCTTCTCGGTGTCGCCGGTGACGCGCATCGGCGAGACCTCGACGCCGTCGACCGTCTCGAGCAGGCGGTTCTGCACCACGCCGCGCGAGAACTCGAGCACGTGCACCTTGCCTTCGCGGCGCACGGTCAGGCGCAGCATCTTCGACAGCGCGTTGACGCAGGAGACGCCCACGCCGTGCAGGCCGCCCGAGACCTTGTAGCTGTTCTGGTTGAACTTGCCGCCGGCGTGCAGCTCGGTCAGGGCGATCTCGGCGGCCGAGCGCTTGGGCTCGTGCTTGTCGTCCATCTTGACCCGGGTCGGGATGCCGCGGCCGTTGTCGACGACGCTGATGGAGTTGTCGCTGTGGATGGTGACGACGATGTCGTCGCAGTGGCCGGCCAGGGCCTCGTCGATGGAGTTATCCACCACCTCGAAGACCAGGTGGTGCAGGCCGGTGCCGTCGGAGGTGTCGCCGATGTACATGCCGGGGCGCTTGCGCACGGCTTCCAGGCCTTCGAGGATGGTGATCGAGCCCTCGCCGTAGCTGTCGGCGGCGGGGGGGGACGATCTCGATCGGGATGGCGCTTTCGATCTCGGGGGTGTAGACCGGTTCGGTGTGCGGTGCCGCGTCGTCTTCGGGCTGGGTGGTGGCGTCGCTCATGGTTTCAACTCCGGCAGGCCGCCGGCCCGGGGGCGGCGGCGAAAAATATGCATGCAATACGCCTGTAGCGCAGGTGGGATGCCCGCCGGCAGCTCTCGTTTCGATAGCGGCTCGCGCGGGCGGGACGCGGTGGGGGCGGGGCCTCGGGCCCGTCCGCCTAGATGCGCATCGGCATCACCACGTACTTGAAGTCCGGGTTGTCGGGGATGGTCAGCAGGGCGGAGCTGTTGCCGTCGGCCAGGTCGATCTTCACCATGTCCTGGCCCATGTGGGTGAGGGCGTCGATCAGGTAGGTGACGTTGAAGCCGATCTCGATGGCGTCGCCGCCGTAGTCGATGTCGAGCTCGTCGACCGCCTCCTCCTGCTCGGCGTTGCTCGACGCGACCTGCAGCGTGCCCGGCGCGATCGACAGGCGCACGCCCTTGAACTTGTCGCTGGTCATGATGGCGGTGCGCTGCAGGCTGGCGAGCAGCGGCGCGCGGCCCAGGGTCACGCTGTTGCGGTGGTTCCTGGGGATGACGCGGTTGTAGTCGGGGAACTTGCCCTCGACCAGCTTGGTGACGAACTCCATGCCGCCGAAGCCGAACTTGGCCTGGTTGCCGGCGAACTGCATCTCGATCTGGGGCGGCTGCTCGTCGTTGCCGCCGTCGGCGTCCGACAGCAGGCGCTGCAGTTCCAGCACGGTCTTGCGCGGCAGGATGACCTCCTGCTTGCTGGGCACGTCCACGTCGAGCGCGGCGCAGGCGTAGGCCAGGCGGTGGCCGTCGGTGGCGACCAGGGCCAGGGTGCTGCCTTCGGCGACGAACAGGATGCCGTTGAGGTAGTAGCGGATGTCGTGCACCGCCATCGCGAAGGAGACCTGCGACAGCAGGGCCTTGAGCGTCTTCTGCGGCACGCTGAAGGCCGGGCCGAAGCTCGCGGCCTCCTGGACCAGCGGGAAGTCCTCGGCCGGCAGCGACTGCAGGGTGAAGCGGCTCTTGCCGCCCTTGAGCAGCAGCTTGTTCTGCGCCCACTCCAGGCTGACCGTCTGGTCCGAGGGCATGGTGCGCAGGATGTCGATCATCTTGCGGACGCCGACGGTGGTGGTGAAGGACTCCGGGTCGCCGCCGAGCTGCGCGGCCGTGCGGATCTGGATCTCCAGGTCGCTGGTGGTGAGCTGCAGCGTGTCGCCGGATTTCTTCAGCAGCACGTTGGCCAGGATCGGTAGCGTGTGCCGCCGCTCCACGATGCCCGCGACGGATTGCAGCGCGCCGAGCACCTTGTCCTGGGTTGCCTTGAAAACGATCATGGAAGCCTCTTCCTAGTCCTTGGTTCTGTTCTGTCGGTATCGTTCGGGCCGGGGCGCGGAGCGCGCGGCGGCCGGCCCGGCCCCGGGCCGGTTCAGCCCTTGAGCGTCTGTTCGAGCACGTGCAGCTGCTGGTTCAGCTCGGAGACCTGCTGGCGCTCGCCGGCGATCTTGCGCACCGCGTGCAGCACGGTGGTGTGGTCCCGCCCGCCGAAGAGCTCGCCGATCTCGGGCAGGCTCTTCTGGGTGAGTTCCTTGGCCAGGTACATCGCGATCTGGCGCGGCCGGGCGATGTTGGCCGGGCGCTTCTTCGAGTACATGTCGGCGACCTTGATCTTGTAGTAGTCGGCCACCGTCTTCTGGATGTTCTCGACGCTGATCTGGCGGTTCTGGATCGACAGCAGGTCGCGCAGCGCGTCGCGCGCGAGCTGGATCGAGATCTCCTTCTGGTTGAAGCGCGAATAGGCCAGGATCTTGCGCAGCGCGCCTTCGAGCTCGCGCACGTTGCTGCGCACGTTCTTGGCGACGAAGAAGGCGACCTCCTCGGGCATCTCGGTGGCTTCGGAGCGGGCCTTGTTGATCAGGATCGCGACGCGCATCTCCAGCTCGGGCGGCTCGATGGCCACCGTCAGGCCGGAGTCGAAGCGCGAGACCAGCCGTTCGTGGATGTCCGCCAGGCCCTTGGGATAGGTGTCGGAGGTCATCACGATGTGGCTCTTCTTGGCCAGCAGGGCCTCGAAGGCGTTGAAGAACTCCTCCTGGGTGCGGTCCTTGTTGGCGAAGAACTGCACGTCGTCGATCAGCAGCAGGTCGAGCGAGTGGTAGCGCTCCTTGAACTCGTCGAAGGTTTTGCGCTGGTAGGCCTTGACCACATCCGAGACGAACTGCTCGGCGTGGATGTAGAGAACTTTCGCGTCGGGCCGGTCGGCCAGCAGCCGGTTGCCCACCGCGTGCACCAGGTGGGTCTTGCCCAGGCCGACGCCGCCGTAGATGAAGAGCGGGTTGTAGAGGTGGCCCGGCATGCCGGCCACGTGCATCGCGGCGGCGCGCGCCATGCGGTTGGCCGTGCCCTCGACCAGGGTGTCGAAGGTCAGCGCGGAATTGAGCCGGTTCTTGAAGCCGCCGGCGTCCTCGGCCGCGGCCGGCGCCGGCGCGGCCTGGGCGGGCAGCAGCTCGGCCTGGGTGGCGGCGGACGGCACGGCGGGCGGCACGTAGGTGCGCACCACCGCCTCGCGCTGGGCGATGCTCAGTTCCAGGCCGACCGGCTGGCCGTAGATCTTCTCGAGCAGGCCGGCGATGCGGCCGGCGTACTGGGCGCGGACCCAGTCGAGCTTGAAGCGGTTGGCCACCAGCAGGGTGACCTTGGAGAAATCGGGGGCGACCTGGGCCGCGAGCGGCTTGATCCAGGTGTTGAACTGCTGTTCGGGGAGTTCCTGGGCGAGCTGTTCGACGCAGGCCTGCCAGAGGCTCTGGCCAGCTGCATCGTCGTCGGGGAATGCAGGCTGGCTGCGCGGTGTTGCCTCGGGCATGGGGCAGGACTATCTGTGGATAGGAAGAGGCTGTCGAGCCTGCCGATTCTAGATTATCAAGCGGTTATCCACAAGTGCGGGCGAACCCGTCCGGCCCGCCGTCGCGCTTGGCGATGGCGGGCGCCGGACCGGTTCCGGGCGCTCACCCGGGGTTGTACGACGACTGGTCCGCGGGCCGCGCCCGGCCGGGGTCCGCGGCCGGGGCCGCGTCGCCGATCGCGCGCGCCTCCAGCCGGTGGCGCGGGGCGGCATCGCCGCCGGCGAAGGCGCCATCCGCCGGTCCGTCGGCCCCGTCGCCGGCCCCGTCGCCGGCCGGCAGGTAGCGCAGTTGCCGGTCGTGCCAGCGCGCCACCGTGCTGCGGTGGGCGATGCTGACCAGCGCGGTGCCGGGCAGGCGTTCCACCAGCAGGCGGTACATCGCGGCCTCGGTGTCCTCGTCGAGCGCCGAGGTCGCCTCGTCGAGGAACAGGAAGTCGGGCCGCTGCAGCAGGGCGCGCGCGAAGGCCAGGCGCTGCTGCTCGCCGGGCGAGAGCCGGGCCGACCACGGCGCCGCCTCGTCGAGCCGGCCGGCGAGCGCCGGCAGCCGCACCGCCCGCAGCGCCTCGCGCAGCGCCTCGGGGTCGTGGCCGGCGCCGGGCGCGGGGTAGCAGAGCGCGTCGGCCAGCGTGCCGGCGGGCAGGTAGCTGCGCTGCGGCAGGAAGAGGATGCGCGCGCCGGCCGGATGCAGGATGCGACCGCGGCCGTAGGGCCAGATGCCGGCCGCGGCGCGGAACAGCACGCTCTTGCCCGCGCCCGAGGGACCGGTGACCAGCCAGCGCTCGCCGCGGCCGATGCGCAGGTCGAAGGGCTCGGTCAGCGCCCGGCCGTCGGGCAGGCCCAGCACCAGGCCTTCGGCCACCAGGGCGTCGCCGGCGCCGGGGCCGCCCTCCCGCCGGACGGCGCCGGACGCGGCACCGCCCCCGGCGCCCTCCGCCGCCGCGCCGGCGCCTGGCGCGTCCCGGCCGACCGCCGGCGGGGTCCCGGCCGCGATGGCCGCGCGGCCGCTGCCCTCGTCCGCGGTCGCGCGCGCCGCGGCGGCCTCGGCCAGCGCGGCCTGGAAGTCCAGCAGCCGGTTGGCCGAGGCCTGCCAGTTCACCAGGCTGGAATAGCTGTCGGCGAACCAGGACAGCGCGCCCTGCACCTGCCCGAAGGCCGAACTGATCTGCATCAGCCCGCCGAGCGTCATCTTGCCGGCGAAGTAGCGCGGCGCGGCCACGATCAGCGGGAAGACGATGGCCGCCTGGCCATAGCCCGAATTCACCAGCACCAGCCGGCGCATGTAGACCATCAGCCAGTGCCAGTTGGCCCGGATCGCGCCGAAGCGCGCGCGCAGCGCCCGGCCCTCGGCCGGCTCGCCCCGGTAGAGGGCGACGCCTTCGGCGTTCTCGCGCAGCCGCATCATCGCGTGCCGCAGCCCGGCCTCGGCCTGCTCCTGCCGGAAGTACAGGCCGATCAGCGGCCGCCCCACCCGGTGGGTGAGCCAGGAGCCGGCCACCGCGTAGAGCAGCGCCGCCCAGACCATGTAGCCCGGGACCGAGACCGCATGGCCGGCCAGCGTGAAGGACAGCGGCCCCGACAGCGTCCAGAGCAGGGTCACGAAGGACAGCAGCGTCACCACCGAGCTCATCAGCCCGAGCGAGAGCGTCAGGCTGTCGCTGGTGAGGCTGCGGATGTCCTCGCTGATGCGCTGGTCGGGGTTGTCGGCGCTGCCCGCCTGCTCGATCCGGTAGTAGGCCTGCGCGTCCAGCCAGCGGCCGACGAAGCGGCCGGTCATCCAGGTGCGCCAGCGCATCTGCAGCCGCATGGTGAAGAAGCGGTTGCTGACCGCCACCACGATGAAGACCGCCGCGATCGCGCAGAACTGCAGCAGCGCGGTCTTGAAGCCGGGGAAGTCCCGCGCCTCCAGCGTGTTGTAGAAGACGCGGTTCCAGTTCGTCATCCAGACGTTGACCGCCACCATCGCGAGGTTGAGCCCGACGACCAGCGCCAGCAGGCCCCAGGCGGCCTTGCGGTCCTCGGACACCCAGTAGGGCCTGAGCAGCGCCCAACTCTCGCGCAGCCGCAGCCGGCCGCGCCGGTCGCCGGCGCCGACCGGGCCGGCCTGCGCCCCGCCGTCGTCGGCGAGGAATTCGGAGAAATGGACGGCGGGGCCGGGCATCGCGGCGGCCTGCGCGGCGTCCGGCATGCGCGCCGGAGGGGGTACGGACATGGGCGGGCTCGTTCGTGGGGGTCCGCCCATTGTGGGCAAGCGGGGCGCCGCCGGCTTAGGCGGGCCTGAAAGCCGCCCGCGCCCCGTCCTTGTGCCTCTCCGTGGGGCCGTGGCCGCGCCTTTTTTTCACGAAGGGCGATGCCTTTTCGCATGGCGGGATGCGCAATGCTGCACCGCCGCAAAATTTCTCAATATGAGAGAAGGCTTTCCATATTGAGAAATTCATCTAACAAGCATTTGATTTGCAATGGAAAAATAAATTGTCTTGTATAAGACATAAGACGTGGCGCTGACACGGATGCGGCCTAAGCTGGAGTCCAACGCAGACGGTTCCGACCGGGCCTCCCGCCCAGCCAACTGCGCTCCTCCCTTCCGATCCATCCGTCCTTCCATCCTCAAGGAGTCCGCCATGTCCCAAGCCATCACCGAACAGCTCAGCCGTGAACAGCAGATCGCCGCCCTCGAGAAGGAGTGGGCGACCGACCCGCGCTGGAAGGGCATCCGGCGCGGCTACGGCGCCGCCGACGTGGTCCGGCTGCGCGGCTCCTTCCCGATCGAATACACCCTGGCACGGCGCGGCGCCGACCGCCTCTGGAACCTGCTGCACGAGGAGCCCTACCTCAACTGCCTCGGCGCCCTCACCGGCGGCCAGGCGATGCAGCAGGTCAAGGCTGGCATCAAGGCCATCTACCTGTCGGGCTGGCAGGTCGCGGCCGACAACAACAGCTACGCCGCGATGTACCCGGACCAGTCGCTCTACCCGGTCGACTCGGTGCCCACGGTGGTCGAGCGGATCAACAACACCTTCCGCCGCGCCGACGAGATCCAGTGGTCCAAGGGCATCGTCCAGGGGGACCCGGGCCATGTCGACTACTTCGCGCCGATCGTGGCCGACGCCGAGGCCGGCTTCGGCGGCGTGCTCAACGCCTTCGAGCTGATGAAGGCCATGATCCGCGCCGGCGCCGCCGGGGTGCACTTCGAGGACCAGCTCGCCTCGGTCAAGAAATGCGGCCACATGGGCGGCAAGGTGCTGGTCCCAACCCAGGACGCGGTCCAGAAGCTGGTCGCCGCCCGCATGGCCGCCGACGTGAGCGGCACCCCCACCCTGGTCATCGCCCGCACCGACGCGGAGGCGGCCGACCTAGTCACCAGCGACCACGACGAGAACGACAAGGCCTTCCTGACCGGCGAGCGCACCGCCGAGGGCTTCTACAAGACCAGGAAAGGCATCGACCAGGCCATCTCCCGCGCCATCGCCTACGCCCACTACGCCGACCTGGTGTGGTGCGAGACCGGCACGCCCGACCTGGCCTTCGCGAAGAAGTTCGCCGAGGCGGTGCACCAGGTCCACCCGGGCAAGATGCTGGCCTACAACTGCTCGCCGTCCTTCAACTGGAAGAAGAACCTCGACGACGCGACCATCGCCAAGTTCCAGCGCGAGCTGGGCGCCATGGGCTACAAGTACCAATTCATCACCCTGGCCGGCATCCACTCGATGTGGTTCAACATGTTCGACCTGGCGCAGGACTACGCGGCGCGCGGCATGTCGGCCTATGTCGAGAAGGTGCAGGAGCCGGAATTCGCCGCCCGCGGCCGGGGCTACAGCTTCGTGTCGCACCAGCAGGAGGTGGGCACCGGCTACTTCGACGAGGTGACCACCGCCATCCAGGGCGGCCAGTCCAGCGTGACCGCGTTGACCGGCTCGACCGAGGAAGAGCAGTTCCACTGAACCGCCGGGCGCGGGCCGGGGCCGGCCCGCCCGGGCCGTCCGGCGCCCTCGCGGAGCGGCCGCCGGGCGCGCCGGCCTCGCGGGGAAACGCCCCGTTCCCGCCCCGCGCGGGCCGCCTCCCGGCGGTCCGCGCGGGGTTTTCGCATGCGCGCCAAGGACTTTCGCGTTGCCAGCATTCCCGGACTTGGTGATAATCGCGGGTTTCCCTGGGCATCGTCCGGGGCGAAACACACCTTTTGGCCCGGCGTCTTCGTGCATGCAGGGCATTTCCACGAACCCTTTGCCACGCAACGAGCAGCACCATGAAACGCACCTACCAGCCCTCCAAGACCCGCCGCGCCCGCACCCACGGTTTCCTGGTCCGCATGAAGACCCGCGGCGGCCGCGCCGTCATCAACGCACGCCGCGCCAAGGGCCGCAAGCGCCTGGCCGCCTGATGGCCGGTTGCCGCGGCGGTTGCGCCGCCGCGGCACGCACCGCGGCGCGGCGCGGCCGGCCCCCGGCCGGCCGCCGCCCCGCCGGCGCCTGAGCCTTCCCGCCGTGCAGCGACTCCAGAGCCGCCCGCAGTTCCAGGCCGCCATGGCCGGCGGCATCGTCTCGCGCACCCCGCATTTCGCCCTGCACCGGCTGGTCCTCGGACCCCCCGGTGCGCCGCGCATGGGGCTTCCCGCGCCGGACGGCGCCGCGGCTCCCGACCCCGGGCAGCTCTTCGCCGGCCATCCGGTCTGGATCGGCGCGCTGGTGCCCAAGCGCTGGGCGCGCCGCGCGGTGACCCGCAACGCGATCCGGCGCCAGGTCTACGCGCTGTGCCACGACCGGGCGGCGTCGGCCACCGACGCCGGGCAGGCCCTGCGCCCGGCCGCCTACGTGGTGCGGCTGCGCAGCGCCTTCGACCGCAAGCAGTTCGTCAGCGCGTTCTCGGAGCCGCTGCGCCAGGCGGTGCGTGCCGAACTGCAGGAGCTCCTGTCGCGCATCGCCGCGAAGCCGCGTCCCGCCGGAACGCCCGCGGAGGCGGCGGCGGGCGCCGCGCCGTCCGCCGAAGGCGCGCCGGCGCCGTCCCCGCAGGCGGTGCGGCCGTGAGCCCGGCGAGCCCGCGCCGCGTCCTGATGCGCCTGGTGCGGGGCTACCAGCTGCTGCTGAGCCCCTGGCTGGGCAACAATTGCCGCTTCGTGCCGAGCTGCTCCCAGTACGCGCTGGAGTCGCTCGACCGCCACGGCGCGGCCGCCGGCGCGTACCTGGCGCTGCGGCGCCTGGCGCGCTGCGGGCCGTGGTGCGACGGCGGCTGCGATCCGGTGCCCGCGGAACTCCCGCGCGCCGCGCGACTCTTCTCCCGGCTCGCTCCGCGGCCCGGGCCCGGTGGCGCGGGCGCCTTCCCGTCTTCCCCTGAAAAGAAGTCTTCATGAACGACATTCGCCGCACCATCCTGTGGGTGGTCTTCGGTTTCTCCCTGGTGCTGATCTGGGACAAGTGGCAGGTCCACAACGGCCGCCAGCCGACGTTCTTCCCGTCGCCGGCCGCCGAGGTCACCCAGCAGGCGCCGGTGGTGCCCGCGAGCGGCGCGGCATCGGCCGCCGCCGCGGGCAACGGCGTGCCGCCGGCCGTGGTCACCGCCGGCTCGACCGCCGGCCTGCCGCCCGGGACCACCGCGCTGCCGCCGGCCGCGCCGGCGGCGCTGCGCCAGAAGGTCGAGGTCCAGACCGACCTGTTCAAGCTGACCTTCGACACCGCCGGCGGCTCGCTGGTGGGCGCCGAGCTGCTCAAGGTGCCGGACCTGGAGGACCGCAGCAAGCCCTTCCGCCTGCTCGACGAGAGCAGCGCCCGGGTCTACGTGGCCCAGACCGGCCTGATCGGCGGCAATTTCCCCACGCACCACACGGTGATGACCGCGGTGCCCGGCCCGCGCACCCTGGCCGACGGCCAGGACCGCCTGGAGATCCGCTTCGAATCGCCCGACGTGGGCGGGGTGAAGCTGGTCAAGACCTACACCGTCCAGCGCGGCAGCTACGCCATCGACGTCAAGGACGCGGTGATCAACGCCGGCGCCGCGCCGGTCTCGCCGCAGCTCTACCTGCAGCTGGTGCGCGACGGCAACAAGCCGCCGGGCGAGTCCTCCTTCTATTCCACCTTCACCGGCCCGGCCGTCTACACCGAGGCCGGCAAGTACCAGAAGGTCGAGTTCAAGAAGGTCGAGGAGAACAAGGTCGACATCCAGAAGCAGTCCGACAACGGCTACGTGGCGATGGTGCAGCACTACTTCGCCACCGCCTGGGTGCTGGGCCAGGGCATCCAGCGCGACCTGTTCATGCGCAAGGTCGACAACAACCTCTACGCCACCGGCATGACCGTGCCGCTGGGCACCATCGCCCCGGGCGCGGAGAAGACCATCGACGCCACGCTCTACGTCGGCCCGCAGGAGGAGAAGAAGCTCGAAGCCCTCGCGCCCGGCCTGGAGCTGGTCAAGGACTACGGCTGGCTGACCATCCTGGCCAAGCCGCTGTACTGGCTGCTCGACAAGCTGCACGGCCTGCTGCACAACTGGGGCTGGGCGATCGTGGCGCTGGTGGTGCTGCTCAAGGCGGCCTTCTTCTGGCTCAACGCCAAGGCCTACGCCAGCATGGCCAAGATGAAGGCCATCAACCCCAAGATCATGGAGATGCGCGCGCGGCTCAAGGACAAGCCGCAGCAGATGCAGCAGGAGATGATGCGGATCTACAAGGAGGAGAAGGTCAACCCGATGGGCGGCTGCTTCCCGATCGTGGTCCAGATCCCGGTGTTCATCGCGCTCTACTGGGTGCTGCTGTCCTCGGTCGAGATGCGCGGCGCGCCCTGGATCCTGTGGGTCAAGGACCTGTCCTCGCCGGACCCGTACTTCATCCTGCCGCTGCTGATGACCGCCACCTCGCTGCTGCAGACCTGGCTCAACCCGACGCCGCCGGACCCGATGCAGGCCAAGCTGATGTGGATCATGCCGCTGGCCTTCAGCGTGATGTTCTTCTTCTTCCCGGCCGGCCTGGTGCTCTACTGGTTCACCAACAACCTGCTGTCGATCGCGCAGCAGTACGTGATCAACAAGCGCCTGGGCGTGCTCGGCAAGTAAGCCGCCGCGCCGCCGCCCGCAGGGCCGCCGCAACCCGAGGGTTGGGCGGCCCTTTTTCCTGGGGCCCCGCCCGGCCCGACCTTCCCTCCCCGGACCGCCGGGGCCGCCGCCCGCCGGAGACCGCCGCATGAGCACCGCATCCCCGCACCACGACCCCATCGCCGCCATCGCCACCGCCCCCGGACGCGGCGGCGTGGGCATCGTGCGCATCAGCAGCGCCGCGCCGCCCGACGCCCTGGCCCGCGCGCTCTGCGGCCGCGGGCTGCCGGCGCGGGAGGCCTGCTACGTGCCTTTCCGCGACGCCGCCGGCCAGGCCATCGACCAGGGCATCGCGCTGCGCTTCGCCGCGCCGCATTCCTACACCGGCGAGCACGTGCTGGAGCTGCAGGCCCACGGCGGCCCGGTGGTGCTGCAGCTGCTGCTCGCGCGCTGCCTGGAGGCGGCCGCCGAGGCCGACGCCGCCACCGGCCGGCCGCGCCTGCCGGGCCTGCGGCTGGCGCGGCCGGGCGAATTCACCGAGCGCGCCTTCCTCAACGACAAGCTCGACCTCGCCCAGGCCGAGGCGGTGGCCGACCTGATCGACGCCAGCACCGAGGCCGCCGCCCGCAGCGCCGGCCGCTCGCTCGCCGGCGCCTTCTCGGCCGAGATCGCCACCCTGCGCGACGCGCTCGTCCACCTGCGCATGCTGGTGGAGGCGACGCTCGATTTCCCGGAGGAGGAAATCGACTTCCTGCGCAAGGCCGACGCGGACGGGCAGCTATCAAAATTGCAGCAGACGCTGAGCGGCGTGATGCAGCGCGCGCGCCAGGGCGCGCTGCTGCGCGAGGGCATCACCGTGGTCATCGCCGGCCAGCCCAACGCGGGCAAGTCCTCGCTGCTCAACGCGCTCGCCGGCGCCGAACTGGCCATCGTCACCCCCATCGCCGGCACCACCCGCGACAAGGTGGCGCAGACCATCCAGATCGAAGGCGTGCCGGTGCACGTCGTCGACACCGCCGGCCTGCGCGACAGCGAGGACGAGGTCGAGCGCATCGGCATCGCCCGCGCCTGGGAGGCGATCGCGGAGGCCGACGCGGTGCTCTTCCTGCACGACCTGACGCGGGCGGATGCTATCGATTACATAGCAGGAGACGCAGCCATCATGCGCGCCATGGCGGAAAAGCTCTCCGCATCGGTGCCGGTGCTGCACCTCTGGAACAAGCAGGACGCGCTGCCCGCGGACGCCGTCGCGCCCGCGGCGACGGGCCGCGCCGCCGGCGCGGACGACATCCTGCTGTCGGCGCGCACCGGCGCCGGCCTCGACGCGCTGCGGCGGCGGTTGCTGGAGATCGCCGGCTGGCAGTCGGCGCCCGAGGGCGTCTACCTGGCCCGGGAACGCCATGTGCAGGCGCTGCGCCGGGTGGACGGCCACCTGATGGAGGCGGCCGCGCACCTGCAGGCCCGGGCCGCCTCGCTCGACCTGCTGGCCGAGGAACTCCGCCTCGCGCAGAACGCGCTCAACACCATCACCGGCGAATTCGGCGCGGACGACCTGCTGGGCGTGATCTTCTCGCGCTTCTGCATCGGCAAATAGCAGGCCCGGAAGCCGCGCGGCCGCGGCCCGGCGTCCGCGGGGTAGGGCGCGGCCGCATGCGCGCCGGCGGTGCGGCGGACGGCCGTCCGAGGGGCGGGCCGCGGCGCCAAGCGCAGAACGGGGCCGCCGGGTCCTACAGCCGCCGGCGTCCGCCGCCTGCCCGCCGCAGCCCGGAGCGGCCTACGGTGAGCGACGGGCGGTGCCGCTGCCCCGGAACGCGGGCACGCGCCGCACCGCGGCCTCCGCATCGCCCGCGGCGCGCGGCGTCCCGCACCCGGGCGGGCCGCGCGTCCCATCCTCCAGGAGATTCCCATGCACACGATCCGCGCCTTCTTCCCTGTCTCCCGCGCCCCCCGTGCCGCCACCGCCACCGCCGCCGCCGCCGCGGCGCTCGCCGCGGCCTGCGCACTGGCCGGGACGCCCGCCTTCGCGCAGGGCTCGACCACCGCCAACAGCGGCACCTCCGGCGGCAGCAGCAGCACCACCGGACGCGACGGCACCACCGTCGATTCCGGGAGCGACCGCGGCGGCGGCGCCGGGACGTCGCGCGACGGCCGCGGCACTGCCGGGGGCCGGGCGTCCGGCGCCGCGTCCGGGGCGCCCGGGGCGTCCGGCGGCCGTCCCGCGGGCACGGGCGGCGCCGGCGCGACCGGCGGCTCCAGCGGCCAGCGCGGTGCGGCCGCGACCGGCGCGTCGTCGGCCACCGGGCCGGCCGACACCGGGACGCTGCCGAGCAGCGGCGGCACCATCGTCCACGGCGCGCCGCCGGCGGGCGCCGGACGCTGAATCCGCGCGGGCTGCCCGCCCCGTCCCCCGTTTCCCTGGCGCCACGGCGGAGCCGGGGCGCGGAACGGCGGCCGGCGGGCGGGAACGGGCCTGCGTCCGCGGCCAGGACGCGGACGGGCAGTGCCGCGCAGTCACGCGCCGCGCCGCGCCGGATCCGCGCTGGCGCAGCCGCCGGACCGCGCGCCGCGGCACGCTGCCGGCCGGACGCCGCCGGCGGCGCGGCCTCAGTGGCCCGCGAAATCCATCAGCGTGAACAGCGGCAGCCCGCTGTCGCGCAGGCGCTGCGAGCCGCCGAGTTCGGGCAGGTCGACGATGGCTGCGCCTTCGGTCACCGTCGCGCCCAGCTTCTCCAGGAGGCGCCGGCCGGCCATCATGGTGCCGCCGGTGGCGATCAGGTCGTCGATCAGCAGCACCCGCTGGCCGGGATGCACCGCGTCGGCGTGCAGCTCGACGGTGGCGCTGCCGTACTCCAGCTCGTAGCTCTCCTCGACGGTGGTGAAGGGCAGCTTGCCCTTCTTGCGGATCGGCACGAAGCCGACGTTGAGCTCGTAGGCCACCACCGCGCCCAGGATGAAGCCGCGCGCGTCCAGGCCGGCGACCACGTCCGGCCGCAGCGCCGGATCCATGTAGCGGTGCACGAAGGCATCGATCAGCACCCGGAAGACGCGCGGGTCCTGCAGCAGCGGCGTGATGTCGCGGAACTGCACGCCGGGCGCGGGCCAGTCGGGCACGGTGCGGATGCGCTGCTTGAGGTAGTCGTGGACGGGAAGGTCGTGCATGGCGATCGGGCGGGGCAGGGCGCGAGGAGGGGAAGCGGGCCGCGGCGGACGGGGCGCGCATCGCGCGGCGGCCAGCGGGCGGCGGAGGGGGTCGGCCATTGTGCCGCGGCGCGCCCGGGCGCGCGCCGCGGCCCCGGGTCCGCCCCGCGCTTGACCGGCCGCCGGCGCGGCCGGGGGGCGGCCGATAAAATGCCGCGATGACCCACAGCGCCGCACCCGTCCGCGCCATCGATCCCGCGCGGATCCTGCGGATGGCCCACGAAACCTTCGACATCGAGGCGGCCGCCGTCGCCGGGCTCAAGGCCCGCACCGGCGAGGCCTTCTGCCGCGCGGTCGAGGCGGTGCTCGCGGTGAGCGGCCGGGTGGTCGTCACCGGCATGGGCAAGAGCGGCCACGTCGGCCGCAAGCTCGCCGCCACCCTGGCCTCGACCGGCACGCCCGCGCTCTTCGTCCATCCCGGCGAGGCGAGCCATGGCGACCTCGGCATGGTGACGCGCCAGGACCTGGTCGTCGCGATCTCCAACAGCGGCGAGAGCGCCGAGCTCGACACCATCCTGCCGGTGCTGCGGCGCCTGGGCGTTCCGCTGGTGGCGATCACCGGCGGCCCGGCGTCCTCGCTCGCCCGGCATGCGGACATCGTGCTCGACAGCGGGGTGGACCGCGAGGCCTGCCCGCTCAACCTCGCGCCCACCGCCAGCACCACCGCGCAGCTCGCGCTCGGCGACGCGCTCGCGGTCGCGCTGCTCGACGCCCGGGGCTTCCGCTCGGAGGATTTCGCCCGCTCGCATCCGGGCGGCGCGCTCGGCCGCCGGCTGCTGACCCACGTGTCCGACGTGATGCGCGCCGGCGAGGCCCTGCCGCGGGTCGCGCCCGCCACCGGCCTCAGCGAGCTGATGCGCGAGATGAGCGCCAAGGCGATGGGCGCCGCGGTCGTCGTCGACGCCGGGGACCGCATCCTCGGCATCTTCACCGACGGCGACCTGCGCCGGCTGGTGGTGGACGGCGCCGACCTGCGCACCGTCACCGCCGCGCAGGTGATGCATGCCCGGCCGCGCACCCTGGCGGCCGACGCGCTCGCGGTCGACGCGGCCGAACTGATGGAACTGCACCGCATCACCGCGGTGCCGGTGGCCGACGGCGAAGGCCGGCTCGTCGGCATGGTGCATGTCGGCGACCTGATGCGCGCGAAGGTGATCTGATGCACGGACGATCGACGCTCCCTCCCGCCGCCGCCCCGGACGCCGCCGGCTCCGTCCCCGCCCCGGTGCGGCCGGTCGCCCCCGCGCCGCATGCGCCGGCCCTGTCCTTCCCTCCCGAGCTGCTGCTGCGCGCCCAGGGCATCCGGGTGGCTTTCTTCGACGTCGACGGCGTGCTGACCGACGGCGGCATCTACTTCTCGGAATACCCCGAATCCGACCCGCGCGTCGGCGGCGAGCTGTCCAAGCGCTTCCACACCCTCGACGGCCACGGGCTGCGGATGCTGCAGCGCGTGGGCATCGAGCCGGTGGTCATCACCGGCCGCGACTCGCGCCCGCTGCGCGCGCGGCTGCAGGCGCTGGGCATCGCCCGCGTCTACTACGGCACCGAGCGCAAGCTGCGGCCGGCGGAGGAGACCCTGGCCGACCTCGGGCTGCAGTGGGACCAGGCCGCCGCCATGGGCGACGACTGGCCCGACCTCCCGGTCATGCGGCGCGCGGCCTTCCGCTGCGCGCCGCCCGGCGCGCACGCCGAGGTGCGCGCCGTGGCCGACCACGTCACCTCCGCCGGCGCCGGCCACGGCGCCGCGCGCGAGCTGTGCGACCTGCTGCTGGTGGCCGGCGGCCATTACCGCGCGCTGCTGGAGGACTACCTCGCGTGAGCGCGCCCCGGGTCCGTTCCCTGGCGTCCGCCATCGGCCGCCGCGCCGGCGCCCCGGAGGCGCCGCGGTGAAGCCGCTGGCCCTGGTGCGCCGCGGTCTCGACCGCGCCTCCATCTACCTGCCCATCGCGATGATGGGCGCGCTCGCGCTGGGCAGCTACTGGCTGGTGCGCAACACGCCCGACGCCGCCGGGCCGGCCGCCGCCGCGGCGGCGCCGCGCCACGACCCGGACTACTTCATGCGCGACTTCACGGTCAAGAACTTCTATCCCGACGGCCGGCTCAAGAGCCAGATCCAGGGCCCGGAAGGGCGGCACTACCCCGACACCGACACGCTCGAGGTCGACGACCCGCGCATCCTCGCCTTCGGCGAGCGGGGCGAGCGCACCACCGCCACCGCCCGCCGGGCCCTGAGCAACGGCGATGGCTCCGAGGTCCAGCTGATGGGCGACGCGGTCATCGTGCGGGACCCGACCACCTCGGCCTCCGGGCAGCCGGTGCCGCGCATGGAATTCCGGGGCGATTTCCTGCACGCCTACCTCGACACCGAGAAGGTGCGGTCGGACCGTCCGGTCACCCTGATCCGCGGCGGCGACCGGTTCGTCGGCGACAACCTCGACTACGACAACGTCGAGCGGGTCGCGGTTCTGCGGGGCCGGGTCCGCGGCACGCTGCAGCCGGCCGGGAGCCGGCGGTGAACGGCGCCGCCGCGCCGGCGCCGGGGAGCGCGGCGCCGCTGCCGCCCCTGCCGGCGACCGCGCCCCTGGCCTTCATCACCGGCGCCTCCAGCGGCATCGGCCAGGCGCTGGCCTGGCGCTACCGGCAGGCCGGCTACCGCCTCGCGCTGGCGGCGCGGCGCACCGACGAAGTCGCGGCCTGGGCGCGGGCGCAGGGCATCCCGGCGCAGGACGTGGGCATCTACCCGGCCGACGTGACCCGGCCCGAGGACGTCATGGCCGCCGGCGCGCGCTGCATCCAGGTCCAGGGCCTGCCGGACGTGGTGGTCGCCAACGCGGGCGTCAGCATCGGCATGGACACCCGGTTCGCCGAGGACATCGCGGTCATGGCGCGCACCTTCGCCACCAACAACACCGGCATGGCCGCGACCTTCCAGCCCTTCGTCGAGCCGATGGCGCGGCGCGGCAGCGGCACGCTGGTGGGCATCGGCAGCGTCGCCGGCATCCGCGGCCTGCCCGGCCACGGCGCCTACTGCGCGAGCAAGGCCGCGGTCATCGCCTACTGCGAGAGCCTGCGCGGCGAGCTGCGGCCGGCGGGCGTGCGGGTGGTGACGATCTGCCCGGGCTACATCGACACCCCGCTCACCCGCGAGAACCGCTACCGCATGCCCTTCCTGATGCAGCCGGCGGACTTCGCCGACCGGGCCTACCGCGCCATCGCGCGGGGCGCGCGCTTCCGGGTCATCCCGTGGCAGATGGGCGTGGTGGCGGGCGTGCTGCGGCTGCTGCCGCGCGCGCTCTTCGACCGCCTGCTGGTCGGCCGGGCGCGCAAGCACCGGCAGGCGCCGCCGGCGCGGTGAGGCCGGCGCGCCGCCGGCCGCGCAGTGGCGCCGGCGGGCACGGCCGCCGCCCGGCGCACCCGGCAACGCGAGCGCAGCCGGCCGGGCGCCGGGCGGTCGCGGGCCGCACCGGGGACGTTCGGCGGCGCGGCCGGACGTTCCCCGGACCGGTCGCCGGGCTCCCGGACGGCATCCCGCGGATCCGCCAGGCCGTGCCGCCCGCAAAAGCGAAGGGCCCCGCAGGGCCCTTCTTCATGCGCCGTGCCGGACGGGTCCGGGCGGCGCGCGACGCGATTCAGTAGCCGTGGCCGCCGCCATTGCCGCCGCCGTACCCGCCACCCCCGCCGCCGCCACCGTGGCGGCCACCGCCGCGCGGTCCGGTGCCGTAGGGGCTGCGGAAGCCGCCGTCGCCCGGGCCGCCCCGGCCGCCGCCGTAGCCGCCGCCGCCACCCCCACCGTATCCGCCACCGCCGCCGCCGCCACCCCCACCGTATCCGCCACCGCCGCCGTAGCCGCCGCTGCGGGGCGGACGGGGTTCCATCGGGCGGGCCTCGTTGACCACCAGGTCGCGGCCGCCGAAGGACTGGCCGTGCAGGCCCTGGATGGCCTCCTGCGCTTCCGCGTCGCTTCCCATCTCGACGAAACCGAAGCCTTTCGAGCGCCCGGTCTCGCGGTCCATCATGACCTTGGCGCTGGCGACCGTGCCGTACGCGCCGAATGCCTGTTCCAGATCGGCATCGCGCACCGCGTACGCCAGGTTGCCGACATAGAGTTTCTTGCCCATGGAAGGGACTCCTGCAAAAACGAACGGAAAGCGAGGAATGCCGGAGGACCGACCGTTCCGGGCAGCGAGGCGAAACGCCTGATCCTCGCGGCGTGGCACCGCCGTGCGGCCGTGCCGAATCATTATGCGGGAAGGCTCGGCGCAAAAGAAACCGCCGGTAAGCCGCGCGCGGCCATGAAAAAAGGGCCCGGAGGCCCTTTCGCTGTGTCCTGCAGCAGGACGGCGCGTCGATCAGTAGCCGCCGCGGCCGCCGCCGTAGCCGCCGCCACCGCCGCCGCCGTAGCCGCCTTCGCTGCGGCCGCCGCCGTAGCCGCCGCCACCGCTGCGGCCGCCACCGCCGCCGCCGTAACCGCCTTCGTTGCGGCCGCCGCCGTAGCCGCCACCGCCGCCACCGCCGTAGCCGCCGCCACCGCCGCCGCCGTAGCCACCGCTACGGGGAGGACGCGGCTCCATCGGGCGCGCTTCGTTGACCACGAGGCCGCGGCCGCCGTAGGACTGGCCGTTGACGCCTTCGATGGCAGCCTGCGCTTCGGCTTCGCTGCCCATTTCGACGAAGCCGAAGCCCTTGGAACGGCCGGTGTCGCGCTCCATCATGACCTTGGCGCTGGCGACCTGGCCGTAGGGGCTGAAGGTCTGCTGCAGATCGTCGTCGCGGAAGGAATAGGGCAGGTTGCCCACGTAAAGTTTGTTGCCCATGGAAAAGGGACTCCTGGAAAAAGACCGAATAGCGATGAGTCCGGGCAACGCAATCAACAAAACTGTGACGACTTCAAAGACGCGAAACTGACCCACACCGCAACCTGCACCGCCGTCTCGGGACGCCAGTGCGAAAGCCATTATGCGCGAAATTGCCGTTTGTCAATACCAGGGAAATGCCAGGGCGCATGGGTGTATGCAGGGGTGTGGACCGGCCCGGTCCGCAACCGCGGCGCCCGGCGTTCTCGATATACTTTTGGTCCAACGCGCCGATTTGCTCCAGCTTGCGGGCGCTTCATAAATTCAGCTAAAGACCGAACCGTCCGACGACCTGCGCGCCGCCCGGCCTCGTTTTTTAGCGATGCCGGGCTTTTTTGCGCCATGTCGTTCATCGCCACTCCGCAATCCATGCACTTCGCCGGACCGCTGCCGCTGCAGAGCGGCGGCGCGATGCGCGACTACACCCTGGCCTACGAGACCTACGGCACGCTCGACGCGCAGCGCTCGAACGCGGTGCTCGTCTGCCATGCGCTCAACGCCTCGCACCACGTCGCGGGCGTCTACGCCGGCCAGCCGGGATCCGAGGGCTGGTGGGACACGATGATCGGGCCGGGCAAGCCGGTGGACACCGACCGCTTCTTCGTGATCGGCGTCAACAACCTCGGTTCCTGCTTCGGCTCGACCGGGCCGATGGACGCCAACCCGGCCACCGGCGCGGCCTGGGGCGCGGATTTCCCGGTGGTGACCGTCGAGGACTGGGTGGACGCACAGGCCCGGCTGCTCGACGCGCTCGGCATCGGCACGCTCGCCGCGGTGCTCGGCGGTAGCCTCGGCGGCATGCAGGCGCTGTCCTGGTCGATCCGCCACCCGGACCGGGTGCGGCACGCGGTGGTGGTGGCCAGCGCGCCCAACCTCAACGCCGAGAACATCGCCTTCAACGAGGTGGCCCGCCGCGCCATCGTGACCGACCCGGACTTCCACGGCGGCCACTTCTACGCGCACGGCACGGTGCCCAAGCGCGGGCTGCGCATCGCGCGGATGATCGGACACATCACCTATCTGAGCGACGACGTGATGAACGCCAAGTTCGGCCGCGAGTTGCGCCGCGCGGTCGGCGGCACCGCGGGCGCGGACGGCTCCCCCGTGCCGACGCCCTACCGCTACACCACGCAGGACGTCGAATTCCAGATCGAGAGCTACCTGCGCCACCAGGGCGACAAGTTCAGCGAGTACTTCGACGCCAACACCTACCTGCTGATCACCCGGGCGCTCGACTACTTCGACCCGGCGCGCGACCACGGCGGCAGCCTGTCCCGGGCGCTGGCGCGGACCGCCGCGAAGTTCCTGCTGGTCAGCTTCACCACCGACTGGCGCTTCAGCCCGCTGCGCAGCCGCGAGATCGTGCGCGCGCTGCTCGACAACCAGCGCACCGTGAGCTACGCCGAGATCGACGCGCCGCACGGCCACGACGCCTTCCTGCTGGACGATCCGCGCTACCTCGACGTGATGCGCGCCTACTTCGCCGGCATCCCGACCGGCGCGGCGGCCGTCCCGGCGCCCCCCGATCCCCCACGCGCCGCGGCGGCGCACCCCGGCGCGGAGGCCCGGCCATGAGCGACCTGCAGACCAAGCGTTCCATCGCCCGGCTGGTGCCGCAGGGCGCCCGGGTGCTCGACCTCGGCTGCGGCGACGGCGAGATGCTCGCGCTGCTGCGCGACGAGCGCGGCTGCACCGGCTACGGCATCGAGATCGACGACGCCAACGTGCTGGCCTGCGTGAAGCGCGGCGTCAACGTGATCCAGCGCAACCTCGACGAGGGCCTGGACCTGTTCGAGGACGGCGCCTTCGACGTGGTGCTGCAGCTCGACACCCTGCAGCACCTGCGCAACGCCGAGACCATGCTGCGCGAGACCGCGCGGGTCGGGCGCATGGGCATCGTCGCCTTCCCCAACTTCGCGCACTGGCCCAACCGCCTGAGCGTGCTGCGCGGCCGCATGCCGGTGACCCGCCGCCTGCCATACCAGTGGTACGACACGCCCAACATCCGGGTCGGCACCTTCCGCGACTTCGCGGCGCTGGCGCGCAGCCACCGGCTGCGCATCCTCGACGCCTTCGGCCTGCAGGACGGCCGCGAGGTGCGCCTGCTGCCCAACGCGCGGGCCGGCACCGCGGTGTTCCGCTTCGAGCGCGGGCCGGCGCCCGGCCGCGGCGGCTGAGGCCGGCGCGGCCTCCGCGTCCCGGGCCGCCGGACGGCGCGCGCCGCGCGCGCCGGCATGCCGCATGATCCGGCACCCCGCGCCCCCGCGCCCCCGCGCCCCCGCGCCCCCGTGCCCCCGTGCCGCGGTCCGTCCGCCCCCGCCAGGAGTCCGCCATGCCCCGCTTCGCCGCCAACCTGTCCTTCCTCTACCAGGAGCTGCCCTTCCTGGACCGCTTCGGCGCCGCGGCCCGCGACGGCTTCGGCGCGGTGGAGTACATGGCGCCCTACGGCTCCGAGGCGGCCGAGATCGTCGCGCGCCTGCGCGACCACGGCCTGCGGCAGGTGCTGTTCAACGCCCCGCCCAGCGGCGCCGACGCGCAGGCCGTCGCCACCGCCTGGAGCCGCCCCGACCGCGGCACCGCCTGCCTGCCGGGCCGCGAGGCGGAGTTCCGCGGTGGCTTCGCGCAGGCGCTGGCCTGGGCCGATGCGCTCGACTGCCCGCGCATCCATGTCATGGCCGGCCTCGCGCCCGCGGGCGCCGACCGCGCGGCCCTGCAGGCGACCTACGTCGCCAACCTGGGCTGGGCCGCCGCCGAGGCGGAAAAATCCGGCCGCACGGTGCTGATCGAGCCGATCAACCCGCGCGACATGCCGGGCTATTTCCTGAACCGGCAGGCGGATGCGCACGCGGTGGTCGAGCGGGTCGGCGCGCCCAACCTGCAGGTGCAGATGGACCTCTACCACTGCCAGGTCGTCGAGGGCGACGTCGCCACCCGGCTGCGCCGCTACCTGCCCACCGGCCGGGTCGGCCACCTGCAGGTCGCCGGCGTGCCGGAGCGCCACGAGCCGGACGTGGGCGAGCTGCACCACCCCTACCTGTTCGACCTGATCGATGCGCTGGGCTACGACGGCTGGATCGGCTGCGAATACCGCCCGGCGCGCGGCGCGGCGGCGGGCGCGACCACCGACGGGCTGGGATGGATGCGGGCCGCGCTCGGGCGAAGGTCCTGACCGGTCCGGGCGCGCCGGCTTGGGCGCTTTCGGACGCAGGATGGCGGTAGGGACGGAGACTGACGGCTCGACGGCTCGACGGCTCGACGGCTCGAATGGTCGATGGGGCGATGGTTGGCGGGGAACGGGGCGTTCGGGGAATCGGGGATGCCGGAGGGACCGGGTGGGCGGCTCCGTTCATGTCCCCCGCGACGGACTGCGTCCGTCGCTCCTCCTCGACTTCACTGCGCCGCCCTCCCGGCCCCTCCGGTCGAGCGTCGCGCCGGTTCGGCGAGGGGGCCGGCAGGCCTGCGCAAGCCCGCCTTGTTCGGATGTGAGCGGCTGTAGGCGCCACGCCACACACAGCACAACTCGGGGCGGAACGAACCAACTCCGCGCGGCGACATGCACCTGGGTCCCGGACGCGAGCCTTCGCGTCC
This sequence comes from Xylophilus ampelinus, assembly GCA_036946225.1. Classification (GTDB taxonomy): domain Bacteria; phylum Pseudomonadota; class Gammaproteobacteria; order Burkholderiales; family Burkholderiaceae_C; genus JAKOND01. The sequence goes on from JAQIJO010000001.1 coordinate 446,843, forward strand.
CCGTCGCTCCGCCGCGGTCCCCCGCCCCGAACACGGCACGGCGGCGGCGGCGACACCCGGCAGCGATAGCATGACCGTCCCGCCGTCCCGCCGTCCCGCCGTCCCGCCGTCCCGCCGTCCCGAGGAGCCGCCGCCATGCCACCGTCCCCCGCATCCCGCGCCGCCGGCCCCGTCTCGCGCCGCCGCGCGCTGCTGCTCGGGGCCGGGCTGGCGGCCGGCGGATGCGCCGGGACGCCCGGGGACCCGGCCGCCGGTCCGGCGGCGGCCCGTCCCGCGCCGGCCCCCGCAGTGCCCTGGGAGCGCAGCGGCGGCGCGGACTGGCCCCCGCGCCCCACGCTGATCGGCCACCGCGGCGCGCCGGCGCTGCGGCCCGAGCACACCCTGGCGTCCTACGCCCAGGCCATCGAGGACGGGGCGGACTGCATCGAGCCCGACCTGGTCATCACCCGCGACGGGGTGCTGGTGGCGCGCCACGAGAACGCCATCGCCCTGCTGAATCCCGACGGCTCGGTGCGCGAGGCCACCACCGACGTGGCCGAGCGGCCCGAGTTCGCCGCGCGCAAGGCCATCCGGACCATCGACGGGACGGCCCTCGCCGGCTGGTTCACCGAGGACTTCACCCTCGCCGAACTCAAGACCCTGCGCGCCCGCGAACGCATCCCCGCGGTCCGTCCCGGCAACGCGCGCCACGACGGCCGTTTCGCCATCCCTACCTTCCAGGAGGTGATCGACCTGGCGCGCGACGCCTCGGCCCGGCGCGGCCGCACCATCGGGGTCTATCCCGAGACCAAGCATCCGAGCCACTTCCGGTCCCTCGGCCTGCCGCTGGAGGAGCCGCTGGTCGCGCTGCTGCGCGCCAACGGCCTGGACCACCGGGACGCGCCGGTCTTCGTCCAGTCCTTCGAGGTCGCCAACCTGCGGCGGCTGCGCGGCATGACGCCGGTGCGGCTGGCGCAGCTCGTCGCGCCGGCCGGCCGGCCCTGGGACTTCGTGGCGCGGGGCCCGGCCGAGGCGCGGGGCTACCGCGACCTGCTCACCCCGGCCGGCCTGCGCGAGGTGCGCGGTTACGCCGACGTGCTCGCGCCGCACAAGGCCCTGGTCGCGCCGGTCGCCGGCGGCGCGGTCGGCGCGCCGACCGCCCTGGTGGCCGAAGCGCACGCTGCGCGGCTGCGGGTGCATGCCTGGACGCTGCGGCCGGAGAACGCCTTCCTGCCGGCGCGCCTGAAGCGGCCGCCGGTGGCCGACGGCAGCGCCCGCGGCGACGGCGCGGCCGAGATCGCCGCCTACCTGCGCGCCGGCGTGGACGGCTTCTTCACCGACGACCCGGCGGTCGGACGCGCGGCGATCGACGCGTTCCTGCGGCGCTGAGGCCCGGCCGCCGGGCGACCGGCCGGTCCGGGCGCGCCGGACGGCGCTCCGCCGTCACCGCCGTCACCGCCGGCACCGGCGGCACGGGAGTGGGCTTTCCGGGAGCGCGGCCTCCGGGCGTCGCCGCAGAGGTCGGGGTTGGGATGGCGGGCAATAGCCGCCGCGCCGCCGGGGGCGCGCGCCGGGGGCGTGCCGGGCGGCGCGGGGTGTGATGCAATCCCCGGACACGCGTCGCGGCGGGTCCGCGCGCCGCCACCGCCGGCGGCCGGCTCCCGTCCGTCGTCCGGCCCGCCGCCGCCCGTCCCGCCTTTCCGCCACCCCGACCCCAGGAGCCCCGCCATGAACGCCCGCATCCCCGCCTCCGTCCTGCAGCCCGCCGCGCTGCAGGCGCATGTCGACCAGGCCTGGGACGACGACATCGTCGGCCAGCTGGTCGACTACATCGCCATCCCGGCCAAGTCGCCGATGTTCGCGCCCGACTGGCAGGCCGCCGGCCACATCGACGCGGTGGTGCGCAACGCCGCCGCCTGGGTCGAGGCGCAGAAGGTGCCCGGCCTGCGGCTGGAGGTGGTGCGGCTGCCGGGCCGCACGCCGGTGATCTTCTTCGAGATCGCCGCCGCCGCGGGCGCCGACGGCGCCGCGCCGGCCACCGCGCGGACGGTGCTGATGTACGGCCACCTCGACAAGCAGCCGGAGTTCACCGGCTGGCGCAGCGACCTCGGCCCCTGGAGCCCGGTCTACCGCGACGGCAAGCTCTACGGCCGCGGCGGCGCCGACGACGGCTACGCGATCTACGCCAGCATCGCCGCGGTGCAGGCCCTGAAGGCGCAGGGCGCGGCGCATCCGCGCATCGTCGGCCTGGTCGAGACCTGCGAGGAATCCGGCTCCTACGACCTGCTGCCCTACGTCGAGGCGCTGCGCGACCGGCTGGGCGACGTCGGCCTGGTGGTCTGCCTCGATTCCGGCGCCGGCAACTACGACCAGCTCTGGCTCACCACCAGCCTGCGCGGCAACGCCACCGGCACGCTCAAGGTCGAGATCCTGACCGAGGGCGTGCATTCGGGCGACGCCTCGGGCGTGGTGCCGTCCTCCTTCCGCATCCTGCGCCACGTGCTCGACCGGCTCGAGGACAGCGCCACCGGCCGGCTGCTGCCCGCCCGCCTGCACTGCGAGATCCCGGCCGAGCGGCTGGAGCAGGCCCGCGCCACCGCCGCCATCCTGGGCGAGGAGCTGTACAAGCGCTTCCCCTGGGCGCACTACGACTGCGACGGCGCCACCGCGTTCGCCCTGCCCACCACCACCGACCCGGTCGAGGCGCTGCTGGCGCGCACCTGGCGGCCGACGCTGTCGGTCACCGGCGCCGACGGCTTCCCGGCGATGAAGGACGCGGGCAACGTGCTGCGGCCCTGGACCGCCTTCAAGCTCAGCCTGCGGCTGCCGCCGCTGGTCGAGGCCGCGCCGGCGGTGGAGGAACTCAAGCGCCTGCTGGAGGACAACGCGCCCTACCGGGCCAAGGTGACCTTCGAGGGCGGCGGCGGCGCCACCGGATGGAACGCGCCGGCCACCGCGCCCTGGTTCGCCCGGGCGCTGAACGACGCCTCGCGCGCGCATTTCGGCGCCGACTGCGGATACATCGGCCAGGGGGGCACCATCCCGCTGATGAACCTGCTGAGCCAGGGCTTCCCGACCGCGCAGATGATGGTCTGCGGCGTGCTCGGCCCCAAGAGCAACGCCCACGGCCCGAACGAGTTCCTGCATGTCCCGTACGCGAAGAAGCTCACCGCCTCGGTGGCGCAGGTGATCGCGGCGATGGCCGCGCCGGCGGCGCAGGGCGGAGCGGACGCGGAGCCGGCTGGCGCCTGAAGCGCGGGCGGCACGGCGGCCGGAGCACGGGTCGGCCTCGATGCGCGGAAAACCGGAGCCGGGACCGGCCCGCGCGAGGGCGGTCCCGGTCTTTCCGTGGCGCCGCGCCCCAGCGCCGGAACGTCTTCCCGCAGGACGTTCCAATCATGTTTCAGGCCGCTGGCCGGCGGCCCGCCTGGGCCCGCAGCTATTTTTTCTGTAGCAGGCTGCCGAGCGCGCCCAGCAGGTCGCCCGACCCGGGCGCGCCGCCTTCCGCCGGCAGCCGGCCTTCGGGCGTGAGCCGGTCGACGATCTGCGGCAGCCATTGGGCCGCCATCTCGCGCAGCTGCGCGGCGTCCATGCCGACCTTGGCGGCGATGCTGCCGATCAGGTCGCCGCCGAGCGCGTCCTGGACCTGGCCGCCGGAGACCGGCAGGTTCTCGCCCTTGCCGATCCACGACGCGAAGATGGGGCCGAGGCCCGCCTCGGAGAACTTGCGCGCCAGGCCCGGCAGGCCGCCGACCGGCCCGTCCGGCGCGGTCAGCATCGGACCGAGCACGGCGGCGAGGGCGCCCAGGCCGCCGAGGCCGCCCAGGCCGCCCAGCATGCCGCCGAGCCCGCCCGGCGGGGCCGCTCCCGGCGCCGCGCCGGCGCCGATGCCTTCGGTGCCGCCCTTGAGCACCGAGCCGATGACCGAATCGAGCAATCCCATGGTTCTTTCCTCCTGATGCGGGTGTGGGGCCCGGCGGCAGGGCGCCGCCGGGCCGGGAGGCCATTCTGCGGCCCCCGGTCCCCGGGGGACCGGGGGCGCGCGATGACCCGTCAGCGCGCGGGGGCGGGCGCGGCGCCCGGCGATGCGGCCGGCGGGGCCGCGACGGGGGCCGCGGCCGGGGCAGGCGCGCGCACGGGGCGGCGCGCCAGCAGCGGCTCGCTCACCCCTTCCACGCCCACCAAGCCCAGCACCGTGACCAGCGCGGTCTGCGCGCCCTTCCAGGCGTCCGCCGGGTCGAACCATTCGCCCAGGGCATGGGCGCCGGCGCTCTTGCCGCCGCTGCCGAGGATCACCGCCGGGATCCCCAGGCTCATCGGCACGTTGGCGTCGGTGCTGCCGCCGCGCAGCGCGGGCTTCTGGCCCGCCAGCGCGACCGAGGCGACCGCCGTTTGCACGATGGCCGAGTCGCTCGGCGTGGTGCCGGCCGGCCGGTCGCCGATCAGCTTGGCGGCGTAGGTGATGCGCGCCGGCGCGCCCCAGCGCTGGTTCTCCTCGGCCACGCCGCGTTCGATGGCGGCCATGATCTCCTTCTCAGCCTGCAGCAGCTGCGGCAGGGCGTTGGAGCGGATGTCGATCGCCATGCTGGCGTCGCCGGCGATGGTGTTGACCGAGGTGCCGCCGCCGACCTTGCCGACGGTGAAGGTGGTCTTCGGGTCGGCCGGGGTGCGCACGTCGCCGATGTGGGCGATGGCGCGCCCCATGGCGTGGATCGCGCTCGGCACCTGGCCGAAGGCGCCGAAGCTGTGTCCGCCGGGGCCGGTGAACGCCACTTCGTAGCGGTGGCTGCCGGTGCCCTGGGTCAGCACCGTCTCGCCGGTGCCGGGCTCCAGGCCGACCATGCCGTCGATGTCCAGATGGTCGCGGAACAGCGCCTTCATGCCGCGCAGGTTGCCCAGCTCCTCCTCGCCGACGTTGCCGACGAAGACCAGGTCGCCCACCGTCCGCAGCTTGCGCTCGTTGAGCGCCTTGAGCCAGGACAGCAGCACCGTCAGCCCGCGGGTGTCGTCGGAGATGCCCGGCGCGTGGAGGCGGCCGTCGCGTTCCCGGACGGTGAGGTCGGTGCCCTCGGGGAACACCGTGTCGAGGTGGGCCGACACCACCAGCTTGGGGCCCCCGCCGCTGCCCTTGCGGATGCCGACGGCGTTGCCTTCGGCGTCGATGTAGGCGTCGGCGATGCCGAGCGCGCGCAGGCGCTGCACGAAGTATTCGGCGCGTTTCTGCTCCTTGAACGGCGGCGCCGGGATCTGCACCAGGGTGCGCAGCTCGGCGATGGCGCGGTCGTGGTCGGCCCGGAGGTCGTCGAGCACCAGGCGCACCGGCGCCGCGGCCTGCACCGCCTGCACGCTTTGCTGCACCGCGGCATCGGGCACCGGCGCCACGAAGGTCTGCGCCTGCGCGGCCAGGGCGGTCAGGCCGAGGCTGGCGGCGAGGACGGTGCGGCGCAGGGCCGGACGGAATGCCCGGCAGGACGAAATCGACATGGAGGAATCCTTTGGCTTCGAATCAAAAAATGAATTCTCGATGAAGCAACCGGTACACCAGGACGCAGGCGTCTGGCGGGCGACAGGCCGTGCCACCCGCCGCTGGCAGGGGCCGGCTTCTCGGTGTGTGGAGATGCGATGCCTTGAAATCCTCCAGGCATACCGGCGAGCCCGCCGCCGGACACCGATTACCGGGCTGTACCGGAATTCCTGGCGGACCGGAGCCCGCGCGTGCAGTCTGCGGTCGGGCGGGATCTCACCCCGCCAGCGCCACGAAGCGCTGGGTGGCGTAGAGGCCCATCGGCGTCCAGTGGTGCGCGGGCGCCATCGCCTCGACCAGCAGCGCGCCCTGCTGCGCGGCGTCCCCGGCGGCGTCCAGGCGGCGGCGCAGTTCCTGCACGTCGGGATCGTCCAGGTCCAGGCCGGTGTCCAGCGCGGGCTGCCGCAGGCCGCGGGCGGCGGCCAGGCGGGTCTGGGCGCGGAAGCTCGCCGGCCGGCGCGAGACGGCGGGCTCGCCGTCTCCCGGGGCGGGCGCGCCGTCGGCGCTGGCTTGCGGGCCGCGGATCCAGTCGTGGATCACCTGCAGCTCGTAGCGGCTGAAGACGCCGAACATCTCCGCCCGCTCGCCCTGCAGCAGCTTCCAGAAGCGGCTTCCGGCGACCGGCGCGTCGCGCACGATCCAGCCCATGTCCTCCAGGGCGGCGAGGAAGTCGCCCACCTGCTCGGGCCGGGACAGCCAGTCGTTGACCGCCCGGCCGGCGACCCGGCAGTAGTCCGAATGGGCCATGCGGCCGGCGCCGCTCTTGCGGGCGAAGATGCGTTCGACCTCGGCCTGGATGTCGAAGCCCGCGATCACGCTGTTGGTGCCGGCGCCCAGTTCGTTGAGCCGGTAGCCGTTGCGCACCCGGCGCCAGAAGTTGGCGCCGTCACCCAGCCGGGGCATGGCGTCGAGCACCGCGTCCACCGCGCGCTGCGCATGTCCGCTGTCCGCGTTGTCCACGGTGACGTGCAGGGTGAAGTAGTAGGGGTCGATGCCCAACTCGTTGAGTTCGTACGCGGTGACCAGCAGGTGCAGCGGCAGCTGCTCGTAGCCGAGGTTGAAGCCGATGACCTCGGGCAGCAGGTCCTCGCCGTGCGCCGCCAGCGCTAGCTGGAGCGCGCCCTGGGTGTAGTGGCCGTCCGGCAGGTCGCGCCAGTGCTCCAGCCCGTGCGCGGCCAGCAGGCGACGGTAGAGCAGGACGTGGTTCTTGCCGGGCTGGCCGTCGCCAAGCTCCTCGACGTAGGTGCGCACCAGGTCGGCGTGGCGCGGGTTCTGCCAGTGGCGCAGCACGCCGTAGAGCCAGGAGCCGTCGACCAGCTTGGTGGGCGCGACGCCGCGCAGGAAGTAGAGCGCATGCGCGCGGTTGGAGAAGAAGCGGCGCGGTGCGCCGGCCTTGCGGGAATCGAGGTATTCGCGGTACTGCGCGCCGACCTTCTCGACGCCGGCGTGCATCCAGCCGGCCAGGCCGGAAGGCTGCTCGGGCAGGTCGCAGGGCAGGGCGGCGGCGGCGTCGAGCTGGCGGTCGAGCCAGGCCCGCGCCTCGGCCCGGACCGCGGGATCCTGCGGGCGGTCCCACAGGGCTTCGTAGCGCGCGCGGTCGGTCGGCGCCGCGTCCCGCGCGGGACGGTCCGCCGGACGCAGCCGCACCGGCGTGGTGCGTTGCGCCCTGGCGGGCGGCGGTGGGGAGAATCGGTCGATATCGAGGGCGAGGAGGGATGACATGCGGGGCGTCCTGCGCCGACGCTCGGGTGCCGGCAGGGGTGGGCGGATGGCGGGAGCGCGGACCTGCCGCGCGTGGATGCCCACTCTCGGTGCATGCCCTGGCGCACCATGCCGGTCCTGCACCGCACTTGCCGTGGGAGCGCTCCTACCGGGGCGTAGGGAGGCGGGCGGCACGAACCGCGCGGCGGCATGCGCCTTGCCGCTCTCCGGAGCACGGCCGCGGCGGGCCGCGGCGGCCGTCCCGCCCCTCGCCTCAGGCGCCGTCGGCCAGCCGCGCCAGGGCCGCGATCTGCGCGGTCTCGGCGCGCAGCACCCGCGCGCCGAGGGTCACCGGCAGGAAGCCGGCCGCCAGGGCGAGGTCCTCTTCCTGCGGGCTGAGACCGCCCTCGGGGCCGCCGAGCACCGCGACCGGTCCGGCATGGCCGGCGGCCGCCTCGGCCAGCGGGCGGCTGTCGGGCCGCAGCGTCAGCAGCAGCCGCAGCGTGCCCGCAGGCAGGTGGGACCAGCCTTCGGCCCAGGCGCGCACCGGTTCGACCGCCGGCACCCGGTTGCGGCCGCACTGCTCGCAGGCGGCCACCGCCACCGCCTGCCAGTGGGCCTGCTTCTTGTCGGCGCGTTCGCCCGCGAGGCGCAGCACGGTGCGCGCGGTCAGCAGCGGGGCGATGCCGGCGGCGCCGAGCTCGGCCGCCTTCTCGACCAGCCAGTCCATGCGCTCGTTGGCCGGCATGCCGGCGAGCAGGTGCACCGGGCGCGCCGCCTCGCGCTCGACCGGGTCGTGCGCGCCGACCGTCACCTCGACGCTGCTGCGGCCCATGCGCGCGACGGCGGCGCCGTACTCGCCGCCCCGGCCGTCGAACAGCGTCAGGCCGTCGCCCGGCTGCATCCGCAGCACCTGCACGTGGCGCGCGGCGCCGGCCGGCAGTTCGATGCGTTCGCCGGGAACGAGCGGCGCAGGGCAGTGGATGCGGGGCATGGCGGGAGGCAGGCTGCTATCGTTTCAGGAGCTGACGGCGCAGGCGGGTCCTACGCGCCAGCGGGTTTTCGTTGCCAGAATCAGCCCATGCGGCCATAGGCGAAGCCGACGGCGGGTTCGGTGCCCTCGACCCGGTCCACCAGACGCAGCAGCGGCAGCAGCTCGCGGTACCGGCCGGCGGTGGCGCGGATGTAGCCGATGAAGCGCGGCGCGTCGGCGAGGTACTTCGGCTTGCCGTCGCGCAGCGTGAGCCGCGCGAAGATGCCGGCCACCTTCAGGTGGCGCTGCAGGCCCATCCATTCGACGTCGCGGTAGAAGGCGCCGAAGTCCTCGTCCACCGGCAGGCCGGCTTTGCGGGCCTGCTGCCAGTAACGGGCGGTGATATCGATGACGAAATCCTCTTCCCAGCTCAGGAAGGCGTCGCGCATCAGGCTGGCGATGTCGTAGGTGATCGGTCCGTAGACCGCGTCCTGGAAGTCGAGCACGCCCGGGCGCGGGTCGCCGTGCGCCGGCAGCATCAGGTTGCGCGGCATGAAGTCGCGGTGCACGTAGACCGGGGCCGCCGCGAGGTTGCGGGCGACCAGCTGGTCGAAGGCGGCCGCCAGCGTGGCGGCGACCTCGCCCTCGACCGCCACGCCGCGGTGCTTCGCGAGGTACCAGTCCGGGAAGAGCTGCAGCTCGCGCCGCAGCAGCGCCGCGTCGTAGTCGGGCAGCACGCCCGGGCGGGACGCGCGCTGCCAGTCGACCAGCGCGTCGACGGCCTGCCGGTAGTGCGGCAGCGCGGCCTCGGCCGTGGGCGTCGCGCCCGGCGCGGCGCCGGCCTGCAGGGCCTCCATCACCGTCTGGCGGCCCAGGTCGTCGAGCAGCAGGAAGCCGTTGGCCTCGTCCCAGGCGAGCACCTGCGGCACCCGCAGGCCGGCCTCGCGCAGCAGGGCGGCGATGCGCACGAAGGGCCGGCTGTCCTCCTGGGCGGGCGGGGCGTCCATCACGATGGCGGTGCCGCCGGGCAGGCCGGGGGCATCGATCCGCAGGTAGCGGCGGAAGCTCGCGTCGGCCGAGGCGGTGCGCAGGCTCTCCGGCCGCAGGCCGTGGCGCGCGGCCACCGGCGCCAGCCAGGCGTCGAAGGCGGCGGCGCGCGCCGGATCGGCCCAGGCGACCGGCGCCCCGGCGGCGGCCGGTGCGGCGGACGGGTTGACGGGAGCGGCGCGGTCGGCCGCGGGAACCGGGGAAGCCGAGGTCATCGGGAGGGGCGGATCAGGAGGTGAGGGGGGAACGGCACGGGGCGCCGCGGCGTCGCGGTCCGGGGCCGCCGGGCGGGCCGCGGCGGCATCCGCGCCTGAACGGACGGGGCCGCGGCGGATGGGCTCATGGATAATCCATTCTACAAAGCGACGTGGGACGCGGCGCCGCCGCCCGGGCCCGGCCGATCCCTCCCCCGCGCCCGGCCTCCGCGCCGCCCCGCGGGACGTCTCCTCCCCGACCACCCGATCCGCGCGATGGATTTCCATCCCCCATGCCAGACCTGAGCCGAAAGATGTCCCGCCCGCCCGGCGCGCCGCGCCGCCCGGCCGCCCGGCGTCCGCTGCCGGTGCCGCGCAAGACCCCGCTGGCGCTGCTGGCCGCCGCGATGCTGCAGGGCAGCCCGCTGTGGGCGCAGACCGGCGCCGACGCCATCTCCGACGCGCTGGACGCCGAAGGCCTGCGCGCCGCGCCGGCCGCCTCCGCGCCCGCCGCGCCCCGGCGCGACCGCGCCCCGCTGCCAGGCGCGGCGCCCGACGCGCCGGCGCTGCGCGCCAGCCCGCTGCTGCGCGACGAGATCCCGCGCGACGACCGCCGCGCGCTGCCGGCCTACATCTCGGGCGACCGCACCGTCGGCCAGACCGGGCTGACCACCGCGGTCGAGGGCGACGCCGAGCTGCGCCGCGGCGACACCGTGATCCGCGCCGACCGGCTCGAATACGACCAGCCCACCGACCGCGCCACCGCGACCGGCAACGTGCGCATCAACCAGGCCGGCAACCAGTTCGAAGGGCCGGCCGCCGACCTGCGGGTCGAGGCCTTCGAAGGCAGCTTCGAGCAGCCGCGCTACCGTTTCCTGCAGAACGGCGCCTACGGCGAGGCGAGCCGGGTGGACTTCATCGACGACGAGAACATGGTCATCCACGACGCCACCTACACCACCTGCCGGCGCCGCCCCGGCGACGGATGGGTGCCCGACTGGATGCTGAGCGCCAGCTCGATCACCATCGACCAGGGCGCCGACACCGGCATCGCCGAGAACGCCCGGCTGCGCTTCAAGAGCCTGCCCGGCGTGCCGCTGCCGGAGCTGAGCTTCCCGCTGACCGAGAAGCGCAAGTCCGGCTTCCTGCCGCCGGTCATCGCCACCGGCAACGTCAACGGCGTCGAGACCATCGTGCCGTACTACTGGGACATCGCGCCCAACCGCGACGCGACGCTCTACCCCTCGGTCAAGACCAAGCGCGGCCTGGACCTCGCCGGCGAATTCCGCTACCTCGAGAACGGCTACCGCGGGCAGGTGCGCGGCAACTGGGTGCCCTACGACACCCTGCGCGAGCGTTCGCGCTGGGGCCTGTCGGCGCAACAGACGGGCATGTTCGACACCGGCATCCCGGGCATCGGAACGCTCGGTTTCGCATACAACCTCAACCGGGTCAGCGACGACGACTACTGGCGCGACTTCTCGCGCATCTCGCCGACGCTGATGACGCGCACCCTGCCGACGGACATCAACCTCAACTGGGCCCGCAACGACTTCACCGTGGCGTTGCGCGCGACGAAGTGGCAGACGCTGCAGGACACTCGCACGAAGACGGTCATCACGCCCCCCTACGACCGTCTGCCGCAGCTCACCGTCGGCTACGCCAAGCTCGACCAGGCCGGCTTCGACTACTCGATCACCACCGACTTCACCCGCTTCGAGGCCAATCGCGCGCTGACCAGCCAGCCCAACGCCCAGCGCGGCTTCGCGCTGGCGCAGCTGAGCCGGCCCTTCATCGCGCCGGGCTGGTTCTTCACGCCGAAGGTGCAGCTCCACGCCACCAGCTACCAGTTCGAAGAGGCGTTGCCCAACGGCATGACCTCGGCCAGCCGCAGCGTGCCCACCGCCAGCCTGGACGCCGGGCTGGTCTTCGAGCGCGACGCGAGCTTCTTCGGCCGCGCCTTCCGCCAGACGCTGGAGCCGCGCGCCTTCTACGTGCGCGCCCCCTTCCGCGACCAAAGCTACCTGCCGGTCTACGACACCGCCAACAGCGACTTCAACTTCGCCAGCGTCTGGACCGAGAACGCCTACATCGGCAACGACCGCATCTCGGACAACAACCTGCTGACGGTGGGCACCACCACCCGGCTGCTCGATCCCGACACCGGCGCCGAGGCCGCGCGCTTCGGCATCGCCCAGCGCCTGCGCTTCGAGGACCAGCGGGTGACCCTGCCCGGCGGCGTGCCCGCCACCGACCGGCTCAGCGACGTGCTGCTGGGCGCCACCGTCAACTGGACGCGCCAGTGGGCCCTGGATTCCACCTTCCAGTACAACCCCAAGACCGAGCAGTCGATCCGTTCGGTGGTCGGCGCGCGCTACAACCCCGGCGACTACCGGGTGATCAGCGCCGCCTACCGCCGCCAGCGGGTGACCTCCACCATCACCACCCCGAGCCAGCTGATCGACGTCGGCTGGCAGTGGCCTGTCAACGACCTCTGGGGCGACCGCGGCCAGAACCTCGGGGCCGGCCGCGGCCAGGGCCCGGGACGCATCTACTCGGTCGGGCGGATGAACTACAACATCGAAGAGAGCAAGCTGGTCAACATGGTCGCCGGCATCGAATACGAGGGCGACTGCTGGATCGGCCGCATCGTCGTGCAGCGCCAGCAGACCAGCACCACCACCGCCAACAAGAGCATCCTGTTCCAGATCGAATTCCTGGGCTTCTCGCGCGTCGGCTCCAACCCGCTGGTGGTGCTGCGGCAGAACATCCCGCGCTACCAGTACCTGCGCGACGAGGTCACCGCGCCCAGCCGCTTCAGCAACTACGATTGACCGCGCGCACCTCCCGGCGCGGCGACCCTTCCCTGCCTTCCCAGCCATGACCTTCTGCACACGTCTCGCGGCCACGCTGGCGCCCCTGGCGCCGTACGGCCTCGCCGCCGTCCTGGCCGCCGCCTCCCTGTCCGCCGCGGCGCAGGGCCTGCGGCCGTCCTCCGGCACCGGGCTCGCGCCGCGCGGCGCACCGGCCGCGTCGTCCGCCATCCCGGCCGCGCCCGCGGCCGCCGTGCCGGGCGCGAGCCGCGGCGCGGGCAGCGCCGACCCGGGCACCCGCCAGGCCGACTACATCGTCGCGGTGGTCAATTCCGAGCCGATCACCAACAGCGAGGTGCAGGCCCGCATCGCGCGCGTCTCCCGCCAGATCGCCCAGCAGAACGGCGGCAGCCTCCCGCCGCGCGAGGCGCTGGCGCGCGAGGTGCTCGAGCGCCTGGTCCTCGAGAAGGCCCAGCTGCAGCAGGCGCGCGACCTGGGCATCAAGGTCGACGACGGCACCATCGACCTGGCCGAGGAGAACGTTGCCCGGCAGAACGACACCGACGTGCCCGGCCTGCGCCGCCGCCTCGCCGCAGAAGGCCTGACGCCGGCGCGCTTCCGCGAGGAGCTGCGCAACCAGATCACCCTGCAGCGCCTGCGCGAGCGCGAGGTCGAGAACCGCGTCAAGATCAGCGACCTCGAGCTCGACCAGTACATCCAGGAGCAGCAGCAGGGCGGCCCCAACGGCGCCCAGGCCCTGGCGCCGGCCGCCGAGATCAACCTGGCCCAGGTGCTGGTGGTGGTGCCCGAGGACGCGCGGCCCGACCAGGTCGCCCCGCTGCTGGAGAAGGCCCGCCGCATCGCCGAGCGCGCCCGCGCCGGCGAGGATTTCAGCCAGCTGGCGCGCACCCTCTCGGACGCGCCCGACCATGCCGGCGGCGGCGTGCTCGGCCTGCGCAGCGTCGACCGCTACCCCTCGCTCTTCGTCGAGGCCACGCGCAACGCCAAGCCCGGCGACATCGTCGGCCCGATCCGCTCGCCCGCCGGCTTCCACATCCTGCGGGTGATCGAGAAGCTGCAGCCCGACGCCGTCGCCTCGAAGGTGATGCAGTCCCATGCCCGCCACATCCTGCTGCGCACCTCGCCGCAGATGACCGAATCCCAAGCCATCGCGCAGCTCGCCGACCTCAAGCGCCGCATCCAGTCCGGCCAGACCGACTTCGCCGCCCTGGCCAAGGAATACTCGCAGGACGGCAGCGCCGCCCAGGGCGGCGACCTCGGCTGGGCGAACCCGGGCCAGTTCGTGCCCGAGTTCGAGGAGGCGCTCGGCCGGCTGAGCCCGGGCCAGGTCAGCGACCCGGTCGTCTCGCGCTTCGGCGTGCACCTGATCCAGCTGGTCGAGCGCCGGGAGCACACCCTCAACCAGCGGGAGCAGCGCGAGATGGCCCGCGGCGCGGTGCGCGAGAAGAAGCTCGACGAGGCCTACGCCAACTGGCTGCAGGAGCTGCGCGGGCGCGCCTACGTCGAACTGCGCGAGCCGCCGCAGTGAAGCACGTCGCCCGCAAGCGCTTCGGCCAGCACTTCCTGACCGACGGCGGCATCATCGACGCCATCGTCCGCGCGATCGCGCCGCAGCCCGGCGACGCCATGGTCGAGATCGGCCCGGGGCTCGCCGCGCTCACCCAGCCGCTGGTCGAGCGGCTCGGCCGGCTCGCGGTGGTCGAGCTCGACCGCGACCTCGCGGCCCGGCTGCGCGCCCATCCGCAACTGGAGGTCATCGAATCCGATGTCCTCAAGGTGGACTTTACCCAGGTGGCGCAGGCGCGCGCGGACGCGAAGCGGCTGCGGGTGGTGGGCAACCTGCCCTACAACATCTCCACGCCCATCCTCTTCCACCTGCTCGAGCACGTGGCGGTGGTGGAGGACCAGCACTTCATGCTGCAGAAGGAGGTCATCGACCGCATGGTGGCGCGCCCCGCCACCGCCGCCTACGGCCGGCTGTCGGTGATGCTGCAGTGGCGCTACGCGATGGAGGACGTGCTCTTCGTGCCGCCGGAAAGCTTCGACCCGCCGCCGCGGGTGGACAGCGCGGTGGTGCGCATGGTGCCGCACGCGGCGCCGGCCGCGGTGGACCCGGCGCTGTTGTCCGAAGTGGTGCAGGTCGCCTTCAGCCAGCGCCGCAAGCTGCTGCGCCACACCCTGGGCGCCTGGCTGTCGCAACGCGGCACCGCGCACGCCTTCGACCTGCAGCGCCGGGCCGAGGAAGTGCCGGTGGCGGAATACGTGGCGCTGGCGCAGGCCGCCGCCGCGCCGCCGACGGCCTGAAGCGGGACGGGCCCGCGCCGCGGCACCGGGCGCGACGGGGGGAGACTCGGTCCCGCGAGCGCCCCGGAATGCGGGAAGCCCGCCGCCTGCGTGCGCAGGCGGCGGGCTTCTCCAGGGACGGCAGGCCGCGCGGCGGCGCGCCCGGGCGCCGGACGCACGCCGCTTGCCGTCAGGCGGCGGTGAGCCAGTAGCCCGCGTTGAACGGGCTGCTCATGCGCAGCGCCAGGGGCGAGACGTCCACGAGCTTGTCGGTGGGCATCTTCTCGGCGGTGTCGGCATCGATGGCGATGCTCGGGGCAGCGACTGCGCTGGTGGCGGGAGCCTCGGTCGCCCGTTCTGCTTGGCTGGCGGATGCAGAACGGGCTACAGAAAAGAATAGAAGCACCGGAAGGGGATCTTGCGGTCGCCCCAGTAGTCCGAGGCTTCGCGGAAGATGTCGAGCAGCTGCTCGCGCGCTTCCTTGTCGAACTTGGCGTGCGCCGGGATCTGTTCGAGCACCACGACGAAGCCCGGCTGCGGGCCCGATTTGTGCAAGGGATCGGTCATGCAGTCGTACAGCGCGTCGAAGTTCTTGCCGAAGTGCGACGGGAAGGTGAACTGCGCCGCGATCATGTCCAGCACGTCCTGCTTGGACTGCGCGTTGGCCAGGTTGGCGTACAGGAAGTGGTGGCCCATCGCCTGGGCGGCCTCCTGCAGGTCCGGCACGCGGTGCGCCCGGATCGACTGCACGATGTTGCTTCGTACGCCGCGCAGCGGGGTATCCGTGTCGCGACGAAGGGGTGCTTCCATCTCCGCTTCTCTTTCTCTAAGGTCCAAAGATTCCATGGCGGCCGTGGGGGCCGCCAGCCTGGTTGCCGGCGCTTCCGTCCGCGCCGGCGGTGAGTGGTTCAATCGGTGACGATCTGGCTGAAGCTGGCGTAGTGGTCGCTGCTGTAGAAGCAGGCGTCCGGTTGCGCCGGCAGCCTGCCGCCGCAGACGATGCGACGCGCGCCGCGGTTGCGGACGCCGGGCGTGCGCACGGTGTATTCGCGGTAGTAGCCGCGGGCCTGGGCGGGCAGCAGACGTTCACGGTTGCCGAAGACGACGCCGTCCTTGTCATGGTCGAAAGGCCCTCCACGGCGGATGCGGTCGAGCATGTCGCGTCCCTGGGGGGGCAGCGCGTCCGCCGCGATGGTGGTCGCGGCGGGCTGCGGCGGGACGTCGCGGGCCTGGAGCGCCGGACTGGCCGCCGCTGCGGCGGCCCAGAGGATCCAGGCCATGCGCCGGCCGATCCTCCGGATGCCGGCACCTTGTCGCACCATGGAAAAAACCTTTCGGAAACCTGGGAAAAACCCCGAAATTTCAGCCCGCTAGTGTCCGACAAAGCGCACCCGAACGCAAGCCTGCCGGCCGCGCGCGCGGGCCGGATCGGGGTTTTTTTCGTCCGCGGGCACCGGGCCGGGCCGGCCGGCGCGCGGGCTCGGCGGCCGGGCGTCAGCGCGACGCGTTGGCGTCGGCGACGGTCAGCGCGGTCATGTTGACGATGCGGCGCACGGTGGCGCTGGCGGTCATGATGTGCACCGGCTGGGCCGCGCCCAGCAGCACCGGCCCGATGGCGATGCCGCCGCCGGCGGCGGTCTTGAGGAGGTTGTAGGAGATGTTGGCCGCGTCCAGGTTGGGCAGCACCAGCAGGTTGGCCGAGCCGGTCAGCGGGCTGTGGGGCATGATGGCCTGGCGCCCCGCCTCGTCGAGGGCGATGTCGCCGTGCATCTCGCCGTCCACCTCCAGCCACGGCGCCTGCACCTGCAGCAGGGCGAGCGTCTCGCGCATCTTGAGCGCGCTCGGGTGGTTGCTGCTGCCGTAGTTGGAGTGCGACAGCAGCGCGGCCTTGGGCTTCAGGCCGAAGCGCACCAGTTCCTCGGCCGCCATGATGGTGATCTCGGCGAGCTGCTCGGCGCTCGGGTCGTAGTTGATGTGGGTGTCGACGATGAAGACCTGGCGGTCCGGCAGCATCAGGCCGTTCATCGCGGCGTAGGTGCCGACGCCGGCGCGCTTGCCGATGACCTGGTCGACGTAGTGCAGGTGCAGGTGGGTGTGGCCCCAGGTGCCGACGATCAGGCCGTCGACCTCGCCCTTGTGCAGCAGCATCGAGCCGATCAGCGCGAGGCGGCGGCGCATCTCGATCTTGGCGACCTGCACCGTCACGCCCTTGCGCTCGGTCATGCGGTGGTAGGTCTGCCAGAAGTCGCGGTAGCGGTGGTCCTGCTCGACGTTGACGATGTCGTAGTCGCGGCCTTCCTGCAGCCGCAGGCCGAACTTCTCGATGCGCTGGGCGATGACGGCCGGCCGGCCGATGAGCGTCGGGCGGGCGATATTCTCGTCGACCACGATCTGCACCGCGCGTAGCACCCGCTCCTCCTCGCCCTCGGCGTAGGCCACGCGCTTCTTCGTGGCCGCCTTGGCGGCCGCGAAGATCGGCTTCATGGTGTTGCCCGAGGCGTAGACCAGGTTCTGCAGGCTGTCGCGGTAGGCGTCCATGTCCTGGATCGGACGCTTGGCGACGCCGCTCTCGGCCGCGGCCTGGGCCACCGCCGGCGCGATCTTGATCATCAGCCGCGGATCGAAGGGCTTGGGGATCAGGTATTCCGGGCCGAAGCTCAGCTTCTCGCCGACGTAGGCGGCGGCGACCACCTCGTTCTGCTCGGCCTGCGCCAGCTCGGCGATGGCGTGCACCGCGGCGATCTCCATCTCGTCGGTGATGGTGGTGGCGCCCGAGTCAAGCGCGCCCCGGAAGATGTACGGGAAGCACAGGACGTTGTTGACCTGGTTCGGGTAGTCGGTCCGGCCGGTGGCCATGATCACATCGCCGCGCACCGCGTGGGCGTCCTCGGGGGAGATCTCGGGGTTGGGGTTGGCCAGCGCGAAGATGACCGGCTTGTCGGCCATCGCGGCGACCATCGCCGGCTTGAGCACGCCGCCGGCCGACAGGCCGAGGAAGACGTCGGCGCCCGCGATCACCTCGGCGAGGGTGCGCAGCTGGGTCTCCTGGGCGTACTGGACCTTGTCCTCGTCCATCAGCTCGGTGCGGCCCGCGTAGACCACGCCGGCCAGGTCGGTGACGAACACGTTCTCGCGCTTCAAGCCGACCTTGAGCAGCAGGTTCAGGCAGGCCAGCGCGGCCGCGCCCGCGCCGGAGGTGACCAGCTTGACGCCGCCGATGTCCTTGCCGACCACCTTGAGCGCGTTGAGCATGGCCGCGGCGACGGTGATCGCGGTGCCGTGCTGGTCGTCGTGGAAGACCGGGATGTTCATGCGCTTGCGCAGCTCGCGCTCGACGTAGAAGCAGTCCGGGGCCTTGATGTCCTCGAGGTTGACCGCGCCGAAGGTCGGCTCGAGCGCCGCGATCACCTCGACCAGCTTCTGCGGGTCCTTCTCGGCGATCTCGATGTCGAACACGTCGATGCCGGCGAACTTCTTGAACAGGACGCCCTTGCCCTCCATCACCGGCTTCGAGGCCAGGGGGCCGATGTCGCCCAGGCCGAGCACTGCGGTGCCGTTGGAGATCACGGCCACTAGGTTGCCGCGGCTGGTGTACTTGAAGGCGGCTTCCGGGTCCTTGACGATCTCCTCGCAGGGCGCGGCCACGCCGGGCGAGTAGGCCAGCGCCAGGTCGCGCTGGTTGGTGAGCTGCTTGGTGGCGGCGATGGCCACCTTGCCGGGCTTCGGGAACTCGTGGTAGGCGAGGGCGGCGCGGCGCAGCTCGGCGCGCTTTTCCTGGGCCGTCGTGGCGGGGGTGGCGGTGCCGGGGGCGTTGTTCTGCTGGGACATCGGGAATCTCCTGGGCGCTGGAATCCGCCGGCCGCGCGGCCCGGCGGGACGCGTGGATCATGGCCGCCGGCCGGTGAGGGAGGGGGATTGTAGGCCGCGCCCCCGGGGCTCCAGTCCGTGGGAACCGGCCCGCGCGGGCGATTTCAGTCCTGCACGATCCGCAGGAAATGGTCGAGCATGTGGAAGTGGTCCTCGAAGCATTCCGGCTCCAGCGCCGCCAGGCGCTCGACCGGCATCCACTCCGCCGCCGCCGCGTCGTCGCCGGCGCGCACCGCGGGCAGCGGGCGCTCGCCGAGGTCGAAGAAGTGCGCGTGGGTGATGGTGCGGCCGCGCTGGCTGCGGTCGGGATGGTCGAACACCGCCACCGCGCGCAGGCGGGCGCGCATCTCCTCCTCGGGCAGCGCCAGTCCGGTCTCCTCGGCCAGCTCGCGCAGCGCCGACTGCCAGAGCGTCTCGCGCGGCTCCACGAAGCCGCCGGGCACCGCCCACTGGCCGCGTCCGGGCGCGCCGCCGCGCCGGACCAGCAGCACCCGCGCGCCGCAGCGCACCACCGCGTCGACGGTCACGAAGACCGGTGGATAGGGCGCCGCGGCCCAAGCGGCGCGGTAGCGCTGCAGCATGTGCCATTCCTCGGCCAGCGCCCGGTAGGGGGGCAGCGCGGCCCAGGCGCGCAGCACGTCGCGGATCGCGGGCGGCAGCTGCTGGGTCAGCGCGACCAGGCAGGCGTCGAGCCGCGCCCGGTCCAGCGGCGCCTCGCCGTGGGCGGGTTTCTCGGCGGCGCAGCCGAAGTAGGCGTCGCGCACCGCGGTGGCGTCGGTCGGCCCGCTGCGCGGCAGGCTCAGCAGCCGCCAGCCCGGGAAGCCGCGCAGGTACTCGCTGGTGGCGTCCTTGAAGTGGCCCACCAGCGCGACGGGCGGCGCGTCGCCCAGGCCCTCGCGCGCCAGCAGCGCGCCCACGCCGCGGCGCACCGCGGCCTGCCAGCGGGATTCGTCGAACAGGTCGCGCACCGGCAGGAAGCGCAGCCGCGCCCGCGCCGCCGGGCCGTCGGCTTCCTCGACCGCCAGGCCGATCATCTCGGCGCGCTCCTCCCAGGTGAACGGGTTCTTGGGCGAGCGGGCCTGCCAGGCCGAGCCGAGCACCACCACCGCGAGCGGCGCCGCCGCCAGCGCCTGCCGCAGCAGCCCGAGGTGGCCGCTGTGGAAGGGCTGGAAGCGGCCGATGAAGACGGCGGCCGCCGGCGCCTCGGGTTCGCGCGGCGCGGGCGCGGCGGGCGCCGGGCTGGGGTCCCGGCCGAAGCGGTGCGCTCGCGGCGGAGCAGGGGGCTGCGCAGGCGCTGCCGTCCCCGTGCCGGCGGACGGCGGCCGGCCGGCCGCGGCCGGCCCGTCGGAGGATGCGGGCAGGTCGGACGGCAGCAGGTACGGTTCGGGCATGGTGGGCGGTTCGGGGTGGGCGTGGGGACGTGGGGGGCGGTGTCGGCGGGCCGGATCGGAAACGTGCGGTCTGCTATCGAAAAAGGAGCTAGAAGCCCGCGCGGGACCTGGGCAGGCGGTTCTCCGGATGCCTCGATTCGGCGGAATGCGCGCCGCGCGTGCCCGCGGGCGCGACGGGCGCCGCGCCGGCGCGTCCCGGCGCAGCATCGCCGCTGCATGCGTCCGGCGCAACCGCTGTTGCAACCGGATGCGTGGCGGCCGGGTCCGGGGCGATGCGTGCAGTCCGGAGCACGGAACCCGGAACCGCCATCGGCCCTGGCTGTCCGCCGCCAGCCGCCAGCCGCCAGCCGCCTCAGGACGCGAGCAGCTTGGTCTGCTCCATCCGGCGCGGGGTCTGCTTGCCGGCGAGCACGAAGCCGCGCAGCAGGCCGTCCGCGCCGTGGAAGTGCCAGACGCCGTCCTCGGGCCGGCTCCAGCGGCCGCCCTCGGCGTGCGCCGGGCCGGGCACCGCGACCACGATCGGCAGCGCGGGCGTCTTGACCGTGACCGGCATCACCGGGAAGCGCACCGGCGTCGGCGTGCCGGCCAGGGTCGCCGCCAGCGCGCGGGCCGCGCTCATCACCGGCATCACGTAGGGCAGCAGGCGGCCGCCGGCGCTGGCGTACTGCGCGCCGTCGCCGAGCGCGTGCACCCCGGGCGCGCTGGTCCGCAGCAGGTCGTCCACGCAGACGCCGCGCTCGCAGCGGATGCCGGCCGCCTCGGCCAGCGCGGTCTCGGCGCGCAGGCCGATGGCCGAGAGCACCGCGTCGGCCGGCAGGACCGTGCCGTCGGACAGGGTCACCCGCAGCGCCGGGGCGGCGGCCGCACCGTCCGAGGGCGCGGCGGCGGCGTCCACCGCGCGCACCGTCGCGCCCGCGTGCAGCACTGCGCCGGCGGCGGCCAGGGCCTCGGCCAGCGCCGCGCCGGCGTCGGCCGGCAGCAGGGTCGACAGCGGCGCCGGCGCCGGATCGACCAGGTGCACCCGGCAGCCGGCGGACAGCAGGTCGTTGGCGAACTCGCAGCCGATCAGTCCGGCGCCCATCACCACCACCGTGGCGCCGGCCGGCAGCTCGCGATGGAACAGGCCGTAGTCGTCGAGCGAATTGACGCTGCGCACCCGGTCGGCGGCATCGCCCTCCAGCGGCACCCGCACCGGATGCGCGCCGGTGGCCAGCACCAGGTCGCGGTAGGCCAGGGTCTCGCCGCCTTCCAGCGCCACGGTGCGCGCGGCGGTGTCGATGCCGACCACCCGCGTGTGGGCGCGCAGCGTGACCTGCAGCGATTCGGCCAGCGCGGCCGCGGGCGTGGTCACCAGCTGCTCGGGCGCGCGCTTCTGCGCGAAGGCGTTCGACAGCGTGGGCTTGGCGTAGAAGTCGCCGCCGCCGAGCGTGACCAGGACGACCGGCGTGGCGGCGTCGAGCTTGCGGAATTCGCGGACCGTGGTCCAGCCGGACAGGCCGGAGCCGATGACGACGAGGGGGAGGGACATGGGGTGCACGGAGGGAAGGAGGGTCGGGAGGGGGCCGGCCGCGCGCGGGCGCGGCGCGGCCGGAGCGGCGGATTGTCCCGCATGGTCCGCGACCCCATCGTCGCCGCAGCCGCAGCCGTAGCCGTAGCCGTAGCCGTAGCCGTAGCCGTAGCCGTAGCCGTGGGGGCGGGCGTCCGGGCCGCCGCGGCATGCCGCCGGATACCCGTGGCGTCGTTCCGGACCGCCCGGCGGTTCGCCGCCCGCCGCCCGGGGAACCGTGCCGCGCATGCCCGTCCGGCGCGTCTTCATCGGGCGTTCAGTGGTGTTCTAATTGCATTTGCGTAGCATTCTCATTAACAATCGCGGTTTTGCGAGGAACGACCAATGATCAAGAACACCCTGCTGGCCGGCTTGCTGGCCTTCGGCGGCCTGGCGCAGGCGCACTACCTCTGGATCGAGCCGGCGGCCGCCGGCGGCGAGGCGCGCGCCTACTTCGGCGAATGGGCGGACGACCTGCGCGAGACCCAGGCCGGCTACCTGCGGCTGGTGGGCGCGCCGCGCGGCATGGCGAGCGACGGCGCCCTGCTGCCGGTGACCCGGCACGACGACCACCTGGCCTTCCGGCCCGCCGGCGGCGACGCCCGGCTGGCCGGCGGCTACGTCAACGACAAGGGCGTGATCAGCCTCTACCAGGCCAAGGCGGGCCGCACCGAGACCGCCCAGCGCCATCCGCTGGAACTGGTGCCGACCGCCGCCGGCGCCGACACCTTCACCCTGCTGCTGGCCGGCAAGCCGCTCGCCAAGAAGGAGGTGGTGCTGTTCGGGCCGCCCAAGTGGCAGAAGACCTTCCGCACCGACGACGCCGGCCGGGTGACCTTCGCCACGCCCTGGCCCGGCCAGTACGTGGCCGAGGTGGGCCACCTGGATCCGGGCGCGTCGGGCAGCTGGGACGGCAAGCCCTACACCCAGACGCGCCATGTCTCCACGCTGACCTTCGTGGTGCCATGAGCGCCGCGACGGGCCGCCCCGAGCAAGCGGGCGCCGCAGCGCGGAGCGCGGAGGCTCGGATGAGCGCCGCGACGGGCCGCCCCGAGCAAGCGGGCGCCGCAGCGCGGAGCGCGGAGGCTCGGATGAGCGCCGCGACGGGCCGCCCCGAGCAAGCGGGCGCCGCAGCGCGGAGCGCGGAGGCCCGGACGAGCGCCGCGACGGGCCGCCCCGGGCGAGCGGGCGCCGCGGAGGCCTGGCGATGAATCCCCGGATCCACCACGCGCCGGCCCATCCGTCGGCGCAGGCCGCGGCGGCGGACGCGTCGCCTTCGACCCGCCACCGCTGGCTGCCCGCCGGCGGCGAGGGCCTGCGCTACCGGCTGGGCGTGGCCGCGCGCGCGCTGGCGGCGCTGTTCGGCGGCTACGCGGTGGCCGCGCTCGCCGGCGCCGCGCTGGCCCTGTGCCTGCCCGGCCCGCGGTCCGAGACGGCGCTCGCCGGCGCGCTCGCGTCCTTCGCGGTCTACGCCGCCGCGGCGATGTGGTGCTTCGCGGTGCGCAGCGCCGCGCGCGCCTGGGGCGGCCTGCTGCTCGCCGCGGCGGCGCTGGGCCTGCTGGTCTGGGTCCGCTACGCGGCCCTCGGCGCGGCCGCCGGCGCAACGGGAGGCGCGGCATGAAGGAAGGCTTCCGCCAGTCCATGGCCTGGCTGCACACCTGGACCGGCCTGCTGGTCGGATGGGTGCTGTTCGCCATCTTCTGCGCCGGCACCTCGGCCTACTACCGGGAGGAGATCACGCTCTGGATGAAGCCCGAGCTGCACCGCGCCGCCGCGGCGCCGGTGCCGCAGGCCGAGGCCGCGGCGCGCGCCGTGGCGGCGCTGCAGGCGCGCGCCGGGGACGCCTCGCGCTGGCTCATCGACCTGCCCACCGGCCGGGAACCCCTGGTGCACGCCCGCTGGCTGCCGCCGCCGCCGGCCGAGGCCGCCGGGCGGCCCGCCGGCCGCCGCCGCTTCGAGAGCGCGATGCTCGATCCGGCCACCGGCGCCGTCGCCGAGGCGCCGCGCGCGACCCGCGGCGGCGAGTTCCTCTACCGCCTGCACTTCGACCTGCACTACATGCCGGCGATCTGGGGCCGCTGGATCGTGGGCTTCTGCGCGATGTTCATGCTGGTGGCCATCGTCACCGGCATCGTCACCCACCGGCGCATCTTCAAGGACTTCTTCACCTTCCGGCCGAAGAAGGGCCAGCGCAGCTGGCTCGACGCGCACAACGCCACCGCGGTGCTGGCGCTGCCCTACCACCTGATGATCACCTACACCGGGCTGGTCACGCTGGCGTTCCTGTACATGCCCTGGGGGCCGCAGGCGGCCTACCGCGGCGACGAGAAGGCCTTCTTCGCCGAAGTCTTCCCGGCCACCGCCGGCCGCGACGGCAAGCCGGCGGGCGTCGCCGCGCCGCTCGCGCCGATCGGGCCGCTGGTGGCCCAGGCCGCTGCCCGCTGGGGCGCGCCGGTCGGCCGGATCACGGTCAACCATCCCGGCGACGCCAGGGCCACCGTGGTGCTCCAGCGCCAGGAGGGCGGCAGCCTGTCGTCCGACCAGCCGGTGATGCGCTTCGACGGCGTGACCGGCGCGCTGCTCGCCGCGACCGGCGACGCGTCCGGGCCGGCGGCGCGGACGCGCGGGGGTGATGGTCGGGCTGCACATCGGCCGCTTCGCCGACCCGCTGCTGCGGGCCCTGTTCTTCGTCTCGGGCCTGGCGGGCTGCGTGATGGTGGCCACCGGACTGCTGCTGTGGGCCGTGAAGGAGCGCCAGAAGTACGCCAAGGCGCTGGCCAAGGGCGGACGGGCCGGCTTCGGGCTGCGGCTGGTCGACGGGCTCAACATCGGCGCGGTCGCCGGCATGCCGCTGGCGATCGGCGCCTATTTCTGGGCCAACCGGCTGCTGCCGGTCGGGCTCGCGGAGCGGCCGCAGGCCGAGATCGCCTGCTTCTTCGGCGCCTGGGCGCTGGCGCTGGCGGCGGGGCTGGCCCGGCCCACGCGCCGGATGTGGCAGGCGGTGCTCTACGGCGGCGCGGCGCTTTTCGCCGGCATCCCGCTGCTCCAGGCCGCCACCGCGGGCAGCCACCTCGGCATCGCGCTGCGGCAGGGACCGGCCGCGGTGGCCGCCTTCGACCTGGTGTCGCTGGCGCTGGGGCTGTGCCTGGGAGCGGCGGCCTGGTGGGCCGGCCGGCGCAAGCCGGCGAAGCCTCCCGCCCGCGCCGCGGCGGCGCCGCGGTCGGCGGTGGCCCAGCCGGTCGCGGTGGCGGCCGCGGCCGCGGTCTCCATGGCGTCGGGCGCGCATCCCGCCTCCGCGGCCCAGCGGCCGTCGCAGGCGGCCGGGGCGTCCGCGCCGTCCGCCGGCGCGGGGACGCCGGATGCGCCGCCATCCCCGGGGACGCCGGGCGGCCCCGGGCTGCCCAGCGCTCCCGCCGGGTCCGCCGCGCCCGGCGCGCCGCGGCCGGAGGGCGCGCGATGAGCGGCGCCTGGCTCGCCGCCGGCGCCTTCTCCGGATCGCTCGCCGCCATGGCCGCCTTCGGGCTGGCGATGGACCGGCATTTCGAGGACGTCTTCGGCCGCGGGCGCGCGCCCGGCCGCTGGCGGCTGCCGCTGCGCGCGGCGGGCGTCGCCTGCCTGGCGGCCGGCCTGCTCGCCAGCCTGGCGCTGCAGGGCCGCGCGGCCGGCTGGGTGCTGTGGCTCGGCGCGCTCACCGCGGCCGCGCTGGCGACGGCCGCCGCCCTGAGCTACGTGCCGCGCGCGGTGCCCTGGATCGCCGGCGGCGGCGCGGCGGTGCTGCTGCTGGCCGGCGGCGGCGCCCTGGCCGGCGGCTGACGGGCCGCCGCCGCCCGGCGCCCGGCCCCGCGCGGGGAGCCGTCCGCAGGGCGACGGATGCACCAATCCGTGTCCGGCCCGGTCCGCGCCGCGGCCGCCCCGCGCCCCGCGCGCCCGGTTTCGATGCATCCGGCCCCCGGGCGGTGCGCGGAGGCCGTCCTTGCCTACCCGAAAAGCCCGGAATCGCCAGGCATGGTTTGTGCTGATACTTGCAAAGAATACTTCAAATATATTTGCAGTATCTTTTAACCGACCCAACCGGAGTATCTATGAGCAGCCAACCCTGGACCGGCATCTTCCCCGCCATCACCACCAAGTTCCACGAAGACGAGAGCATCGACGCCGAAGGCACCGCGCGCCACATCGACTTCCAGATCCGCAACGGCATCCACGGCCTGGTGACCTGCGGCTCGCTGGGCGAGGCCAGCACCCTGTCGCTGGAGGAGAAGCTCGAGGTCGCGCGCATCGCGGTCGAGGCCGCCGACGGCCGCATCCCGGTGCTGGCCAACGTGTCCGAGACCCGCACCAAGGAAGCGCTGCGCTACATCGACGGCGCCAACGCGATCGGCGTGAACGGCTTCATGGTGATGCCCTCGGTCATCTACGTGGCCGATGCCCGCGAGGCCATGCTCAACGTCCGCACCATGGCCGAGGCCGCCCAGCAGCCGGTCATGGTCTACAACAACCCGGTCGCCTACCGCGTCGACCTCAAGCCCGAGCACATGGCCGAGCTGGCCGACTGCAAGTGGGTCGCCGCCATCAAGGAAAGCACCGACAACATCCGCCGCATCACCGACCTGCGCAACACCGTGGGCACCCGCTACCAGCTGTTCCTGGGCGTGGACGACCTCGCCTACGAAGGCCTGGCGTTGGGTTGCGACGGCCTGCTGGCCGGAGTCGGCTGCGCCTTCCCGCGCGAGACGGTGGCGCTGTACGACCTGATGAAGGCCGGCAACTTCGCCGAGGCGCTCAAGCTCTACCAGTGGATGACGCCGATGCTGCACCTCGACGTCTCCACCAAGCTGGTCCAGAACCTCAAGCTGATCGACGCGCTGGTCGGCGTGGGCACCGAACACGTGCGCAAGCCGCGCCTGCCGCTGATCGGCGAGGAGCGCGCCTTCATCGAGGCGGTGGTGCAGAAGGCCCTGGCGACCCGCCCGGCCGCCTACCAGTCGGTCGCCTGAACGCTTCCGGAACACGGCGGCGGCGCCATCGGCAGGCATCCTAATTGCTAACCACCGGTGGATGCTGCCAATATATCGGCGGTATCTTCCAGGCGCCGCCCCGGTCCCTCCGGCGCCCGTCCGCGCCCCTTCCGTCCCGAACCCATCCTCCGTCCGCCATGGCCGATATCCCTTCCGTTCCGACACGCGTCCCCGGCCCCCTGGTGCGCGCCGTGCTCGATGCCTCCGACGCGCTGCTGCGGCTGGAGCGGCGCCTGCTCATCGTGGCGATGGGGCTGCTGGTCGCGCTGATCCTGCTCAACGTCGTCACCCGCTACAGCGGCATGCCGCTCTACTGGGTGGACGAGGCCTCGGTGTACACCGTGGTGTGGCTGACCTTCATCGGCGCCTCGGCGATGACCCGGCTGCGCCTGGACTTCGCGGTGACCATGCTGACCGACAAGCTCGGGCCGCGCGCGGCGCACGCCGCGAAGCTGGCGGCCAGCGCGAGCGTGCTGTTCTTCGCGCTGGCGCTGGTCGCGATGTGCTGGCTCTGGATGGACCCGGTGGGCATCGCGCGCCAGGGCTTCGACGCCAAGGAATACGCGGCGGAGTCCTTCAACTTCCTCTACACCGAGCGCACCCAGACGCTCGAATGGCCGGTGTGGGTGCTGCAGCTCATCATGCCGATCTTCGCGCTGTGCATGGGCCTGCATGCGCTGGCCAACCTCCTCGAGGACGCGCGCCTCGCGCCGCGCCGCGCCCATCCCGCCTTCCAGGCCGACAACCCCGACGCAGTGAACTGAGATGCTGACCTCGATCTTCTTCCTGGCGATCATGCTGGTGGGCGTGCCCATCGGCCTGTGCCTCTGCCTCTCGGGCATCTTCTACATCTACAGCATCGGCAACCCGGTGCTGCTGCAGTCCTACGCCACGCAGATGTTCGCCGGGGTGGACAGCTACGGCCTGATCGCCATCCCGCTGTTCATCCTGATCGGCGAGATCATGAACAGCGGCGGCATCACCCGCCGGCTGGTGGACATGTCGATGGCCTTCGTCGGCTCGGTCAAGGGCGGCCTCGCCTACGTGAACATCCTCGCCAACATGCTGGTGTCCTCGATCATCGGCTCGGCGACCGCGCAGGTGGCGATCATGTCGCAGGTGATGGTCCCCGAGATGGAGAAGCAGGGCTACGACAAGACCTTCGCCGCCGGCCTGACCGTCTACGGCGGCATGCTCGGGCCGATCATCCCGCCCTCGGTGATGTTCGTGGTCTACAGCGTGCTGGCGCAGGTGGCGGTGGGCGACATGCTGATCGCCGGCATCCTGCCCGGCATCCTGCTGACGCTGCTCTTCTTCGTGGTGATTGCCTGCATGGGCTTCGTCTACAACTACCCGCGCAGCCCGAAGCGCAGCCTGCGCGAGCGCGCCCGGACGGTGGTGGCCTCCAGCCCCACGCTGCTGATCCCGCTGGTGATCGTCGGCTCCATCCTGAGCGGCCTGGCCAACCCGACCGAGTCGGCCGCGGTGGGCGCGGTCAGCGCGGCGCTGGTCGGCCGCTACGTGACCAAGGAATTCCGCTTCTCGACGATCCCCGCGATCCTGCTGCGCTCGTCCATCTATTCGGCCATCGTGCTGTTCCTGGTGGCGGCGGCGGCGGTGTTCTCGTGGCTGCTGATCTACGGCAAGGTGCCGCAGATGGTGGCCGCCTGGATCCAGACCGTGGCCAAGGACCCGGTCACCTTCCTGCTGCTGGTCAACGTCATCCTGCTGGTGATCGGCACCGTCATCGACGGCATCCCCGGCCTGATCATGACCGCGCCCATCCTGCTGCCGATCGCCACCGAGATCTACCACATCGACCCGCGCCACTTCGGGGTGGTGATCGTGATCAACCTGGTCCTGGGCCTGATGTCGCCGCCGGTGGGCCTGAGCTTCTTCGTGGCCGCGGCCGTCACCGGGGCCAAGCCCGGGAAGATGTTCATCGTCACGCTGCCCTTCTTCATCATCAGCTGCGTGGCGCTGGTGATGCTGTCGCTGTTCCCGAGCCTGTCGCTCGGGCTGCTGAAGTAGTCCCGCGGTCCCGGACCGCCTCCTTTCCCGCTTCCCCCGTCCGTCCGACGCACGCTTTACCCCTCACGGAGCTTCCCATGACCCTGAACCGTCGCCATCTCCTGAAGGCCGCCGCCGCGGCCGCCCCCCTGGCCTTCGTGACGCCCTCGCGCGCCGCCGCCGCGAAGGAACTGCGCCTGGGCATCATCACGCCCGCCGGCCATTCGTGGAACCGCGCCGCGCTGCAGTTCGGCGAGGCGCTCAACAAGGCCACCAACGGCCGCCTGACCGTCACCGTCTTCCACTCCGGCCAGCTCGGCAACGAGTCGGTCATGATGCAGCAGATGCAGTCCGGCGCGCTGGACATGGGCTGGATCCAGGCGGCCGAGCTGGGCTCGCGGGTGCCGAGCGTCGCCTCGATCAACGCGCCCTACCTGGTGCGCTCCACCCCTTCGGTGGCCAAGCTGGTGCGCACCCCCGCCGCGCTCAAGCTGCTCGAGGTGCTGCCGCGCGAGACCGGCACCATCGGCCTGGGATGGGGCATCACCGGCATGCGGGTGGTGTTCTCGAGCAAGGACATCAAGACCCCGGACGACCTCAAGGGCATGAAGCTGCGCATCAACCCGACGCCGGTCTACCGCGACTTCTACCAGTACTTCGGCGCGGCGCCCACGCCGATCCCGACCCCGGCGGTGTTCGACGCGATGACCAACGGCCAGGTCGACGGCCTGGAAGCCGACGTGGAGTTCTCGTGGAACCAGCGCTTCGACAAGGTCGCGAAGGTGATGATGCCGATGAACGCCCTGTTCATGCCGGTCGCGCCGCTGGTCTCGGGCCGGGTCTGGCAGACGCTCGACGCCAAGGACCGCGAGCTGATCCGCCAGCTCACCACCCAGGCGCTCGACGCCCAGATCAACGACATCGTCACCACCGAGGCCGGCCTGCTGGAGAAGTTCAAGCAGACCGGCATCGTCACCCGCGACCTCTCCAGCTTCGACACCAAGCCCGCGATCCAGGCCTTCGACAAGATCTGGCTGCCCAAGGCGCCGCAGATCACCGAGCTGCGCGCGGTCGGCGCCACGCTCTGATCGCGGCGGCGGGGAGCGCGCCGCCGGCGTCCGGCGCGCCGGACCGCGGAAAAAAGGCCCCGGGAGCGATCCCGGGGGCCTTTTCGCGCATGCGGCCGCGCGCTTCCGGCGGCCCGCCCGGCCGGAACGCCGTCGCCGGGCGGGCTCAGGAGTCGATGATCCGGCGGGCGAACTGCTCCAGGTAGTCCATCAGCTGGTCCGCGCCGCGCGCGGCCGCGGCGGCGTCGCTGGAGGCGATCGCCTCGGCCATGGCCACGTGCGCCTGCGCGCCCTCGGAGATGTCGCCCTCGTGCTGGTAGGCGTACCAGAAGCGGCGGCAGCGCACCACCAGCGGCAGCACCGCGCCCACCGCCGAGCGGTTGGCGCAGGCCGCGTGGTTGATGTGGTCCAGTTCCTGGTCGTACTGCATGTAGGCGTCGAGGTTGCCCTTGTCGGCCGCCTTGACCATCTTCTGCGCGGCCGCCACCAGGGCCTTGCGCTGGTCGGGCGTGGCGCGCCGCGCCGAGCCCGCGGAGATCAGGCGCTCCAGCGCGCGGCGCGTCTCGATCACGTCGAGGTGGTCGGCCACGTCGATGCTGGAGACCACCAGCCCGCGCCGCGGCTGCTGCTCGACCAGGCCGATGGAGACCATGCGCATCAGCGCCTCCCGCACCGGGGTGCGGCCGAGGCCGGCCATCTCGGCGATCTCCGCCTCCACCACCGGCGTGCCGGGGGCGATCTCGAGCCGCGAGATCATGGATTCGATCGTGTCGTAGGCGATGTCCGCCGCCCGGCGCTTGTCGGGCGGCCGGGGGCGTCGCGGGGGAGCGCTGGGGGGCATGGCGGTTCTCGGGGGACGGGGGAGGGCGGCACGGGCGGCGCCGCGGGGTCGATGCTACAGGGACACCCGCCGGAAGGGCTAGCAAAATATATTCCCAGCCTATTTGCTGCAGTGCGCGCGGGTCGGCGGGCGCGGCTCCGCTATGGTGTCGGCCATGAACGTCCCCGCCGCGCCGCGCCTGATCCGATTCCACAAGCCCTACGGCGTGCTGAGCCAGTTCACGCCGGAAGGGCGCTGGCGCGGGCTGAAGGACTTCATCGACCTGCCCGGCGTGCGCGCGGCCGGCCGGCTCGACGCCGACAGCGAGGGCCTGCTGCTGCTGACCGGCGACGGGCGGCTGCAGGCGCGCATCGCCGATCCGCGCTTCAAGATGGAGAAGGTCTACTGGGTGCAGGTCGAGGGCCTGCCCGACGCGGCGGCGCTGGACGCGCTGCGCCGCGGGGTGGCGCTGCGCGACGGCCCGACCCTGCCGGCGCGGGCGCGGATGCTGGACGAGGCGCCGCCGCTGCCGCCGCGCGACCCGCCGATCCGGGTGCGGCAGTCCATCCCCACCGCCTGGATCGAACTCGCGATCCGCGAGGGACGCAACCGCCAGGTCCGGCGGATGACCGCGGCGGTCGGCCATCCGACGCTGCGGCTGGTGCGCGCGGCCATCGGCCCGCACCGGCTCGACGGCCTGGCGCCGGGGGAGTACGCGGCGGTCGCACCGGAGGACGCCGGCGTCCGCTGACCGCTGGTCGCGGGTCGCGAGCGGGTGGCCGACACGCGCTGGATGCTATCTTTTCGGTAGCTGGAGGCGCGGGAGGGGCGCGCGCCCGGGCCGTGGCGGAGCCCTGGTTTTTCCCGGGCTGGCGGTAGGACGCAGCCGACGCGCGAATCCTCCGGCCGTCCGCTGCCGGCCGCGCGGCCGGCTCCCAGAATCGGAGCGACAAACGTTCTGGAGGAAAAAACCATGTCTTTCGCTCTCTACATGATCGGCTTCATCCTGTTCCTGGGCGGCGTGATCTGGGCCGCGGTGGTGGCCGGGGTGCCGCAGCTCTACATCGTCATCGGCGCGGTGATCCTGCTGGGCATCGGCATCTTCAGCGGCGTCGGCCGCACCCGCAGCAAGGACCCGTCGCAGTAGGCCTGGCCCCGGCCCGGCTCCCCGGCGCCCCCGGCGCCGGGAGCGCTCAGGGCTGCAGCAGCCGCGCGAGGTAGCGGCCGGTGTGGCTGGCCGGGTTGGCCGCGAGGTCCTCGGGCGTGCCGGCGCCCACCACCGTGCCGCCGCCCGCCCCGCCCTCGGGCCCCATGTCGATCAGCCAGTCGGCCGTCTTGATGACGTCGAGGTTGTGCTCGATGACGACGATGGTGTTGCCCGCGTCGCGCAATTGGTGCAGCACCTTGAGCAGCAGGTCGATGTCCGCGAAGTGCAGGCCGGTGGTCGGCTCGTCGAGGATGTAGAGCGTGCGTCCGGTGTCCCGCTTGGACAGCTCCAGCGCGAGCTTGACCCGCTGCGCCTCCCCGCCTGAGAGCGTAGTCGCCGACTGGCCGAGGGTGAGGTAGGACAGGCCCACGTCCAGCAGCGTCTGCAGCTTGCGGGCGATGGACGGCACCGCGGCGAAGAAGCCGTGCGCGGCCTCGACCGTCATGTCCAGGATCTGCGCGATGTTGCGGCCCTTGTACTGGATCTCCAGCGTCTCGCGGTTGTAGCGCGCGCCGCGGCAGACGTCGCAGGGCACGTAGACGTCGGGCAGGAAGTGCATCTCCACCTTCACCACGCCGTCGCCCTGGCAGGCCTCGCAGCGGCCGCCGGCGATGTTGAAGGAGAAGCGCCCGGGCTCGTAGCCGCGCTCGCGGGCGGCGGGCACTTCGGCCATCAGCTCGCGGATCGGGGTGAACAGGCCGGTGTAGGTCGCCGGGTTGCTGCGCGGCGTGCGGCCGATCGGCGACTGGTCGACGTTGATCACCTTGTCGAAGTACTCGATGCCCTCGATCGCCTCGTGCGCCGCCGGCTCCTCGTGGGCGCGGTAGAGCTGGCGGGCGACGGCGGCGTAGAGCGTGTCGTTGACCAGGGTGGACTTGCCCGAGCCCGACACGCCGGTCACGCAGGTGAGCAGGCCCACCGGGAATTCGGCGCTCACGCCGCGCAGGTTGTTGCCGGTGGCGTTGACGACCCGCAGCGCCTGCAGGTCGCCTTGGGTGGCGCGGTGCGCGGCCTGGCGCTCGGCCCAGGCCACGGCGGCGGCGCTGGGCTTGCCGGGCGCCTTCTTCCTGGGCTTCGCCTCGGCCTCGTCCTGGCGCACCACCGGCAGCCAGGGCGTGCGGCGCGCCGGCACCGCGATGCGCCGGGCGCCCGAGAGGTACTGGCCGGTGAGCGAGGCGGGGCTGGCCTCCACCTCGGCGCAGCTGCCCTGGGCCATCACCCGCCCGCCGTGCACCCCGGCGCCCGGGCCCATGTCCACCACGTGGTCGGCGGCGCGGATCATGTCCTCGTCGTGCTCGACCACGATCACGCTGTTGCCGATGTCGCGCAGGTGGCGCAGGGTGGCGATCAGGCGGTCGTTGTCGCGCTGGTGCAGGCCGATGCTGGGCTCGTCGAGCACGTACATCACCCCGGTCAGGCCCGAGCCGATCTGGCTGGCGAGGCGGATGCGCTGGGCCTCGCCGCCCGAGAGCGTCTCGGCGCTGCGGTCCAGGCTCAGGTAGCCCAGGCCGACGTCGTTGAGGAAGCTCAGCCGCGCGCCGATCTCGCGCACGATCTTGTCGGCGATCTCGGCCTTGGCGCCATGCAGCGACAGCGCCGCGAAGTGCGCCTGGCTGGCGCGCAGCGTCATCCGGCTCACCGCCTGGATGGGCAGGGCCTGCGCGCCCTCGCCGACCTTGACGTGGCGCGCCTCGATGCGCAGCCGCGCGCCCTGGCAGGCGGGGCAGGGCTGCGTGCTGCGCAGGCGCGCCAGCTCCTCGCGCACCACCGCCGAGTCGGTCTCGCGCCAGCGCCGCTGCAGGTTGGGCACGATGCCCTCGAAGGGGTGCTTCTTCACCAGCTTGCGGCCCGAAGGCCCGTCGCTGGCGTAGGCGAAGGCCACCGCCTCGGTGCCGGTGCCGTGCAGCACCAGGTGCTGGATGCCGCCGGGCAGTTCCTCGAACGGCGTCTCGACCGAGAACTTGAAGTGCGCCGCCAGCGCCTCGACCATCGGGAAATAGGTGGCGTTGCGCCGGTCCCAGCCCTTGACCGCGCCGCTGGCCAGGCTCAGCGAGGGGAAGGCCACCACCCGCGCCGGGTCGAACACCTCCTGCACCCCCAGCCCGTCGCAGGACGGGCAGGCGCCCACCGGCGAGTTGAAGGAGAAGAGCCGCGGCTCCAGCTCGGGCAGCGACCAGTTGCACACCGGGCAGGAGAAACGGGAGTTGAACAGGTGCTCGGCCCCGGTGTCCATCTCCAGCGCCACCACCCGGCCGCCGGCGTCCGCGCCGCCGACCCGCAGCGCGGCCTCGATGCTCTCGGCCAGGCGCTGGCGCAGGCCGGCCGCCGCGCCGGACGCGGCGTCGGCCGCCTCGGGCCGCACCTTGAGCCGGTCGATCACCACGTCGATGTCGTGCTTCTCGGTCTTCTTGAGCCTGGGCAGGGATTCGTACTCGTGGATCGCGCCGTCCACCCGGAAGCGGACGTAGCCCTGGGCCTGCATCTCGGAGAACAGCTCGGCGAACTCGCCCTTGCGGGCGCGCGCCACCGGCGCCAGCACCATCAGCCGGGTGTCGGCCGGCAGCGCCAGGATGGCGTCGACCATCTGGCTGACGGTCTGGGCCTGCAGCGGCAGGTCGTGCTCGGGGCAGTAGGGCGTGCCCGCGCGGGCGTAGAGCAGGCGCAGGTAGTCGTGGATCTCGGTGACGGTGCCGACGGTGGAGCGCGGGTTGTGGCTGGTGGCCTTCTGCTCGATGCTGATCGCGGGCGACAGGCCCTCGATCAGGTCCACGTCGGGCTTGTCCATCAGCTGCAGGAACTGCCGCGCATAGGCCGACAGGCTCTCCACGTAGCGCCGCTGGCCCTCGGCGTAGAGCGTGTCGAAGGCCAGGCTCGACTTGCCCGAGCCCGACAGGCCGGTGATCACCACCAGCCGGTTGCGCGGCAGGTCGAGGTCGACGTTCTTGAGGTTGTGGGTGCGCGCGCCGCGGATGCTGATGCGCTGCTCGCGCATCGCCCGCGCCAGGTAGGCGCCGTCGTCGCCGGCGGCCGCCTGCGGCGCGGCGGTGGAGGCCGCTGCGCCCGGCCCGGGCCGGTCTTCGTCCGGTCGCGGGGGCTGCGGGGAAGGATGGGAATTCAAGGTGGGCGCGTCCGCGGAGGAAAACCCACCATGATAGTGAGGAGCGCGATCCGGGGCCGCCGTCGGGCCATCGGCCGCCGCGCCGGCGCCCGGGCCCGCCGGGCCGTCGATCGCCGACAATCCGGGCTCCCGCGCCCACGGGGCCAGCCCGTGCCCCGGCTCCCACCGAACGCCCCACGTGCCCGATTCCATCCCACCGTCCGCTGCGGCCGCGCCGAACCCGCGGCCCCCGCTCCCGCCCGGCGCCGCTAGCACGACCGGCGCGCGCATGACGCCCACCGAGCGGCGCGCCAGCGGCTCGCTCGCGGCGATCTTCGCGCTGCGCATGCTGGGCCTGTTCCTGGTGCTGCCGGTCTTCGCGCTGGAGGCCCGCAAGTACCCCGGCGGGGACGACCCGGCGCTGGTCGGCCTGGCGATGGGCATCTACGGCCTGACGCAGGCCTGCCTGCAGATCCCCTTCGGCCTCGCCTCGGACCGGCTCGGCCGCAAGCGGACCATCGTCGCCGGGCTGCTGGTCTTCGCCGCGGGCAGCTTCCTCGCCGCCTCCGCCGGCAGCCTGGCGATGCTGGTCGCCGGCCGCGCGCTGCAGGGCGCGGGCGCGGTCTCGGCGGCGGTCACCGCCCTGCTGGCCGACCAGACCCGCGAGGCGGTGCGCACCAAGGCGATGGCGATGGTCGGCGGCAGCATCGGGCTGGTGTTCGCGGTGGCGCTGGTGGCCGCGCCGCCGCTGGCCGCGCGCATCGGCCTGGCCGGGCTCTTCGGCCTGACCGGCGCGCTGGCGCTGGCCGGCATCGCGGTGGTGGCCTGGGCGGTGCCGCCCGAGCCGGCGCGCCACGCGGCGGCGCAGCGCGCGCCGGTGGCCGCGCTCTGGAAGCATCCGGACCTGCTGCGGCTCAACGCCGGCGTGTTCGCGCTGCACACCGTCCAGCTCGCGATGTGGGTCGCGGTGCCGGGCCTGCTGGTGCAGGCCGGGCTCGCCAAGCCGCACCACTGGTGGGTCTACCTGCCGGCGGTGCTCGCGTCCTTCGTGGTGATGGGCGCGGGCCTCTTCCCGCTGGAGCGGCGCGGCCACCTGCGCGCCGCGCTGCGCGCCTCGGTGGCGCTGGTGGCGGCGGTGCAGCTCGGCTTGCTGCTCGTGGCCTGGGCCGCGCCGGCGCAGGGCGTGGCGCCGCAGGTCGCGCCGGCGCCCGACGCCTGGGGCATCGGCGTGCTGGCGGTGCTGATGTTCGTCTTCTTCTGCGGCTTCAACACGCTGGAGGCGAGCCAGCCCAGCCTGGTCTCGCGCATGGCACCGGCCGCGCTGCGCGGCACCGCGCTGGGGGTCTACAACACGCTGCAGTCGCTGGGCCTGTTCGCCGGCGGCGCGCTGGGCGGCGCGGTGGCGAAGTTCGCCGGCCCGGCCGGCCTGTTCGCGACCACGCTGCTGCTCTCGCTCGCCTGGCTGGCGCTGACCTGGGGCCTGCGGCCGGTGGGCCGCACGCGCTGAGCGCCGGCGCCCGCGCGGCCGGCGGTCCGCGGCCGCGATGCATCGTGCCGCGCCAGCCGCCAGCCGCCAGCCGCCAGCCGCCAGCCGCCAGCCGCCAGCCGCTGGTTGCCGGTCGCTGGTCGCTGACCACCGGTGCGGTGCGCCGGCTTCCCGGCCTGGGGCGCGATGTGGCCGTCTCCCGGAGCGCCTGCGGCGCGGAAAGCGGGCAGTCGGCATGCGCAAAGAAAAAGCCCCGCCGGAGCGGGGCTTCGGAGCCGCGGCGCGAAGCGCGCCGGTAGCTCACTGCAGTTTGTAGGTGGCGATCTTCTTGCTGATCTCGACTTGGCTCTTGTTGCGCACCCAGAGCTCGAACATGTTGAACGTGGTGCCCTGCGCATACAGGTTGGGCATGCCGGGCGCGCAGTGCGGGTCCGAGACGGTCGCCATCGAGCAGTAGATCTTGGCCTTGCGCGCGGACGACGGCACGTTGACGGAGTCGTTGAAGCGCGTGCCCTGCACGTTGTTGACCGTCGGTGCGCGGCCGTAGACGATCAGCGAGGTCGGCGCCAGCGCGCCCTGGGGCACCGTCCAGGCCGGAGCGTCGCCGGTGGCGCTGAAGTCGATGTAGCTCTCCGTCGAACTGACCGGGCCGAAGGTGTAGTTGCCCGAAACCGAAGTCTTGGTGTCTTCGATCATTTCGCCGCGCATGGCCGCCGTCACGTCCACGAAGTCGATCTGCCGGATCTCGGCCAGGGTCTGGGCGCGCGACAGGGTGCGGTGGCTCTGCGTCACGTTGTTCACCTGCGTGTCGACGTGGAAGAACTCCAGCTTCCAGACGCTCTGGTCCTGGATGGCGCGCAGCGCGGCCTCGTCGAACTGCGGGTTGGCGATGACGAAGCCGGTTTCCTTGTCCACCGGGTTGCCGGCGGTGGCGGAGTTCTGGTAGGTGGCGGCGAGGCGGTAGACGGGCGTGCCGCTCAGGCCGCCGCTGGCGTTCACCAGGACCAGGGAGGACAGGCCGGGGCTCGGCTTGTAGGTGAGCTGCGTGTTGAAGGGCGTGGTGACCACCACCTTGGAGAACAGCGAATTGCCCTGGGCGTTGAGCAGGTTGGGGATGCCGATGTTGTAGCCGGTGGTGAACGAGCTGAAGGCCGGCGTGTTGATCAGGGTGCGGTCTTCCGAATAGGGACGGATGGTGGCCGCGTACCGGTAGCCGTTGCCGGTGAGCTTCAGGGTGCCGTTGACGTTGCGCGCGATCAGGGTGTCGTAGTCGCTGTTGCCCAGGGTATCCGTCCAGCGGTAGCTCAGCACCAGGTCGCCGTTGCTGCGGACGAACTCGAGGTTGCCGCGCTCCCATTTCAGGCCGGTGGAACTGCCGCGGAACATGCTGCCGAACGCGCCGCCGCCGACGGTGTTGCCGTTGCTGAGGTAGCTGGTGGGATCGTCCCCCAGGAAGAGGGTGCGGCAGGCGGATGCCAGCACGCCGGTGCCCGGGACCGAGCCGGTGTCGTTGCCGTTCCTGACGCGCTGCGAGGCGGGCAGGGCGTAGCAGGCGGTGATCCGCGAGAACAGGTCCGCCACCATCGTGGGCGACACCACGGCGGCGAGTTGCGCCGAGGTGACGGAGGGCAGCACCGGCACGGTGGTGGCGTCGGTGCGGAGGACCACGGACAGCGGCGCGGCATCGGCCGCCGAAGGCTGCGCCTTGACGGTGATCTCGATGTTGGCCGCGGTGCCGTCGGGCCGCACGCTCACCGCGATCGCGTCGAGCACCTTGTCGTGGCCGGTGCCGTCGGCCACGAGGGCGCCGGAGATCGGGTCGAGGGTGGAGAGGCCGAGCGCGCCCAGCAGCGGCCGCAGCGTGGCCAGCAGCGCCTTGACTTCCTGGTCGAGGGTCGCGCTCGTCACCAGGTCCGCACGGGACGCGACGGCCTTGGCGAGGCTGGCATCGAGGCGGGGGCGGTCGGCTACCTGCACAAGGACGCCCCGCCGGCCGACATCGTGCGCACCCTGCTCGACGTCAAGGCGGGCGCGTCGCCGATCTCGCCGATGATCGCCCGCTGCGTCCTCGCCCGCTACCGCAGCCTGCAGGCCGATGCCGCCCCCGAGGCGGTCCCGGCCGCCGTCCCCGGTGCGCCGGCGCTGCTGTCGGGGCGCGAGCAGGAGGTCCTGCAGCTCATCGCCCGCGGCTTCTCCTATGCCGAGATCGCGCGGCTCAAGGACCTGCGGGTGAGCACGGTGCAGACGCACATCAAGAACCTCTACGGCAAGCTGGCGGTGCATTCCAAGAGCGAGGCGGTGTTCGAGGCCACGCGGCTCGGCCTGCTGCGTCCCTAGACCGGCCATGGGACGCATGGGGCGGACCTGGCGCGCGCTGTGCGTCGCCGTGGCCGTCCTCGGCGCCGCCGGCGCGCGGGCGGGTGCGCCGGAGCCGTCCGTCCACACCGTGCGCAGCGGCACGGTGGAGAGCACGGTCGACGGCCGGACGCTGGCCGGACCCGTCCGCCTGCCCTACCACTGGGAGCGGGTGCAGGGCGGCCGTCCGGGCAGCGCGCGCTTCACGCTGCCGCTGGCGCTGCCGGAGGCGCCCGCCGGGCCCTGGGGCCTGTTCATCCCGCGGGTGGGCACCGCCTTCGACGTGTCGGTCAACGGCGCGCTGCTGCAGTCCTACGGCGACCTCGCGCAGGGCCACGGCGCCGACTACGCCAAGGCGCCGATCTACCTGCCGGTCCCTGCGCAACTGCTGCGGGCCGGCGACAACACGCTCGAGATCCGCATCCGCGCGGACGCCGGCCGCCGTGCCGGGCTGGCGCCGGTGACCGTCGGGCCGGCCGACGTGGTGCGCGAACGGCTCTACGCGCCGGCCTACGCCTGGCGCCTCACCGGCTCGGTGCTGCTGGCGGCGTTCAGCCTGGTGGTCGGCGCAGTGGCGCTGGGGCTGTGGCTGGCGCGCGCCGAATCCGCCGGTCCGGACGGCGAGGCCCGGGAGCCGCTCTACCTGTGGGCGGCGCTGGCGGAATTCTGCTGGGCCCTGCGGGTGGCCGACGGCGCCATCGCCGATCCGCCGCTGCCCTGGACCGCCTGGGGCATGCTGATGGCCGCCTGCTACGGCGGCTGGGCGGGCTCCTGCATCATGTTCTGCCAGCACCTCGCGGGCTGGCAGGCGCGCCGCGGCCTGCGCTGGCTGCCGCGCGCGGTGGCGGCGGTCTTCGCCGTGCCGGTGTTCATGACCTGGCTGTCGCTGACGCGCGGCGCGCCCGGATGGCTCACCGGCTGGCTCGCCGTCGAGATCGCCGCGGTGACGGCCTACGCCGCCTGCTTCATCGGCGCCACGCTGCGCCGCCCGACGCCCGCGCGGGCCCTGCTCGCGGCGGTCCTGGCGATCACCCTGGCCGTGGCCGCCCGGGACTGGTTCGCCATCCGGGTGAGCGGGGACTACGGCGGAACCACCTACGTGCGCTACACCTCGGTGCTGTTCGGCCTGACCCTGCTGGGCATCGTGACAGTGCGCTTCCGGCAGGCCAGCGCCCGGTCGCGCGAGGTGCTGCGCACGCTGGCCGTGCGGGTGGCCGACCGCGAGAACGAACTCGCCGGCCGCCTACCGCCGCCTGGAGGCCGGCGCCCGGGCCCAGGAACGCGCGCAGGAGCGGGAGCGGATCCTGCGCGACATGCACGACAGCGTCGGCTCCCACCTGAGCACCGCGATCCGCCAATTGCAGTCGGACCGGGTCCGGCCCGCCGAGGTGCTCGGCACCCTGCACGACTCGATGGACCACCTCAAACTCTCGATCGACGCCCTGCAGCTGCCCGCGGGCGACGTGCAGGCCCTGCTGTCGGGCCTGCGCTACCGGTTCGAGCCCCGGCTCGCGGGCACCGGCCTCGCGCTGGAGTGGGCGGTGGAGGAACTGCGGCCGCTCGAACGGCTCGACGCCGCGGCGATGCGGCACCTGCAGTTCCTGCTGTTCGAGGCCCTGTCCAACGTGCTGCAGCACGCCCGGGCGCGGCGGCTGCGCATCGAGGCCGCGATGGCGGACGACGGCGGGCTGCGCATCCGCGTGGCCGACGACGGCGTCGGCTTCGACGCGTCGCGCATGCCGCGTTCCCTGGCGCGGCGCGCCGGGGCGATCGGCGCGCGGCTCGGCGTCCGGAGCCGGCCCGGCCGCACGGTCGTGGAGGTCGCGCTGGATCCGGACGGGACGCGGGGCGGCGCGGCGCCGGCGTGATCCGGGCCCGCGGCCGCCCGCACGGGGCGGCCCGGGCGCGCCGGGGAGCGCTCAGCGGCGATCGGCGGGAGGCTCCGCGCGGGCGTCCGGGGCTTCCGATGCGGGCGATGCGGGGAGGCGTTCCGCCGGCGCCGCGCCCGGCGCGGCCTCCGCCGCGTCTCGGCCGTCCTCCGCGCCTGCGCCTGCCGACGCTGCCGGCATCGCCGCAGCCGCCGGCGCGGGAGGCCCGGGATGCGGCTCCGCCGCCCGCTGCAGCATGTGGCTCGCCAGCGCCGAGTACAGCGGCTGGCTCAGCATGCGCGAGATCAGGCTGGACAGCATGGCGGCGGCCATCAGGCTCAGCACCATCGCGTGGCCGTCCACCATCTCCATCACGATGATGAAGGAGGTCAGCGGCGCCTGGGTCACCGCGGCCAGGAACCCGGCCATGCCCAGCGCGATCAGGGCGGGCGCCAGCGCCGGGTCGGTCAGCGTCGCCAGGTTCTGGCCCACGCCGGCGCCGATCGACAGCGACGGCGCGAAGATGCCGCCCGGCACCCCGCACCAGGCGGTGAGCCAGGTGGCCACGAACTTCAGCGCCACGAAGACGGCCGGCGCGTGGCCTTCGCCCGCGAGCAGGTGCTTGACCTCCTCCGAGCCGGCGCCGAAGGTCGCCCCGCCGGTGACGCAGCCGATGACCGCGATCGCCAGCCCGCCGGCGGCGGCGAAGCGCACCGGGTGGCGCGCCCGCCAGCGGGTGAAGCGGTCGGGCGAGTCGCCGGTGATCGAGCTGGCCAGCAGCCGCGAGAAGAGGCCGCCCAGCACCGCGCAGGCCAGCGTGACCAGCAGGCCCGGCAGCAGCGCGTCCCAGCCGAGCCGCGGCACCCGGATCACGCCGAAATAGCTCAGGTTGCCGAAGGCGGACACCGCCATCAGGCCCGACAGCACGATGGCCGCGATGATCAGCCCGCTGTTGTGGGACTCCAGCTTGCGCGACAGCTCCTCGATCGCGAAGACCACGCCCGCCAGCGGCGCGTTGAAGGCCGCGGCGATGCCCGCCGCGCCGCCCGCCACCAGCAGCGCGTGGCCGCTGATCGCCGAGCGCGGGCCCAGCCAGCGCCGCGCGTGCTGCATCACGCCGGCGGCCACCTGCACCGAGGGGCCCTCGCGCCCGATCGACAGCCCCGCGAGCAGGCCGGCCGAGGCGAGCACGATCTTGGCCACGCTCAGCCGCAGGCTCACGAAGCGCTCGCGCGCCGCGGGCGGCAGCGCCGGGTCGAGCGCGACCATCACCTGCGGGATGCCCGAGCCGGCGGCGCCGGGGAAGTGGCGCCGGGTCGCCCAGGCGATGGCCGCGGTGAGCGCCGGCGTCCACGCCAGCACCGCCCAGGGGCTCGCGGCGTACAGCTCCTGGAACCACCCGAAGGCCCCGTCGCCGAGCATGGTGAATCCCACCACGAGCAGCCCCGCGGCGATGGCGTAGGCCAGCACTACCGCCCGGTCCAGCCACATGCGCCAGCTGGAGAACTCGGCCTTGAGGCTGCGCCAGAAATTCGGATCGTTCTGCATCCCGGGCATTGTGCGACGTCCGTCCGTCCCCATCTGGACGGGGCATGCGGCGCCTCCACGCTGCGGCACAATCCGGCACCCGCGCGCGCGGGACGCTTCAGGCTGTAGAGCCCGGGCTATCGAGCCTTCCTTCCACCATTCCCTACAGGCCCCCAACCATGGCATCCGTCAACAAGGTCATCATCGTCGGCAACCTCGGGCGCGATCCCGAGATGCGCACCTTCCCCAGCGGCGACCAGGTCGCCAACGTCACCATCGCCACCACCGACCGCTGGAAGGACAAGAACTCCGGCGAGATGCGCGAAGCCACCGAGTGGCACCGCGTCGTCTTCAACGGCCGGCTCGCCGAGATCGTCGGCCAATACCTGCGCAAGGGCTCGCAGGTCTACGTCGAGGGCAGCCTGCGCACCCGCAAGTGGACCGACCAGAGCGGCCAGGAGAAGTACACCACCGAGATCCGCGCCGACCAGATGCAGATGCTCGGCAGCCGCCAGGGCGGCAACGGCGGCGGCGGGGACGGCTTCGGCGACGAGGGCGGCTACGACAGCGCGCCCCCGGCCCGGCGCAGCCCGCCGCCGGCCGCCGCGCCCCGTCCCGCGCCGCGTCCTCCGGCGCCGGCGCCCAGCCGTTCGTCGTCGGGCTTCGACGACATGGACGACGACATCCCGTTCTGACCGGCGCCGGGGCGCCCTGCGCGCGTCCCCCGCCCGCGTCCCGGGCCGTCCCGGGACGGCGCTCCCGACGAGGCCCGCTGCCCCCCAGGCGCGGGCCTTTCGCTCGGGGCCTCAGGATCGCGCCGGAGGCGGCGGGCAGGGCGGCGCGGCTTCGGCCTCCCGGGGCCAGCCCAGCAGGTAGGTCGTGCCGACCGGCAGGATGCCCAGGCGCCGGACCCCCGCCTCCCAGTGGTAGCCCTCGCTGCCCGGCACCCGCGCGGCCAGCGCCAGCAGTTCCTCGGGCGTGTAGGTGCGCAGGCAGGAGACGATGCCGTCGA
The DNA here is from genome assembly GCA_036946225.1 of Xylophilus ampelinus. GTDB lineage: Bacteria > Pseudomonadota > Gammaproteobacteria > Burkholderiales > Burkholderiaceae_C > JAKOND01. The sequence continues at coordinate 489,649 of JAQIJO010000001.1, forward strand.
ACATCACCATCAGCGGGATGGCGGGAACCAGGTAGGTCCAGAACATGCGCTTCCAGTCCGCGCCGCGGTGGAAAGGCGCGGTCAGCCAGACCATGAACGGCGTCAGCAGCATGTAGGCGATCAGCAGCGGGTGGCGCTGCGTGGACTCCATCACCCCCAGGCCCTGCCGGCCGGCCACCGCGCTGGCGATGATCCGCACCGCCTCGTCCTCCCGGAAGTGGTGGAAGGCCGAGAACAGGGTGCGGAAGCCCGTCAGCCGCGCCGGCACGTCCAGGGCCGAGACCGGCGCGTCCACGCAGGTGAAGGTCCCGGGCGCCGAGGCCTGCAGCCGTCGGAAGGTCTCCGGGTCGGGGAAGTAGTCGGTCAGGCAGACCGGCATCCGGCGCTGGCGGACCATCTCGAGGTGGCGGCGCATCTCCAGCCACGGACCGCCCGCGCCCGAGCACAGGTCGAGCACCTGCTGCGCGCCCGACCGTTCGAGCGCCCGGTCGAGCAGGGGGGCCACCGGGCGGTACAGGTCGATCTTCGACACCGCGAACTGCAGGAAGGCGGTGATCCCCGAATGGATGCTGCGCGGCAGCCAGGCCTGGTCCTCGAACTCGAAGAAATGGATGCGTCCCATCGAAGATGCTGCGGTGTGGCGGTGGTGTGTGGCGGCGGATATTCAGGTTGTGGTCATTATTGCGTGTCCCGGCGAGGGAAAACGATGGTGCCGGGCTCAAGTCCGCCGCGCGAAAGCCGATACATCGTGCGATATCTTGCTGAACGCCCGGCATCGACCGGGATTCTCGCGCGCCTGCGGGCCGCCGGCCCCGGTCCCGGTCCGCGGCCCGGGGGCGCGGCGCGCACGCCCCTCCGGACATCCCCATGAGACGCTCCCGATCCCCCTTCCTTCCCCACCGTCGCGCCGCGCGCCGCACCCTGCTGGGCGGGTTGCTCGCCGCCTGCGGGGCGGCCGGCGCGCAGATCGCCCCGCCGCCCCAGGCCGCCACCGGCGGCAAGCTGCTGCTGACCGGCGGCGTCTCGCAGGTCGAGGGCGCCGCCGGCGGGGGCCTGGTGCCCTGGGCGGTGGTCGCCGGCTACGGCACCCGCGGCCAGTGGGGCGCCAACGTCCACGCCACCGGGGTCCGCACCCGGGACTTCGCGCTCGACACCGCGGGCGTCGCGGTCGGCCTGGACGACCGGATCGAGCTGTCGCTGGCGCGCCAGCGCTTCGACACCCGGGCCGCCGGCGCCGCGCTCGGCCTGGGCGCGGGCTTCGCGTTCCACCAGACCATCGTCGGCGCCAAGGTGCGCCTCCTGGGCGACGCGGTGCTCGACAGCGACCGCTGGATGCCCCAGGTCGCGCTCGGCGTGCAGCACAAGCGCAACGACGAGGGCGCGGTGGTGCGCGCGGTGGGCGCGCGCAGCGCTTCGGGCACCGATGTCTACCTCGCGGCGACCAAGCTGCTGCTGGACCCGGGCCTGCTGCTCAACGGCACGGTGCGCTGGACGCGCGCCAACCAGTTCGGCCTGCTGGGCTTCGGCGGGGACCGCTCCGACGCCTACCGGCCGCAGGCCGAGGTTTCGGTCGCCTACCTGCTGAGCCCCCGGTGGGCGCTCGGCGCCGAGGCGCGCACCAAGCCCGACAACCTCGGCTTCGCGCGCGAGCAGGCCGCCTGGGACGCCTTCCTCGCCTGGGCGCCGAGCCGCAACCTGTCGTTCACGCTGGCCTACGTGTCGCTCGGCGACATCGCCACCGTGCGCAAGCAGCGCGGCTGGTACCTGTCGGCGCAGGCCGGCTTCTAGGCGCCGCGCGCCCGCCGGCGGTCCCGGCGCCCGTCCCGCCCGCGCCTTCCCGTCCCGTTCCCGTCCCGTCAATCCGCCAATCCGATGCCCGCCCTGCGCTTTCCCCGATTCCGCCGCCCGTCCGCCGCAGCGCTGGCGGCGGCGCTCCTGGCCCTGACCCTGCCCCTGGCCGCGCCCGCCGCCGGCGTGCTGGACGCCGACGGGCCCGCCGCCGCGGGAGCGACGGCCGCCGAGGCTCCCGACACCGACGCCGACGCGGCCGCTTCCGTCCGCCAGCCGGGCACCCCGCCAGAAGCCCCCCCCGCGCCGGGCGACGACCGGCTCTACCGGGCCCTCGGCGGCCAGGACGGCATCGCCCGCATCACTGAGGACTTCATCGCCGCGGTGCATTCCGACCCGCGCACCCGCCCGTACTTCGCGCAGGCCTCGGTGCCGCGGCTGCGCGCCAAGCTGGCCGAGTTCTTCTGCGCCTGGTCGGGCGGCCCGTGCGTCTACACCGGCAGCTCGATGCGCAGGGTCCACAGCAACCTGCACATCGACCGCGCCGCGTTCAACGCGGTGGTGGAAAACCTGCAGGAAGCCATGGGCAAGAACGGGGTACCCTTCGCCTCGCAGAATGCGTTGCTCGCGCGGCTCGCCCCGCTGCACCGCCAGATCGAGACCCGCTGAGCGTCCGGCCCGACCGACCGCCCGCTCCGCCCCGCTCCCGTCGCCGCCCAACCGCATCCCATCGCCTGTCGCCCGTGCCCCTTCCCGCCCCCGTCCCCGCCCCCTCCCGCATCGCGCGCGTTCCCGGTTCCCTGCGGCGCGGACTCGCCTCCGGCCTCGCCGCGCTGGCGGCGCTGGCCCTGCCGGCGGCCTGGCCCGGCGACGCCCGGGCGGCGGCGCTGCGCGTCGCGGTGACCGACGCGGCCGGCGCGCCGCTGGCCGATGCGGTGGCCTACGCCCTGCCGATGGTCGCCGGCGCGCCCGCGCCCGCCGCCACCGCCGGCGCCCGCACCTCCATCGACCAGATCGACCGCGAGTTCGTGCCGCTGGTCACGGTGGTGCAGACCGGCACCCGGATCGGTTTCCCGAACCGCGACGACGTCGCGCACGACGTCTATTCCTTCTCGCCCATCAAGCGCTTCGAGCTCAAGCTCTACACCGGGGTGCCGAGCCAGCCGGTGGTCTTCGACAAGGCGGGCCTGGCGGTCCTGGGCTGCAACATCCACGACTCGATGGTGGCCTACGTGCTAGTGGTGGATACGCCCCATTTCGCGAAGACCGACCGCTCCGGCCAGGCGGTGCTCGACCAGCTGCCCCCGGGCGAGTACCGGGTGGCGGTCTGGCACCGCGGGATGCGCCGGCCCGACGCCCATCCGGCGCAGACCGTCCGGGTGCCCGCCGGCGGGCCGGAGGCGCCGCCGCTGCGCTTCGCGGTCGGCCGCTGACACGGGGGGCCGCCTTGCAGTCGCGCATCCACAGCCTGCGCGCCCGCATCGCGCTGATCGTCACCGTCCTGCTGCTGGCGGTGCAGGTGCTGGGCGCGACGGCGGTCGGCACCATCATCGCCAGCGACGCGCGCCGCAACGTCGACGATCGGCTGCAGGTGGCCCAGGGCGTGTTCCGCCAGGTGGTGCAGTCGCACCGCGACCGGCTGACCCAGGCAGCCACGGTGGTGGCCGCCGACTACGGCTTCCGCGAGGCGGTGGCGGTGGGCAACGAGGCCACCATCGTCTCGGCGCTGCGCAACCACGGCAACCGCATCAGCGCCGACCTGGTGATGCTGCTCGGCCTCGACGGCGAGCTGGTCGCCGACACCCGGGATCCGGCAGAAGGCGGCAAGTCCGGCCAGGCCTTCGCCTACCCGGACCTGGTCGGCGAGGCCCGGCGCAACGGCAACGCGGCCGCCATCGGCCTGCTCGACGGCCGGCTCTACGAGCTGGTGGTGGTGCCGGTGCGCGCGCCGGTCACCATCGCCTGGATCGTCATGGGCTTCCGCATCGACGCGGGCTTCGTCGAGACGATCACCTCCATCACCGGGCTCGACGTGTCCTTCCTGGGGCGCGCGGAGGGAGCCGGGCAGGCCTGGACGCTGCTGGCCGGCTCGCTGCCCGGCCCGGCGGCCGCGGCCCTGCCCGCGGCGTTCGCCGCGCTGCCGCGCCTGGCCGCGCCCGAGCCGCAGCAGGCGCCGGCCGTCACGCTCGAGCTGGCCGGCGCCGAGCACCGCGCGCGCGTGGTGCGCCTGCACGGCGGCGCCGAGCCGGTGGTGGCGGTGCTGCAGCAGTCGATGGACGAGGCGCTGGCGCCGCTGCGGCGGCTGCAGTCGACCCTGCTGCTGCTCACCCTCGCCGGGGTCGCCGTCTCGGTGCTGGTGAGCCTCTGGACGGCGCGCAACCTCGCGCGGCCGATCGGCATGCTGACCCGCTTCGCCCGCGGCATCGGCGAGGGCCAGTACCCCGAGCCGATCGCAGTGCGCCGCGACGACGAGATCGGCGCGCTGGCGCGGACCTTCAACCGCATGCGCGAGGCGCTGATCGAGCGCGAGCGCCGCATCACCGACCTGGCCTACCGCGACGCCCTGACCGGCCTGCCCAACCGTGTCCTGTTCAGCGACCGCCTGCAGCAGGCGATCGCCGCGGCGGCCCGGGCCGAGGACGCGCTGGCGGTGATGGTCATGGACCTCGACCGCTTCAAGTACGTCAACGACACCCTGGGCCATCCGATCGGCGACCTGCTGCTGCGCGAGGTCGGCGAGCGCCTGCGCCGCGCGCTGATGCGGGCCACCGACACCGTCGCCCGGCTCGGCGGCGACGAGTTCGCGGTGCTGCTGCCCGGCGCCGACCTCCATGCGGCCCGCCACGTCGCGCGGCGCATGCGCGCGGCGCTGGAGCAGCCGATGGTCATCGACGGCCAGCTGGTCGACGTGAGCGCGAGCATCGGCATCGTCGCCTACCCGCAGCACGGCGACGGGCCGCACGACCTGATGCGGCGCGCCGACGTGGCGATGTACGCCGCCAAGCGCGCCGACGGGGGCGTGGCGGTCTACGACGAGCGCCACGACAACCACACGCTCGAACGGCTGTCGCTGATGAGCGAGCTGCGCCAGGCGGTCGAGCGCGACGAGCTGACGCTGCACTACCAGCCCAAGCTCGACCTGGCGAGCGGCGCGGTCCGCCAGGTCGAGGCGCTGGTGCGCTGGGACCACGCCACCCGCGGCTTCGTCTCGCCCGACCGCTTCGTGCCCTTCGCCGAGCAGACCGGCTACATCAAGGCCATCACCCAGTGGGTGGCCGGACGGGCGCTGGCCCAGTGCGCCGAATGGCGCGCCCGCGGCATCGCGCTGGACGTCTCGATCAACGTCTCGGCGCGCGACCTGCCGGGCGGCGAGCTGCCCGGAGTGTTCGCCGCGCTGCTGGCGCGGCACCAGCTCGACCCGTCCTGCGTCTGGGTCGAAATCACCGAGAGCGCCGTCATGGAGGACGCCGCCCAGGCGCTGCAGACGCTGGAGCAGCTGCACGCGCTCGGCATCCGGCTGTCGATCGACGACTTCGGCACCGGCTACTCCTCGCTCGCCTACCTCAAGCGCATGCCGGTGGACGAGATCAAGATCGACCGCTCCTTCGTCCTGGGCATGGGCCGCGACCCCGACGACGAGACCATCGTGCGCTCGACCATCGACCTGGGCCACAACATGGGGCTGGTGGTGGTGGCCGAAGGCGTGGAGGACGCCGCCGTGATGGAGCGGCTGCGGGCGCTGGGCTGCGACCGGGTCCAGGGCTACCACCTCTCGAAGCCGCTGCCGCCCGCGCAGCTCGAGGCCTGGCTGCGGGACCGGCAGGCCCGGGACGCGGAGGCGGCCTCCGCCGCCGCGCCGGCCCGGGCTGCGGATTGAATCCCGCCCGGGCGGGAGCCCCTCCGGCAGCCCGGGGCTGGGTGCTATCGATTCGGTAGCTGGAAGCGCAGGCGGGGCGGGCGCCCGGAGTGGTCCGGAGGGTCGATGCCCGCGGCGGTCCGGGAGCGCCGGCGACCGGCCGCCGCCTCAGCGCGCCGCGAGCAGCGCCGGCATCCGGTCGGCCAGCAGGTCGATCACCACCCGCATCCTGCGCGGCAGCGCGCGCGCCTGCGGCCAGAGCGCGTGCAGCGGGTAGCCGAAGGGCCGCGGCTCCTCGAAGACCCGCACCAGCCGGCCGTCGGCCAGCGCATCGGCCACCAGCCAGGCCGGCAGCCGTGCCAGTCCCGCGCCCTCGATCGCCGCCAGCGCGGCGATCTCCATGCTGTTGCAGCCGAAGCCCAGGCGGGTCGGGGCCGGCAGCTCGATACGCCGTCCCGCCGCGTCGTGGAAGATCCACGGCAGCGGCACGCCGGCGCGCGCGTAGCCGACGAAGGCATGGCCCGCCTGCCCGTCCGCCAGCGCCGCCAGGTCGGCGGGTCGGCCGCGCCGGTCCAGGTAGCCCGGCGCGGCGTAGAGCCCCATCCACTGGTGGCCCAGCGGCCGCGCCGCCAGCACCGCGCTGTCGGCGAGCAGTCCGCTGCGCAGGGCCAGGTCGAAGCCGTCCTCCACCAGGTCGGCGGGACGGTCGTCGAAGGCGACCTCGAAGACGAGTTGCGGATGCTCCCGGCCCAGCGCCAGCAGCAGCGGGGCCACGCAGCGGCGGCCGAGCAGCTCGGGCATGGTGATGCGCACCCGGCCGACCGCCACCTGGCGGCCGGCCTCGACCGCCGCGTCGGCCGCGTCGAGTTCGGCCAGCGCGCGGCGGCAGCGCTCGTAGTAGGCCTGGCCGTCCTCTGTCAGGCGCTGGCTGCGGGTGGTGCGCTGGAACAGCCGGGTGCCGAGCCGCGCCTCCAGCCGGGCCACGCTCTTGCCCACCGCCGAGCGGGTGCGGCGCAGCCGCTGCGCGGCGAGCGCGAAATTGCCGGCCTCCACGGCCGCGACGAAGGTTTCGATGCCCTGCAGGCGTTCTTCCATGGTGGGATTCTCCGGAGCCGATCGGTGCCTGGACGTCGCCACCGCGTCGAACGAAACGCTCCACTGCGGAGCACGACGAACCAATAGCATGGCTTTTCCTTCCCGACACCGCAAGGCATTCCCATGACCGACACCGCATCCGACACCTTCTTCCGCTGGCAGATCGCCGATTTCGGGCGCCAGCACCTCCGGCGCGTCGAGGCGCCGCTGCCGCAGCCCGGGCCCGGCCAGATCCTGGTGCGGGTGGAGGCCGCCTCGCTCAACTACCGCGACCTGATGACCACCGGCAACACCTACGGCTTCACGCCGCCGCTGCCCTTCGTGCCGGGCTCGGACCTCGCGGGCACGGTGCAGGCCGTGGGCCCGGGCGTGACCCGCTGGGCGGGCGGCGAGCGGGTGCTCGGCACCTTCTACGCCGGATGGATCGACGGCGATGCGCCGCCCGAGGCCTTCCCGCTCGGCGGGCCGGGGCCGGGCGCGCTGGCCTCGCACGTGCTGCTGGACGCCCAGTGGGCGGTGGCAGCGCCCGCGGCGCTCGACGCGGTGCAGGCCAGCACCCTGCCGTGCGCCGGGTTGACCGCCTGGTTCGCGCTGGTCGAGCAGGGCCGGCTGCGCGCGGGTCAGACGGTGCTGGTCCACGGCACCGGCGGCGTCGCGCTCTTCGGGCTGCAGGTCGCGCGGATGCACGGCGCGCGGGCCATCGTCGTCTCGGGCGGCGCGGACAAGCGGGCGCGGGCCCTGGAACTCGGCGCGGCCCACGCGCTTGCCCGGGAGGACGACTGGCCGGCCGAGGTGCGCCGGCTCACCGGCGGGCGCGGCGCCGACCAGGTGCTGGAGACGGTGGGCGGCGCCAACCTCGGCCGCTCGCTGGAGGCGCTGGCGCAGGGCGGCCGGCTGTCGCTGGTCGGGGTGCTGGACGGCGGCGATTTCCAGGGGTCGGCCTTCCAGACGAGCCGCAGCCGCGGCACGGTGCAAGGCATCGGCGTGGGCCACCGGCGCGCGCTGGAGGACCTGGTGCGCGCCGTCGACGCCACGGCGCTGCAGCCGGTGGTCGCGGCGGTCTACGGCGCCGACGCGGTGCCCGAGGCCTTCGCGCACCTGGAGCGGGGCGCCTTCGGCAAGGTGGTGGTGCGGTTCTGAACGGCGCCGGGCGGCGGGGCGGGACCGGGCCCCCGCGCCCCGTCCGGCGCGCCGGGCCGCCGGCGGCGCTCCGCCGTGCCCGCCCCGCGCGGGCCGGCCGGGCGCCATGCCCAGGATGCTATCGATTCGGTAGCTGCAGGCGCAGGCCGGACGCGCGCCCGCGGCATTTTCAGTGCGTGGTTTCCGCGTCCGGATCCGCGTCCGCGCCGTGGACGATCACCCCGCCGCCGAGGCAGACCTCGCCGTCGTACAGCACCGCCGACTGGCCCGGCGTGACCGCCCACTGCGGCTCGGCGAAATCGAGCGCGAAGCCGCCGCCGGGCCGGGCGGCGAAGCCGCAGGCCGCGTCGGCCTGCCGGTAGCGCGCCTTGGCGGCCAGCGGGCCGTCGGCCGGCGGCGCGCCGGCGACCCAGCTCGTGTCGTCTGCCACCAGGTGGCGCGACAGCAGCCAGGGATGGTCGTGGCCCTGCACCACCTGCAGCACGTTGTCCGCGACCTCCTTGCGGGCCACGAACCAGGGCGCGTGCTCGCCGCCGCCGCGCTGCGCCCCGCGCTCCTTGAGCCCGCCGATGCCCAGCCCCTGGCGCTGGCCCAGGGTGTAGAAGGACAGGCCCTGGTGGCGGCCCACGGTGCGGCCGCGGTCGTCGCGGATCGGGCCGGGCGCGTGGGCGATGTAGCGGTTGAGGAATTCCCGGAACGGACGCTCGCCGATGAAGCAGATGCCGGTCGAGTCCTTCTTCTTCGCGTTGGGCAGGCCGATCTCGGCGGCGATGCGGCGCACCTCGGTCTTGTGCAGTTCCCCCACCGGGAAGAGCGTCTTCGCGAGCTGCGCCTGGTCCAGCCGGTGCAGGAAGTAGCTCTGGTCCTTGGACGGGTCCAGGCCCTTGAGCAGCTGGTGCAGGCCGGAGGCGGCGTCGAGGCGCACCCGGGCGTAATGGCCGGTCGCGATCTTCTCGGCGCCCAGGCGCATCGCATGGTCGAGGAAGGCCTTGAACTTGATCTCGGCGTTGCAGAGCACGTCGGGGTTGGGCGTGCGGCCGGCCCGGTACTCGCGCAGGAACTCGGCGAACACCCGGTCCTTGTAGTCGGCGGCGAAGTTGACGTGCTCGATCTCGATGCCGATCACGTCCGCGACCGCCGCGGCGTCGACGAAATCGACGTTCGACGAGCAGTATTCGCTGTCGTCGTCGTCTTCCCAGTTCTTCATGAAGATGCCGACCACCTCGTGCCCCTGCCGCTTGAGCAGCCAGGCGGTGACGGCCGAATCCACGCCGCCGGACAGTCCGACGACCACACGTTGCTTTGCCATAGGGCGGCGATTATCCCGGCGCCGCGCCGTCCCCGCCCGCGCGCGGGCTTGGCGCCGCCGGGGCCGGACGCGGCGGCTCAGCCGCCGACCGGGGCCGGCGCGTCCGCGAGCGAGGGGTCGGCGTAGACCGTCTCGAGCGGGTAGCGGCGGCCGGCCAGGTAGTCCTCGATGCAGCGCAGCAGCAGCGGGCTGCGGTGGCGCTCGGGGCAGGCGCGGATCTCGTCGATGCCCATCCACAGCGCGCGCACGATGCCCTCGTCGAGGGCGCGGCCGGGATCGTGGTCGACCGCCTCGCCGCAGAAGGCGAAGCGCACGTAGGTGACGTCCTCGCCGCTGGTGGTGTGTCGGAAACGCGAGAGGTAGACGCCGACCAGGCCCTGCGGCGCGAAGCCGTAGGCGGTCTCCTCGCGGACTTCGCGGATGCATCCGTCCACCGGCGCCTCGCCGGGTTCGAGATGGCCGGCGGGGTTGTTGAGCTTCAGGCCGTCCGAGGTCTGTTCCTCGACCAGCAGGAACCTGCCCTCCCGCTCGATCACCGCGGCCACGGTGACGCTGGGTTTCCATCGCTTTGTCGTCATGCGCGGCATTATCGGCGCCGCCCGCTCCGCGCGGGGCGCGCAGCCGGATGGAGCGTGGACAATGCGGCAAGGCACCAACACCGTGCGCCGCCCCCGGTCGCGGCGCGCCGGCGCAACCCTCCCCGACGACTCCGCAGAAAGGCCGCCCATGCTTTCCCCCTCCGCCGTCGCTCCCCCCGCCCCTCCAGCCGCCGGCGCGCCCGGTCCCGCCGCGGCCGGCGGCGGCGCGGCGCAGGACGCCGGCGACCGCCCCTGGCTGGCCAGCTATCCGCCGGGCATGCCGGCCGACATCGACGCGGGCCGCTACCGCTCGCTCGTGGCGCTGATCGAGGAGAGCTTCCGCGAGAACGCCGGCCGCGTCGCCTACCACTTCATGGGCCGCGCGGTCCGCTACGCCGAGGCCGACCGCGCCAGCCTGCGGCTCGCGGCCTATTTCCAGTCGCTCGGCCTGCAGAAGGGCGACCGGGTGGCGCTGATGATGCCCAACGTGCCGCAGTACCCGGTGGCGGTCGCGGCGGCGCTGCGCGCCGGGCTGGTGGTGGTCAACGTCAACCCGCTCTACACCCCGCGCGAGCTGCAGCACCAGCTGCACGACTCCGGCGCGCAGGCCATCGTGCTGCTCGAGAACTTCGGCGCCACCCTGGCCGCCTGCATCGGCGCCACCGCGGTGCGGCACGTGGTGCTCTGCGCGCTCGGCGACATGCTGGGCTTCTGGAAGGGCCTGCTGGTCGACGCGGTGGTGCGCCGGGTGAAGAAGCTGGTGCCGCCGTTCGAGCTGCCGGGCGCGGTGCGCTTCGGCGAGGCGCTGCGCCGCGGCGCGCGGGCCCGCTTCGCGCCGCCGGACATCGGCCCGGACGACCTGGCCCTGCTGCAGTACACCGGCGGCACCACCGGCGTCGCCAAGGGCGCGATGCTGCTGCACCGCAACCTGGTGGCCAACACGCTGCAGGCCGCGGCCTGGTACGCGCCGGCGATGCGCAAGGTGCCGCCGGGCGCGCAGTCGGTGGCGGTCTGCATCCTGCCGCTCTACCACATCTTCGCGTTCAACATCAACATGATGCTCGGCCTGCGCAACGGCGGGGCGATGATCATGATCCCCAACCCGCGCGACCTCGACGCGGTCCTCGCCGAGCTGCGCAGGCACACCTTCCACGTCTTCACCGCGGTCAACACGCTCTTCAACGGGCTGCTGCGCCACAAGGACTTCGGCACGGTGGCCTGGAAGCACGTGGTGCTGTCGGGCGGCGGCGGCTCGGCGGTGCAGGCGCCGGTCGCGCAGGCCTGGCTGGAGCGCACCGGCTGCCCGATCGTCGAGGGCTACGGCCTGTCGGAGACCTCGCCGGTGGTCAGCTGCAACCCGACCGACAGCGACGCCTTCAGCGCCACCATCGGCCTGCCGCTGCCCTCGACCCGGGTGGCCCTGCTGGACGACGACGGCAAGCGGGTGCCGCCCGGCGAGCCCGGCGAGATCGCGGTGCACGGCCCGCAGGTGATGGCCGGCTACTGGCAGCAGCCCGAGGAGACCGCCAAGGCGATGACCGCCGACGGCTATTTCCGCACCGGCGACATCGGCACCATGGACGCGCGGGGCTACTTCCGCATCGTGGACCGCAAGAAGGACATGATCCTGGTGAGCGGCTTCAACGTCTACCCGAATGAGATCGAGGACGTGGCCGCCGGCTGCCCCGGCGTGCGCGAGTGCGCGGTCGTCGGCGTGCCCGACGGCAAGACCGGCGAGGCGGTCAAGCTGGTGGTGGTGCGGCAGGACCCGGCGCTGACCGCGCAGCAGGTGCTGGACTTCTGCAAGGACCACCTGACCGGCTACAAGCGCCCGCGCCATGTCGAGTTCCGCGAGTCGCTGCCCAAGACGCCGATCGGCAAGGTGCTGCGGCGCGCGCTGCGCGAGCCGGGCTGAGCCCGGGCGCCGCTCACTGCTCGCCGCCCGCTGCTTTCCGCGCCCGCGAGCCGCGAACCCGGGCCGGACGCGGGGCGCCGCCCGACCCGTTCCCGAGCCCCTCCCAGAGCCGCCATTCCCTTCCGTCAACGATTCACCGTCCTCCGACACCGACGCCATGCCGATGCCCGATCCCGTCCACGACTCCTCCCGCCCCGCGGCCCGCACGCCCCGGCCCGCCGCCTCGGCCGCCTCCTCCGTCCCGGCGGCCGACCCGGGCGGCGAAGGCGGCCGCCGCCGGCTGCTCGCCGCCTTCGGCGCGCTCGGCGCCGGCGCGGCGCTCGGCGGCTGCGCCTGGCGGCCGGGCTGGTTCGCCGCCGCCCCGGCCGTCGAAGCGCCCGCCGGCGCGCCCACCGTGGCCGACGCCGGCTCGCCGCACTACCGCTTCGCGCGCATGACGCTGCCCTCGGCCGACGGACGGCGCCGCTACCGGCTGCAGATCGCCGTGCCCACGCTGGCGCCGCCGGCGCCCGGCTATCCCGCGATCTACCTGCTCGACGGCAACGCCGCCTTCGCCGCGCTGGACGCGGCGCAGCTCGCCGCGCTGGCCGCCACCGGCCGTCCGCCGGTGATCGCCGCCATCGGCTACGACACGCAGGACGCCTTCGACGTGGTGGCCCGCGCCTACGACTACACCCCGCCGGTGCCCGGCGAGCAGCCGACGATGGAGGACGCCGCGCGCGGCCGCCTCGGCGGCGGAGCCGACCGCTTCCTCGACCTGCTGCTGGGCACGCTGCGGCCGGCGGTGCGCGACAGCGCGGCCATCGATCCCCGCCGCGAGACGCTCTGGGGCCATTCCTACGGCGGCCTGTTCGTGCTGCACACGCTCTTCACCCGGCCCGCGTCCTTCGCCCGCTACGCCGCGGCCGACCCGTCGCTCTGGTGGCACGGCGGCTTCATCCTGCGCGAGGAGGACGTCGCCACGCCGATGCCGCCCGGCCCGCCGCGCGCGCTGCTGGTCATGACCGGGGGCGCCGCCGCCGAGGTCGCCGCCGACGGCCCGCGGCCCGCGCGCCCCGGCGTCGATCCGGCGCAGGCCGAGCGCGCCCGGGCGCTGCGCCGGTCGGTGCCGCCCGACGCGGCGCGCCGCATGGTCGCGCGGCTGGCGGCCCGGCCCGGGCTGACGGCGACGCTGCGCGAGTTCCCCGGCGTCGGCCACGGGCCGATGCTGGCCGCCTCGCTCGGCCCGGCGCTGGAGTGGGCCGTCCGCTAGCCCCGGCCGCCCCCGCGCCCATGGCGGCGTCCGCCGCCCCGGCCGTTCCGGCCACTCCGGCCTTCGCCGGCTCCGCTTCCGCTTCTGCACCATCCGCCACCGCCATGCACCCTGCCGCCGACGCCCGGCCCACCGCCCTCCTGAGCGCCCTGCCCGAAGAACAGGCCGGCCTGCGCGAACGGCTGGAGCGGCCCGTCCGCCACCGCCACGCCGGCCGCGAGGTCTGGTCCGGCCGGCTGCACGGGCTGCCGGTGCTGCTGGCGCTGTCGGGCATCGGCAAGGTGGCCGCCGCGGTCACCGCGGCCACGCTGGCCGGCATGGGCGCGCGGCGCATCGTCTTCGCCGGCGTGGCCGGCGGGCTGGCGCCCGGGGTGCGGGTGGGCGACCTGGTGGTGGCCACCGGCTTCGTGCAGCACGACATGGACGCCTCGCCGCTCTTCCCGCGCCACGAGGTGCCGGGCTACGGACGGTCGGTGTTCCCGGCGGACGCGGAGCTTTCCGCTACGCTTTCGAGAGCATGCGACGCAGTGTGCGCGCGCGCTGCCAGCCTGTTCGATGCGCAGGACATGTCCCGTTTCGGCCTGGCGGGGGCGCGGGTGCACCGCGGGCTGCTGGCCAGCGGCGACCGCTTCGTGGCCGCGGCCGGCGAGGCGGCGGCGCTCCGCGCGGCCCTGCCCGGCGCGCTCGCGGTGGACATGGAGAGCGCGGCCGTGGCCCAGGCCTGCGCCGACCACGGCCTGCCCTTCGCCGCGGTGCGCACCATCTCCGACCGGGCGGACGACACGGCGCACGTGGATTTCCCGGCCTTCGCCGCCGCGGTGGCCGGGCGCTATGCGCAGGCGGTGGCGGCGGACCTGTGCGGCCTGCTATCGGAAGAGTAGCTGGAAGCGCAGGCGGCGCCTGCGCCAGCGGGGTTTTCCGTGGGGGTCCGACTCCGCGCGGGCGGGCCGGTCAGCCCTTGAGCCAGCCGCGCCGGCGGAAGTAGAGCATCGGCACCAGCGCGCTGGCCGCCATCAGCGCCAGCGCGTAGGGGTAGCCGAGCGACCAGTCCAGCTCGGGCATGGCCTTGAAGTTCATGCCGTAGATGCTGGCGATCAGCGTCGGCGGCAGCAGCGCCACGCTGGCCACCGAGAAGATCTTGATGATCTTGTTCTGGTTGATGTTGATGAAGCCGACGGTGGCGTCCATCAGGAAGTTGATCTTGTCGAACAGGAAGGCGGTGTGGTTGTCCAGCGACTCGATGTCGCGCAGGATCTGGCGCGCCTCTTCGAACTGCTCGGCGTTGAGCATGCGGCTGCGCATCATGAAGCTCACCGCGCGTCGGGTGTCCATGACGTTGCGGCGGATGCGGCCGTTCAGGTCCTCCTGCCGCGCGATGGCGCCCAGCACCTCGCCGGCCAGCTCGTCGGTGATGTCGCCCGACAGCACCCGGGTGCTGACCTTCTCCAGCTCGTCGTAGATGCCTTCGAGCGTGTCGGCCGAGTATTCGGCGTCGGCGTCGAAGAGCTTGAGCAGCACCTCCTTGGCCTCGGCGATCAGCCCCGGCGCCCGACGCGCGCGCAGGCGCAGCAGGCGGAACACCGGCACGTCCTCGGCGTGCAGCGAGATCAGCACGTCGTGGCCCTTGGCGTCCGCGCCGGGCTCGTGGTGCTTGAGGATGAAGGCCACCCGCACGGTGCGCGGCTCGTCCTCGTCGGCGATCAGGAAGTCGCTGCGCACGTGCAGCTCGCCGTTGTCCTCCTCGTAGAAGCGGGCGGACTCCTCGATGTCGGGATTGATCGCGTCGCGCGGGATGGACAGGCGGTAGAAGCCCTCGATCCAGCGCAGCTCCTCGGGCGTGGGGGAATCCAGGTCGATCCAGATCGGCCGCGTGCGCGACAGCTCGTCGAGCGATTCGATCTCCTCCTGGATCAGGCGCCCGTTGGCGAGCGTGAAAACGTTGAGCATGGCGCAGTCCCGTGTGGTGGTGGTCAGTCGGCGAGGGGGTGGGGGAGGGCGATGGCGCTTTCACTCCCCCGGCACGGGCCGCACAGCACGGGGCGGGAAGTGAAAGCTACCGACTGGGGTAGGTTTCCATGGGGTTTTCCTGGGTGGGAGAGCGCTGGATTATGGCACCCCGGCCCGGCCGCCCTGCCCCCGGCGCGACGGCGTTTTTTCCGACATCGGAACAGGGTTTCCGCCGACTCGGGAAAAGATAAATTGCTTGTGCGACAACGACTTGCCCGTGCTGTGGAAACATCGCCCGACAGATCGCGCAGACGGATGCATTTCCCGGATTGCAATCGCCGGGAGCCCGTCGCATAGTGCCTCCAACGCACTCGCAACGAGACGCCAGGCCAGACAGCACGGTAGAGAGATTCGCGCCGCCCGGAGCTTCTTCCGGTCGGTTTTTCCCAGGAAGTCCCCCCAAGGAGGTCCCTCATGAATCTGACGATCAGCGGCCATCACCTCGATGTCACTCCCGCACTGCGCAACTACGTGACCACCAAGCTCGACCGGATCACGCGCCACTTCGACCAGGTCGTGGACGTGAAGGTCCTGCTCACGGTGGACAACATGAAGGAGAAGCAGCGCCGCCAGCGGGCCGAGTGCAACATCCACGTCAAGGGCAACGACATGTTCGCCGAATGCGCGCATGCCGACCTGTACGCGGCGGTGGACGAACTGATCGACAAGCTCGACCGCCAGGTGGTCCGCCACAAGGACCGGCTGCAGGCCTTCCCGCGCGAGAGCGGCAAGCGCGTCCTGCAGTGAGGCGGCGGGGCCGCGCCGGCCGCGGCACTTCCTGCCGCCGGCCGGCTCCCCGGCCCCACGAAAGGCCACCGCCCGCCCGGCCGGTGGCCTTTTGTTGCGCGGCGCGGGCGTTGCGCGCAGGCCGCACCGCCGATGACCGCCTATGGGTAAACCCCGGGGGGCGGGTGCATAATCCGCCACCACCCCCCGCCATGAACCGACTCTCCGCCATCCTCCCCCCCGCCCAGGTCCTGGTGAGCGTCGACGCGACCAGCAAGAAGCGGGCGTTCGAGGAAGCCGGGTTGCTGTTCGAGGAGCTGCACGGCCTCAGCCGCGCGCTGGTCACCGACAGCCTGTTCGCCCGCGAGCGCCTCGGCTCCACCGGCCTGGGCCACGGCGTGGCCATCCCCCACGGCCGCATCAAGGGCCTGAAGTCGCCGATGGCGGCCGTCTTCCAGCTGGCCCACCCGATCGGCTTCGACGCGCCCGACGAGAAGCCCGTCACCCTGCTGATCTTCCTGCTGGTGCCCGAAGCGGCCACCCAGAAGCACCTGGAGATCCTATCTGAGATCGCCGAGCTGCTCAGCGACGCCGGGCTGCGCGAGCGCATCAAGACGCTGCCCGACGCGGCCGGCCTCCACGGCCTGATCGCCGGCTGGCAGTCCGCCCAGCCCGCCTGAGCGCCCGGCCGCACCGGGCGCGCGGCGCGGTTCCCCCTCCACCGCAACGACCCCGTCCCATGAAACCCACCGTCGTCAGCGCCGACGTCCTCTTCGAGGCCTTCCGCTCCGTGCTCAAGTGGGAGTGGCTCGCCGGCCTGGGCGCCTCCGAACGGCGCTTCGACGAGATGGTGGTGCGCGCCGCGCGCTCCGGCGCCGACCTGGTCGGCTACCTCAACTACATCCATCCGTACCGGGTGCAGATCCTGGGCGAGCGCGAGGTCTCCTACCTCGCCAACGCCACGCCCGAGGACACCGCGCGCCGCATCGCCCGCATCGTCACCTTGGAGCCGCCGGTGCTGGTGCTGGCCGACGCCCAGCAGGCGCCGCCGGCGCTGATTTCGATGTGCGAGCGGGCGCAGATCCCGCTCTTCTCGACCAGCGAGTCGGCCGCCTTCGTCATTGACGTGCTGCGCGCCTACCTCTCCAAGCACTTCGCCGACCGCACCACGATGCACGGCGTCTTCATGGACATCCTGGGGCTGGGCGTGATGATCACCGGCGAGTCCGGCCTCGGCAAGAGCGAGCTGGGCCTGGAGCTGATCTCGCGCGGCAACGGCCTGGTGGCGGACGACGCGGTCGACCTCTACCGCATCAACCAGGCCACCATCGAGGGCCGGTGCCCCGAGCTGCTGCAGAACCTGCTGGAGGTGCGCGGCATCGGCCTGCTGGACATCCAGGCCATCTTCGGCGAGACGGCGGTGCGCCGGAAGATGCGGCTCAAGCTCATCGTGCACCTGGTGCGCCGCGAGACCCTGGAGCGCGACTACGAGCGCCTGCCCTACGAGCCCCTGACCCAGGACGTGCTCGGCGTGCCGATCCGCAAGGCGGTGATCCAGGTGGTGGCCGGACGCAACATCGCGGTGCTGGTCGAGGCCGCGGTGCGCAACACCATCCTGCAGCTGCGCGGCATCGACACCTACCAGGACTTCATCGCGCGGCAGCAGCGCGCGATGGAACTCGACGACTGATCCGCACCGCGGCCGCCCGGCGCGTCAGCGTGACGCGCGGGTCTTGACGGCGCAGTCGCTGCACAGGCCGTACAGCGACATGGCGTGGTCCTGCATCAGCCAGCCCATCGACTTCGCGACCGCCTGCTGCAGGCGCTCGATCTCGGCGTCGTAGAACTCCTCGACCTTGCCGCAGTGGGTGCAGACCAGGTGGTCGTGGTGGGTGCCCTCGTTGAGCTCGTAGACCGCCTTGCCGCTCTCGAAATGGCGCCGGCTCAGGATGGAGGCCTGCTCGAACTGGGTCAGCACCCGGTAGACGGTGGCCAGGCCGATGTCCGAGCGCTCCTCCAGCAGGACGCGGAACACGTCCTCGGCCGTCATGTGGCGCTGCGCCGATTTCTGGAAGATCTCCAGGATCTTCAGGCGCGGCAGGGTGGCCTTCAGGCCGATGTTCTTGAGCTCGTCGATGTTGGCCATGGCAGGGGGCGGTGGTGCGGAGGAGGGCGCGGCGCGCGGCGCCGCCACGGGCGGCGGGCGGCGGGACCCGGAAATAGGGGGCTGCCGCTACAATCTTTTGATCATAGTGCTATCCCAACTCCCCCTGCCATGCCCGTAATTTCCCGCCGCGCGGCGCGCCTGGCCCTGGCGGCCGGCAGCAGCGCGCTCCTGCTGGCCTGCGGCACGGTCGACACCGCCAGCAACCGGATCGTCAGCGCGATCACGCCCTACAAGATCGACATCGTGCAGGGCAACTTCGTCTCGAAGGAGCAGGTGGCCGCGCTGCAGCCCGGCATGAGCAAGCTGCAGGTGCGCGAGATCCTGGGCACGCCCCTGATCACCAGCGTCTTCCACGCCGACCGCTGGGACTATGTCTTCACCATCAAGCGCCCGAACGTCCAGGCCGAGCCGCGCCGCCTGACCGTCTTCTTCAAGGACGACGCGCTGCTGCGCTCGGAGGGCGACGAGATGCCCAGCGAGGCCGAGTTCGTCGCCTCGCTCGACGGCGGCCGCCGCATCGACAAGAGCAAGCTGCCGGTGCTCGAGGCCACGCCGCGCCAGCTCGAGAAGTTCCCCGCGCCCGCGCGCCCGGCCGCCGATGCCGCCGCCGAGCCCGCGCCGGCGCTGCCCGCCACCTACCCGCCGCTCGAATCCCAGGCGCGCTGACGCGCCGCCGCCGGCGCGCCGGGCCGTCCGGCGCGGCAGCCCTTCCCGTCCCCGAACCGACCGCGATCCCCCTGCCATGACCGCTCCCGCTGTCCCCGTCTCCCCCGCCCAGCCTGCCTCCGACGAGGCAGTTGCTTTTTCCGCCAGCGCCACCGGTGCGGTCCACCGCGTGGCGGTGGCCGGTGCCTCCGGCCGCATGGGCCGCATGCTGGTCGAGGCGGTGCGCGGCAGCGGCGACTGCGCGCTCGCCGGCGCCCTGGACCGCGCGGGCAGCCCGTCGATCGGCACCGACGCCGCGGCCTTCCTCGGCACGCCCGCGGGCGTGGCCATCACCGACGACCTGGACGCGGGCATTTCCGGCGCGCAGGTGCTGATCGACTTCACCCGGCCCGAAGGCACGCTCGCCCACCTGGAAGCCTGCCGCCGGCACCGCGTCAACCTGGTGATCGGCACCACCGGCTTCTCCGAAGCGCAGAAGGCCGAGATCGCCGCCGCGGCGCAGGACATCGCCATCGTCATGGCGCCCAACATGAGCGTCGGCGTCAACGTCACGCTCAAGCTGCTGGACATGGCCGCGCGGGCGCTCGCCACCGGCTACGACATCGAGGTGATCGAGGCGCACCACCGCCACAAGGTCGACGCGCCCTCCGGCACCGCGCTCAAGATGGGCGAGGTGCTGGCCGAGGCCCTGGGCCGCGACCTCAAGGACTGCGCGGTCTATGCCCGCGAAGGCATCACCGGCGAGCGCGATCCGTCGGCCATCGGTTTCTCGGCGATCCGCGGCGGCGACATCGTCGGCGACCACACGGTGCTCTTCGCCGGCACCGGCGAGCGCATCGAGATCGTCCACAAGTCCTCGAGCCGCGCCACCTATGCCCAGGGCAGCCTGCGCGCGGTGCGCTTCCTGGCCGGCCGCAGCGCCGGCCTTTACGACATGTTCGACGTGCTCGGCCTGCGCTGAGCGTTCCCCGCCGACCGCCCCGCGCCCGCCTTCCCGATCCGATCCCTTCCGCGTTGCCCACCGTGCCTTCTCCCTCCGTGCCTCCCATGCAAGACAAATACCACCACACCGAGGTCGAGCGCGCGGCCCAGGCCCACTGGACGGCGCGCGACGCCTACCGCGTCGCCGAGGACGCCGCCCGGCCGAAGTACTACGCCTGCTCGATGCTGCCCTACCCGAGCGGCAAGCTGCACATGGGCCATGTGCGCAACTACACCATCAACGACATGCTGGCCCGCCAGCTGCGCATGCAGGGCATGAACGTGCTGATGCCGATGGGCTGGGACGCCTTCGGCCTGCCGGCCGAGAACGCGGCGCTCAAGAACGGAGTGCCGCCGGCGCAGTGGACCTACGAAAACATCGCCTACATGAAGAAGCAGATGCAGGCGATGGGGCTGGCGATCGACTGGTCGCGCGAGATCGCCACCTGCTCGCCCGACTACTACAAGTGGAACCAGTGGCTGTTCCTGCGGATGCTGGAGAAGGGCATCGCCTACCGCAAGACCCAGGTCGTCAACTGGGACCCGGTGGACCAGACGGTGCTGGCCAACGAGCAGGTCATCGACGGCAAGGGCTGGCGCACCGGCGCCACCGTGGAGAAGCGCGAGATCCCGGGCTACTACCTGCGCATCACCGACTACGCCGAGGAACTCCTCGACCACGTCCGCAACGAGCTGCCCGGCTGGCCCGAGCGGGTCCGGCTGATGCAGGAGAACTGGATCGGCAAGTCCAGCGGCGTGCGCTTCGCCTTCCCGCACGACATCCGCGACGACGCGGGCCGGCCGATCGGCGACGGGAAGATGTACGTCTTCACCACCCGCGCCGACACCATCATGGGCGTGACCTTCTGCGCGGTCGCGCCCGAGCACCCGCTCGCCGCCCATGCCGCCCGCACGAACCCGCGGCTCGCCGCCTTCATCGAGGAGTGCAAGACCGGCGGCACCACCGAGGCCGAGCTGGCCACCCAGGAGAAGAAGGGCATGCCCACCGGCCTGTCTGTCGTCCACCCGTTCACCGAGGACCCGGTGCCGCTGTGGGTCGGCAACTACGTGCTGATGGGCTACGGTGACGGCGCGGTCATGGGCGTGCCGGCGCACGACGAGCGCGACTTCGCCTTCGCCCTCAAGTACGACCTGCCGATCCGCCAGGTGGTGCAGGTCGACGGCGAGCACTACGACTACCGCCACTGGCACGACTGGTACGGCGACAAGCAGCGCGGCGTCACCGTCAATTCCGACTACTTCAGCGGCATGGAGCACGCCGAGGCGGTGGACGCGGTCGCCGCCGCGCTGGCCGAGAAGGGCCTGGGCGAGAAGAAGACCACCTGGCGCCTGCGCGACTGGGGCATCAGCCGCCAGCGCTACTGGGGCACGCCGATCCCGATCATCCACTGCGCCGACTGCGGCCCGGTGCCGGTGCCCGAGGCCGACCTGCCGGTGGTGCTGCCGACCGACCTGGTGCCCGACGGCAGCGGCAACCCGCTGGTCAAGTCCGAGGCCTTCCACGCCGGCGTCGTCTGCCCGCACTGCGGCAAGCCGGCCCGGCGCGAGACCGACACCATGGACACCTTCGTGGATTCGTCCTGGTACTACCTGCGCTACTGCGATCCGAAGGACGACCGGGCGATGGTGGGCGAGGGCGCCCGCTACTGGATGGGCGCCAACGGCATGGACCAGTACATCGGCGGCATCGAGCACGCGATCCTGCACCTGCTCTACGCCCGCTTCTGGACCAAGGTGATGCGCGACCTGGGGCTGGTCGCGGTCGACGAGCCCTTCGCCAAGCTGCTGACCCAGGGCATGGTGCTCAACCACATCTACTCGCGCCGCACCGAGAAGGGCGGCAAGGAGTACTTCTGGCCGCACGACGTGGAGCACGTGCTCGACGACGCCGGCAAGGTCGTGGGCGCCCGCCTGGTCAACCCGGTCGGCGACCTGCCGGCCGGCACGCCGATCGACTACGAGGGCGTGGGCACCATGTCCAAGTCCAAGAACAACGGCGTCGACCCGCAGGACCTGATCGAGCGCTACGGCGCCGACACCGCGCGGCTCTACACCATGTTCACCGCGCCGCCCGAGGCCACGCTCGAATGGAACGACGCCGCGGTCGAGGGCAGCTACCGCTTCCTGCGCCGCGTCTGGAACTTCGGCGTCAGGCTCGCTGCTATCGATTCCGTAGCTGATGGCGTAGACGGGACGCCGGGCGAAGCAGGAAAAGATGCCAGAGAAATCGCCTACGGCAAGCCCGCCCAGGCGCTGCGCCGCGAGGTCCACACCGTGCTCAAGCAGGTGGACTACGACTACCAGCGCATGCAGTACAACACCGTCGTCTCCGGCGCGATGAAGCTGCTCAACGCGCTCGAAGGCTTCGCCCCCGACGGCTCCGCGGGCGACCGCGCCGCGGTGCGCGAGGGCTTCGGCATCCTGCTGCGGGTGCTCTACCCGGCCACGCCGCACATCGCCCACGGGCTCTGGGAGCAGCTCGGCTACGCCGCCGCCCACGGCGACCTGCTCGACGCACCCTGGCCGCAGGCCGACGAGTCCGCGCTGGTGCAGGACGAGATCGAGCTGATGCTCCAGATCAACGGCAAGCTGCGCGGCGCCATCCGCGTGCCCGCCGGCGCCTCGAAGCAGGACATCGAGTACGCCGCCCGCGCCACCGAGGCCTTCGCCCAGTTCGGCGGCGGCGCCGACCCGAAGAAGGTCATCGTGGTGCCCGGCCGCCTGGTCAACCTGGTGGTATGAGACGCGAGGGAGCCCCAGCCATGCCGAACCCGCCGCCGTCCCGCCGGAACCCGCCGGCCCCGCCGCGCCGACGCGCGCTCGTCCTGGGCGCCGCGGCGCTCGGCGGCGGCGCGCTCGGGCTGGCCGGCTGCGGCTTCCAGCTGCGCCAGGCGCCCGACTACGCCTTCTCGACCATCTACGTCACCGTCTCGGACGCCTCGGCCTTCGGCACCGAGCTGCGGCGCAACATCCAGGCGAGCGGCAAGGTGCGGGTCATCCGCGACCCGGCCCTGCGCGACACCGCCGACGTGATCCTCGAGATCCTGCAGGACGTCCGCGAGCGCGCCATCATCGGCTACAACTCCAACGGCCAGGTGCGCGAGTTCCAGCTCCGGGTGCGGGTGCGCTTCCGCCTGCGCACCCCCGACGACCGCGAGCTGCTCCCGCCCACCGAGCTGCTCGCCCAGCAGGACCAGAGCTACGACGAGAGCCTGGCGCTGGCCAAGGAAGCCGAGGCGCAGCTGCTCTACCGCACCATGCAGTCCGACATCGTCCAGCAGATCCTGCGACGGCTCGCCGCCGTGCGCCAGGTCTAGCCGCCGGCCGGAGCGTCCCGCGCGATGCAGCTCGCCGCCGCCCAGCTCGGGGCGCACCTCCAGAAGGGCCTGCGTCCGCTCTACGCGCTGCACGGCGACGAGCCGCTGCTGCTGCAGGAGGCCGCCGACGCCATCCGCGCCGCCGCCCGCGCCCGCGGCCACGGCGAGCGCACGGTCCACACCGTCGCCGGGGCCCACTTCGACTGGAGCGAGGTCCTGGCCGCCACCGGCTCGATGAGCCTCTTCGCCGAGCGCCGGATCGTCGAGGTCCGCATCCCTTCGGGCAAGCCCGGCAAGGAAGGCAGCGTCGCCCTGCAGCAGCTCGCCGAGCAGGTCGCCGGCAGCGCCGACACCCTGGTGCTGGTGCTGCTGCCCAGGCTCGACCGCCAGACCCGCAGCGGCGCCTGGTTCATGGCGCTGGAGAACGGCGGCGTCACCGTGCAGATCGATCCGGTCGAGCGCGCCGCGCTGCCCGCCTGGATCGCGCGCCGGCTGCAGCAGCAGGACCAGCGCGTGGCCCCGGGGGAGGAGGGCCAGCACGCGCTGCAGCTCTTCGCCGACCGCATCGAGGGCAACCTGCTGGCCGCCCACCAGGAGATCCAGAAGCTCGCGCTGCTCCACCCGCCGGGCGAGCTGTCGCTGGAGCAGATCGCCGGCGCCGTCGGCAACGTGGCCCGCTACGACGTCTTCAAGCTGTCCGAGGCGGTGCTCGGCGGCCGGCCGGCGCGGGTCCAGCGCATGCTCGACGGCCTGCAGGCCGAGGGCGAGGCCGAGGTGCTGGTCCACTACACCCTCGCCGAGGACATCCGCACCCTGGCCCGGGTGCGCGCCGCGGTCGACGCCGGCCGGCCGCTGCCGATGGCCCTGCGCGAGCAGCGCGTCTGGGGCCCGCGCGAGAAGCTCGTCGAACGCGCGCTGCCCCGCGTCGACGCCGCCGCCGCCGCCGCGCTGCTGGAGGCGGCGCACGCGGTCGACGGCATCGTCAAGGGCCTGCCGCGCCCGGGCTGGCCGCGCGACGGCTGGCAGGCGCTGCACCGGCTCGCGCAGCAGCTCTGCGCCGCCTGCGCCGCGCCGCCGGAACGCCGCCGCGCCTGAGCGCCGGCCGCCTCCCCGCGCACGGCGCACCGTCCGCCGGCAGCGGCCTGCGGAGGCGCATGAGAAAATGGGGGCATGAACGCCCTCCACATCGCCGAATACGTCCAGACCCTCGGTCTGCAGGCCCGGGCGGCCGCAGCCCGCATGGCGCGGGCGGATGCTGCTACCAAAAACAGAGCGCTCAAGGCCCTCGCCCGCCTGCTGCGCGACAGCGGCCCGGCCCTGGCCGAGGCCAACGCCCGCGATCTGGCGCGCGCCGAATCCGCCGGCCTGGCGGCGCCGATGGTGGACCGGCTGCGCCTGACGCCCCAGGTGGTCGAGACCGTCGCCCAGGGCTGCGAGCAGCTCGCCGCCATGCCCGAGCTGATCGGCGACATCGTGGGCATGAAGCAGCAGCCGAGCGGCATCCGCGTCGGCCAGATGCGGGTGCCCCTGGGCGTCTTCGGCATGGTCTTCGAGAGCCGGCCCAACGTCACCATCGAGGCGGCCAGCCTGTCGATCAAGAGCGGCAACGCCGCCATCCTGCGCGGCGGCTCCGAGGCGATCGAATCCAACAAGGCGCTCGCCGCGTTGGTCCAGCGGGCGCTGGAGGAGGCCGGCCTGCCCGCCGAAGCGGTGCAGCTGGTCGGCACCACCGACCGCGAGGCCGTCGGCCGGCTCATCGCCATGCCCGAGTACGTGGACGTGATCATCCCGCGCGGCGGCAAGGGCCTGATCGAGCGCATCAGCCGCGAGGCCAAGGTGCCGGTCATCAAGCACCTCGACGGCAACTGCCACACCTACGTGGACGATCCCTGCGACCTCGACATGGCGGTCACCGTCGCCGACAACGCCAAGACCCAGAAGTACAGCCCCTGCAACGCCAGCGAGGGCCTGCTCGTGGCGCGCGGGGCGGCGCAGGCCTTCCTGCCCCGGATCGGCCGCGTCTACGCCGACAAGGGCGTCGAGATGCGCTGCGACCCCGAGGCCCGCGCCATCCTGGCCGCCGCGGTGCCGGACGCGCGGCTCCAGGACGCCACCGAGCAGGACTGGTCCGAGGAATACCTGGCGCCGATCATCAGCATCAAGGTGGTGGACGGCGTCGACGAGGCCATCGCGCACATCAACCGCTACTCCTCGCACCACACCGACGCCATCCTGACCCGCGACCACGTCCACGCCCAGCGCTTCCTGCGCGAGGTCGATTCGGCCAGCGTCATGGTCAACGCCAGCACCCGCTTCGCCGACGGCTTCGAATACGGCCTGGGCGCCGAGATCGGCATCAGCACCGACAAGTTCCACGCGCGCGGCCCGGTCGGGCTCGAAGGCCTCACGTCCCTGAAATGGATCGTGCTCGGCCAGGGTGAAATCCGGGGCTGAGCCCCCATCTGCGGCAGCATCGCGCAGCGGTACAGGGTTACCGCTGCATACGCCTGTGCCCGGACCGGTTCCTACAATTCCCGGTCACACAGATTCTTACAACCGCACCAGGACCGCTTCCGCATGGTTCCCCATCTCGTCACCGCGCTCACCGGCCCCATGAGTGAGCTGGAACAGCGCATCATCGATTCCATGCCGGCCATCGAGCGCTGGTTCCGGCTGGAATGGATGGAGCACCAGCCGCCGTTCTACAGCTCGGTCGACATCCGCAACGCCGGCTTCAAGGTCGCGCCGGTGGACACCAACCTCTATCCGGGCGGCTGGAACAACCTCACGCCCGAGATGCTGCCGCTGGCGGTCCAGGCCGCCATGGCCGCCATCGAGAAGATCTGCCCGGACGCCCGCAACCTGCTGGTGATCCCCGAGAACCACACGCGCAACATGTTCTACCTGAGCAACGTCGCGCAGCTGGCCCGGATCTTCCACATGGCCGGGCTCAACATCCGCATCGGTTCGATCAACCCCGAGATCAAGGAGCCGACCACCATCGCCCTGCCCGACGGCAGCGAGGTTACCCTGGAGCCGGTCATCCGCACCGACGGGCGGGTCGGGGTCAAGGGCTTCGATCCCTGCACCGTGCTGCTCAACAATGACCTGTCGGCCGGCGCCCCGGGCATCCTGGAAGACCTCGACGAGAGCCAGTTCCTGCTGCCGCCGCTGCACGCCGGCTGGTCGGTGCGCCGCAAGAGCAAGCACTTCCAGAGCTACGAGGAGGTCGCCAAGCGCTTCGGCAAGATGCTCGGCATCGATCCCTGGCTCGTCAACCCGCTGTTCTCGCAGTGCGGCGAGGTCAGCTTCGCCGACGGCAGCGGCATGGAATGCCTGACCAGCAACGTCGACGCGCTCCTGGGCCGCATCCGGCGCAAGTACAAGGAATACGGCATCAACGAGAAGCCCTTCGTCATCGTCAAGGCCGACAACGGCACCTACGGCATGGGCATCATGACGGTGCGCGACGCCAAGGACCTCGAGGCGATCAACCGCAAGACCAAGAACAAGATGAGCGTCATCAAGGACGGGCAGACCGTCAACGACGTCATCATCCAGGAGGGCGTCCTCACCAACGAGACGCTCGACGGCGGCGTGGCCGAGCCGGTGGTCTACATGATGGACCGCTACGTGGTCGGCGGCTTCTACCGCGTCCACGAGGCGCGCGGGACCGACGAGAACCTCAACGCGCCCGGCGCCCGCTTCGCGAAGCTCGACTTCGACCAGAGCAGCCACCTGCCGCCGCCCGCGGGCACCAAGGCCGGCGCCGCCAGCCCGCCCAACCGCTTCTACATGTACGGCGTCATCGCCCGCCTCGCCATGCTCGCGGCCAGCTACGAGATGGAAGCGACCGACCCGCACGCCGAGGTCTACGAGTAGCCATGGCGCGCGCCGCCGTCCGCGAACGTCCGGCAGGCGAGTTGCTGCACTGCAACATGGCCCGGTCCGGCGCCCGGGCGAATGCGGCGCGATGGGCGGGCCGGGGGCACAATAGCCCTCCCCCAGGCAACCTCCCCCGCGGCGGCGCGGCCCCGGGCGTCGCCCGGCCCGGCATCCCGGGACCGCGCGGCGCCGGACGCGCCGACGCAGGGCACGCGTCTCCGTGACCTCCGCAAGCAAATCCTCCCTTCCGGCCCTCATGTTGGGCGCCATCGGCGTCGTCTACGGCGACATCGGCACCAGCGTCCTCTACGCCGTCAAGGAAGTCTTCAAGTCCGGCCTGGTCGCCTTCACCCCCGACAACGTCTACGGCATCCTGTCCATCCTGTTCTGGACGCTGGTGGTGATCGTCGCGGTCAAGTACGTGGTGCTGGTGCTGCGCGCCGACAACAGCGGCGAGGGCGGCCTGGTCGCGATGCTGGCCCTGGCCTCCCAGGCGGTGCGCGACCGGCCGGGAACCCACCGGATGCTGATGCTGGTCGGCATCTTCGGCACCGCGCTCTTCTACGGCGACGGCGTCATCACGCCGGCCATCTCGGTGCTGTCGGCGGCCGAGGGCCTGGAGCTGGCCTCCGACATCTTCCACCCGTACATCATCCCGATGGCCTTCGTGGTCCTCTTCGCGCTGTTCGCGGTGCAGAAGCGCGGCACCGCCGGCATCGGCAAGGCCTTCGGCCCGATCATGATGGTGTGGTTCCTCACGCTCGCGGTGCTCGGCGTGCTGCAGATCGCCTCGCACCCGGAGATCCTGAAGGCGCTCAACCCGTACTACGCGGTCCGCTTCGCGCTCGCCAGCCCCTGGGTCACCTTCGTCACGCTGGGCGCGATCGTGCTGGCCGTCACCGGCGCCGAGGCCCTCTACGCCGACATGGGGCATTTCGGCAAGAAGCCGATCCGGCTGGCCTGGTTCAGCATCGTCATGCCGTCGCTCACCCTCAACTACCTGGGCCAGGGCGCGCTGCTGCTGTCGAACCCCGACGCGGTGAAGAACCCCTTCTTCTTGATGGCGCCTTCCTGGGCCCTGTTCCCCCTGGTCATCCTCGCCACCCTGGCCGCGGTCATCGCCTCGCAGGCGCTGATCACCGGCGCCTTCAGCGTCACCCGGCAGGCGGTGCAGATGGGCCTGCTGCCGCGCTTCAACATCCAGCACACTAACGAGCGCGAGGCGGGGCAGATCTACATCCCCTTCGTCAACTGGACGCTCTTCGTGGCCATCGCCCTCGCGGTCGGCTTCTTCCGGTCCTCGGACAACCTGGCGGCGGCCTACGGCATCGCGGTGACCACCAACATGCTGATCACCACGATCCTGACCTTCTTCGTGGTGCGCTATAGCTGGCGCTATCCCCTGTGGCTCTGCATCGGCGTCACCGGCCTCTTCTTCCTGATCGACTTCTCCTTCTTCGCGTCCAACCTGCTCAAGCTCGCCGACGGCGGTTGGTTCCCGCTGCTCATCGGCGGCGCGGTGTTCGCGTTGATGACCACCTGGCGCGACGGGCGCACCCTGCTCAACGACAAGCTGCGCGAGGAGGCCATCGACCTGGGCGGTTTCCTCGAATCGGTGTTCGCCTGCCCGCCCGCGCGCGTCGAGGGCACGGCCGTCTTCCTGACCGCCGAGGCCGGCACGGTGCCCAACGCCATGCTGCACAACCTCAAGCACAACAAGGTGCTGCACCGCCAGAACCTGTTCGTGTCGGTGCAGAGCCACGAAGTCCCCTGGCTGCCGGTGGAGCGCCGGCTGGCCGTCGAACCGCTGGGCCACGACTGCTGGCAGGTCACGGTGCATTTCGGATTCAAGGACGACCCCGACGTGCCCCGCGCCCTCCAGGGCCTGCGCGACTGCGGCTGCGACATGGAGCCGATGAGCACCAGCTATTTCCTCTCGCGCGACACGGTGGTGCCGACCCTCGGCCAGGGCATGGCGCCGTGGCGGGAGAAGCTCTTCGCGCAGATGCACCGCAACGCCAGCGCCGCCGCCGACTTCCTCCACCTGCCCAACAACGCGGTGGTGGAACTGGGCTCCAAGATCGAAATCTGAACCGGCGGGCCCTCCGGCCCCCGTCCTCACGCCATCGCAGAAACCATGCACATCCTCTTCATCGCCGACCCGCTCGAATCCTTCAAGACCTACAAGGACACGACCTTCGCGATGATGCGGGAACTGCAGCGCCGCGGCCACACGCTCGCGGCCTGCGAGCCGCGCGACATCTCCTGGCGCAGCGGCGGACGGGTCGTCGCCGCCGTCCGCCCGATCCGCCTGACCGGCGATGCGGACCGATGGTTCGAGGCGCAGCCCCTGCTGCACGCGCAGCCTTTGCGCGACTTCGATGCGATCCTGATGCGCAAGGATCCGCCCTTCGACTCCGAGTACTTCTATTCCACCCACCTGCTGGAACAGGCCATGCGGGAAGGCGCGCGCGTCTTCAACCGGCCCGGCGCGTTGCGAGACCATCCCGAGAAGCTCGCGATCATGGAGTTCGCCGAGTTCTGCAGCCCGACCCTCATCACCCGCAGCCCGGTCGACATCGTCGCCTTCCACGTCGAGCACCGGGACATCATCCTCAAGCCGCTCGACGGGATGGGCGGCATGGGCATCTTCCGGGTGCGCGAGGACGGGCTGAACCTGGGCGCGATCACCGAGGCGCTGAACCGCTTCGGCGAGCAGACGGTGATGGTCCAGAAGTTCATCCCCCAGATCGCGGCCGGCGACAAGCGCATCCTCATCATCGGCGGCAAGCCCGCGCCTTTCTGCCTCGCGCGCATCCCGCAAGGGGGCGAAGTTCGTGGCAACCTCGCCGCCGGCGGCAAGGGCGTCGCGCAGCCGCTGTCGGCCCGCGACCGCGAAATCGCGGAGGCGCTGGGCCCGCGACTGCATGCCCGCGGGTTGCTGCTCGTGGGGTTGGACGTCATCGGCGACAAGGTGACGGAGATCAACGTCACCAGCCCGACCTGCTTCCAGGAGATCCACCAGCAGGCGGGCTTCGACGTCCCGGCGATGTTCGTCGATGCCCTGGAAGCGGAAATCGCCGCGGTTGCCTAAACGTGCGACGCGCTGCGGACGCGTATCGGCCGCCGCAGACGACCGATACGCGTCGAAACACCGATTCCCGATTTTTTGGTGCGGGAAATGCAATCCGGGAAAACCTGATGCTATAGTTCGCCCCCTACCAAGCCGAGGCGGTGCTTGAAACGAAAGTTTTGGGTGCTGAGGGGCGAGGTGAGGTTGGCGAGGAATTTTTATATTTGCGGCGGGTCTTGCGGATGTAGAAAAAGATGCGCTAGAATCTGAGGCTCAGCTGATGAGCGGTGGTTGGAGTTGAGAGACTTTGGTTGCTGCTGGGAAGCGGAGACGAGATAGAAAAAAGTTTGACGGTCTTTCAAAAACTGTTGTAGAATACGAGGCTCAGCTGATCGCAGCGAGCAAGCAAAACGAAGACGACGCAAGTCGATGAGTTTTGCGGGATCCTTAAAAAATTACAGCCGATAAGCGTGGGCGTTTGAAGGCGAGTGCCAAGTTCTTTTAGAACGAAGTGCTTAGCACTTTAAATGCTCATGGAGATAGAAGTGAAGTTCACTTCAATTCCGTTTTTATGAGTGAACTCGCAAGAGTATAAATTTCAAGATCGAACTATAGAGTTTGATCCTGGCTCAGATTGAACGCTGGCGGCATGCCTTACACATGCAAGTCGAACGGTAACAGGTCTTCGGATGCTGACGAGTGGCGAACGGGTGAGTAATGTATCGGAACGTGCCCAGTCGTGGGGGATAACGCAGCGAAAGCTGTGCTAATACCGCATACGATCTATGGATGAAAGCGGGGGACTCGCAAGGGCCTCGCGCGATTGGAGCGGCTGATATCAGATTAGGTAGTTGGTGAGGTAAAGGCTCACCAAGCCTGCGATCTGTAGCTGGTCTGAGAGGACGACCAGCCACACTGGAACTGAGACACGGTCCAGACTCCTACGGGAGGCAGCAGTGGGGAATTTTGGACAATGGGCGCAAGCCTGATCCAGCAATGCCGCGTGCAGGATGAAGGCCTTCGGGTTGTAAACTGCTTTTGTACGGAACGAAAAGGTTCTCTCTAATACAGGGGGCCCATGACGGTACCGTAAGAATAAGCACCGGCTAACTACGTGCCAGCAGCCGCGGTAATACGTAGGGTGCGAGCGTTAATCGGAATTACTGGGCGTAAAGCGTGCGCAGGCGGTAATGTAAGACAGATGTGAAATCCCCGGGCTCAACCTGGGACCTGCATTTGTGACTGCATTGCTGGAGTGCGGCAGAGGGGGATGGAATTCCGCGTGTAGCAGTGAAATGCGTAGATATGCGGAGGAACACCGATGGCGAAGGCAATCCCCTGGGCCTGCACTGACGCTCATGCACGAAAGCGTGGGGAGCAAACAGGATTAGATACCCTGGTAGTCCACGCCCTAAACGATGTCAACTGGTTGTTGGGAATTCACTTTCTCAGTAACGAAGCTAACGCGTGAAGTTGACCGCCTGGGGAGTACGGCCGCAAGGTTGAAACTCAAAGGAATTGACGGGGACCCGCACAAGCGGTGGATGATGTGGTTTAATTCGATGCAACGCGAAAAACCTTACCCACCTTTGACATGTACGGAATTTGCCAGAGATGGCTTAGTGCTCGAAAGAGAACCGTAACACAGGTGCTGCATGGCTGTCGTCAGCTCGTGTCGTGAGATGTTGGGTTAAGTCCCGCAACGAGCGCAACCCTTGCCATTAGTTGCTACGAAAGGGCACTCTAATGGGACTGCCGGTGACAAACCGGAGGAAGGTGGGGATGACGTCAAGTCCTCATGGCCCTTATAGGTGGGGCTACACACGTCATACAATGGCTGGTACAGAGGGTTGCCAACCCGCGAGGGGGAGCTAATCCCATAAAGCCAGTCGTAGTCCGGATCGCAGTCTGCAACTCGACTGCGTGAAGTCGGAATCGCTAGTAATCGCGGATCAGAATGTCGCGGTGAATACGTTCCCGGGTCTTGTACACACCGCCCGTCACACCATGGGAGCGGGTTCTGCCAGAAGTAGTTAGCTTAACCGCAAGGAGGGCGATTACCACGGCAGGGTTCGTGACTGGGGTGAAGTCGTAACAAGGTAGCCGTATCGGAAGGTGCGGCTGGATCACCTCCTTTCTGGAAAACTGCACTCAAGTTTGAACGCCCACACTTATCGGTTGTTGGAAAAAGGCCGGTGCGACCGTGAGGTCGAAACCACAGGGGTCTGTAGCTCAGCTGGTTAGAGCACCGTCTTGATAAGGCGGGGGTCGTTGGTTCGAGCCCAACCAGACCCACCATGATTCCAGGCAATCGAGGCGAGAGTAGAGGCGAGCATAGGCCTGCGCAAGTAGGCAGGCATGCGAGCAAGGCGTATGGGGGATTAGCTCAGCTGGGAGAGCACCTGCTTTGCAAGCAGGGGGTCGTCGGTTCGATCCCGTCATCCTCCACCACTACCGTCGGATAATTCAACACCAAAGCGACTTCGCAAGAGGTTGCTTTGTTGTTGATCAAGATCACTTGATCAATCGGCTGTTCTTTAAAAATTCATAGAGTCGAATCAGCGTTGTCGACGGAAAGAGTCCTTGTGGCTCACCGTGCCGTCGGCAACATGAATTTTTGATTGCGTCAAAACGAATATCAAACACTTTGGTTTGAATTCAAGAAATCAAGCGAAAGCTTGGTTTACGGCATAACGCGTCAGGTGAAAGACCTGACATATTCCTTGAATCGACGGAGATGTCTTGAAAGAGACGTCAAAGTTATAGGGTCAAGTGAATAAGAGCATGTGGTGGATGCCTTGGCGATGATAGGCGACGAAAGACGTGATAGCCTGCGATAAGCTTCGGGGAGCTGGCAAATTAGCTTTGATCCGGAGATTTCTGAATGGGGAAACCCACCCTTCGGGGTATCGCATGATGAATACATAGTCATGCGAGGCGAACCGGGTGAACTGAAACATCTCAGTAGCTCGAGGAAAAGACATCAACCGAGATTCCGAGAGTAGTGGCGAGCGAAATCGGAAGAGCCTGCTAGTGATAGCACGACATTTAGCAAAACGGTGTGGAAAAGCCGACCATAGCGGGTGATAGTCCCGTATGCGAAAAGTGACGTGTGGTACTAAGTTAGCGAAAAGTAGGGCGGGACACGAGAAATCCTGTCTGAATATGGGGGGACCATCCTCCAAGGCTAAATACTCATCATCGACCGATAGTGAACCAGTACCGTGAGGGAAAGGCGAAAAGAACCCCGGGAGGGGAGTGAAATAGATCCTGAAACCGCATGCTTACAAAAAGTAGGAGCCTGCAAGGGTGACTGCGTACCTTTTGTATAATGGGTCAGCGACTTACATTCAGTGGCAAGGTTAACCGAGTAGGGAAGCCGTAGAGAAATCGAGTCCGAATAGGGCGTCCAGTCGCTGGGTGTAGACCCGAAACCAAGTGATCTATCCATGGCCAGGATGAAGGTGCCGTAACAGGTACTGGAGGTCCGAACCGACTAGTGTTGCAAAACTAGCGGATGAGCTGTGGATAGGGGTGAAAGGCTAAACAAACTTGGAAATAGCTGGTTCTCTCCGAAAACTATTTAGGTAGTGCCTCAAGTATTACCTTCGGGGGTAGAGCACTGTTTTGGCTAGGGGGTCATGGCGACTTACCAAACCAAGGCAAACTCCGAATACCGAAGAGTACAGCTTGGGAGACAGAGCACCGGGTGCTAACGTCCGGACTCAAGAGGGAAACAACCCAGACCGCCAGCTAAGGTCCCTAAAATTGGCTAAGTGGGAAACGAAGTGGGAAGGCTAAAACAGTCAGGATGTTGGCTTAGAAGCAGCCATCATTTAAAGAAAGCGTAATAGCTCACTGATCGAGTCGTCCTGCGCGGAAGATGTAACGGGGCTAAGCCAGTTACCGAAGCTGCGGATGCACAGTTTACTGTGCGTGGTAGGAGAGCGTTCTGTAAGCCTGTGAAGGTGCGTTGTAAAGCGTGCTGGAGGTATCAGAAGTGCGAATGCTGACATGAGTAGCGTTAAAGCGGGTGAAAAGCCCGCTCGCCGTAAGCGCAAGGTTTTCTACGCAACGTTCATCGGCGTAGAGTGAGTCGGCCCCTAAGGCGAGGCAGAGATGCGTAGCTGATGGGAAACAGGTCAATATTCCTGTACCGATGTGTAGTGCGATGTGGGGACGGAGAAGGTTAGCTCAGCCAACTGTTGGATATGTTGGTTCAAGCCTGTAGTCGTGCCTGGTAGGCAAATCCGCCGGGCTTAGATGAGGGGTGATAACGAGGCTGCTTGCAGCCGAAGTGAGTGATACCCTGCTTCCAGGAAAAGCCACTAAGCTTCAGCTACACACGACCGTACCGCAAACCGACACTGGTGCGCGAGATGAGTATTCTAAGGCGCTTGAGAGAACTCAGGAGAAGGAACTCGGCAAATTGATACCGTAACTTCGGGAGAAGGTATGCCCTCAGTAGGTGAACCTGTACAAGGGGAGCCCAAAGGGGTTGCAAAAAATCGGTGGCTGCGACTGTTTATTAAAAACACAGCACTCTGCAAACACGAAAGTGGACGTATAGGGTGTGACGCCTGCCCGGTGCTGGAAGATTAAATGATGGGGTGCAAGCTCTTGATTGAAGTCCCAGTAAACGGCGGCCGTAACTATAACGGTCCTAAGGTAGCGAAATTCCTTGTCGGGTAAGTTCCGACCTGCACGAATGGCGTAACGATGGCCACACTGTCTCCTCCTGAGACTCAGCGAAGTTGAAATGTTTGTGATGATGCAATCTCCCCGCGGAAAGACGGAAAGACCCCATGAACCTTTACTGTAGCTTTGTATTGGACTTTGAACGGATCTGTGTAGGATAGGTGGGAGGCTTTGAAGTGCGGTCGCTAGATCGCATGGAGCCAACGTTGAAATACCACCCTGGTGCGTTTGAGGTTCTAACCTAGGTCCATTATCTGGATCGGGGACAGTGCATGGTAGGCAGTTTGACTGGGGCGGTCTCCTCCCAAAGCGTAACGGAGGAGTTCGAAGGTACGCTAGTTACGGTCGGACATCGTGACGATAGTGCAATGGCATAAGCGTGCTTAACTGCGAGACTGACAAGTCGAGCAGATGCGAAAGCAGGACATAGTGATCCGGTGGTTCTGTATGGAAGGGCCATCGCTCAACGGATAAAAGGTACTCTGGGGATAACAGGCTGATACCGCCCAAGAGTTCATATCGACGGCGGTGTTTGGCACCTCGATGTCGGCTCATCTCATCCTGGGGCTGTAGCCGGTCCCAAGGGTATGGCTGTTCGCCATTTAAAGAGGTACGTGAGCTGGGTTTAAAACGTCGTGAGACAGTTTGGTCCCTATCTTCCGTGGGCGCTGCAGATTTGAGGAAGCCTGCTCCTAGTACGAGAGGACCGGAGTGGACACACCTCTGGTGTATCGGTTGTCACGCCAGTGGCATTGCCGAGTAGCTAAGTGTGGAAGAGATAACCGCTGAAAGCATCTAAGCGGGAAACTCGTTTCAAGATGAGATCTGCCGGGGCCTCGAGCCCCCTGAAGAGTCGTTCAAGACCAGGACGTTGATAGGTCGGGTGTGGAAGCGCAGCAATGCGTTAAGCTAACCGATACTAATTGCTCGTGCGGCTTGACCCTATAACTTTGATCGACCCCTCGATCAAGGCTGTTATGCCAAGTTGACGCAGTCAAAACCACAAGCTGATTCCCAACTCTATGAATTCGCTGAGCTGTCCCAAAGACAGCTCGGCAACCAGTTATGCCTGATGACCATAGCGAGGTGGTCCCACTCCTTCCCATCCCGAACAGGAAAGTGAAACGCCTCTGCGCCGATGATAGTGCGGGTTCCCGTGTGAAAGTAGGTCATCGTCAGGCTCCTTACAGCCCAGCAAGCCCCCCGGTCTCAAGATCGGGGGGCTTTCTGCTTTGCGCCTGGGTGTTCGCTTCGATCTGCCGATTGGCTCGCGGATGTGAATGCTCACGATCGATGGCGGCGCACCGCGTTCCGGACAAGCATCCCGCGTGGATCTGGCGCAGCGTGGGATGCGATCGATCCGCTTATCGTTTCCCGGACCGGACCTGATCAGATCCTCAGCCAGCCGGGCCGGAGCATGGGGACTGCTTCGATCTACCGAGTTCCCGCGGCCCGTGGCGGGCGCGCTTTCGGTAGCCCGTGGATCTTTCCCGCCTCAGCGCCCCGTGCCTGAGTGCAGGGCGCCGTCCCGGAAGACCTTCAGTTCGCCGGGCGCGAATGCCGTCCACCGCTCGTTGTTGGTCAGCGGCGCGGTGACCACCACGGCGACCCGGTCGTGGACGGTGGTGTGCGCCGCGAAGTCGATGGTGAGGTCCTCGTCGGCCAGCTCCGCCGGCATGAAAGGATGCTTGCGCTCGATGTAGTAGAGGTAGGTCGACGCATGGGCCCAGAGGGCTTCGCCGTTGGAAAGCAGGAAATTGAAGGTTCCGTGCCGGGCGACCTGCGGAGCCAGTTCCTGCAGGGTCAGGGTCAGTTCGTCCACGCTGGGCACATCGGCGTGGGACTTGGCGAGTTCCTGCATCAGCCAGCAGAAGGCGCGTTCGCTGTCGGTAGAGCCGACGGGGCGGAAGTGGCCGTGCAGCCGCGGTTGGTAGTCGACCAGGTTGCCGTTGTGCGCGAAGACCCAGTAGCGGCCCCACAGCTCCCGGACGAAGGGATGGCAATTCTGCAGGTTGACCGCGCCCTGGGTGGCCTTGCGGATGTGCGCGATGACGTTGCGGCTCTTGATCGGGTAGCGGCGGATCAGTTCGGCGATCGGCGAGTCGATGGCCGGCTGGTGGTCCACGAAATGCCGCAGGCCGCGCTCCTCTTCGAAGAAGGCGATGCCCCAGCCGTCGGAGTGGTCGCCGGTGGGGCCGCTGCGCTGCGCGAAGCCGGAAAAACTGAAGGCCACGTCCGTCGGCGTGTTGCAGTTCATCCCGAGCAGTTGGCACATGGATCGTGGTTCCTTATCGCGAGGGGGAAGGTTCGTCCGGCGGGCCGCCGTCGTCGGCGCGTCGCTCGGGCGCGGGGGACGCGCGCAGCTGCGATGCGGCCAGCAGCGCCAGCACGCTCAGGGCCGCGAGCATCAGGAAGGTCTCGTTGAAGGCGGCGAGGCGTTCGGGGCTGGTCGTGTCGCGCGCCAGGCTGTCGCCGTGCGCGGCCAGCCGCCACTCGAGCACGATGCCGCACAGGCCCACGCCGGCCGCGCCGCCCAGCATGCGCAGGAAGTTGATGGCGCTCGCGCCCTGGGGCACCAGGGCCGCAGGGAGCGGCCGCAGCGCGCCCAGGTTGAGCGACGGCAGGATGAAGCCCAGGCCGACGCGGCCCAGCACCGCGAAGGCCGCCAGCACCCAGAGCGCGGTCCCCAGCCCCACGAGCACCATGAGCCCGAAGGACAGGGCGAGCAGGCCCAGCCCGATGCAGACCAGCAGGTGCGTCGGGTAGCGGTCCGCGAGCCGGCCGACGCCGGCGATGGTGAAGGCCAGCACCGCGCCCGCCGGCAGCAGGATGGCGCCGACGTGCGATGCGGACAGCTGCAGCCCGAGCTGCATGTAGACCGGCAGCAGGTAGGTGGAGCCGAACAGCGCGGTGCCGTAGATGAAGGAGACGATGCTGCCCATGGCGTAGGACGGTTCGCGGAACAGCGCCAGCCGCATCAGCGGGCTGCCGCCGCGCGCGGCGAGGCGGCGTTCCCAGGCGACGAAGGCGGCCAGCGAGGCGGCCGCGGCCCCGAGCAGCAGCGCGGCCTGCGGTCCGCCCGCGCGCAGCGCGACCAGGCCGTTGAGCAGGCACAGCGTGCCGGCCGCGCCGAGCAGCAGCCCGCGCCAGTCGAGGCCGCCCTCTCCGCGGCCGGGCGCGACGCCGCCGGGCGCGCTGGCCGGCACGAATTTCGCGCCCATCCAGAGCGAGGCCAGGCAGAGCGGCACCACCAGGAAGAAGATCGAGCGCCAGCCGAAGAGGTCGACCAGCACTCCGCCGATGCTCGGGCCGATGGCCGGCGCCAGCACGACGCCCATGCCGAAGATGCCACTGGCGCGCCCTTGCTCGTGCGCCGCGAAGGCGCGCAGGATGACGATGGCGGGGATGGGCTGCACCACGCCGGCCGCCAGGCCCTCCGCGACGCGGGCGGCGAGCACCAAGCCGTAGTCGCCTGCCAGCCCGCCGGCGAGCCCGCCGCCGAGCAGCAGCAGCATCGCGCCGGCGTAGGTGGCGCGGTAGCCGTAGCGCGCCAGCAGCCAGGGCGTGGTCAGCATGGACACGGTCATCGCGACCATGAAGCCGGAAGTCACCCACTGCGCGCGTTCCTGGCCGAGCCCGAAGTGCTGGCTCATGTCGGGGATGGCGACGTTGACGATGGTCGAGGACATCACCGAGGCCATGGTGCCGATCATCAGCGCCAGCAGCAGCATCCAGCGGTAGCGGTCGCCGTAGCGCGCGCGCAGGTCCGCGGCGGAGGGCGGAGCGCGGCGGGGCGGCATGGTCGTCGGAGGCGGACCGCGGGGCGGGGCAGCGCGCCTACTCGCGCGGCTCGGACCAGAGCTTGCCGCCGGTGGCCCAGTTGTGGCGGGGGATGTCGGTGATGAGGATGTCGACCGAGTCCGGGGAGCCGCCGAGGATCTCGACGCTGACGCGGGTGATCTCCGCGACGAGCTTCTTCTTCTGCTCGACGGTGCGGCCTTCCATCATTTCGATGTGGTAAGTGGGCATGGGGTGCTCCTGGGGAGGGGGTTGAGGGAAGCCCCGATCTTAGGAGCGCCCGCGGCGCAGTCCGCGCAGATGCAGGACAGGCCGCGCTGTCCGGGCGGGACGCGGGCCAGCAGCAGCGGGTCGATGGTGGCGTCCATGCACCAGCAGCGCGCCGCCGGGACGCCGGGGGAGCCGCCCCGGGCCTCGGCGCACGCGTTGGAGCGGTCGCACAGCGGGCAGCGGGAGGCGTCGGAGCAGGGCGGGGACATGGCGCGGCCAGTGTAGCCACGCCGTCCGTGGAGATCGCAAGAATCTGCAAGAAAACCGGGCCTGGCGTAGGCAGCGGCTGCGCTCGCAGCTATGGATTTCGTAGCTGGATGCGCTCCCGGCCGCTGCAGGGCCGGGCCGAGGCGTCCGGCCCTGCGTTCCGTGCCCGTCAGTTGGGCAGCAGGACCTTGTCCACCACGTGGATCACGCCGTTGGACTGGTAGACGTCGGCGGTGGTGACGCGCGCCATGCCGCCCTTGGCGTCGGTGAGCACGATGTCCGGGCCGCGCATCGTCGCCACCAGCGTGCCGCCGCTGGCGGTCGCGAGGGTGGCCCGTCCGTTGCCGGCCGCGATCTGGCGCCCGAGCGCCGCGGCGTCGATCCGGCCGGGGACCACGTGGTAGGTCAGCACCTTGACGAGCATCGGCTTGGCGGCCGGCTGCAGCAGCCCGTCCACCGTGCCGGCGGGCAGGGCGGCGAAGGCGGCGTTGGTCGGCGCGAACACGGTGAACGGCCCCGGGCCCTTGAGCGTGTCGACCAGGCCCGCCGCCTTGACGGCGGCGACCAGCGTGGTGTGGTCGCGGGAGTTGACCGCGTTGTCGACGATGTCGCGGGTGGGGTACATCGGCGCGCCGCCGACCATCACGGTGCGGCCGGCATCCGGCGTGGTGCCGGCGGCGGTGCCCGCAGGCATGCGGCCGCCGGGCATCCCGGTCATGTCGCTGGCGCAGGCGGTGAGGAGGGCGGCGAGGGCGGAGGCGATTACGAGGCGTTGCATGGAAGGCTCCTGGAGGGTCGGACGGGCCGCCGGTCGGGGACCGGCGGGCGGGCGCGGCGCGCCTGGCTCCTCTACGCGGCGAAACGGCGAACGGTTGCAGCCCGGACGGCGTTTCTTCGCGCCGCGCCGGCCGCCCCGGCACGCGGAGGTCCGCCGGACCCCGGCGGCCGGCGCGGCGCCGACGCGGCAGCGGCGCCCGGAGGCGCCGCTGTCTTCAGGTGTCGAATCGGCCGCCAGCCCGCATGGAGAGCGGGCTGAATGCTCTCTTTTCGAGAGCGTGTCAGGCCTGCGCCTTGACCTTCAGGCGCCAGGCGTGGAGCAGCGGCTCGGTGTAGCCGCTGGGCTGCGCGATGCCCTGGAAGACCAGGTCCTGCGCGGCCTGGAACGCGGCGGAGGTCCCGGCGTTCCCGGCCATCGGGCGGTAGAGCGGGTCGCCGGCGTTCTGCTGGTCCACCACGGCGGCCATGCGCTCGAAGGTCTCGCGGACCTGCGCCTCGGTGACCACGCCGTGCAGCAGCCAGTTGGCGATGTGCTGGCTGGAGATGCGCAGGGTGGCGCGGTCCTCCATCAGGCCCACGTCGTGGATGTCGGGCACCTTGGAGCAGCCCACGCCCTGGTCGATCCAGCG
Organism: Xylophilus ampelinus; assembly: GCA_036946225.1. GTDB lineage: Bacteria > Pseudomonadota > Gammaproteobacteria > Burkholderiales > Burkholderiaceae_C > JAKOND01. The sequence continues at coordinate 529,804 of JAQIJO010000001.1, forward strand.
CACGACGTAGCCGAGGATGCCCTGGACGTTGTTGTCCAGCTCCTGGCGGATCTCGTCGTCCGGCCAGCGGGCTTCCGGCGCGACCGGGACCTGCAGCAGGTCGTCGAGGATCGCGTCGCGCTGGCCGGCGGCGGGCGTCTTCTCCAGTTCGCGCTGCACCGCGGCCACGTCGACCTGGTGGTAGTGCAGCGCGTGCAGGGTGGCGGCGGTGGGCGAGGGCACCCAGGCGGTGTTCGCGCCGGCCTTGGGGTGGGCGATCTTCTGCTCGAGCATCGCGGCCATCAGGTCGGGCATGGCCCACATGCCCTTGCCGATCTGGGCGCGGCCGCGCAGGCCGGCCGACAGGCCTTCGAGCACGTTGCTGCGCTCGTAGGCGGCGATCCAGGGCGTGGACTTCATCGCGCCCTTGCGCAGCATCGGGCCGGCCTGCATCGCGGTGTGCATCTCGTCGCCGGTGCGGTCGAGGAAGCCGGTGTTGATGAAGGCGACGCGGGCCGACGCGGCGGCGATGCAGGCCGCGAGGTTGACGCTGGTGCGGCGCTCCTCGTCCATGATGCCGAGCTTGACGGTATGGGCGGGCAGGCCCAGCAGCTCCTCGACGCGGCCGAAGAGCTCGCTGGCGAAGGCGACCTCGTCCGGGCCGTGCATCTTGGGCTTGACGATGTAGACGCTGCCGGTGCGGGAGTTGACGATGGCCTCCTTGCCGCGGCGCTGCAGGTCGTGCAGCGCGATGGCGGTGGTGACCACCGCGTCCATGATGCCCTCGGGGATCTCCTTGCCGCCGTCCCAGAGGATGGCCGGGTTGGTCATCAGGTGGCCCACGTTGCGCAGGAACATCAGCGAACGGCCGTGCAGGCGGATTTCGCCGGCGCCGTCGGGCGCGGTGTAGGTCCGGTCCGGGTTCAGGCCGCGGGTGAAGGTCGTGCCGCCCTTGGTGACCTGCTCGGTGAGCGTGCCCTGCAGGATGCCCAGCCAGTTGCCGTAGGCCTGCACCTTGTCGGCGGCGTCGACCACCGCGACCGAGTCCTCCAGGTCCAGGATGGTCGAGAGCGCGGCCTCCAGCACCACGTCGGCCACGCCGGCGCGGTCGGTCTTGCCGATGGGGGTGGAGCGGTCGATGCGGATGTCGACGTGCAGGCCGTGGTGCGTCAGCAGCACCGAGGACGGCGCGCCGGCGTCGCCCTGGTAGCCGGCGAACCGGGCCGGGTCCTGCAGGCCGGTCTCGCGGCCGCCGTCGAGGGCCACGACCAGCCGGCCGCCGTCCACCCGGTAGCCGGTCGCGTCGGCGTGCGAACCGCCCGACAGCGGCGCCGCCTGGTCGAGGAAGCGGCGGGCGAAGGCGATCACCTTCGCGCCGCGCGCCGGGTTGTAGCCCGTGCCCTTGCCGGCGCCGTCGTCCTCGGGGATGACGTCGGTGCCGTAGAGCGCGTCGTAGAGCGAGCCCCAGCGGGCGTTGGCGGCGTTGAGCGCGTAGCGGGCGTTGAGCACCGGCACCACCAGCTGCGGGCCCGCCTGGGTGGCGAGCTCGGCGTCGACGTCGGCGGTGGTGGCCCGCACCTCCGCGGGCGCCGGCTGCAGGTAGCCGATGGAGGCGAGGAAGGCGCGGTAGGCCGGCATGTCGGCGATCGGGCCGGGATGGGCGCGGTGCCAGGCGTCGAGCTCGGACTGCAGGCGGTCGCGCTCGGCCAGCAGCGCCGCGTTCTTCGGCGCCAGGTCGGCCACGATGGCGTCGAAGCCCTTCCAGAACGCGTCGCTGGCGATGCCGGTGCCCGGCAGGACGCGGTCCTCGATGAAGCGGTGCAGTTCGGTGGCCACCTGCAGGCGGTGGACGGCGGTGCGTTCGGTCATGGGCGTTCCTGGAGAGGGGGTTGCGGGAAACGGCCGCCGGGGCTTGCGGGCGCGGCGGGCCGGACGGTCCGACTGTAGGCCATCCGCAGGGTTGGATTCCTCCCGCGGGACGCGACGGATTCGTGACAAATACGCACGGATCGGATGCGGCGGGAGCCGGACGCGCCCGGGCGCGGGGCGGCCGCACGACAATGGCGGGCAGGCGCGGTCCGCGGTCGCGGCACGCCGCGGCCCTACCCCCAGGAGACGAGAACCCATGGCAATCTACGAACTCGACGGCGTGCGGCCGCAGGTGGCGCCCGGCGCCTGGGTCGCGGACAGCGCGCAGGTCATCGGCGACGTGCGGCTGGAAGAAGACGCGAGCGTCTGGTTCGGCGTGGTGGTCCGCGGCGACAACCACGCCATCACCATCGGCGCGGGCAGCAACCTGCAGGAGAACGCGGTGCTGCACACCGACGCCGGCGTGCCGCTGACCCTCGGCCGCAACGTGACGGTCGGCCACCTCGCGATGCTGCACGGCTGCACCGTCGGCGACAACTCGCTGATCGGCATCGGCGCGGTGGTGCTCAACGGCGCGCGCATCGGCCGCGACAGCCTGGTGGGGGCGGGCGCGCTGGTGACCGAGGGCAAGGAGTTCCCGGACGGCTCGCTGATCGTCGGCAGCCCGGCCCGGGCGGTGCGGCAACTGAGCCCGGAGCAGATCGAGGGCCTGCGCCGCAGCGGCCCCGGCTACGTGCGCAACGCCGACCGCTTCCGCAAGGGCCTCCGCCGGATCGACTGACGCAGCGGCCGCCGCCGGCGGAGCGCTATCGAAAAAAGAGCTGGAAACCATTGCCCGGCGAGCGCCAGTCCCCATTCAGGGCCTACGGGCGTCGACCCGCCAGCCTCCGGCTCCGCGGACGGCCTTCGCGATAATCCGCCGCAATGGACAAGTTCAAGCAGATCGAATCCTTCGTCTCCATCGCCCAGCGCGGAAGCCTGACCGCGGCGGCGCAGGCCGAGGGCGTGGCGCCCGCCATCATGGGCCGCCGGCTCGACGCGCTGGAGGAGCAGCTGGGCGTCAAGCTGATGGTGCGCACCACCCGGCGCCTGAGCCTGACGCACGAGGGCAGCGCCTTCCTCGAGGACTGCCAGCGGATCCTCTCCGAGCTGGCGGACGCCGAATCCAGCGTGAGCGCCGGCGGCGTGCGCGCCCGGGGCCACCTGCGCATCACCGCGCCCGCGGGCTTCGGCCGGCGGCACGTGGCGCCGCTGGTGCCGCGCTTCCGCACCGAGCACGCGGACGTGACCGTCTCGCTCAACCTCAGCGACCGGGTGGTGGACCTCGCCGGCGAGGGCATCGACTGCGCGGTCCGGGTGGGCGACATGCCGGACTCCTCGCTGGTCAGCGTCCGCCTGGCCGACAACCGGCGGCTGTGCGTGGCCGCACCCGCCTACCTGCGCCGCCACGGGCGGCCGCAGCATCCTTCGGACCTGGCGCGGCACGACTGCCTGACGCTGTCGAGCGATGCTTCGCAGACCCGCGGCTGGGCCTTCCGCCTGCCTGGCGACGGCCCGGACGCCGCCGGCGAAGTGGTCCACCTCAAGCCCGGCGGTCCGCTCGACTGCTCCGACGGCCAGGTGCTGCACGACTGGTGCCTGGCCGGCCACGGCATCGCCTGGCGCAGCACCTGGGAGGTGGAGGAGGACATCGCCGCCGGCCGGCTCGAAGCCCTGCTGCAGGACTTCGCCGCGCCGCCCAACGGCATCTACGCGGTGATCGCGCAGCGCAAGCACCTGCCGCTGCGGGTGCGGCTCTGGATCGATTTCCTGAAGCGGCACTACGCGCGTCCGCGCTTCTGGTCGGTCGGCGAGATGGCGTGAGGCCGGCCGCCGACGGTCCGCCACGGGCCGCCGGGCGCGGGGGAAGCGCAACAAACGGTAAGCGGGCGCCTCCGAAGCCGCGGCGCGTGCGTAGGGTACGCATGCCGGCGTCTGCACGCCAAAAAATTCCAGACCACCGGTCGCACGGCATCCCCATCCCCGAACCCTTCCCGAGGAACGCCGCCATGCGCCCGACCATCCCTTCCGCCGCCTCCCCGTCCCGTTCCTTCCGCGCCGCGCTCGGCGCCGTCGCCATCGCCGCCCTGGCCGCCTGCGGCGGGGGAGGAGGAGGCGGTGGCGGCGACGGCGCGCCCGCCGCGCGCGTGGGCGACACCATCGCGCTCACCGCCTCCGGCCGGGTCCTGTCCTTCGACCGCGCCACGCCCGCCGTGTTGGTCAGCAGCCGCGCCGTCACCGGCCTGGAGGCGAACGAGCGCCTGGTCGGCATCGACATCCGCCCGGCCGACGGCGCGGTCTACGCGGTCAGCAGCCGCGGCCGGATCTTCACCCTCGACCCGGCCACCGGCGCGCTCGCGCTGCGCGCCACGATCTCCGTCGCGCTGTCCGGCAGCCGCTTCGGCATGGACTTCAACCCGGTGGCCGACCGGCTGCGGCTGGTGAGCGACACCGGCCAGAACCTGCGCATCGACGTGGCGACCGGCGCCGCGGTGGTCGACGGCGCGGTCAACGGCCCGGCGGGCGGCGCGACGGCGCGCGTCACCGCCTCCGCCTACACCAACAGCTTCGCCGGCGCCACCACGACCCAGCTCTACAACCTCGACGCCGCCGGCACGCTCACCCTGCAGGATCCGCCGAACAACGGCACCCAGGCCGGCGCGGTGGCGCTCGGGGTGCGCTTCTCGGACGACAACGGCTTCGACATCGACGCGCGCAACAACCGCGCCTACGCCGCGCTCACCGTCGACGGCGCCACCCGTCTCTACACCGTGCCGCTCTCGGGCACCGCCGGCGCCACCCTGGTCGGCGCCATCGGCGACGGCGAGGCGCTGACCGGGCTCGCGCTGGTGCAGCCGTCCGCGGCGCGCGCCTACGCGCTGACCGCCGACGGCCGCCTGGCGCGCTTCTCGCCGGCCACGCCGAACCAGATCGACGCGACGGTCGCCATCGCCGGCCTCGCGGCCGGCGAATCGGTGCTCGGCATCGACTTCCGGCCCGCCAACGGCCGGCTCTACGCCCTGACCTCCGCCGGCCGCCTGCTGACGGTGGACCCGGACACCGGCGGCACCGCCTCCCCGGTCGCGCTCGCGGCCGATCCCTCCGACGCCACCCAGCCCTACGCCGGCCTGTCGGGCAGCCGCTTCACCGTGGACTTCAACCCGGCCGCCGACCGGCTGCGGGTGATCAGCGACGCCGGGCAGAACCTGCGCATCAACGTCGACACCGGCGCGACCACCACCGACGGGGCCATCAACCGGGCGGTGCCCGCCCAGGTGGTGGCCGGCGCCTACACCAACAGCTTCGCGGGCGCGTCGGCGACCGAGCTGTTCAACCTGGACGCGAACGCCAACGTGCTGACCCGGCAGGCGCCGCCCAACGACGGCACCCAGGTCGACGTCGGCCCGCTGGGCGTGGCGCTCGGCGGGCAGGGCGCGCTCGACATCGCCGGCGGCGCCAACGGCCTGGTGCTGGCCGCCCTGCGCAGCGGCGCCACCGGGCCCTTCAGCCTCTACACCGTCGCCCTGGGCACCGGCGCGGCGACCCTCTACCGCAACACCTCGGGCGACCCGAGCCAGTCCTTCATCGGCGGCGCGGCCGGCCCGGTGGTGCGGGACATCGCCATCCGGTACTGACGGAGCCGCTCCCGTCGGTCGCGCCCCGGGGCGCGCAGGGTGCGCCGCGCCCCCGGCGCCCCCGCGGCGGGGCGCGCGTCCGGACCCGGTCTCCGCTGCGCCGGGCCGCCGCCGGGCCCGCGAGTGCGGGTTTTCTGGCAGGCTCGGGTCCCCGGGGCCCGCCGGCCCCTCCGCCGCCGCGCAGAAAGCCCGCCATGGCCCTCGAATCCGTCCTCGCCTACCTGCACCTGCTCGCCATCCTGACGATGGTGGTCTTCCTCGCCAGCGAGGCGGCGCTATGCCGCGGCGAATGGCTCAACGCGCAGGCGGTCGCCCGGCTGGCCCGCGTGGACACCCTCTACGGCATCGCGGCGCTGGCGGTGCTCGCCACCGGCGCGGCGCGCATCGCCTGGGGCATCAAGGGGCCGGGCCACTACGGCGGGAACTGGCTGCTGCACCTCAAGGTCGGCCTGTTCGCGCTGGTGGGGCTGGCCTCGATCCGCCCGACCCTGACCTTCCGCCGCTGGGCGCGCGAATTGCGGGCCGGCGGCCCGCTGCCCGGTGCGGACGCGGTGCGCGCCACCCGCCGGCTGGTGATGCTGCAGGCGCACCTGGTGCCGCTGATCCCGCTGGCCGCCACCTTCCTGGCGCGGGGCTTCGGCGCGAAAGGCTAGGCCCGCGGCGCCGCGGGCCGGTCCGCGGGCGCGGCGTTCGGTGCGCCCGGCCGTGCGCCGATCTGCGGCGCGGACCCGGCCGGCGCCGTGGCGGTGCGCCCGCCGCAGCCGCCGCCCGCGGCGCCCGGCGCGGCCGCCACGACGGCGGCCGCCCTCAGGCCGCCGGCTTGGCGGACAGGCACTCCTTCATGAAGGCCTGGCGTTCCTTGCCGTCCTTGCCGCTGGCCTTGAAGTCGGCGCTGCAGCTCGACATCTTGTTGTTCTGGGCCTTCTTCTTGTCGGTCAGGCAGTCCTTCATGAAAGCCTGGCGCTCCTTGCCGTCCTGGCCGCTGGCCTTGAAATCCGCGCTGCAGGCGGCCATGCGGTTGTTCTGGGCGGAGGGCGCCGGGTCGGCGGCCCGGGCGCCGGCGCTGCCCAGGGCGAAGGCCATCGCCAGGCCGCAGGCGGCGGCCAGGCGGGCGGAACGGGTCGGCATCTGCATCGTCTTCATGGTGGTTCTCCTGCAGGGCGCGCCGGAGGGATTTCCGGGGGGCGTCTCCCGGGCGAATTGCACCCCGGAACCGGCCCGCCGGCAAGCGGGGCCGGCCCGGCGCCCGGGACCGGCCCCGTAAAATCCCGCGATGCTCTCCGTCAAACACGACCTGCTCGCCGCGCTCGCCGGCGCGCTCGACACCCTCTCGCCCGGCGCCGGCGCCCGGGCCGCGTTCGAATCCCCCAAGGTCGCCGCGCACGGCGACTTCGCCGTCACCGCCGCGATGCAGCTGGCCAAGCCGCTGCGCCAGAACCCGCGCCAGCTGGGCGAGTCGCTCAAGGCGGCGCTGGAAGCCACCGAGGCCTTCCGCCGCTGGACTTCCGCCGTCGAGCTGGCCGGCCCCGGCTTCCTCAACATCCGCCTGACGCCCGAGGCCAAGCAGCAGACGGTGCGCGAGATCCTCGCCGCCGGCGCCGGCTACGGCACCCGCGCGTCCACCGGCGAGCGGGTGCTGGTCGAGTTCGTCTCGGCCAACCCGACCGGCCCGCTGCACGTGGGTCACGGCCGGCAGGCCGCGCTCGGCGACGCCATCTGCAACCTGCTGGCCACCCAGGGCGCGCAGGTGCACCGCGAGTTCTACTACAACGACGCCGGCGTGCAGATCGAGACGCTCACCAAGAGCACGCAGCTGCGCGCCAAGGGCTTCAAGCCGGGCGACGAATGCTGGCCCACCGACCCCGCCGACCCGGCGAGCAAGGCCTTCTACAACGGCGACTACATCCAGGACATCGCCGACGACTTCCTGGCCAGGAAGACCGTCCGCGCCGACGACCGCGCGTTCACCGCCGACGGCGACCCGGACGACGCCGACGGCATCCGCCAGTTCGCCGTCGCCTACCTGCGCAACGAACAGGACAAGGACCTGCAGGCCTTCCAGCTGCGCTTCGACCAGTACTACTTGGAGTCCAGCCTCTACGCCAGCGGCCGGGTCGCGGCGACGGTGGACAAGCTGGTCGCGGCCGGCAAGACCTACGAGCAGGACGGCGCGCTGTGGCTGCGCTCCACCGACTACGGCGACGACAAGGACCGCGTCATGCGCAAGCAGGACGGCACGTACACCTACTTCGTCCCCGACGTGGCCTACCACATCGCCAAGTGGGAGCGCGGCTTCCGCAAGGTCGTCAACATCCAGGGCACCGACCACCACGGCACCATCGCGCGGGTGCGCGCCGGGCTGCAGGCCGCCGGCGTCGGCATCCCCGAAGGCTACCCCGACTACGTGCTGCACACCATGGTGCGCGTGGTGCGCGGCGGCCAGGAGGTCAAGATCAGCAAGCGCGCCGGCAGCTACGTCACCCTGCGCGACCTGATCGAATGGACCAGCACCGACGCGGTGCGCTTCTTCCTGCTGAGCCGCAAGCCCGACACCGAATACACCTTCGACGTCGACCTGGCGGTGGCGCAGAACAACGACAACCCGGTCTACTACGTGCAGTACGCCCACGCGCGCATCTGCTCGGTGCTGGCCGCCTGGCAGGAGAAGCACGGCGGGGATCCGGCCGCGCTGGCCGGCGCCGACCTGTCGGCGCTCGACACGCCGGCCGCGCAGTCGCTGATGCTGCTGCTGGCCAGGTACCCCGAGATGCTCGCCGCCGCCGCCGAGGGCTTCGCGCCGCACGACGTGACCTTCTACCTCCGCGAGCTGGCCTCGGCCTACCACAGCTACTACGACGCGGAGCGCATCCTGGTGGACGAGCCGGCGGTGCGCGATGCGCGGCTGGCGCTGGTCGCGGCGGTGGCGCAGGTGCTGCGCAACGGCCTGGCGGTGCTCGGCGTGTCCGCGCCGCGGAAGATGTGATGGCCCTGCCGCACCGACCGCGCGGCCGCGCGCCCCACGCAACCGAGACCTCCATGAGCCCGCAGACGATGACCCCGCCCGCCGCCCGCCCCGTCCGCCGCGGCGCGGCCGGCCTCTCCCGCGCCGCGCAGCGCGCCGGCCAGGCCGGCGGCACCGTGCTGGGCCTGATCCTCGGCGTGGTGCTGGGCCTGGGCGTCGCCCTGGCGGTGGCGGTCTACGTCACCAAGGTGCCGGTGCCCTTCCTGAGCAAGGGCGCGACCCGCAGCACCTCCCAGGACGAGGACGACGCCAAGCGCAACCGCGACTGGGACCCGAACTCGGCCCTCGCCAGCAAGCGCGCTGCCGCCCGCAACGCCGCCGCGCCCGGCGCGGCGCAGGGCGTGACGCCGCCGGCCGCGGTGCCCGCCGTGCCGGCGCCCGAGGCGCCGCCGGCCGCCGCGCCCGCCGGCGGCCGCTCGCCCGCCGCGCCGCCCGCGCGCCCGGCCGCGCCGCGCGCCTCGGACGATCCGCTCGGCGACCTGGCGCGCGCCCGCTCGGAGCGCGCGCCGTCCGCCACCGTGGCCGCCGCACGCCCCGAGGCCCCGGCCCCCGCCGCGGACGCCGACGGCTACAGCTACTTCGTGCAGGCCGGCGCCTACCGCACCACCGCCGACGCCGAATCGCAGCGCGCCCGCCTGGCCATCATGGGCTGGGAAGCGCGCGTCACCGAGCGCGAGCAGGCCGGCCGCACCGTCTACCGGGTGCGCGTCGGACCGTTCGCCAAGCGCGACGACGCCGACCGGCTCAAGGACCGGCTCGACACCGCCGGCGTGGAATCGACCCTGGTCCGCGTCCAGCGCTGACCGGGCCGCCCCGGCGACGCCACCCGGCCCGCCGCCGTGGCCGCCCGCGCATCCGGCAGAACTTTTTCGCGCCCGCCCGCTCTGACCGCCCATCAAGGAGGACCCCTGTCCATGTTCATGAATCGCCGCGACTTTTCCCTGACCGCCACCGCCGTGGCGGCCGCCGCCGCCCTGCCGCTCGGGCTGCTGCCCCGGGCCGCCCACGCCCAGGGCAAGCCGCCGCAGTCCGGCAAGGACTACCTGACGCTCGACAAGCGGGTCGCCACCGACGCGCCGGCCGGCAAGATCGAGGTGATCGAATTCTTCTGGTACAGCTGCCCGCACTGCAACGCCTTCGAGCCCGCCTTCGAAGCCTGGGTCAAGGCCGCGCCGGCGGACCTCGCCATCAAGCGGGTGCCGGTGATGTTCCGCGACGACTTCGTGCCGCAGCAGAAGCTCTACTACACCCTGGAGGCGATGGGCCGGCTGGGCGACACCCACGCCAAGGTGTTCCGCGCGATCCACGTCGAGCGCCAGCCGCTCAACCGCGACGCCGCCGTCATCGACTGGGCCGCCAAGAACGGCCTGGACAAGGCGAAGTTCACCGAGATGTACAACTCCTTCGCGGTCGCCGGCAAGGTCAAGCGCGCCGCGCAGCTGCAGGACCAGTACAAGGTCGAGGGCGTGCCCGCGCTGGGCATCGCCGGCCGCTACTACACCGACGGCTCGCTGGCCGGCAGCATGGAGCGCGCGCTCCAGGTGACCGACGCGCTGGTCGCCGGCATCCGCAAGGGCGCCTGACCGTCGGGGGCGGCCGCCGTGCCGCCGCGCCGCGCGAGGCCCGCTCCGGCGGGCTTCGCGCTTTTCCGCGCCCCCATGCCGGCGCGGCGCGGCTCCGGTCCCGGGTTATTCCGAGGCCGGTCCAGCCGGGGCGCACGCAAACGTACAATGATCTGCAAGTTTCGTGCCCTCCCATGAATAAACACCTGCTTCCCTGCGTCCTGGCGCTCTGCGCCGCCTTCCCGGGCGCCGCCGTCCGCGCCGAGAAGGCCGATAAGGCCCAGCCCACCAACATCGAGGCCGATGCGCTGCGCTATGACGACCTGCGCCAGACCAGCGTCTTCACCGGCAACGTGGTGCTGACCAAGGGCACGATCGTGCTGCGCGGGGCGCGGCTGGAGATCCGCCAGGATCCCGAGGGCTACCAGTACGGCGTGGTCACCGCCGCGCCGGGCAAGCGGGCCTTCTTCCGCCAGAAGCGCGACGCGCCCGGCGACGAGTACATGGAAGGCGAGGGCGAGACCATCGACTACAACGGCAAGACCGACCAGGTGAAGTTCATCCGCCGCGCCGAACTGCGCCGGCTGACCGGCTCCACCGTGAGCGACCGCATCGTCGGCGACCTGATCGTCTACAACAGCGTCACCGAGGTCTACACCGTCGACGGCGACCCCGCCACCTCCAGCGCCGCCAACCCCGGCGGGCGGGTGCGCGCCACGATGGCGCCGCGCGCCGACGCCGGCGCGCCGGCCGCGCCCGCCGCGGGCCCCGCCCCGGCGCTGCAGCCCAGCGGCGGCCTGTCGGGATCGGGCGGCGCGGCCGCGGGCACCGGGGGACGCCGCTGATGGCGGCCGCGGCGGGCGCCGGCGCCAGCCGGCTCGAGGCGCGGGCGCTGCAGAAGTCCTACGGCAGCCGCAAGGTGGTGAAGAACGTCTCGCTCGCGGTGGACAAGGGCGAGGTCGTCGGGCTGCTCGGCCCGAACGGCGCCGGCAAGACCACGTCCTTCTACATGATCGTCGGCCTGGTGCGGGCCGACGGCGGCACCATCGCGATCGACGGCCACGACGTCAGCCAGATGCCCATCCACCGGCGCTCGCGCCTCGGCCTGTCCTACCTGCCGCAGGAAGCCTCGATCTTCCGCAAGCTCAACGTCGAGCAGAACGTGCGCGCGGTCCTCGAACTGCAGCAGGACGAGCGCGGCCGCCCGCTGGCCAAGCCCGAGATCGAGCGGCGCCTGACCGCGCTGCTGCAGGACCTGCGGGTCGAGCACCTGCGCGAATCGGCCGCGCTGGCCCTCTCGGGCGGCGAGCGGCGGCGGGTGGAGATCGCCCGCGCGCTCGCGACCGAGCCGCGCTTCATCCTGCTCGACGAGCCCTTCGCGGGCATCGACCCGATCGCGGTCATCGAGATCCAGCGCATCATCGGCTTCCTCAAGGACCGCGGCATCGGCGTGCTGATCACCGACCACAACGTGCGCGAGACGCTGGGCATCTGCGACCGCGCCTTCATCATCAGCGACGGCCAGGTGCTGGCCCAGGGCACGCCCGCGGAGATCGTGGAGAACGCCGACGTGCGCCGCGTCTACCTCGGCGAGCATTTCAGGATGTGATGACCACCAAACGCTCCCCGCTCTTCCCGCGCGCCCGCACCGGAGGCCCGGCATGAAGCCGAGCCTGTCGCTGCGCGTCTCGCAGCACCTGGCGCTCACGCCGCAGCTGCAGCAGTCGATCCGCCTGCTGCAGCTCTCGACGCTCGAACTCAGCCAGGAGGTCGGGCAGATGCTCGATGAGAACCCCTTCCTGGAGGTCGACGGCGGCGCGGACGACGCGCCGGCCGGTGCGGCCGAGCCCGCCGCCGCGCCGCGCGACGAGGAACGCGCCGCGCCCGACGACGCGCCCTACGCCGACGCCTCCGGCGCCGCGCCGGCCGCCTCCGGCGCCGCCGAATCCGAATCCGACCGGGGCGCCTCCGGCGACGACGAGGGCGCCTGGGACGGCGCGGTGGACCGCGACACCGGCACCGGCAGCGACGACGGCGACTGGGGCAGCGGCGGCGACGCGCCCGGGCGCAGCGGCAGCTCCTCGGGCGACGACGAGGCCGACGCCACCGACCTCGCCAGCGAGCACGAGTCGCTCACCGCCTTCCTGCACCGCCAGGCGCTGTCGCTGCGGCTGTCCGAGGAGGACCGGGCGGCGCTGCGCTTCCTGATCGAGTCGCTCGACGACGACGGCTACCTCGAGGACTCGCTCGCGGTGCTGGCCGCCGGCCTCGCCGGCGCGGACGCCGACCATGAGGAGATCGAGTCGCTGGTGCACCACTTCACCGTGGCCCTGCGGCTGCTGCAGAGCCTGGAGCCCGCCGGCGTCGGCGCCCGCGACCTGGCCGAATGCCTGACGCTGCAGGTGCGCGCGATCCAGCACGCCGCCGACGAGGGCACGCCCGGCGCCGCCCTGGCCGACCTGCCCCCGCCCGCGGTGCTGGACGTGGCGCTCGCCATCTGCGCCCAGCCGATCGAGCTGCTCGCCAAGCGCGACGTCAAGCGGCTCGCCGGCCTGGCCCGCACCGACGAGGCCACCGCCCGCGAGGCGATGGCGCTGATCGCCCGGCTGGAGCCCAAGCCCGGCCGCCGCTTCGTGAACGTGGAGCGCAACATCGTCGTGCCCGACGTGCTGGTGCGTCCGGTCGGCCGCGGCGCCGCGATGCGCATGCAGGTGCAGCTCAACCCCGAGGTGATGCCCCGGCTGCGGGTGCACGACATCTACGCCAACGCGCTGCGCCAGCACAAGGGCGAGGGCAGCGCCGCGCTGCAGCAGCGGCTGCAGGAGGCGCGCTGGTTCATCAAGAACATCCAGCAGCGCTTCGACACCATCCTGCGGGTGTCCAACGCCATCGTCGAGCGCCAGAAGAACTTCTTCACCCACGGCGCGCTGGCGATGCGCCCGCTGGTGCTGCGCGAGATCGCCGACGAACTCGGCCTGCACGAGTCCACCATCAGCCGGGTCACCACCGCAAAGTACATGGCCACGCCCTTCGGCACCTTCGAGCTGAAGTACTTCTTCGGCTCGGCCCTGGGCACCGAGACCGGCGGCAACGCGTCGAGCACCGCGGTGCGCGCGCTGATCAAGCAGTTCGTCGCCGCCGAGAACGCCAAGAAGCCCCTGTCCGACAGCCAGATCGCCGACATGCTCAAGGAGCAGGGCATCGAGTGCGCCCGCCGCACCGTCGCCAAGTACCGCGAGGCCCTGCGCATCGCGCCGGCGAACCTGCGCAAGGCGCTGTAGCCGGCGCGGGACGCGGACGCCGTTCCGCGACTGCTGCATGAGGGCTATCGCGGCCGGCGAGACGCGGATGATCGCATCCGGCGGGATGCTTCGTTCCGCCGAAGCTCCTTGGCGACCGATGGCGTCGAAGTGAAAGCGCCGGGACCTGTTGTTTCTGCCGCAACCCGCCCTGGTCGCAAGTCGCACGTCGCATGGGCCGCGCAATGCCCTCTCGTTGGATTGCCTGGCAGGGCGTCGGAAAACGGCTGCAATGTCCTGGGCCCGGCTGCGCCAGGACACCATCTACTGCGGATCGACAAAAGGTCAGTCGTAGTAGGTTTTGTCGAACTTGTTCAGTGTCACGCTGCGGACGCCGCCGTTTTTCTGTCCGCAGGAGAAACAGGATTCCTTGATGATCTTGGCCGAGGGCATGCTCGAGTTGCAGGTCTTGCTGGGCGATTTCTCAGGATTGTTGAATCGGAGGGTCAAGCAGATATCGGCTGGCGATGCGCTGCCATTCTGGAATGCGAAGTAACCGCTGCCGCCGCCTGCATACGAGCAGGTCGAGAAACTGACCGGCGCACCGATCACCTGCCAAGAGGTGCATATGTCGGTGGATGAGGTCCGATGGGCCGGCGGGGTGTTGATCTGGAGATAGCCGACCGGTTGCTGCAGCATTTTCAAATCTTTGAACTGTTCCGGAGTCTTGGGCGGTGTGGAACTGGATGTCCCGCCTTGCTTTCCCGCCGCGGCTGGATATCCAGCGTTGCTGAAGTTCGCGGCCGCTGTTTCCACTGCGTTGGGGGTGTCGTTTTTCACGGCATCGTCGATTGATTTCCTGAAGATCGAGGAGATCGTTTCCAGGCTGGGGTAGCTCTTCTCGGCCCAGAGGCGCAGCAGCATGGCTCGATATTCATTTGCCACGGATTCCGCGTACGCGAGGATTTCCGGGAAGTCGGTATCGCTCAGGTCGGCATTGCTCACGAACAGGGTGCTGCTGATCGAAACGCACCGGTTGAGGCCTCCGTAACACAGCATCAGCACATAGTTACGACCGCCGTTCACCAGAGACATCTCCCACACGACCATCGGAGCGATCTCGACGCGCGAGTCGGCAGGCTCGACGCATTTGGAATCTTGCAGGGTGTAATTCTCGGGACAGGTGGCGAACGTGGTCGCCAGCCTTTTTCCATCGAATTTCTCGCCATCGCTCGCAATCGCATCGAAGCTGCCGCCCGATGCGATCGATCCCTTGACCGGGTAGGCATTTCCGTTGGATGCCGACAGGGAGAAAGCCATTTTCCCTGTGGCATCGATATTGGCTTGCCCGACGCAACCGGCCGCCGATCCCAGCGTGCATGCGGTGACGCGTGCGGAATCGTCCAGGGAGAAGGCCGCGAGGGTGTCCTTGTTCCCAAGCGTGGAGTACGTCCCCGCAAAAGATGCGGGCTTTACGTTCGCGCTCGCCGAGGCGTCGCCTTTGTCGGTCGACGAAGCACCGGCATCGCCTCCGCCTTCGCCTCCGCAACCACCAATCAAAACGCCGCACGCGATGATCACTGCGAATCGGACTGCACGCTGGAGGGTCGGTTGCATTTACGCTTTCTGCTGGAGTGGTTTGTCGGCACGGTCGAAAGTCATCCGTCCCGCGAGTGCGGCAGCATCGAACGCAGGCAAAAGGATTCCCGGGATGGTCGAGCGCGATGCGCATCGGGCCCATGCCTGCGGCAGGTGCGAAAAATCGCCCCGCGTATGACGACGGATGCGCGGAATTCTGTGGTGCGGGTCGGCTTTGTTCCAATGGTGCAAATGCACTATCCAAGTGCTGCCTGTTTTTCGCCATGCATGAGGCAATCGAACTTGCCGTTCCGATGATCTTTATGCCGATCGGAAGCATGTGAACCGAAGAGGGCCTGCTCGAATGCTGAAGCACGATTCGGTTCGAATGCCGAATGCCGAATGCCGAATGCCGAATGCCGAATGCCGAATGCCGAATGCCGAATGCCGCAGGGTGCCGATTTTCCGGATGAGCGATCGCAACGGCCTGTTCCCCCATCACTAGCGGTCGTCCGAAAATGCGCGCGCACGGCATCGGTCCGGACCCCCGCGGGATGACGACGAGGCTAGGCATTGCTTCCCGGGGACGCGCACGCCACGCAGCCAGCCGACCCATCGGGGTACGGTGCAGCGCTGGCACGGATGGCAGCCGCGCAAGCACATGGCACCCGTCCGGCGACAATCCCGCCTCGCGCTCCGCGCCGTCCTCCGATCGCCCATGAACCAGCTCCAACTCTTCCTGCCCTGCGCCGCCGGCGTCGAGGGCTTCCTCGCCGACGAGGTCCACCGCCTCACCGGCCTGGTCGGCATGGACCTGCAGACCCTGCGCGGCGGCGTGCTGGTGCGCGCCTCCTGGCGCGAGGCGATGCGCCTCAACCTCCACAGCCGGCTCGCCCAACGGGTGCTGGTGCAGCTCTCGCACACGCCCTACCGCAGCGAGGCCGACCTCTACCAGGCCGCCTCCGAGGTGGCCTGGGAGATCTGGTTCACCACGCGCCAGACCTTCAAGGTCGAGGTCACCGCCCAGCACAGCCCGCTGCAGAGCCTGAACTTCGCCGCGCTCAAGATCAAGGACGCGGTGGCCGACCGCTTCCGCCACAAGCGCGGCGAGCGGCCCAGCGTCGAGACCCGCTGGCCCGACGTGCGCATCCACGCCCACCTGACCACCGACGCCGCCACGCTCTACATCGACACCTCGGGCGAGCCGCTCTTCAAGCGCGGCTGGCGCGAGGACAAGGGCGACGCGCCCCTCAAGGAGACGCTGGCCGCCGCCATGATCGCCGCCACCGGCTGGACCGACGGCCTGGCCGCGGCGGGCGGCGCGGGCGGCGACGCGGCGCTGCCGCTCTACGACCCCTGCTGCGGCAGCGGCACCGTCGCCATCGAGGCGGCGCAGATCGCCTGCGGCATCGCGCCCGGGCTGCTGCGGCGCTTCGCCTTCGAGAAGCTGCTGCCCTACCAGGCGCATGTCTGGGGTGCTATCAAAAACGAAGCTGAATCCGCAGTCGTGGCGCCCGAGGCGCCGGTGTTCGGCAGCGACGTCTCGCACCGGATGGTGGACTTCGCCCAGCGCAACGCCGAGCGCGCGGGCGTGGCCCACGCGGTGCAGCTGCGCGGCGGCGACGCCCTGCAGCGCATGCCGCCGGCTGCAGGCGGCCTGATGCTGCTCAACCCGCCCTACGGCGAGCGGATCGAGGCCGGCGGCGTGGCCGGCCGGCACAGCGCGGCGCGCTCCACCCGCGACCGCTACCAGCCGCCGCCGGGCCGGACGGCCGAGCCCGCGGCCGGCGCGGCCAGCGCGGGCGGCCGCGAGACCGCGCACACCGACGACGGCGGCGACTTCTTCCCGCAGCTGGCCGCGCACTGGAAGAAGCACTACGCCGGCTGGACCGCCTGGATGCTGACGCCCGACCTCAAGCTGCCCGGCCGGATGCGGCTCAAGGAGTCGCGCCGGGTGCCGATGTGGAACGGCCCGATCGAATGCCGGCTGTTCCGCTTCGACATGGTGCGGGGCTCGGCCCGCGGCGCGGCCGAGGGCGCCGCCGGCGGGGCCGACGCGCCGGCGGACACCCGATCCGGCGGGCGCGCGCGCTAGCGCCGTCCGCGGACGGCGCGCCCGCCGGCCGGCTCAGCGGCTCAGCAGCACCTGGGCGATGATCCCGGTGGCGATCGCCACCAGTAGGTATTCGCCGCCCGCCTGCACCCAGTGGTGGCCGCGCGGCGGCGGCGCCAGGTGGTGGCCGCGCCAGTCGTTCACCACGTAGTGGTAGCCACGGTATTCCGGCGGCAGGCGGCCGCCGCGGTGGAAGTGCGGGGCCGGGCCGGGGCCGGGCGCGTAGGCCGGGGCGTAGACGTAGCCCGGGGGCGGCGGCGGCATGCCGCCCTGGCCGTGGTGGTGGTGCTTCTTGCCCTTGGGATGGTGCTTGCCGTGCGGGCCGTGGCCCGGGCCGTCGCGCCATTCGCGGCCGTGCGGCCCGCGACCGCCGGGATCAGCGGAGGCGGCGCCGGACGCCGCCAGGGCCAGGGCGGCGAGGGCGGAGGCGATGAGTCGTTGCGGGCGCATGGGCATCTCCTTGTCGTTGCGGGTCGGGGAACGGGGTACCGGAGCGGCGATCTTGCCCCAGGGCGACCGCCGCGGCCGCAGGCCGCACAGGGATTTACCGGACTTCATCGAACGGAAACCCGGCGCCGGAGGCCGGCCCCGGGCCTCCGGCGGCGCGCCGATCAGCCCGGCCCGCCCGGCACCGCCGCCAGCAGCGCCCGGGTGGCCTCGGCCGCCGGCCGGCCGAAGACCTGCGCCACCGGGCCGTGCTCGACGATGCGGCCCCGCTCCAGCACCGCCACCGCGTCGCAGAGCCGCCGCACCAGCCGCAGGTCGTGCGTGACGAGGAGGAAGGCCATGCCGGCGGCGCGCTGCAGCCCGGCGAGCATCTCCACCACCTCCGCGCGCACCGCGGCGTCGAGCGCGCCGGTGGGCTCGTCGAGCACCAGCAGCGCGGGCCGCGCCGCGATGGCGCGCGCGATGGCCACCCGCGCCGCCTGGCCGCCCGAGAGCTGGTGCGGGCGGCGCTCCAGCAGCGCGCGGGGCAGCCGCGCCAGGTCGGCCGCCGCGTGCACCCGCTGCGCCAGCGCCGCGCCGCGCAGCCCTTCCAGCCGCTCCAGCGGCAGGGCGATGGCGTCGAAGGCGCGGCCGGCGGGATCGAGGCTGTCGAGCGGGTCCTGCGGCACCATCTGCACCCGGCGCCGCCAGGGCGCGCGGTGGGCCGCGGCGGCCGGGACCGCCAGCAGGTCGATGGCGGCGCCCGGGCCGTCCCCGGCGGCCGCGGCGCCGGCGGGGCCGTCGTCCGGCGGCGGCGCGAACCAGGCCGCGCCGCCGTCGGCGTCCAGCAGCCGCACCGCCAGCGCGGCGATGGTCGACTTGCCCGCGCCCGAGGCGCCCACCAGCCCGAGCGCGCGGCCGGGCGCCAGCCGGAAATCCACGCCGTCGACCGCCGTCCGCGCGCCGAAGCGCTTGCGCAGGCCCTGCACGACGAGCAGCGGGGCGGGCGCGCCGGCAGGAGCCTCCGCGCCCCCGGCATGCGCGCCGGCCGCGCCGCCGGCACCGGAGAAGGCGGCCGGAGGACGGGCCCCCGCGCCCCCGCCCGCCGGCGCGTCCGCCCCGGCCGCGGGCGGGCGCGCCGGGGCCGCGATGCGGCCGCCCTCCAGCACCGCGGTGCGGTCCGCCCACTGCGCCGCCAGGGCGGCGTCGTGCGTGATCCACAGCGTCGCCATGCCGCGCGCCCGGGCCTGCGCGGCGAGCAGCGCCAGCACCGCGGCCTGGGTGGGCGGGTCCAGCGCGGTGGTCGGCTCGTCGGCCAGCAGCAGCGACGGCCGGCCGGTCAGCGCCAGGGCCACCAGCACCCGCTGGCACTGCCCGCCCGAGAGCTGGTGCGGCCGGTCGCGCAGCCGGCCCTCCGGATCGTCCAGCCCCATCGCGGCGAGCAGTTCGACCGCGCGCGCGCGCGCCGCCGCGCCGCGCAGGCCCTCGCGCACCCGCAGCGCGTCGGCCAGCTGGTCGCCGATGCGCCGCACCGGATCCAGCGCGCGGCGGGGCTGCTGGAACACCATCGCCAGCTCCCGGCGGCGCACCGCCTGCCAGCCGCGCGCATCGAGCGCGCGCAGCTCGCGCCCGCGCAGCCGGATGCTGCCGCCGGCGATCTCGGCCGCCGGGTCCAGCAGGCCGGCGACCGCCAGCGCCGCGGTCGACTTGCCCGACCCCGAGGCGCCGACCAGCGCCAGGGTCTCGCCCGCCTCCAGCGCGAAGGAGAGGCCGTCCAGCGCCGTCGCCGCGCCGCCGCGGGTGCGGAAGTGGACCGTCAGGTCCTCGACCTGGAGCAGCGGCGGGGCGCTCACGGCCGTCCCCGCGGATCGAGCCGGTCGCGCAAGGCGTCGCCCGCCAGCGCGAAGGCGTAGACCGCCCCGAACAGCGCCAGCCCCGGGAAGACGCCCACCCACCAGTGACCGGCCGGCAGCGCCTGGGCGCCCTCGCTCACCAGCACGCCCCATTCCGGCGTCGGCGGCCGCACGCCCAGGCCCAGGAAGGACAGGCCCGCGCCGTTGAGGATGGCCCAGCCCAGGTTGGTCGAGGCCTGCACCGCCAGCACCGGCAGCGCGTTGGGCAGCAGCACCCGGCGCAGCAGCGCCGCGCCGCCCAGCCCCGCAAGGCGCGCCGCCCGCACGTAGGCCGCGTCGCGGCGCACCGCGACCTCGGTGCGCGCCAGCCGCAGGTAGAAGGGCAGGTTGATCGCCGCCGTCGCCAGCACCACGCTGCCGACCGAGTTGCCCAGGACCGCCACCAGCGCCAGCGCCACCACGAAGAGCGGGAAGGCCATCAGCGCCTCGGCCAGCCGGCCGGCGAGCCGGTCCGGCCAGCCGCCGCGCAGCCCGCAGGCCGCGCCGATCGCGATGCCCGGGACGGCCGAGAGCGCCACCGCCGACACGGCCATCGCCAGGTCGAGCCGGGCGGCGGCCAGCACCCGGCTGAGCACGTCGCGGCCCAGCGCGTCGGTGCCGAACCAGTGCGCGGCCGAGGGCGGCCGCAGGCTGGCGGCGGTGTCGGTGGCGAGCGGGTCGTGCGGCGCGAGCCACGGCCCGGCGACCGCGAGCAGCAGCAGCGCCGCCGCCGGCCAGAGGGCGGGCGGCAGGCGGCGCGCGGGCCCGGCGCGTCCCCTCACGCGCGCCCGTCCTCGGCCAGGCGCGGGTCGAGCGCCAGGCACAGCAGGTCCACCGCGAGGTGGATGCCCGCGAACAGGGCCGCCGCCAGCAGCACGAAGCCCTGCACCGGCGCATGGTCGGCGGCCATCAGGGCGTCGAGCGCGTAGCTGCCGATGCCGGGCCAGGCGAAGAGCTTCTCGACGGCCACGCTCGCGCCCAGCAGCGCGGCCAGCACCAGGCCCATGACGGTGGCGACCGGCGGCATCGCGAGGCGCAGCGCGCGCCCGAGCACCACGGTGCGCCAGGGCAGGCCGAGCGCACGGGCGGTGCGGATGGCGTCGCTGCCGAGCACGGCCCGCATCGCGGCGCGCACGGTGCGGGCCAGCGGCGCCAGCGCGGACAGCGCCAGCGCCAGCGCGGGCAGCAGCAGGTGCGCCGCCGCCGAGCGCCAGGCCGCGCCGTCGCCGGCCAGGGCCGCGTCCAGCAGCAGGAAGCCGGTGCGCGCCGGCGGCGGCGCCAGCAGCGGGTCGATCCGGCCGATGGGTTCGGGCGCCCAGCCCCAGCCCAGGTAGAGCCAGGCGATCAGCGCCAGGCCGGTGACGAAGGCCGGCAGGCAGCCGCCGGCGACGCAGAGCGCCCGGCAGGCGTGGTCGACCGCCCGGCCGGGGCGCAGCGCGGCGGCAATGCCGAGCGGCAGGGCGGCGGCCGCGGCCAGGCCGAAGGCGGCGCAGGCGAGTTCCAGCGAAGCCGGCGCGCGCGCCGCCAGGTCGGCGGCGACCGGCTGCCCGGTGGTGAAGGAGCGGCCCCAGTCGCCCCGGGCGAGGCCCGCGAGGTAGCCGGCGAACTGCGCCGGCAGCGGCCTGTCGAGCCCGAGGCCGGCGCGCAGGCGGGCCAGGTCCTCCGGGCCGGCCTGGGCCATGCCGGCGGCGAGCACCGCGGCGGGGTCGCCGGGGAGCAGGCGGGTCAGGGCGAAGGCGAGCAGCGCGGCCAGCAGGAGGACGGGGAGGGTGGACAGCGTGCGGCGCAGGAGGAAGGGCAGCATGGGAGCTGGGAGCTGGGAGCTGGGAGCTGGGAGCTGGGAGCTGGGAGCTGGGAGCTGGGAGCTGGGAGCTGGGAGCTGGGAGCTGGGAGCTGGGAGCTGGGCGCGTAGGCCGTGGGCTGTGTGGGCTGTGTGGGCTGTGGGTTTCGGGGGCGGGGCGTGGAGGGGGATTCTTGCGGGAATCGCGGAGGGTTCGCTTTCCGGGGCCGGGAATTCGCCCCGGCGGGCGAGTCCCTTTTCTTTGCTTCGCCAAAGAAAAGGAACCAAAAGAAAGGCGACCCCACGTGCTGCGACCCTCCGCTGCGCTCCGGGCACCCTGCGGTGCTCGCGCCGGGCGGGGTCCGCGCAAACTCGCTGCGCTCAAACATGCGCGGCCCTTTTCCCGCCTGCCCCTGCGCTCCTCAGCGCATCCCGAGGGGGCCCGGGAGACTGGCGGCTGCTGCCTGCTGCGCGGCAGTGACGCCGGGCGGTGCGGACGGGGAGGGCGCAGGGCGGGTTCCGACGGGAAAACCGGTGGCGAAATACGATGCTGGCGCGCGTGGAATCTACGCAGTCAGCTCTGTTTTCGATAGCGGTTTGGCTGGAGCCCGGCCGTATCCTTCCTGCGCAGCCTCCGCAGCCTCCGCAGCCTCCGCAGCTTCCGCAGCTTCCGCAGCCTCCGCAGCTTCCGCAGCTCCCGCAGCTCCCGCGCAGCCGAGCGCAGCGAAGGCCCGAGCCGGTAGCCGAGCGCAGCGAAGGCGTCCCCGCTCCCCGGGTCCCCTCCGGGGCGTCGAGCAGCGCAGGGGAGGGCGGGAAGAGGGCCGCGCATGTTTGAGCGCAGCGAGTTTGCGCGGACCCCGCCCGGCGCGAGCAGCGCAGAGCAGTCCGGCGCAGCCGGACCGCCACGGCGGGGTCGCCTTTCTTTTGGTTCCTTTTCTTTGGCGAAGCAAAGAAAAGGGACTCGGCCGCCGGGCCGAAACCCCGGCCCCGGGAAGCCGTCCCTCGACGACTTCCCCAGGCCGAAGGCCCGCCCCGCCCACTCAACCCACTCCGGCCCGGCCCGGCCCATCGTTCCCGACCACTCCCGCGGCCGGCCGCCCCCGCCGTCCCCCTCACCTCCGCGCCAGCGTCCGGAAATCCACCTGCCCGTGGATGTACGCCGTGAACCCGTCCAGGTCCGGCCGCATCGCCACGTCGAACGACGGCATCCACAGCGGCACCACCGGCACCTCGCGGAAGGCGATCGCCGCCGCGCGCCGCATCAGCGCGTCGTACTTCGCCCGGTCCGCCTCCCAGCGCGCCTGCTCCACGATCCGCGCCAGCTCGGCGTCCTGGAAATTGCCCAGGTTCCAGCGCCAGTCGCCCTGGAAGAAGATCCGGAAGAAGTAGTCCGGGTCCAGGAACCAGGCCGAGGACCAGTCCATGAAGAAGGGCAGCTTGCGCTGGGTCAGCAGCGTGCCCCACTGCGCCACCGGGTGCTTCTCGATCGTCAGCGCGATGCCGACCTTGCGCAGCGACTCCTGGATCAGCAGCGCCGCCGGCTCCGACACCGCGGCGTCGCCCAGGTTGTAGGCGAAGCGGGTCGCGAAGCCCTGCGGGTAGCCTGCCTCGGCCAGCAGCGCGCGGGCACGCTGCAGCTGCGTCTCGTACGGGAAGGGCTGCGGGAAGGCGCCGGTCGCCGGCTCCGCCCGCGCCGCGCCGAACAGCGGCTGGCCGTGGCCCAGGCTCGCGCCCTGGAACAGGCTGGTGTAGGGCAGCGCCCAGGCGACGGCCTGGCGCACCCGCACGTCGTCGAAGGGCTTCTCGCGGCTGTTGAAGGCCACGAAGCGGAAGGCGTTGGCGACCGGCACCGAATGCGCCTGCACCCGGGCGCGGTCGGCCGCCAGCGCGTCGAACTCGCGCGGCGGCAGCTGCAGCGCGATGTCGGCGTCGCCCCGCTGCAGCGCGGCCGCGCGGGTCGCGGCGGCGGGCACCGTCTGGAAGACGGCCCGGCGCACCGGCGGCAGCGGGCCGCTCTTCCAGTCGTCGAAGCGCCGGTAGTTCACCTGCTGGCCCGGCGTCCAGGACTCGATGCGGTAGGCCCCGCCGCCGGCGGCGTGGTGCTGCAGCCAGGCGGTCGCCCAGGGGTCGGCGGGGGTGGCGTGCTCCTTCGCCAGCTCCGCGTTGATCACCGAGCAGAAGGTCAGCGCGAGGTTGGGCAGGGTGAAGCGGTCGCGCCGCGGCAGCGCGATGCGCAGGGTGCGGGCGTCCACCACGGTGAACTGCGCCGGATCGGTCAGCGAGCCGGTCGCCAGCTGGCGCTGCGGCGTGGGCAGCGACACCGCCCGGTCGAGCGACCATTTCGCGTCGGCCGCGGTCACCGGCCGCCCGTCGTGGAAGGTGGCGTCGCGGCGCAGGTGGAAGGTCAGCGTGCGGCCGTCGGGCGAGGCCTCGAAGGACTCGGCCAGCTCGCCCTGCAGCCGGCCGTAGTCGTAGCGCCAGATGCCCGAGGGCAGCCGGACGCGGCCGAAATTGATCAGCCGGTCGTAGACGTTGGTGAACACGCCGAGCGATTCGCGGCTGACGCCGTCGCCGTGGGGGTCGCGCGAATTCGGCGTGCCTTCGGCCAGCACCCGCACCGTCTCGGCCCGCGTCGGCGCCGCGTCCGGCGCCTGGGCCCACGCGCCGCGCGCGGCCAGCAGGCCCGCGGCGCCGCCGGCCTGCAGCAGGCGCCGGCGGGCGAGCGCCGCCGCCGGGCCGGCCGCGGCGGGTTCGCCCGGGAGGGCCGGGCCGGGAGGACGGGACGGGAGGCCCGCGTCGCCCGGCAGGGGACGGGGCGCGCGGTCGGGACGCAGGAGCGAGGGCATGGCGCGGACGGCGCGCGCGGCCGGGCGCGCGCAGGCGGTGGAAAGCCGGCGATTATGGTGGCCCGGTCCGTTCCGAACGGGTCCGGAGGGTGCGCCCGGGACGCCGGGCCGCAGCCGTGGGCTGGCGACGAAGACGCGGGGACAGCGGCCCTGCGGCGCGCCCGCCGGTATGCTCGCCGCCCATGCCGACGATCCTCGCCCTGCCCGCCGTGGGCCCCTTCCTGCCGCGCGTCGTGCTCGACACCAACATCGTGCTCGACGCCTTCGTCTTCGCCGACGCCGCGGCCCAGCCCCTGCGCGACGGGCTGGCCGCGGGCCGGCTCGACTGGATCGCCACCGCGCCGATGCGCACCGAGCTGGCGCGGGTCCTCGCCTATCCGCAGATCGCGCCGCGGCTGGACTACTACCGGCTGGCCGCCGCCGACGTGCTGGCGGCCTTCGACCGGCACGTCCGCCTCGTGGCGCCGGCGCCCAAGGCGCCGCCGACCTGCCGCGACCCGGACGACCAGGGCTTCATCGACCTGGCGGTGGCGCACCAGGCCCGCCTGCTGAGCAAGGACCGCGCGGTGCTGGCGCTGCGCAAGCGCCTGCAGGCGCTGGGCGTCGCGGTCGGGCAGGCCTACGCCTGAAGGGCGCCCGCGCCCGGGATTCCGGCCGGCCGCGGCACGCCGCACGCCCGCCCGGCCGCCCGCCCGCCCGATGCGTCCCGTGCGGCGCCGGCGACGCCGCGCGGCACGCAAAGCGCCGCGCCCCGCGTCCGCCGGCGGGGGCCGGCAGGCGCGGGGCGCGGAACCCGGCGGCAGGGCCGCCGGGACAGGCGCGAGACCGCCTTACTTGGACATCTGGCCGTCGCGGCGCGCTTCGGCGCGGGCTTCGCCTGCGGCAGCGGCCTTGCCGCCTGCGGCGACCGGATCGGTCTGGAAGTTGGCCGGGCCGGCGGCGCCCTTGACCGGCGGGCGGGTGGAGTTGGCTTCGCGGCTTTCCGCGCGCATTTCACCGGCGGCGGCGGCCTTGCCGCCTGCGGCGACCGGATCGGTCTGGAAGTTGGCCGGGCCGGTGGCGCCCTTGACCGGCGGACGGGTGGAATTGGCTTCGCGGCGCTGCTTGTTCATTTCGCCCTTCATCTCGGCGCGGTCCGGTGCGATGCCGGGGGTGGTGGGCGAGATGCCCTTGGCGGCGGCCTCGGACGGGCTGATGTTCTGCTGGGCGTGGGCGGCGAAAGCGAGCAGGCCGATGGCAGCGAGCGAGACGATCTTCTTCATGGGAAACCTCCGGGAGTGTTCATGGATGGGAACGAATGCATCCTCAGGGAGGTGCATGGACCGATGGTCGCCCGCGCCCCGGTGCGCCCGGGTAGGAAGATGGCGCCAGAGACCCATCCACTTTGCCCTGCCGGACGGCGGATTCCTCCTACACCGCCCGCCGGACAGGCGCCGCCGGAAGCGGCAGGGCCCGCACCCGCCGCCGCGCGCGTGGCCGTCCGCCGGACCCCCTATCCGCCGGATGCGCCCGCAGGGCCGGCGGGATCCAGCGCCCGCGCGGTGCCGGTGCTCTCGCGCCACCCGCCGCCAAGCACCCGGTAGAGGGTGACGCGGTTCGCCTGCTCGGCCAGCTGGAGGGTGATCAGGGCCTGGCCGGCGGTGTAGTAGCTGCGCTGGATCACCAGCACGTCGAGGAAGCTGTCCAGGCCGGAGCGGAAGCGCGCCTCCGACAGGCGCAGCGCGGTCGCGGAGGCGTCGCGCAGCGACAGCTGGGCCGCGACCTGCTCGCCCAGCGTCTGGCGCGCGGCCAGCGCGTCCGAGGCCTCGCGGAAGGCGGTCTGCAGGGTCTTCTCGTACTGGGCGACGGTGATGTCGCGGCCGATCTCGGCCACGTCCAGGCTGGCCCGCAGCGCGCCGGCCGTGAAGATCGGCAGCACGATCTGCGGCGAGAAGCTCCAGATGCCGCTGTTGCCGCCGAAGAGGTCGGACAGCTCCCGGCTCGCGCTGCCGGCCGAGCCGGTCAGCCGGATGCTCGGGAAGAAGGCCGCCCGCGCCGCGCCGATGCGGGCGTTGGCGGCCTGCAGCGCGCGCTCGGCGGCCAGCACGTCGGGCCGTCCCTGCAGCACGTCGGACGGCAGGCCCGCGGGCACCGCCACCAGGGCCGACTGCGGCACCGCGGCGATGTCGTCGGCCGCGTCGCCGCCGGGCGGCAGCAGTTCGGGCGGCGGCGCCGCGCCGACCAGCAGCGCCAGCGCGTTGCGGTCCTGCGCCACCTGCCGGGTGTAGGCGGCCACGTCCACCCGGGCCGCGTCCACCGTGGTGCGCGCCTGGGCCAGCGTCAGGCCCGACTCGGCGCCCAGCGCGCGGGCGCGGCTGGTCAGGTCGTAGGAGGCCTGCTGGCTGCGCAGCGTCTCCCGGGCGAGCCGCAGCCGGCGCTGGTCGGCCGCCAGGGTGAGCCAGGCGTTCGCGGTGTCGGCCACCAGGCCGATCTGGACGCTGCGCCGCGTCTCGGCGGTGGACAGGAAGGTCTGCAGCGCCGCGTCCGACAGGTTGCCGATGCGGTCGAAGAAGTCGATCTCGTAACTCGCGAAGCCCACGC
The DNA here is from genome assembly GCA_036946225.1 of Xylophilus ampelinus. GTDB lineage: Bacteria > Pseudomonadota > Gammaproteobacteria > Burkholderiales > Burkholderiaceae_C > JAKOND01. The sequence goes on from JAQIJO010000001.1 coordinate 556,364, forward strand.
CCACGCTGTACTGCTGGCTGAGCACCGAGGCGCCGGTGGCGGTCAGCGCCCGCTGCCGGGTGCCGGCGGCGGTGGCGTTGACGGTGGGCAGCAGCGCGGCGCGCTGGATGCCGTACTGGGCGCGGGCCTGGGCGATGTTGAGCGCGGCCACCCGCAGGTCGCGGTTGTTGTCCAGCGCCAGGGCCACCAGCTGACGCAGCCGCGCGTCCTGGAAGAAGTCGCGCCAGCCGAGCTCGGCGGGAGGCGGCAGGCCGGCGTCGGGCGCGGCGGCCGCCTGGCCGGCGCCGGCGGATGCGGTCGCGGCCGCGGCGCCGTCCGCCGTGCCGGCCGCCGCGGGAGCGGCCGGCGCGAGCGGCTCCGCGCCGGGCAGCCAGGCCGCCGGCAGGGGAGCGGCCGGCCGGCGGTAGTCGGGCGCGAGGTTGACGCAGCCGGCGCACAGGGCCGCCGCGAGCGCGGCGAGCGTTGCCAGCGCCGCCGGCGGGCGGCGGGCCGGGCGGGGGGCGGGATCGCGGTGCGGGGAGCGGGGAGCGCGGGTCATGCGGCGGGGCCTCCGGCGGGCGCGGTGTGGGGGGCGGCGGGCGCTTCGGCCGGGCGATGCGGCGGGCCGCCGTCCTCCGGGACGGGTCCGTCGCCGTGCCCGGCGGGCGCGCCGCCGGGGCCCGTCCGCCGGCTGCCGAAGAAGCCGCGGATCAGCACGAAGAACACCGGGACGAAGAAGATGCCCAGCACCGTGGCCGAGACCATGCCGCCGAAGACGGCGGTGCCGATGGCCTGCCGGCTGGCCGCGCCGGCGCCGGTGCCCACCACCAGCGGCAGCACGCCGAAGCCGAAGGCCAGCGAGGTCATCAGGATCGGCCGCAGCCGCAGGCGCACCGCCTCCAGGGTGGCGTCGACGAGCGACCGGCCCTGCTGCTGCAGCTGCACCGCGAACTCCACGATCAGGATCGCGTTCTTGCACGACAGCCCCACGGTGGTCAGCAGGCCGACCTGGAAATACACGTCGTTGGACAGGCCGCGCAGGCCGGTGAAGGCCAGCGCGCCGATGATGCCCAGGGGCACCACCAGGATCACGGAGAACGGCACCGACCAGCTCTCGTAGAGCGCCGCGAGGCACAGGAACACGAAGAGGATGGACACCGCGTAGAGCAGCGGCGCCTGGGCGCCCGAGCGCTGCTCCTCGAAGGAGGCGCCGGTGAGCGCGTAGCTGATGCCCTGCGGCATCTGCCGCATGATCGCCGCGACCTTCTCCATCGCGGTGCCCGAGCTCACGCCCTGCACCGCGCTGCCCAGGATCTCGTAGGCGGGCAGGCCGTTGAAGCGCTGCAGCTGCGGCGAGCCGTAGGTCCATCGCTGGGTCGAGAAGGCCGAGAAGGGCACCATCTGGCCGGCGGAATTGCGCACCGTCCACTTCTTCACGTCGTCGGGCAGCATGCGGAAGGGCGCGTCGCCCTGGATGTAGACCCGCTTGACCCGTCCGCGGTCGATGAAGTCGTTGACGTAGGTGCCGCCGAGCGCGGCCGAGAGCGTGGTGTTGACGTCGGACGTCGCCAGCCCGAGGGCGCCGGCGCGCCGGTCGTCGATGTCGACCGCGAACTGGGCGTTGTCCTCGAGGTTGTTGTTGCGCACCCCGGTGAGTTGCGGGTCCTTGCGGGCCAGCTCCAGGAATTTCGCGGTGGCCGCGACCAGCGCGTCGTGGCCCAGCCCGGCGGCGTCCTGGATGAAGAAGTTGAAGCCCGAGGCCGAGCCCAGGCCGCGCACCGCCGGCGGCTGCAGCAGCAGCACCCGGGCGTCGCGGATCTGCGCCAGCTCCGCGTTGACGCGGCGCACGATGGCCGCGGCGCTGTGCTCCGCGCCCGGCCGCTCGTCCCAGGGCTTGAGCTTGATGAAGGCCCGGCCCGAGGCCTGGTCGCCGTTCTGCCCGGTGCTGGTGTTGATGTTCACCACCTCGGGCTGGCGCCGCACGATCTCCTCGAACTGCCGCATGATCTGCTGGGTGCGCGCGTCGGTCGCGCCGGGCGGCAGCCGGATGTCGGCCTGCAGCGTGCCCTGGTCCTCGACCGGCAGGAAGGAGGTCGGCAGGCGCAGGAACAGGAAGGCCATCGCGCCGGCGATCAGCAGGTAGGCCAGCATGCTGGCCTTGCCGCGCCGCACCACCCGGCGCACGCCGCCCTCGGTGGCGTCGGTGGTGCGGTCGAACACCCGGTTGAACCACAGGAAGAAGCGGTCCAGCCAGCCGAGCGGGCCGCGGCGCACCGTGCGGCGGCCCTGGGCGTCGTGCGCGTGGGGCTTGAGCATGGTGGCGCAGAGCGCCGGCGTCAGCGTCAGCGCCACCAGCACCGACAGCGCCATCGCCGCGACGATGGTGATCGAGAACTGCCGGTAGATGATGCCGGTGGAGCCGCCGAAGAAGGCCATCGGCACGAACACCGCCGACAGCACCATCGCGATGCCGATCAGCGCCGGCGTGATCTCGGCCATGGACTTGCGGGTCGCCTCCTTGGGCGGGAGGCCCTCCTCGGTCATCACCCGCTCGACGTTCTCCACCACCACGATCGCGTCGTCCACCAGCAGGCCGATGGCCAGCACCATGCCGAACATGGTGAGCGAGTTGATCGAGTAGCCCAGCACCGACAGCACGCCGAAGGTGCCCAGCAGCACCACCGGCACCGCGATCGTCGGGATCAGGGTGGCGCGGAAGTTCTGCAGGAAGAGGTACATGATCAGCACCACCAGCAGCATCGCCTCGACCAGCGCCTTGACCACCTCGTGGATGGAGGCCTGCACGAAGGGCGTGGTGTCGTAGCCGACCAGGGACTTCATCTGGTTGGGGAAGTAGGGCTCCAGCTCCTTCACCCGCGCCACCACCGCCTCGGAGACCCGGAGCGCGTTGGCGCCGTTGGCCAGCACGATGCCCATGCCGGCGGCGCCCCGGCCGTTGAGGCGCGACTGCACCGTCAGGCTCTCGGCGCCGATCTCCACCCGGGCCACGTCCTTCACCAGCACCAGCGAGCCGTCGGTGCCGGCGCGCAGCACCACGTTCTCGAACTGCTCGGGCGTCTGCAGCTTGCTGCGCGCGGTGACGGTGGCGCTGAGCTGCTGCTGCGGCAGCGCCGGCAGGCCGCCGAGCTGGCCGGCCGAGACCTGCGCGTTCTGGGCGTTGAGCGCCGCGGTCACGTCCGAGGGGATGAGGCCGAACTTCTCCAGCCGGGCCGCGTCCAGCCAGATGCGCATCGCGTAGCCCGAACCCAGCACCTGCACCTCGGCCACGCCGTTGATGCGGCTGATCGGGTCGACCAGGTTGCTGTTGATGTAGTCGCCGATGTCGGTGCGGGTGATCGCCGGGTCCTCGGAATAGAGCGACACGATCATCAGGAAGTCGTTGCCGGCCTTGGTCACCGTCACGCCCTGGCTCTGCACCGAGGTCGGCAGCCGCGGCATGGCCTGCTGCAGCTTGTTCTGCACCTGCATCTGCGCCACGTCGGGGTTGGTGCCGGCGTTGAAGGTGAGCGTGGTGCGCGACTGGCCCGAGGAGCTGCTGGTGGCCCCCATGTAGATCAGGTTGTCCAGGCCCTTCAGCTGCTGCTCGATGACCTGGGTGACCGAGTCCTCGACGATCTTGGCCGAGGCGCCGGTGTAGTTGGCGGTGATCGAGATCGAGGGCGGCGCGATGTTCGGGTACTGCTCCAGCGGCAGGGTCCGGATGGCGATGGCGCCCGCCAGCATGATGACGATGGCGATGACCCAGGCGAAGATGGGCCGGTCGATGAAGAAGCGTGCCATGGCGGTTGCGGCGCGGTGGGGGCGGGGCGGCCGTGCGGCCGGTCAGCGGGTGGCGGCCACGGCCGTCGGCGCGGCGTCGGCGGAGGCGGCCGCGCCCGCGCCGCCGGCGCTGCCGGAGGGCGCCGCAGGCGGCGCCGCGCCGCCGCCCGGGGCCGCGGGCGCGCCGATCGGCGGCGGCGGCGGGACCTCGGCGACGCGCGGCGCGTCGCCCGGACGCACCTTCTGGCTGCCCTCGACGACCACCCGGTCGCCGGCGGCCAGGCCGCCCAGGACCAGCCAGCGGTTGCCGATGGCGCGGCCCAGCGTTACCGGCCGGCGCGCCACCTTGCCGTCGGGCCCGACCACCAGCGCGGTGGCGCGGCCCGTCGGGTCGCGCACCACGCCCTGCTGCGGCACCAGCACCGCGTCGGCGTCCACGCCTTCCTGCAGCACCGCGCGCACGTACATGCCGGGCAGCAGCAGGCCGTCGGGGTTGGGCACGGTGGCCCGCAGGGTGACCGCGCCGGAGGTCGGGTTGACGCTCACGCCGGCGAACTGCAGCCGGCCTTCGCGGCCGTAGCGGCTGCCGTCCTCCAGCAGCAGCTGGATGCGCGCCGCGTCGGCGCCGCTGCGCACCAGGCGGCCGGCGGCCAGCTCGCGCTTCCAGCGCAGCACCTCGGCGCTGGACTGGGTGATGTCCACGTAGAGCGGGTCGATCTGCTGGATGGTGGCCAGCGCGGTGGTCTGGTTGGCGGTGACCAGCGCGCCCGGCGTCACCGTCGAGGTGCCGATGCGGCCCGAGATCGGCGCGACGATGCGGGTGAAGCCGAGGTTGATGCGCGCCGTCTCCAGCGCCGCCTGCGCGGTCGCGACGTCGGCCTGCGCCTGGGCGAGCGTCGCCTGGCTCTGGTCGTTGACCTGGCGGCTGACCGCGTCGATCCGCACCAGCTCGGCGTTGCGCGCGGCGCTGGTCTGCGCGACCGCGGCGGTGGCGCGGTTGCGCGCGAGCGCGGCCTGGGCGCTGGCCTGGGCCGCCTGGTAGGTGGAGGGGTCGAGCTGGTAGAGCACCTGGCCCGCCTTGACGTCCGCGCCCTCGGCGAAGAGCCGCTTCTGCACGATGCCGCCGACCTGCGGCCGGATGTCGGCGCTGAGGAAGGCGCTGGTGCGGCCGGGCAGCTCGGTCGTCAGGGACTGCGGCTGCGCCTGCAGCGTCACCACGCCGACCTCGACCGGCGCCGGGGGCGGCGCCTCCTGCTTGCGCGAGCAGCCGGCCAGGAAGAGCGCGGCGGTCGCCGCCAGGGCAAGCGCCGGCGGCGCGGCCCGGGGCAGGCGGCGGGCGGGTCGGGGATTCGTCATGGGCGGGGAGGTGCGGGAAGGCGGAGGCGGAAGGACGGCGATCGAAGCGGAGGGCACGGGCCGGGCGCGGGCGCGGGCGGCGTCCCGCGCCTCCGGGGGCCGGCGCCCGACGCAGTGTGCCAGGGCCGGACGCAAGACGGAGGCCGGACCGGGAGGCCGGACGCGGGCGCCATGCCGGAACCGATGCTGGTAAGCAAATGTGGAGCAACTATGAAGAAGGCGCACCGCCTGCGGGCATTGCGCCCGGAGTGGCGCACCGCGCTGGCGCGCGCTGTAATGCCGGGTCATGCGTCCGCACCGCCCCCCTCCCTCCGGCATCCCGGCCCGTCCCGGGCGGGCCGCCGCGGCCGGCGCGGACGGGCGGCCGCCGATGAAGCGGCCCGGCATCACCGTCCGCCTCTTCCTGGCGGTGCTCGCCACCGCCGTCTTCGTGGTGGTGGCGATGGGCATGGCCGCGCACTGGAGCTTCACCCGCGGCTTCCTGGGCTACCTCAACGACCTGGCCGTCGGCCGCATGGAGGCGGTGGCGCCGCGCGCGGCCCGCGCCTGGGCCGCGCACGGCGGCAGCTGGGACTTCTTCCGCGAGGATCCGGAGCGGTGGCGGGCGATGGTGCGGCCGAGCTTCCCGACCGAGGCCGGGGTGGTGCTGCGGCTGACCCTGCTCGACGCCGACGGCCGCGCCGTCTCCGGCACGCAGGCCATCGGCCCGGGCGCGCTGCGCCGGCCGGTGGAAGCCGACGGCCGGATCGTCGGCTGGATCGCCACCATGCCCTTCGACCATGTCAGCACCGCCGGCGACCGGCGCTTCCAGGCGCGCCAGCTGCGCGCCAGCTGGGCGATGGGCGGCGTCTCGGTGCTGCTCGCCGCGCTGATCGCGCTGTGGGCGGCGCGGGCGCTGCTGCGGCCGGTGCGCCAGGTGGCGGACGCCACCCACCGGCTGGCCGCGGGCGACTACGCGACCCGGGTGCCGGTGGAGTCGCGCGACGAGGTCGGCCGGCTGGCCGCCGACTTCAACCGGCTCGCCGGCGTGCTGCAGCGCAACGAGCGCATGCGCCGCGACTTCCTGGCCGACGTGTCGCACGAGCTGCGCACCCCGCTGGGCGTGCTGCACGGCGAGCTGGAAGCGATGGAGGACGGAGTGCGCCCGCTCGACGCCCAGGCGGTGCGCTCGCTGCAGGCCGAGGTGGCGACGCTCAACAAGCTGGTCAGCGACCTCTACGACCTCTCGCTGGCCGACGTGGGCGCGCTGGCGGTGCGCCGGTCGCCGGTGGACCTGGGCGGCCTGCTGCGCCTGACCGCCGACATCTTCGGCGCCCGGCTCGCCGAGCGCGGGCTGGCGCTGGAACTGCGGCTGGAGGGCGGAGAAGCCGCCGCGGGCCCCTGTGCGGGCGCCGAGGCCGGTCCCGGGAGCGGGGCGGCGCGCGGCGCGTCGGAGGACGGCGCGCGCGACGGGACGTCCCCGCCGCTGCTGGCCCTGGCCGATCCGCGGCGCATGCAGCAGCTCTTCAACAACCTGCTGGAGAACAGCGTGCGCTACACCGACGCCGGCGGTCGCCTGCGGATCGCGGCCTGGCGCGCCGGGCCGCCGTCGGCGCCCGGCGGGGCGGACCCGGGCGAGATCCTCATCGAGTTCTGCGATTCGGCCCCCGGCGTTCCGGCGCCCCACCTGCCGCGGCTCTTCGACCGCTTCTACCGGGTGGACACCTCGCGCAACCGCGGCAGCGGCGGCGCAGGACTCGGGCTGGCCATCGTGCGCGGCATCGTCGAGGCCCACGGCGGGCGCATCGCCGCCGCGCCCTCGCCGCTGGGCGGCCTGTGCGTCCGGTTGCACCTGCCGGCGGCCGGGCCGCAGGCCGGCGCGGCGCCGGACACCGCGTGAGGCCGCCCATGCCCGAGCCGCAGTCCCCGCCGTCGCCGGCCGCGCGCATCCTCATCGTCGAGGACGAGCCCAAGATGGCCCGGCTGGTCATCGACTACCTGCGCGCCGCGGGCCACAGCGCCCAATGGATCGCCGACGGCCGGGCGGTGGAGCCGGCGGTGCGGGCCGATCCGCCCGACCTGGTGCTGCTCGACCTGATGCTGCCGGGGCTGGGCGGCCTGGACGTGTGCCGCGCGCTGCGCGCCTTCAGCGACGTGCCCATCGTCATGCTGACCGCCCGCGCCGACGAGGCCGACCGGCTCGAAGGCCTGGACCTGGGCGCCGACGACTACATCTGCAAGACGCCCTTCAGCCCGCGCGAGATCGTGGCCCGCATCCGGGCCATCCTGCGCCGCAGCCGGCGCCCGGTGCCCGTCGCCGGGCCGGCCGCGGCGGCGATCCCGCCGGTCGCGCCGCCACTCGACATCGACGAGCGCCGGTTCCAGGCCCGCTGCGGTGCGGTCGTGCTCGACCTGACGCCGGTCGAGTTCCGCCTGCTGCGCACCCTGGCGGGTTCGCCCGGCCGCGTCTTCACCCGCGACCAGCTGCTCGACGCGCTGCACGGCGACGGCCGCGCGGTTACCGACCGGGCGGTGGACAGCCACGTCAAGAACCTGCGCCGCAAGCTGGCGCAGGCCGGCGCCGGCGAGGAGGCGATCCGCTCGGTCTACGGCGTGGGCTACAAGTTCGGCGACTGAGCGGCCGACGGCCTGGCGCGGCGCGGGGGCGGGGAAGGCCGCCCGGCGGTCCCGGCGCGCCTCCCGTTTCCGTCCCGCTCCGGGCGCCGTCACGGACGCCTGCGGGCCGTCTTCCCCCGACGGCCGCGCAGCACCGCCCGACGCGCCGATGCGGGCTGCGCGCCGTCCGTTCAGAAATCAACCATGTCAATATGTTGCAATTTGGTACAAAATTGGCTATGTTCAAGACCGGGCGGCTTGACCGTGCGTCGTATGCCCGTCGGCTGCCTCGCGCGTTGATGCCGCGAGGACCCTTGGGAGGGAAACCATGTTCCATCGCTTCTACCAATTCCGTCGCCATCCGCATGGCCGCAAGTTCCTGATCGCCGCCGCCCTGGGCACGTCCGTGCTGGCCGCGCCGCTGCTGGACCACGGCGCCAAGTTCATCGACTATTGCAGCGCCTTCTTCCTGCCGCCCGAACCGCCGGCGCCGCAGGATGCGGCCGCGTCGGCGGCCGCGCCCGATCCCGCGCCGTCCGCCGGCGCCGCGGCGGCGGCCTCCCTCGCCTCCAACGCGGCGGTGGACCCCGAATTCCTCAACTTCCAGAGCACGCCCGGCGCCGGCCCGGGGCAGCGCTGGAAATTCCCGATCCGCGAGATCGACGCGGCCGGCGGCACCGGCATCGCGGTTCGTTCCAGCAGCGGCTTCCTCGTCGGGGCGGGCGCGGGGGGCGGAGCCGGCGCGTTCGGCATGGCGGCTTTCGCTTCCGCCGGCGCCGGGGGCGGCGCGACGACCGAGCCGGGCATCCCGCGGCCGTCGGTTTTCGCCAACCCGAACGGCGCGGGCAGCCGGGCGGCGCCTTCCGGCAGCGTGGTTTCCGGCGATCCGGCCGATGCGCCGATGGAGACGACGACCTACGCTCCCGCTGCCCGCGACGGCGGCAATGGCAGCGGCAGCGGACCGACGATCGTCGCCGCCATCGAGCCGACGGCCGTCGGCGAGCCGCCCCAGTGGAACAGCCAGCCCTTCGATCCGGCGCAGAAGCAGCTGGTCGCCGTGGCGGCGGCCAACAACGTGCCCGAACCGGGCTCGCTGGCGCTGGTGGGCATGGGGCTGGCGGTCCTGGCCGGCCTGTTCGTGCGCCGCCTCCGCGACCGCCGCGGCTGAGCCGGCGCAGGGCGCCTCAGCGCAGCAGGTCGAAGGCCAGCCGTGCCCGCTGCGCGTCCCGGCCCCAGCGCCGGTCGTCCGGCAGGCGGCGCATCCATCCCAGGCGCCGCGCGCTGATGGCGACCATCGTCCGCACCGCGGGCGGCTGCCGCTCCATCCAGTCGCGCCAGATCGCGCGGCCGGCGTCGAAGGCGCCGACGTCGTGCAGGTAGAGCGCGGTCGAATGCGCGTAGCACAGCACGTCGCGCGCCTGGCAGACCGGCAACGGCAGCCGGGCCGCCGGATCGTCCTCGAAGTCGACGTAGCCCACCACCCCGTCGGGGCAGCGCACGAAGTTGCGGGCGAAGGCCTGGCTCAGGCACTGGTCGGCCGCGTGCACCCGGGCGAGCGCCTCCAGCCCCTGGCGCCAGAGCGCGATGACCGGCGCGGCGCCGCCCGGCATCGCGTCGCGCATCTCCTCGGCCAGCGAGGCCGGCACCGTGCCCGGCACGCCCAGGTGGCGCATCAGGAAGCCGTCCCGCGCCTCCGCGAGCACCGGCGGCACCCGCAGGCCGGCGGCGGCCAGCTGGCGTAGCCGCCGCGCCTCGATGCGGATCGCCTCCGGCCCGCCGGGGTTGGGCACCGGCCGCAGCACCGGCAGCCGCAGGGCGCGGGCTGCCACGTCCAGGCCGAAGTAGCGCCAGCGCGCGTGGCGCGGACCGGCCTTCTTGATCCAGACCTGCTCGCCGGGCAGTTGGTAGGGCGCCAGCGGCCGCTCCTGGCGCGGCAGCCGGGCGGCGAGGAAGGCGCCGTAGTCGGTGGAGGAGGCGTCCATCTCAGGCGGCGGCGCTGGCGGCCGCGGCGGGCTGGGCGTTGGCCGCGGCCGTCGCGGCGGACGGCGCGGACGAAGGCGCCAGCGGCGGCTGCGCCGCGCGGAAGCTGTGGGCGCTGGCCAGCGGCCAGTAGAGCCGGAACACTGCGTGCTGGTCGTCGAGCGGACCGAGCAGGGCGCCCGGCTCGACACGCAGGATCAGGTTGGACAGCAGGCGCACTTCGGTGTCGGTCAGCCGCCGCACGATGTGGTGGGCGGTGATTTCCTGCGGATGCTCCAGGCCGGCGGCCTGCACCAGTTCCTTGAGCGCTTCGAGCGTGTGCTCGTGGAACCGGCGCACCCGCTCGGCCTTGTCCGGCACCACCAGCGCCTGCTGGCGCGACGGGTCCTGGGTGGTGACGCCGGTCGGGCAGCGGCCGGTGTGGCAGGTCTGGGCCTGGATGCATCCCAGCGCCAGCATGTAGCCGCGGCCGGCGTTGCACCAGTCGGCGCCCAGCGCCATGAAGCGCGCCAGGTCGAAGGCGCTGATCACCTTGCCGGCGCAGCCCAGGCGGATGCGGTCCCGCAGGCCGGTGCCGACGAGGGTGTTGTGCACCAGCAGCAGGCCTTCCTGCACCGGCGCGCCGACATGGTCGGTGAATTCCACCGGCGCGGCGCCGGTGCCGCCCTCGGCGCCGTCGACCACGATGAAGTCGGGCGTGATGCCGGTCTCCAGCATCGCCTTGACGATGGCGAACCATTCCCAGACGTGGCCGAGGCAGAACTTGAAGCCCACCGGCTTGCCGCCCGACAGACGCCGCAGCCGGGCGATGAAATGCATCATCTCCACCGGCGTCGAGAAGGCGCTGTGCGAGGACGGCGAGATGCAGTCCACGCCCTCGGGCACGCCGCGGGCCGCGGCGATCTCGGCGGTGACCTTGGCGCCCGGCAGGATGCCGCCGTGGCCGGGCTTGGCGCCCTGGCTGAGCTTGAGCTCGATCATCCGGACCTGCGGATCGGTGGCGTTGGCGACGAACTTCTCCTCGCTGAAGCTGCCGTCGGCGTTGCGGCAGCCGAAGTAGCCCGAGGCGACCTGCCAGATCAGGTCGCCGCCATGGACCCGGTGGTGGGCGGAGATGGACCCCTCGCCGGTGTCGTGGCAGAAGTCGCCGAGCTTCGCGCCCCGGTTCAGCGCCAGGATGGCGTTGGCCGAGAGCGAGCCGAAGCTCATGCCCGAGATGTTGAACACGCTCGCGCTGTAGGGCTGCGTGGTCTCCGGGCCGGAACCGATGACGACCCGGAAGTCGTGCGACGCCAGCACCGTCGGCCGCATCGAGTGGTTGATCCATTCGTAGCCCTGCGCGCCCACGTCGAGCTGGGTGCCGAAGGGCCGGTTGTCGGGCGCGCCCTTGGCCCGCTGGTAGACCAGCGAGCGCTGCGCCCGCGAGAACGGCGTGGCCTCGCCGTCGCCCTCGATGAAGTACTGGCGCAGTTCCGGCCGCACGAACTCGAACAGGAAGCGCAGGTGGCCGATGACCGGGTAGTTGCGCAGGATCGCGTGGCGCGGCTGGCGCACGTCGTGCAGCCCCAGCAGCGCGAGCAGGCCCAGCGCCGCGGTGCAGAGCGCCAGCGGCCACGACGGCGGCCCGCCCGCCGCGACGTCCTGCGCGCAGGCGATGGCGCAGGCCGCGAAACCGGCGCAGGCCAGGCCCCAGGCGGTGAAACGCACCGGATAGTTGCCCAGCCGGCGGGCCCCGGCGGGCGCGCCGGAATGCATGGCGGAAGAGTCGGCGGCGCGGCCTGTCATGGGCGGGAGTCTCCGGCGTGGTGGGGTGGCGGGCGGGGTGCGTCCGGCAGGGCGCGGCTACACTCCCGCCGACCGGCCGCCGCCCCCTGCGGATGTGGTTCGATCATAGAAGCTCCGTCCGGCGCCCCGTGTATCGCCCGGATGCCTTCCGCCGGACCTGGCCCGCCTTCCGGGCCATGCCCGCCGCGCCCGCCGCCCCCGCCGCCGTTTCCCGCCCCGGCGCCTGCCGCCGTCCCCGCACCTTCCACGCCCCACGCCATGACCGCCGATTCGCCGTCCACGCCCCCTTCCCGCACCGCCACGCCGCCCGGCGCCGAACTCGGCCCGGACGATTTCGACGCTATCGACGACATCCTCGACGACCTGCGCCAGCGGGAGGAAGAGATACCGCAGTGGGAATTCTGCGAAGGCTTCATGGCCGCGCTGATCTGCACCCGCCGCGACATCCCGCCGGCCGAGTACCTGCCGGTGCTGCTGGGCGACGTGGACCCGGAGGTCGAGGTCGCGCCCGGCCCGGACGCGGTGCCCCGCCTCGCCGCCTTCGCCAACGCGGCGCAGCAGGCCCGCTTCCTCGGCCTGTGGCGCCGGCGCTGGGAGGAGATCGAAGCCGCACTCGACGCCCCGGTCGAATCGCTCGACGATGACCGCACCTACCATCCCGAGGCGATGGACGTGCGCGGCATGCTGGCCGCCCTGCCCGAGGACGAGCGCGGCGAGGCGCCGCCCGACGAGGAGATCCCGTCCTTCGCCCAGGTCTGGGCGCTGGGCTTCATGTACGCGGTGGAGACCTGGCCCGAGGAATGGGCCGCGCCGCGCGACAAGGAGGCCGCGGAATGGCTCGACGACGCGCTGCAGTCCATCGTCGCCCTGTCGGAGGACGACACCGGCGCGCCCGCCGTCTCGATGCTCGGCGAGGACGGCCCGCCGACCATCAGCCAGCAGCGGGTGGACGATTTCGGCGAGGCGATCTGGGCGGTCTACGACCTGCGCCGGATCTGGAAGAGCCTCGGCCCGCGCATCGACCCGGTGCGCCGCGCGGACACCCCGGGCCGCAACGACCCCTGCCCCTGCGGGAGCGGCAAGAAGTACAAGAAGTGCCACGGCGCGGGCTGAGGCTCCGCCGCACAGCAGTAGATTCCGTTGACCGGCGTTTCTTTGTGTAACAAAGACGGTAGACTCGGGGCTCCCCCATCGCCAGCCCCGTCCCGTCCGATGCCATCCCTGTCCCTGCGCGCGAAATCCGTCCTGGCGCTGCTCCTGGCCTGCCTGCTGGCGCTGGTCCCCACGGTGCTGGCCGGCTGGGTGGTGGTCGAGCAGGTGCGCGACCACCTCGGCGAGGCGCTGGCGCGCAACCTGACCGCGCTCAACGTGCAGAAGGTGACGGCGCCGGTCGCGGTGGAGATCGCGGGGGCGCGACAGCTCGCGGGTTCGGTGGCGGTCCGCGAATGGCTGGCCGAGGAGGACAACGACGCCCGGCGCGCGCAGGTCTTCGCCGAGGCCGCCGGATTCCGGGGCGAGCCGGCGAACAAGCTCTGGTTCCTGGTGTCCGAGCAGTCGCTGCGCTACTACCTGCGCAACGCCGGCGATCGCGCCGCGGGCAGCTACGCCTACACCCTGGACCGCGGGGACCCGAAGGACAGCTGGTACTTCGGCCTGACCGCGACGCAGGCGCCCTACATCATCAACGTCGACATCGACAAGGTGCAGAAGCGCCGGATGGTCTGGACGAACGTGGTGGTGCGCGCCGGCGGAGGCGCCGCGGCGGCGGTGATCGGCAGCGGACTCGACCTCGACGCCTTCCTGTCCACCTTCATCCACCAGGACCAGGCGGGCGTGCTGCCGATGGTGGTCAACGGGCGCGGGGCGCTGCAGGCCCATCCCGATCCCCGGCAGATCGCCTACAACTCCGCTACGCAGGAAACCGCGGGCGAGAAGAGCATCCTGGCGCTGCTCGCGCCGGAAGACGCCGCGCCGGTGCGCGAAACCCTGCGCGCCGCCGCCGCGGCGCCGCAGGACGCGCATCTGCTGCGGGTCCGCTACGAAGGCCGGCCCCGCCTGATGGCGGTCCAGCACATCCCCGAGCTGCAGTGGTTCATGGTCACCCTGGTCGACGTCCACGCCGCGAGCCTGCTGGGCAGCCGGTGGACCGCCCCGCTCGCGGCGGTGATGGCGCTGATGCTGGCGCTGCTGCTCGCCGGTTTCGCCTACGCGACGGACCGGCTGGTGCTGCGGCCGCTGCGCCGGCTGGAGCAGTCGGCGCAGGCGATGGCCGCGGGCGACTTCGACACGCCGCTGGAGGTCGACCGCCGGGACGAGATCGGCGCGCTCTCGCAGGCCTTCGCCCGCATGCGCGGCCAGATCCGCCGCCACACCCAGGAACTCGAGGCCAAGGTGATGGCGCGCACGCAGGCCCTGGCCCGGGCCAACGAGGACATGGCGCAGGCGCGCCGGCAGATCGACCGCTCGATCGAATACGCCAGCCTGATCCAGCGCGCCATCCTGCCCGACCGTCGCATGGCCGCGCTGCCCGACCTGCGCTACGCCATCCTCTGGAAGCCGCGCGACCGGGTCGGCGGCGACTTCTACGTCTTCCACGCGTCCGAGGGCGGCTACCTGATCGGGCTGTTCGACTGCGCCGGCCACGGCGTGCCGGGCGCGCTGATGACCATGCTCGCGCGCGCCGAGATCGAACACGCGGTCAACCGCCTCGGCCACCGCGACCCGGCCGCGCTGCTCGCCGAGATCGACGTCCGCATGCGCAGCCTGCTGTCCGAGGACATCGCCCAGTCGCTCGCCACCACCATGGACGCCGGCCTGGTCTGGGTCGACGCCGCGCAGCGGAGCCTGCGTTTCGCGGGCGCGAAGATCGCGCTCTACACCAGCGACGGCCGCGAGGTGCGCGAGTTCGCGGGCGGCGCGCGGCCGCTCGGCCACAAGCGGGCCGGCAGCTACCGCAACACCGAGGTCGCGCTCGAAGCCGGCTGGACCTGCTACCTCTCGACCGACGGCTTCCTCGACCAGGCCGGCGGCGAACAGGGCTTCGGCTTCGGCCGCGAGCGCTTCGTGGCCATGCTGCGCGCCCAGGCCGGCCTGCCGCTGGACCGCCAGACCGAGGCCTTCCTCGCCGCCTTCGACGACTACCGCGGCGACCAAGCCCAGCGCGACGACATCGCGCTGCTGTCCTTCCGGCCCTTCGCCTGAGCGGCCTGCTCTTTCCACCGCCTCCCCACCGCCTCCCACCGCAAGGACCCGCACGATGGATTCCCCCGACCTGCTGAACCTCCGCGAGCTGTGCACCCAGCAGCGCGTCATGCTCTGCTTCAACGGGCCGATCTCGAAGAACCTCATCGAGGAATTCGGCACCGCGCTCAAGAACTACCTCGACAGCGAGCAGCTCCAGGCCTCCGCGGTGATCGACGTGTTCTCGGTCTACATCGAGATGACGCAGAACATCCGCCACTACACCCACGCCCGCGGCTACGTCGGCGCCGACGCGGTCGCCACGGTGGTCATCTCGCACGAGGACGACGGCCATTACGCGGTCATGGCCGGCAACCTGGTCGAGGCCGCCGACGGGCAGCGCCTGTGCGAGGCGCTGGGGCAGATCGCCACCCTCGACAAGGAGGGGCTCAAGGCCGCCTACAAGAAGCGCCTGCGCGAGCCGGTGGCCGAAGGCGCCACGCGCAGCGGCGCGGGCCTGGGCCTCTACCATATCGCCCGCAAATCGAGCCAGCCGCTGGTCGCGAGCCTCAAGCCCCAACCCGGCGGACGCGCCTTCTTCAGCATGCGCGCCACCGTGTAGCGCCATTGCGCAGGCCCCACCCTCCGACGCCGACACACCATGCACGACATCCACATCCCCGGCAGCCCTTCCACCCCGGACATCCACGGCGATGCGGCCGCCGGGGTCCTGGCCATCCGCGGCGACTCCTACCCCGAGAACTCCTTCGAGCTGTTCTCCCCGGTCATCGACTGGGTCCGCGCCTTCCTGGCCGCCGACGCCCGGCCGCTGACGCTCGACCTGGGGCTGGTCTACCTCAACACCAGCTCGGTCAAGGCCATGATGGACATCTTCGACCTGCTCGAGGAAGCCCACGGCCGCCAGCGCCCGGTGGCGGTGCGCTGGACCTACGACCCGCGCAACGGGCAGATCGCGGAGCTGGCCGAAGAATTCCGCGAGGACTGCACCTTCCCCTTCGAGATCGTGCCGCGCTGAAGGCGCCCGCCGCCGTCCGCCGCGCCCGCCGATCCCCGTCCCGTCCCGCACGACCATGCCCTCCGACGACGCCCGCGACGCGCCTCCCGACCACGACGCCGAGAACCGCCGGATCGAGCAACTGCTCGACGACCCGCAGCACCGCGGCCATCCGCTGCACGAGGCGCTGGCGCGGCTCTACCAGCGCCACCGGGACCAGACGCACACCCTCGACCGCGTCGTCCAGATCTCCGACTCCTACCAGTCGCACCTGCGGCAGGAGCACCTTTCCAGCATCGAGCACTACCGCAAGCACCTGCGGCGGCTGGAGAAGATCCTGCGCATCTCCGACCGCTACCAGGGCGCGATGCGCGAGCGCAACGTGGCGCTGCGGGACGCGTCGATGCGCGACTCCCTGACCGGGCTGGCCAACCGCCGCGCCATCGCCGAATGGTTCTCCGACGCGGCGGCCGGCGTGAACGAGGGCGCGCGTTCGCCGTTCTCGGTGGTGCTGCTGGACATCGACCATTTCAAGCAGGTCAACGACCGCTACGGCCACGACGCGGGCGACCGGGTGCTGGCCGGCCTGGCGCAGCTGCTGGCGGCGGAGCTGCGCAGCAGCGACCTGTGCGGACGCTGGGGCGGCGAGGAATTCGTGCTGCTGCTCCAGAACGCCCCGCTCGGCGACGCGGTGCAGATGGTGGAGCGGCTGCGCGCGCGCATCGACGCCGCCGATTTCCCGCTGTCCAACGGGACGGTCGTGGCGGTGACCGCGAGCTTCGGCATCTGCCAGTACCGGGCCGGCGAAACCGTGCTCGAATGCTTCGGCCGGGCCGACGACGCCTTGCTGCGCGCCAAGCGCGCCGGACGCGACCGCTGGATGGCCGAGGACGCGCCGGCGCGGCCGCTGCCGGACCCGGGCTGAGGCCGCGCCGGCCCCGTCGCTCCCCGCATCCTGCCGCCTTCGCCGCGCCGCGGCGGACAGCTTTCCCGGCTGCCTGCCCGGTCCCGCGGCGTCCTGCCGGCCGCCTGCAGGACGCCGCATGCTCCGCGGGGTCTTGCCGGGCCGCGCCGGCCGAGGCCCGCCCGCCGGGCTACCCTCGGTGGATCCCATGACCGATCTCTCCGACGCCTTCCGGCCGCGCGATCCCGCCGTGCCCAGCGACGCGGACGCGCCGCCATGCCTCGCGGCGGCCGCCGCGGCTTCCCCACCGGCCACGGCGGGCGACGCGCCCGCGCCGCCGACGCTCGGCCGGCCGCACGCCCGCCGGCTGCGCGAGGTCTACCGCTCCGCCGGCTGGCCGTGCCAGGACCTGATCGAGGTCGAGCTGCTGGCCGCCGGCATGCTCTACCGCGCGGTTTCGCCGATGGGCCACGAGTCGATGCGGCTCACCGACGCCGGCATCGCCCGGCTGGCGGCGGCGCACGCCGGCAACCGCGCGGCGCTCTCGGCGCACGAGGCGCTGGTGGAGCGGGTGGCGCGCCAGATGCTGCATGCCGGCCGCATCGCCTGGCGCGGGCTCAAGCTGCGCGCGCAGGTGCCGGGCGCCGCGCCCGAGGATCCGCGCCGCTGGTGCATCGCCAAGCCCGACGTGTTCTCCATCCGCAACACTACCGTCGAGGCCTACGTCCATCCCATCGTGCACGAGATCAAGGTGCGCCGCGCCGACCTGCTGGCCGACCTGCGGCAGCCCGCCAAGCGCGCCGCCTACCTCGACATGGCGGCGGAGTGCTGGTACGTGCTCGGCAACGATGCCAAGGGCCGCTGCATCGCCGATCCGTCGGAAGTCCCGCCCGAGTGCGGCGTGCTGGTGCTCGACGGCGGAGCGGTGGCCGCCGACGGCCTCGCCGGCCGGCTGACCGTGGCGCGCAACGCGCCGCGGCGGGCGATGACGCTGCCCTTCCAGGCCTGGATGGCGCTCGCCAAGGCGACGCCGGCGCGCCTGCCGGACGAGGGCGCGCAGTCGCTGCTGGGCTGCGACCTGCTCGACGCCAGTGACGCGGCCGACGGCGCGGCGGACTGAGCCGGCCGGGCGCTTCCGCGCGGCATGGGCTCCCGGCCCTCCGGACGGGCGGCCGCGGGCATTCGGCTTCCGGCAGGCGGGGACGCCGCACCCTGCGCCCGAATGCGTGCAACATTTATGAACGAAGTCTGTAGGAATATTCCTGCGGCGATTGTTCATCCGCCCCGGCAGCGCAGCCGGCCGCCGGTCCCGAGAATCCTCTGCTGTCGTCGCATGGCGGGTCCTCCGATCCGTCCGTCCGCAGGAGAAGCCGCATGACCCCTTCCCGCCCGATCGCCCGCTCCGAAACGTCCTTCGCCGAAGGCCCGACCCGCGCCGCCCTGCGGCAGGCCAGCCTGCTGCTGTGCGCGTCGCTCGGCCTGCTGGGGGCGACGCTGGTGCTGGCGGCGGACCCGGGGGCGTCGTCCGCCGGTCCGGACGCGCGGGCGACCTACCAGTCGGAGCGCGCGCGCTGCGAGGCCGGCCGGTCCGGCCAGGACCTGGCGACCTGCCTGCGCGAGGCGGGCGCGGCCCAGGACGAGAACCGCCGCGGCAACCTGGCCCGCCAGGATCCGGCCCGGGAGCAGGCCAACCGCGCCAGCCGCTGCGACGCACAGCCCGCGGCCAATCGCGCGGAGTGCGAGAAGCGCCTGTCCCGCGGCACGGTCGAAGGCAGTGTCCAGGGCGGCGGCATCCTGCGCGAGGTCGAGACCACGGTCCCCGCCCCCGCCGCATCGCGCTGAGCCGCACCGAGCCCGGCGCCGACCGTCGCGCGGCTCTCCGCGCGCCCCGTGCGTCAGCCGGCGTCCGTGCGGCTTTCCGCCCCCATCCGCTCTACGAAGCGCCGCGCGCCGCGGCCGAGCGGCCGTTCCTGCGACCACACCACGTCCACCCACAGGTCCATCCCGTTGGTGATGTTGTCCATCGCCAGCAGGCAGAGCGTGCCGGCGGCGATGTGTGGCTGCACGAACCCCAGCGGCAGCCAGCCCCAGCCCAGCCCGGCGGCGATCAGCGCCAGCGCAGCGCCGGGATGGTCGGTGCGCCAGCGGTGGCGGCCGAAGGCGATGCGCGGATCGTCGGCGGCCTGGCCGCGACCCGCCACCACGATCTGGCGGGTGACGGTCAGGTGCTCGGCCCGCAGCCGGGCCGCGCCGCCGTCGGCCGCTCGCAGCGCCGGATGGCCGGCCGCCATCACCATCACCAGGGTCTCGCGGCCCACCTCCTGGAAATCCTCCCGCCCGTCGAGGCTGGGCCGCTCGAACACCAGCGCCAGCTGCACCCGGCCCGCGTGCAGCAGCGCCACCGCGTCGGCCTGGGCCGCGGCCAGCACCTCGACCTCCAGCAACGGGAAATCCTCGGCCAGCCCGGCGAGCGCGGCGCTCCAGCGGCCGGAAGACAGCAGCTCGGGCGCGATCGCGATCGCCAGCGTGGCCTCCAGTCCCTGCGACAGCGCGAGCGCATGGGCGTCGAGCCGGCGCAGCTGGGCTGCCAGCAGGCGCGCTTGCGGCTCCAGCGCGCGCGCGGCCTCGGTCGGGCGCGGCTCGCGGCCCCGGCGGTCGAACAGCTCCACGCCCAGCTCCGCCTCCAGGTGCGCGATGGCCATGCTCACCGCCGACGGCACCCGGCCCAGCGCGCGCGCGGCGGCCGAGAAGGAGCCGTGGTCCAGCACTTCCAGCAGCAGCTGGGCGTTTTCGGAGGTGAAGGCCATAGGGGTGCCCATCCTTTCAGGAAAACTGAAACAAGCTGATTTTTTATATCAGGCGCATGCACATACAGTGCGGTCCTGTTCCACGAACCCGTCCCGAGGATTGTTCCGCCATGCAAGGACCGAAGCGCCGCATCGTCTACGTCGCCCTCTACGAAGGCATCGCCATCGTGGTCGCCAGCGCGGCCCTGGCCGCCCTGTCGGGGCAGGGCGTGGTCCATGCGGGCGGCGTCGCGGTGGCGGCTTCGGCCATCGCCATCGTCTGGAACCTGGTGTTCAACCACTTCTTCGAGCGCTGGGAGGCCCGCCAGGCGGTGCGCGGCCGCGGCCTCGGGCGGCGCGTGGCCCATGCCGTCGGCTTCGAGGGCGGCCTGGTGGCCTTCTTGGTGCCGCTGATGGCCTGGTGGTTCGGGGTGAGCCTCTGGCAGGCGCTGATGATGGACCTGGGGCTGGTGCTGTTCTTCCTGGTCTACACCTTTGCCTTCAACTGGGGCTTCGACCGGGTGTTCGGCCTGCCGGCCTCGGCGCAGGAGCGCTCGGCGGCCGCCTGAGGCCGGCCCGGCCCGCGCGGCGCCGGATCAGTCCGTGGCGCCCTGGTCGCGCTGCGCGCTGGGCTCCGGCGCGGCGCCGGGCTTTTCGCGGCGGATGAAGCTGATCTTGCCGCCGGGCTCCAGCACCGCCCAGGCCACGTCCCCCATGTGCGCGATGCCGGCGAGGCGCATCTCGGATTCGATCTCGGCGCGGGTCAGCCGGTCGCGCCGGGTGTTCTGCGGCAGCAGCTCGCCGTGGCGGATCAGCACCCGCGGTTCGCCCGCGAGCAGCCGCTCCGCCCGCGGCGAGAGGTAGGAGGCCCAGTTCAGCACCACGCCCCAGAACGCGAAGGTCATGATCGCCAGCGAGGCGCCGGTCAGGCTGAAGTCGCTTTGGGTGATGCCCTGCTGGATCAGGTCGCCGATGACCACCATGACGATGAATTCGAAGGGCGTCATCTGCCCCAGCTCGCGCTTGCCGAGCAGGCGCACCAGCAGGTAGACGACGGCGAACATGGCGCTGGCGCGCAGCACGATTTCCATGGCGGTTTCCTCGGGGTGCGGCCCGGTCAGGGCAGGATGCGCATCGACAGGGGCAGCGCGGCCAACGGCGCCTCGCCGTCGAGCAGCGCGAGCGTGCCGGTGTTCGTGCCCCAGCGGCTCGGGTTGACCTGGGCGTCGACCTTGAAGACGAAGGTCTCGCCGGCGGCCAGCCGGTCGAAGGAGAAGCGCACCCGGTCCGCTGCGTACGACTCCTCGGCCGGGGTGGGCACGGTCGAATTGATGGTGACGTCCTTCCAGAGGCCAGGCTCCACCGCGACCGCCAGCTGCGCGATGTCGCGCCGCGCCCGGACCTCGACGGTGGTCTCGTAGAACTGGCCGGTGCGGATGATGCGCGGCGCCTCAATCCGCAGCACGGCGGCCGGCGTTTCCACCGTCCAGTCGGCGGTGCGGCCGCCGGCGCGGCCGGACAGCGCCCAGGCCATCACCGCGCCCAGCACCAGCAGCGAGAGCAGCGGCCGGATGCGGCGCCAGGCGGTGGCGGGCAGCTGTTCGTGCGCGGCCTCGATGCCGTCGGGACGGGGCGGGGCGCCTGTGGGAGGTGGAGCCATGGCGTTCTGCGTCGGAAGGGGAGGGGGGCCGCGGGCGCAGGGCGGCCGCGGGCGGTTTTCGACTGTAGGTCGCGGCGGGGCCGCCGCGGGCCGGGCGGCACGCCGACCGGGCGTAGGCCGGTACGCGCCGGGACTCGCGGCCCGCTCCCACAGGCCCGGGCACGCCGCGCGCCGATGCTCTCCGGCCACGGGACCCCGAGGCGCGCCGCGGCGGCCGGGCCAGACCCGCAGCGCTCCCCGCGCCGACGCAGTCCGCCGGCGCGGCACCCACGATCCCCACGAACGTTCGCCGCCATGACCGACATCCGCACCGGCCAAGCCCCCGGCCACCTCGACCGCCGGACCTTCGGCGAACGCTTCCGTGCGCGCTACGCCGATCCGGCCTTCGAAGCCGAGCGCGAGGCCATCGGCCGGCTGGAGGCCATCGCCTGGGACGCCTACGAGGACGGCCGCAAGTCGCCCCGCACCGCGAAGGCGGGCCCCGGCTTCGCCGACCCCGACTACGAACTCTCGGTCGAATGGCGCGCCACCCGCGACCGGCTGCAGGCCGCGCAGGCCCGCTGGGGCGACGCCGCGACGCCGTCGCGGGTGCTGGTGGTCAACGGCAGCGCGCGCAACGACGGCACCTGCCCCGGCGAGATCTCCAAGACCTGGCGCCTGTCGCAGCGGGTGCGCCGGGTGGTCGAGGACGCCGGCATGGAGGCCGACCTGCTCGACCTGAGCCTGGTCACCTCCGAATACGGCCGGGCCATCCACCCCTGCAAGGGCTGCGTCTCGACCGCGATGCCGCTGTGCCACTGGCCCTGCAGCTGCTACCCCAACCATGCGCTCGACCAGGCGCACGACTGGATGGCCGAGATCTACGAGCGCTGGGTGCAGGCCCACGGCATCGTCGTCCTGGCGCCCACCTACTGGTACCAGTCGCCGGGCCCGCTCAAGCTGATGATCGACCGCCTGGTCTGCGCCGACGGCGGCAACCCCGACCCGACCAGCACCCACGGCAAGAAGGCCGCCGAAGCCAAGGCGATCGAGGCCGCGGGCTGGGACTATCCCAAGCACGTGGCCGGGCGGGTCTTCGGCGTGTTCTCGCACGGCGACGTGGCCGGCGTGGAATCGCATCGCCGCAACCTCGCGGACTGGCTCGAATGGATGGGCCTGGTCCCGGCGGGCCGCTGGTCGCGGCTCGACCGCTACATCGGCTACTACGGCCCCTACCACGACAGCCACGCCACGCTCGACGCCGACACCGCGGTGCAGGGCGAGGTCGACAACGTGGCCCGCGCGGTGGTGCAGGCGGTGCGGCAGCTGCGCGCCGGCGAACTGCGCCAGCCCGACCGCGGCGTGCGGCCGCCGCGCCCGAAATGAGCATGCGCCGCCCCGTGCACGCCGTCCCCGCCATGCCCCACGCCTCCCGCCGCGGCGCCGCCCGCGTCCGGGCGCCCCGCCCATGCTGATCGCCTGCATCGCCTTCGGATCCCTGGTCTGGAAGCCCGAGCCGATGCAGCTGGCTTCCGGCTGGATGGCCGACGGGCCGGTGCTGCCGCTCGAGTTCGCCCGGGTGGGCGACAAGGGCGAGCTGTCGGTCGTCGCCTGCCCGCAGGGCCGGCCCTGCCCGACGCGCTGGGCCCTGCTGGAGGTCGCCGACCTGGCCCGCGCCCGCGAGGCGCTGCGCCGCAGGGAGCAGATCCGTCCCCACCGCCCGGAATGGGTGGGCAGCCTCGACCTCCGGACCGCCGTCGGCCAGGGCGGCGGCGACCGCGCCGGCGAACCGCGCATCGCCCGCTGGCTGCGCCGCCAGTGGGTGGACGCGGCGGTCTGGACCGCCCTGCCGCCGCGCATCGCCGGGCAGGACGGGCGCTTCCCCTCCTGCGACGAGGCGATCGCCTACCTCGACGGCCTCGCCGGCGAGGTCCGCGACCATGCCCGCGACTACGTCCGGCGCACCGCCGTGGAGATCGACACGCCCTACCGGCGCGCGGCCGAGCGGCGGCTGGGATGGGGGCCGGCGTGATCCGGCGCGGGCCGTCCCGGCCGGACCGCGCCCGCGCCACGTCCCGGGCGCGGGCGTTTTCCGGCTGGACCGCGCGCCCCGCGGACGGTCACATCCGGTAATCCGCGCGCCCCGGCGTCCGCGGCATGCTGGCCGGTGCGCGCGGCCGTCTCCGCGGCCGCGCGCATCCATTCCCCCTTCCGGCATGCCGTCGCGGCGCGCCGGGCCCCTCACCGAAGGAGATCCGATGGCTATCGAAAAATCCGCAAGCGT
Organism: Xylophilus ampelinus; assembly: GCA_036946225.1. Classification (GTDB taxonomy): domain Bacteria; phylum Pseudomonadota; class Gammaproteobacteria; order Burkholderiales; family Burkholderiaceae_C; genus JAKOND01. The sequence goes on from JAQIJO010000001.1 coordinate 579,647, forward strand.
CCGCTGGGAAGGCGGCAAGTCCGGCACCGGCCGCATCAGCACCGAGACCGGCGCGCTCAAGGACTATCCCTATGGCTTCAAGGCCCGTTTCGAGGACGACCGCAAGGGCACCAATCCCGAGGAGATCGTCGGCGCCGCGCACGCGGCCTGCTTCGCGATGGCCTTCTCGCTCGGCGCCGAGAAGGCCGGCGTGACGCCCGAGTCGGTGGACGTCACCGCGAAGGTGCGCCTGGCGCAGGACGGCGGCGGATTCAAGATCGACCGCATCGCGCTGACGCTCGACGCGCGCATCCCGGGCGTGGACGAAGCCAAGTTCCAGGAGCTGGCCCAGGGCGCCAAGCAGAACTGCCCGCTGTCGAAGGCGCTCGCCGCCGTGCCCGAGATCACGCTGCAGGCCACGTTGCGCAGCTGAGCGGCCGGGGCCGCCGCGGCGCGGCCCCGCACCCTCCGGCGCAGGCCCCCCGGCCCGCGCGACGCCCGGCGGCAGTCAGGTGTCGCGCGGGCCGATCCACTTGGGCGCGTCCGGCGGCGCGTAGGCGCGGACCGCCTCCAGCATCGCCCCGGGCGTGCGCTCGACGCGCAGCATTTCCCGGTAGACCGGTTTCATGAAGCCTTCGGCCACGATGTGGTCGAGGAAGCCGGTCAGCGCGCTGTAGTAGCCCGCGGTGTCGAGCAGGCCGCAGGCCTTGCGGTGGTGGCCGAGCTGGGCCCAGGTCCAGACCTCGAACAGCTCCTCCAGGGTGCCGATGCCGCCCGGCAGCGCCACGAAGGCGTCCGACAGCTCGGCCATCATCGCCTTGCGCTCGTGCATCGAGCCGACGACGTGCAGCTCCGTGAGCGAGGGATGCGCCAGCTCGCGGTCGGCCAGCGCGCGCGGGATGACGCCGATCACCTCGCCGCCACGGCCGCGCGCCGCGTCGGCCACCGCCCCCATCAGCCCGACGGAGGCGCCGCCGTAGACCAGGCCGATGCCCTGGTCCGCGAGCAGCTCGCCGAAGGCCACCGCGGCTTCGCGGTAGGCGGGGAGCCTGCCCGGGCTCGACCCGCAGAAGACGCAGATCCGCATGGCGCCCGCTCCCGTCAGGCGGCGGCCAGCATGCCGCGCCGCTCGATGAAGGACACCACGTCGTCCAGGCCGTCCTGCGTCTTGAGGTTGGTCATGACGAAGGGCTTGGCGCCGCGCATGCGCTCGGTGTCGGCGCGCATCACGGCCAGGTCGGCGCCCACGTGCGGCGCGAGGTCGGTCTTGTTGATGACGAACAGGTCGCTCTTGGTGATGCCGGGGCCGCCCTTGCGCGGGATCTTCTCGCCGGCGGCGACGTCGATCACGTAGATGGTCAGGTCGCTCAGCTCGGGGCTGAAGGTGGCGGCCAGGTTGTCGCCGCCGGACTCGACGAACACCACGTCGGCGTCCGGGAACTCGCCGAGCATGCGGTCGATGGCCTCGAGGTTGATCGAGCAGTCCTCGCGGATCGCGGTGTGGGGGCACCCGCCGGTCTCCACGCCGAGGATGCGCTCGGGCGGCAGCGCGCCGCTGACGGTCAGCAGCCGCTGGTCCTCCTTGGTGTAGATGTCGTTAGTGATCGCGACCAGGTCGTAGCGCGCGCGCATGGCCTTGCAGAGCATTTCGAGCAGGGTGGTCTTGCCGGAGCCGACCGGCCCGCCGATGCCCACGCGCAGCGGCGGCAGCTTGCGGGTGCGGTTCGGGACGTGGTGGAGTGCGGAGGTCATCGGTGGTGCGCTGGGTGGTGGAACGGTGGGAAAGGGCGCTGCGCGCGGCCGGCGGGCGGCCGCGGGTCAGCTGCGGAAGAGGCGGGAATACTGCGCCTCGTGGCGGGCGGAGAGGATGGCGAGCATCGGGCTCATCGCCTGGCGGTCGTCGTCGCCGGCGCGGGCGGCCGCGTCGGCCACCGCCTGCGGGATCTCGCCGGCCAGGCGTTCCAGGATGCGCTGGCCCGCGCTCTGGCCGAGCGGCACCGACTTGATCGCCGACTGCACCATGTTCTCGGCCCAGCCGAAGGCGAAGGCGGCGCAGATGTCGGCCACGCCGGCGGCGCTGCGCGCGGCGGCCGCCGCGAAGGCGACCGGGTAGGTCGGCTGCCAGCCGGCGAGCGGCGCGGCCGCGTCGGGATGCAGGCCGCGCAGCCAGTCGGCCAGCGACCGGCCCATCTGCTCGGCCTGCAGGCGCAGCTCGCTGGTCTCGCGGGTCCGGCGCACCCAGTCGTCGAGGGCGCGCAGCCGGGCGACGTCGCCGGCGCGCGCGGCCGGCACCGCCTGCGCCAGCACCGCGAGGTCGCTGCGGGCCAGGCTCAGGTGCAGCTGCTGGCTCAGCCAGTCGGATGCTATCGATTCGGTAGCTACCCCCGCCCATTCCACGGCCGCTTCCAGGCCTTCGGAGTAGGAGAAGCCGCCGACCGGCAGGGCCGGCGAGGCCAGCCAGATCAGCTGCAGCAGGCCGGGCGTGGGCGCGGCGGACGCCGGCTCAGGCATCGGACGGACGGCGCGGGTGGAACTGCACCGGGACGGCCGCCGGCTGCGGCGCGGCGTGGCCGTGGCCGTGGCTGTGACCGTGGTCGTGACCGTGGTCATGGTCGTGGTCGTGGTCGCAGCCGGGGCCGTGCGCATGGCCATGGTCGTGGCCGCAACCCGGGCCGTGGACATGGGCCGGCGCCGCGGCATGCGATGCCGGCTGGCCGGCGCCGTGCGCGTGCTCCGCGCCATGCGCGTGGCCGTGCACGTGGTCGTGGTCGTGGTCGTGGCCGTGGCTGTGCCCGTGCCCATGGTCGTGACTGTGGCCGTGCCCGCCGCCCTGGCCGCCGTAGGCGCCGCCCTCGGGTTCGAACGGGGCGACCAGCTCCTGCACCGTCAGGTGCTGCGACCGCAGCATGCCGGCCAGCACGTGGTCGGGCTCGATCTGCAGGTGGTCCGGGCGCAGCTCGATCGGCACGTGCCGGTTGCCCAGGTGGTAGGCGGCGCGGGTCAGGTCGAAGGGCGAGCCGTGCTCGGCGCAGGGCGTGATGCGCAGCACCGGCTGCGGCGCCGCGACCACCCGCACCAGCGAGCCGTCCTCGGCCACCAGCACGTCGCCGCCGCGCACCAGGGTGCCGCGCGGCAGGAAGACGCCGAGGCGCCGGCCGGCGCTGTCGGTGGCGTCGAAACGGCTTTTCTGGCGCACGTCCCAGTCGAGTTCGACGGTGGCGGCGCGCTTGAGCAGGACGGGGGCGAGGCCGCGTCCCGCGGGCATGAGTTTGTTGGCGGTGAGCATGGCATCCATCGTAGCGAAGCCGTCAAGCGAGGACCATGCCGGGGCGGCCGGCCGGCGCGTGGCGCGGCCCCCGGCGCCGCCTGCCGCGCCCGCTCACAGCAGCCATTCGATCGGCAGCAGCGACAGCAGGAACACGCTGGTGCGCTTCCACCAGGTGGTGCCCGGCTCGATGTCGTGGCGCACCGTGCCGCCGGGCACGGGTTCGAGCCAGTAGAGCCGGCCCTGGGGATCCAGGCGCACCGAGTACGACTGCGCGGGGATGTTCTGGGTGAAGGCGTCCTCGACCTGCGCGGCGAGCGCCGGGCTGTCGATGACGAAGCCGAGTTCGGTGTTCAGGTGGGCCGAGCGCGGGTCGAAGTTGAAGGAGCCGATGAAGACGCGTTCGCGGTCCACCGAGAAGGTCTTGGCGTGCAGGCTCGAATCCGAGCTGCCGACGCCCGGGCCGCTGCCGCCGGATCCCCGGGGCGCGCGGGTGCCCGAGCCGCCGCCGGCCAGCGGGGCGCCGGCCTGGCGCCGCATCTCGTAGAGCTCCACGCCGGCCCGCAGCAGCGGGATCCGGCGCCTGGCGTAGCCCGAATGCACCGCCGGCACGTCGGTGGCTTCGAGCGCGTTGGTCAGGATGCGCACCCGCACGCCGTCCCGGGCCAGCGCGGAGAAGGCGGCCACGCCGTCGGCGCCGGGCACGAAATAGGCCGACACCAATTCCACGTCGTGCCGCGGCTTGCGCAGCAGGCGCTGCAGCTCCGAGGCCATCAGGTCGCTGCGCGCGACCGGGCCCTGGCCCTTGGCCGGGTCGTCGCTGAGGGCCTGCACCGCCGCCCATTCGAGCGGCAGGCGGCCGGCGCGCAGGTCGGTCGCGAACTCCGAGCCCTTCACCTCCCGCAGGTAGCGCCGCCGCGGCGGGTCGGCCGCCACCTCGGCGCGGATGCGGTCCAGCGGCGCCAGGTCCGACGGCGGGCCGGCCTCCACCAGCAGCGCGATGGGATAGGCCGAGGCGCTGTCCCAGTAGCGGTCGAAGTCGGTGGAGATGTCGCGGGCCGCGGGCCCGAAGGCCAGCACGTCGAGGTCGGCGAACACCAGGCCGTCCACCAGCGCGTCGAAGTACTCGTCGCCGATGTTGCGGCCGCCGATGATGGTGGCCTGCGCATCGGCGGTGAAGGACTTGTTGTGCATGCGCCGGTTGGCGCGCGAGAAGTGGGTGACGAAGCCCAGCGGCTTGAACCAGCGCACCGAGAACGGGTTGAACAGCCGCACCTCGATGTTCGGATGCGCGTCGAGCGCGGCCAGCACCTTGTCGAGCCCGGGGATGCCGTTGTCGTCGAGCAGCATGCGCACCCGCACGCCCCGGTCGGCCGCTTCGCGCAGGGCCTGCAGCATCAGCCGGCCGGTGGTGTCGTCGCGCCAGATGTAGGACTGCACGTCCAGCGTGCGCTCGGCCGCCGCGGCCAGCAGCATGCGCGCGGCGAAGGCGTCGATGCCGTCGGGCAGCGGATGGATGCCCGAGCTGCCCGGCGGATGGTCGGCGGCCCGCTGCGCCACCGCCTGCCCGATCGCGGTGGCGGCGGCCTCCGCCGGCGCCAGCGCGTGCGAGGCGACCAGGCCTTCCCGCGGCGGCAGCATGCAGCCGGCCAGCCCGGCGCAGAGCGCCAGCGCGGCCAGGAAGCGCCCCAGCCACGCGCCCGGCGACGGGCGCCCTCCACGGGACCGGGACGGGGCGGGGGCGGCGGGGATGGGGTTGCGCATGGTGGGCCCGGATTCTGGGCCGCGGCGCGGCGGACGGTATGTCCGTTTGCAAGCGTGCCGGCCGCTTGCCGATGGGCGCGCCGCGCCGGGAATCCCAGGCCGGTCCGGACCGGCGGGCCGGCGCGGGCGTCCGGGTCAGAACAGGAAGTACCGCTGCGCCATCGGCAGCGACTTGGCCGGTTCGCAGGTCAGCAGCTGCCCGTCGGCGCGCACCGCGTAGGTCTGGGGGTCGATCTCCATCCGCGGGGTGGCGCCGTTGTGCACCATGTGCTGCTTGCGCACCGCGCGGATGCCCTTGACCGCCGACAGCGTCTTGCGCAGCCCGAAGCGCTCGCCGATGCCGTTCGCGAGCCCGGCCTGCGAGACGAAGGTGAGCGAGCCGCGCGCCAGCGCGCCGCCGAAGGCGCCGAACATCGGCCGGTAGTGCACCGGCTGCGGCGTCGGGATCGAGGCGTTGGGGTCGCCCATCGCGGCCAGCGCGATCTGGCCGCCCTTGAGGACGGCGGTCGGCTTGACGCCGAAGAAGGCCGGCTTCCAGAGCACGATGTCGGCCCACTTGCCCGCTTCGAGGCTGCCGACCTCGTGGCTGATGCCGTGGGCGATGGCCGGGTTGATGGTCAGCTTGGCGATGTAGCGCTTGGCGCGGACGTTGTCGTTGCGCGCCCCGTCGCCCTCGAGGCTGCCGCGCTGCTGCTTCATCTTGTGCGCGGTCTGCCAGCAGCGCAGCGTCACCTCGCCGACGCGGCCCATGGCCTGGCTGTCGCTGCTGAACATGCTGATCGCGCCGATGTCGTGCAGGATGTCCTCGGCGGCGATGGTCTCCTTGCGGATCCGGCTCTCGGCGAAGGCGAGGTCCTCGGCGATGGAGGCGTCGAGGTGGTGGCAGACCATCAGCATGTCGACGTGCTCGTCGAGCGTGTTGACGGTGTAGGGCATGGTCGGGTTGGTGGACGAGGGCAGGAAGTTCGCCTCGCCCACCACCCGCAGGATGTCCGGCGCGTGGCCGCCGCCCGCGCCCTCGGTGTGGAAGGCGCAGATGCCGCGGCCGGCGGCGGCGGCGATGGTGTTCTCGACGAAGCCGGACTCGTTGAGGGTGTCGCTGTGGATGGCGACCTGGATGTCGGTCTCGTCGGCCACCGACAGGCAGGTGTCGATCGCCGCGGGCGTGGTGCCCCAGTCCTCGTGCAGCTTCAGGCCGACCACGCCGGCGTCGACCTGCTCGCGCAGCGCCTCCGGCCGGCTGGCGTTGCCCTTGCCGAAGAAGCCGAGGTTCATCGGGAAGGCGTCGGCCGCCTGCAGCATGCGCTCGATGTTCCACGGCCCGGGCGTGCAGGTGGTGGCGAAGGTGCCGGTGGCCGGGCCGGTGCCGCCGCCGAGCATGGTGGTGGTGCCGGAGGCGAGCGCCTCCTCGATCTGCTGCGGGCTGATGAAGTGGATGTGGCTGTCGATGGCGCCGGCGGTCACGATGCTGCCCTCGCAGGACAGCACCTCGGTGCCCGGGCCGATGATGATGTCCACCCCGGGCTGGGTGTCGGGGTTGCCGGCCTTGCCGATGCGGGCGATGCGGCCGCCGACGATGCCGATGTCGGCCTTGACGATGCCCCAGTGGTCGAGGATCAGGGCGTTGGTCAGCACCAGGTCCACGGCGCCCTGGGCGTTGGTGCGCTGCGACTGCGCCATGCCGTCGCGGATGGTCTTGCCGCCCCCGAACTTGACCTCCTCGCCGTAGCCGCCGGCGGCCAGGGTGTAGTCGCGCTCGACCTCGATCACCAGGTCGGTGTCGGCCAGCCGCACCCGGTCGCCGACGGTGGGTCCGAAGATTTCCGCATAGGCGCGGCGCGGGATGGTGGCCATGGCTGGTTCCGTGGAGAAGGTGGATGGTTTGCTATCGAATCAGGAGCTGCCAGCGCAGGCGTAGCGCGCGCTGGATGCCTTTTTCATGCATGGATTTCGCGGGAAGGCACGACCCGGGGACGGCCGGCGGGGCGCGGCCGGCCGGCGGCCTCGCGCCGTCAGAGCGGCCCCTGCGTCAGCCCGCGGAAGCCGTATACCGTGCGGTCGCCGGCGTAGTCCACCAGCTCGACGGTGCGCTGCTGCCCGGGCTCGAAGCGCACCGCGGTGCCCGAGGCGATGTTGAGCCGCATGCCGCGGGCCGCCGCGCGGTCGAAGCCGAGCGCGCCGTTGGTCTCGGCGAAGTGGTAGTGCGAGCCGACCTGGATCGGCCGCTCGCTCTCGTTGCGCACCACCAGCGTCAGGGTGCGGCGGCCGGGGTTGAGGGCGTGCTCGCCGTCGTCGGTGAAGAGTTCTCCGGGGATCATGGCGCGGGGCTCCTTGTCGGCGGGAGGAAGGGCGGGGACGGCGCGGACGCGGCGGCCGGGGCCGGCCGCGCCGCGGCGGGACTCAGGCCAGGCGGACCAGCAGCGTCGCGCCCAGGCCGGCGACCAGGGCGCCGGCGACGCGCGGCAGCCAGGCCGACCGGCGGCGCAGCGCCCAGCCGGCGGCGATGCCCGCCGCGTGCAGGCCGGCGGTGGCCGCCAGCATGCCGGCGAGCATCCAGGCGGCATGGTCGTCGGCGGCCATCTCGGAGCCGTGCGCCACGCCGTGGAAGAGGGCGAAGCCGCCGACCGCCAGCGCCGAGGCGGCCACCGGCAGGCGCAGGCGCGTCGCGACCAGCAGGCCCAGCGCCAGCAGCGAGACGGCGATCATCGGCTCGACCGCCGGCAGCGCCACGCCGCGCAGCCCGAGCAGCGCGCCCGCCAGCAGCATCGCCGCGAAGGCGAGCGGCGCGCGCAGCAGCTCGGCGCCGCCCCGGCGCGCGGCCAGCGCGGACCACAGGCCCACCGCCAGCATCGCGGCGAGGTGGTCGGCACCCGTCAGCGGATGGACCACGCCGGCGAGGAACTGCGCCAGCGGGTCGCCGTGGGCATGGGCCGCGCCGTCGGCGCCCAGGTGGGCGGAGGCGGCCAGCGGCACGGCGGCCAGCAGGGCGGGGAGGGCGATCGCGCCGAGGCGGCGCGCGGGGCGGGTGGTGCGGGACATCGGGGGCTCCGGTGCGGGTGGCGGTTGGGAACGGGGAAGGGGCGCGGGGCGCGGGCGGACGGCGTGCGGGGCGTTCGGCGGCAGGGCGGGGGAGCGGTGTGTCGTGCGGCGCGGTTGGTGGCGCAGGTCGGACGGCCGGCCCGCGTCGCCCGCGGGCCGGCGGCGCGTCAGGCGATCGGTTGGTGGACGGTCACCAGCTTGGTGCCGTCGGGGAAGGTGGCTTCGACCTGGATGTCGGGGATCATCTCCGGCACGCCCTCCATCACGTCGTCGCGGCCCAGCACCTCGCGGCCCTCGCTCATCAGCTGGGCGACCGTCTTGCCGTCGCGCGCGCCCTCCATCACCGCGGCGCTGATCAGCGCCACCGATTCCGGGTAGTTGAGCTTGAGCCCGCGGGCCCGGCGGCGCTCGGCCAGCAGGGCGGCGGTGAAGATCAGGAGCTTGTCCTTTTCGCGGGGCGTGAGTTCCATGCGGCGGAGCCGGGGGCGGCGGTGGATGGCGGAGACCGCGAGCGTATCGCAGGATCCGTGCCGGCGGAACGTCCCGCACCCGTCTACATCGCCCAGATGCGCGGCGCCGTCGGCGGCAGGTCCCAGTGCGCCGCGCGCCAGGCGGCGCGCACCTGCTTCGCCAGCTGCATCGCCGGCTCGACCAGCGGGGCCAGCGCGCGCACGACCACGACGCGGCCGTCCGGGCTGGTGGCGCCGGCGGTGTCGCGCAGCGCGTGGGCGTCGATCGCCGCCCGCGCCGCCTCCAGCGCCCGCTCGCGCGCGGCGCGCGGCAGCGGCGCCCCGGACGCGAGGAACACGGTGGCGAGGCAGCGGTGGCCGGCCAGCCCCAGCGGTCCGTCGAGCAGGCGGGCGTCCGCGGCGTCGATCCGGCCGCGCTCCAGCCAGGCGCCCGCCAGTTCCATGTGCTGCAGCAGGTGGCCGCGCCGGAAGGGCTTGCCGGCATGCGGCAGGCCGAGCGCGGTGACGTCCCATCCGATCATTTCGGCGCCGGGCGCCAGGTCCAGCCGGAGACGGTTCTCGGCCAGGCAGCCGTCGAAGCACAGCGCCTCCAGCGGCAGCCATTCGAACCGCGCGCCGGGCGCGAGCGCGATCGCGGTGCGCTGCACCGCGGCCTCGCCCTCGGAGCGGTAGAAGCGGGTCGCGCCGGGCGTGGTGAGCAGTCCGTGGGCGCCGGCCTCGGCGCGGATGCGGAGATCGAGCGTGTCGCCGCCGACCAGGCCGCCCGGCGGGGTGCACCAGCACGTTGTGGCAGACGCCCTCGCCTTCGGGGTAGAGGCTCTGCAGGATGCGCAGCGGCCCGTCGTGGCGGAAGCGCGCGATGGTGCGCGCGGTCCGGGCGGCGCCGGCGGGCGCGGCGTCCGGCCGGATGGGGTCGGCGGAAGGGGCCGCGGGTCCGGCGGCCGGGTCGGGGGCTCCGTCCGCCGGGGGCGCGGCGGGCGGGGTGCGGCGGTAGTCGAGGTCGAGTCGGGCGTGCCAGGGCATGGGGCGGCAGTGTACGGACGCCGGCCCGCCCGGCCCGCCGCGCGGCGCGGGCCCGTGCGGACGGTGTCCGCCGCGCATGCCGCCCGGCCCCGGGCGCGGCCGGAGGCGCGCGCGGGGCCGCGGGGCCGTCAGTACCGGCGCCGCGGGGCCGCGGGGCGGCCGCCGCCGCGCAGCGCACCGCGGATGACCTTGATGGCGCCGAGGACCGCGCCGATGCGCGTGACCAGGCCGATGAGCTTGAACATGTCGGATCCCTTCATCCACCGCGGGGGAAAGCTGGCGGCTTCAGCATCGCCGGACGACCCGGACGCCCGCAGGCTAGGGCCGGGGCGCCGCGCCGGGGTTGCCACATGTTGCAGCCGGGGCCGGGCCGCGCCGGGCGGGCCCGGAACGGCCCGCGCCACTAGAATCCGGCCTCCCCGCGCGCAGCGGCGCGCTGCCCGCGATGCCGTCCGGCGCCCACGGTCCGGCGCCTCCCGCGGCCGCGTCCCGCGCGGCTTTCGCCGACCGAATCCAGCCCGCCGGCCCGCCGGCGCACCCGCCATGTCCGACGCCGCCTCCGCCCCGCCCGCCACCGATCCCGCCGCGCCCGCCGCGCCGCCGCCGCCGATGCGGCTCTCCGGCCTGGAGCCGGTGTCCATCGGCGAGGGCACGCTGTTCGTCAACGTGGGCGAGCGGACCAACGTGACCGGCTCCAAGGCCTTCGCCCGGATGATCCTCAACGGCGAGTACGAGCAGGCGCTGGCCGTGGCCCGCCAGCAGGTCGAGAACGGCGCGCAGGTGATCGACGTCAACATGGACGAGGCGATGCTCGACAGCAAGGCGGCGATGGTGCGCTTCCTGAACCTGATCGCCTCCGAGCCGGACATCGCCCGGGTGCCGGTGATGGTCGACAGCTCCAAGTGGGCGGTGATCGAGGCCGGGCTGCGCTGCATCCAGGGCAAGGGCATCGTCAACTCCATCTCGATGAAGGAGGGCGTCGAGAAGTTCAAGCAGGAGGCCCGCCTGGTGCGGCGCTACGGCGCGGCGGCGGTGGTGATGGCCTTCGACGAGGCCGGCCAGGCCGACACCTTCGCCCGCAAGATCGAGATCTGCGCGCGCGCCTACCGCATCCTGGTGGACGAGGTCGGCTTCCCGCCCGAGGACATCATCTTCGACCCCAACATCTTCGCGGTCGCCACCGGCATCGAGGAGCACGACAACTACGCGGTGGACTTCATCGAGGCGGTGCGCTGGATCAAGGCGAACCTGCCCGGCGCCAAGGTCTCGGGCGGCGTCTCGAACGTGTCCTTCAGCTTCCGCGGCAACGACCCGGTGCGCGAGGCGATCCACACCGTCTTCCTCTACCATGCGATCCAGGCCGGCATGGACATGGGCATCGTCAACGCCGGCATGGTGGGCGTCTACGACGACCTCGATCCGGTGCTGCGCGAGCGGGTCGAGGACGTGGTGCTCAACCGCCGGCCCGACGCCGGCGAGCGCCTGGTGGAGATCGCCGAGACGGCCAAGAGCGGCGCCAAGGACGACAGCCGCCGCAACGAATGGCGCGGCGCGCCCGGGGCGCCGGCCAGCGTCGGCGCGCGGCTCTCGCACGCGCTGGTGCACGGGATCACCGATTTCATCGTCGAGGACACCGAGGAGGCCTACCAGGACATCCTCGCCAAGGGCGGCCGGCCGCTGCACGTCATCGAGGGCCCGCTGATGGACGGCATGAACGTCGTCGGCGACCTGTTCGGCCAGGGCAAGATGTTCCTGCCGCAGGTGGTCAAGTCGGCCCGGGTGATGAAGCAGGCGGTGGCGCACCTGATCCCCTACATCGAGGAGGAGAAGCGCCAGGACGAGCTGGCCGGCCGCGACGTGCGCAGCAAGGGCAAGATCGTCATCGCCACCGTCAAGGGCGACGTGCACGACATCGGCAAGAACATCGTCACCGTGGTCCTGCAGTGCAACAACTTCGAGGTGGTGAACATGGGCGTGATGGTCCCGTGCCACGAGATCCTGGCCCGGGCCAAGGCCGAGGGCGCGGACATCGTCGGCCTCTCGGGCCTGATCACCCCGAGCCTGGAGGAGATGCAGTACGTCGCCGGCGAGATGCAGAAGGACGAGCACTTCCGGCTGCGCAAGATCCCGCTGCTCATCGGCGGCGCGACCACCAGCCGGGTCCACACCGCGGTCAAGATCGCGCCGCACTACGAGGGGCCGGTGGTCTACGTGCCCGACGCCTCGCGCAGCGTGAGCGTGGCCCAGAGCCTGCTGTCCGACCAGGCGGCGCAGTACGTCGACGAGGTCAGCGCCGACTACGACAAGGTGCGCGCCCAGCACGCCAACAAGAAGCAGGTCCCGCTCTGGCCGCTGGCCCGGGCGCGCGCCAACAAGACGCCCCTGGACTGGTCCGGCTACGTCCCGCCGGTGCCCAGGTTCCTGGGCCGGCGCCTGTTCCGCAACTTCGACCTGGCCGAGCTGGCGGGCTACATCGACTGGGGCCCGTTCTTCCAGACCTGGGACCTCGCCGGCCCGTACCCCGCCATCCTGGCCGACCCGGTGGTCGGCGCCGAGGCGACCCGGGTCCAGGCCGACGGCCGGGCGATGCTCAAGCGGCTGATCGAGGGCCGCTGGCTCAGCGCCCACGGCGTGGTCGGCTTCTGGCCGGCCAACGCGGTGGACGAGGACGACATCGCGCTCTACGCCGACGAGTCGCGCACCGCCCGGGCCATGACCTGGCACGGCCTGCGCCAGCAGGCCGAGAAGCAGGCGGTGGACGGCGCGATGCGGCCGAGCCGCTGCCTGGCCGATTTCGTGGCGCCGCGCGACACCGGCCTGGCCGACTACGTGGGCATGTTCGCGGTCACCGCGGGCATCGGCGTCGAGGGCAAGGAGCGGCAGTTCCAGGACGCGCTCGACGACTACTCGTCCATCATGTTCAAGGCCCTGGCCGACCGCCTGGCCGAGGCCTTCGCCGAGGCGCTGCACGCCCGGGTGCGGCGCGACCTGTGGGGCTACGCGCCCCAGGAGTCTCTTGGCGTCGAGGACCTGGTCAAGGAGCGCTACCGCGGCATCCGGCCCGCGCCCGGCTACCCGGCCTGCCCGGACCACAGCGTCAAGGGGCCGATGTTCGAGCTCCTGGGGTGCGCCGACATCGGCATGGGCCTGACCGAATCGCTCGCGATGACGCCGGCCGCCAGCGTCAGCGGCTTCTACCTGAGCCATCCGGACAGCGCCTACTTCAACGTCGGCCGCATTGGCGAGGACCAGGTGCAGGACATGGCGGCCCGCCGCGGCATGGACCCGGCCGCGCTGGCGCGGCGGCTGGCGCCCAACCTCGGGCTGTGAGCGGGGTGGCGCCGCGGCCGCTGTAGGCGGGCGCGCCGTGCCCGGGAGCATTTCTTACCCGGCTTTACAAAGGCTTCGTCCGGCATTCGCATTCGTTCCGTACCTTCGGAGGCATGCGTTCGGGAAGCGTAATTTCCCGGTCAAGAAGGCCCGCGGCGCGCGCCGCGGGATGTGCCCGCAGAAGAAAGGAGTTCCACCATGTCCATGCAGACGCCCGACGATCCGCGGTCCCGCCCCGCCGTCCCCGACACCGCGTTCGCAGCCGAGGCGGACGCCAATCCCTACGTGCGCGCCCGGCACGACCATGCGGCGGCGCAGGGCCGTCCGTCCCGGGCCCTGTGGGTGGCGGTGGGCGGCCTGAGCCTGGCGGTGGCCGCGCTCGGCGGCACGCTCCTCTACCAGCAGGGCCAGCGCTCGGCCGTCGCCGAGGCCGCAGCGGCGGCCGCCGCGCCTGGCGCCGTGGCCGGGCTGGCCGCCAGCGCCGCCCTGATCGCCGACGCCGACAAGGCGGCCGCCGTGGCCCGCGCGCCCCTGGACCGCGACGACCCGCGCGCCGTGCCCGCCGCTTCCGCCGCCGCGGCGCCGGCGCGACCGGCCACCTCGCGCCCGGTGGCGAGCACCCGCACCCCGGACTACGGGCATTCCACGGCGCAGGCCTACCCGGCCAGCGCACCCGGCTACCGCGCGGCGGTCTGCCAGAGCTGCGGCCGGATCGAGTCGGTGCAGCCGGTGGTGCAGCGCACCGAGACGCCCAACGTCGCGGGCGTCGGCATCGGCACAGTGGCCGGCGGCGTGCTTGGCGGGCTGCTGGGCAACCAGGTCGGCAAGGGCAACGGCCGCACCGTCGCCACCGTGCTGGGCGCGGTCGGCGGCGGCTTCGCGGGCAACAAGGTCGAGGAGCACCTGCGCACCACCACAACCTACCAGGTCCGGGTGCGCATGGACAACGGCAGCGTCCGCAGCTTTCACCAGGCCCAGCCGATGGCGGTCGGCACGCCGGTCCGGGTCGAGGGCAACGCGCTGTACGCGGCACCGGCGCAGCGCTACGGCAACGACGGCGGCTACGCGGCGCCGGCGCAGCCCGGCGTGGTCTACACCAGCGGCTGAGCGCGCGACCGGGCCGGGAGCCGGGCAGGCCCGGTCTGTCCCAGGGCCTCGGGGAGCCGCCTCGCGGCGGTGCCCGCCCGCCGCAGCCGCAGCGGTGGCTGCATGCGGCATGCGGCCGGCGATGGAAGCCGGCCTACGCGCGCCCGCGACGCAGGGCGATGGCGCCCGGGGGCCCGTCCCGCTAGCCTACAGGCATGGCCGAATCCTCTTCCTTCCCCGGAACGTCCGCCGCGCCCGCGCGCCCGCACGATGGTCCGCAGCCGCCGCCCGCAGGCCTCCGAACCCGCCCGGATCCGGCGCGGCGCACGCCGCTCGAACGGGCCAAGGCGTTCGCCCTGGCGCTGGCGAGCCCGCTGATGCCCTTCTACCGCGCGGTCCTGCTCTGGTCCGAGGCCGACGGGCTGCGCATGAGCGCGGCGATGTCCTTCTACGGCATCCTGAGCCTCGCGCCGATGCTGGTGCTGCTGGTGGCGGTGCTCGGCTGGTGGATCGACGCGGACTACGTCGAGAACAACCTGGTGCAGCAGATCGCGGCGGTGGTGGGCCGGCAAGGCGCCGACGTGGTGCGGCAGGCGCTCGACAGCACCCAGCAGCCCGCCGAGGGCGCGGTGGCCTCGCTGATCGCCTTCGGCCTGCTGCTCTCCGGCGCGACCGGCGTCTTCGCGGAACTGCAGTCCTCCTTCGAGCGCATCTGGTACAGCGGCAAGGGCCCGATCCCCGAGACGCCCTGGTGGCACACCGCCTCGCTGCGGCTGCGCGGGGTGGCCTACATCCTTGCCTTCGGCTTCCTGCTGCTGGTGTCGCTGGTGATCACCACCGCGCTCAACGTCGTGTCGCACTGGGCCGGCCGCTGGCTGCCGATGGAGGTGCTGCTGCGGGTGCTCAACGAACTCATCGCCTTCGGCTTCGCGACCGCGCTGTTCGCCGCGCTGATGCGGCTCTCGGGCGGGGCCAAGCCGTCGCTGCGCTACCTGGTGATGGGCGGCGCGGTGGGCGCGCTGCTGTTCGCGCTCGGCAAGCACGGGCTGGCCTACTACCTCTCGACCGCGGCGGTGGTGTCCGCCTACGGCGCCGCGGGCTCGCTCGTGGTGCTGCTGATGTGGATCTACTTCTCGTCCGCGATCCTGCTCTTCGGCGCGGGCTGCGCCCGGGCGTTCGCGGACATGGCCGACGAGCAGGCCCGCCGGCGCGAGGAGCGGCGCCAGCGCCAGGAGGCGCTCGAGGCCGCGCTGGCCCGCGACGGCATCGCGCGGCCCGACCCGGGCGTCTGAGGCGGACGCCGGGCTTCGGCAGCCGTCTCAGTGCCCGGGCGTCGCCACCGGGATCTCCACCGCCGGCGGGGTGTTGCGGCTGCGGCCGCAGCGCACCAGGCCGTCGATCATCACCATGCCCACGCCCGGCAGGTCGCCGAGCGCGACGCTCTCCAGCAAGGTTGCGCCGGCGGTGTGCTGGGCGCGGTCCATGAAGACGAAGTCGGCCGCGCGGCCCACTTCGACCAGGCCGCAGTCCAGGCCGCGGATCTTCGCGGTGTTGCCGGTGGCGAAGCAGAAGACCAGCTCCGGCGCGATGCCGCCGAGGCTCGACAGCAGGGCGATCATGCGCAGGATGCCCAGCGGCTGCACCCCCGAGCCGGCCGGCCCGTCGGTGCCGAGGATGACGCGGTGCGGGCACTTCAGGTCGAGCGCGGCGCGCGCCGCCTCGATGGCGATGCGCTCGTTGCCGTTGTGCACCACCTCGATGGCGCGCGAGGACTTCTCGCACAGCTCGCAGACGTGCTTCCAGGGCAGCGAGGTGTGGCCGCCGTTGATGTGGCCGATGACGTCGGCGTCGGCCTCCAGCACCACGTCCTTGTCGATCAGGCCCGAGCCGGGGATGGACGGCCCGCCGGTGTGGATGGTGCTGCGGATGCCGTATTTGCGCGCCCATTCCACCATTTGCTTGGCCTCGTAGCCGGCCTTGACCGAGCCGAGGCCGATCTCGCCGAGCAGCCGCACGCCGCTGTCGGCCAGGTCCTTGAAGTCCTGCTCGACCATGCCCTGCTCGATCACCGGCGCGCCGGCGTGCACCTTGACGCCGCCGGGCCGGAAGTTGTCGAAGGCGCGCTGCGCGGTGATCGCCAGCGCCTTGAGGCCGACGATGTCCTTGGGCCGCCCCGGCAGGTGCACCTCGCCGGCCGAGATCATGGTGGTGACGCCGCCGTGCATGGTGGAGTCGATCCAGCCGAGCTGGCCCTGGCGCGGCGTCCAGTCGCCGAAGACCGGGTGCACGTGGCTGTCGATCAGGCCGGGCGCGACGGTGGTGCCGCGCGCGTCGACCACGGTGCGCGCGCCCTCGGTGTCGCAGTCCGCGTAGCGGCCGACGGCGGCGATCTTCCCGTCCTGCACCACGATGGTGTCGGCGTCGAGGATCGGCCGGTCGATGTCGCCCGACAGCAGCAGGCCGATGTGGTGGATCACGACCTTGCCGGACGTGGCGCTTGCGGCGATTTCAGCCATGGTTCTCTCCGTGGGGATCGTCAGGGGACGACGGGAAGCGGTGGGCGGGACGGGGCGGGGGAGTCAGTCCGGGGCGACGGTGCGCATGACCACGTCGATCATGAAATCGTCCCAGCGCGCGGCATCGTCCGTGCGGCCGACGGGCTCGCCCAGGAAGGCCGAGAGCGTGTAGCGGTTGGACTGGTAGAAGTAGCCCATCGAGGCGATGAGCAGGTAGAGGTCGCGCGCCCGGACGCCGGGGCGGAAGGCGCCCTGCGCGGCGCCGGCGGCGAGCAGCCGGTCGAGCACCGAGATGGCCGGCGAGGAGTATTCGCGGGCCCGCGCCGATTTGGCGATGTGCCGCCCCTTGTGCAGGTTCTCGGTGTTGAGCAGGGTGACGAACTCCGGATGCTTCTGGTAGTAGCCGCGCACGAAGCGCACCACGGCGCGCAGCGACTCCGCCGGCCGCGATTCGTCGAGCCCGAGCGCCGACTCGGCGTCGTTCATCCGGCGGTAGGTGTCCTCGATCACCGCGATGAACAGGCCTTCCTTGCTCCCGAAGTAGTAGTAGATCATCCGGTCGAAGGACTTCGCGGCCTGCGAGATCTTCTCGACGCTGCCGCCGTCGTAGCCGTAGCGGGCGAAGACCTTGGTGGCCGCGCGCAGGATGGCGTCGCGGGTGGCCTGCGCGGCCTGCACGCGGCTGCCGGCGGCGCGCTTGCGCGGCGCGGCCTTGCGCGCGGGCGCTGGCGCGGCCGGCGCATCCGCCGCGGCTTCGGAGGCGGTAGCGGTGTCGCGCGGCCGCGCGGAAGCGCGTGCGGAGCGTCGGGCGGCGGGACGGAGATCGGTCATGGCGATGTCCTGGAGGGCGTTGGTGCCGGAGGGCTGCGGAGAGGGCGTCGGGCGCGGGGCCGCCTCACTGTTCGGCGAAGGCGCGCTCGATGACGAACTCGCCGAGGCGTGTGGTGTTGCCCTCCTTGAAGCCGCGGATCTCCAGCAGGTGCTTGAGGTCGCGCAGCATCGCCGGGCTGCCGCAGATCATCACCCGGTCCTCGGCCGGATCGATCGCCGGCACGCCCAGGTCCGCGAAGAGCTTGCCGCTCTGCATCAGGTCCGTGATCCGGCCGGTGTTGCGGTAGGCCTCGCGCGTGACCGTCGGGTAGTAGCGCAGCTGCGCGGCCACCATCTCGCCGAGGAACTCATGCTTGGGCAGGTGCTCGACCACCATGTCGTGGTAGGCCAGCTCGTCGACCGTGCGCACCCCCGTGCACCAGGACCACCTCGTCGAACTTCTCGTAGGTCGCGGGGTCGCGGATGATCGAGAGGAAGGGCGCGAGACCCGTGCCGGTGGCCAGCAGGTAGAGCCGCTTGCCCGGCACGAGGTAGTCCACCACCAGGGTGCCGGTGGGCTTCCTGCCCACGATGACGGTGTCGCCGACCTGCACGTGCTGCAGGCGCGAGGTCAGCGGGCCGTCCTCGACCTTGATCGAGAGGAACTCCAGGTGCTCCTCGTAGTTGGCGCTGGCGATGGAGTAGGCCCGCAGCAGCGGCTTGCCCTCCACGCGCAGGCCGATCATGGTGAAGTGGCCGTTGAGGAACCGCAGCGACTGGTCGCGCGTCGTGGTGAAGCTGAAAAGACTGTCCGTCCAGTGGTGGACGCTCAGCACGCGTTCTTCGGCGAAGGCGCTCATGGTGTTTCCGGTCGGCGGGTGTGGTGGATCGGGGCGGGTTCCCTGCTCCATCCGGGTGCATCGGCGCGGGCGCCGGGTCACGCTGTTGGGGCATCCCGAATGAAACCGGGACGCCCCCGTATGGGGCGGGAAACACGGGCTTGCGCAGGCGCATCCCATGGTCTACATTGCCACCGAAATGTAGCGAACGCAACACCGAAATGGAGCGGGCGCTACATAAAAAACCGCTGTTCCGGACCTCGCCCCGCGGGCGGTCCGGCGCTGCCCCGGCCCCGCCCCACGAGAGCCCCGAGATGACGGAACACTCCAAGACCGACGGCCTTCCGGCGACCCTGCCGCCGCCGCCCGCGCAGGCCGCCGCCGACGCGGCGCGCGGTGCGCCCGGCAAGGTGGCCTGCAACGCCTGCCCGGTGCTCTGCCAGATCTCCGACGGCCGGACCGGCGCCTGCGACCGCTACGCCAACCACGGCGGCCGGCTGGTGCGGCTCGACCCTGTGGTGGTGCTGCGCCGCGCGCTGGACGCGGACGACGCGGGCCGGCTGGTGCCCTTCGCCCAGGCCGCGGCGCCGGCGGAGGCGCTCGCCCCCCGCGGAGGGGAACGGCGGCACGGAGGACGGCGGCACGGAGGACGGCGGCGCGCAGGCCGGCGACGGCTGGGACGGCGACCTGCTGCGCGCCGACGGGTTGTTCGTCACCGGCGTCGGCTCCTCCACCACCTACCCCGACTACAAGCCCGCGCCCTTCATCGTCGGCTCCCGCGCGCAGGGCGTCGACATGGTCACCGTGGTCACCGAGGGCATCTTCAGCTACTGCAGCTTCAAGGTGAAGATCGACACCGACCGCTACCTCGGGCCGGAGCAGGCGGACATCCGCTGCCGCGGCGAGGTGGTGGGCCACGTCACCACCGCCGAGTACGGCTCGCAGATGCTCTCGCTCGGCGGGGTGCACCACCTCACCGGCGGCAGCAAGAAGGAGGGCCGCGTCACCGTCGAGATGATGCAGGCCCTGGGCAACCGGCAGCCGGTGGAGCTCGACATCGCGGGCGGCGCGCGGCTGGTGGTGCAGTCCGGCCGCGCGCCGGTGGTCAACGGCGTCGAGGAGGAGCGCATGCGGGTCGGCTGCGGCTCGGCCACCATCGGGATCTTCGCGCAGCAGCTGCAGGGCCTGGCCGACGAGGTGGTGGTGGTCGACGACCACATCACCGGCGTGCTCACCGAGCACCAGGCCGGCCGCTGCCTCGGCATGCGCCGCTCGGGCATCCGGATGCGGGGCCGCAAATCCACCCCGGGCCGCTACTTCCAGGTGGCCAACCCCGGCACCGGCTGGGGCGGCACCGACCTCGCCGAGCCGCTGTCCGTCCTGGAGGGCTGGGACCCCGCCGCCGCCTGGCCGGGGCTGCGTCTGCTGATGACCTCCACCACCGGCGAGCACGCGGCCTGGTACGTGCTCGACGAGGCGCTGGAGCCGGTCGAGCGCGAGATGCCCGCGGCGGTGCGGGCGGTGGTGGCCCGCATCGGCGAGAACTGCGAGCCCTCGCTGTCGACGGTGCTCTTCCTCGGCGGCGCCGGCGGCAGCCTGCGCGCCGGCGTCACCCGCAACCCGGTGCTGCTGACCCGCGCGATCAAGTCGGCGCTGGTCAACGTGACCTGCGGCGGCGCGCCGGCCTACGTCTGGCCGGGCGGCGGCATCACCGTCATGGCCGACGTGGCGCGCATGCCGGACAACAGCTTCGGCACCGTGCCCACGCCGGCGATCGTCGCGCCGGTCGAGTTCAGCATGCGCGCCGACGACTACGAGGCCCTGGGCGGCCATGCGGAGCAGGTCCGCCCGCTGGCGGAGGTGCTGCGCCGCGGCGCCTGGCACGACGACGGCGCGCCGCAGGCGCTGCGCTGGCTGGAGCTGCCGCAGGCCAATCCCTGGCCGCTCGGCCGGCCGCCGCTGCTGGGCTGACGGACGACCGCCATGGCACGCACGCAACGCCGCAGGGACCGCCGCCGGGAGCCGCGCCGATGACGGCGGTGCGCGCCTGGCTGCCCGACGGCCGCCTGCACCTGCAGCACGGGCCGATGGACCTGCTGGTCGCGGCCGAGGGCGCGCCCGCGGCGCTCGCCGAAGCGCACGCCGCGGCCTGGGCGCGCTTCGCGCCGCTGCTCGACGCGCTGGTGGCCGAGCTGCCCGCGCTGCGCCGCGACGTTGGCGGCGGCCCCTGCCCGCTGCGCGGCGAGGTCGCCGCGTCCATGTGGCGGGCCTGCGCGCCGCTGCGGGCGCACGGCTACCTCACCCCGATGGCGGCGGTGGCCGGCGCGGTGGCGCAGCACGTCGCGGACTGCTACCGGCGCCCGGGCATCCGGCGCGCCTGGGTCAACAACGGCGGGGACATCGCGCTGCACCTCGCGCCCGGCGAATCGGCGCGCATCGGCCTCTACGCCGACCTGGCGCGCTTCGACCCGGCCGAGGCGCAGGCCGCCGGCGGACTGCGCACCGACGCGCGCTTCGCGGTGCACGCGGCGCAGCCGGTGCGCGGCGTGGCCACAAGCGGCTGGCGCGGACGCAGCTTCTCGCGCGGCATCGCCGACAGCGTGACGGTGCTGGCGCGCACCGCGGCCGAGGCCGACGCGGCCGCCACCGTGGTCGCCAACGCGGTGGACGCGGACGACCCGCGCATCCTGCGCCGCCCGGCCCGCGCGCTGCGCGACGACAGCGACCTCGGCGACATCCCGGTCACCGTGGACGTGCCCACGCTCGGCGCGGACGCGGTGGACGCGGCGCTGCGGGCCGGCCTGCGCACCGCCCGCCGGCTGCAGGCTGCCGGCCGCATCCACGCGGCGGCGCTGGTCTGCCAGGGGCGGATGCTGCGGCTGCCGCCGCAGGGCCTCCGCGCCGGTGCGGCCGGGATGCCCGCCATGCCCGCCGCGGACAGCATTGGTTCAGTATTTGCTTAACGACACGCAGCACGAGAAGGCCCGTCCCCGATGACCACCGCGTCCCCGCTGATCGACATCCGCCGCGTCCTGACCCATGTGGAGGACGTGCACCACGAGTTCGGCCCGCGGCCCGAGGCGCCGCTGCGCCGCGGCTTCGTCGCGGCGGTGCTGGCCAACCCCTTCGCCGGCCGCTACGAGCCCGACATCCTGCCGATGATGGACGCGCTCCAGCCGGTGGGCCTCGACATGGCGCGCCGGCTGCTGGCCGCGATGGCGGTGCCGGCCGAGCGCATCGCTACCTACGGCAAGGGCGCCATCGTCGGCGCCGGCGGCGAGCTGGAGCACGGCGCCCTCTGGCACGTGCCCGGCGGCTACGCGATGCGCGAGCTGCTCGGCTGGAAGGGCGACCGCGCCGCCTACGCGCAGGGCCGGGGCGAGGAGAAGTCCGGCCAGCCGGGCAACGCGCTGGCCATCGTGCCCTCGACCAAGAAGGTCGGCCCGCCGGGCGCGGCGCTGGACGTGCCGCTCACCAACATCAACGCAGCCTACGTGCGCGGCCAGTTCGACGCCATCGAGGTCCGCGTGCCCGGCGCGCCGGCCGCCGACGAGGTGGCCTTCGTGCTCGCGATGACCACCGGCTACCGGGTGCACGCCCGGGTCGGCGGCCTGCGCGCCGAGGACATCGCGCGCTGGGACGGGCTGCGCTAGCCCCGTCCGCCGCCGCCGCACCGCACGAACCACCGCATCCCCCGGAGAACCGCCCCATGCCCACAGACATCCGCAAGCTCGTCGTCCAGGTGGACGAGATCCGCTCCGAGAACGGCCGCCCGGTCGAGCCGCCCGCCCGCCGCGCGCTGGCGATGGCGGTCGTCGCCAACCCGCACGCCGGCGCCTACGCCGAGGACCTGGACGCGCTGGTCGCCATCGGCGAGGAGCTGGGCGACCTGCTCGGCCGGCGCTGCGTGGAGGCGCTGGGCATCGTGCCGGCGCAGGCGCAGAGCTACGGCAAGGCCGCCATCGTGGGCGAGGCCGGCGAACTGGAGCACGCCGCCGCCATCCTGCACCCGAAGCTCGGCGCGCCGCTGCGCGCGGCCGTCGGCGGCGGCGCGGCGCTGGTGCCCTCAGCCAAGAAGCGCGGCGGCCTGGGCACCGCGATCGACGTGCCGCTGGGCCACAAGGACGCCGCCTTCGTGCGCAGCCACTTCGACGCGATCGAGGCCCGGGTGGCCGACGCGCCGCGCGCCGCCGAGATCGTGGTGGCGGTCGCGGTCACCGACAGCGGCCGGCCGCTGCCCCGCGTCGGCGGCCTGCAGGCCCACGAGATCGTCGGCAAGGACGGATTGCGCTAGCCCGGCCGCCTGCAGAATCCAGCCGTGTCCCCCGTTCCCATCCTTCCAGACGCCCGGAGCCTTTCCATGAAGAATCCCTTGCCCGTCCTCCTGTCCGCCGCCGCCGCGCTGGCCGCGACCCTGCCCCTGCCGAGCCTGGCGCAGGGCAGCGGTCCGATCAAGATCGGCGAAGTCAACAGCTACAAGGCCCAGCCCGCCTTCCTCGAGCCCTACAAGAAGGGCATGGAGCTGGCGATCCAGGAGGTCAACGCCGCCGGCGGCGTGGCCGGCCGCAAGCTGGAGCTGGTCACCCGCGACGACAACGCCAACCCCGGCGACGCGGTGCGCCTGGCCGAGGAGCTGGTCTCGCGCGAGAAGGTGGACGTGCTGACCGGCTCCTTCCTGTCGAACACCGGCCTCGCGCTGACCGATTTCGCCAAGCAGAAGAAGTTCTTCTACCTCGCCGGCGAGCCGCTGACCGACAAGATCGTCTGGCAGAACGGCAACAAGTACACCTACCGGCTGCGCCCCTCGACCTACATGCAGGTCGCGATGCTGGTGCCCGAGGCCGCCAGGCTGAAGAAGAAGCGCTGGGCGCTGGTCTACCCCAACTACGAGTACGGCCAGTCCTCGGCCGCGACCTTCAAGCAGCTGCTCAAGGCGGCGCAGCCCGACGTGGAGTTCGTCGCCGAGCAGGCCACGCCGCTGGGCAAGGTCGACGCCGGCAGCGTGGTGCAGGCGCTCGCCGACGCCAAGCCCGACGCGATCTTCAACGTGCTCTTCGCGGCCGACCTGTCGAAGTTCGTGCGCGAAGGCAACACCCGCGGCCTGTTCCAGGGCCGCGAGGTGGTGAGCGTGCTGACCGGCGAGCCCGAGTACCTCGACCCGCTCAAGGACGAGGCGCCCACCGGCTGGATCGTCACCGGCTACCCCTGGGACTCGATCCAGACGCCGGAGCACAAGGCCTTCCTCGCCGCCTACCAGGCCAAGTTCAAGGACTACCCGCGCCTCGGCTCGGTGGTGGGCTACAGCGCCATCAAGTCGATCGCGGCCGGCATCCAGAAGGCCGGCGGCACCGACACCGAGAAGCTGGTCGCCGCCTTCAAGGGCCTGCCGGTGAGCACGCCCTTCGGGCCGATCGTCTACCGCCCGCAGGACAACCAGTCGACCATGGGCGCCTACGTCGGCAAGACGAAGAACGAGGGCGGCAAGGGCGCGATGGTCGACTACCGCTACCTCGACGGCGCGAAGTTCCAGCCGAGCGACGAGGAAGTGAAGAAGCTGCGTCCGGCCGAATGAATGCGGACGGAAACCGGGCCCGGCGCAGGCGTCGCCTGCGCTGGCAGCTGCGGTTTCGATAGCAACCGAGCCGCCGGGGCGCCGTGCCCCGGCCCGCCCCGCGCCGCCGCCTCCGGCGCGCCGGCCGCACCAAGGACCTCCCCATGAATCTCTCCGGCTTCGTCGTCCAGCTGCTCAACGGGCTGGCGGGCGCGTCCTCGCTGTTCCTGGTCGGCGCCGGGCTGTCGCTGATCTTCGGCGTGACCCGCATCGTCAACTTCGCGCACGGCTCCTTCTTCATGGTCGGCACCTACCTGGCCTACACGCTGGTCGAGCGCATCGGCGGCTGGGGCGGCGGCGCCGGGTTCTGGATCGCGCTGCCACTGTCGGCGCTGGGCGTGGGCGTGCTGGGCGCGCTGGTCGAGGTGCTGCTGCTGCGCCGCATCTACAAGGCGCCCGAGCTGTTCCAGCTGCTCGCGACCTTCGCGCTGGTGCTGGTGATCAAGGACGCCGCGCTCTGGCTCTGGGGTCCGGAGGAGCTGCTCGGACCGCGCGCGCCCGGCCTGCGCGGCGCGGTGGACATCCTGGGCCGGCGCTTCCCGGCCTACGACCTGTTCCTGATCGTGGTCGGCCCGGCGGTGCTCGGCCTGCTGTGGCTGCTGCTCACCCGCACCCGCTGGGGCACGCTGGTGCGCGCCGCCACCCAGGACCGCGAGATGGTCGGCGCGCTCGGCGTCAACCAGGCCTGGCTCTTCACCGCCGTCTTCGCGCTCGGCGCGCTGCTGGCGGGCCTGGGCGGCGCGCTGCAGCTGCCGCGCGAGCCGGCCACGCTGGAGATGGACCTCAACACCATCGGCTCGGCCTTCGTGGTGGTGGTGGTCGGCGGCATGGGCTCGATCCCGGGCGCCTTCGTCGCCGCGCTGCTGATCGCCGAGCTGAAGGCGGTCTGCATCTGGCTCGGCGCGGTGGACCTCTTCGGGGTGAGCGTCTCCTTCTCCAAGCTCACCCTGGTCGTCGAATTCCTGGTGATGGCGGTGGTGCTGGTCTGGCGGCCCTGGGGCCTGATGGGCCGGCCGCAGGGCGCGAGCCGCAACGCCGGCCCGGCCGAGGCGCCGCTGCGCCGCCCGGGCACCGGCGCCGCGGTCGCGGGCGCGGCGCTCTTCCTGCTGCTGGCGGCGCTGCCGGCGGCCACCGCCGACGCGCCCTACGCCACGGTGCTGGGCATCGACCTGCTGATCGCGGCGCTCTTCGCCGCCAGCCTGCACTTCATCATGGGCCCGGGCGGCATGCACTCCTTCGGCCACGCGGCGTATTTCGGGCTCGGGGCCTACGGCGCGGCGCTGCTGATGCGGGCCGCGGGCTGGCCGATGGAGGCGGCGCTGCTGGCCGCGCCGGCGGTCGCGGCGCTGGGCGCGCTGGTGTTCGGCTGGTTCGCGGTGCGGCTCTCGGGCGTCTACCTGGCGATGCTCACGCTCGCCTTCGCGCAGATCGCCTGGGCCGTCGCCTACCAGTGGGACGCCTTCACCGGCGGCAGCAACGGGCTGACCGGCGTCTGGCCCGCCGCCTGGCTGGCCGAGCGGGGCGACTACTACCTGCTGACGCTGGCGCTGGCCGCGGGCGGCGTCTGGCTGCTGCGGCGCATGCTGTTCGCGCCTTTCGGCTACGCGATGCGCGCCGGGCGCGACTCGCCGCTGCGCGCCGACGCGATCGGCATCGACGTCAAGCGGGTGCAGTGGGCCGCCTTCGTCGTGGCCGGCGCGGTGGCGGGGCTGGCGGGCGCGCTGTTCGCGTTCTCCAAGGGCAGCATCTCGCCCGAGGCGATGAGCGTGGGCCGCTCGGTCGACGGCCTGGTGATGGTGCTGCTCGGCGGCCTGCAGACGCTGGCCGGCCCCCTGGTGGGCGCGGTCACCTTCACCTGGCTGCACGACAGCGTGGCGCGCGGCACCGACTACTGGCGCGCGGTGCTCGGCGGGATCATCCTGCTGCTGGTGCTGCTGTTCCCGCAGGGCATCGCCGGCGCGGTTCGGCAGGCCTTCGAGGGCCTGCGCGAGCGCCGCGCGGGCCCCGGCGCCCGGGCGGCCGCCGTCGCCGCGGCGCACGCGGCGCCGGCCGCCCCGGGCGCGAGCGCGGCCGCACCGCTCGTCCCCGGCCCCGGTCCGGCCCCGGACGCCGCGCCGGCGGGCGGCGGAGCCCGCGCATGAGCCCCCGCCCGCCGCGCCCCGCCCCGCGCGCCCCGTCCGCCGCGGCCCGCGGCGGCCCCGCTTTCCGTCCCGGTCGCGCCGCCCCGGCGCGCCGCACCCGAGGAACCCCATGAGCCTGCTCACCGTGTCCGGACTCGGCAAGTCCTTCGGCGGCGTGCGCGCCGTCGACGGCATCGACTTCACCCTCGCCCGGGGCGAGCTGCTGGCGCTGATCGGCCCCAACGGCGCCGGCAAGTCCACCACCTTCAACATGGTCAACGGCCAGCTGCGGGCCGACGCCGGCTCGATCAAGCTCGAAGGGCAGGAGCTGGTCGGCCTGCGGCCGCGCGAGATCTGGCGCCGCGGCGTCGGGCGCACCTTCCAGATCGCCGAGACCTTCGCCTCGCTCACCGTGGCCGAGAACGTGCAGATGGCGCTGCTCTCGCACGACGGCAAGTTGTTCTCGATGATGCGCCGCGCGGCCGACCACCGTCGCGAGGACGCGCTGGCGCTGCTCGACCAGGTCGGCATGAAATCCCAGGCCGACCGGCCCTGCAGCGTGCTGGCCTACGGCGACGTCAAGCGCGTCGAGCTAGCCATCGCCATGGCCAACGACCCCAAGCTGCTGCTGATGGACGAGCCCACCGCCGGCATGGCGCCGCGCGAGCGCAACGACCTGATGGCGCTCACCAAGGAGCTGGTGATCGGCCGCGGCATGGCGGTGCTCTTCACCGAGCACAGCATGGACGTGGTCTTCGCCTACGCCGACCGGATGATCGTGCTGGCCCGCGGCCGCCTGATCGCCGAAGGCCGGCCGCTGGAGATCCGCGACCATCCGAAGGTGCAGGAGGTGTATTTCGGCACCGGCAGGACCTTCGAGAAGAAACCGGCCGCCGCGTCCGTCCCGGCCGCCGCAGCCGCACCGCAGGAGGTGGCGTGATGTCCGCAGCAACCTTTTCCGACACCCCCGCGGTCCCCGCGGGAACGCCGCCGGCCGACGGCGCCGAGCCGCTGCTGGAGGCCCGAGGCCTGTGCGCCTGGTACGGGGCGGCGCAGATCCTCTACGACGTGGACCTCCAGGTGCGGCGCGGCGAGGTGGTCGCGCTCATGGGGCGCAACGGCGCGGGCAAGTCCACCACGCTCAAGGCGCTGGTCGGCATGCTGGCCAAGCGGCGCGGCCGCATCGCCTTCCGCGGCCAGGACATCTCGCGCGCCGAGTCCTACCAGGCGGCGCGCCGCGGCCTGGGCTTCGTGCCCGAGGACCGGCGGGTGTTCACCGACCTCACCGTCATGGAGAACCTCGAGGTCGGCCGCCAGCCGCCGCGCGCCTGGGACGACGGCACGCCGGCGCCGGTCTGGACGCCGGACAAGCTGTTCGCGCTCTTCCCCAATCTCGGCGAGATGCCCGACCGCCCCGGCGGCCGCATGAGCGGCGGCGAGCAGCAGATGCTCACCGTCGCCCGCACCCTGATGGGCAACCCCTACCTGGTGCTGCTCGACGAGCCGTCCGAGGGCGTGGCGCCGGTCATCGTCGAGCAGATGGCGCAGATGATCCTGGCGCTGAAGGGCCAGGGCGTGAGCATCCTGCTGTCGGAGCAGAACATGCACTTCGCCGAACTGGTCTCCGACCGCGCCTACGTGCTGGAGAAGGGCCAGATCCGCTACCACGCGCCGATGGAGGAGCTGGCCGCCAACGACGCCGTGCGGCGCGCGTACCTGAGCGTCTGAGCCCGTCCCCGCAGCGCGCCGTCCCCGCCCGCCCCGTCCTTCCCCCGTTTCGTCCTGCCCCACGGAGTCCCGCCATGACCGCTTCCCCACCGCGCCGCGCCCTGCTGCGGGCCGCCGCCGCCGGCCTGCTCGTCCCCGTCCTGCCCCTGCGGGCCGCGCCCCTGCGCCCCGGCCCGCGCGACGCCCTGATCGTCGTGGACGTGCAGAACTGCTTCGTCGACGGCGGCACGCTGCCGGTCAAGGGCGGCGCCGAGGTGGTGCCGGTCATCAACCGCATCGCGTCCGCCTTCGCGAACGTCGTCGTCACCCAGGACTGGCACACCGCCGGGCATGCCTCCTTCGCCAGCGCCCACGGCGGCAAGAAGCCGTTCGAGACGACGAAGCTGCGCTACGGCACCCAGGTGCTCTGGCCCGACCACTGCGTGCAGGGCACCGAGGACGCGGCCCTGCGCTCCGACCTGGAGCTGCCGGGCGCGCAGCTCATCGTGCGCAAGGGCTTCCACGCCGACGTGGACAGCTATTCCGCCTTCGAGGAGGCCGACCGCCGCACCCGCACCGGCCTCGCCGGCTACCTGAAGGAGCGCGGCATCGCGACCGTCTACGTCACCGGGCTGGCGACCGACTTCTGCGTGGCCTGGACGGCGCTCGACGCGCGCAAGCTGGGCTTCGCGGCCTACGTGGTCGAGGACGCCACCCGCGCCATCGACCTGAACGGATCGCTCGCCGCGGCCTGGAAGCGGATGGCCGCCGCGGGCGTGAAGCGCATCCGGTCCGCCGACATCGCAGGGACCGGCGCATGACCGCGGGGGCCTCCGGCGCGCTGCGGCCGGTGGCCCTGATGGTCAACGGCCGCGCGGTGGCGCCGCCGGTCGGCGCGCAGGCCACGCTGCTGCACCTGCTGCGCAACGACCTGGGCCTCAACGGCCCGAAGTACGGCTGCGGCCTCGGCCAGTGCGGCGCCTGCACCGTGCTGGTCGACGGCGTGGCGGCGCGGTCCTGCGTCATCCCGGCGCACGGCGCGGCGGGCCGCCATGTCACCACCCTCGAAGGCCTGGGCGGCCGCGGCCGCCTGCATCCGGTGCAGCAGGCCTTCGTGGACGCCCAGGCCGCCCAGTGCGGCTACTGCCTCAACGGCATGGTGATGGCCGCGGCGGCCCTGCTGGCGCGGGAGCCCGACCCCGACGAGGGCACGATCCGCCGCGAGCTGTCGGGCAACCTCTGCCGCTGCGGCACCCACATCGAGATCCTGCGCGCGGTGCGGCGCGCGGCGGCGCTGCTGCGCGCCGCCGCGGCGGACGGGGCGGCCGACGCGCCGGCGCCGGACGGGGCCCACCGCGCCCCCCCCGCCGGCCGCCGGCCGGTCGCCCGCCTCCGCGCCCGCGCCGCGGGCCGCCGCCGCGGCGCGTCCGGCGCACGACCAGGACGCCGCCCCATGACCATGCCGGCCGGCCGGCGCGCCGACGCGCCCCGCACCCGCGCCGACTTCCACGCCGCCGACGGCGTGCTGCTGGTGGTGCGCGATCCGCCGCCCGCGCCGCCGCCGGCGCCGGGGCAGCCGGCGCTGGTCGCGGGCGATCCGGCGGAGGGCGTCGAGATCCTGCTCGCCGTCTGGGACGACGGCAGCGCCACCGCGCTCCACGGCCACGTCGACCTCGGCACCGGCATCCGCACCGCGCTGGCCCAGGTCGCGGCCGAGGAACTCGACTTGCCGATGGACCGGCTCGCCATGGTGCTCGGCGACACCGCCAGCGCGCCCAACCAGGGCGCGACCATCGCCAGCGCCTCGCTGCAGGTCCATGCCCAGCCGCTACGCCTGGCCGCGGCCCAGGCCCGGGCCTGGCTGGTGGCGCGCGCGGCCGGGCGCCTCGGGCAGCCGGCCGACCGGCTGGAGACCCGCGACGGCGCGGTCCGGGTCCGCGCCGCATCCGCCGGCGATCCGGCGGACGGACCAACCGGCACGCCTGCCGGCGAAGGCGCGGCCGGCGCGCCGCGCGCTGTCGGCTACGGCGCGCTGGTCGCCGGCGGCCATGCGGTGCTGCGGCTCGACCCGGCCGCGCCGGTCAAGGACCCGGCCGACTACCGGCTGGTCGGCACGCCGCAGCCGCGCACCGACATCCCGGGCAAGGTCGCGGGCGAGGCCGCCTTCGTCCACGACATGCGGCTGCCCGGCATGCTGCACGGCCGGGTGGTGCGTCCGCCCTACGCCGGCGCGGACCACGGCGACTTCATCGGCAACACGCTCGAATCGGTGGACGAGTCGTCCATCGCCCACATCCCCGGCATCCGCGCGGTGGTGGTGGTGCGGGATTTCGTGGGCATCGTCGCCGAGCGCGAGGAGCATGCCGAGCAGGCCTTGCGCGAGCTGCGGGTGCGCTGGAAGCCCTGGCCCGGCATGCCCGACCTCTCGGACCCCGCCCGGGCGCTGCGCGCCAACCCTGCCGTCCGGCGCCAGCTGGTGGATGAGGGCGACGTGGACGCCGCGCTCGCCGGCGCGGCGCTCCCGATGCCGCGGACCTACGTCTGGCCCTACCAGATGCACGCCTCGATCGGGCCGTCCTGCGCGGTCGCGCACTGGCGGCCGGCGGAGGAGGGCGGCGCCGGCGGCGACCGGCTGACCGTCTGGGCCGGCACCCAGAACCCGCACGTGCTGCGCGCCGACATCGCCCGGCTCGTGCGGCTGCCCAACGCGGCGGTCGAGATCGTGCGCCTGGAGGCCGCCGGCTGCTACGGCCGCAACTGCGCCGACGACGTGGCCGCCGACGCCGCCCTGCTGGCCCGCGCCGCCGGCGCCCCGGTGCGGGTGCAGCTCACCCGCGCCCAGGAGCACCAGTGGGAGCCCAAGGGCGCGGCCCAGCTGATGGAGGTGCAGGGCGGCCTCAACGCCGACGGCAGCGTCGCCGCCTACGACTTCCAGAGCAGCTACCCCTCCAACGGCGCGCCCACGCTCGCCCTGCTGCTGACCCGCACCATCGAGCCGCGGGCCCAGGCCTACGAGATGGGCGACCGTACCGCCCGCCCGCCCTACGCCTACGACCACCTGCGGGTGGCGGTGCACGACATGGCGCCGCTGGTGCGCGCCTCGTGGCTGCGCGGCGTCTCGGCGCTGCCCAGCTCCTTCGCCCACGAGAGCTACATCGACGAACTGGCCGCCGCCGCCGGCGCCGACCCGGTCGAGTTCCGCCTGCGCCACCTGCCCGACCCGCGCGCGGCCGAGCTGGTGCGCGCCACCGCCGAGAAGGCGCAGTGGCGCCCGCGCACCGCGCCGCAGGGGCAGGCGCCCGACGGCGACTTCCTGCGCGGCCAGGGCTTCGCCTACGCCCGCTACGTCCACAGCAAGTGGCCCGGCTTCGGCGCCGCCTGGGCGGCCTGGGTGGCCGACGTCGAGGTCCACCGCGCCACCGGCGAGGTGCACGTGCGCCGGGTGGTGGTCGGCCACGACGCCGGCCTGATGGTCAACCCGGCCGGGGTGGACCACCAGGTCCACGGCAACGTGCTGCAGACCACCAGCCGCGCGCTCAAGGAGAAGGTCGAGTTCGCGCCGCCCGATGCGCCCGACCCGGGCACCGTCGCCAGCCGGGAATGGGGCGGCTACCCGATCCTGAGCTTCCGCGAGGTGCCGGTGGTCGAGGTGCTGCACATGCCGCGGCCCGGCGAGCCGGCGCTGGGCGCGGGCGAATCGGCCTCGGTGCCCGGCACCGCCGCCATCGCCAACGCGATCTTTGACGCCACCGGCGTGCGGCTGCGCGAGCCGCCCTTCACCCCGGAGGTGGTGCGCGCCGCGATGGCCGCCCGCGACGCCGCGCTGGCGCCGGCCGCGCCGGACCTGGCGCCCCGGGTCGATCCGGCCGGCCCCGCCGACGGGCCGGCCGCCGCGCCGGCCCCGCGGCGGCGCTTCGTCGTGCGGCCGGAATTCCTCGCCGCGCTGCGCCTGCCGGCGGACGCGCCCTGGCCGCGCCCGCGCGGCCTGCTGCGGCGCGCCGGCGCGCTGCTCGTCGGCGGCCTGGGGCTGGGCTCGGCGCTGCTGGGCTGGCGGCCGGCCATCGCCCCGGTGGCGCCGCCCGCGCCCGGCAGCGCGCCGGTCTACACCGAAGCCACCATCGAGCGCGGACGGTTGCTGGCCGCCGCCGGCGACTGCGCGGTCTGCCACACCGCCGAGGGCGGGGCGCCCAACGCCGGCGGCCGGCCGATGCGCACGCCCTTCGGCACGGTCCACGCCACCAACCTCACGCCCGATGCCGACACCGGCCTCGGCGCCTGGTCCTTCAGCGCCTTCCAGCGCGCGATGCGCGAGGGCATCTCCCGCGACGGCCGCCACCTCTACCCGGCCTTCCCCTACACCGCCTTCGCCAAGGCCAGCGACGATGACCTGACCGCGCTCTACGCCTACCTGATGAGCCAGCCGCCGGTCCGCGCCGAGACGCCGGCGCCGCAGATGCGCTTCCCCTTCGGCTTCCGCCCGCTGATGGCCGGCTGGAACGCGCTCTTCCACGACCCCGCGCCCTACCGGCCCGACCCGGCGCGCGACGCCGAGTGGAACCGCGGCGCCTACCTGGTCAACGGGTTGGGCCATTGCGGCGCCTGCCACACGCCGCGCAATGCCCTGGGCGCGGAGCGGGGCGGGGCGGCCCACCTCGCCGGCGCGATGGTCGACGGCTGGCAGGCCCCGGCGCTCACCGCGCTGTCGGTCGCGCCGGTGCCGTGGTCGGCCGCGTCGCTCTACGACTACCTGCGCACCGGCCGCAGCGCCGCGCACGGCACCGCCGGCGGGCCGATGGCGCCGGTGGTGCACGAACTCCAGCAACTGCCCGACGCGGACATCCGCGCGATGGCGGCCTACCTGGCCTCCTTCCAGGCGGCGCCCGGGGCCCCGCCGCCGTCCGCGTCGGGAGCCGCGGGCGCGGTTCCGGTCGCCGCCGACGCGGCGCAGGCCTGGCAGACGGTGGTCGCCGACGCCGCCGCGCGCCAGCCGCTGCCCGGCGCCGCGGGCCAGCGCCTGTTCCAGTCCGCCTGCGCCGCCTGCCACCACGACGGCGACGGCCCGACCCTGCTCGGCGCCAACGTGCCCCTGGCCCTCAACACCAACCTGCACGCCGACCGGCCCGACAACCTGCTGCGCGCCATCCTCGACGGCGTGCAGCATCCGCCGACCCGCGCGGTCGGCTTCATGCCCGGCTTCCGCGACGCGCTCGACGACCGGCAGGTCGCGGACCTGGCCGGCTGGATGCGCCAGCGCTTCGCGCCGGGGAAGCCGGCCTGGGACGGGCTGCCGGAGGCGGTGCGGCGGTCCCGCGCGACGCCGCACTGACCCGCCAAGCCCGGCGCCTGCTGCTGGCCGGCGCGGCCTCGGTGCCCGCGCCGGGACCCGGATTCCGTCGGACACCCGCGATGCCGCGTGCCCCGCTGCCGGACACGGTGTCGCGAAGCCGACGACCCGGTCGGCCCGCTGCTGCGCGCATGCGGCCGAACGCTCACTCCTGGCCGCGCAGCGCCCGCCGGTACTGCAGCGCCTCGGCCACGTGCGTAGGCTGCACCGCGTCGCTGTCCGCCAGGTCGGCGATGGTGCGCGCCACCCGCAGCGCGCGGTGGGTGGCCCGGGCCGACAGGCCCATGCGGTCCGCGGCCTTCCGAAGCAGCGGCAGGGCGGCATCGGCCAGCCCCAGGTGCGTGTCGAAAGCCAGGCCCTGCAGCCGCTGGTTGGCGCAGCCCTGGCGTCGCAGCGCGCGGTCGCGGGCGGCGACCACCCGGTCGCGGATGGCGGCGGTGCCTTCGCCCGGAGGGGCGAGCAGCAGATCCTCGGCGGGGAGGGCCGGCACCTCGATCTGCAGGTCGATGCGGTCGAGCAACGGTCCGCTGAGCCGGCCCTGGTAGCGGGCGATCTGGTCCGGGGTGGACCGGTAGGGCTGCGCGGCCGTGCCGGCGCTGCCGCAGGGCGTGGGGTTCATCGCGGCGATCAGCTGGAAGCGCGCCGGGAACTCCGCGCGCCGCGCGGCGCGGGCGATGGCGATGCAGCCGGTCTCCAGCGGCTCGCGCAGGGCTTCCAGCGCCGCGCGCGGGAATTCGGGCAGCTCGTCGAGGAACAGCACCCCATGGTGCGCCAGCGAGATCTCGCCCGGCCGCGGCGGCGAGCCGCCTGTAAGCAATGCCTTTATTTGGGAATAAAGACAACTCACAGGTACATTAAATGACAATCCGCAAAATCTGGATCAAGATGGTCACTACCCGCAAAGGTGTTCGTCGCATTCCGATCTCGGCTTCAAGCCTGACAGGAAACATCCTGGGAGCTGAATTTGAATCCAGCTTGGAGCGCGATTTGATGCTTCTACTGGTTTTCGATGAGCACGTCGACTACTTCCAGCCGCAGCCGGTGAAGATTCACTACCTCAGTGCGGAAGGAAAGAAGCGCCACTACACCCCGGATGTGTTGGTGAGGTTTTTGGCTGACAGGCCGCCTTTGTTGTGTGAGGTCAAGCCACGGAAAGTTTTGCTCGAACAAGCTGACTATTTCGCTCCGAAATTCAAGGCTGCCGAAGCCTACTGTGCCGAACAGGGATGGATTTTCAAAGTCATCGACGACGAAGAAATTAGAACTCCACGACTGCGCAATATCCAGTTTTTGTGGAATTTCTACGACCCCACAGGTGATGATCTCTACGCATCTGATCCCCACTTCTGGGAGATCGTCAATGCGTGCAAAGCGTATGGCCGACCATTTCAAATGAACGAAATATTGACGGATTTGTACCCGAATATTGAGCAGCGCGGTGTAGCAATCAATCAATGGTGGACAATGGTCGCGCAAGGGACGCTCATTTGTGATCTGGAAATTCCCATCGGCGCACAAACTTATTTTACACTCAGCGAATCGGTTCAATATTGAAGGATGTTTTCGGCAATGAAGCGCACTACATTGGTTCCGGGCAGCAGCATCGTTTACAAGGGAAATCCATGCAAGCTCATGGAAATCCTCAGTCTCGATGAGGCGGTCGTCAAAGATGCGCAAGGCGAAACCATCACGTGCAAAGTGGCCGACTTGGCTGTTGAATCTTCTAAAGGCAATCGGAAAATAGATCTAAGCTCGATCGACATAGAGAAATGGCAATCGGCCATGGACATCTATCGGCAAATCAGGCAGATCTTGGAGAAGCCCGAGAAACTTCGAACGGTCGCTGATGTCGACCAAGCTGCACACTACCTGCGATGCAGTAGGTCGACGATGTACCGTCACCTCGACGATTACCGTAAGCACGGCGAAATTTCTGCATTGCTGAGGAAGCCGCGTTCGGATTTCGGTAAGAGTCGGCTACCCTCTGAGATCGAATCCATCATTTCGCAAACTATCGAGGATGAATATCTCAATGAGCACCGTCGATCCATCGCAACCGTACAGTTGATCGTCAAGAAGAAATGTCGCGAGGCCGGTTTGCCCGCTCCACATGAATCGACGTTGGCCGAGCGCATAAAGAAGCTCCCCAAGGAGCTGGTAACACGGCGTCGGTTGGGCAAGAAGTATGCGGATGAACGGTTCAGCCTGCACAAAGGAGCTTTCCCTAACGCTAGCTATCCGCTCGCGGCGGTGCAGATTGATCACACTCCGATGGATATCATCATCGTGGATGATGAATACCGTCAGCCAATCGGAAGACCATTCTTAACGATTGCGCTGGATGTATTCAGCAAGATGATCGTCGGTTTTTATATCTCGCTCGACCACGCCGGAGCATTGGCGACCGGACAGTGCTTGTCCATCGCGATGCTGCGCAAAGAAAAATATTTGCAATCCATGGGATTGGATCCGGAAAAGTTCCCGTGGCCCTGCTGGGGCAAGATGGGGCGAATCCATACAGACAATGCTAAAGAGTTCCATGGAAACATGCTGTCCAGGGCGGTAGCGCAGCACGGCATCATTGCGGAAAAGAGACCTGCAGGACAGCCCCGTTATGGAGGCGGCGTCGAACGCGCATTTCGCACATTCATGGCCAGAGTCCATGAAGAACTTCCCGGGACCACTTTCTCAAATATAAAGAGTCGCGTGGACTATGATCCCGAAGGTAAGGCGATTATGAGTCTCGGGGCGGTGCAAAAGTGGTTTACCGTCTATGTCGCGGGGTACTACCATCAGTCGCCCCATAAGGGAAACGACAACTTTCCACCGATCTACATGTGGAAAAAAGGCCTTCTCGAAGGAACGGCAGATCAGCCTGCGAGAGGCTTGCCTCGGCCGATCGAAGACGAGGAACAACTTCGACTGGACTTCCTTCCCTATTTTTTGGGAACCGTTCAAGAGTACGGTATTCAGTTCGAGCACATCACGTGGACCGATGGTGCTCTTAAGCGGCTTATACATATTAAAGATTCTTCCACCAATCGGGGAAAGAAATATGTGATTCGCTACGATCCGCGAGACTTGAGCCGGATTTGGCTATATGAAGACGTCTCCAAAATGTACATCGAGGTCCGCTACGCTAACATCCTGCGACCGCCGGTGAGTCTTTGGGAGGTGCGTTCGGCCAGGGCAAAGCTTCGCAAGGAGTCAAAGGCCGCAATCAATGAAGAATTGATTTTTCAGGCGATTGCTTTGATGCGTCAGATTGTGGAAGAAGAAGCCGAGATCGCCAAGTCATCGCGCAAGCAACTTCAAAAGCAGAAGAGTTGGGCAGCAGTGCAACAGGTCAATCTGGTCAATCATCCGCCGCGGGAAACGAAGCTTCCGATTGACGCAGTTTCCGACGAGGATGATGATTTCGATTTTGATCCTTCTGATGGAATTCGCGAAGCATGAACGATCTGACCTCTCCGGCGGCATCGTGGCAAGCACGCAAACTCACCAAGCGCGCCATCGACATGATGGAAGAGCCCGATCATGAGCGCATCGCCCACGTTCAGAAGGACGTTTTTATTCCTTACAAGCGGGCCACTGAGGTTCTGGATGCTATGGAGCGACTGCTCAAGGCGCCAACCGTCATTCGGCCGAGGAACATGCTATTGCTGGCGAAGCCTAATAATGGCAAATCTTCATTGCTGCGGGAATTCTTGCGAAGGCATCCTGGTGAGGAGCGCATTGAAGAAGATAACGTGCATTTGCCTGTTATCTTCGTTCAAGCTCCACCCGAGCCACGAAGAACGGATTTTGAAGATTCGCTTTTAGGTGCAATGCGACTTGATGCCAAGAATGTGGCAGACAAGAAAAGTGTTATTTGCAGCCAACTTCAGAAAATGAATACGCGCATGATTCTAATCGATGAGGTCAATGCATTGCTGGTAGGTAGCGCCAATAGCCAACGTAAGCTTTTGAACAACATCAAATACATCAGCAATGAGTCTAGAACATCCATCGTCTTGGCAGGTGCGCCGGAGACCTACAACGCGGTGCAATTAGACGATCACACCCAAACCCGTTTTCCAACAGTTTTGATGAAACGCTGGACGGCATCAAGCCACGATTTTCGCACCTTTTTAGCTTCCTACGAAAGCATCTTGCCACTCAGACAACCTTCAGGTTTGCATAAACTCAATAAGGTTTTTGCGGAATTGACTCAACTCGTTCTGGGCAATGTCGTGACATTGATCCAGGATAGCGCGATCGCAGCCATTGAACGCCGGCAACCCGATGCGGAATGCATTACCGAGGAATTGCTGAGGCAGTGCGCAACCACACGCGACGTCATGACAGCGGAAATGAAGCAACTGTGAATCTTGGATGGCTGGTGTTGCTACGAATGTTCCTCACAAGCCTCAGCTTGTAATGCATCACGACGAAAGGAAAGTAGGCCATGCGAAGCTATATGAGCGTGGAAGCGGGTGCAGAGATGTTATGGCCTCATCACATCAAGCCTTGCCCGGATGAGATTCTCTCCTCTTGGATGGTGCGCCTAGCGCATGCGCACGGCTACAAATTGGAGAAGATGAGCTTGAAGCTCTTTGGGCGTGGGCATGGTCTATGGAGTTCGGATATCGATCGCACTGGTCCAGACCATGTGATCCAGAAGCTTTCAGAAATCACGGGTACACCAATAGAGCGTGCGCAGCACACGACCATCAAAAGCTTCGCCGCCCAAGGTCAGCTTCCAGGTGAGGTTCATCAGGGAGGGTACTCACCTTGGATCCTTCCACTTCACCTCTTCCATCGCCAGAGGACCAAGCCTGGATTGATGTACTGCCCCTTGTGTCTGAGACAGGAGAAGACCTTCTATCGACGTTCTTGGCGCTTGGCGTTCCATACTATCTGTGAAACGCATCAGGTGAACCTGCTAGATACCTGTCCCCGGTGTACCGGTCCCGTCTCGATCCACCGCATCGATATCGGCGCCGCGGGCCGTACTCCGAGAGACGGTGCGCTGATTCATTGTTCACACTGTGGATTCGACTTGTCACGTGCGCCTGTTTCGGCCTGCACGTCCGAGGCTCTGCCACTCAGCGAGCGACTGACCGGGGCGATGAGCGAACAATGGATCGAAGGAGTCGAGACCGGTGGCTTGCATGCGATTCCGTTTTTCACAGGACTGCGAATCCTTGCGAGGTGGAGCGTGAAGCGCATCGTGCCTTCCCGCACGGTGTTGGAGGACCTGCCAGTGCATGTCCGCCGGGATGTGATAGCACAGCTAGGCCAGTGGCTCGAAGATTGGCCGAATCGATTTCTTCATCACGTCCGTCAGGAAGGTGTTTGTTATTCGGATCTTGCACCGACCCGTCAACCCCTTCCCTTTTGGCTGGATAAGGTCTTGCAGACGCTAAAAAGACATCAACATCCGCAGCGCTTCCCGGATGAAATCGAGGCTATTGCTCGCGTAGTGGGTGGATCCAGTCTAGTTAGCACCTCGGAACTTCGCAAATCATTCGGAGTGCATACCCGATACGACAAGTTGCCGTTTTCAACGACGACCGTTTCCGAAATTCACCATGCCCGCCTGATGACTTGTCTGCAGCGCAAGCATGCACGTGTGAAAGATGAAAAAGACAAACTGACCATCCTTCAGGATAAGGTGATCTTCGGTTTGCTGCGCTACAGCTATTTTTCAGCAGAGGAACTTTGCCGGCTGCAGTTGTCGGATGTGCCCACGGATCTTGAAGCGCATGCAGCAGACTTTACGGATGAGGGTGTGCAGGGTCGAAAGAAGACGGTTGCAGCCCTGCGGCACCATATTCGTGTGATCCGACCTCTGATTCTGATGTCAAAAATCTCGCAAAACGTATTCGTGTCACCCTACACGGGGCAACCGTTCAGCCCTAGCTCGCTGCAGGGTCATTTCAAAAAAGCAGTGGTAGAAGGCGAACTTGCAGAAAGCATTCCGAGCATGGAAAGTTATAAACTTTGCAAAAGCAGGATTCGACATGCTCGCCAACGTCGTATACATGCATCTTCACCTTTAGCAAAAGCGGGCCGCAGGTGCAAATTAAAAAGCGAAAAAACGAGCTAAAGGGGAGGTTGACCGGCCCAGGATGTACTGGATGATTATTCAGTTCAAAATATCAGTGCTTGGCCTGAATGGTGGCTTGCAGGATCGGTAGAGCGCGCGCCTAGTTTTTTCCAACTCGGGAAGTCAACGCGCATCTACTTTGAACGATATTTCGATGCCTGTTCAGAAATATGCAAGCTCGACTGTGCCAACCTCTTCTTGTGATCAAATCAGAAACTTATCTGCCTCTTCTTTGTTGAACCAACGAGGTGCCTTGCCACGACCGGTCCACTCCTTCCCGCTTTCCGGATCACGGTATTTCGCCGCGACTTTTTTGCCTTTATGAGCACTTGTCTTTCGCTCCTTTGACGGTGGAAACACGTCTTCTTCAGTAAGGCCGAATTCTTGAATCAAACCTTGGATGCGTTCTACCGCTTCGCCGACATCCCTGTTGCGCAATTCTTCGATCTTGCGGTTGATTTCGTCTCGCTCGGCCACGAGATCTTTGTAGCTTTTAGCCATAATGCTCAGTTCAGTGAATTTGGAAGGTGCTGATGTTAGCGCGTTAGACTCGAACACTTGAAAGCAAGAGCTGCTTGGATGAGCTGATTCATGAAAAAATTGGGATCAAAATCTTCCTTGCCTAGAAGACTGCTGCAGTGGAGCAATGATCATCTCCCACAGCAGTTCCGATGCCCCTTCCGGCGTGAGCTTTTTATGGGAATCATTGTTGTAAGAAGACATTCCGTGACTGGACAGGTAAAGCATCTGATCGTCCGCTCCAACAGTCAGCGATTCATTGATCGAGTTGCTCTGAGTCGTTTCCCCCTGCACGTAGTTGATAGAGGGGCCGAACATGCCTCCCATGTAGATAGTGGCTCTCGCGACATCCTTGCCGTTTTTGTACACCGTGACAAAAAAACGGTTAGCATCGATCCTGCGAAAAACGCCCTCGTAGTCTGGATTTCTGTTGCCGAATTCGCGCAGCGTGTTTTCCATAAACAGACTGATGAATTCAAAGCTTTCTTGCAAGAAAACATCCAGGTCCCTTTGCGTGAAAGTCTTCGCTACCCGCAAGTTGCTTGAGCGCGGACCCAGTGGAGCTGTCATGGACTTGGCCGTGCCAGGGGTCAGTGGCGGAGCCGTTGGTTGGGACGACGCTGCGTTTACGACGGCATGCATATTTTTGTCTGTCTCCACGGAGGATCTGCTCGCCCAACGCTTAGCTGCCTTGCGCACCTCCTGCGCTACCTGAAGGAATGCCTCGTCCCGGTCCGGCCACTTGGTGATCGCGAGCCCGTCACGGGGTGTCGCTAACAATTTCAACTTTCCGAACGGTGCCTCTTGCCATTCGCACATGCGCAAAATCACTGGAATGACAATCGCTTCTCCCGCTTCATGTCGTTCCAATGCCCGTTTCATCTCGATGTCATAACAGTAGTCCGAAGCTAGGAAGCTCGGACTCACCAGCAACAGAATGATCTCGTCCTGTTCGATATGCTGATCGATGACTTTTCCGAGTTCTTGCCCAGCATCGATTTTTCTGTCATGCCAGGTATTGATGATTCCTTGGCGCTTGAGGATGGCAAGCTGTTGTTCCAGTTGATCGCGTAGCGCCTCATCGGCATGGCTGTATGAGAAAAAAACGTTCGGCATCATGTGCAGGTTGTCGGATTCGGAGCGGTAGCCATCTTCTCGGCATGCGAAGACGAACCAAGTGCATTAGGTGGCAGGTCGGGTTGGTCAGTTCAAATAAAGCGTCTAATCGATCGACTCAAGAAACATTCCCACTGTCAGTTTTTTACTCAGGGAAGGACCCATGCGATCGTAGGTTCTCGGGACGGTAGGGCCTTCGTATGCCGAAGTGCGACACATGTTCGTTCTCAAATCGCGCGAGCACCGTGGGATGCAGTGGCGCATCGCTTTGCACTTCGCGTAGCTGTCGGGCGTAAGTGAAACGCAGCTTACGGGGCCACCAGTCCGGATAGATTTCCCGCATGGACTGGATCTCGCAATGCTGCATGCCGCTTGACGACGGGGAAAGACGTAGCTTGGAGCGATCGAAAAGTATGGGATGCGGCAATTCTGTGGCCTGGCCCACCATCCAGTCTAGGCTGATGTCAGAGAGTCTCGATTCGTCTTCGGCATAGCTGCCACCGACGTCCGAGTGATTGCCTGCGAACCACACCTGGCGCAACCATTCAGGCTCATTGACGCGCTCTGGACGGTCTTCGAGAGAGCCCCAGAGGACGCGATCGAAATCCTTGCGGTCTTCATCGATCGCTATGGCATGCCGGGCGTAGCGCACCCTCGTGTTGAGATTGTTGTCGTAGAAGCGAAACCGCCAAGCCGCGAAGTGATAACGGAAATCCCCCTGCTGGGGGAAGTTCCGGATACTTTTGAAGTGCGACCGGAGATAGCTGACACCTATGCTCAGGAGGCTTCCCAGGAATAGCACGGCGAACAGCACGCCGAACGTGATGCCTGTTACGAGCGCCAGTATGAAAGCCAACGCCATAGAGATGGCGGATACGAACAGTGCCAGCCCCAGTCCCAGCAAAACGCGGCGCGGCCCTGGAGCGCCGAGAGCTGCGACCGTGTCGAAGACACCGATGAAGTACGGCACGACATTGGCGGTGCCTTCCGCGTCTTGACTTCCATACTTCTCGCGAAAACGACGTGCCTTTTCGAGTCGTTCCTGACGCCGTTGCGGAGTATCGGATCCCGCGCCGTGTTCGTATACCTGCTGCACGGCCTCGTCGGCAATCTGCCGTAGTGACCTACCGTAGCGAGGCAGGGGGGCTGCCATCAACACCATGTACCGGGATGCCGCATAGCGACATGACCCCGCCGACACAACGTGCGGTATAGGCTCCACGGCTGAATCCGAATAGGAAGATTCGGTCTCCCGGCTCGTAATGCTTCAGGATCGCAGCATAGCAATCTGAAATGTTTCGGCTGATTCCGATCCCGGTCACGCTGCTCCAGAGCTTTCGAAGTTTCTGGATCGGACGAAACGGGATCTTGCCCTCGTCTTTCTCGGTCCCGAGGCCAGCGTCATAGAACGAGATCTGCTCCGCCGGATCGATCGGGCTTTCAGGCCCCGAGCGGCAGGCGCGATAGAGCTTGTAGACGTTGCTCAAGTTCTGGTCCGGTCGCAAACCTCCAGACTGACCGGTGCCATCGGAGAAGATCAGGATGTTCTTGGGCATGGTGCTCGGGGCAGCCTTTCACTGTGGAAGCCGTGCGCAGGGCGCGTAGAAGGCGTAGGGAGAGGACCGATTGAAATGCTCTGTGGTTCGTTCAGAGGTTTCTTACATGCTCATCATTGGCTATCTGCGTCGCCACCGCAATCCCCGTTTCCCACCCGGTGGATGCGGGAAGGCGGCGGCCATCAGGCAAGCACGTTTGTGACTGGAACCAGTGTCATCAGGAAAACGCAATCACAGGAGTATTGGAAAAGAAGTTGGATATGGCGCAGCAGGTGTCGAGCTTCGTTTGACTGGAAACTGATGCGGTCTAACGAAGTGGAATTCTTCATTCGTCATCATCTATTTGGGATGAGGCCAATCTATGATGAATCGGATGACTGCTTCTTTTGTGGCTGCGACTCAATATTTTATTAAATATAAAGTATGTAAATTGTACTATGGGGCTTTGGTTTATATGGAATTGCTGATCCGGCGCAACTGCGTCCGAGTGAGATGTTCGTAATTCTTATTATTCTTCGGTGGCCCTGAACTCCTAGGTGTGAGATTTTTGCTGATCTAACAAAATCAATTGTTCCAGAATTGCATTTTTACGCCTTTGTGATTCCACCCACTGCTCTAAGCCTGTCGAGCTTGGATCTATCTCTTCAGATTCCAGTTCAAGGGCTTCCGAGCCAATATTCTTCAGTTTCTCCAGCAATGTGGGCTCATTGGCCTGAATCTGCTGCTCCGTTCCAGTTGCCAGATCTAGCAGTGCATTGCCTATTTCTCTCAATTTCCTACGTAATGCCATGTTTTGAATGGCGAAATCGGCAAGGTCCAACTGGACTTGAGTAGTCAGTAATTGCGCTGCCAAAGAATCATTGGCGGCAGATTCGTTGCGAAAAGTGCATTCAAGCCGGGTAATGATTTCGGCGTTAATGGAGCGATTGTTTGTTTTTGCAACATTCAATATTTTATTGCGCATGCCTTCCGGAAAACGAATGATGTATCTATCAGCGATATGAGAGGGGGAGGGATTCGCTTTCATGAACGATTTATGTATTCCAGTTGCCGACAGTAAGAATTATGGCTAATTGATATTGGCCTGTTTTGGGTGGGGAAATATTGATAATCTTTGCATATGCCAACTTGGCATACAGGAGGATCTATGAATATTCGCATGATATTCCGTCGCGTCGCTGGCGCTGCATATGAGCCCCGCATTGAATTTGACGTGCCACTTCACGTCTTTTCCAGATCAGGAAGGGTCGCATCATGAACGCATCGATTCAAAATACAAAAAACGGATCGACGCATTCTCGTACCAATCTGGGATGGGCCGCGGGTTTCTTGGATGGTGAAGGGCGCATTCGCATCGTCAAGCGAAACCTTGGAATTGCCTCGCATGCACCTCCGTATTACTCGCTCGAACTCCACATCGGACAGGACTCCACAAGAACCTTGGAACATTTCCAGTCGATCATGGGTGTGCCTTCCAATCTGCAGGCGTTGCGGCCGGTACCGAACGTCGTGCGTTCCAAGTTCGTCTTGTCTTACCGCAATTCGAATGCGCGAGTCGTGCTCGAACTGCTGGAGCCCTACCTTGTGCGATTGTGCGCCCATGCGTCGTTAGGCATCGAATATTCGCGGCGCCTCGGTTTCGAGGGCGCGTGCCGCAAGCGCCAACTGCCTGAGGCACTCGGCTTGCGGGAGGAATACTACCGTCAGTTCCAAGAACTCAACCGGGCTGCATGATGGACAGTCGCAACAAACCCCGCGACCACAAAGGCAAGGCACTCCGCCCAGAGGGAAGAAAAAAATCGAGATACGCCATGCCCGGGGCAGATCGAGTTCGAATGCCTGAACTGACGCGTCTCTTCCAGCCTTTGCGCGTCTGTGCCGATCGGCGCAGGCTGGCCGATTGCATCGCCAAGCTAGCTGCTTCGGCTTCTGGATCGCAACATAAGCCTTTGGATGAATCGCCGTCGTGGCAGCAATACGAACGAGGGACAGCAGGCGGGCTGCAAGGCTCAGAACGTGAGGAGGATTCGTTGAAACCAGCGTTGCCTGCTGTGAAAGATCCTTTCCGCGCATCTGCCGACATCGAAGACACGGCGGATGTCGTAGATCCGAGCATTTCGGATGTGCGTTTTCATCCTTTGATGCTGCAGTTGTATGACCGGCAAACGCTCGCCGATACATTGGTCCGAATGCCGCAGGAGCGCGATCGAGAGCGACGCAGCGTACGGACCTTCCTGTCTTCGCTAGCCGGCACCGATTCCCACCGGCTCATGAATGCTGCGCCTTCGTTGAAGGCCATGTCTGGGTTGCTGGATCGGTTCCCCAACTTCGGCGCCGTAGTCGACTACCTGCATGGCCGAACCGCGCT
Source organism: Xylophilus ampelinus (assembly GCA_036946225.1). Taxonomy (GTDB): domain Bacteria; phylum Pseudomonadota; class Gammaproteobacteria; order Burkholderiales; family Burkholderiaceae_C; genus JAKOND01. The sequence continues at coordinate 624,200 of JAQIJO010000001.1, forward strand.
CGCGCATCTGGAGTCTGGCAGCGCATTGCAATTCCCGCCGTTGTTGCTGGTTGGAGAGCCTGGCGTCGGCAAAACCGCTTTCGCGATGGCGCTTGCGGAGGTGTTGGCAGTTCCCTTCATCAACTTCCCCATGAGTCATGCCACAGGCTCTTTCTCGCTCGGGGGACTTGATCCGATGTACGACGGAGGTGGGCCGGGAAAGTTGGTGCGTGAAGTCGCGCTCGGCAAAGCGGTCGATCCGTTGGTGCTGCTGGACGAACTCGACAAGGTCGGCTCGGACCAGCGGCGAGATCCGCTCGGTCCTCTCTACTCATTGTGGGAGCCGCACACGGCCAGGGAATTTCTGGATGAGGGGATCAAGATGCCGCTCAACCTATGCGGGGTGCGATGGATCGCAACGTCCAATCGTGACGACGACCTCCACCCAGCATTGCGCTCGCGTTGTCAGATCTTCTATATACCCGCACCAGACGCGGTGCAGCTACGCACGATCGTGCGAAACGTGTACGCCGACCTGGTTCAGCGCCAGCCATGGGGGCCTCATTTCGAGCCCAGACCGTCGGATGCCGTGATCGACGCGTTCACGCAGAGCACTCCTCGGGAGTTGATCAAACGAATGACCGATGCATTCGCATGCGCCGCACGATCGGGGCGACGAATGCTCATCCCAGAGGATGTACCGCCGATCGTTGCAGCTTCGCAGCGGATGGGATTTCGCTGAGTTCGGCCGAATTGAAAAGGGGAAAAAGCAGCATGCTGCACATTTCAGAGCCTCACATGCCCAATCCGAAAGCGTCGTCTGTGTGCAGCGGAATTCATCTCCAGCGACACAGAAGACTTCAATGTGCCCGCACAGCACGCGCCCGGCGACGTGATTCTGTCGAGATCAAGGTGGTGCGGAAGATCTTCGAAAATTGGATGGCTCAAACTCCCCCGGGTTGGCGGAGACTGATTTCGAAGACGGTCGACAAACTCGTAGCCGTGATGGAGCCGCCAGAGCGGACAACGCTCGCTGTAGAGAGACGTCGACAGGAGTCGCTTTCAGCGGCGCAAGTCCAACCCTGCGAAATCGCGCCGTTTCAACGGCAAAGAATCAATCGATTCGAAGCTGTCCTTTCGATGGCCTACACCGCAGGCGACACCGAAATTCAGTTCGGCCTGGACCCGGCCGCGGACCATGTCGTGTGGGGAATCCTGCGAAAGACAGTGGCCGCGTCGCAGTGCACGTGCCGGCAATGCGGAGCTGCAGGCCGCCTCAGAATGTGGACGAGTTATGGTGCCGGTGCCCGTCCCGATAGATCATCCAAGCTTTCCGAAGTCTCTGAAAACCTCAATAACCCAGTAGACCATTTCGAGACTCTTTGCGTGGATTGCGCAGCGCCACAGATGCTGCAAGAGCATCTATGTGTTTTGAGCGAGTGCATCGTGCCCTTGCAGCAGCGCGGTCAACCGGTCACCCTGGCCGATGTCCCGCCACTTCTGCATCCGAGCTTTCTCATCAAGCTTCGAAAGCAGGCAGTTGAATGGAATCGCTCGATCGATGGCAGGTCTGAAGCGTCATCAAGGGTATGCGACGACGATGAAAATCGCGACGAAAACACCTTGCCAGCCAGCATGAGCCTGCCGCTTTTTGTCGACTGGGCACAAGGCTGGATGGAGATCAAGAGGAAGTTGAGCCGTTGAGGTGCGTTTCGCACACTGTGCGTACCTGCTCGGCTCGCGTGAATGAAGATTGTGAAATCTATCGGCTTTCCATCCATCCATCAGAGCCCTTGACCATCCGGATTTGAGAGACGCCTTTGTTGCGTCCTGCCATGGGGTGCGTGATGTCGGCTTCCACATCGCACACATAGGCGTTGGAAGAATCGGATTTGCAGCCGAGCTTCTTGACGCTGTGGATTTCGACCTTCTTCCCTGTCCAAGGACCCATCTGCTTGTTCATTTGCAGGGCGCTCGACTGGACCACCTTCTCGATGTCGCCGGAGGATGGCTCGCCGCTGCAGCCGGCAAGCAGCAGCAGGGTGGAGAGTGGAAGGAAGGCTGTATGGGAAAGACGCAGGTTCATGAGAACTCCGAAGAAAAGGGAAGGGCGAGGCTTCGCACCGCCCTTGATGGGCGGGCATCACAAAAAAGATGAGATCGCCGGCACTGCCTGCTCTGCGAATGCGTATCCGCGAGCGACGGCGGTGCCGGCAAAGCGCCGACGAGACGCGCTACGTCGTCAGGACAGCACGCACATGCGCTGACCCTTGAGCGCTTCGAGTTGCGCGGGTGTCGGCATCCGGTCCAGCGGTCCCACGACCGGCGCGTCGACACTGTCTCGGCTCATGAACATCAGGTACACCGGCCCCCCGGGTCGGGTGGTCAATCCGGCGTTCGCATCGACCGCGCTCACCGACTCGATCACGCCGATGGCCCTCTTCGGGCAGTTCTTCAGGGCCTTTCCCTCTGTCACTGTCAACGCCGATTTAAATCTGACCCACTTCCCGTCGGATCGCCGAAGTAAATCTGACCCACCCGGGGTCTGCTTCCTCGCGCGGCTCGGCTGCGCAGGGCGAAGCCCGTAGCGGCCGAGCAGCGCGGCGCCGGTCATGCCGTTGCCGTCGCCCTCCTGGCCGTCTGGCCGGCCTTGCGCTTGTCCTTCAATCGGTAGCTCTCGCCGCTGATCTGCACGATGTGGGCGTGGTGCAAGAGCCGGTCGAGCATCGCGGCGGTGAGCGTCTGGTCGTCGGCGAAGGCGCTGTGCCACTGCGTGAACGGCAGGTTGCTGGTGAGCACCATCGAGCCGCGCTCATAGCGCTTGGCCACAACGTTGAAGAACAGGTTGGCCTCGTCGCGACCGAACGGCAGGTAGCCGATCTCGTCGACCACCAGCAGCTTCGGCCCGAGCACCGCGCGATTGAAGTAGTCCTTGAGCCGGTTCTGGGCCTTGGCCGCGGCCAACTGCATCATCAGGTCGGCCGCCGTGATGAACCGCGCCTTGTGCCCTGCTATGACGGCACGCTGGCACAGCGCCAGCGCGATGTGCGTCTTGCCCACGCCGCTGGGCCCGAGCATCACCACGTTCTCGGCGCGCTCGACGAAGGCCAGGTGGCCAAGCTCGACGATCTGCGCCTTCGGGGCACCTCCCGCTTGGGCCCAGTCGAACTGCTCGAGGGTCTTGATGGCCGGCATCGTCGCGAGCCGCATCAGCACCGTGCGCTTGCGCTCCTCGCGGCCCGCCTGCTCGCTCGCAAGCACCTTCTCCAGGAAGTCTGCGAAGCTGGCGCCGTCGCGCGCCGCGTCCTGCGCGAGGGCGGGCCAGTCGCCGGCGAGCCGGACGAGCTTGAGCTGGTCGCACAGCTCGGCGATGCGGTCGTGCTGCAGGCCCATCACACCACCTCCAGCAAAGCGTCGTAGACGGAGAGCGGATGCTGCAGGCTTTGCAGCGGCAGGACCACACGCTGGCGTACTGGTGGCGGCGACTCCAGCGCGGGTGCCGCCAACATGACCGCTCGCTCCTGAGCGAGTCGCACTGCCGGCACCGCCTTGGTCGTGGCATGCACACGGGCATTGGCGACCTCGTCGAGCCAACGCCGGACGTGGATGTTGGCCAGGTGGGCATCGAGCCGCAGCCCGCTGGCTTCCAGCGTCGCCGCCAGCGGGACCACGAAGCTGCCCTTGAGGTAGGCGTTGAAGCGTTCGACCTTGCCCTTCGTCTTGGCGCGGTAAGGACGGCACAGCCGAGGCTTGAAGCCGCAGCTGTCGGCGAGTTCACGCAGTTCGGCATTCCAGCGGTGCTGGCCTTCGCCGTAGGCATCGCGTTCGATGACGACGGCCTTCGTGTTGTCGAAGAGCACATGCTCGGGCACGCCGCCGAAGTAGTCGAACGCCTCGCGCAGTCCGGTGCACAGGGTGGCGACGTCCTCGCCCGCGGACGCCACGAACTTGACGTAGCTCGCACGGCTGTAGCCTAGGGTGGCGACCATCGCCAGCAGCGGATCACGGCCCCGGCGCACGTAGGTGAAGTCGGCCTGCATCTGCTGGCCCGGCGGCGTCTCGAAGCGCACCGGCGGCTCAGGCTCGGACTTCTTGAGCGGTGCGAGGAACGCCTTGAGCTGGCTGATGCCGCCCGTGTAGCCGCGCACCTGGATCTCGCGCAGCAGCACGGTCGCCGGGATCCAGCGCGGGCGGGCCTGCTCGACACGCTCGCGCAGATAGGACTGGTAGGCGTCGAGCTTGCAGGCCCTCGGCTCGCGCGGGCCGTAGCGCTGCGCATCTTGATCGCGCAGGTACCTGCGCACGGTGTTGCGCGAGCAGTCCAACTGCTTCGCGATCGCTCTGACACTCTCGCCCCTGCGGGCCATCACTCGTATCTCCACTGCTTGCTCCTGAGTCAACATCAGCAGCCTTCAAAAGGCCGCCATCGTGTCCCAGGTGGGTCACTTTTACTTCGGCACAGTGGGTCAGTTTTACATCGGCGCTAACATGTCACCGCCTGCTCCAGCGTCAGCGTTTTCGGCATCGCCTGTATGGCGAGGCTGTATCCCCAGATCGCTGTCAAGGCGCAGATCCGGAGAAATCGGGTCTTGTATCTGATCCGACGATGGGTCGTGGAGGCGGCCGACATGGGCCGGTTCTTTGGATTGATCGCCTTCATCGCGCCACTGAACGCATCAGCACTGCGTCCTTTTTGTCGCGCAGCTCAATCGCTGCGATCACGCCGTTGATCTGTGGCCGGCCCTCTGCCAGCCAAGCCTTGGTCGGCTGGATATAGGTTCGCACCGTGACGCCCCTAGCCACCCGGGCCTGCTCGATCCGTTTGGCCTCCTCCAGATTGGCCGGTGTGTAGAACCGTAGGTTGCCCGGATCCGACACGCTGAAGTGCGGCATCACCGGCTCTTCGTTGTCCGCGCTGTAGCTGTATTCGACGCGGGTGAGGTCGCCGAGGTCGAACCGGTTCTGGTCGAAGTCGTAGGGTTTGGCCAGAACCGAGAGCTGCGAAGTCACGTAGACGGGACCCGGTACGGTCGCCTTGACCTTCTCACGGATCTGCGCGACTTGCTTCTGCACGAAGGCCCGTTTTTCGAATGCGTCGACCGGCACGCGGACGCGGCGGTTGTAGAGCTGCACCAACGACTCGTCCGCGATCGGATCCTTGTGCATCGCGAGGAAGAGTTCGATGAAATCCTTGTCGCGTTGCAGGAATCGGTAGCGCTCTAGCGGCACGGACTGCACCTTGACGCCCCGGCTGCTGGCCGGATCATCGACACAGGTGTCCACCACGTACTTTTGAGCCGACTTGCCCCGATCGATGCCTGGGTACTGCGGCGCGGTCACTTGGTAGAAGCCATACAACTCGTGAGCAGCGGCTTCAGGCGATGAGGACACCACACGGACCTGGCGCGCAGAGACCGCCTGGAACTTGCCGCCACGGGCCGTGCGGGTCCAGAGATTGGACCCCGTTCCATCCCAGTTGACTTGGCTGACATTGCAGAGGTAGTCGCGGATGTCCTGAGGGCCGGGTTCGATGCGATCAGCGGCGAGGACGGGAAGGGAGATGATAGGCAGCAGTGCGGCCAGGGCCTTCGACGCGCAGGAATGCAGGAAGGAAGGACGATGGGTCATAGATCCCCCTGCTCAAAACGCTTGTGCAGCAGATGTTGCGCGGCAGTCGTCGAGGTGCACGAACATGATGCCGGTGTCCTCATCGCGCTCGGTACGGGCCCATTGGGCGACCATCTCACCGCCAGCGAATCGAGGCGCCGCTATACCGCAGACGAACAGAACCTTCGTCGGCAGCGTCGCTCCTTCTTCATTCCTCAGCACGAGATACGGCGAGTCGGCTACTGGAGCCAGCATCAGGCGTACCTCATCGACTGCAGCAGGTCGCGACTGAGACAGTCGTGCCTGCACCTGATCCGATGTCAGGGGCGAGACCGCTGATGCGGTTGCAGGAGGGGATTGAGCGAAGGCTCCTGCGCAGAACGTGACCACTGCGAGGGGCAGTAGCACTTTGGCGAGGGAGTGGGAACGCGCCTGAGACGGACGCAGCAGGGCAAAAGTCGACATGACAAAACTCCAGGTTGAAACAACGAATCGCCAAGATCGAGCGCACCGACAAGTTCGATGACTTTTCAACAGGCAAGACTCGTCCATGCCACGACCGGCAGTCGCAGCGGCGAGGATCAAAAAATGGAGTGATGGAGGTCGTCGGTCGACGACCTATCGTCTCAGTTGGAGGGAGAGGCTGCTGTCATGGCCATGGAGACACCGATGTAGCGGTTCATGTGCAAATATTCCGGAGCGTATTTGCCGTCGACTATATGCCGACCCTGCGGGAGAGTCAATTGCATGACCCAGGCCCGTGACGAAGCGCTGCTAGCTGCCTTTGCTAGTGTTCTCAAGGACATCCGACGAGACTGCGGTTTCAGCCAAGAACAGCTTGCGCTCCGTGCTGGTGTCGATCGCACGTTCGTCGGAAAGTTGGAGTCCGGGAGGAATCAGCCTTCGTTGGCAGTCCTTTTCAAGCTTGCAGATGCGAGTTCGGTCGAGCCTGAGGAATTCGTGAGACTGATTCGTAGTCGGATAGAAACTGCGAAGGCAACCAAATAAAGATGTATAGAAGAAATCGACGAGCTCGAACGCTGCGACCCATCTGCCCTTAGTGCAGTAGATGGCGATGACAGAAGACAGGCAGGGAACTTCGCGTCGTGATAGGGGCTCCTGATCTCTGCGCCATTCGACTCGGTGGCTCCGATATCATTTCTTCTTTTCGAACATCAAGTCGAGCTGCGAGACAGCGGCATGCAGGTGTTTCGGATAGAGTGCTTGGATAATTGACTCGAAGACATATGACCGACACTCTGACTAAGGCAGCTCGCAGCGCACTCATGGCGCGCGTCCGTCAGAAAGACACGACCCCCGAAGTCCGGCTGCGCAAGAAATTGCATGCAGACGGTCTGCGTTACATACTTCATCCGAAGACCTTACCCGGTCGACCCGATATCGTCTTCCCCAAATACAAGACCGCAGTCTTTGTGCATGGCTGCTTTTGGCACGGGCACGAATGCCGCGCCGGACGGCCGTCTTCGTCAAATCTGAACTATTGGGTTGAAAAGATCTCGGCGAATCGATTACGCGACGCGCGCAAGCTCCAAGAACTGGAGGCTGCAGGCTGGAGAGTCGCGACGGTCTGGGAATGCGAAACCAAAGGCGACCGACTCGATTCGACGGCAAAAGCGTTGAGCGAGTTAATTCGTCGCGGTGCATGGCTGTCTGAAAAGATCGGGTCGTGATCTAAGCCCGAGTAATGCGATTTCAGAGCGAGAAGACCGGTGTAGGAAATTATTGGATAAGAGTTCTAGAAAGGTATTTATATGAGTCAGGAAATTTTTTCGGGATCCGAATCCGAAAAAGCCAATGCTGTCGAGGCTCAGATTACGGAGCTGCAAAAAATAACGGATTACGAAATCCGTGAGTGGCCCATCGAAGTCCTAGTGCAGAAATTTACTGAAGAGCGAGAAACCGATACCTCCGAGCTTTTCATACCGGACTACCAGCGTGAAATGGTTTGGAGCGCCAAGCAGCAGTCGCGATTCATAGAGTCGATCTTGATTCGACTTCCTGTACCGTTTATCTTCGCTGCCGACGTAGGCGAGGGAGATCGTGCAGGCGCATTAGAGATCATCGACGGGTCGCAACGGGTGCGTACGCTGGACAATTTTCTATCCAATCGATTGCGACTTCAGAACTTGGTGCGGTTGACGCAGGCCAATGGAATGCGCTTTTCCGACTTGGCAAAACCTCGACAACTACGATTCAAAAGATCGACGGTCCGAGTAATCGAATTGACAGACAAAGCAGACGAACAGGCACGCCGAGAGATGTTCGATCGTCTCAATTCCGGAGGGACCAAGTTGACCAGCATGGAAGTGCGCCGTGGCGTGGTAGACGGCCGTTTCATGAAAATGATCACCGAATGTGCATCAATCGAACTCTTCAAGAAAATCGTGCCGCTCAGCGAGCGAAACGCGAAACGCAAAGAGTACGAAGAATTGGCATTACGTTATTTCGCATACACTAACGACTACCAGAATTTCCAGAAAAGTGTCGAAGATTTTCTGACGAGTTACTTGAAAAAATGTAATTCTGAAAATGACGTCACTGATGACGAAGAGTTGAAGGCGGAGTTCTTGGCGATGCTGAAATTCGTGGATACTTACTTTCCTAACGGATTCAAGAGGGTCAATTACAATACCGTTCCGCGAATTCGATTCGAAGCCATTGCGGTGGGCGTGACATTGGCACTTCGGGAACGACCGGACTTGAAGCCTACTTTTGTCGGCGACTGGCTGGACAGCCCTGAATTTATCAAGCACACCCGCTCTGATGCGAGCAATTCTCGTCCAAAGTTGATCAACCGAATTCACTATGTGCGCGATCATCTACTAGGGAGGGCTGTCGAGGAGGATCCCGAAACGTCTGTTGTCGAGGCTAGCGCCAACGATGATGCACCTGAAGACACCGAAGTGGCTGATCAGCCTGGATTATTCTGATGAGCACCTCCGTCGAATTAACAGCTGCCCTTTTGCGGGTCAGAGCGCGTGAAGTCGTCGGTTATTTGCGTTTTCTCGAACTGGCTTTGGAGAATGATTCCTTTATAGATTCGAAACGTGCTAATCGCCGTCTGGTGCTTGCGAAGCGCGTGACACATACGCTAAAGGCCAATCTGTATTTACTCTTGTATAGCGCTATGGAGGCGACTTTGGTTCAGCTTTTGGACGAAATGCACGACGCTATAGGAAAGAACTGCAAAGGAGTTGATCAACTGAATCGAAGGCTTTTAATGGCCATCACGCAGCATTTCAAACAGCGTAAGGGTGGCTTGGAAAGATTGGATATCAAGGCACCTTTCCATGAAACGCTTTTCAGCGTTTGGATCAAAGATTGGCAAGCTTTGACAAAAGCCAAAGACAAGAGGACATCCAGTATTTCGGGCAACGTCGACAGCCGTGCGATCGCCGATCAGTTGCGGCGGTTCGGGGTTGTGGACAACGACGAAGAAAAAGCGCCGTCGCATCTAAGCAGCGAGGCGCTGTTAAAAGCCAAAAACCGTAGGAATCAATTGGCACACGGCGAAAGAAGCTTCGCGGAAATGGGAAGAGAGCTCGGATTCGAAGAGTTGAAAAACGACGCTAAAAACGTGTTCAAAATCCTGTCTGCAGTAATGAAAGATGTGGACGAATTTCTTCAGAATCGGCGTTATCTAGCGGATCCTCAGTCGGCCTCTGCTCCGGCGACTTGCGTGACGCGTGCAACGACATCCATCGTAGACGCGCCTGCCGCGACGATTGAGGCGTGAAGGGCACGTGCGACCGCTTGACCGAGCTTCGGGGGGACGGCGTTGCCGATAAGACGTCCCAAGGTTTTTACGACCACGGGACTACCTTCCGGTACGAATCGGTAATCGTTAGGGAAAGATTGGAAAATAGCGGCTTCCCTCAGCGAAATACCGCGATGCTGCTCGGGATGACCGAAGCGACCGTTGCCATACCCGTTGCATAAGGTGGTCATCGTGGGCGCAGGGCGATCCCATTCCATACGTCCGTAAACACCTGCCGAGTGTTTTCCGCTTTCACGTTTGTGGCAGTCGGCCACCAATTCCTCTGGCCAGTCCCGCCACGTGCCACCGGGAAGCGATGCTCGAATGCGTTTGCGATTGAGAGGTGACAAAGTAGAGGCAAGGTGCAAAGGATCTCGTTCGCATTGCTGGCCATCCGCAATCAGCGGTAGGTGCTGGACTGCTTGCCGTACTGTCACCCAGCTTTTCGAACCCTTATGCGTCGGACTAGGCATAGAGATGGGCCCCAGCTTAGATGCCACCAGCATCAGCCGCTTGCGTTGCTGTGGCGCTCCATAGTCGGCGGCATTGACTACACCGTAAGCAACCTGATACCCCCCGCGCTTCAGGGCATCCAAGAATTCTTTGAACGGAGCTGTACTTTGAAGGCGAGGTACATTTTCCATCGTTACGAGATCGGGGCTGCATTCACCGACCAAACGAGCGAACTCGTTCAACAATCTCCATTTGGCTTCATCGACAGTCGCTGTGTTCGCATAGCTGGAAAAAGGCTGACAAGGGGCACATCCCGCAAGTAGTCGAATCACCCCGGGAGACCACAAAGATTCCAGTTGATCGCCTGTGACGTCTACGACATCGCCTAAGAAAAAACGCGCCCCGGGATGATTCGCCGTATATGGATACTCGCAGGACGGGTCCAAGTCAAAGCCGGCTACGACTTTGACACCCTCGTGCGCGAGTCCGCAGGACAAACCACCGGCCCCGCAGAACAGGTCAATCGCCTCGATAGGATGCGGATGAAGGAAGCGCTCAGCAGTCTGTGTAGCCATCTTATAACCGAAAATTTACCCCAGCCATTACACCATTGAGTGTAATCCCTGTAGAAAGATACAGCTATTCCCTCGGACATGCTTTTTCCGGGTCGAACGTGTTCGCGCTTGTATCCGACGTGTATACAGCGCGTAGGGGTCAACGCGGGACATGTGGTGCCGGCCTTGGCCAACTCGTCGAACTTTCGCCGGGCATGCGCCACCCAGGCGGCCTTGCGGCCTGGCCCATGTCTCGTCGAGAAAGACCAGTTGGCCAGTGGGCAACGCCTCCCCCTCGGCCACCCATGCACTGCGTGCGGCGGCTACATCGGGGCGGCTTTGCTCGCCGGCGTGCAGGGTCTTTTTTTAGCGTCAGACCCAGCCGCGCAATATTCTTCCACAAGGCGTTATTCCTACGCGCAAGCCATTCTCATGCGCGATCCACTCACGCAACTGCGCCAGCGTCAGGTCCGGCATCGCCTTCACCTGGCCCAGCCGCCTTCAACGCGAACTGGCCCGCGCCACATACGACTCGCTCACCGAAAAGCGCTCGGCCACTTCGTGGATTGATCCCTCGGCGGCCAGTACCCGGTCGCACAGATCCTGCGCGTATGCCTGTCCTTGATGCCATGCCATGTCCGCCTCCTGATGCCTGGCCAAACATAGCCGCTATCTTGACTCTCTCCGCCTGTCATGTCGAGGGTGGTCTGGCAGGTCTGCGTGAAAGCGCTCTAGCTGGCCGACGGCAGTTTCACCAGGCTGGAATCGCTATCGATGCGGCCAGAACGCACTGGCCCACGGATCAGTCTGGACCGGCACCACCACGCAGGTGCCTCTGGGTTCGCGCAAAAAAAGGTTCTTTCACGGTGCATCAGTCCGAGCTTTAGTCACAGCAACGCTATCCTCGGACCCTGGGCTTCTTGTTCGCCTCGGTACGGTGCATCATGGTCCGTACCGTCAAGGGTCAGCAGCGTGACCGATCAAGTTCCTTGCAAGCAACGTGATCCCATTGCATGCTATGGGCATGAACATTGAGACTCGGATGAGACTTCACCATAACTTGGACGTCCTGCAGGACAGCTCAGCACGTGAAAGCACGTTTGTCAGTCCACTTGAGCATTCGTAAAGCTCGTCGCCACTGTTGCTGACCGTCGATGACACGCCTCTTGTAGGCCAACCGTATCGAGCGCTGGAAGGGTGTACAGCGCGAAGCAACGCTCGGTTTCAGGGAGACGACATTGAGGACATATGACTTCTTCAAGGCTTCTAACTCAAGATATCAACCTCATATGGATATGGAAGCTCGTTTGCCGGGACATGCGGTCGGCGCTGGTAAAAAAAGTCGAGCAGCGAGATTGGCTTACAGACATGTCTGAAGTCCCGCAGCTGATGCGCGTTCTGAGTACGGGCGCATCCAAGGTTGCGCATGGATGCGGATCCCCGTGCTTGACCTGGCAGGATGCTTCGCGGATAGCGAATCGAGACTGTCGATGTCGGCTTTTCGCGCTTTTTGGCTTTGTCCGAACCCGTGAAGACGGATTCGAGACTTTTGAGCACTACGCATGACGATTTCTGATTTTTCTATTAGTCCAGCATCCGGCGAACATGCCATCGAAGTGATGGCATTGGCTGTGGAGTGGACACAACCGCTTGATGACAACGTTATTGGGGAAATAGAGAGCTTTTACGAGAGTTCTGTAGACTTGAAAAGTTCTTTCCCTGTAGTGAGGGAAATACAAGGGGTTAGCATACAGGTAGAAAATTCCGGTTCGGCTTTCAATGCAGCGCGAAAAAGAGGATTTCAGATGATCCAGCCAGGCGAGGGGCAATCTCCTGCGTGGGCGTTGATCGTGCATCCTGAGTTCTTGACATGCAACTGCATGGCTTACGACAGATGGAGCAGCGTTAAACCGAAGGCCTTGGCATTCATGGAATCCATTCTACGAATTGCTACCAAGACCAATTTTGTCCAGGCTGTCGGCGTTCAATATCATGACCGTTTCGCCGCCGATACGCAAGATGCTATCGAGGCGATGCGGCGACTTTTTAATTCAGAGAATCGTTGGCTAAGTCCGCATGTTCTAGAGCAAGCTTTTCCCTGGAGCATTAAACAAAGTTGGTTTCACGGACTCGAAGAGGGGAAATTGACTCATAACCTTCTAGCAGTTGATTTAAAGAATGTTGAGGGGGGGTCTTTGTCTTTCGAAATTGGTGGTCAACATAGGATGCTTTTTCAGGATTCGAGTGTCGAAAAACCCCGAACAGTCGAATTACCGGAAATATCGTCATCGCTTGATGAATTGCACGCGATCAATAAAGCCGTGCTTTGCGAGCTGCTAGACTCCGATATTTGTGTAAATATCGGCCTATGCGAAAGAGAGGGTCTATGAGATTGAATCATCTACCTATGTCGGACTACTTGGCGGGGCAGTCGATTCTTTTTTCTCCGTCTCAAGCCACCACAGACTACGCAATTGACGCTTCCGTGGTTTCAATGAGTATTTCTAGTCCGTCGCATTCTGGTGTTGTTCGTTTCGTCAGAGAAGCTCCAAGCTACTTGGCGGATTTTCCGAACAGGATTTTTCCGAAGTTCACGGAGAAGGTGGCCGAAATAGCTCTAGCTATGTCCGAATTGAGGGACGATCCGACGAACCTATCGCAATCCGATGTGAGTGCGCCGAGTATGTCGCAGTTCGATATTGCAGCAAAGACACTGACCGCTTTCCTTTTCGATGCAAGAGACTTTCCAGTGCCCAAGGTCATTCTTCAAAACAATGGAACGTTCGCAGCATGTTGGAGGAAAAATAAGAATTACATCAGTGTCGACTTCGACGAGGATGGTGAGTTCCCTTGGGCTATGTCGGACGGGGAAAATTCTAAGTCGGGCATCTGGAGAAGTGCCTCTTCCGTTCCGCACGAACTAGCTCGTGTTCTTCTCGAATAAGCGTAATGGCATGCACTCAGATTGGCACTTACGAAGGGGATCCTAAGAACTTGGTAGCTTATGTTCTAGAGGTCGATCCCGACGGAAAGTGCGAGGCTTGCCGTGTCGGAGCAAACTCGCCCGGCGCTGTGGCAGATCACGAAAAGCTCATGCGCTTTGTTTTTTCTCCTATCCACATCAACAAGTCAAACGAGAAAGTCTTGGAGCTGGACGAGACATTGGTTAATGACGCGTTTGACAAGGGATGTTCAGTGCATCGGATGGGTCAGTCGGAAGAAAAGCCGAGAATCGCACAGTTGCATGACAAGGGAGAGAATCTTGCTGCAGGAGTGAGGGGCGGAGTTTCTGGTCGGCCTCCTCAGCCGAATAGAACGTACATTGGAGCCATAGACTTCATCGCGCTTGAAGTGCGTGGCACTGAGCTCAGCGGATCGCGTGGCAGAGTAAGGATCTACGATATTTCGCAGAAAGACGATTGTCTGCATGCAGACGTGATCGTGGATTGTCGAGACCTCGATAAGAGGCAGAAAAAACAACTTAAGGCCGAGCTGTTCGCGAGAATGACAAAGAACAGGATATCGAATTCTCCCTATTTGGCTATCGTCCGTGCGTGAGTCGACGTTCGACAATCGCTCCGGCCTCTCGTCACATATCTTGTGCGTCGCGCACCCAGAATCTCACTTCGTAGACACCTCCGCCCGCACCATGGGACATCTCCCATCGGCGTCGTTGCATAAACCTGTCTGAGGTCGAGCTTCCCCTGACCCCAAATGGAGTTAGGCTACGCGCACCGTCTGCGGCGTGCCCAGCCGGGTGAACCGCTTCAGGATCAATGCCCGCACTTGTAGCTCCGTGACCTGTCGATCGAAGTCCCGCGCCATCACCCGCCTCTCCCAAGCGCTTGAAGCATCCCATCTTCGTCTCGACCAGGCTGCGCCTGTGGTAGCCGCTCCACTTCTTCCAGATCGCGCGGCCGAGCTTGCGGGTGGCCCGCAGGATCTCGTTCCTGACCTGCGCTCCGGCCGACCCATGGTTTGGCCGGCAGGCGATCGCTTCATGGCAGGCTGGTGTCGTAGGCACCATCCGCACTTACCGAGTGCAGTCGCTCACCTGCGGAAATCTGAACCAGCAGTTCGGGCAGCATGGGAGCGTCGCCAATCTCGTTGTCAGTTATTTCAATCGCTCGGATCTCAAGCGTCTGGGCCGTCAATGCCCAGATGCACCTTGTGCCACTGCCGGCGGTACTCGGCCCCGTGCTTGCGCATCTTCCACTAGCCCTCGCCCTCGCATCTTGACGCCAGTGCTGTCGATCAGCAGGTGTAAGCCTTCCTGGCTCGGACGCGCAGTGATGGCTACGCTCAGTGTCTTCTGGCGACGTGAGAGGGCGCTGTATTCGGGCACCTTCCAGTCGAACTGGGCGAGCTTGAGAAGGCTCTCAGCCAATCCGGTGGCCTAGCGCAAACCCAAGCCGAACATGCATTTGAGCGTCAGGCAGAACTGGATTGCCGCCTCGCTCAAGACCGCAGGGCCACCTGAACACCGCTGGCATCCGCCTGCCATAAGAGATCCAGACCCTGCCAGATCATCATAGAGGCGCGGCGCTTGAGCGCTGCACTGTTCTCGGCCTCGTTCGTTGTGCGGTACTTCGCTCTCGGAGGCTGGCTTATACCGCGAGACTAACAAGTTCGGGCTCTGATGAGGGCGCCCACCGGGGAGTTATGCAACGCTTAGCCGATCAGGAACGATGGCATAGCGCGAAAGGTCTCGCTGTTAAAAACATTATTTTGCAATAGATCTCACCTATTTTTCGCTCTCAAAACATTCCGAAAATCATTAAGAAACATAAAATTTCTCGCCTGCAATGCTCTTCTGCGTAGTCTCACCAGTGCACGTCACATAGCGTCTCAAGGTCACATTGAGGATGACCTCGCGTTATACCGTTTTTGCAATGAAAGGAGTCGATATCATGGCGTATCGTTTTTTCCGCTCAAAAGCTGGTTTTGCTCTTATTTTTCACTGTTGCCACGATTGGGGCGGCCAATGCACAAAACTATGGAGACGCGCCCTTTGCGAGATGCATAGATATGGCGCGAGGAGGAATTCCGTATATTGTCATGAACTCCGGGTACTCTTTTCAGGAGAATTTGCCTATGAATGCAGGAGTTTCAGTGAGAGATCCCTCGGGTCAGACTTTTATGCGGTTGCCGGCTCAAAATCCTACAACCAATGCTTTTTTCATGGCTTGGAATGGACAGCTGATTGAAATCAACATGTGGCAGCCTGGCGCTCAAGTAATTGGTCAATGCAACTTTTTCGGCAGATTGCCTGCCCCACCAATTCAACCGACGTTGCCGAATTTCCAAATGACGACAGGTGCGGGGGTCATCGCCCCGAACGGTCAAATTTTCCCAATACCACAGAAGATTTATGAACAGCAGCGTGGTATCTCGCCTCCTGCCAGTGCAAAAACCGCTGACGCTCAGCGCTGTCTCGACCTTAGCGGAGGAAGTAAAACTGAATTCATGGATTGCTTGGCTCCAAGAATGATGACCGCTGATCAAACGAAAGCATATGCATGCATGCGTCAAAGCGAAGACAAGCTATCTCTTTCTACATGCCTAGCAAAGACGATGATTGGAGAGAACGAAAGAAGAGCACTAAGTCAAGCGGAGGGCTGTTATCGCGAAAACGGCACAGACTGGGAAAAATACTCTTTGTGCATGGCTGAAAAAAAACTTTGATCCAAAGATTGTCGCTTCAGTAAACTGTCTTCGCAAACAAGCTCAAACAGGTTCTAGTTCTGCTTGGCAAGTAGCAGGTTGCGTTGCAGGCAACGCGCTCGGGTTGAATCCTGAGCTTACTGTTGCGGTCGAATGCGCCATGACGAGCGGCGGTGAGCCAATGACGTTTGCAGGATGCACGGGGGGGCGTCTAACGACGATGGAATTAAACAAATGCTTTACGATAGGTGTCGGAGGCAACGGATGCTTTGGCGACAATAATGAAATCGTAAAGGGACTCCGCGCAGTCGGTGTTGATTTGCAAAGAATCATGGGTCCAAACGGCTTCGCGGTGCAAAATTGGAATAATGCAATCAACGACATCCAACGTGGACCAGGACCTAACAATGAAGTAAATAAAGCTATTCGAACTATAAATAACGATCTCAAGAACGGGATGGGCGAAAACAACGACATCCGTAAAGCCTTGAAAAATTTCGGACTCGGCGGTCTATTTTAATAGTGTGAATTGGATGTTCGTATACAGAAATCAGCCACTGATTGAGCGCTGTTGCTTGGGAAGGTCTGCATAAATCGCCCCACGACATGCTTGGCATCGTCGTGAAGCTTTGAGACGATACGGAGCATGAAGCAGCACAGCCTGGGCTTGGGAATGACGGCGAAGCGAACGCGGTGGCGGGAATTCTTGGACGAGATGGAGAGGATCCTGCTGTGGGCAGATCTTGTGGCACTGGTTGTCGTCGTACCTGCCCGAGGGCAAGCGGGGCCGCCCGCCGTTCCTGTGCGAGACCGTGCTTCGTATCCATTTCATGCATGTATGGCCCCGACGCCTTTTGCAAGCCCCTCTCGTTTGACGATCAACGGTTTGCACACATGTATTCGGCTTGCTTGATGGGCAACGCTTTCGCTTGCCCGCAGCCTTGATGAAATCCGCGCGTTCTGTCCTTAGCAGCAGTTCGGCCTGATCGCTCGGCCCACATGAAGTACAGGATCACGGAACGCTGGTCTAACCGGTTGTGTCATCACATTTGAGAAGCATCGCAAAACCACGGCTGGGTGTTGGCCGATCTTTCCCGGCCAGGAATAAAGTTCGAGAGCGTTCTGCTATGCCGCCACCATCGACGGTCTGTAGCTCTCAGGCCCACTCAGGACGGATTGAATGATCCGCGCATTCTTGTTGGCCAGCGCTACGGTCGCGCGGTTGTATCCGCGTCTGGCGATCAGTTCCTGCAGCCACAAGCTGCGTGCATCTTTGCGGCACGCAACCCTGATCAGAACGGAGCGCGTCCCGTGGATCAACAGCCTGCGCAAGTAGTCGTCTCCCCGCTTGCTGATGCCGAGCAGGCGAGACTTTCCGCCTGATGAGTTTTGCTGTGGAACGAGCCCAATCCAAGCAGCCAGGTGTCGGCCGTTTTTGAATGCTTTGGCGTCGCCGACCGCAGCCACCATCGCCGTAGCGGTCATCACCCCGACGCCTGGGATGGCTGCGATCTTTTGGCACAACGCGGACTGTTCCATGACGGCTTCAAGCCATCCTTCTGTCTGGGCAATCTGCGCTTCGATGGAGCGGAACCCATCCAGCGCCATGCGCAGCAACGTTTGACAGCGACCGGTCAGCTCGCCCTGTGCCTGCTCAAGGATTTCGGGGACGGACTTCTTGAACGCTGTTGGAGATCGGTTCACGGTGATGCCTCTTTCAGCGAGCAGTCCTCGAACCTGGTTGATGAGTGCGGTGCGCTGATGTACCAGCAGTTCGCGCGTTCGGTGGATGGCCTGGATGTCTTGCTGCTCGACCGACTTCACCGGCACGAAGTTCATGCTCGGCCGACAGGCGGCTTCGACGATCGCCTCGGCATCGTTGCGATCATTCTTGTTCGTTTTGACGAAGGGTTTGACATAGTGAGGGCTGACCAGTTTGACCTCGACGCCGATGGCTTGGAACTGCCTTGCCCAATGGTGCACCGAACTGCAGGCCTCCATCGCGATGATTCGTGGACGAAGTTGCCGAACGAATTCCAGCAGCTCCGATCGAGTGACCTTGGCTCGATGCAGCACATGACCGCGACGATCGGCACCGTGCAACTGGAACACGCGCTTGGCCAAGTCGATTCCCAGAATGTCAACTTCCATGATGAACCTCCGGTAGCAGCAAGTTGCGAGGACGCCCAGTCTCCTGCGAAGGTGGCGTCGGGTCCATCTCAGTAGCAATGGTTCAACCCCTCGAGCCCGGCGATGGAGGACGCGCTGCGCGACATGCCGGTGTTTCGCGAGTTCGCAGGGCTCGAAGGCTGGGATGAGCGACTGCCCGACGAGAGCACGATCCTGCAGTTCCAACACGTACTGGAGAAGCACAAGCTGGCCGTTCAGATCCTGCAGACCGTCAACGATCTGCTCAGCGCCAAGGGCGTGATGCTCAAGAGCGCCACGGTGGTGGACGCCGCCTTGATTGCAGCGCCCAGCTCGACCAAGAACGGCAGCGGCGAGCGCGACCCGGAGATGAAGCAAAGCCGCAAGGAGTAGCAGTGGTACTTTGGGATGAAGTGCCATATTGGAGTGGACGTCGACTCGGGTTTGGTGCATACCGTGCGCGGCACCAGCGGCGCGGCCCATGATGTGATCGAGGCCAACAGTCTGGTGCGTGCAAGCGACCACGATGTCTATGCTGATGTTGGCTACCAAAGCGCGGGCCAACGCCCTGATGCCAGGCGCGACGTGAGCTGGCACATCGCCATGCGGCCAGACCAACGTCGTCTGCTGGATCCGGCCAAAGCGATCGAAGCCCTAATTCAGCAACTGGAGCGCGTGAAAGCGGGCATTCGAGTGCGGGTCGAACACCCGTTTCGCGTTCTCAAGCGCCAGTTCGGGCATGCCAAGGTGCGCTACCGAGGGTTTATAAAGAACACGGCACAGCTGCACACGCTGTTTGCATTGGCCAATCTCTGGCTGGTGCGGCGCAAACTGCTGGCTGCCTTGGAATGAGTGCGTCCTCAGTTCGCCAAACAGGCCAAGTCGGCGGCCAATCTACGCCGCATTCACCCGAACTGAAGCAAAACCGGCCCAGAGCGCTATAAATATCAACAGATTCAGCGTATTTGCACACTCATGCGCGTGTTGTGCAGACCTTCCTTAGGAGAGTAGAGATGCATCTAAGATCTGGGACAATAGAAACCTATCTATTCTCATAGTTGGTTGTACATTCTCAGCTTTGCTTGTAGTTGACAACCGGGTCGATTGACAACATTGTTCTAAAGTAGCGCGTCAGCAGTTGCCTGGGCAAGTTCACTATTTGCCGTTTGCAGTGCCTTACTCAAACGTAGAACTGCAGCGTCTGTCTCAATCCGAAGCTTAGTTAGACGCTCCAAACCGCTTTGCAGTGAGGATTCCAGTTTTTGGCGCTGTGCAGAGATTTCCTGATTCACCCGCGCAGTATCTGCAATAAGGGCGCTGGGTGACGCATTGAAACGAAATCCTGCTTCGCACTGATTTCGCCAAGTTACCATTTGGCTCGTGAGTTTGGGGCCAAAGCCTTTGACTGCGCTTACGGCCGTGTAGCTGATGTCGGCTGCAGTTTCGATCCCGAATGAACGTAGAGAGGCTCGCTTATTGGGGCCTAAGCCCGAGATATTGGCATCTTCAATAAAAAACTTTTCGAGATAAGCGGTCATTTGGCGCTCGCGAGCTGCAGTCGTAACCGAGGCCAGCATGCTCTTTTCCATAGCCGGTAAGTCCAAATAGGATTGCCGCACGATGGCCAAACCCCGTTTTTCTTGATCGAACTTATTGGGTGAGACTGCCCGTTGCATCTCAGATTGCAGCCGGTCGTAAGAGCCTTGAAGATCGTTTCGCCGCGCGATACGAGCGGCTATCTCTTTGTTATAAGCTTCACTACTTCCTCCAGAAATGGTGAGCCAAATCCCCCCACAAAGCATCGCGATCAGCCACCCGAATCCGGGTGCGAAGTACAGGGAAACTGCAGCAATCAAGGCCAGTGCAATAAATGAACCCACATGGCTTTTCTTCTTTTTCAGTTCTTTAGGTAACGGCTTGGCTATTACCGTGACTGAGGCAATTGAAGGAATCACAGGGGGTTTAGGGGGGCGAATGCCTTCGATTGCCGCCCAGACTCGGGACAGGACAAAGCTTGATCCAGCAGTGGCGACGACCACGCCTAGATCGATGAAGAAGTGTGCTCCTGCTTGTTCTAATTCGCACCAAGGACATTGCGTGGCATGGTTGGGATAGACATGCATCTTTGACCGACCGCATGTCTTGAGCGTGTTACGAATTCGATCTAGCTCAGCTACCCATTCACTGGCTCGTGGTCTGCCGTTTTTCTGAGCGCCTGCTTCAGTAAAAGCTCGATGAAACATCGCTTGTGTGCTTGGTGGCACAAGCGTGATCGGGATGGAACGCGGTGGCGTTGCAAAGCCCCGGGATGCAGCATCGGAGCCATAGGCGAATCTAAACAATTTAATGTCTGTTTCCAGAGCATTACCTACATCGTCGCGCAACGGACGTCCTGCGAAAGGATGGCGTCCACCGAACAGCAGGTGAAAGATCAGCAGTGCCAGGCCAAACGCATCGTGATTTGACGTACGTGCGACGGTGCTGAAGGATGAAATGCCTTGTAGTTCGGGCGGCGTAAAGTGCGAGACGCCGACTTCGCATAAATGGGTCTTGCCTCCACTCGTGATCTGCATAGAGTCACTATCGATGAGCACGACCTTGCTGTCGAGGCCTGCCATCACATTGCCTTGATTCACATCACCCAAGACATGTCCATGGCGGTGAATAACTTCAAAGGCTGCTGCAGTATTCCGGGCGACGTACAGCAAAAAGTCCCAGGCGACTTTAGGGTAATCCTGTTTGCGGTGTGCTGGGCTGTAGATCATGTGGACCGGCTGCTTCGCCGACACACGCTCCATCAAGAAGCCCACCACCGGACCTCCCCGTGTGGCATGAAGTGTCTCAGTCGGCCATGCTGAGTAGATCAGCAGATCCTGAGCAGCATTAGCCACCATGAACTTCAGTTTTTCCTGTTTATCGACTTCAGGTAGCTGGTGATAAAGCTTCGCAACCTGTTTCGTTGCAGGTGATAGCTCGAAGACGCTTCCTTCACCTCCCTTACCTAGCTGATTGCTCAAAACGACCGAAGAGCCTCCCCCTGTCCAGAGACTCTTGCTCATTTCATTTCACCAATACGCAGTGCAGCCAATGCAAGGCTCTTGTCATCGTCTGTGCGTTCATTGACAGGACGGCTGTCAAGGAATGCCACCAACTGGTTGGCCAAAGCATCCTCTTGAGGAGGAGTGGCTCGTTCGAGCACATTAAAGAATGGAGCGAAAAAAGGCGGATGAGGCCTGCTTTCTGCCATGTTCAAAGCGAGACGTTGCAGGCCGTCGCTGAACGCAGCGACCCTGCGAGCCTGCTTGGAATAGACCTTTGCTGTGAAGACATCGTGCCATTCGTCTTGCGTCACGAAATGGGTCATGTTTGCGTATTCGCCAGTCATAGGTGCCGCGAAAAGCTCTAATCCTTCACCCACATCCAGCACGATGCCACCGTCGCCAATTTGGAATGCCAAGGTTTCGCGTGATGTGCCTACTACGCCAAGAAATGTGCAGGCAAAGTCGCGGGCCGCCAAACACTTGGCAGCGGCTTGATTTCGAATGGCGCGCCGTACGGCGTCCAGACAGTGCTCAGCGAGGGACGTCTGTAAGTCCAAGCCGTGTTGGTCCAGGTGCTGCAAGACAAAGGTCGCGGCGGATTGCACGGCTGTGAGCGCCCCGTCGCGTCCATGGCTTGCCGATCCTGCGCCATCAGCCACGAACATCGTCAGTATATCTTCACCCCGACAAGGTTCGACCATAGCTCGGCATTCATCCTGGCAGTCCGTTCCATTAATTCTGTGAGACGTACCGATTGAGACTGCAGAGACGGCTGCCCAGGTCACACCGAAGCCCAGCCTGAGGGTGCATCTAGCTTTACTTCCGTACCAGGCGTCGATTGCGAAACCGACTTTAGAGAAGAAGATAACCAGCTGAAGAGTTCCCTGAACTTCAAGCCATCAAGCGTGAGAGGGGTTCGGGCACTGATTTGGCTGAGCACTTCAAGGTTGGCTCCTTGAACACCAATCGCGAAGAACGCGAAGTTTTTCGTGGCTTCCCCTTCCTTTACAGCGGATGCAGCGCTTTTCCATTCATCGGTCGGACCTCCATCGGTGATCAGGAAAACCCAAGGACGATAGTAAGGAATGCCATTGGCGCGGTATTCTTCCTTGCGCTGACGAACCAAGTCGAGGCCTAACCGAATAGCCTCGCCCATCGGCGTTGCGCCTTGCGCGGCGAGGGTAGGGGGATAGAACGATTCAGCACCGGTGAATGGCATGTGAACTTGCGTAGGCCCAAAGGTCACGATCGCAATTTCAACACGTTTCATAGCCAAAGCATCGGCAGCCAATTCGTCTTTGAGAGTTACCAGCCCATCGTTCAAATGCTGGATCGGCGCCCCTGACATGGAGCCCGATACGTCGAGCAAAAGTACACAGGGGCAACGCGGCTCAGCGTTGTCAGCGAAATCGGAGGTGCCAAAGCTAATCTGCTCAGTCATTAATACACTTTCTGTGATGTTTAAATGTGATGAGGCACGGGGCCTCCAAAATTCCAATCAAGAGTATGGACGACCATTCTGACGTTTAGCGCCTAGGTGCGGTCGGTGCAGCAGGAATCACAACAGCTTGCTGAGGGGGGCTATCAAAGATCTCTTGAGGGGCCTCAGTATCGATTGGCTGTGCTCTGGTGGGTGCTAAATGCTCTTCAGCTCTGATGTCACGCCCTAAAACGGCCGATTGCTCGATAGGCCAAGCGTTTCTTGGCATTGCAATGCTGCGTTGCATAGCTCCGGCTTCGGAAGGCATATTCGAATTTTGTTTGGCAATTGATGTCACTGACGCAGTAGCGGAGGTACTTTCGACAATGTTCTTCTGATTGGAAATCGCATTTTTTTGAGTCGATGCCCCTTCCGAAGCTTGTACTGGATACTCCTTGCTCAATGACATCGTCGTTGCGTTCGTTTGTCTATCCGTCTTTTGTGGTAACACCTTCTGAAGCACCTTCGTGTCCACCTCGGAAGCAGAAGCCGATGATGATGCGTTCAAGGCTTGATGTGCAAGTGGGGTTGGCGGCTGGACCAACATTGTCTGAAGGCCATAGGCAAGCATTCCGCCGATAGAAGCGCTCATCAAGAGTCGAGCCCAGACAAAGGTTGCGTCGGAAGTCGAAGAGCTTTGAAACCGAGACTGGAAATGAGGGTAAAAGACCCACATGCCGGCAAATCCGCCTGCGAGAGCTGCTACAACAGCCAAGAAGGTCAACACTTCCCTGTCAACTAAGCAGAGGGTGGCGATAGCCCAAAGTCCTCCTGTCCATTTGAGCCGGGGAGCTAAGGGCATCTGTGTCGGAACGATATTGTTCTTGTAGCCCGTTTTGAAGCGGCGATCGCGCTGGCCTAGATTGACATGCACCAGCATTCCAAAGCCGGCGAAAAATGCCAGAGCGCCAAGCAAGTTCATTGAGTCATCCTCCGGAAGTGCTTCAAATGGTAGCTGCTCCAGTCGTGCCTTTAGGGAAGCTCTGTGAGCGTCCAGCCGGCCCATCTTGCGGCAGATGAGCGTCTGCTTCAGGCGGGATGCCGGCTATGCGGCAGCAGGCCTTCAATCTGGCTGTTGAGCTGCGTCGGCAACTGCTGCAGAACATAGCGCAAGTAGGCCCACGGTTCGCAACCGCACATGCGCGCCGACTGCACCAGGCTCATCACCATCGCTGCATGCTGTCCCGCCAGTTCGCTGCCCACGAACATCCACGCCTTGCGCCCCATCGCCCAGGGCTTGATCTGGCGCTCCAGGTGGTTGTTGTCGATGGGCGCCGCGCCGTCATCAAGGTGGTGCGTCAGCGCCGTCCAGTGCCTGAGTGTGTAGCCGATGGCCGCTGCCGTCGAGCCCCCGTCGGCCACTCGCTGGCGCTCCAGTTGCAGCCAGGCGCCAAGCTGCTCCCAGAGCGGCCGGGCCAGTGCCTGCCGCCCGTTCCGCCGCGCTTCATCGCTCAAGCCGGCGAGTGCACGTTCGACCGCGTAGATGCCGGCGAAGCGCCGTATCGCTTCGTCGCCCACGAGGCTGGTGTCGGCCTCGGCCAACTCGTCGAACTTTCGCCGGGCGTGCGCCACGCACGCAGCTGCCCTGCGGCCTGGGTGCAGCCGCTCGTCGAGCACCAAGTCTTACGCGCCGTAGCGGTCGGTCAGCAACGTGCCCTGCCAAGCGGGCAGGCCAGCACGCTCGCCCCGGCCAGGAACGCGCGTGGGTACTGGTACTTCGGAATGAAGGCCCACATCGGCGTGGATGCGGACTCTGGCCTGGTGCACACCGTACGCGGCACGGCGGGCAGCGTCCACGATGTGGTCGAGGCCAACGCACTGCTGCATGGCGAGGAAACCGAAGCCTGGGGTGACGCGGGCTACTAGGGCGCCGGCAGGCGCCCTGACGCCCGGGACGGCGTACGCTGGAACATCGCGATGCGGCCGGGCAAACGCACGCTGCTTGACAAAACCTACCTGATCGACGACCTGAGCGACCAACTCGAACGCCTCAAGGCCAGCATCCGGCCCAAGGTCGAGCACCCGTTCCGGGTGATCAAACGTCAGTTCGGACATGCAAAGGTGCGCTACCGAGGGCTGGCCAAGAACACCGCACAACTGCACACCCTGGTCGCCCTGTCCAACCTGTGGATGGCGCGGGGGCGTTTGATGGGAACGCGGGCATGAGTGCGCCCGCAGGCGGCTAGCGGGCCGAACAATCGACCTCATATAGTGCTGCGATGTCCTGCGGACGAGATGTCACGACAAATTCATTCGACCGCCCTGCATCAGCACATCTCAAAGCGCATTACGCAGACCTTCCCTAGGCCTCAGATTTGAGGCTTGAAGGTGGCTAGGGCAGCCGGGGCGATTCAGCGCCGACGCTGGTCGCTGCAGGACAAGCTGCAGATGGTGCGTGAGAGCTACGAGCCGGGGAACTCGGTGTCCATGGTGGCCCGACGCCATGCGGTGAACCCGAACCAGCTGTTCCAATGGCGCAAGCTGCACCAGGCTGGCGCCCTGTCGGCCGTCTCCGCGGGTGAAGCCGTGGTGCCGGCCTCCGAGCTGGCCAAGGCGCTCCAGGAGATCAAAGCGTTGCAGCGGGTGCTCGGCAAGAAGACGCTGGAGAACGAGATCCTGAAGGAAGCGGTGGAATACGGCCGAGCAAAAAACTGGATTGCGCGCTCGCCCTCGTTGCCGGAGGACGACCGATGAAGCCGGTCTGTGACGTCCTCGGCGTAGCGCGCTCTGCAGCCTCGGCACGACGGGCACGGCCCGCGCACTGGCGCGATGGCCGGTCGATGCGCAGCACAGACGATACGGAGCTGGCCACAGAGCTTCGAGACGCCGTAGCTGACCTGCCAAGCTATGGATACCGGCGCGCCTGGGGCGTGCTGCGTCGCCGGCGCGAAGCGCTGCAAGTTCCGGCGGTCAACCTCAAGCGGGTCTACCGGGTCATGCGCACGCATGGCCTGATGCTGGGACGCCGTTCTCCCCCAGCACGCCCGCAGCGCCGTCACGACGGACGTGTGGCGGTCGATGCGAGCAACCGGCGTTGATGCTCCGATGGCTTCGAGTTCCGATGTGACAACGGCGAGCCGGTGCGCGCTCAATTGCTGCGACCGCGAGGCCATGAGTTGGGCGGCCACCACCGGAGCACAGACCGGCGACATCGTGCGCGACATGATGCTGGCGGCGGTGGAGCACCGGTTCGGCCAAGCACTGCCCCGGACACCGATCGAATGGCTGACCGACAACGGAGCGCCCTACGTCGCCCGCCACACGCGTGCCTTCGCGCTGGACATCGGCCTGGAGCCGCTGACGACACCGGTGTGCTCCCCGCAGAGATGTAATGGATGCCTCCCTGCCTGCGGGCAGCGCGATCATTACAGGAGCACACGAGATGGCGCAGCGTAGCCGTGGTGAGAGTCCCCTGCCAGCAAACGCAGGCGGATCCTCGACTGGCCACGGCATCGAAGTGCCCAAAGCGTGATAGACCGAAGCCTTCACCAACCAGCGAGGATCCGTCATGAATCGTAGTACGGCACCCGGAGCAGGGCAAATCATCGGCCAGATCGAAGGCCGTCAGGTCGTGGGCCTCGACATCGCCAAAAGCGTGTTCCAACTCCACACGGTGGACATGGACACGGGCGAGATCGTCAACATGCAACTCAAGCGGGCCAAGGTGCTGGAGCACTTTGCCAACCGTGCGCCGTGCGTGATCGGCATCGAAGCCTGTGGTGGAGCACATCACTGGGCCCGGCAATTGGCAGCCCATGGTCATACCGTGCGTCTGATCCATGCCAAAGCCGTGCGACCGTTCCTGGCCGGCAACAAGACCGACGCCACCGACGCGCGCGCCATCTGGCTGGCGATCCAGCAACCGGGCAGCCGATTCGTCGGCATGAAGACGTTGGCCCAGCAGGCCACCCTGGTGTTGCACCGCCAGCGCGAGATGCTCATGCGGATGAAGATCATGCAGACCAACGCACTCCGCGGCCTGCTCTACGAGTTCGGCGCCACCTTTGCGCGCGGCAAGAATGCCCTGTTCAGCGGAATCGAAGCCACGCTGGAATCGCTGGTCGACGACATCCCGCAGTACGTCGCCGACAGCCTGCGCGAACAGGTCCAGCGCATCAAGCAACTAGCCTTGGACATCGCGGCCCTCGAAGTGCGCTTGAACCAGCGCCTGCGCACGGACGAAGACATGTCGCGCGTGGCGAAGATCCCGGGGGTCGGGCTGCTGACGGCCACGGCGGCGATCGCCACGATGGGAGACGCATCGGCATTCAAATCGGGACGTGAGTTCTGTGCCTGGCTGGGCCTGGTGCCCAAGCAGCGCGGCACCGGCGGCAAGGTGAAGTTGCTGGGCATCTCCGAACGGGGCGACACCTACCTGCGCACCTTGCTGATCCACGGGGCCCGGAGCGTGCTTCTCCACACCAAGGAACCCGGCGCCTGGCTGGAGCAACTCAAGGCCCGACGACCATCCAACGTGGTCATCGTGGCGCAGGCGGCCAAGATGGCCCGAACGATCTGGGCTGTCACGGCGCGGCAGCAGGACTACCAGCGAAGCTGGCAGAGCACCAAACCGCACACGGTCTGAGCTGGTGGACGAGCACCGGTCCGGCCGAGCAACCCGATTCTGCAAGGAGCGTGTGAGCCTTGGAAGGCGATGAGGCAGCAACGAAGCAGCGTGATGTGAAATAGGTCAGACCGAGGGCGAGCCAAACCTGAATGCCGTTGTGGACACCAAGAGTCCGACGCAGAGATGAGGAGCTTGCCAGCGGATTACATCGGGGCCGGTGGACGAGGGGCGACCCAACCTCCACACAACAGGCCGGATACAAGGCAGCAGCCGACGACTTCGCGACACGATGCGGGTTACTACTCATAGCCGGGGGGCATCCATACAAGCAATGGCATGGCCGAGTCGTTCGTCAAGACGATGAAGCGCGACTACATCGCCTTCATGCCCAAGCCCGACGCGCGCACGGCCATCGAGAACCTCGGGCTCGCCTTCGAGCACTACAACGAGCACCATCCGCACAGTGCCCTGAAATACCGCTCGCCGCGCGAGTTCTGGCAGAAGAAAGACTCCCTAAACTAAGGGTGATCTGGTGTCCGTAGATACGGGGGGCAGTCCAGGCTTGCACTTCGTTGAGCGGTATGGTTGCCGTTTTAAATTATCAATTGTGTCAAAATGGAAATTTAAAAATGGAACTAAACGAAGTACAACTTAAGCGTCATGGTGGTATCGACCCAGCCGCTCTTGCTGCAGCCTCACTGGCTTCTGCTGTAGCGACACTAGCTCAATCAGGTTTGTACACCCCAGTTACAACTGTGCTTGGCGTCACCATCCTTTTGCTCGTATTGGCTTATGACGTCGATCCTAATCGCACAAAGTTTCAAAGCGTTGCATATAGCTGTGTGGCAGGCCTAACGACACTCTTGGCAGCAGGATTTCCATTGGAATGGATTTTTGCCCGCGAGTTGCCGCAGTGGGCGCACTGCCTCGCGTGGGTTGTATTTTCGACTATTTATTTCTTTATTGATAAGCCAGCTAGGAAATCACAGCTAGATCAACCGGAATGTGCTGTTAAATAATAAAAAAACAGTAGGAGGTTATGAGTGCTATGGATAAGTTTGGAAGATAAAAGCTAATTCATTGGCCAGTTGCTTGCAAAGTAATGTCTATGGTTTAAATAGGCATTCGCCTATGATTCGTTTTGCTTTATTTTTAGCCGCTTTCTAATCATTTGTGCTTGTTTCTAATTGAGTCAAGAATGATTTGATGAATCTTGCATGCTAAGTTGGTTTGATGTTTTTCATTGTCGATATGGGGAAACCTTTCAATTTTAAATCCATTCAATTTGGAGGCGTCCCATCGACCTAGTCGCACGGTTGCCATCATGAGTTGGATTGCTGCTTCTCTGGTGAGGGCCTGGTTGCCAGGATGCCAAACCATCAACACTGAAAGATTGCCTTTTCCATTATCTTTGCATTCGGGATTGATAAGATGAAACACACTATCTTTTACCTTAACACGCATCCATAAATAGTGACGAGGCTGTCGGCAGTCGTCGTCAATGAAAGACAAGGCTAAATAATTTCGGCCACGTTTCGGTGGGATTTTGGGGAATGGATTGACGGCTGCTCGAAGCAATGGGCTAAACCAAGCGTGGGGCGAAACAGGAAAAGAACTGATGCGGCAGGGAACAAGGCGGGTCAGTGCCATCATGCACTTGGTAAAAAGAATAAAGTCCTGGGGATCCTTAGCACCCAAAACCATATCGTGTAGTTCTTGGCGAACAGCATCGCTTTCCCCACTTGTAGTCTGACCGGGACTGCTTTCCACCAAGTTGGAGTCAGCGAAGACGAAGGGAGGATTGATCGGCGGGATCTTCTCAGCTGACTGCTCGATCACGACCTCACACATGCTGCCTACAAACCTCTGCATGTCCGGCACTGAAGGGCGTGGAATGCTATTCGCTGCTGGATTGCTAGTGGTGTCCATGACGCCACCTTCACCTGACCCCGGTCCGGTAAGACTAGGCACGGTGCGGGTGTCATTTTTTGGTAGCGAAGGGTCGACTTGGCGCTTACTGAGATTGGCGCAGTAGCAATAGAGCTTGTCTACTGGTAATGGAGCTGCGCAGGACTCAATGCGTTGCACTAGAAAGTAATTCTTATCTTCGATGCGAACGCGCGCGCCAGTCGCTTTGATGGTTGTCTTGCCTGTGAAAGGGAAGAGGGTGCGAGCAAAAAATTGTCTCGGTTTCAGCTCGGCGGTCATTTTCGACTGGGTGAAAACCGAACTTGCGTGAACTCTCCTGGCTCCGTGTTTGGCGAGGCCGGTCTCATCGAATAGTATTCTTCCGATAAGGGGGAGATCATACTTCGTGAAGCCTGGACGATAGTCAAAGACGCCAACTCTCTGCTTTTTGTCGAAATAAGGTTCGAAGCGGGTAGGGTCAATGACGCGCTTCTTCAATTTCTGCTCTTCGAAGTCGCCGGCAAAAAGCGCCATCGTCATGTGGTTCGAAGCAGAATAGTAGAAGCGAATAATTTCGAGTTCGTTAAAGATGGCCGTGATGGGCTCTGCTGGATAGGTTCCATCTTCTTGAGGCTCAAACGAACTGAGTTGGCCGTCCAGTACCTTCACTAAGCTTGTGAAGAAGTTGTCTTGGGTCCAAACGTTGGAACGGGTGAGTCGCATCGGTTGTGATTCACGCTCTTTATAAAATACCCACTCCCCCTGTAGGTCGGTATTAAATTCCTTCGTAACTTCGAAAGTAAATAGAAAGCTGCTGGATACCGACTCGTCAGGCAGCTCTCTTTTGCCGGCACGAAAGGGCTGGGCAACCATCAACGAGTTCAGCGCGGCGATTCCCATGTTCTTGACCAACAGATCGTCTGTTGGAATACCGTCGACTGGTGGGTGAGGTCCGCACAGGCAGCGAAGATAGGGGTTGTAGAAGTTCTTTTTTTCGCGCGACCACTGCCCTCCCCACCAATAAACATACAGTGGGCTCGTGTCACTGGTCGGGCTATCGTTGCCCTCAGCGACATGTGCATGTTTCATCTGCTTCGTTTTGATGCGTGGATCAGCCATCCATGCATTCTGATTGACACTTTTGGAACAAGAGCGTTCTCAAATAAAGGCCAAGCTAAAGTTTAAAATTCTCAAATAATTGCCTTTATTCCTAAATATTGGCATGGCTTACACCGCCGCCGACCAGCGCCACCGCGCTCGCGGTGTGGTGCGGGCTGCAGGTCGGCCGCAGGCCCCAGCGCTCCATCCCGAAGCGCCCGGCCAGGCTAGCGACGGCCGCGCTCTCCAGCGCCTCGTCCACCGACATCGGCGGCAGCAGGCCGGCGAAGCGCTGCGCCAGCATCGACTTGCCCGAGCCCGGCGGGCCGACCATCAGGAGGTTGTGGCCGCCGGCCGCGGCGATCTCCAGCACCCGCTTGGCGCCGGCCTGGCCCTTCACGTCGGCCAGGTCGGGATACCGCGCAGCGGCCACCGGCGCGTCGGACGCGATGCAGGCCCAGCCCTCGTCCGCGTCCGCGGGCGCCGCTCCGGCGCCGTCCTGGCGCTCGGCGCCGGCGGGCAGGAACTGCCGCACCACGTCCAGCAGGTGCGCCGCGCCGTAGACGCGCGACCCGGGCACCAGCGCCGCCTCCTGCGCGTTGGCGGTCGGCAGCACGAGGCGGGTGCGCACGCCGCCGGTCCGCAGCGCCAGGCCCATCGCGAGCGCGCCGCGCACCGGCCGCAGCGCGCCCGAGAGCGAGAGCTCGCCCGCGAATTCCCAGCCCGCGAGGCGGGCGGCGTCGACCTGCCCGCTGGCCGCCAGGATGCCGAGGGCGATCGGCAGGTCGAAGCGGCCCGAATCCTTGGGCAGGTCAGCCGGCGCCAGGTTGACGGTGATGCGCTTGTTCGACGGGAATTCGAGCCCGCTGGTCTGCAGCGCCGAGCGCACCCGCTCGCGGGCTTCCTTGACCTCCACATCCGCCAGGCCCACCAGCGTGAAGCTCGGCAATCCGTTGGCGAGGTGCACTTCGACGGTGACTGCGGTGGCTTCCAGGCCCTGCAGTGCGCGGCCTTGGACGATGGCGATGCTCATGGGTTCCAGGACAGGCTGTACAAAAACCCAGAGATTGTGTCCATAGGTTTCCCAGACTACAAGATGCCACCGGGTCGACTCAGATTGCACCAATGCGGTGCAAATACTGATTTGCAGCGTTTTTGGTGCATCCGCGCAATGGACATTTCATCGAGAGCCGGTAGAAAGTCTTTTTTGGTGCATCCGCGTCCTTGAGCATCCTGTCTAAATGCGGTGCTCCGGTCGGTCTGCACCGCTTGCGTGCGTCATGAGGATGCGCTTCCTTGCAACCTGCTTTCGTGGTCATCGGCGACTGCGTGCTTCCGACGCACGCGTGTCTTGGCATGTTTCATGCAACCCGTTCGTTCAGTTACCAAAAGTCGATTCCTCGCAAACCCACTCCGGAGAAGACGCCCCATGCACCGCACCCTGTCCACCCTGTCCCGCACGACCCTGGCCCTGGCCGGTTTCCTCGCAGGCACCGCAGCCTTCGCGCAGACCGCAGCCCCGGCCGAAGCCACGCCGGACTACACCCTGGGCTTCAACGTCGGCGCGGTCACCGACTATCGCTTCCGCGGCATCTCGCAATCGCGCCTCAAGCCCGCGCTGCAGGGCGGCATCGACTTCGCGCACAGCAGCGGCTTCTACGTCGGATTCTGGGG
Organism: Xylophilus ampelinus; assembly: GCA_036946225.1. Classification (GTDB taxonomy): domain Bacteria; phylum Pseudomonadota; class Gammaproteobacteria; order Burkholderiales; family Burkholderiaceae_C; genus JAKOND01. The sequence continues at coordinate 656,151 of JAQIJO010000001.1, forward strand.
CTCCACCATCCGCATCCTGAAGGACATCCCCGGCGGCCGCGGCCCGGTCGAGCTGGACTTCTACGGTGGTTACAAGGGCAAGATCAACGACGATTTCGCCTACGACGTCGGCGTCCTGCGCTACCAGTACCCGCGCGAGAACTTCGCCACCACGCCCAACACCACCGAACTCTACGGCTCGGTCACCTACCAGATCTTCACCGTCAAGTATTCGCACAGCGTGGGCAGCGAGACCTTCGGCGTGGCCAACAGCCGCAACAGCGGCTACCTCGAAGCCGCCGCCGCATTCGACCTGGGCAACGGCTTCAGCCTGACGCCGCACGTGGGTCGCCAGTACTTCCGCAACAACGGCTACGCCTCGTACACCGACTACTCGCTCGCCCTGGGCAAGGACTTCGGCAACGGCCTGAGCGCCTTCGTCTCGGTGGTGGGCACCAACGCCGACAAGTCGTTCTACGCTTCCGGCGCGAACGGCAAGTTCCTGGGCAAGACGGGCGCCGTCGCAGGCGTCAAGTACAGCTTCTGACGCGGCCCCGGGCGGCACGGGCCGCCGCCCGTGCCGCGCCACCGATCCATCGCGCCAACCACCTCTCCATCATGAAAATCGTCACCGCCATCATCAAGCCGTTCAAGCTCGACGAAGTGCGCGAGGCCCTCTCGGCCATCGGCGTGCAGGGCATCACCGTCACCGAAGTCAAGGGCTTCGGGCGCCAGAAGGGCCACACCGAGCTCTACCGCGGCGCGGAATACGTCGTCGATTTCCTGCCCAAGGTCAAGATCGAGGCCGCCATCGCCGATGAACTCGTCGAGCAGGTGATCGAGGCCATCGAATCCGCCGCGCGCACCGGCAAGATCGGCGACGGCAAGATCTTCGTCCATCACCTCGAGCAGGTGGTGCGCATCCGCACCGGCGAAACCGGCCGCGAAGCGCTGTAAGGCGCCGCAGCCCGTTCCGTCCGCCGATCCGCACCGCAACGATTTCCGCACCGGTTCGAAAGAAAACAGACCATGAAAAAGCTCATTGCTTCCGTGCTGCTGGGCGCCAGCCTGCTGACAGGCGCCGCCGTCTGGGCGCAGTCCGCGCCTGCCGCCGATACCCCGGCCGCTCCGGCCGCGACCGCGCCCGCTGACGCCGCGCCCGCTCCGGCCGCGACCGGCACCCCGGCACCTTCGCCCACCGGCGCCGCCGAAGCCGCGCCCGCCGCAGCGGCGGCCGCGCCCGCGCCGACGCTTAGCGCCGGCGACACCGCCTGGATGCTGACCTCCACCATGCTGGTCATCCTGATGATCGTGCCCGGCCTGGCGCTCTTCTACGGCGGCCTGGCCCGCTCGAAGAACATGCTGTCGATCCTGATGCAGGTCTTCGTGGTGTACTCGCTGATCGCACTGCTGTGGGCCATCTACGGCTACAGCCTGGCCTTCTCGGGCGAGGGCAACTTCTACGGCGGCTTCGACAAGCTGTTCCTGAAGGGCATCGCGGTCGACGGCCTGTCGGGCGCACTGCCGACCATCCCCGAGTACGTTTTCGTGTCGTTCCAGCTGACCTTCGCCGCCATCACCTGCGCGCTGATCGTCGGCGCCTTCGCCGAGCGCATCAAGTTCTCGGCGGTGCTGGCCTTCTGCGCCCTGTGGTTCACCTTCAGCTACATCCCGCTGGCCCACATGGTCTGGGGCGGCGGCCTGCTGGGCAAGGACGGCGCGCTGGACTTCGCCGGCGGCACCGTGGTGCACATCAACGCCGGTATCGCCGGCCTGGTCGGCGCCTACGTGGTCGGCAAGCGCACCGGCTTCGGCCGCGAAGCCTTCACCCCGCATTCGCTGACGCTGACCATGGTGGGCGCCTCGCTACTGTGGGTGGGCTGGTTCGGCTTCAACGCCGGCTCGGCTGGCGCGGCCAACGGCGTGGCCGGCCTCGCGTTCATCAACACCATCCTCGCCACCGGCGCGGCCACCCTGTCCTGGATCGGCGGCGAAGCGCTGCACCGCGGCAAGGCCTCGATGCTGGGTGCCGCTTCCGGCGCGGTCGGCGGCCTGGTGGCCATCACCCCGGCGGCCGGCTTCGTCGGCCCGATGGGCTCCATCGTGCTCGGCCTGCTGGCCGGCGTGGTCTGCCTCTGGGGCGTGAGCGGCCTGAAGCGCATGCTCGGCGCGGACGACGCGTTCGACGTGTTCGGCGTCCACGGCGTGGGCGGCATCCTCGGCGCCATCCTGACCGGCGTTTTCGCGGCCCCCGGCCTCGGCGGCACCGGCGGCCCGACGCCCGACACCTTCGCGATGGGCCACCAGGTCTGGATCCAGATCAAGAGCGTGCTGATCACCCTGGTGTGGTCCGGCGTGGTTTCCCTGATCGCCTACAAGGTGGTGGACGTGGTCATCGGCCTGCGCGTGTCGGAAGAAGCCGAGCGCGAAGGCCTGGACATCACCTCGCACGGCGAGACCGCCTACAGCCGCTGAAGGCCACCGGACGCCGCTGCGGCGGCGTCCACCAGTTTTGTGAGTGTCTCCTTGGATGTTGGGCCTGCAGCGATGCAGGCCCTTTTTTTGGCCTGTCAGCAACGCGCTCCAGCGCACCGTGGCGGGAAAGAGCCTCAGCGCAGTGAAAGTCCGGCGGCCCGCATCGCCTGTTCGACTCGGCCCGCAATGGATCCCGATCCCTTGCGCATGAAGCCGGCCCGCGCCAGATGCTGGTAGAGCGCGTCCACCCGGTACAACGGACTGTCGAATGCGGGATCGACCCGCACCTGGCGCAACAACGCGAAGGCGCGTGGATAGTACGCGGGATGGGTGTCCTGGAAGTAGGCAAGCGCATAGGCGTCGGCATAGGCTTCTTCGCGCGATACAGAGTCGTGCCAGTGCCCGCCGTGCCGTTCGGCAGAAGCCGCCGCAGGCTGGAGCAGGGCGCTCAGCGCATCGCGGTGCCCGGCGCGCAAGCAGTGGCCCAGCTCATGCGCGACGGCGAGGCGCATGAAATGGCCCAGGTCTCCCTCGCCGCGCAGCAGTGGAGCGATACGGTTCCAGGCCCCATGCGGGTCCGTGCCGATGAAGACGGTGCACGGCTCGTCCTCCGACCGGGGCGGCCGCATCCCCAGCGGACTGTTGCCCAGCAGGAAGGCCGGTCGCGATTCGACTTCCAGGTCGATCCCCTGGAAGAGGGGATGCGCATGCACCTCCGAGATGACCATTTCCCATCGCGCTGGCTCAGGTGCCGGGAGGGAGACCTCCACCGCCGCATCCGCCCATGCGGTCTGGACCAGCACTGCAGCCACGGCGACGAGGAAGTTGCGCATGCATTCATGGTCTGCTTCTTCCGTGACGGGGATGTAGGAGACAAACCCGCAGGCCCATCGGTGCATCCCTTCGGCGCGCGGATGACGCCACCGACGGCGGTGCGGATCGGATGCGGAAAAGATGTCCGCGGCGACGGCGGCCATTCCGGGCCGGGTCGTCGTCAGGCCACCGCGGCCCGCTTACGGGCTGCTGGAGATGCAGATCAGGCTGCGTGCGCGGCTGGTGCAGGCTGCTCGGCGAACACCAGGCGCAGCAGTTGCGCCAAGTCCGATCCCGGCCCGAGGGCCCGCGCCACGCTGGCCTCCGCCTGTTCCAGATGGCGGGCCAGCTGCAGCCGCGCGGCTGGTGCGCCGAGCAGGGTGACCAGGGTGGACTTGCCCTGGTCCTTGCCCGTGTCCTTGCCGCTGAGGGCGGACGGCATTTCGGCGTCGATCAGGTCGTCCATGAGCTGGAAGGCATGGCCCAACTCCATCCCGAAGTCGCGCAGCGCCTCCCGCACGTCGGGGCCGGCGGAGGCCGCCAGGGCCGCCATGTCGAGGGCCGCAGTGAAAAGCGACCCGGTCTTGAGCTGGTTGGACGCCGCGATCGCCTCGGCCGGGCGCTGGTGCGCCCCGTCGTGCAGGTCGTGGAACTGGCCGCGCACCAGGCCTTCGGTGCCGACCGATTCCGACAACGCCACCACCAGGCGGGTGCGCAGCAGCGGGTCCAGGTGGTCTTGCCGGGCGACCACGCGGAAGGCATGGCTGAGCAGGGCGACCGCGCCGAGCATCGCCACGTCCTCCCCGTAGCGGATGTGCACCGTCGGCTGGCCGCGCCTCAGCCGGGCGTCGTCCATGCAGGGGAGGTCGTCGAGGAAGAGCGAAGCCGCGTGCACCATTTCCAGGGCGCAGCCCAGGTCCAGCAGCGGCGAGGTCGGCTGGCCCAGGCCGCGTGCGGCCAGCAGCAGCAGCAGCGGGCGCAGCCGCTTGCCGGGCGCGAGCGTGCCTTCGCGCATCGCGATGCCCACCAAGTCGCGCGCGTGCTCCGGTGGCGGGAGCAGTTCGCCCAGCCGCTGGTCGATCTGGCTGCGCAGCAGGCGGACCTGCTGGAGGGCGGGGCTGGAGGCGACGGGGAGGGGCGTGGGCACGGTCTTGGATGCAGAGGGATGGCTTGCGTATCCGGAGTCGCTCCATGCGGACGCCGGGGACGCGCCGCGCATCGCCGTTCGCCTGCAGCGTCACCAACGGTGTTTATATAACGGGACGTGAGGCGGCGGTGCAAGCGTAAACCTACAGTTTCGGTGCGCGGCGGGCGATTTCGCGGCGTCCGCTGACACGATACGGGACGGCAGCCTCCAGAATGGGGGCCGCGCGGTTCCACGCCGGCACGCAGCGGCCGTCCGCCGACCGATGCCGGCGTCGCGCGAGCCGACGATCCCTCCGATTCCACCCGACGCGCTCCCTGCGCCACCGCGCCATGCCCCTGGTTCCCCGCATCCGGCAAGCGCCCGGTTCCCCTCCGCTCGGCCGATGACCCGCTTCGCCGTCATCGCTCCCGCGTTCACCAGCCATGCCAGGGCGCTGGAAGCGCTCTCCGACGAACTGGTCGCGCGCGGCCACCGGGTCGACTGGGTGCAGCAGGCCGACGCCCGGGCGCTGCTGCGCAGCCGTCGGATCAGCTTCCGGGCGGTCGGCGCCCGCAGCCATCCGCCGGGCAGCCTGGCGGCGGTCGTGGCGCGCGCGGCCCGCCCGGGCGGACCGCGGGGCCTGCGGCGGGTGATCGACGACGTGGCCGCGGCCACCGACATGCTGTGCGCCGAGGCGCCCGCGGTGCTGCGCGCGCTGGGCACCGAGGCGGTGATCGCCGACCAGATGGAAGCCGCCGGCGGCCTGGTCGCAGAGCACCTCGGCCTGCCCTGCGTGTCGGTGGCCTGCGCGCTGCCGGTCAACCGCGAGCCGCGGCTGCCGCTGCCCGTGATGCCCTGGGGCTTCGGCGGCACCGAGCGCGGCCTGCGCATCAACGAGGGCAGCACCCGGGTCTACGACTGGATGATGCGGCCGCACGCGCGGGTCATCGCCGCCCGGGCCGCCGCCTTCGGCCTGGCGCCGCGCGAACGGCTCGACCAGTGCCTGTCGCCGCTGCTGCAGCTGAGCCAGACGGTCGAAGCCTTCGATTTCCCCCGCGAGGCGCCGCCGCCGCATTTCCACGCGGTGGGCCCGCTGCGCCCGCCCGAGGCCGCCGAGCCCGACCTGGCGCCCTGGGTGCCGGGCCTGCGGCCGGACCGGCCCTTCGTCTTCGCCTCGCTCGGCACCCTGCAGGGCGGCCGCGCCGGGCTCTTCGGGCGCATCGCCCGCGCATGCCGCGCGCGGGGAGCGCAGCTGCTGCTCGCGCATTGCGGCGCGCTCGACGCCCGCCAGGCCGAGGCGCTGCGGCGGCAGGGCGCCACCTGGGTGACGGACTTCGCGCCGCAGCGCGCGGCCGTCGCGCGTGCCGACGTGGTGGTGACCCACGCCGGCCTCAACACGGTGATGGATGCACTGGCCGCCGCGCGGCCGATGCTGCTGCTGCCGATCGCCTTCGACCAGCCGGGCGCCGCGGCGCGTGCGGCGCACGCCGGCGCCGGACTGGTCTGCCTGCCGGCCTTCGCCGGCGCCGGCCGGATCGCGCAGGCCCTGGGGCGGCTCCTCGACGAGCCGCGCTTCGCAGCCGCCGCCGCCGCGCTGGCGCCGGCGGTGCGCAGCGCGGGCGGCACCGCACGCGCCGCCGACCTGGTCGAGGACGCGTTGCGGCGCGCGGCCGGCACGGCGGCATCGGCGCAGGAGCAGGAGCAGGATGCGGCATCCGGCCGCGGAGATGGAGGCGATCGCGGCGCGGCGGATGCCGGGGGCCGCGATTCCGTGGTAGCGGTGAGGGAGATGGCGGCGGCCGCGCGTCCGATCCCGCGAGCGGCCGCGCGCCCGTCCGGTCCGCCGCCCGCGGCCGTGCCGCGCACCGGGCCCGCGGCGTCCGGCGCGTCGGCGCAGCCCGCGGATGCGCCGTATCCCGCGATGGCGACGCGAGGCCCGCATGCCTGAGCGCACGGATCCGGTCGCCGGCGAGGCCGGCCTGCCGGCGCGTCCCGACAGGCCGGACGCCGCTGCCGCGCCCGAATGGGACCTGGTGCTGGTCGGCGTGGGCCTCGCCAACGGCCTGCTCGCGATGCGCCTGCGCCAGCGCCACCCGCGGCTGCGCCTGTTGCTGCTGGAGCTGGCGCCCGCGCCCGGCGGCAACCACACCTGGTCCTTCCATCCGACCGACCTCACGCCGGCGCAGCGCGCCTGGACCGACGACCTGGTCGCCCACCGCTGGGACGGCCATGCGGTGCGCTTCCCGCAGCGCGAGCGCCGCCTGCGGGGCGGCTATGCCTCGGTGACCTCGGACCGGTTCGCCCGGGCGTTGCGCGAGGCGGTGCGCCATCCCTCGCCCGCGGCGCTGTACTGCGGCGCGGCGGTGGCCGCCGTCGCGCCGCAGCAGGTGACCCTGGCCGACGGCACCCGCATCCGGGCGCGGGCGGTGGTGGACGGGCGCGGCGTGCGGCCGAGCCCGCACCTGGCGCTCGGATTCCAGAAATTCCTCGGGCAGGAACTGCAGCTCGCCGCGCCGCACGGCCTCGCTGCGCCGGTCCTGATGGACGCCACCGTGCCGCAGCACGACGGCTACCGCTTCGTGTACCTGCTGCCGCTCGACGACCGCCGGGTGCTGGTGGAGGACACCTACTACGCCGACGGCGACGCGGTCGATGCCGCGGCCCTGCGCGCCCGCATCGCCGCCTACGCCGGTGCCCGGGGCTGGCGCGTCGAGCGGGTGCTGCGCGAAGAGCACGGCGTGCTGCCGATCGTGCTGGCCGGCGACATCGACGCCTTCTGGGCGGAAGCGCGGCGGGACGGCCTCCCGCGCTCCGGCCTGGCCGCGGCCCTGTTCCACCCCACCACCGGCTATTCGCTGCCCGACGCGGTCCGGCTGGCCGACGCGGTCGCCGACCATCTCGACGGCTGCGGCGCGCCCGCCGCGGAGGCGCCCGGCCGCGGCTACGCCGGCCTGACGGCCGGCGGGCTGCTCGCCGCCATCGAATCCCATGCCAGGGAGCGCTGGCGGGCCGGCGGCTTCTTCCGCCTGCTCAACCGCATGCTGTTCCTCGCGGCGGCGCCGGAGGAGCGCTGGCGGGTGATGCAGCGTTTCTACGGCCTGGGCGAAGGCCTGATCGCCCGCTTCTACGCGGGGCGGCCGACGCTGCTCGACCGCGCGCGCATCCTCTCGGGCAAGCCGCCGGTGCCGCTCGGCGCGGCGCTGCGGGCGATGCGCGTGTCGTCCCGGCTGCTGTCGGCGGCGACGCCGGCCCTGGCGCGGCCTCCGTCCGCAGCCGCCCTGCGCCCGCCCGGCGTTCCCGATCCGTCCGTCGGCGGCGCCGCCGCCCCCGGTGCCCGGCCCACGCCGCCTTCCCCTTCCTCCTCCCGCACTCGCAAGGCCTCGCTCCCATGACCCCATCTTCCAAGACCGCCGTCGTCGTCGGCGCCGGCTTCGGCGGCATCGCGCTCGCCATCCGGCTGCAGTCGGCCGGCGTGCAGACCACGCTGGTCGAGGCCCGCGACAAGCCCGGCGGCCGTGCCTACGTCTACCGGGACCAGGGATTCACCTTCGACGCCGGCCCGACCGTCATCACCGATCCGTCGGCCATCGAGGAGCTGTTCGCGCTCTCGGGCCGCCGGCTCGCGGACTACGTCGAGCTGCTGCCGGTCACGCCCTTCTACCGGCTGTGCTGGGAGGACGGCACCGTCTTCGACTACGCCAACGACCAGGCCGACCTCGACCGGCAGATCGCCGCCATCGAACCGGCGGACGTCGCAGGCTACCAGCGCTTCCTGGCGTATTCGCAGGCGGTCTTCCAGGAGGGCTACCTCAAGCTGGGCACCGTGCCCTTCCTGTCCTTCCGCAGCATGGTGCAGGCCGGCCCGCAGCTCGCCCGGCTGCAGGCCTGGCGCAGCGTCTACGCGCTGGTGGCTTCCTTCATCCGCGACGAGCACCTGCGGCAGGCCTTCTCCTTCCACTCGCTGCTGGTGGGCGGCAACCCGTTCGCCACCTCGTCGATCTACGCGTTGATCCATGCGCTGGAGCGCACCTGGGGCGTGTGGTTCCCCCGGGGCGGTACCGGCGCGCTGGTGGAAGGCATGGTGCGGCTGTTCGAGGACCTGGGCGGCACGGTGCGGCTCAACGCGCCGGTGGAGCGGATCGAGGTGGACGCGGGGCGCGCCAGCGGCGTCACCCTGCGCGGCGGCGAACGCCTCGACGCCGGGATGGTGGCCTCCAACGCCGACGTGGTGCACACCTACGACAAGTTGCTCGGCCACCATCCGCGCGGCCGGCAGGCGGGGGCGCGGCTCAAGCGCAAGCGCTTCAGCATGTCGCTCTTCGTGATCCATTTCGGACTGAAGACCCGGCACGCCCACCTGCAGCACCACACCGTCTGCTTCGGCGCGCGCTACCGCGAACTGATCCAGGAGATCTTCCACGGCAGCGCGCTGCCGGAGGACTTCTCGCTCTACCTGCACGCGCCCTGCGTCACCGACCCTTCGCTCGCGCCCGAGGGATGCGGCAGCCACTACGTCCTCGCGCCGGTGCCACACCTGGGCAACGCGCCGCTCGACTGGTCGGTCGAGGGGCCGAAGCTGCGCGACCGCATCTTCGCCTACCTGGAGGAACGCTACATCCCCAATCTGCGCGCCGACCTGGTCACCCACCGCATCTTCACCCCGGCCGACTTCCGCGACGAGCTGGCGGCGCACCACGGCTCGGCCTTCTCGCTGGAGCCGCTGCTGACCCAGAGCGCCTGGTTCCGCACCCACAACCGCGACGACGCCATCCCCAACCTCTACGTTGCCGGCGCCGGCACCCATCCGGGCGCGGGCGTTCCGGGCGTGATCGGCTCGGCCAAGGCCACCGCCGGATTGATGCTCGAATCCCTGGCACCGTCCGGCCGCGCCGGGGCGGCGCCGCAGGCGGGGCGGTTCGCCTCCGGGAGCGCCGCGCCATGAGCGCGCAGGCCATCGCCCCGGGCGGCGCCGTCTTGGCGCACGCGACCCAGGCCATCGCCGCGGGCTCCAAGAGCTTCTCGGCCGCGGCCCGGCTGTTCGACCGGGAGACCCGGGCCAGCGCGGTCATGCTCTACGCCTGGTGCCGGCACTGCGACGACCTGATCGACGGGCAGGAATCCGGCCACTACCCGGACCGGCCGGCGCCGGCCGGCGCGGGCGACGGGGCGGTCGCGCTCCCCGCCGGCGAGGACCGCGACGCCGGGCTGGCGCGGCTGGCCGAACTGGAGGACCGCACCCGCCGGGCCTGCGCCGGCGAGCCGACGGCCGATCCGGTCTTCGCCGGCCTGCAGCAGGTGGTGCGGCGCCACGGCATCGACCTGCGCTACCCGCTGGAGCATCTCGCCGGCTTCCGCATGGACGTCGAGGGCGTGCGCTACGGCACGCTGGACGATACCCTGCGCTACTGCTGGCGGGTCGCCGGCGTGGTCGGGGTGATGATGGCCCAGGTGATGGGCGCGGTGCGCGGCGCGGCGTCGTCCGAAGCGCAGGCCGCCGTCCTGGACCGGGCCTGCGACCTGGGCATCGCCTTCCAGCTCACCAACATCGCCCGCGACATCGTGGAGGACGCGCGCATCGGCCGCGTCTACCTGCCCGCCGACTGGCTGGCCGCGGCCGGCATCGCCGGCGCGGACGCGGACGACGCGGCCCGGGCCCGCGCGGTCCAGGATCCGCGGCACCGCGACGCGCTCGCCGGGCTCGCCGCGCGCCTGGTCGACCTGGCGGAGCCTTACTACGCCTCGGCCGCCGTCGGGCTGGCGGCGCTCCCATGGCGTTCGGCCTGGTCCATCGCCACCGCGCGGGGCGTCTACCGTCAGATAGGGTGGCAGGTGCGGGCACGCGGCAGCCGCGCCTGGGACGCGCGGGTCTCCACCTCGCGCGCCGCCAAGCTGCGCTGGGTGGCCGGCGGCGCGCTGGCGGCGCTCGCATCGCGGCAGGCGTCCGGCGGCCCGGCGCCGCAACGCGACGCGGCGCTGTGGACCCGGCCCCGCTGACAGCGGCGCCGCCGCGATCGCCCCGGCCGGCCAGCGCTTCCCGGCGACCGGGCGGCGGCCCTGCCGTCCGCACGGGCCTGCCGGCCCGCTTGCCGCGCGCGCCGCGTTTTGTGTAGGATGCCGGCCGTGTCCCGGCGCAGCCCGCCGGGAACCCGCCCGCCACCCGCCGGCGGCAGCCCGCAGGCCGTTCCGCGATGCCTGGCGCGGTCTGCCGGAGGCATCGGTCGCAGCGCCGGCCCCGCGGCCGCGCGCTCCCGACACCCGCCGCGCCGCGCAGGCATCCTGCCCGCCGCCGACCCGATCCGGGGCGGACCGGCTTCCATCCTTTCCTCGACTCCATCGCGGGCCGCCGCCCGCCGCACCACACCATGAGCGCCTTCGCCGAAGAACGCGTGCTGAGCGTCCACCACTGGACGGACAGTCTTTTCAGCTTCACCACGACGCGCGACCAGTCGCTGCGGTTCCTCAACGGCCACTTCACCATGATCGGCCTGCGCGTGGAGGGCAAGCCGCTGCTGCGGGCCTACTCCATCGCCAGCGCCAACTACGAGGAGCACCTGGAGTTCCTCTCGATCAAGGTCGAGGACGGCCCGCTGACCTCGCGCCTGCAGCACGTGCAGGTCGGCGACACCGTCATCGTGGGCAGGAAGCCCACCGGCACCCTGGTGGTGGACTACCTCGTGCCGGGCAAGCGGCTCTACCTGCTGGCCACCGGCACGGGTCTCGCGCCCTTCCTCTCGATCATCCGCGACCCCGCGACCTACGAGAAGTTCGACGAGGTGGTCCTGGTGCACGGGGTGCGCACGGTCGACGAGCTGGCCTACCACGACATGGTGGTCGAGCACCTGCCCAAGCATGAGTTCCTCGGCGAGATGGTGGCCGCGCAGCTGCGCTACTACCCGACGGTCACGCGCGAGGCCTACCGCAACACCGGCCGGATCACGGACCTGATGCAGAGCGGCAAGCTCTTCGCGGACCTGGGCGTGCCGGCGATCGATCCGGCCGAGGACCGGGTGATGATCTGCGGCAGCCCGGCGATGCTGCGCGACCTCAAGCACCTGCTGGAGATCCGCGGCTTCAAGGAGGGCAACACCACACGCCTCGGCGAGTTCGTCATCGAGCGCGCCTTCGCCGAACAGTGACGCGGGACCGGCGGCTCGCGCGCCGAATCCCGGCGCGTGAGCCGCTCCGTTGGCGATACGCCCGTACGAAAGCCGCCCGCGCGCGCCGCGCCGGGCGGCTTTCCCGCTCCTGGCATCCAGCCCCGGAGCCTGCTCAGGCGACGGTGTCGCGTTCCGGCGTCCCGGTGCGGACGGCTTCGGACATCCCGGCGCCGTCGGCGCGCGGTGCGCGGCCCTGCAGTTCCTGCAGCTGCCGCTTGAGCGACGCGGCCGAGGGCGCCCACAGGAAGCCGAAGGACACGCAGCCGTCCTTGCCGTCGACCGCGTGGTGCATCCGGTGGGCTTGGTAGATGCGCTTCAGGTAGCCGCTGCGCGGCAGGTAGCCCAGCGGCCAGCGCCGGTGCACCAGGCCGTCGTGCGCCAGGAAGTACAGGAAGCCGTAGAGCGTCATGCCCGCGCCGATCCACTGCAGCGGCCAGGCGCCGCGGGTGCCGGCGTAGATCAGCGCGATCGCCAGGCCGGCGAATACCACCGCGTACAGGTCGTTCTTCTCGAACCAGCCGGTGCGCGGTTCGTGGTGCGAGCGGTGCCAGCCCCAGCCGATGCCGTGCATCAGGTACTTGTGCGCGGCCCAGGCGATGCCTTCCATCGCGGCGACGGTGGCGAGGACGATGGCGGTGTTGGCGAGGTAGGCGACCATGGTCGGATTGTCGCGTGCCCGGGCGTGGGGAGTGTGTCGAGAGGGCGATGAACCCGTGCGCCGGCGGCACCGTCATCCGGTGCTGCGGCGAAGCCCTTCAGCGTGGTGCGGGCCGGGTCAGCGCCCGGGCGATCGCAGTCTCCAGCGAGGCCGGCGGGCGCCAGGGCGCGAAGCGGCGCACCGTGCGGCCGTCGCGCTCCACCAGGAACTTGGTGAAGTTCCATTTCACCGGACGGCTGCCGAGCACCCCGGGCGCCCGCCGCTGCAGCCAGCGGAACAGCGGGTGCGCGCCGGGGCCGTTGACCTCGACCTTGGCCATCATCGGGAAGCCGACGCCGTAGTCGCGCGCGCAGAAGGCGGCGATCTCCGCGTCGGCGCTGGGATCCTGGCGGCCGAACTGGTTGCAGGGGAAGCCCAGCACCGCGAGCCCCTCGGCCGCGTGGCGCGCGTGCAGCGCCTGCAGCCCGGCGAGCTGCGGCGTGAAGCCGCAGGCGCTGGCGGTGTTGACGACCAGCGCGACCCGGCCCGCCAGCCGCTCCAGAGGCCAGGGCGCGCCGTCGATGGCGGTGGCGGTGAAATCCGCGAGGCGGGTCGCGTCGTCCGGGGGCATGACGTGGTCGGGGGCGGGCAGGGGGGCGAAGCAGGGCGGGTGGCCGCCGGCCTCAATGGTGGTCGTCGTGCCGGGCGATGGCCAGCAGGTGCTCGACCTCGTCCGGGTACTTCCGGCAGTTGTTCCGGTGCCAGCGCTGGATGACCCACATCATCCCCGCCACCACCACGCCGAATGCGGTGATCGCGCCGAAGGCCGACAGGCCGAACTTGGTCGAGATGCTGTAGAACGCGCCCAGCGCCAGGATGCAGGCCTGCTCGTTGAAGTTCTGCACCGCGATCGAGCGGCCCGCGCCCATCAGGTTGTGGCCGCGGTGCTGCAGCAGCGCGTTCATCGGCACCACCAGGAAGCCGCCGAGCCCGCCGAGCACGATCAGGAAGGGCACGGCGAGCCAGACGTTGTCGATGAAGTTCATCAGGACCACCAGCAGACCCATGCAGATGCCCAGCGGCATCACCCGCGTCGCCATGTCGAGCCGCATGCGCATCGACGCGACCACCGCGCCCGCGGCGGTGCCGATGGCCACCACCCCGACCAGCGAGGACGCCTGCGCGGTCGAGTAGCCGAGCGCCGCAGCGCTCCAGGCCAGCACGATGTAGCGCAGGTTGCCCGAGACGCCCCAGAAGAGCGTGGTGGTCGCGAGCGAGATCTGGCCCAGTCGGTCGCGCCACAGGCGGGAGTTGCAGCTCCAGAAGTCCGGCAGCAGCTCGACCACGTTGCGCGGCAGGGGCCGCATGCGCGCGCCGGTGTGCGGGATGCGGGTGTTGAACCAGGCCGCCACGACGTAGACGCCGATCAGCAGCATGATGGCCGCCTCGGCCGGCGTATCGATGCCGGTGCTCACGCCCGGCAGGTCGATGGCCAGCAGCTGCGAGGAGATGCGCTGGCCGACCAGCTGGCCGCCGAGCACCACGCCGAGGATGATCGAGCCGATGGTCAGGCCCTCGATCCAGCCGTTGGCCTTGACCAGCTGCGAGGCGGGCAGCAGCTCGGTCAGGATGCCGTACTTGGCCGGCGAATACGCGGCGGCGCCGAGCCCGACGATGGCGTAGGCCATCAGCGGATGGGTGCCGAACAGCATCATCAGGCAGCCGGCCACCTTGATGGCATTGCTGACGAACATCACCTTGCCCTTGGGCAGCGCGTCGGCGAAGGCACCGACGAAGGGCGCGAGCACCACGTAGAAGAGCGCGAACATCGGCACCAGTGCCGCGCGTTGCCATTCGGGCGCGCCCCCGGCCCGGAGCAATTCGACGGCGGCCACGAAGAGGGCGTTGTCGGCGAGCGAGCTGAAGAACTGCGCCGACATGATGGTGTAGAAGCCGCGCTTCATGGATGGTCTGGGAGATTCTTCATGGGGGCGCGGGGCTGTTGCGCGGAGGGCGGGAGGGGCCGCCCGGCGGGGTGACTGCGGGTTATATCACGCAGGTTCATGCCCGACCGTAACCCCGGGCGATGACAGAATCGCTGCGTTTCCGGACCGTTTTCCCACCCCATGCCCCGCCCGATCCTCGCCACCGTCCACCCCCGCGCGCTGCGCCACAACCTGGCGCGAGCGCGCCGCGCCGCGCAGGACGCGCGGGTCTGGGCGGTGGTCAAGGCGAACGCCTACGGCCACGGGATCGAGCGGGTCTTCGAGGCGCTGCGCGGGGCCGACGGCTTCGCGCTGCTGGACCTGTCGGAGGCCGAGCGGGTGCGCGCGCTGGGCTGGCGCGGGCCGGTCCTGCTGCTCGAGGGCGTATTCGAGCCGCGCGACCTGGAGCGGTGCTCGCGGCTCGGCCTGTGGCACGTGGTGCACTGCGACGCGCAGGTGGACATGCTGGCCGCGCACAAGACGCAGGTCGGGCACCGGGTGTTCCTCAAGATGGATTCGGGCATGCACCGGCTCGGCTTCGCGCCGCACCGCGTGGGCGCTGCCTGGACGCGCCTCGACGCGCTGCCCCAGGTCGAGGAAATCTCATTGATGACCCATTTCGCCAACGCGGACGCCGGGTCCGGTTTCGCGGCCGAGGGCCCGGCCGGACTGGAAGCGCAGCTCGCCCGCTTCGAGCGGGCGGCGTGCGACCTGCCCGGGGAACGCAGCCTGGCCAACAGCGCCGCCCTGCTGCGCCACGGCCACCGGCTGGAGGTGCGCGCCGACTGGGTGCGGCCGGGCATCGCGCTCTACGGCAGCGCGCCGGACTTCCCCGGCCACGACGCGGCGCACTGGGACCTGCGGCCGGCGATGACCCTGTCCACGCGGCTCATCGGCACCCAGGACATCGCCGCCGGCGAGGCGGTCGGCTACGGATCGGCCTTCGTCGCCGGTGCGCCGATGCGGATCGGCATCGCCGCCTGCGGCTACGCCGACGGCTACCCGCGCCATGCCGGCACCGGCACGCCCGTGCTGGTGGACGGACGGCGCAGCCGCCTGCTCGGGCGCATCAGCATGGACATGCTGGCACTGGACCTGACCGGCCTGCCGGAAGCGGGGGTGGGCAGCGCGGTCACGCTGTGGGGACGGGACGCGGCCAGCGGCGCGGTCCTGCCGATCGACGAGGTGGCGGCAGCGGCGGGCACGGTGGGCTACGAGCTGATGTGCGCCGTCGCGCCGCGGGTGCCGGTGGTGGTCGAGGACGATGCGGACCCGGCCCCCGGAGAGACGCGAAGCGCCCCGGCCTGACGGCCGTCCGCCATGCGCCGGCGTGCGGCCGCGACGCGTGCTCCCTCCGATGCAACGAGGCCCCGACGGCGGTGCCGTCGGGGCCTCGTTGCGCGGGATGCCCGTCGCGGAGCCCGGCGCGGCGTTCCCGCCGCGGCTGCTCCGGGACGGGGCTCAGGTCGCGGCGCGGTGCTGGTCGCGCAGGGCCTTGATCTGGTCGTGGTTGCGCTGGGCGCCGGCCTGCTGGCGCTCGACCAGCGCGCGAATGGCGTCGGGCAGCGGCTGCTTCAGGGCCTTGCGGTAGGCGGCCAGGGCCGCGTCTTCACCACGCTCGGCCTCGTCGAGGATGGCCTGGTCGGTCGAGGTGGTGAGCACGCTGCGCACCGACACCCAGCCGCGGTGCAGCGCGCCGCCGACAGTGCCGCCGTCCTCGGGCTCGCCGCCGAGGGCCACCACCTGCTGGGTCAGCTCCTGCGCGGCGGTGCGGCAGTCCTGCGAGCGCTGGGTGAAGATGCTCTTGAGTTCGGGCGACTTGGCGTGCTCGGCGGATTCCTTGAACCCGTATTCGCCGTCGTGCGCGGTTTCGATCAGGTCGTTGAGGGTGTCGATGACGTCTGCGTTGTCGGCCATGGGATCTTCCTGGATGGTTGAAGCGGAGGGCGGTGCCTGCGACCTTGGAGCCGCGGAGGGCGCGGTCGGCGATGGCCCGGATGAACATGCATGGTGGTCCCGGGCCGGACGCAGGCGTGTCGGCAACGAGGCTGCCGCGCTGTAGGAGCACCCAGGCGACAGGCACGGCGGCGCGGCGGCGGCATACTGCGCCGCTTTCCCACCGCGCTGCCCGCCCCGGCCGGGGTCCCGGCGCGCCCGCACCGACCATGACCCTTTCCTCGAACGATCTCGTTACCGGCGGCGCCCCGCACGGCGCGGCGGCGCATGGCCTGCCGGCCGCCGGATCCACGGCCGCCGTCCCCGCGGCCGATCCCGCGCACGCTACCCCTGGCGCGGCCGCGCGCCCGGCCGCCGCCGACGATGCCGCGGCGCAGTCCCTGCTCGCGGCCTGCGAGGCCCGCACCGAACGCCGTGTGGTGACCGTTGCGGGCCGCCGCCTCGCCTGGCGTCGGATCGGCCGGGGACGGCCGCTGGTGCTGGTCCACGGCGGGCACGGCAACTGGATGCACTGGGTGCGCAACCTCGACGCGCTGGCGGCGACGCGCACCGTCTGGCTGCCCGACCTGGCCGGCTACGGCAATTCCGAACTGCCCGCGGGCGAGCCGACGCTCGACGGCCTGGTCGCCGCCACCGGCGCCGCGCTGGATGCGCTGGTCGGTGCCGACACCGCGGTGGACATCGCCGGCTTCTCCTTCGGCGGCCTGGTCGCCGCCCACCTCGCGGCGGCGCGCTGGCAGCGCGATCCGGCCTCGGTCGGGCGTCTGGCGCTGCTGGGCACCGCCGGCCACGGCGGGCCGCGGCGCAACGACCTGTCGGGCCTGGTCAACTGGCGCCGCCACCCGGCGGGCCCGGAACGCGATGCCGACCTGCGCCACAACCTTGGCGAGCTGATGCTGTCCCGGGGCGCGCAGACCGATGCCCTGGCGCTGGCGGTGCACCGCGCGGCCTGCACCGCCACCCGCTTCCGCAGCGCGGCGCTGGCCGCCCAGCCGCTGCTGCAGCCGGCGCTCGCCCGGCTCGGCGCGCCGGTACTCTTCCTGTGGGGCGAGTCCGACGCCGTCGGCATCCCGTCGGTCACCGGCCCAGAACTGGTCGCCGGCCGGCCCGAGCGGCGCTGGGAGGCGCTGCCCGACGCGGGGCACTGGGTGCAGTACGAGCAGGCGGAGGAGGTCAACCGGCGGCTGGAGGACTGGTTCGGCGGCGTTGCCTGACCGTCGGCCGGGGAAGAGCCGTCGCGGCCGGGCCCTGGCGCCAACCCGCCGGGGAACAACCGCCTGCGTGGCGGCTGCGCGCAAAAAAGCCGCAACCCGGCAAGACCGGGTTGCGGCTCGAGGTCTGCCACGCGAGTGGAAGGCGGTGGCCGTGGCCACCGGTCCGGATCAGTCCAGCAGGCCGATCTGGAGGTATCCCTGAGTGGCGAGGTTGTTACGTGCGCCAATCATGGCGCCGATCTTGCCGCTTTGGGTCAAGAAGTAGCTTCCGATGGCCGAAGTCCCTGCACGCATGCCATTTGGTTCTGAGGAGCCCATGGTCGCGAGGCTCAGGTTCAAAGGCGTCAACGCTACGCCTGTCGCATCGATGCCCGAAAACGTTGCTGTGCTGGGCGTCGCTACGTTGATTCCCCAGGCGCCAGTGGTGTCGCCACCACGTCCACTTCCACCGGCGAAGTTCGTATCGATCACCCCAATCCGGAACAACTGTGTGCCTGCAGTTTGTGTGCTGCTGGCATTCAGATAGACATTCTGGCCGGCGACAGTGGCGATTGAGAAGGTGCCGCCATTCGATCCATTCGCCACATTGGTGAGGTTCCAACTGCCGGCTGCGCCGGCGGTGACGGTGAACGTGTTGACCGAACCGCTGGGGCAAGCTGCGATCGTGTACACGGTAGTGTCATTGCAGTTCTTCATCACGGTTCCGCCCGAGAGAATCTGCATTTGCGAGATGCTCGAGTCGCGTCCTCCAGACGTGATCGAGATGCCGAATCGGTTGTAGATGCCATCGAGCGCGTTTTGCGCCGTCCGCAGCGCGCGCGACGCGACGAAGGGCTGCACGCTGTAGCTGCCCGCCGCGGCGAAGGCGGTGGCGAAGGGGAAGCTGCCGACGACGGTGTCGGTGGTCATGCGGAACTTGGCGGTGACCGCGGTGGCGCCGCGCGGGGTGACGAAGTCCCAGGTGCCGGCTTCGGCCGCGTTGGCCGCGAAGCTGCCGCTGGCGTCGGCCGCGGCATTGGCCGGGTCGTTCATCTCGTAGGTCTTCACGTCGAAGTTCAGCGCCAGCGTCTGGCGCGTGCCGTTCGTGGCGAAGACCTGGTAGCTGCCGTTGCGGGTGTCGCCGGCGGAGACGGACAGGCGCACCGTGGCGGCCTGGCTCGCGTCGGCCGCGCTCGCGCCGGTCAGGGTGTAGGTGCCGGCCGAGGCCTGGCCGTTGACGATCTGGGCGGTCCAGACGGTGCTCGCGATGTTGCCGTTGCGCAGAGTGATCGTCGAGCCGGAAGCAGAAGCGCCGTTCCAGTTGGTGGCCTGGTTGGAGCTGATCTCGACCTGGTCACCGGGGGCGACCGACACCTGGCCCGACGCGTCGGCGGCGCGCACGGCGCCGTTGACCCTGATGGTCAAAGTCACGGGTGTCGGCGCAGGCGCAGGCGCAGGCGCAGGCGCAGGCGCAGGCGCAGGCGCAGGCGCAGGCGTAGGTGCAGGTGCAGGTGCAGGTGCAGGTGCTGGTGCCGGTGCTGGGCTCGTCATGGGCGCTGCTGCCGCAGGGCTGGAATCTCCTCCACCGCCGCCACAGCCCGCCGTCGCGGCGACCATGGCGGTCAAGGCCCCCAATCTCAAAAAGTTCGGTTTCATAATTTGATAGGTTTCACCACCATAACGATGGCGCCCTATTGTAAGAATACGTACTTTCGCGTTTAAAGCCTTGAAAATTAACTATCGATTAATTTTGTGGTGATGCGGATATCGATTGAAAGTTAATTTATTCGAAGCCGCCGATTACCGGAAAACGCGTACTCGATCGCCACCGCCTGGCTACAGCGTCAGCCGCCAGCGCATAGGCAAGGGCATGCCGGCTGGCCTGGCCTCGACACCGCCCCGCCGGGACCGCAAGCGCCCGCAGCGCGGCCGCGCGCAAAAAAGCCGCAGCCCGGGAGGACCGGGTTGCGGCTCGGTGCCCGCTGCGCGAGCGGAAGGCGGCGGCCGGGGCCGCCGGTCCGGATCAGTCCAGCAGGCCGATCTGGAGATACCCCTGGGTGGCGGGGTTACCACGTGCGCCGATCATGGCGCCGATCTTGCCGCTTTGCGTCAGGAAGTAGTTGTTTCCGCCCCCTGGCGTGCCCACGTACAAGGTGTTCTGCAGGCTGGCGCTAAGCGACAGGTTGATGGGTTGCAAGGCAGCGCCCGCCGCATTGATGCCCGTCGACGTCGCAGCGCTGAGGCTGGCTGTGTTCGTTCCCCAGGCGCCGGTCGTGTCACCGCCGCGTGCCGTACCGCCGGCAAAGTTCGAGGCGAGCATCCCGATACGGAACAACTGGGTGCCTGCCGTCTGCGTGCTGCTGGCATTCAGGTAGACATTCTGGCCGGCGACATTGGCAACCGAGAAAGTTCCGCCGTTCGAGTTGTCCGCCACGTTCGTGAGGTTCCAGCGGTCCAGCGTGCTGCCCGGTGTGATGTTGAAAGTGATCACTGACCCGCTCGGGCAGGCTGCGATGGTGTAGATGGTGTTGTCGTTGCAAACCTTCATCTGGGCACCGCCGGACACGATCTGCATCTGCGCAATGGTCGAATCGCGGCCGCTGGCAGTGATCGAAATCCCAAATCGGTTGTAGATGCCGTCGAGCGCGCTCTGCGCCGTCCGCAGCGCGCGCGACGCGACGAAGGGCTGCACGCTGTAGCTGCCCGCCGCGGCGAAGGCGGTGGCGAAGGGGAAGCTGCCGACGACGGTGTCGGTGGTCATGCGGAACTTGGCGGTGACCGCGGTGGCGCCGCGCGGGGTGACGAAGTCCCAGGTGCCGGCTTCGGCCGCGTTGGCCGCGAAGCTGCCGCTGGCGTCGGCCGCGGCATTGGCCGGGTCGTTCATCTCGTAGGTCTTCACGTCGAAGTTCAGCGCCAGCGTCTGGCGCGTGCCGTTCGTGGCGAAGACCTGGTAGCTGCCGTTGCGGGTGTCGCCGGCGGAGACGGACAGGCGCACCGTGGCGGCCTGGCTCGCGTCGGCCGCGCTCGCGCCGGTCAGGGTGTAGGTGCCGGCCGAGGCCTGGCCGTTGACGATCTGGGCGGTCCAGACGGTGCTCGCGATGTTGCCGTTGCGCAGAGTGATCGTCGAGCCGGAAGCAGAAGCGCCGTTCCAGTTGGTGGCCTGGTTGGAGCTGATCTCGACCTGGTCACCGGGGGCGACCGACACCTGGCCCGACGCGTCGGCAGCGCGTACGGCGCCGTTGACCTTGACGGTCAGCGCGACCGGATTGGGTGAGGATCCTCCACCGCCTCCTCCGCAACCCACCAGCGTGGCTACGGCGAAAGCGACTCCCGTCCTGAAGAAAACGTTGTTCATTGCTATGGCTATGTGAACCACCGACGTCCGATGGCATGTGGATTGTATGGAGGGGTTTCCAGTCGTTACGGCCGCCAGGCGGAACGCGGATGAGGGTTTCCCCGGGGTGGGCCCGGTTTTCCGGATCACCGGAAGAACGCGTACCCGATCCCGATCGCCGCCGCCAGGCCTGCCGCATCGGCCGCCAGCGCGCAGGCCAGGGCGTGCCGGCTGTCGCGGATGCCGACGCTGCCGAAGTAGACCGCCAGCACGTAGAAGGTGGTCTCGGTCGATCCCTGGATGACGGCCGCGAGCCGGCCGGCGAAGGATTCGACGCCGTGGGTCTGCATCACGTCGACCATCAGCGCCCGCGCGCCGGAGCCCGACAGCACCTTCATCAGCCCGACCGGCAGCGCCGGCAGGAAGGCGGTGTCCCCGCCCAGCGCCGAGACGGCCGCGGCGGCGGCGCCCATCACCGCGTCCATGCAGCCGGCCGCGCGGAAGACGGCGATGGCCGTCAGCATGGCCACCAGGTAGGGCACGATGCGGATCGCCACCGCGAAGCCCTCCTGCGCGCCGTCGACGAAGGCGCCGTAGACGTCGATCCGCCGCCAGGCGCCCGCGGCCAGGAAGAGCATCACGATGCCCAGGATCGCCGCCGCGCCCGCGGTGCCGGCCCAGCGGGCGGCCTGCTCCGGGGGCAGCCGCGACAGCAGGGCCAGCAGCCCGCCGGCCAACGCCGCCACGGCCAGCAGCGGCAGCGCGAGCCGCGGCCGCCACAGCGGGAGGCGCTGGCAGGCCGCGACCGCCGCCAGGCCGGCGAGGCAGGAGCACAGCGTCGCCAGCAGCGTCGGCAGGAAGATGTCGGCCGCGTTGAAGCCGACGATGCCCTGGCGCAGCGCGACGGCCTGGCGGATGGCGATCACCGAGGTCGGGATCAGGGTCAGCCCGGCGGTGTTGAGCACGATGAACATGATCTGCGCGTCGGTCGCGACCGCTGGGCGCGGGTTGAGCGACTGCAGCTCCTGCATCGCCTTGAGGCCCAGCGGCGTGGCCGCGTTGTCCAGCCCGAGCAGGTTGGCCGACAGGTTCATCGTCATCGCGCCCTGCGCGGGATGGCCGCGCGGCACGCCGGGGAAGAGCGCCTGCAGCACCGGCGCGGCGGCGCGCGCCAGCCCGGCGATCATGCCGGCGCGCTCGCCCACCCGCAGGAAGCCCAGCCACAGCGCCATCATCCCGGTCAACCCGAGCGCGATCTCGAACCCCGCCTTGGCCGCGTCGAACAGCGCCGCCAGCAGGGCCGGGAAGACCGCGAGATCGCCCTGCACGAGCCGGACGCAGGCGGTGGCGAAGCCGGCGAGGAAGAAGCCGAGCCAGACGAGATTGAGGACCATGGCGGATTCAGGCGAGAGTAAGCCGGGGGCAAGCGACGCCGGGCATCATGCCTGCCCCGGACGGCCCGGCGGAGCCCGCGCCGCCCGGCAGGGGGCCCGCGGCGTCGGCGCCCCGGCGGCCGCGCGCCCGCCGTTCTGATACAACCGTGTCGGGCGGGCGGCGATGCTGCACCGCACCATTCCAAGAAGAATCGAGAAACGGTCCCCGCTGCCCGACTGATCCCGGCGCCTGCAGGATCCGCGTGCCCGAAGGAAGGCGCGACCGCAGAAGGAGACTGCCATGGAGTGCTTTTTCACCGACCGCCAGAAGCTCTGGGCCAGCGCGCTGATCGTGGTGTCGGTCACGCTGGGCATGGGCGCGATGCTGATCCGGCCGCACCACGCCGATTACCGCGACAGCCAGATGCGGCTGCAGGCGCTCGGCACTTTCCGGGCGGCGCTGGACCTGGGCCAGGCGGTGTCCGCGGAACGGGGCCCGGCCAACAGCGCCATGGGCGAGCCGTCCGGCGACGACGCGGCGGTGCAGGCGCGGCTGCGGGAGTTCCGCGATCGCAGCGACGCGCGGTACGACCAGCTGCGCGCTGCCATCGACCGCGAGCCCTGGCGCGACCGCGCGGGCTGGCTGGCGCAGCTCGAACGCTCGCGCCTGCAGCTGGGCCTGGTCCGCACGCAGGTCGACCGCATCGCCGCCCAGCCGCCCGCGGCGCGCGACCCGCTGGCCGTGGCCGGCACGGTCGACCATGCCTTCCGCATCGTCGACGGCCTGCAGCCGATGATCACCGTGACCGGCACGCGGCTGACGGCCCTGGCGCCGGCCACCAGCGGCAACGTGATCCTGGCGCGGGTGCTGTTCGACGCGCGGGAGTACGGCGGGCGCCTCGGCTCGCTGGTGATGCCCTCGGTGGTCACCCGCACGCCGCTGCCGGCCGGCTCCCAGGCGGCGCTGGAGCAGATGCGCGGCCGCCTGGGCGCCCTGCAGGAGGTGATCCTGCACGGCGACCTGGCCGACCTCGACGGCAACGAGTTCGTGGACGAATCCCACCAGGTCGCCTCCGGCACGGTCCGCTCCATGCAGGAAGGCGCGCGCATCATGGACCGGCTGCTGGAGCAGGGCGCCGGCACCGGACACTACCCGCTCACCGCGCGCACGCTGACCGACGCCTACGTGCCCACGTTGCGGCCGCTCGAGGAGGCGCGCTCCGGCCTGCTGAACGTCATCGAGGCGCGCCTGCGCCAGGAGCGCGACGAAGCCCGGCAGATCCTGGGCTGGACGCTGGCCGGACTGGCGGCGGTGCTGGGCGTGGTGCTGGCGACGCTCTGGCTGGCGCTGCGCCGCCTGTTCGCCCCCCTGCTGGCCGCGTCCAGGGAACTGGTGGCGCTGGCGGGGCATCCCGCGCCCGCGCCGGACGGGCCGCGCCCGCGGTCGGAGATCGGGATGCTGCAGGATGCGCTGCGGGCGCTGCGCGGCCGGCTGCAGGAGCGCGACCTGCTCGACCGCAAGCGCCAGGCCGACGGCGAGCAGCTGCGGCGCGCCGCCGAGACCGACGCCCTGACCGGCCTGGCCAACCGCCGGGTCCTCTTCCGGTCGGGCGAGAACCCGGGCGGCGGCCGCCGGGCGCGCGACTTGGGGGCCAGCCTGGTCCTCTTCGACGTGGACCACTTCAAGCGCATCAACGACCGCCATGGCCATCCGGCGGGCGACCAGGTGCTGCGCGCCGTGGCCGCGGTCGCCGCGGCCAACGTGCGCGCCGGCGACCTGCTGGCGCGCTTCGGCGGCGAGGAGTTCGCGGTGCTGGTGCCCGATCCCGACGAAGGCCGCGCCGCGGCGCTGGCCGAGAAGATGCGCGCCGCGCTCGCCGAGGCGGAGCACCTGCTGCCCGACGGCGAGCGGCTGCAGGTCACCGCCAGCTTCGGGGTGGCCTCGGGGCAGCGCGGCGCGCTGGGCTGGCTCGACCTGATCGACCGCGCCGACCGGGCGCTCTACCAGGCCAAGCAGCGCGGCCGGGACCGCGTCTGCGCCGACGGCCAGCTCGGGCGCGAGGCCTGAGCCGGCACTACCGGCCGGCCGCGGGGCCGTCGGCTGGAGACTGTGCTTTTGTACAGCATTTGACCTATAGTCCTGCCCATGTCCAAGGAAAAAACCGTCTACACCTGCACCGAGTGCGGCGGCACCAGCCCGCGCTGGCTGGGCAAATGCCCGAGCTGCGGCGCCTGGAACACGCTGGTCGAGAGCGTGGTCGCGCCGGCCGCGGGCGCCGCGCCGAGCCGCAACCGGCTGAGCAGCGCGCCGAGCTTCGCCGCGCTGGCCCAGACCGCCGAGGTGACCCTGCTGTCCGACATCGAGGCGCAGGACGTGGCCCGCACCCCCACCGGCATCGAGGAGCTCGACCGGGTGCTGGGCGGCGGCATCGTCGAGGGCGGGGTGGTGCTGATCGGCGGCGACCCGGGCATCGGCAAGTCGACGCTGCTGCTGCAGGCGCTCGACGCGCTCTCGCGCCGGCCGTCGGGCGCGTCGGCCGGCGAGCCCGCCGGCATGGACGCGCTCTACGTCACCGGCGAAGAGAGCGGCGCCCAGGTGGCGCTGCGCTCGCGCCGCCTCGGCCTGGACAACTCCCAGGTGCAGGTGCTGGCCGAGATCCAGCTGGAGAAGATCCTCGCCACGCTCGACCGGCTGCGGCCGTCGATCGCGGTGATCGACTCGATCCAGACGGTGTATTCCGACCAGCTCACCTCCGCGCCCGGTTCGGTGGCGCAGGTGCGCGAATGCGCAGCGCACCTGACCCGGGTCGCCAAGGCCACCGGCGTGGCCATCGTGCTGGTGGGGCACGTCACCAAGGAAGGCGCGCTCGCCGGGCCGCGGGTGCTGGAGCACATGGTCGACACGGTGCTCTACTTCGAGGGCGACACCCACAGCAGCTTCCGGCTGGTGCGGGCGATCAAGAACCGCTTCGGCGCGGTCAACGAGATCGGCGTCTTCGCCATGACCGAGCGGGGCCTCAAGGGCGTGGCCAACCCCAGCGCCATCTTCCTGTCCCAGCACGCCGAGCCGGTGCCGGGCAGCTGCGTGCTGGTCACGCTGGAGGGCACCCGGCCGATGCTGGTGGAGATCCAGGCCCTGGTCGACGGCGGCGGCCCCAGCCCGCGCCGGCTGTCGGTGGGCCTGGAGCGCGACCGGCTGGCGATGCTGCTGGCGGTGCTGCACCGGCATGCGGGCATCTCCTGCGCCGACCAGGACGTGTTCGTCAACGCGGTGGGCGGGGTGCGCATCAGCGAGCCCGCGGCCGACCTGGCGGTGCTGCTGTCGATCACCTCCAGCCTGCGCGGCAAGTCGCTGCCCAAGGGCTTCATCGCCTTCGGTGAGGTGGGCCTCGCCGGCGAGGTGCGCCCCGCGCCGCGCGGCCAGGAGCGCCTCAAGGAAGCCGCCAAGCTCGGCTTCTCGGTGGCGGTGGTGCCCCGGGCCAACGCGCCAAAGAAGCCGATCGAGGGCCTGGCCATCCATCCGGTGGACCGGGTCGAGGAGGCGATGGACGCGGTGCGCAGCCTGCAGTAGCGCCGCGGCGCATCGCCCGCCGGGGCCGCGCCGGGCGGGCGGTGGTCTGCTATCGAAGGAGGAGCTGCCCGCGCAGGCGGGGCGGACGCTGGCGCCTGGAATCGTGCCGTGTCCCGTTCTCCGGGTCGTTACCGACCTGAACGGTAGCTGGCCGATACTCGGGGCGATGGATGCTTCGAACAAGACCTCTCTTTCCGCTGTCCTGCGCGGCCAGGGCCAGCTCGCGGCGTCGGCGGCGGTCATCGGCGCGGTGGTGCTCTGGGGCCTGCTGTCGCCCGGCAGCCTCGACCGCTTCTTCACCGGCACGCTGGCCGACATCACCCGCAACTTCGGCTGGTTCTACCTCTGGACGGTGCTCGCGCTGGTGGTGCTGGCCGGCTTCCTCGCGGTCAGCCGCTATGGCGACCTGAAGCTCGGCGACGAGGACGACGAGCCCGAGTTCTCGGTGGGCGCCTGGTTCTCCATGCTGTTCGCCGCCGGCATGGGCATCGGTCTGGTGTTCTGGGGCGTGGCCGAGCCGATCTCGCACTACATGCGGCCGCCGCCGGGCATCGCGCCGCACACGCCCGAGGCCGCCGGCGCCGCGATGCGCTACGCCTTCTTCCACTGGGGCCTGCACCCCTGGGCGATCTACGGCATCGTCGGCCTGGCGATCGGCTTCTTCCAGTTCCGGCGCAAGGCGCCGGCGCTGGTCAGCGCGGCCACCGAGTCGCTGCCCTGGCGCGGCATGCGGCACCTTTCGCCGCTGGTCAACGTGCTGGCCACCGTCGCTACCGCCTTCGGCGTCGCGGCCTCGCTCGGCATGGGCGCCACCCAGATCAACGGCGGCCTGGCGGCGGTCTTCGGCCTGCCGGTGAACGCGGGCATGCAGGCGGCGATCATCGTCGCGACGATGGCGATGTTCATCGCCTCGGCGGTCAGCGGCGTCGAGCGCGGGGTGAAATGGCTCTCGATCGGCAACCTGGTGCTGGCGGCGCTGCTGGCGCTGGCGGTGTTCGTGGTCGGGCCGACGGTCTCCATCGTCAACACCTTCACCAACGCCCTGGGCGCCTACCTGAGCGAATTCGTGCGCACCAGCCTGCGCATGTCGCCCTTCCGCGAAAGCTCCTGGGTCGGCGACTGGACCATCTTCTACTGGGCCTGGTGGATCGCGTGGTCGCCCTTCGTGGGCCTGTTCATCGCGCGGGTCTCGCGCGGCCGCACCATCCGGCAGTTCCTGGTGGGCACGGTGCTGGCGCCGACCTTCGTGGGCTTCCTTTGGTTCTCGGTCTTCGGCGGCACCGCGCTGCACCTGGAGATCTTCCGCGGCGTGCCGCTGGCCGAGGCGGTCCACGCCGACACCGCCACCGCGATGTTCGCGATGTTCCGGGCGCTGCCCTTCGGCGCGGCGATGTCGGTGGTGGCGACGGTGCTGGTCATGGTCTTCTTCGTGACCTCGGGCGACTCGGCGACGCTGGTGCTCGGCACCATGAGCACCCGCGGCAACCCGGACCCGCCGGCGCGGGTCAAGGTCGTCTGGGGCGTGCTGGTGGCCGCCATCGCGCTGAGCCTGCTGTTCGCCGGCGGGCTGGGCGCGGTGCAGACCGCCACCATCGTCTTCGCGCTGCCCTTCGCGGCGGTGCTGCTGGCGATGGCGGTGGCGGTCACCCTCGCCATCCGCGAGGACTGGGACGCCGAGCAGCGCCGCGAGAAGGCGCTGCGCAAGAAGATGCGCGCCCTGGTCGAGAAGTAGCCGGACCGGCCGCGCCGGCCGGTACGCAATCGCCGCAATCCCGCGGCGGGCGGGCCGCTGCGAGAATGCCGGCCATGAAATTCCAACGTTTCCTCGTCCCCATCGGCTGCCTCGCCCTCGCCGCCTGGGCCTACGGCGCCTACGGCTGGCACGGCGTGCTGCTGGTGACCGGCGGCCTGGTGATGTGGCTGCTGATGCAATACACCCGGGTGATGGCGGTGCTGCGCCGCGCCAACGACCGGCCGGTCGGCACCGTCGCCAGCGCGGTCATGCTCAACGCCAAGCTCAAGAAGGGCGCGACCCTGCTGCACGCCGTCGCGCTCACCAAGTCCCTGGGCCAGCTGCGCAGCCCCGAGGGCGCGCAGCCGGAGGTCTACCGCTGGACCGACAACGGCGAATCCTTCGTGGACGCGAGCTTCGTCGAGGGGCGGCTCGACACCTGGCGGCTGACCCGGCCGCAGGCCGGCGACGCCCCGGACGCGGACCCGTCCGCCGCGCCCGGGGCACCGGCGCCGTAGAATCCCGGCCCGGCGCACCCGGGCCGCCCGCCGGCGGACCGCGTCCCGACGATTCCCCGGACCGCCCGCCCCGCGGCGCGCTCCGCGCTCTCCCTGCAAGGACCCGCTCCCCCATGAATTCCGCACTGCCCGCCGTTCCCGTTCCCTCGATGGCCGACCGCGACGGCAAGATCTGGATCGACGGCCGGTTCGTCGACTGGCGCGATGCCAAGATCCACGTCCTGACCCACACGCTGCACTACGGCTGCGGCGTCTTCGAGGGCGTGCGCGCCTACGAGACCGAAGGCGGCACCGCCATCTTCCGGCTGCAGGAGCACACCGAACGGCTGTTCAACAGCGCCAAGATCCTGCGCATGAAGATCCCCTTCACCCCGGAGCAGGTCAACGAGGCGCAGAAGGCGGTCGTGCGCGAGAACGGCCTGCCCTCGGCCTACATCCGGCCGCTGTCCTGGATCGGTTCGCAGAAGCTCGGCGTCAGCCCCAAGGGCAACACCATCCACCTGATGGTCGCCGCCTGGGCCTGGGGCGCCTACCTGGGCGAGGAAGGCATGAAGCGCGGCATCCGCGTCAAGACCAGTAGCTTCACCCGCCACCACGTCAACATCACGATGACCCAGGCCAAGGCGGTCAGCAACTACAGCAACTCCATCCTGGCCAACATGGAAGCCACCGACGACGGCTACGACGAGGCCCTGCTGCTCGACGCCTCGGGCTTCGTCAGCGAAGGCGCGGGCGAGAACGTCTTCGTGGTCAAGAAGGGCGTCGTCTACACCCCCGACCTGTCGGCCGGCGCGCTCAACGGCATCACCCGCAACACCATCCTGCACATCGCCGCCGACCTGGGCATCGAGGTGGTGCAGAAGCGCATCACCCGCGACGAGATCTACATCGCCGACGAGGCCTTCTTCACCGGCACCGCCGCCGAAGTCACCCCGATCCGCGAGCTCGACCGCGTCGAGATCGGCAGCGGCAGCCGCGGCCCGGTCACCGAGAAGATCCAGTCCGCCTTTTTCGACATCGTGAACGGACGCAACCCCAAGTACGCCCACTGGCTGACCAAGGTCTGAAAGGCCCGACGATGAGCACCACCCCGATCTCCCCCGCCACCGGCACCACCCTGCCGCCGACCCGCACCCCGGCCGCGGTCGTCGAGCTGTCCGCCCGCGACCTCAACGCCCAGGGCGGCATCTTCTGCCCGAGCCCCAAGGCCGACATGAAGGTCTGGAACACCCACCCGAAGGTCTACCTCGACATCGCCCGCACCGGCGAGGCCAAGTGCCCGTACTGCGGCACCGTCTACCGCCTGAAGGCCGGCGAGAAGGTCGCGCACGGCCACTGACGCCGGCATCCCGCCCCCGCGCATGCCCGCGCCCGCGCAGGCCGAGGCCGAGCTGCTCGGCCAGGTCACCGTCGTCACCGTCACCTACAACAGCGCCCACTGCCTGCCCGCGCTCGGCGAGGGGCTGCGCGGCGTGCCGCACGTGGTGGTGGTGGACAACGGCAGCGGCGACGGCAGCCCCGAGGCCGCCGCGCGGCACCTGCCGCAGGCGCGCCGCATCGCGCTCGGCCGCAACCTCGGCTACGGCGCCGCCAACAACGCCGGCATCGCCGAGGCGCGCACGCCCTACGTGCTGCTGCTCAACCCCGACTGCCTGGTGACCGCCGCGCAGGTCGCCGCGCTCGTCGCCGGCGCGCACGAGTGGCCCGACGCGGCCATGTGGGTGCCGCAGATCGTCGGCGGCGACGGCCGCCCCGACGTCAACTACAGCTGGCCGCGCCACGCCTGGACGCCGCGCACCGGCGGCGCGGACGGCCCGCTGTGCGTCGGCTACGCCTGCGCCGCGGCGCTGCTGATCGACCGGGCGCGCATGGCGCCGCTGGGCTTCTTCGACACCCGCTTCTTCCTCTACTACGAGGACGAGGACCTGTGCCTGCGCGCCTTCGAGGCGCGCGCGCCCATCGTGGTGCTGCCGCAGGTCCGCATCGGACACCTGTC
The DNA here is from genome assembly GCA_036946225.1 of Xylophilus ampelinus. GTDB lineage: Bacteria > Pseudomonadota > Gammaproteobacteria > Burkholderiales > Burkholderiaceae_C > JAKOND01. The sequence goes on from JAQIJO010000001.1 coordinate 685,996, forward strand.
GCGCGGATCGGTGCGCGGCAGGCGGCCCCACGCGGCCGAGTACTGGCGCGGCTGGCACCACGCGCAGTCCAAGATCCGCTTCGCGGCCAAGCATTTCGGGCCCGCCGCCGGCGAACGGCTGCTGGACCGCACCCTCGCGCGCGCCTGGATGCAGGTGGCCGCGCGCCTGCTGCTGCCCTCGCCGCGCATGCTCGCCCGCGCCTGGGGCCGGCTGCAGGGGCTCCGGGCCCTGCGGCGCGGACGCGGGGGCCTCGCCGGCCCCGACGCCGGCGCGCCGCGCGCCTGACGCCTTCCGCCATGATGCTTCCGCGCCTCCCTTCCCTCCGCGCCCACCGCCCATGCCCCATCCCCGACTGACCATCGGCGTGCTCACCCTCAACGAGGAGCAGCGCCTGCCCGCCTGCCTGCGCAGCGCGGCCTTCGCCGACGAGCTGATCGTCGTCGACAGCGGCAGCACCGACCGCACGCTCGAGATCGCGCGCAGCTTCGGCGCGGCGGTGCACGTCCACGCCGACTGGCAGGGCTTCGCGGCGCAGCGCAACCGCCTGCTGCGGCATGCCACCGGCGACTACGTCTTCTTCGTCGACGCGGACGAGCAGGTCAGCCCGGAACTGCGGGCCGAGGTCGAAGCGGTGGTGCGCTCGGACGCCCCGGGCGTCTGGACGGTGCGCTGGCGGGTGGTCGCCTTCGGCCGCGAGCTGCGCCACTTCGGCGGCCAGGCGGCGATCCGCCGGCTGTTCCGGCGCGACCAGCTGGTCGAGTTCACCGGCATCGTCCACGAGCACGCCGAGCTGCGCGACCCGCGCCTGCCGGAGCGCCACCTGCGCGGCCCGCTGCTGCACCATTCGCGCGAGACGGTGCACGCCAGCCTGCGCAAGCTGACCCAGTACGCGATGCTGGGCGCGGCCAAGCGCCTCGCGGCCGGCAAGCGGGGGGGCGTGCTGCGCGGCGGCGCCTCGGGCGCCGCCATCTTCTTCAGGCTCTACCTGATGCGGCGGGCCTTCCTCGACGGCGGGCCCGGTTTCCTGTTCTGCTTCTTCATCGCCCTCGAATGCTTCTTCCGCTACGCGGCGCTGGCCTACGACCGCGACCAACTCGCCGCCGACGTCCGACGATAATCCCGCGCAGACAGGTGCCATTCAGGCTGCATGCGAATTCGTATCCCGCGGCGCAGCAGGTGTAAAAGTTCGGTGGCACCCCACCGGGCCCCGGCGGCCGTGCTGCAATCGGGACCCATGCATGCGACCACCCCGAGCGGCCATTTCCCCGACCAGCGTATTCCTTCCGACATGGCCCTTGTTCCCGGTCCGCGCGCCGCGCGGTTCTTCATGGCGGCGTGCTCGCTCTCCGTCTTCCTCATGCCGGCGCTCTCGCTCGCGCTGCCCAGCGGCTATTCGATCGGGGCGGCGCTGCTCTTCCTGGCCGCGCTCGCCGCTCTGCCGCACTGGATCGGCCTCCGCCTGCCCGACGCGCGCTGGCGCTGGGTGATCGCCTCCTTCCTGCTGATGGCCGCGAGCTGGCAGATGGACTCGCTGCTGAGCCACAACGGCTGGCGCGGCGCCGACAAGCCGGTCAAGTACCTGCTGATGGTGCCCTGCATCTACTTCGTCGCGCGCTTCCCGCCGCGCGAGGCCGCCCTCTGGGCGGGCGCGGCGGCGGGCGGCATCGGGGCAGGGCTGCTGGCGCTGTTCCAGCGGTCGACCGGCTGGATGCTGGACACCGGGCGCGCAGGGGGCTGGACCAACGCCATCCAGTTCGGCAACCTGAGCCTGCTGCTGGGCCTGATCTGCGCCATCGGCCTGCTGGTGCCGGCGCGCGGGCGCAGCGGACCGGGGGTGGCGGCTGCTGCTGGGGGCGGGCGTCGCGCTGGGGCTCTGCGGCTCACTGCTGTCGCAGTCGCGCGGCGGCTGGCTCGGCCTGCTGCTGGCGCTGCCGGTGCTGGCGTACGCCGCGAACACCTGCATCCCGCGCCGCCGCATCGCGGTCGCGGTCGCGGCGGTGCTGGTGCCGCTGTCCATCGGGGCCGCGATGCCGGGCAGCCCGGTGCGCGACCGGATCGACAACGCCGTCCACGAGGTCGACGCCTACGAGACCCGCGGCGACGCCGACACCTCGCTCGGCCAGCGACTGGAGCACTGGAAGCTGGCCTGGCGCATGGGGCTGCAGAAACCCGCCTTCGGCTGGACCCAGCGCGGCTACAACGAGGAGAAGCAGCGCGCCGCCGCGGCGGGCGAGGTCGCGCCCATCGTGCTGCAGTTCAACCATGCGCACAACGAGTACCTGGACGTCTTCGCCAAGCGCGGCGCCGCGGGCGTCCTGGTGCTGCTGCTGCTCTACCTGGTGCCCTTCGCCTTCTTCTGGCCCCGCAACAAGGACCAGGACGACCGCCGCGGCCTGCGCCTCGCGGGACTGGCGATCCCGGTCTGCTACGCCGGCTTCGGCCTGACCCAGGCCTTCATCGGGCACAACAGCGGCACCCTGTTCTTCGTCTTCATGACGACCGCCTTCTGCGCCTGCCTCTGGGCGCCGGCGCCGGTCGCCTCGGGCCGCGCGGCCGCGGCGCGGCTGCGGGCGCGGGTCTGAGGGCGCGGCCGGCCGGGGCCTCAGGGGGCCGGCGGGCCGTTGAGCCATGCCTGGTGCGCGGCCAGCAGGCGCTGCAGGTGGTCCAGCACCAGCCGGATGCGTGCGGAGTACCGAAGATCGTGGTGCACGCTGATCCACAGTTCGCGCAACACCCGCGCCTCGTCCTGGAGCACGGGCACCAGCCCCGCGCCCGGATGCACCGAGAACTTCGGCAGCAGCGCCAGCCCCAGCCCCGAGGCCGCCGCCGACTGCTGGGCGAGCATGCTGTTCGACCGGAAGCGCATCCGGGGCTGCGCGATCAGTTCGTCGAGCCAGCGGACCGATGCCAGCTGCACCAGGTCATCGATGTAGCCCACGAAATCGTGGCGCGCCAGGTCCGCGACGGCGGCCGGGACGCCGCGGGCCCGCAGGTAGTCGGGCGAGCCGTAGAGGTGCAGGGCGAAGCTGCCGGCCGGCAGGCTCGCCAGGCCCGGGCCGTCGGGCCGGAAGAAGCTCAGGAAGACATCCGCCTCGCGCCGGTCGACATGCACCACCGCGGCCGAGGTGACGAGCTCGATCCGCAGGCCCGGATGGCTGCGCAGCAGGGGCTGGAGATTGCGGGCGACGAAGGTCGTGCCGATGCCTTCCATCATCGCGATGCGCACCGTCCCCGCGGCCTCCTGCCCGGCGCCGCCGCCGAGCCGCTCCTGCAGGGACAGCATCGCGGCTTCCATGGCGGCGGCCCGCTCCGCCAGGGCATGGGCCAGTTCGGTCGCCCGCAGCCCGGTGCGCCGGCGCTCGAACAGCGCGCCGCCCAGGCACAGCTCGAGCCGGGCGAGCCGGCGGCTGACGGTGGAATGGTCCAGGCGCAGCTGGCGCGCCGCCTGCGCCAGGCTGCCCAGGCGGTGGATCTGCAGGAACAGCCGGAGGTCGTCCCAGTCCAGGTCCGACAGGGGGATCTTCTTGGTGGTCATGGCGTCTGCGCGGAGGCGGGGGCGGTCCCGGTGCGGCGGATTGTTCCGGATGGGCGGGGCGCGGCGGCCCGCCCGGGCGGGCGGCGCATCCCGGACCCGGCCGGCGCCGGGCCTAGGCGATCTGGATGTTGAGGCGCTTGACCAGGGCGCCGTAGATCTTGCGTTCGTCGTCCTGCAGCTTGCGCAGGGCTTCCGGGGACGTCGGCTCCGGCCGGGCGCCCTGCACCCGCAGCACCTCCAGGAAGCCCTTGTCCGCCATCGCCGCGCGCACGCAGCCGTTGAGCCGGGCCACCGTCGCCGCGGGCGTCCCGGCGGGGGCGTAGAGCGCCTGCCACAGGCCCATCGACAGGTCGACCCCCAGTTCCCGGAGCGTGGGCGTGCCCGGCAGCAGTTCCAGCCGGGCCGGCGTCGCGGCCGCGAGGATGCGGGCCCGGCCGTCGCGGGCCGCGGCATCGGCGGCGCCCGCGGGGACGAACATCATGTCCACCTGGTTGCCCAGCACCGCCTGCACCGCCGGTGCCTGCCCGGAGAAGGGGACGTGCAGCAGCTCGACGCCGAGCGCGGCCGCGAGGCGTTCCATCGCCAGGTGGATGATGCTGCCCACGCCCCAGCTCGCGTAGCTCAGCGTCTCCTTCTGCTTCGCCGCCTGCCGGAGGTCGTCGAGGCTGCGCACCGGGCCCAGGGACTTCCCGAGCATCAGCACGATCGGGATGCTGGTGACCAAGCTGACCGGCGCCAGGTCCGCGTCCGGGTCGTAGGGCAGTTTCCGGTAGGTGTACTGGATGATGGACTGCGTGTCGACGATGCCCATCAGCAGCGTGTTCCCGTCGGGGACCGCGTGGGCCACGTGGCCCGCGCCGATGCTGCCGCCCGCGCCCGGGCGGTTCTCGACGATCACGGCCTGGTCCAGCAACGCGCCCAGGGGCTTGGACAGCGCCCGGGCCAGCACGTCGTTGACGCCGCCCGCGTTGAACGGCGACACGATCCTGAGCGGCGCGCCGGCGCGCGCCTGCGTCCACGGGGCCGGGCCCAGGCCCGCGATGGCGGAGGCGGCGGCGGTCTTCAGGGCGAATCTTCGGGTGATGGGCATGGGTTCCTCGCTGGAGTTGGAAGTCGGTGCGGATGCCGCGGGGGCAACAGTTCCGGCGGGCCAGCGAAGGCGTGCGCCGGACCGTCCCCGCGGCGCCCGATCCCATGCGAGATCCATGCGCGCCGGCACCGGAAAATCCGCACGCGGGCTTGCGCTTTTGCGCCTACGCGCCGGCCCTGCGCGCCGCTACGCTGCTGCCATTCCCGCCACCAGCGACGAGCATCGAATCATGAGTTCCCTCCCCCGCGTGAAGGTCGCGGCCGCGCATGCGGCGCCCGTGTTCCTCGACAAGGCTGCCACCACCGAAAAGGCCGTCGCCCTGATCGAGGAGGCCGCGCGCCACGGCGCGCAGGTGATCGCATTCCCGGAGACCTACATCCCCGCCTTCCCGGTCTGGGCCGCGCTTTGGGCGCCCATCCAGAACCACGACCTGTTCGAGGCGATGGTCGAGAACAGCCTCCACGTGCCCGGCCCGGAGGTGGCCCGCATCGCCGGCGCGGCCAGGCGCCTGGGCGTCTGCGTGTCGATCGGCATCAGCGAGCGCAGCGGCCACAGCGCGGGCTGCATCTGGAACACCAGCCTGCTGATCGGCGAGGATGGCGCGCTGCGCAACCACCACCGCAAGCTCGTGCCCACCTTCTACGAGAAGCTGGTCTGGGCGCCGGGCGACGGCGACGGGCTGCGGGTGGTCGACAGCCCCTTCGGCCGCATCGGCGCCCTGATCTGCGGCGAGAACACCAACCCCCTGGCGCGCTTCGCGCTGATGGCGCAGGGCGAGCAGATCCACGTGTCGAGCTGGCCGCCCATGTGGCCGACGCGCGCGCCGGAAGCGGGCGGGAACTTCGACAACGTCGCCGCGAACCGGATCCGTGCGTCGGCGCACGCGTTCGAGGCGAAGGCCTTCGGCATCGTGTGCGCCGGCTTCATGGACAAGGCGATGCGCGATTTCCTGGTCGACCGCGATCCGGCGGTCGCCGACATCGTCGACCGGACGCCGCGGGGCGCCAGCATGTTCGTCGACCCCACGGGCGCGCCCACCGGCGACACCCTGCAGGACGAGGAAGGCATCGCCTACGCCGAGTTCGACCTGAACCGGTGCATCGAGCCCAAGCAGTTCCACGACGTGGTGGGCCACTACAACCGCTTCGATGTCTTCTCGCTCAGCGTGGAACGGCGCCGCCACGAACCCGTGCTGTGGACCGGCGCGCCGGAGCCGCGCCTGCCGGCGGTCCTGGACGAAGGGCCGGACGCCGGACCGCGCGGGGCCTGACCGCGCGGCCGGCGCGGCGGCGCGGCGCCCTCAGGCCCGCGCGGCGGCCGCGTCCAGCTCGTCCCGCAGCACCGCCACCAGCGCCGCCGCATCCATCGGCCGGATCCGTCCCACGCCCTGGCCGGCCCAGAGCGACAGGTGGCCGGCGTCGCCCGCCGCCGCGGCGGCCTTGCGCAGCGCGCCGGTCAGGGCGTTCTGCACGGGGTAGGGCGGCACCAGGTCCTCCGCGTCGCGCAGCGCTTCCATCATGCGGTTGACGATGCCGCGCGCCGGCCGGCCGGAGAAGACGCGGGTCACGCGGGTGTCGGTCCCCGTGGCGGACCGCAGCGCCTGCCGGTAGGCCGCGCCGATGCCCGATTCGGTGCACGCGAGGAAGGCGGTGCCCATCTGCGCCGCCTCCGCGCCCAGGGCGCGGGCCGCAGCGATGCCCCGGCCGTCCATGATGCCGCCGGCGGCGATGACCGGGATGCGCAGCGCGTCGACGCATTCCGGCACCAGCGCCATCGTGCCGACCATCGAGGAGGCGAAATCCGCCAGGAAGGTGCCCCGGTGCCCGCCGGCCTCCGTGCCCGAGGCGCAGACCGCGTCGGCGCCCACCGCCTCCCAGGCCCGCGCCTCGGCGACGGTGGTCGCGGTGCCGACGACGCAGCAGCCGGCGGCGTGCAGCCGGTCGACCGCGCCGGCGCCGAGGATGCCGAAGGTGAAGCTCGCCACCGCCGGCCGCGCGGCGAGCAGCGCCTCGAACTGCGCCGCGAAATCCTCGCACCAGCGCGCGGGCGGCGCCGGCGCGAGGCCGAAGCGCGCGCAGAGCGGCGCGAGCCGCTCCATCGCCCCGGCCACCTCGGCCGCGTCGGGCGCGTCGGGCGCGGGCGTGTCCTGCACGAAGAGGTTGATGCCGAAGGGCCGTGCGGTGCGGCGGCGCACCTCGGCGGCCGCCTCGGCGATCGCGTCGGGCGAACGCATGCCGCAGCCCAGCATGCCCAGCCCGCCCGCTCCGGACACCGCGGCGGCCAGCGCGGGCGTGTCGGCGCCGGCCATCGGGCCCTGGAGGACGGGGACGGCGAGCCGGGGCAGCGGGAAGGCGGGACGGGTGGTGGATGTCATGGCGCGGGGCGGTGGAGGAGGATGGGCGGGCGCATGCGGCGGGGGGCCGGCCCGCAGGACTGCTCGCGGGCCTGCGGGATTCGGCCAGCGCGCGCCGCCGGCGTCAAGCCCGCGTACGGCATCCCGGTGTCCCGGCTCCCTGCCCGCAGGCCGCGCGCGTCCGGAGCCCGCGGCACGGCTCCGCGGGGATGCTCCGCCGGCGCGGGCTTCGCGCGTGGCGGCGCGGCCGGGGCGGCCGCGTTCCGTGGGGAGGCCGCCGCCGGAGGCGCCCGGCGGACCGCGGGCGCCCGCCTCAGGCCGCGCCGGGCACCGCGGCCTGCGCCGGGCGCAGCGGCAGTTCCAGCACGAAGCTCGCGCCGCGGGCGCCGTCGGGCCGGCCTTCGCAGAAGGCCCGGCCGCCGTGGCGCTCGGCGATGGAGCGCACCAGCGCCAGCCCCAGGCCGACGCCGCCGTCGCGCTCGCTGGCGCCGGGCATGCGGTAGAAGGGCTCGAAGATGCGTTCGCGCAGGGCCTCCGGCACGCCCGGGCCGCGGTCGCTGACCCGCACCACCGCGCGGCCGCCCTGCACCGACAGCGCGGCGGTGATGTCGCTCGGCGCGTCCGGGTCCGGCGTCCCGGCCGCGGCCCCGCCGGCCGGACGGCTGTGGCGCCGCGCGTTCTCCAGCAGGTTGCGCACCGCGCGGCGCAACAGCTTGGCCACCCCCGGCACCTCGATCTCCGCCACGCCGTCCGGCAGGAGCAGGTCGGCGCCGACCCGGGCGCATTCCTCGGCCGCGAGGCCGGTCAGATCGAGGGACTCGACGGTGCCGAGGTCGGCCTCGCGGGCATCGAGCCGGCTCGCCAGCAGGATCTCGTCGATCAGCTGGTCGAGTTCGCCGATGTTGCGCGAGATCTCCTCGCGGAAGGCCGGCGAGGGATTGCTGCCCATGCCCATCAGCTCCAGGCCCATGCGGATGCGGGCCAGCGGCGAGCGCAGCTCGTGCGAGGCGTTGGCCAGCAGCGACTTGTGCGACTGCACCAGGGTCTCGATGCGCTCGGCCGAACGGTTGAAGCGGTCGGCGAGGAAGGCCACCTCGTCGCGCCCCTGCACCGGCACCCGCACCGACAGGTCGCCGGTGCCCCACTGCTCCACGCCCTGCTGCAGCCGTTCGAGCCGGCGGGTCAGCTTGCGCACGATCGGGTAGGTGGCCAGCGCCACCGCAACGCCCACCAACAGCAGCGTCCAGAAGAATCCGAAGGGCGGCCGGTTCCAGAAGGTGCGCGGCGGGCGCGGGAGGTGGATGTAGACGTCCTGGCCGTCCTCCATGCGCACGCGGAACTCGGGTCCGCCCTTGAGCGGCGCACCGTCCTCGCCGTTCAGTTCGGCGGGCTCCGGCGGCGGGGGCGCGGGCGGCGGCACCGCGATGCTGCCGGGATAGCTCAGCGGCAGCGCGTTCGGCGGGCGGGGCAGGTACTGGCCGCTGCCGATGGTGCGGCCGTCGAAGGTGCGCACCACCACCTCGCGCGGCGGCGGATCGGCCGCCATGCGCCAGGCCCAGCCGACCAGCAGCGTGAGCACCGCCACCGCGAGCACCACCGCGAGCCAGATGCGCAGGTAGAGCCGCAGGTAGGGCCGGCGGCCGGCCATCACCCGCAGCAGCCGGCGGCCGCGGGCGAAGCCCAGGGGCGCGCGGCGCGGCGCCGCGGGCGCGGTCATGCCGCGGGGCGCCGGGCGCGTCGGCGCGCGCCCGTGCGGCGGGGAGCGGTGCGGTGCGCGCGGGCGGTCCGGTCGGGCATGGGGGCGTCCGTTCAGTCCTGCTGCTTGGCGAAGACGTAGCCGACGCCGCGCACCGTCAGAATGCGCTTGGGCGCCTTGGCGTCGGCCTCGATCGCCAGGCGGATGCGGCCCATGTGCACGTCGATCGAGCGGTCGAAGGCCTCCAGCTCGCGGCCGCGCACCGCCTCCATGATCTGGTCGCGGGTCAGCACCCGGCCGGCGCGTTCGGCCAGCGCGATCAGCAGGTCGAACTGGTGCGAGGTCAGTTCGCGCGGCTCGCCGGCGACGCGCACCTCGCGGGCGTCGCGGTCGATCTCGAGCGAGCCGAAACGCATGGTGCCGCTGCTGCCCTGGGCCGCGTTCTCGCCGCGGCGCCGCAGCACCGCGCGGATGCGCGCCAGCAGCTCGCGCGGCTCGAAGGGCTTGGGCAGGTAGTCGTCGGCGCCCAACTCCAGGCCGATGATGCGGTCCATCGGATCGCCCTTGGCGGTCAGCATCAGCACCGGCACCCGCGCCGCGGCGCCCGACAGCGCGCGGATGCGGCGGCAGACTTCGAGCCCGTCCATGTCGGGCAGCATCAGGTCGAGGATGACCAGGTCGGGCAGCGCGCCGCCGGCCTCGCCCTGCAGCCGCGCGAGCCCGGCCCCGCCGGTGGCCGCATGGTCGAAGCCGAAGCCCGACTGGCCCAGGTACTCGCCCACCATCTGCGCGAGGCGGCTGTCGTCTTCGATCATCAGGAGGCGGTGGGTGGTCATGGGCGGTGGTCGGTCGCGGTGATGCGCGGGAAGGGCGTGCGTCCGATGCTCGCGCAGGCGGCCGGCGCGGCGGTGTCGGATTCGTAAATTTAGGTAAACCGCCGTGCCCGGCGGCGCCGGCGCGGGATCAGGGCGCGCGGGGCGCGGCGCGCGCGGCCAGCGCCACCAGCAGCAGCACCGGCACGCCCAGCAGCGCGGTGCCAACGAAGAAGCTGCCGTAGCCGTGCGCGTCCACGTAGGCGCCCGAGAAGCCCGCCAGCCACTTCGGCAGCAGCAGCATCAGCGAGCTGAAGAGCGCGTACTGCGTGGCCGAGTAGTTGACGTTGGTCAGGCTCGACAGGTAGGCGATGAAGGCCGCCGAGGCGATGCCGCCGGCCAGGTTGTCGGCCGCGACCACCGCGACCAGGCCGCCGAGGTCGTGGCCGCGGGTCCCGAGCCAGGCGAAGAGCAGGTTGCTCAGCGCGCTCAGGGCCGCGCCCAGCATCAGCACCCGCATCACCCCGACGCGCATCGCCAGCGCGCCGCCGGCGAAGGCGCCGGCCAGCGTCATGACCACGCCGTAGACCTTGGTGACCGCCGCCACCTCGTCCTTGGTGAAGCCCATGTCCACGTAGAACGGGTTGGCCATGATGCCCATCACCACGTCGCTGATGCGGTAGACCGCGATCAGCGCCAGGATCAGCGCTGCCTGCCAGCGGTAGCGCCGGAAGAAGTCCGCGAAGGGCTCCACCAGCGCGCCGCGCAGCCAGTCCGCCGCGCTCCGCGCCGGCGGCAGCGCCCGCGGCGCCGGCTCGCGCGACAGCAGCACCGTCAGGATGCCCACCGCCATCGACGCGGCCATCGCCAGGTAGGCGGCGCGCCAGGCGCCCGGCTGGTAGCCGGCCACGCCCGCGACCTCCGCCCGCGCGGCGATCCACAGGGCGCCCGCGCCGGCCCAGATCATGGCCAGCCGGTAGCCCGTCTGGTAGGTGGCGGCGAGCGCGGCCTGCCGGTCGACGTCGGCCGACTCGATGCGGAAGGCGTCGAGGGCGATGTCCTGCGTAGCCGAGCCGAAGGCCACCGCCAGCGCGCACCAGACGACCGGCTGCAGCGCGTCGCGCGGGTCGTGGAAGGCCATGCCGGCCAGCCCCGCGGCCACCGCGCACTGCGCCAGCAGCAGCCAGCCGCGGCGCCGGCCCAGCCAGCGGGTGAGCAGCGGCAGCGGCAGCCGGTCCACCAGCGGCGCCCACAGCCACTTGAAGCCGTAGGCCAGGCCCACCCAGCTCAGGTAGCCGATGGTGGTGCGGTCGACGCCCGCCTCGCGCAGCCAGAAGGAGAGGGTGCCCAGCACCAGCAGCAGCGGCAAGCCGGCCGAGAAGCCCAGCGCCAGCATGCGCAGGCTGGCCGGCTCGCGGTAGACGCGCAGCGCCTCGGCCCAGGAACGCCGGCGCGCCGGCGCGGCGGGGTCCGCCGGGGTCGCGGCGACGGGAGGATGCGCGCCGGTCGCGGCGGCGTTGGGGGTCTTGTCCGACATGGGGATTCCGGGGGGATGGAATAGCATTTTCGCCATGTGCACCTTCTGCTCCCTCAAGGCATCCTCTTCCCTCGGCCGGCGCTCGGTGCTGGCGGCGCTGGCCGGCGCCGCGGCGGCGCCCGCGCTCGCCCAGGTCGAGGTCGGCCGGAGTTCGCCGCTGCGCAACCTCGTGCCCGCCGACACCCTGGAAGCCGCCGCCGTCGACCAGTACGGCAAGCTGCTGGCCGAGGCCCGCCAGCAGGGCGCGCTGGCGCCCGAGAGCAATCCCCAGCTCCAGCGCCTGCGCGCCATCGCCGCGCGGCTGATCCCGCAGGCCGCCCGCTGGAACCGGCGCGCGTCCGAATGGAAATGGGAAGTCAACCTGATCGGCAGCAAGCAGATCAACGCCTTCTGCATGCCCGGCGGCAAGATCGCCTTCTACACCGGCATCCTCGACCAGCTCCAGCTCACCGACGACGAGGCGGCGATGGTCATGGGCCACGAGATGGCCCACGCGCTGCGCGAGCACGCGCGCGAGCGGGTCGCCAAGACCCAGGGCCTGGGCATGGGCGCCGCGCTGGCGACCCAACTGCTCGGCCTGGGCGAGATGGGCCAGGCGCTGACCAACATCGGCGGCCAGCTGCTGACCCTGCAGTTCAGCCGCAGCGACGAGACCGACGCCGACCTGGTCGGGCTGGAACTGGCGGCGCGCGCCGGCTACAACCCGCAGGCGGCGGTGAGCCTCTGGACCAAGATGGAGAAGGCCGGCGGCGGAGGCGGCCCGGCCTTCCTGTCCACCCATCCCTCGGGCCCGCAGCGCATCCGCGAGCTGCAGGCCAACGTGCCGCGGGTGATGGGCCTGTACGAGCAGGCGCGCGGCCGGGGCTGAGCCGCCGGTCCCGCCGGGGCGCGGCGGATCCGGCCCCGCCGGCGCCGCGGCTCAGGTCCCGCCGACGTAGGGGTTGCTGCGCCGCTCGCGGCCGAAGCTGCTCTCGGGGCCGTGGCCCGGGATGAACACCGTGTCGTCGCCCATCGGCCAGAGCTTGCGGACGATGCTGTCGATCAGCGCCTGCGGGTCGCTGCGCGGGAAGTCGGTGCGGCCGACCGAGCCCGCGAACAGCACGTCGCCGACAAAGGCGCGCTTCGACCCGGCGTGGTGGAAGACCACGTGGCCCGGCGTGTGGCCGGGGCAGTGGCGCACCGCGAAGCTGTGCTCGCCGAGCGTGACCGTGTCGCCGTCGTGGAGCCAGCGGGTCGGCACGAAGGGGCCGGCCGGCGGGAACCCGTAGGCCCGGGCCTGGGCTTCGAGGCCGTCGATCAGGAACTGGTCCTCCGGATGCGGGCCGACGACCGGCAGCCCGGTGCGCTCGACCAGCGTGGCGACGCCGCCCGCATGGTCGATGTGCGCGTGGGTGAGCCAGATCGCGCGCAGCGCCACGCCCTGGCGCGCGGCCTCGGCGAGCAGCCGGTCGACGTCGCCGCCGGGATCGATGAGGACGCCCTCCATCGACTGGTCGTCCCAGACGAGCGAGCAGTTCTGCTGGAAAGCGGTGACGGGGATCGTGAGGTATTGCAGCATGGCCGGATTGTCCTCCCGCGGCGCGGCGCCGGTGCGCGGAGGGCCGCGCCGCGTGCGCCGGACGGCCGGCGCGGCCCGCCCGCGCACCGCGCCGGCGCGCGTCGGCCACCGTGCGCCCGGAGCCGATGCGGCGGATGGAATGCGGCCGGAGCGACCGGCCGGACTGCGCTGACAGCTATCGAAACCATAGCGTAGTGCTTCCCGCGCAGCTTGGACGGCACGTGTTCCGGAGGCCCGGGACGCATGGCACATGACTTGCATCACAACATGTACACATGATTGGATGCTTTTCTATGGTGCATGCCGAAACCCTCGCCGCCGACGCCCCGGGCCTTGCCGCCGGAGCCGCTCCTGCCACGGGCGCAACGGCGGGCGCCGCCGGCGCGCCCCCGGCGGACGGGCCGGATGCCGCGGGCGGCGCGGCTGCGGACCCGGCGCGCGGCGCGGCGGACGCGGCCTGGATCGCGCGCTTCGAGGCGCCGCTCCCCGGCGCGGCCGGCGGCCCGCTGGCCGGGCTGGTGTTCGCCGCCAAGGACAACATCGACGTGGCCGGCGTGCCCACCACCGCCGCCTGCCCGGAATTCGCCCGGGTGCCGGCGGCGCACGCCGCCGTGGTGCAGCGGCTGCTCGACGCCGGGGCCGCGCTGGCGGGCAAGACCAACCTCGACCAGTTCGCCTGCGGCCTGAACGGCACCCGATCGCCCTACGGCGCGGTGCCCAACGCCTTCGACGACCGCCGGGTCAGCGGCGGCTCCAGTTCCGGATCCGCCTACGCGGTGGCGACCGGGCAGGTGGATTTCGCCCTCGGCACCGACACCGCCGGCTCGGGCCGGGTGCCGGCGGGGCTCAACAACATCGTCGGGCTCAAGCCGAGCAAGGGCCTGGTCAGCGCGCACGGCGTGGTGCCGGCGGCGCGGAGCGTGGACTGCGTGTCGATCTTCGCGCGCACCGTCGCCGTCGCCGTTGCGGCGCTGGAGGCGGCGGCGGCGCCCGACCCGCGCGACCCCTATTCCCGCGCGCTGGCGCTGGACCGCGAGCCGCTGCCGGCGGCCTTCCGCTTCGGCGTGCCGCATCCGCTGGAGTTCCATGGCGACGCGCTGGCCGCGGCGGCCTTCGACGCGGCGGTGGAGCGGTTGCGGGCGCTCGGCGGCACCCCGGTGCCGGTCGACTACGCGCCGCTGGCCGCGGCCGCCGGCCTGCTCTACGACAGCGCGCTGGTGGCCGAGCGCTACGCCGCGGTGCGCGAGTTCTTCGACGCCCATGCCGACGCGGTGGTCGAGCCGGTGCGCGGCATCCTCGCCGCCGGACGGCGCTACGGCGCGGCCGACGTGTTCGACGCCCAGCACCGGCTGCAGGCCCTGGCCGCGCAGGCCGCGCCGATGTGGGAGCGCATCGACGTGCTGTGCGTGCCGACCGCGCCCACCCACTGCACCATCGCCGCGATGCGGGCCGAGCCGGTGGCGCGCAACCGCGAACTCGGCCACTACACCAACTTCGTGAACCTGCTGGACTACGCGGCCCTGTCGGTGCCGGCCAGCATCCGCCCGGACGGGCTGCCGTTCGGCATCACCCTGGTCGGCCGCTGCGGCAGCGACTGGCGGCTGGCCGACCTGGGCCAGCGCTTCCACCACGCGACCGGCCTGGCGCAGGGCGCCACCGGCCGGCCGCTGCCCGCGCCGGTGCCGGTCGCCGGCCTGCGGCCCTCGGCCGCGACCCACCTGCCGCTGGCGGTGGTGGGCGCGCACCTCTCGGGCCTGCCGCTCAACGGCCAGCTCACCGCGCGCGGCGCGCGCCTCGCCGAAACGACCGCCACCGCCGCGCGCTACCGCCTCTTCGCGCTGCCGGGCACGGTGCCGCCCAAGCCGGGACTGCAGCGGGTGGCGGCGGGCGAGGGCGCCGCCATCGCGCTGGAGGTCTGGCAGGTGCCGCTCGCGGCGGTGGGCAGCTTCCTCGCGCTGGTGCCGCCGCCGCTCGCGCTCGGCAGCGTCGAGCTGGCCGACGGCCGCTGGGTGCACGGCTTCGTCTGCGAGGGCCATGCGCTCGACGCGGCCGAGGACGTCACCGCGCACGGCGGATGGCGGGCTTATCTCGCCGCGCGCGGGGCGCCGCCGGCCGCCGCCTGAGCGCCGGACCCGCGGCCGTTTACCGATGCCTCGTTTTTTTCGTGTCTTGAGCAGGAGCCTGTGATGTCGAACGATTCCCTCTCGCCCTCCGCGGGCGCCCCCGCCGCCGCCGATGCGGCCGCGGCCGCCGTCCCGGCCGTCCCCCGCCGCCGCCGGGTGCTCCAGGGCGGCGCCGCCGTGCTGGGCGCGCTCGCCGCGCCGGCCTTCGTGCGGGCGCAGGCCCGTCCGAAGCTGCGCATCGGCTTCTGGCCGGTGGCGGCCGGGCTGCCCTTCTTCGCGGCGCTGGAGAAGGGGTACTTCAAGGACGCCGGCCTGGACGTCGAGCCGCTCAAGTTCGCCGGCGCGCAGCAGGTGATGGAGGCCATGCTCGCCGGCCGCTGCGACGGCAGCGCCAACGGCACCGGCAGCGCCAACCTCGCCATCGGCGAGATCGCCCAGCCCGGGCTCTTCAAGATCTTCTGCACCAACCCCAGCAACGCCAAGAACGTGCTGGAGGAATTCCTGGTGGCCAAGGACAGCCCGGTCAAGAGCGTGGCCGAGCTCAAGGGGCGCAAGGTGGCCTCGGGTCCCGGCATCCAGAACGTGACCCTCGCCAAGACGATGCTGGAGCGCGCGGGCGCCGCCGGCGCCAGCGTGGTGGAGCTGCCGATCGGCCAGCACGTGGCGGCCCTGGCCACCGGCCAGGTGGACGCCTGCTACACGCTGGAGCCCACCGGCACCGTCGGCCGGCTCAACGGCACCTGCCGGGTGCTCGAAGCCGGCGTGGTGGCCCACTACATCCTCGGCGACCCGATGGCGCCCTGGCACGGCGGCGCCGCGAGCCTGACCGTCGAGGCCCTCGCCAAGCAGCCCGCGGCGGCGAAGCAGTACATCGCCGCCTACGCCCGCGGCGTGCAGCTGGTGCGCAGCCAGCCCGGCGAGGCGCGCCAGTACCTCAAGGGCTACACCGCCATCGAGGGCGCGCTGACCGCCGAGGTGCCGCTGGCGGCCTACATGCTGCACGACGAGTTCAAGCCCAGCGACGTGGCCTACTTCCAGAAGTTCTACGACCTGTTCGCCGAGAAGGGCATCTTCTCGAAGAAGGTCGCGGTCGAGCCCCTGCTGTACCGGGCATGAGCGGGGCGACGAACGCGATGGCCGCCGACGACACCCTGGCCGCCGCGCGCGGCGCCGCGCCGGCGCGGCCCTGGACGCCGCCCACCTCGGCCGACGCCGCGCCGCGCACGCCCTGGCCCGACCGGCTGCTGCCCTGCATCGGCCCGCTCGCGCTGCTGCTGGCCTGGGACCTGGTGGTGCGGGCCGGCTGGGTCAAGGCCATCCTGCTGCCGAGCCCGGCCGACACCCTGGCGGCCCTGGCCACCGGCCTGGCCGGCGGCGCGCTGCTGACCGATTTCCTGGTCACCGTGTGGCGCACGCTGCAGGCCTTCCTGATCGCCGCGGCGGTCGGCATGCCGCTCGGCGTGCTGCTCGGCAGCAACGAGCGGGCCTACCGCAGCGTGGAGTTCCTGATCGACTTCTTCCGTTCCACGCCCTCGTCGGCCCTGATCCCGCTGTTCCTGCTGATCTTCGGGGTGTCGGACATCAACAAGGTCGCGATCGCCGCCTTCGGCGCCTTCCTGATCGTGGTCTTCAACAGCGCCTACGGCGTCATCAACGCGCGCAAGCAGCGGGTGATGGCGGCCCGGGTGATGGGCGCCTCGCGCTGGCGCATCTTCCGCGACGTGCTGGTCTGGGAGAGCCTGCAGCCGAGCTTCGTCGGCCTGCGCTCGGCCGTCTCCATGGCGCTGGTGATCGTCATCGTGGCCGAGATGTTCATCGGCTCCGACAACGGCCTGGGCCACGCCATCATCGACGCGCAGCAGGTGCTCAACGTCAAGACCATGTACGCCGCCATCCTGTCGGCCGGCGCGCTGGGCTACGTCCTCAACATCGCGTTCCTGGTGCTGGAGCGCCGGATCGTCCACTGGAGCGGCCGATGAGCACCGTCCTCAACGCCCCGGCCTTCGCCGACGTGCCCGCGCCGCGCTTCCGGCCCGGCCCCGCGGGCACCCACATCACCATCCGCGGGCTGACCAAGCACTTCGCCGGCTGGCCGCTCTACCAGGACTTCGACCTCGACATCCCCAAGGGGCGCATCGTCTCGGTGTTCGGCCCCAACGGCTGCGGCAAGAGCACCCTGATCAACATGATCGCGGGCCTGGTGCCGATCGACCGCGGCGAGATCCTGTTCGACGGCAAGCCGCTGCGCGACACCCGCATCGGCTACGTGTTCCAGAACTACCGCGAGGCGCTGTTCCCGTGGATGCGCACCATCGACAACATCGCCTACCCGCTGGTGCTCGCGGGCCGGAGCAAGGCCGAGGTGGACCGCCGCATGGAGGAGCTGGTCGCCTCCTTCGACGTGAAGTTCGACCTGCGCCGCTACCCGTACGAGCTGTCGGGCGGCCAGCAGCAGACCGCCTCGATCATGCGGGCCCTGGCGCCCCGGCCCGAGGTGCTGTTCCTCGACGAGCCCTTCTCGGCGCTCGACTTCGAGATGACCCTCTTCATCCGCGAGAAGCTCCAGGAGGTCTTCATGCAGACCGGCACCACCATGCTGCTGGTCTCGCACGACCTGGAGGAGGCGGTCTACCTGGCCGACCAGGTGCTGCTGCTGACCAAGCGGCCCACCCGCGTGGCCGAGATCCTCGACTACCCGGACGCCCGGCCGCGCACGATCGAGACGCTGTCGCAGGCGAGCTTCGTCGCGATGAAGAAGCGCAGCCTCGAGATCTTCCAGCGCGAGGTGCGCCGGTGAGCGCGGCCGCGCCGGCCGTCCCGCCGCCGGACGCGGTCCTGCCCTACGTGCAGGCCGCGGCCGCCCTGCTGGGCCTGCCGCTCGACGCTGGGCGCGCGCAGCGCGTCGCGGCCCACCTCGGGCGGACCGCGGCGATGGCGCAGCTGCTCGACGACGCGCCCCTGGGGCCCGAGGACGAGCCCGCCGCGCTCTACTGCCCGGCGCCGTTTCCTGGCGATGAAAACGCCGTCCAGCCGGCGAAAACCCTAGGCTGACAGCTATGGATGATGTAGCTATCGACGCACTGCCCGGCGTCCCGGGCGACAGCCTCGCCCGGCTCGGCGCCATCGCCGCCGGCACCGCCCGCGCCCGCGACTGGCTGGAGGAATGCATCGCCCGCATCGACGCCACCGACGGCCGCATCAACGCCTTCACCCTGCGCACCTTCGAGCGCGCCCGGCGCGAGGCCGACGCGGTCGACGCCCGCCGCGCCGCCGGCGGGGCGCTGCCGCCGCTCGCCGGCCTGCCCTACGCGGTGAAGAACCTGTTCGATATCGAAGGCGCGGTCACCGTCGCCGGCTCGAAGGTGAACCGCGACCATGCCCCGGCCGCCGCCGACGCGGCGCTGGTGCAGCGGCTGCGCGCGGCCGGCGCGGTGCTGGTCGGCGCGCTCAACATGGACGAGTACGCCTACGGCTTCACCACCGAGAACAGCCACGACGGCCCGACCCGCAACCCGCACGACCCGTCCCGCATCGCCGGCGGCTCCTCGGGCGGCTCGGGCGCGGCGGTGGCGGCGCGTCAGGTGCCGGCGGCGCTCGGCTCCGACACCAACGGCTCGATCCGGGTGCCGGCCTCGCTCTGCGGGGTCTGGGGCCTGAAGCCCACCTTCGGCCGGCTGTCGCGGCGCGGCAGCTACCCGTTCGTGCACAGCCTGGACCACCTCGGCCCCTTCGCCGACTCGGCCGGGCTGCTGGCCCGGGTCTACGACGCGCTGCAGGGGCCGGACGCCGCGGACCCGGGCTGCCATGCGCGCGCGGTGCAGCCGGCGCTGCCGACGCTCGAAGACGGCGTGCGCGGCCTGCGCATCGGCGTGCTCGGCGGCTGGTTCCGCGACCAGGCGGGCGAGGCGGCGCGCGCGGCGGTGGACGCCGCCGCCGAGGCCCTGGCCCGGGCGTCGGGCGAAGGCGGCGGGCTGCGCACCGGCGTCGCATGGCCCGACGCCGCGCTCGGCCGCGCCGCCGCCTTCGTCGTCACCGCCGCCGAAGGCGGCAGCCTGCACCTGCCCGACCTGCGCGCGCGGGCCGACGACTTCGAGCCCCTGTCGGTCGACCGCTTCATCGCCGGCGCGCTGCAGCCGGCCCACTGGGTGGCCCGCGCCCAGCGCTTCCGCCGCGTTTACCGCGACCGGGTCAACGCCCTGTTCGCCGAATGGGACCTGCTGCTGGCGCCCGCGACGCCGGCGGCGGCCACGCCCGTCGGCACCGAATGGCTCGACGTCGGCGGCGCCACCCACCCCTGCCGCGCGGCGATGGGCCTGCTGACGCAGCCGGTCTCCTTCGCCGGCTGCCCGGTGGTGGCGGCGCCGCTGTGGCCGCCCGGCACCGGCGGCCTGCCGCTGGGCGTGCAGCTCATCGCCGCGCCCTGGCGCGAGGACCTCGCCCTGCGCGCCGCCCGCGCGCTGGAGCGCGCCGGCGTCGCCGCCACGGCCGCGCCGGCCGCCCCATCCCTCCAACCTTGAAGCCCCCCGACCATGGACATCAACCTGCCCGACGTGCTGGCCGAAGTGACGGCCGCCTGCGCGCGCTACGAAGCCGCCCTGACCGGCAACGACGTGGCGGTGCTCGACGAACTCTTCTGGGAGAGCCCGTGCACCCTGCGCTACGGCGCCACCGAGAACCTCTACGGCTACGACGCCATCCGGGAGTTCCGCGCCGCCCGGCCCGCGCAGGGCCTGGAGCGCGAGGTGCTGCGCCACGTCGTCACCACCTACGGCCGCGACTTCGCCACCAGCAACCTCGAATTCCGCCGCGCCGGCGGCGCCCGCACCGGCCGCCAGAGCCAGACCTGGATGCGCACGCCCGCCGGCTGGCGGGTGGTGGCGGCGCACGTGAGCCTGCTGGGCTGACCCGGCCCGCCGCGCCGGCGCTTTCCCCTGCCTTCCCGCCGCCTCGCGCGCACCGGACCGCCGGTTCCCATGCGCCGGCCGCGGTGGCCGGCGCCGGGGACGAGGCAAGCGCCATTGCATAGGAAGAACCCGCGATGGCGTCCGTCCCGCCTGCGTCTGCAGCTATTGAAACAGTAGCGGATGCGCCGTTCGCGGGCGCCGGCGCCGGCGCCGGCGACCCGAACGCGGCAGCTGCCACCGGCGGCGCGCCGGCCGCCGCGACCGACCCGACCTCCGGAGCCCTGCCATGACGACCCTGCGCCTGCCCGACGCCGTGCCCTTCCCCTTCGCCTGCGACCTCGGCCGCGCGGCCCTGGTCGCCATCGACATGCAGCGCGACTTCCTCGAGCCCGGCGGCTTCGGCGCCTCGCTCGGCAACGACGTGTCGCTGCTGCAGGCCGTCGTGCCGGAATGCGCCGCGGTGCTCGCCGCCTGGCGCGCCGCCGGGGGCATGGTGGTCCACACCCGCGAGGCCCACCGGCCCGACCTCTCCGACTGCCCGCCGTCCAAGCGGCTGCGCGGCGCCCCGGCCCTGCGCATCGGCGATCCGGGGCCGATGGGCCGCATCCTGGTCGCGGGCGAGCCCGGCAGCCGGATCGTCGAGGCGCTGGCGCCCGCGCCCGGCGAGACCGTGCTCGACAAGCCGGGCAAGGGCGCCTTCCACGCCACCGGCCTGCACGGGCTGCTGCAGGCGCGCGGCATCACCCACCTGGTCTTCCTGGGCGTCACCACCGAGGTCTGCGTGCAGACCTCGATGCGCGAGGCCAACGACCGGGGCTACGACTGCGTCCTGCTGGAGGACTGCTGCGCCAGCTACTTCCCGGCCTTCCACCGCGCCACGGTGGAGATGGTGCGCGCCCAGGGCGGCATCGTCGGCTGGACCGCCACCGGCGCGGCCCTGCGGGCGGCGCTCGCCGGGGCCGCCGCGTGACGCTCCGGCCGGCGCGGGCCCCGCGCCGCGGCGCGGCGCATCCGGCCGCGGCCGCGACCGCCTACCATCGGGTACCCCCGCCCGACAGCGGGCCCGCACGCACCACCGACCGCACGCCCGGTCCCCCGCCCGCCATGCCATCCGACCTCCCGCCCGCAGCCCGGTCCGATGCCCGGACCGACCCGGCCGACGACGCCGCGCCCCCCGTCCCGCCCGCCGCGCCCGCGGCGCGGCGCTCGCGCGCGGACGAGGTCCACGCCCTGCTCAAGCGCGACATCGCCGACTTCCGCCTCGTGCCCGGCGACCGTTTCACCGAGGGCGAGATCAGCGAACGCCTCGGCGTCTCCCGCACCCCGGTGCGCCAGGCGCTGTTCCAGCTGCAGCAGGAAGGCTTCGTCGAGGTGCTGTTCCGCAGCGGCTGGCGGGTGCTGCCCTTCGACTTCGACCGCTTCGACGAGCTGTACGACCTGCGCATGCTGCTGGAGACCACCGCGGTCCGCCGCCTGTGCGTCCCGGACCGCCCCGCCGACCGCGCCGCGCTCGACCGCCTGGCCGCGCTGTGGCTGGTGGCGCCGGAGGCGCGCTGCCACGACACCGCGACGGTGGCGCACCACGACGAGGACTTCCACTGCACCCTGGTCGCCGCCGCCGGCAACGCCGAGATGGCGCGGGTGCACCGCGACGTGACCGAGCGCATCCGCATCATCCGCCGGCTCGACTTCACCCGCCGGCCGCGCATCGACGCCACCTACGACGAGCATGCCCGCATCCTGTCCGACGTGCTCGCGGGACGCGCCGACGAGGCCGCCCGGCGGCTGCGCGCGCACATCGCCGCCAGCCAGGCCGAGGTGCGCAAGATCACCCTGCACCAGGTCCACCTGGCGCGGCAGGGCGCGCGCTAGGCCCGCGCCGGCCGCTCAGCCGCGGCGTTCGAGCTGCCGGTGGACCGCCTCCGCCGCGCGCAGCAGCTCCCGCCGGCCGACGGCGGACGACAGGGCGTAGCCGAAGTCCGGGTCCACCCAGTGGAAGACGTTGACCGGCCCGTCCTGCGCGAAGCGGAAGGCGGTTTCGCGGCCGGCGTCCTCGCGGGCCAGGTAGAGGGTCAGGCGTTCGGGCGGAACGCCCTGCGGCTCGCGCGCGGCGGACGCGCCGTCCGCGCCCTGCGCGTCCGGCGCGCGCTCGAACATGAACTGCGCCACCGGCCCCCGGCTGCCCGGCAGCAGGCGCCCGCCGACCAGGCGCCAGCCCAGCGGGCGCAGGTCGGGCGCGCGCACCGCGGCGCCCAGGCGCCGGGTCAGCCAGGCGACCAGCGCCTGCTCCTGGTCGGCGCCCACCTCGACCGGCCGGCGCGCGTCGGGGCTGTAGACCGCGTGCGCCACCGCCGCCCGGTGCGCCAGGCCGCCCGCCCCCGCGCCGGCCTGCGCCAGGGCGGCCGCGGCGGGGGGGCGCGCCTGGGCGAGGCGGTCGTAGGCGCCGCGCCCCCACCAGGCCGCGCCGCCGCTGGCCAGCGCGACCGCGACGCCCGCGGCGAGCGCCCGCCCGGGCATGCGCCACCGGCCGGCCGGGACCGCGCCGGGCGCCAGCGGCAGCCGCAGGGGCAGCGGCTCCGCCAGCACCGGGTCGAGCAGGGCGCGCAGCGCGCGGTTCTGCGCGCGCCAGTCCTCCACCCGTTCGCGCGCGTCCGGATGGGCGTCGAGGAAGGCGTCGACCGCCGCATGCCGGGCCGGGTCCAGCAGGCCGTCCGCGAAGGCGTGCAGGTCGGCCTCGGCGACGGGCGGGGCGGGTCCGCCGGCGGGCGGGGGCGGGGGCGAGGGCGGGGTGCGGGAGTCGTCCATGTCACTTGATCCTGCGCAACGGTGCGGCGGCCGCCTGCGGGGCGCCCGGGGCGCGGCCCTGCAGCTCCTGGCGCAGCCGCTCGCGGCCCCGGGCCAGCCGCGACATCACGGTGCCGACCGGCACGCCGAGCACGGCGGCGGCTTCGGCGTAGCGCATCTCCTCGACCGCGACCAGCAGCAGCACCTCGCGCTGCTCGGGCGGCAGGCGGCGGAGCGCGCCGTCGAGGTCGCGCACTTCCAGGCCGTCGTCCTGGGAGGCGCGCTGCGGCAGCTCGGGCAGCGCATCGCCCGCGCTGTCCTCGGGACGGCGCCGGGCCGCGCGGACGCCGTCGACGAACCGGTTGTGCAGGATGCCGAACATCCAGGCGCGCAGGTCGCCGCGGCGCTCCCACAGCGGCAAGCGGCTCCAGGCCCGCTCCAGCGTGTCCTGCACCAGGTCGTCCGCCGCGGCCGCGTCCCCCGCCAGGCCGCGCGCGTAGCGGCGCAGCCGCGGGATGCAGGCGACGATGGCGGCGGTGTCCTGTTCGCGCATGGATCCGGGGCGGCGGCGGGCGGCGGGTGCGGCGCGTGGCGGCGGGCGCTCAGGGCTTGGCGACGTGCCAGACGTTGCGGAAGTTGTCGCCGGTCGCGTCGCCGGCCTTGGCGTCGGCCTTGTAGCGGTAGACCGGCTTGCCCCGGTAGGCCCACTGCCTGGAGCCGTCGTCGCGGGCGACGATGCCGAAGTCGCCCTCGGGCTGGGCATCGGCGGCGGCCACGAGCGGCGGCCAGTTCGCGGCGCAGGGGCCGTTGCAGGCGCTCTTGCCGCTGCCGGCGGCGTCGTTGTCGAAGGTGTAGAGCGTCATGCCGGCCTCGTCGACCAGCATGCCGCCGGCGGCCTTCGCCGGCGGGGCGGCCAGCGCGGCGCCGGAGGCGAGCGCGGCCAGGGAAAGGGCCAGGGCGGGCAGCAGGGGAGAAGTCATGGCGGGTCCTCGTGAAACGTCGGGGGATCCTGTCGGGATCGACATGGCCGTGGACGCGCGCCGGGGCGCGTTTATTCCCCGGGGCACGAAATAATTCCGTGCGGCGGCCCGTCCGGCGCCGTCGGCTTCAGGCGGCGGGGCGCCGGCACAGGCGCACCGCCACGGCCGCTTCCAGCGTCAGCGCGCCGGAACGGGCGAGCGCGTCGATCTCGGCGTCCGAACAGGCCGCGAAGCCCATCGCCTCGCCGTCCTGGCCGGCCGGCGCCTGGCCCGGGCGCAGGTCGGCCGCCCAGGCGAAGACGGTCTCCACCTGGAGGCCGTGGCTGCCCGCGTCCCGCACCGGGCGGCGCACGGTGAAGCGGCCCATGCCGACCGGCGGCCGCGGCAGCGCGTCCACGCGGACGCCCGCCTCCTCCCAGCTCTCGCGGGCCAGGGCCTGCGGCAGGGTCTCGCCGGCGGCCACCAGCCCGCCCATCAGGGTGTCCCACTTGCCGGGATCGGTCGCCTTGTGCAGCGCGCGCCGCTGCATCCACCAGCGGCCGGTCTCCGGATCGCGCGCGTGCAGGTGCACCGCCCAGGTTCCGATGCCGAGGTTGCGGGCCACGCCCCGCTCGACCACCGCCAGGACCGGCCCGTCGACGCCGGGCCGCACCGCGAGCAGCTCGTCGCGCCAGCGCCCGGCGTGCCCGTGGGCGCGCAGTCAGCCGGCGATGCGGCCCAGCGCATCCGTGGGATCGCCCGCCGGTCGCACCGCGCCGCCGTCCGGGCCGTCCGGGCCGTTCGCGCCGCCCGGGTCGTCCTCCAGCGGCAGCCCGGCCTGCCGGAGCAGCGCGAGCAGCGGCCGCGCGATCGAGCCCACGGGCTGCCCGTCGATCCGCAAGGGCGCGCGCGGTTCGGCCGGCGCCTGCGCCGCCCGGGCGGAAACGGCGTCCCACCAGTCGGGCGGCGCGGCGGGGGAAGCGGGGGAGGAGGGGGAGGCGGGCAGGGTCATGGCGCGGAGTCGCGGTCGGTCGCCGGCGGCGCGCGGTCGCCGGACGTCCCTGCCCGGGGGCGTCCGTGCCGCGCGCCTGCCCGGAGGTTGGCGGAGCGGCGATTGTCGCGCGCCGGCCGGGACCCGGCCCCCGGCGCGGGCCGCCTCAGGCGACGACGTCCAGGACCTGCACCGCGTACCGGTGCACGATGCTGCGGCCCAGACGCGGATCGTGCAGCGCCAGCTCCATCTCCGCCGCCGGACGGATCGCCTCGCCCTGCGCGTTGGGCAGCGCGCCGAGGGTGCCGCAGGACATGGCGCTCCCCTCCTGGGGAGGGTCCTGGAAGAAGCCGTCGCGCAGCCCCGCGAGCGGGCGGATGGCGGCCAGGGCGCCCTGCTGGTAGGGCACCCAGCGGCCGCCCTCGAGGATGCGCGAGGACAGCTGCAGCTCGTCCTGGTACGGCGCCACGTCGGCCCAGCGCCAGGCGGCCGTGGCCACCGGCTTGGCGCACATCTGCTTGGAGACGGCCACCGAGTAGGTCTCGACCTGGCGGTCGGTGTGGTCCGAGCCCACGGTCAGCCACCATTCGCCCGCCGCGAAGAAGAGCACGGGCTCGGCCTCGCCCGAGCTCCGCGCGCCCAGGGCCTCGATCTGCGCGTCCTGCGTGAGCAGCGCGGCGCCCACGCGGTAGTAGAGCGGCACGCTGGAGGGCGGCGGCACGCCCAGGGCCTGGAGTTCCTCGATGTGGTGCTCGATGGCGGCGCGGTCGCGGCCGGTCCAGCCGGCGATGACGAGGCGGCGCGGCGCGAAGGGCAGCAGCCGGGTGGAGCGCGCGCCGTCGGCGGCCACGGATTCGCAGGCGAAATGGAGGGTGTGGGTCATGGCGGGGCCGGGAGGATCACATCGCGACGGAAGGCAGCCAGAGCGCGATGGCGGGGAACGCCATCAGCACGAGGATGGCCAGCATGTAGACGAGCATGAAGGGCATGACGCCCGAGAAGACGTCGGTGATCGGGCCGGGCTGGCGCCGCATGCCCTGCAGCACGTACAGCACGGTGCCGTCGGGCGGGCTGATCATGGCGATCTCCACCAGCATGGTGATGACCACGCCGAACCACACCGGGTCGTAGCCCAGCGCGGTGACCACCGGGAACACCAGCGGGATCGTGGTGATGACCATGGCCATGCCTTCCATGAAGGTGCCCATGGCGATGTAGAAGCCGATGATCACCAGCATCACCACCCAGCCCGGGAAGGGCAGCTCGGTGAGGAACCTGGCCAGCATCTGGGGGATGCCCAGCGAGGACAGGATGTAGTTCAGGAAGTAGGCGCCGAACAGGATCAGCGCGATCATCGAGGTGGTGCGGGCCGTGGCGTGCAGGGACTCGGAGAGCATCTTCCAGCGCAGCTTGCGGTCCGCCAGCGCCAGCACCAGGCTGCCCGCCACCCCCAGCGCGGCCGACTCGGTGGGCGTGGCCCAGCCGGCGTAGATGGTGCCCAGCACCAGCGCGATCAGCAGGGCCGTGGGCACCAGGTCCGACAGGCTGGCGACGCGCTCGGCCCAGCTCGGCCTGGCGCCGCCGGCGTCGCCGTGCAGCTTGAGCTTCCAGCTGTAGTACAGGATGACCGCCAGGAAGAGCGCGATCACCAGGATGCTGGGCCCCACCGCCGCCAGGTACAGCGCGCCGACCGAGGTCTCCGTCAGCAGGCCGTAGATGATGAAGGTGATGCCCGGCGGGATCAGGTTGCCCAGGGCGCCGCCGGCGGCCAGCGAGCCCAGCACCAGCCGGGGCGGGTAGTGGCTCTTCTCGAAGTAGGGCAGCGCCACCGACCCCATGGTCGCGGCCGTCGCCACGCTGGAGCCGGCCACGGCGGAGAACACCCCGCACGAGACGATGTTGGTGTGCAGCAGCCCGCCGGGCAGCCGGCCCATCCACACGTTCATCGCGCGGTACAGCCGCTCGGACAGGCCGGCGCGCAGCATGATCTCGCCCATCAGCAGGAACAGCGGCACCGAGACCAGCACGAAATTGGTCGACGGGTTCCAGATCATCTCGCCGATGAAGTTCCAGAACGGCCGTTCCGACAGGCCGAAGCCGGCCAGGAGCGACAGCAGCGCGAGCGCGGCGCCCACGTAGATGCCGCCGGCGAAGAAGCCGACGAAGGCCGCCAGCACGCAGGCCAGCGCCCACCAGGGCACGGAGGCCGCGGCCGCGGAGGGGACCTGCACGCCGAACAGCGAGGCGCCGCCGATGAGCAGGCCGATGGCGACGATGAAGACGATGGCGATCATGCGGAAGCCTTGGCGGGAGGGGCCTGGGCGGGGGCCGGCGCGTCCATGCCCTGCTGGGCCTCGGCCACGGCGTCCAGCGTCTCGGCGGCCTCGTCGACGTAGGTGCGCGCCATCAGCATGCGGTCCATGCCGTCGGCGTCGCCGCAGGCCAGCTGGCGCACCGCGCGCGCGGCCATGGCCAGGCCGGCCAGCAGCAGCAGCGCCAGCCCGGCGGCCCACAGGCCCTGCGGGATCGCCAGCGGCGTGTGCAGGGCCGACAGGTCGGTGGAGCCGAAGTCCCAGGAGTCCTTGGCGAGCGAGAAGGCGCCGTAGACGAAGAAGCCCGTCGCCGCCAGCAGCGCGCCCAGCGAGGCCAGGTGCAGCCAGACGCGCACCTTCAGCGGCAGCTTCTGCACCAGCACGTCGATGCGGACGTGCCCGCGCTCGAACAGCGTCCCCGCCAGGCCCCAGCTCATGCCCACGGCCATCAGGTAGCCGGTCAGCTCGGCCGTGGCCTCGGTCGAGAAGCCCAGCAGCCTCCGGGCCAGGATGTCGAAGCAGATCAGGGCGGTGATCAGCAGGTAGCACCAGCCGGCGACGGTCATCGCGCGGCGGCTCAGCCCTTCGAGCGCGCGGAACATGGACCTACTTCGCCGCGCCGTACTTGACGCCGGTGATCGGCGCGATCACGTCGTTGTAGACGCTTTCGCAGCGGCCGCCGCAGCGCTTGATCCAGCCGGGCAGCACCTCGCCGGCCAGGTGCTGCTGCAGCGAGGCGGCCACGTTGGCGGCGGGCTTGACCTCGGCCATGGGCTTCTTGACGAGGGTGTGCATCCTGCAGCCCTCGGCGCGGCCGACGTTGCAGGCGATGCCGTCGTCCGTGGCCTCCGCGCCCAGCTTCCACTGCGCTTCCTGGATCTCGGCGAAGGTCTTCTCGAACTGCGCGCGCACGGCCGGGTCGAGCTTGTTCCACCAGGACAGGTTCACGAAATAGCCGGCCGTGGACCAGGACAGGGGCATGGTGTAGAGGTGGGTCGTGACCTCGGGCCACTTCACCCCGTTGCCCGAGCCCGAGCCGGTGATGCCGCAGTCCACGGTGCCGCGTTCCAGCGCCGTGTACACCTCGCCGAAGGCCAGCGACACCGGCTGTCCGCCGTAGGACTTGATCAGGTCCGAGGCCGAGGGGCCGTTGGTGCGCACCTTCAGGCCCTTGAGGTCCTCCAGGCCCGCGATGGGCTTGCGGCAGAACAGCATCTGGCCCGAGAACGGGTAGGTCGCGACGATCCGGATGCCCAGGCGCTCCAGCTCCTTGTTGGCCACCGGCACCATGGCGTCGGCCACCCGGCGGGCCTGCTTGATGTCGATGTTCATGCCGGCGAGGTCCACGCCGTCGAGCAGAGGCACGTCGCCGGACACGGTGGTCAGCGGGCCGGCGGCGATGTCGACCTGGCCCGAACGCACCAGGCGCAGCACCTCGGGCCCGTTGACGTTGCGCTCCGGCCACGACGACAGCGTCACCTCCACGCGGCCGTTCGTGGCCTTGGCGATGCCGTCGCGCAGCAGCGGCTGGTCGACCTTGGTGTACTGGGGCAGGTTGGGGGCGACCTGCGTGATGGCCTGCACGGCGATCTTCGGCTGGGCCGCGGCCAGCGTGGCGGCGAACGCCAGGGCGAGGGCGGCGAGGGGCTGCTTGAACGGGGCTTGCATGGGCGCTCCTTCGGGAAAGGGGAGGGGGAGGTCAGAAGCTGGCGATGCGGTGGTTCAGCAGGTCGGTCACGAGCATGGCGCCAGGGGCATGGGTGATGCAGAAAGCGGGCCGCGCCGCCATCACCACGGCCTGCGGCGTCACGCCGCAGGCCCAGAACACCGGCAGTTCGTCGGCGGCCACGTCCATCGGATCGCCGAAATCGGGCCGGGCCAGGTCGGCGATGCCGATCAGGGAGGGATCGCCGATGTGCACGGGCGCGCCGTGCACCTGCGGGAAGCGCGAGGTGACCTGCACGGCGCGGATCGCGTCGGCGGCCTTCATCGGGCGCATGGACACCACCATGGGGCCGTGGAACATGCCCGCCGCGGCCGTCGGCAGGCTGGTGCGGTACATGGCCACGTTGCGGCCTTCGGACACGTGGCGCAGCGGCACGCCGGCCTCCAGCAGCGCCTGCTCGAAGGAGAACGAGCAGCCGATCGCGAAGCCGACCAGGTCGTCCCGCCACAGCGCGGCGATGTCGTCCACCTCTTCGGCCAGCATGCCGTCGCGCCAGACGCGGTAGCGCGGCAGGTCGTGGCGCAGGTCCACGTCCTCGCCCAGCGCGGGCAGCATCGGGTCGCCGGGCTCGGTCACCGCGAGCAGCGGGCAGGGCTTGGGATTGCGCTGGCAGAAGCGCAGGAAGTCCTCGGCCTCGCGGCGCGGCAGGATGGCCAGGTTGGCCTGCACGTGGCCGGGCGCCATGCCCGCCGTGTGGCCGTTGTGGCCCCCCGTGCGCATGAGCCGGCGCGCGGCGCGGCCGTCGGGGGCGAGGCGGGCGGGGTCGGTACCGGGACGCATGTCAGTAGTACTGGATTTCGAAGAGCACGCAGCCGGTGCGCGTGGTGAACGGCCCGTGGAACGCGCCGGGCGGGCGGCAGGCGAAGGTGTAGGGACCGAAGCGCTCGCCGCCGCGGCCCTCGGCGTCGCAGCCGACCACGAAGTCGCCCTCGACTACGAAGACTTCCTCGTGGAAGTCGTGCACCACCGGGCGGTCGATCAGCGCGCCGGCCGCCCAGCGCGCCAGCCGCGTGCGGGACCCGGTGCCGGAGGCCGGGTCGAAGTTGTCGGACAGCACGATCTCCTCGATGCGGCCCGCGCTCGAAGCGACCGGCTTCCAGGCCGCGTCGGCGCGGTCGATGGCGAAGAACTCGCGGTGGATCCTGGGCAGGGGCGTCGTCATGAGCGCGCAGTGTTCTCGCGCCCCCCGCCGGGGTCAAACGGGAAATTCTTGGGTCGGTCCAACAGATTTGCTATTGGCACAAGGCTGGCGCACACCGAGCCCCAGGCTGGGGCCGAAGGCGCACCCGCGGGGTGCGGCCGGCCCTGCGCCGGCCGTGGCGGCGGGCTAGGGCGCGAGGATGTCCGGGCGGCTCGCCGCGACGAAATCGTCGCAGGCGGACTGCGCCATGGCCACCAGCACCTCGGCCATGGGCGAGGCCGGTTCCATGCGGAAGCTGGCGACCACCGGCAGCGGCGCGGGCACCGGCGACACGTCCAGCAGCACGAGCCGGCCCTGCTCCAGGTCCTGCTGGATGGCGCCGACGGGCAGCAGCGCGGCGCCGAAGCCCGCGCGCGCCATGTCCACCATCGCGCCCAGCGAGGAGAAGTAGCTCACGCGCAGGTGGCTGCAGCCGGCCGTGTTCTGCGCGATGTTGCGGTAGACGCTGGACTCGCGGTGGAAGGAGATGATGGGATGCTGCGCGATGTCGGCGAAGGACAGCCGGGTCCGGTCGGGGAAGGTCAGCGCGCGCGCCGGGCTGGCCGCCCAGGCCATCGCGAAGAGGGCCAGGCGCCGGTTCTCGATGAAGCCCTGGGTGATCTCCTCCGACGTGATGGCGCAGTCCAGCGTGCCGCGCAGCAGCTCGTCCCGCAGGCGCGGCGTGGTGTCGGAGATCAGCTCCAGGGTGGCGTTGGGGTAGCGCTCGGCGAAGCGCGACAGCAGCGCGCGCAGCCAGGTGTGGGCGACGGTCTCGATCACGCCGATGCGCAGCATGCCCGCGAAGGCCTGGGGCTGGCCCATGGCGGCCGTCATGCGGGCCTGCATCTCGATCATGCGCTCGGCGTGCGGCATCAGCTCGGTGCCGTGCCAGGTCAGCATCGCGCCGCGGTGCTCGCGCTCGAACAGGCGCACGCCGAACTGCTCCTCGAGCGTGGCGATGCGGCTGGAGATGCCGGCCTGCGTGGTGTGCAGCTTCTCCGCCGCGGCCTTGAAGCTGCCGAGCCGGGCGACCCAGACGAAGGCTTCGAGGAAACGCACGTTCATGGCGGCGGCGGGTAGGGTGGACGGGCCGCCGAGCTTATCGGAAGGGACGCCGGGGCGGGTCGCGGCCCCGCGCGGCGCGCGGTCCCGCCGGCCGTCACAGCGCGAAGTCGTAGTCGATCGTCAATGGCGCATGGTCGCTGAACTTCACGTCCTTGTAGATGGATGCGGCGCGCGCGGTCGCGGCGAGGGCGGGGGAGGCGAGGTGGTAGTCCAGCCGCCAGCCGACGTTCTTCGCGTAGGCTTGGCCGCGGTTGCTCCACCAGGTGTAGCAGTCGTCCGTGGCGTCGGGATGCAGCCGGCGGTAGACGTCCACCAGCCCGCCGCCTTCCTCAGTGGCGTGCAGGATCCTGGACATCCAGGCGCGCTCGTCGGGCAGGAAGCCGCTGTTCTTGCGGTTGCCCTTCCAGTTCTTGAGGTCGGCCTCCTGGTGGGCGATGTTGATGTCGCCGCACAGGATGAATTCGCGGCCGGCCTTGCGCTCCATCAGCACCGGATGCAGCTCGGCGAGGAAGCGGTACTTGGCCAGTTGCCGCTCCTCGCCCGAGGAGCCGCTCGGGAAGTAGCAGCTCACGATCGAGAGCTTGCGCGACGGGGTGTCGAAGCGCAGTTCGAGGTAGCGGCCCTCCGCGTCGAACTCGGGCGAGCCGTAGCCGACCACCACGTCGCTCGGTGCGTGGCGGGTGTAGACGCCGACGCCCGAGTAGCCCTTCTTCTCGGCGAAGTGGAAATGGCCGTGCAGCCCCGCGAGCTGCTCGAAGCGGCCGGCGATGTCCGCCTGCTGCGCCTTGACTTCCTGCACGCAAATACAATCCGGAGCGGTGGCGGCAACCCACGCTTCCACGCCCTTGGCGCTGGCCGAACGGATGCCGTTGAGGTTGAGGCTGGTGAGTTTGAACACGGAAGGTTTCTCCGAAATGGCGGATACGGACACGGGCGGGAAGATGGACACGGCGGGCGCGGCCGGTGGCGCGGGACCGGCGGGCTTGCCGCTGGCGCAGGAATTCGTCCGGTTCTGCGTGGAGTCCGGCGTGCTGCGCTTCGGCGAATTCAAGACCAAGGCGGGCCGCATGAGCCCGTACTTCTTCAACGCCGGGCTGTTCGACGACGGCGCCAAGCTCGGCCGGCTGGCCGAATTCTATGCACGCCAGTTGATCGCCAGCGGCATCGCGTTCGACATGATCTTCGGGCCCGCGTACAAGGGCATCCCGCTGGCGGCGGCGGTCGCGGTCGAGCTGGCGCGCCAGGGCCGCAACGTGCCTTTCGCCTACAACCGCAAGGAGGCCAAGGACCACGGCGAGGGCGGCACGCTGGTCGGCGCGAAGCTGGCCGGCCGGGTGCTGATCGTCGACGACGTGATGTCGGCCGGCACCGCCGCGCGCGAGTCGATCGCGCTGATCGAGGCCGCGGGCGCGACGCCGCACGCGATCGCGCTGGCCATCGACCGCCAGGAGAAGGCGACCGAAGGCGGCCGCGACGTGGACCACAGCGCGGTGCAGTACGTGCGCGACCGCCTTGGCCTGCAGGTCTGCGCCATCGCCCGGCTCGAGGACCTGCTGGGCTACCTGCGGGAGGCCGGCGGCGCCGGCTTGCAGGAACACTACCCCCGGGTGCTGGCCTACCGCGAACGCTACGGCGTGGGCGCCTGACTCGCAGGACGGCCGGAACGCAACCCATACGACTCGCCCGCCGACCGCCCCCGGCCCACCGCACCGCAATCCCGCCCGATGCCCCTGCCGACCGCCCGCATCCTCCGCACCGGCCCCGCCATCGCCGCGCACGTGGGCGCGTCGGGCCGCCGTGCGGCGAGTGCGGCCGCGGCCGCGGCGATGCTCGCGGGTTTGGTTCCCGTGGAGGCGCCGGCCCAGCAGCCGGCCGGCGGCGGGAGCATCTTCTCCTGCACCACCGCGCAGGGCCGGCGCCTGACGTCCGACCGTCCGATCCCCGAGTGCCTGGACCGCGAGCAGCGCGAGCTGGGCCCGAGCGGCACAGTGCGCCGCCGCATCGGACCGACCCTGACCGAGGAGGAGCGCAGCGCCGAGGAGGCGCGCCAGAAGCAGCAGGACGCCCTGCGGCGCCAGCAGGTCGAATCCCTGCGCCGCGACCAGCTGCTGCTGGCCCGCTACCCCACGCCGGCGCAGCACGACGCCGCCCGGCAGGCGGCGCTGCAGCGCACGATGGAGGTCGACGCCCTGGCCCGCCAGCGCATCGCGGTGCTGGAGAAGGAACGCGAGAGCCTGCGCCAGGCGCAGCGCGAGGCGTCCGGGTCCGGCGCGGGGGCGCTGCAGCATCAGCTACTGTCCAACGCCGGGGAGATCGACGCGCAGCAGCATTTCCTCGCCGGGCAGGAGGAGGAGCGGCAGCGCATCAACGCCCGTTTCGACGCCGAGCTGCAGCGCCTGCAACCGCTCTGGCGCGCCGCCCGCTGAGAGGGCCGTTCCGGGGCCCCGGGCGCCCTACACCGGGCCGCCCGGCAGGCAGCGCGGCCGCTCAGCCCAGCTTCTTGCGCAGCAGCTCGTTGACCTGCGCCGGGTTGGCCTTGCCCTTGCTGGCCTTCATCGCCTGGCCGACCAGCGCGTTGAAGGCCTTGTCCTTGCCGGCGCGGTATTCGGCGACGTTCTTCTCGTTGGCCGCCAGCACGGCATCGAGGATGGCCTCCAGGGCGCCGGCGTCGTTCATCTGCCGCAGGCCCTTGGCCTCGATGACCGCGTCGACGTCGCTGCCCTCGCCGGTCCAGAGCGCGTCGAAGGCCTGGCGCGCGGCGCTGTTGGAGATGGTGCCGTCGGCGATGCGCGCGGTCAGCGCGCCGAGCTGCGCGGCCGCGACCGGCGCGTCGGCGATGTCGCGCTCGTCGGCGTTGAGCCGGCGCGCCACCTCGCCCATCACCCAGTTGCCGGCGAGCTTGGGCTGGCCGCCCGCCTTCGCCGCCGCCTCGAAGTAGGCGGCCACGGCCTTGCTCTGAGTGAGCTGGGTCGCGTCGTACTCCGGCAGACCGTAGTCGGCCACGAAACGGGCCGCCATCGCGCGGGGCAATTCCGGCATTCCCGCCCGCACTTCCTCGATCCATTGCTGCGAAATCCGTAGCGGCGGCAGGTCCGGGTCGGGGAAGTAGCGGTAGTCGGCGGCGTCCTCCTTGGTGCGCATCGCGCGGGTCTCGCCGGTGTCGGGGTTGAACAGCACGGTGGCCTGCTGGATGGCGCGGCCGTCCTCCAGCTCCTCGATCTGCCAGCGGATCTCGTAGTCGATCGCCTGCTGCATGAACTTGAAGCTGTTGAGGTTCTTGATCTCGCGCCGGGTGCCCAGCGGCTGGCCCGGGCGGCGCACCGACACGTTGGCGTCGCAGCGGAAGCTGCCTTCCTGCATGTTGCCGTCGCACAGGCCGACCCAGGTGACGATCTTGTGCAGCTCGCGGGCGTAGGCGACCGCCTCGGCCGAGGAGCGCATGTCCGGCCGGGTGACGATCTCCAGCAGCGGCGTGCCGGCGCGGTTGAGGTCGATGCCGGTCTGGCCGATGAAGTCCTCATGCAGCGACTTGCCGGCGTCCTCCTCCAGGTGGGCGCGCTCCAGCCGCACGGTGCGCTTGTGCCCGTCGAGGAAGAACGCCACCTCGCCGCCCTCGACCACCGGCAGCGCGAACTGGCTGATCTGGTAGCCCTTGGGCAGGTCGGGGTAGAAGTAGTTCTTGCGCGCGAAGATGCTCTGCGGCGCCACGCGCGCGCCGATGGCCAGGCCGAACTGGATGGCGCGCTCGACCGCGCCGCGGTTCATCACCGGCAGCGTGCCGGGCAGCGCCATGTCCAGCGGCGCGGCCTGGGTGTTGGCCTCGGCGCCGAAGGCGGTGGGCGCGCGGCTGAAGATCTTCGAGGCGGTGGAGAGCTGGGCGTGGGTCTCGAAGCCGATCACGACTTCGTAGCCGGCCACCAGCGGGCCGGCGGCGTCGGGGGAGGGGGAGTGCGGCTGTGCGGTCGTCATGGCGGTCAGAACCCTCGCGGCGTGCGCAGGTGGAAGTCGGTTTCCTGCTGGAAGCGGTGGGCCGCGTTGAGCAGCCGGGCTTCGGAGAAGTAGTTGCCGATGAGCTGCAGCCCGACCGGCATGCCGTGCGCGCCGGTGCCGGCCGGCAGGCTCATGCCGGGCAGGCCGGCGAGCGAGGCCGGCAGGGTGAAGATGTCGGCGAGGTAGTCGGCCAGCGGGTCGCGGGCGTGCGCGTCCTGGCGCCAGGCGACGGTGGGCGCCACCGGGCCGGCGATCAGGTCGCAGCCGGCGAAGGCCTTCTGGAAGTCGTCGGCGATCATGCGGCGCAGCTTCTGCGCCTGCAGGTAGTAGGCGTCGTAGTAGCCGTGCGACAGCACGTAGGTGCCGATCAGGATGCGGCGGCGCACCTCGTCGCCGAAGCCTTCGGTGCGGCTGCGGCGGTACATGCTCTCCAGGTCGGTGAAGTCCTTGGCGCGGTGGCCGAACTTCACGCCGTCGTAGCGGCTCAGGTTGGACGAGGCCTCGGCCGGCGCGATCACGTAGTAGGTCGGGATGGCAAGCTTGGTGAGCGGCAGGCGCACGTCGACCAGGGTGGCGCCGAGCCGCTCGTAGGTGCGCATCGCCTCCCGGATCGGGGCGCGCACGTCCTCGGCCAGGTCGTCTCCGAAGAACTCGGCCGGCACGCCGATGCGCAGGCCGTCGAGCGGCGCGCCCAGGCCGCGGGCGAAGTCCTCGGCCGGGCGGTCGAGCGCGGTGGAGTCGCGGTCCGGGTCCGGGCCGGCGAAGGCGCTCAGCAGCAACGCGCAGTCCTCAGCGCTGCGCGCCATCGGGCCGGCCTGGTCCAGGCTCGACGCGTAGGCGACCATGCCGTGGCGCGAGACGCGGCCGTAGGTCGGCTTGATGCCGGTGATGCCGCAGAAGGAGGCCGGCTGGCGGATCGAGCCGCCGGTGTCGGTGCCGGTCGCGGCCGGGGCGAGGCGCGCGGCCACCGCCGCGGCGCTGCCGCCGGACGAGCCGCCCGGCACGCGCTCCGTGTCCCAGGGGTTCCTGACCGGCGTCACCGCGCCGGTGCCGGCGGCGGGCACCGCCACGTTGCCGTTGGCCGAGCCCATCGCGAACTCGTCGCAGCTGAGCTTGCCGAGCGTGACCGCGCCGGCCTGCGCCAGCCGCTCGACCACGGTGGCGTCGAAGGGCGAGCGGTAGCCGGCCAGCATCTTCGAGCCGGCGGTGGTGGGGAAGTCGCGGGTGACGAAGACGTCCTTGTGGGCGATCGGCACGCCTTCGAGCGGCCCGGCGCTGCCGTCGGCGATGCGGGCGTCGGCGGCCCGGGCCTGGGCCAGGGTGGCGTCGGCGTCGACCGCGAGGAAGGCGCCGAGCGGGGCGTGCGTCCCGATGCGGCCGAGGAAGTGCTGCGCGGCCTCGACGGCGGAGAACTCGCGGCGGCGCAGGCCGTCGGCGAGCTGGGCGACGCTGCGCTCGTGCAGCGCGGCGCCGGCGGAGGCGGGGGAGGAGGGGATGGTGCTCATGCTGCTGTCTGCGGCCGTCTGCCGGCTCACTCGATGACCTTGGGGACCAGGAACAGGCCGCGCTCGACCGCCGGGGCGCTGCGCTGGCTGTCCTCGCGCCGCCCGATGTCGCCGACCACATCCTCGCGCAGCCGCAGGGCCACCTCCTCGATCGCGGCGACCGGATGGGTCAGCGGCTCGACGCCGGCAGTGTCGACCGCCTGCATGGCTTCGACGAGGTGGAAGAAGCTGTTGAGCTGGGCCAGCAGCGCATCGCTTTCCGATGCCTGCAGGTCCAGCTTCGCCAGGTGGGCGATGCGCTGGATGTCCTGGTGTTGAAGGGCCATGGTCTGGGTGCGGCGGGGGAGCCGGGATGAAAGCTGTTTGGCGGATGAACGCAACGGGATCGCGAACGATGCCGTGCGAAGCGCGCGGGGCCCGAAAGCGCGGGGAGCGCGCCGAAACCGGATGTAAAGCCGTCCGGCCGCACGGGCGGCGCCCCTCGCGCGGATGGGTGATACGGTATTATCCCGCCTTCGCCGCCGCACGCCGCCCCGTGCGGGCCCCCTGCGGCAGGCGCCTCCCCCCGCAATTTCTGCACCCCCCGTTTTCGACAGTGAACATGGCAACCGGCCTGCCCCGACCGCTTGTCCGTGCCCGAGAGGATTTGTGATGTTTGGAGCTATCCGTCGGTATTTCTCGACCGACCTCGCGATTGACCTCGGCACGGCCAACACGCTCATCTTCGCGCGCGACAAGGGCATCGTGCTGGACGAACCCTCGGTGGTCGCCATCCGCCACGAGGGCGGCCCGCACGGCAAGAAGGTGATCCAGGCGGTGGGCAGCGAGGCCAAGGCGATGCTCGGCAAGGTGCCGGGCAACATCGAGGCCATCCGCCCGATGAAGGACGGCGTGATCGCCGACTTCGTCATCACCGAGCAGATGATCAAGCAGTTCATCAAGATGGTGCACCCGCGCACGCTGCTGACCCCCAGCCCGCGCATCATCATCTGCGTGCCCTGCGGCTCCACCCAGGTGGAGCGCCGCGCCATCAAGGACGCGGCCGAGGCCGCCGGCGCCACCTCGGTCTACCTGATCGAGGAGCCGATGGCCGCCGGCATCGGCGCCGGCCTGCCGGTCTCCGAGGCGGCGGGCTCGATGGTGGTGGACATCGGCGGCGGCACCACCGAGGTCGGCATCATCTCCCTCGGCGGCATGGTCTACAAGGGCTCGGTCCGCGTCGGCGGCGACAAGTTCGACGAGTCCATCATCAACTACATCCGCCGCAACTACGGCATGCTGATCGGCGAGCCGACGGCGGAACTGATCAAGAAGAGCATCGGCTCGGCCTTCCCCGGCTCCGAGGTCAAGGAGATCGAGGTCAAGGGCCGCAACCTCAGCGAGGGCGTGCCGCGCAGCTTCACCATCTCCAGCAACGAGGTGCTCGAGGCCCTGACCGACCCGCTCAACCAGATCGTCTCGGCGGTCAAGACCGCGCTGGAGCAGACGCCGCCCGAGCTGGGCGCGGACATCGCCGACCGCGGCATGATGCTCACCGGCGGCGGCGCGCTGCTGCGCGACCTCGACCGGCTGCTCGCCGAGGAGACCGGCCTGCCGGTCCACGTGGCCGAGGAGCCGCTGACCTGCGTGGTGCGCGGCTGCGGCATGGCCCTCGAGCGCATGGACCGCCTGGGCAGCATCTTCACCAGCGAGTAAAGCGGGACGGGCAGGGC
The DNA here is from genome assembly GCA_036946225.1 of Xylophilus ampelinus. Taxonomy (GTDB): domain Bacteria; phylum Pseudomonadota; class Gammaproteobacteria; order Burkholderiales; family Burkholderiaceae_C; genus JAKOND01. The sequence continues at coordinate 723,829 of JAQIJO010000001.1, forward strand.
GCATGGCCGCCGCGCGCAGCGTGCCGCCGCCGGGCGGCGCATCCCGCCGCCGCGCCCGCGCCGCGGCGCCCCGCCCCGGCGGCTCCGCGCCTCCTCCCGCAGGACGCCCGCCATGCCGCTGCTGAGCATCGACCACCATGCGCCGCCCCTCTTCAAGCAGGGGCAGTCGGCGCTGTCCAAGCTGGCCGTCTTCAGCGCGCTGGCGCTCTTCCTGATGGTGGCCGACGCCCGCTTCGGCATCGTGCCGCCGCTGCGCGCCGCCATCTCGGTGGCGCTCTACCCGCTGCAGCGGGCGGTGCGGGAGCCGGTGGAGTGGCTGGGCCACGCCCGCGAATACGTCGGCACCCTGCAGGACGCCCAGGCGCGCGAGGCCGAGGCCCGCCGCACCATGGCGCAGCAGTCGCAGCGCGCCAACCAGGTCGAGGAACTGCTGCTCGAGAACGCCCGGCTGCGCCGCCTGCTGGAGCTGCGCGAGCGGCTGCAGGTGCCGCAGCGCGCGGCCGAGGTGCTCTACGACGCGCCCGACGCCTTCGCGCTGCGGGTGGTGATCGACAAGGGCAGCGTTCAGGGCATCGCCGCCGGCGCCCCGGTGATCGACGGCACCGGCGTGCTCGGCCAGGTCACCCGGGTGTACCCCTTCGTCAGCGAGGTGGCGCTGCTGGTCGACCGCGAGGTCTCGATCCCGGTGGTCAACACCCGCACCGGCGTGCGCAGCGTGGTCTACGGCGACCCGTCCACCGCCGCCCAGGGCTACGGCATGGAAATGCGCTTCGTGCAGGGCAACGCCGACGTGCAGGCCGGCGACGTGCTCGCCACCAGCGGCATCGACGGCGTCTACCCGCCCGGCCTGCCGGTGGCCCGGGTGGCGCAGGTCGAGCGCCGCTCGGAATCGACCTTCGCCCGCATCCACTGCGCGCCGCTGGCGACGGTGCGCGGCGCGCGCCACGTCATGGTGCTCGATCCGGCCGCGGCGCAGCTGCCGCCCCGGCCCGAGCCGGAGCCCGAGGCGCCGGTGCGCCGCCGCGCGGGACGGCCCGCGTCATGATCATGCGCAAGGGGCAGCAGCTGCTGCTGCCGGCCAATCCGGCCTTCATCTGGGCGAGCCTGCTCGCGGCGCTGCTGGTCAACCTGCTGCCGGTGGGCCGCATCGCCTGGATGCCCGACCTGCTGCTGGTGCTGCTGGTCTTCTGGAGCGTGCACCAGCCGCTGCGCGTCGGCCTGGGCGCGGCCTTCGCCTTCGGCCTGGCGATGGACGTGCACCACGGCGCGCTGCTCGGCCACCATGCGCTGGTCTACACCGCGATGTCCTTCGGCGCGATCAGCCTGCACCGGCGGCTGCTGTGGTTCAGCGTGCCCTGGCAGGCGGCGCAGGTGTTCTGGCTGTTCTTCGCGGCGCGCGCGGTCGAGGTGCTGCTGCGGCTCGCGACCGGCGGCCTCTGGCCGGGCTGGGGCGTGCTGGCGGCGCCGGCGATCGAGGCGCTGCTCTGGCCGGTCGTCAGCATGGTCTTGCTCGCGCCGCAGCGCAGGTCGCCCGATCCTGACGAGAATCGCCCGATCTGACCACCGGCGTCCCGGACGTCCCCGCCGCTCCCGCCCATGACCGAACTGCGCAACGCCAAGGCCGAACTGCTGCGCTTCCGCCGCCGCATCCTGGCGGTGGGGCTGGTGGTGGTGCTCGCCTTCGGGCTGGTGGCGGCGCGGCTGCTGGTGCTGCAGGTGGGGCGCCACGACGAGCTGGCCGAGCGCGCCGAGAACAACCGCACCGCGGTCATCCCCATCGTGCCCAACCGCGGCCTGATCCTGGACCGCAACGGCGAGGTGCTGGCGAGCAACTACTCGGCCTACACCCTCGAGATCACCCCGTCGAAGGTGCCCGACCTGGAGGCCACGATCGACGAGCTGGCGAAGATCGTCGAGATCTCGCCGCGCGACCGGCGCCGCTTCAAGAAGCTGGCGGACGAATCCCGCAGCTTCGATTCGCTGCCGCTGCGCACCCGGGTGACCGACGAGGAGGTGGCGCGCTTCGCGGTGCAGCGCTACCGCTTCCCGGGCGTGGACATCAAGGCGCGGCTCTTCCGCAGCTACCCCTTCGGCGAGCTCGGCAGCCACGTGGTCGGCTACATCGGCCGGATCAACCAGCGCGAGAAGGAGCGGATCGAGGATTCGGACGACGCGCCCAACTACCGCGGCACCGACTACATCGGCAAGCTCGGCGTCGAGCAGAGCTTCGAGCGCCAGCTCCACGGCACACCCGGCGTCGAGCAGATGGAGACCTCCGCCGGCGGCCGCGCCATCCGCCGCCTGGCCAGCCATCCCGCGACGCCGGGGCAGACGGTGGTGCTGTCCATCGACATCCGGCTGCAGAAGCTGGTCGAGGACCTGTTCGGGCCGCGCCGCGGCGCGCTGGTGGCGATCGACCCCGCGCACCCGGCGAAGTCCTGGCCTTCGTGAGCAAGCCGACCTTCGACCCCAATCTCTTCGTCGAGGGCATCGACCAGGAGAACTGGTCCGCGCTCAACGAGTCGCTCGACAAGCCGCTGCTCAACCGGGCGCTGCGCGGCACCTACCCCGCCGGGCTCGACCTACAAGCCCTTCATGGCGATGGCCGGGCTGGAGCTGGGCAAGCGCACGCCCCAGACCACCATCCTCGACAACGGCACCTACCTGTTCGGCGACCACCGCTTCCGCAGCCACGGCGACGGCGGCCTGGGCACGGTGGACCCTGTTCCGGGCGATCCAGCATTCGAGCAACGTCTACTTCTACTCGCTCGCCAACGAGCTGGGCGTGGAGGCGATGCACGACTTCATGGCGCCGCTGGGCTTCGGCCAGCTCACCGGCATCGACATCAACGGCGAGGTGCGCGGCGTGCTGCCCAACCAGGAGTGGAAGCGCCGCACCTACAAGCGCCCCGAGCAGAAGAAATGGTTCGCCGGCGAGACCATCTCGCTGGGCATCGGCCAGGGCTACAACAGCTTCACCATGCTGCAGCTCGCCAGCGCCACCGCGACGCTCGCCAACCGGGGCGTCAAGCACACGCCGCACCTGGGCCTGGCGGTGCAGGACCCGGTCACCGGCACGCGCACCCCCCTGCCGCCGCCGCCGCCGGAAGACCTGCGCTACCGGCGCTCCAACGTCGAGGCGGTGGTGCGTGGCCTGGTCGGCGTGTCCCAGGGCGGCACCAGCACAAAGGTGTTCGCGGGCGCGAATTACGTCTCGGCCGGCAAGACCGGCACCGCGCAGGCGGTCACCGTCGGCCAGAAGGAACGCTACGACAAGGCCCGCTTGGCCGAGCGCCAGCGCGACCACGGGGTCTACATGGCCTTCGCGCCGGCCGACGCGCCGCGCATCGCGCTGGCGGTGATCGTCGAGAACGGCGGCTGGGGCGCCGGCGTGGCCGCGCCGATCGCCCGCCGGGTGCTCGACTACTGGCTGGACGGCATCTACCCCAGCGAGGAGGACATCGCCGCGATGCAGAAGGGTCTGGCCGGCAAGCCGATCGGCACCCCGCGCCGCGCCGCCGACGTGCCGCTGCCCGGCAGCAGCGCCGCGCCGCCCGGCGCGGAAGACCTCGCCAGCGCGCCGCCCGAGCCCGGCCCGGTGGAGGTCGCGGCGGCGTTCCGCGAGACGGTGGCGCCGGCCGCGCCCGGCGCCGCGCAAGCCGCGGCACCGTCGGCACCGCAGTCTCCCGGCGCCCGGGCGGCCGTGGGGGACGCTGCCGCCGACACGCCCGTCGCCGCGGCGCCTGCGCGTGCGGCGCCGTCGGCGACTGCGGCCGCGGCTGGGAACGCCGCGCCGTCCCGGACGCCGGCGCGCGGCACGGCGACCGCCGCCCGGTCCGCGGCCGCCGACGCGCCGGCCTCCGCGGCCGCGCCGCCCTCCGCGTCCAGGTCCCCCGCGGCTCCGACGGCCGGCGGCAGCCCGGACCTGCCGCCGGCGCGGCTGGTGGCCGCGCGGCCGCCGTCGGCCCCCTGAAGGCCGCCGCGACCCGCGCCGCCGGGAACGGGGCGCCTCAGCGCAGGAAGGCGTCGTAGCCGGTCTTGCAGATCAGCAAGCCGACCACCACGATGAACACCCCCCGCACGAATCCCGGGCCGCGGCGCAGCGCCATCCGCGCGCCGAGCACGCTGCCGACGATGTTGGCCGCCGCCATCACCACGGCGTAGTGCCACCAGACATGGCCGGTGGAGGCGAACAGCAGCATCGCCGCCAGGTTGGTGGCGGTGTTGAGCAGCTTGGCCGAGGCCGACGCGTTGAGGAAGTCGTAGCCCAGCACCCGCACGAACAGGAACACGAAGAAGCTGCCGGTGCCAGGCCCGAAGAACCCGTCGTAGAAGCCGATCGCGCCGCCGATCAGGCAGGCGGCGACGCATTCGGAGGCGCCCTCGTGGCGCGGGGCGTGGTCCCGTCCCAGTTCCTTCCGGGCCAGCGTGTAGAGGAAGACCGCGAGCAGCACGAAGGGCAGCAGGCGGCGCAGGGCGTCGGGCGAGGTGCGGGTCACCGTCCAGGCGCCCAGCATCGCGGCGCAGAAGGCGACACCCACCGCCGGCAGCATGGCGGACCAGCGGATGCGCACCCGCCGGGCGAACTGCAGAGTCGCGAAGCCGGTGCCCCACACGCCCGAGGCCTTGCCGGTGCCCCAGCAGGGGTGGCCGGCGCCGCCCTGGGGGGAACACGCCGAAGAGCGCCGGCGTCATGATCAGCCCCGCCACCGCCCACCAGGGCATCGATGAATCCGGCCATCAGGGCGGCCGCGGCGATCAGGCTCAGTTCCAGCATAGGGCGGGGATTGTCGCACCCCGGGTCGGACGGCTTCCGGAGCTACGAAATCGATAGCTGGAAGCCGAGGCCCGGCCTGCGCCGACAAGCGTTCCGACGCCGGAAAGAAAGCGCAGGAGCACCATCGCGCGGGCAAAAAAAAGCACTGCGCGGAGGCAGTGCCAGGGAATCAGGGGCATCTCGTCGAGGATGCTTGTCCGCAATGTTTTTGGTTCTGTAGGTTTGTAGGTGTCTCCCCGCGCTCCTCTCGGCGAACGGCAGCGCCGGTTCGCGAGTGAGGCGACTGTAGGAGAGGCAGGATGCACCGTCATCGGGAAATACCCGACCCTGCGCACTGCGGCGGTGCGCGCCGGCACCGCTTCGGGACGCGGCCGGCGTCCGCGCGCCGTCCCGGGCGCCGCGACGCTCCATGCCGATGGGGTTTCCGGACGGCGCCAGGTGTAGCCTTCGGCCGACACCTCGCGCCGGGAACGCATTGCTACGATAAGGCATCGCCCGGCTGCGACAGCGCCGGCGCGGCCGCTTTCGCCCGCGCGCCCCACTACCCTCCCTTTCCCCCTTCCGAGGATTCCCGGTTCCACCCATGCAGGATGCCCGCCCCCGTATCGCCAGCGATGACCGTTCCGCAGGGGACGCGCTCACGCTCCGGGGCGACTGGACGGCGGGCCGCTTCGCCGACCGCGCGACCTGGCGCGAGCTCTCGGCCGCCCTGCGGCGCGCGCGGGGCAAGGACGCGCCCTGGGACCTCGCCGGCATCGGCCAGCTCGACCACGTCGGCGCGCAGCTGCTGTGGAACCACTGGGGCCGCGCCTGGCCGGCGCGGCTCGACGTTTCCGATGCCCACCGGGCATTGATCGACGACGTCGCCGCGCTGACCACCGAGATCCCGGCGGACCGCGGCTTCGGCCCCGGCCAGCTGTTCGACCTGCTCGGGCGGCAGGTGCTCGCCGGCGTCGGCCACCTGCGCCACACGGTGCAGCTCATCGGCCAGCTGCTGCTGGACCTGCTGCGCCTGCTGCGCGCGCCGCACACCGCGCCCTGGCGCGACATTTCCGGCCACCTCTACAGCATGGGCGCGGCCGCGCTGCCGATTACCGCGCTGGTGGGCTTCCTGATCGGGGTGGTGCTGGCCTACCTGATGTCGATGCAGCTGCGGCAATTCGGGGCCGAATCCTTCATCGTCAACATCCTCGGCATCTCGCTGATCCGGGAGCTGGGCCCGCTGCTGGCGGCCATCCTGGTCGCGGGCCGGTCGGGCTCGGCCATCACCGCCCAGATCGGGGTGATGCGGGTGACCGAGGAGCTCGACGCGATGCGGGTCATGGGCATCGCCCACGGCTACCGGCTGGTGCTGCCGCGGGCCATCGCGCTGGCCATCGCGATGCCGCTGGTGGCGGTCTGGACCACGCTGGCCTCGCTGGCCGGCGGCATGCTGGCCGCCGACATCGCGATGAACCTCACCCCCCGCCTACTTCATCAACGCGCTGCCGATGGCGGTGCGGCCCGGCAACCTGGTGCTCGGCGTGTCCAAGTCGGTGGTCTTCGGGTTGATGATCGCGCTGGTGGGCTGCCATTACGGCCTGCGGGTCAAGCCCAACACCGAGAGCCTCGGCAAGGGCACCACCGCCTCGGTGGTGACCTCGATCACCGTGGTGATCCTGATCGACGCGCTGTTCGCCATCCTGTTCAAGAGCGTGGGCATATGAGCGAAGACACCCGACCCGCGGCCCCGTCCGCGCCCGGCGCCGCGGACGCGGACCGCCCGGCGCCGCAGGAGGCGCCGGTGATCGACATCCACGGCCTGTGGACCGCCTTCGGCAAGCCGCCGAACCGGACGGTGATCCACAAGGACCTCGCGCTGCGGGTGGACCGCGGCGAGATCCTCGCGTTGGTCGGCGGCTCCGGCACCGGCAAGACGGTGCTGCTGCGGCAGATGCTGGGCCTGGAGAAGCCCTTCCAGGGCGAGGTGACCGTCCTCGGCGAGCCGGCCGCGCAGCTCGGCCGCCGCGGCGCGTCGAGCCGCGTCGGGATGCTGTTCCAGCACGGCGCGCTCTATTCCGCCTTCAGCGTGCTCGACAACATCGCCTTCCCGCTGCGCGAGCTGGGCACGGTGCCGGTCTCGCTCGCGCGCGACGTGGCGATGGTCAAGCTGCAGATGGTGGGCCTCAAGCCGACCGACGCCGCCAAGATGCCCTCCGACCTCTCGGGCGGCATGGTCAAGCGGGTGGCGCTGGCCCGCGCGCTGGCGATGGATCCGCCGCTGCTGCTGCTCGACGAACCCACCGCCGGGCTCGATCCGGCCGGCTCGGACAGCTTCTGCGACCTGCTGGAGGACCTGCACAAGACCCTCGGCCTGACGGTGGTGATGGTGACCCACGACCTCGACACCATCTTCGCCCTGGCCACCCGGGTGGCGGTGCTGGCCGAGCAGCGGGTCATCACCAGCGGCCCGCCGCGCGAGGTGGCGCAGTTCGACCACCCGTTCACCCGCGAATACTTCCTCGGCGACCGGGGCCGGCGGGCCATGGCGCCGCTGCCGCCGCGCCCGGACGGCCAGCGCTGCCGCGCCGCCATCGCCGCGCCCGCGCGTCCGGCCCCGGCCTCCGCCGCCTCCGCAACGCCGCGCCCCGCGTCCGCCGCGCCGGCCCCGGCGCCCGCCGCCCCCTGAAGGATCCGCCCCATGGAAAACAAGTCCCACGCCCTCGCCGCCGGCATCTTCGTGCTGGTCGTCTCCGCGCTGCTGGGGGGCCTCGCGTTCTGGCTGATGCGCGACACCGGCACCTACTACAGCTACGAGCTGGTCACCCGCGACACCGTCACCGGGCTGCAGCAGCAGGCCCAGGTGCGTTACAAGGGCGTATCGGTGGGCAAGGTCACCCGCATCGGCTTCGACCCGCGCGTCGCCGGCCAGATCCTGATGCGCATCCAGGTGCAGGAGGGCACGCCGATCTCGGACCGCACCTTCGCCAGCCTCAACTACCAGGGCGTCACCGGCCTCGCCTTCATCCAGCTCGACGACGCCAAGGCGCCGCAGCCGCAGCAGCCGCCGGGGCCGAGCGGCATCGCGCGGCTGCCGATGCAGACCTCGCAGCTCGGCCGCCTGGCCGAGAGCGCGCCGGCCATCCTCGCGGACGTGAAGGAGGTGACCTCCCGCCTGAGCGACATGCTCGACGAGGCGCACGAGCGGCAGATCTTCACCGCCATCAACAACATCGGCCTCGCCGCCGCCAACGTCGCCAAGCTCAGCGCCCGGGTCGAGACCACCCTGACCGAGCGGCTGGACCCGGCGCTCGCCAGCATCCCCCCGACGCTGCAGGGAGCGGGCGCGACGCTGCAGTCGCTCCAGGGCGCGGCGCGCGAGATCTCCGGCACCGCGCGCGAGATCGGCAACACCGCGCGCCGCCTGAACGAGACCGGCGGCCCGCTCGACCGCCTCGCCGACGGCACCCAGGCGCTCGGCCATGCGGTCGACCAGTTCAGCACCGGCACGCTGCCGCGCGTCAACCGGGTGGCCGACGACGCCTCGCGGGTGGTGCGCCAGCTGGGCCGCACCGCCACCACCATCAACGACAACCCGCAGGCGCTCCTCTTCGGCAACGGCCGGCCCCGGCCCGGGCCGGGCGAGGAGGGCTACGCGCCAGGAGAGGCCCCATGACGACGACCCGATCCCCCGCGCCTCGCGCCCCCCGATCCGCCGACCCGGCCGCCGGCGTGGCTTCCGTGCCCGGCCGCCTGCCCGGACGGACCTCGCGCCGCGCGGCCGCGCTGGCGCTCGCCGGGGCCGCGGCGCTGGCGCTGGCCGGCTGCTCGGCCCTGCCGGACCGCCCCACGCGGCCCACCCTCTACGACTTCGGCCCGGGCCCGGCCGCGCCGCAGACCGCCGACCGCCAGGCGCCGCAGCCCCCGCTGGCGACCATCGCGATCGGCACGGTCGAGCCGGTCGGCGTCTCCGACACCACCGCGGTGCTCTACCGCTTCGGCTACGCCAACGCCCAGCAGCTGCGGCCCTATGCCCTGGCGCGCTGGAGCATGGCCCCTTCGCAGCTGGTGCGCCAGCGGCTGCGCGAGGTGCTGGGCCAGCGCCGCGCGGTGCTCGACGCCGACGACGTGGCCTCGCTGCAGCGGGTCGACGGCCGCGCGCCGCGCATCCTGCGGCTGCAGCTGGAGGAATTCAGCCAGCTGTTCACCGCGCCCGGCGCCAGCCTCGGCACGCTGCGGCTGCGCGCCACGCTGCTGGAGAACACCGCCGGCGGCGAGCGGCTGATCGGGCAGCGGGTGCTGGCCGTCCAGCGCCCCGCCCCGACCGCCGACGCGCCCGGCGGCGTGCAGGCGCTGTCCGCCGCCACCGACGCGGCGGCCCAGGAACTGGCCGCCTGGCTGGAGCAGGCCGCGCCCTGACGGTTCCCGCCCGCCCTTCCCCGGTCCGCCGAGGAGTGCGGTACAACGGCGGACGGCCCGTCCCGGCCAGCCGCGCGCCGGCCACCATGCCTTCCGGGCCCGCCGGGAACGGCCCGGTCCCCTTCTTCCCACCCCCTCGCACGCAAGGAGCAGCATCCCATGGGTTCTTCCATCACCCTCACCGCCGCCGACGGCTTCCAGTTCCCCGCCTACGTGGCCGAGCCCGAGGGCGCGCCCCGGGGCGCCATCGTGGTGCTGCAGGAGATCTTCGGCGTGAATTCGCACATCCGCGCGGTCGCCGACGGCTACGCCTCGGCGGGCTACCTCGCGATCGCGCCGTCCACCTTCCACCGCGTCAAGCCCGGCGTCGAGCTGGGCTACCAGGCGCAGGACATGACCGACGGCCAGGCCCTCAAGGCCGCGGTCGAGGCGCTGCCGGCCCCGGGCGTGCTGCAGGACATCCAGGCCGCGGTGGACCACGCCGCCGGCTCCGGCGCCGGCAAGGTCGGCATCGTGGGCTTCTGCTGGGGCGGTCTGCTCGTCTGGCGCGCCGCGGAGCAGGTCACCGGCCTGTCGGCCGCTGTCGCCTACTACGGCGGCGGCATGACCGCCGAGGCGGAGGCGGGCCGCGCGCCCAAGGTGCCGGTGCTGGCCCATTTCGGCGAGAAGGACCACTGGATCCCGCTCGACAGCGTCGAGGCCTTCCGCGCGCGCCATCCCGAGGTCGAGGTCCACGTCTACCCCGCCGACCACGGCTTCAACTGCGACCAGCGCGGCAGCTGGGACGCGGAAGCGGCGCGCCAGGCCAAGACCCGCACCCTGGACTTCTTCGCCGTCCACCTGGCCTGACGCGGGGCCGGCCCGCGCCGGCCGGCGCGGGCCGTTCAGCGGCGGACGACCGCCGCCTCGAGCTGCGCCATGGCCTGGTGCACCGCGCCGATGCGGCTGCCGTGCGTCTGCGAGGAGCGCACGATGTCGTCCATCAGGTCCGAGGCCTGGCGGGCCGATTCCATGACGTCCCGCATCACCTGCCCCGCGGCCTGCACCTGGTCGTCGCCCTCGCGCACCCGCTCGACCGAGGCGGTGATCAGCGAACGGATCTCCTGCGCCGCCCCGGCGCTGCGCTGCGCCAGGCCGCGCACCTCGGCCGCCACCACCGCGAAGCCGCGTCCCTGCTCGCCGGCGCGCGCCGCCTCGACCGCGGCGTTGAGCGCGAGCAGGTTGGTCTGGAAGGCGATGCCGTCGATCACGCCGACGATGTCGGCCATGCGCTGGGAGTCGGCGCGGATGCGCTGCATCGACTGCACCACGCGTTCGGTGGCCAGGCTGCCCTCGGCCGCCACCGACGAGGCCTGCTGGGTCTGCGCCTGCGCGTGGCGCGCCTTGTCGGCGCTCTCGGCGACCATCGAGTGCAGCGCCTCGAAGGACGACTGCAGCGTGCGGGTGGCGCGGAAGCGCGCGGAAATGTCGGTCGCGTACTTGACGATCTTGAACGGCCGGCCGTCATAGTCGAGCACCGGGTTGTAGCTGGCCTCCAGCCACACTTCGCGGCCGTCCTTGGCCACCCGGCAGAACTGCCCGCTGTGGTACTGGCCGCGGCCCAGGTGCTCCCAGAAGGCGGCGTACTCGGCGCTGCCGCGGTCATCGGGCCGGACGAACATGCCGTGGTGGTGGCCCAGGACCTCGTCCTGGCGGTAGCCCATGGTGTCCAGGAAGTTGCGGTTGGCCTGCAGGATGCGCCCGTCGAGCGAGAACTCGATCACCGCCTGCGCGCGGTCGATGGCCGCGAGCTGGCTCTGGGCCTCGGCGTCGCGCAGCACCTCCGCGGTCACGTCGAGCGCGTACTTCACGATGCGCGCGACCCGGCCGTTCGCGGCCAGCACCGCGCTGTAGTTGGCCTGGAGCCAGATGTCGCGGCCGTCCCGGGCGATGCGGCGGCAGCGCCCGACGATGGCCTCGCCGGCGTTGAGCCGTTCCCAGAACCGGCGGTAGGCCTCGCTCTGCGCTTCCTCCGGCGGCACCAGCACCCGGTGGTGCTGGCCCACGATCTGCTCCGGCGCGTAGCCGGTGAGTTCCAGGAAGGCGCCGTTGGCCGCGGCGATGGTGCCGTCGGGCAGGAATTCGATCACCGCCTGGCTGCGGTAGAGCGCGTCGAGCTGGCGGGCGGAGGCGGGCGCGAACGCGCTGCGGAGCCGGCCGATCAGCGAGGGCGAGGGGAGGGCGGGGGTGGGCATCGTGGTGGAGGGAATGGCGGGCGACGGTCGGCCCGGGACGACATTCACCCTACGCAGCATGCCTTACTCGCGAACATGGTTGTTGCAAATTATTGCAATCGAAGGGATTGATCCCGTCTTCGCCGGCGCGGGCGCCGGGCGTGCTAGGCGCGCCACAGGCACGTCGGGCGCCGGAGGCGACGCCGGCCGCGCCGGCGGTTCCGCTCAGCGCTCGGGCCGGGCCAGGTAGCGCTTGCGCCAGAAGTAGAGCAGCAGCAGGACCGCGGTGAGGCCCATCGCGGCCAGCGCCCACCAGAAACCGCTCTGGCGGTGGATCAGCGGAATCCACTCGAAATTCATGCCGAAGATGCCGGCGATCAGGTTCAGCGGCAGGAAGACGGCCGTCACCGCCGTCAGGATGCGCATGATGTCGTTGGTGCGGTTGCTTTGCACGTTGAAGTGCATCTGCACCGCCGTTTCGGTGTTCTGCTCCATCCGGCGCACGTGGTGCACCACCCGGTCGATGTGCTCGAGCACGTCGCGGGCCCGGACGGCCAGCAGCTCGTGGTCGCGCTGGCGCGCGGCGGGCGCGTCCACCGGCAGGGTCTCGAGGGCGTCGATCCAGTCTTGCACCGCGCTGCGCTGGTCGTCGCAGACCTCGTCGAGGTGGTGCAGCAGCAGCCGCGCGTCGAGCAGCGCGCTCCAGTTCACGAAACGGGCGCTGGGCTGCAGCAGCGCGCCCTGCCAGTGCTCGAACTGCCGGGTGAGCAGGCGGCGCAGGTCGAGGTAGCCGTCGACCATGGCGTTGATCAGCCGCAGCATCAGGTCGGCCGGGCCCGCCGGCGGCCGGCTGCCCCCGCCAGCGGCGTGGCCGGCCGGGGCCGCGGCCGGTCCGCCGAAGGTCTGCAGCAGGCGCGCGGCGAAGGCGTCGCGCTCCTGGCAGTCGGCCGGATGGATGCTCAGCAGCAGGCGGTCGAAGGCCGCGAAGCCGACCGGGCTGGTGTCGATCTGGCGCAGCCCCGGCGGCAGCCGGGCCGGGCCGTCGTCGCCGGTGCGCGCGGCCGCCGCGGCCGTAGCCGGTGCAGCGGCCGGCCCGGAGCCGGACGGCGGCGGCGCGGTCGCGGTGCCGGACGCCTGGACGGCGGATCCCTGCCGGCCGGACGCCTCCGATTGCGTGCCCTGCCGCAGCTGGGCGGCACGGGCCTCCTCGCGCGCCGCGGCCCGGCCGCGGGCGGCCAGCGCCGAGGTCAGCCGCCGGAAGACCAGCAGGTCGTAGCGGGAGGTGTAGTCGTAGTGCGAGGGCAGGTGCTCGTTGAGCAGGTCGCTCACGTGCAGGTCGACCAGGGCGCAGCCGCCCAGCGCCTGGAAGGATTCCTGCAGCGCGGGCAGGGCGGCGGCGAACTCCTGGCGCGCGCAGGACACCCACAGGAAGCCCTGCGCCGGCGGCGCGGCGGGCGGACGGTCGAGTTCGTCGATGCGGCCGCCGTGGAAATGGAAGACGCGCATGCGCGGCGGGGCGGCCATCAGGATCGGCAACGGAATCGGTCGGTGGCGCGCATGGATCCTAGGCTGGCAGCTATTCTTTTCGCAGCAGCTTGGCGGCTTCGATGGCGCAGTAGGTCAGCACCCCGTCGGCGCCCGCGCGCTTGAAGGCGAGCAGGCTCTCCAGCACCGCGGCGTCGTTGTCGAGCCAGCCGTTGCCGGCGGCGGCCTTGAGCATCGCGTACTCGCCGCTGACCTGGTAGGCGAAGGTCGGCACCCGGAACTGGTCCTTCACCCGCCGCACGATGTCGAGGTAGGGCATGCCGGGCTTGACCATCACCATGTCGGCGCCCTCGGCGATGTCGAGCGCTACCTCGCGCAGCGCCTCGTCGCTGTTGCCCGGGTCCATCTGGTAGACCTTCTTGTTGCCCTTGCCGAGGTTGGCCGCCGAGCCGACCGCGTCGCGGAAGGGGCCGTAGAAGGCGCTGGCGTACTTGGCGCTGTAGGCCATGATGCGGGTGTGGATGTGGCCCGCTTCCTCCAGCGCGGCGCGCACCGCGCCGATGCGGCCGTCCATCATGTCGCTCGGCGCGACGATGTCGATGCCCGATTCCGCGTGGTTGAGCGCCTGGCGCACCAGGATCTCCACCGTCTCGTCGTTGAGCACGTAGCCGCTGTCGTCGAGCACCCCGTCCTGGCCGTGGCTGGTGTAGGGGTCGAGCGCGACGTCGGTCAGCACGCCGAGCGCGGGGAAGCGTTCCTTGAGCGCGCGCACCACCCGCGGCACCAGGCCGTCGGGATTGCAGGCCTCGCGCCCGTCGGGCGTCTTGAGGGCCGGGTCGATCACCGGGAACAGCGCCAGCACCGGGATGCCGAGCGCCACGCATTCCTCGGCCACCGGCAGCAGCAGGTCCAGGCTCAGGCGCGCCACGCCGGGCATCGAGGCGACCTCCTCCCGGCGGCGCTCGCCCTCGTGCACGAAGACCGGGTAGATCAGGTCGTGCGCGCTCAGCCGGTGCTCGCGCACCAGGTTGCGGGTGAAGGTGTCGCGGCGCAGGCGGCGCGGCCGCGAGGCCGGGAACGGGGCAGGGGAGGAGTGGTGCATAGCCCGAAAATTGTGCCCCATCGCTCCCGCGGGCGCATCGCGGCGGCCGGTCCGCCCGCGCCGCGCGGGGGGCGGCGGCTCCGCGCCCGGCCCGGCGGACGCGGCCGGGCCCCACCCGGGCCGCCTCCCCGCGCGCCGGTGTCCGTCGGCTGCTGCGGCGCCCGATGCGGCCCGCGCCGGCAGGCGCCGGGACGGATGCGGCCGCATCCCGCCGCGTTCCGAACGGGGCCGCGTTACGGCGCGCGCCCGGCCGGACGTTATTCTCCGGGACGCCCCGCCCGGTCCGCGCGCCCGCGCCGCCGGGCGCCCTCCCGCCCCGACGCATTCCCCGCCACCCCGCCCATGCTCTGGATCAAAGCCTTCCACATCGTCTTCGTGGCCAGCTGGTTCGCCGGCCTCTTCTACCTGCCGCGCATCTACGTCAACCTGGCCCAGGTGCCCGAGGGTTCGGTCGCCGAGCATGCCCGGCTGCTGCTGATGGCCCGCCGTCTGCTGCGCTTCACCACGCTGCTGGCGGTGCCGGCGGTGCTGCTGGGCGCCTGGCTGTGGCTGGGCTACGGCATCGGCCGCGGGCCGGGCAACGGCTGGATGCACGCCAAGCTGGCGCTGGTGGTGCTGGCCATCGGCTACCACCACGCCTGCGCCTCGCTCTACCGCAAGTTCGCCGCCGGCCGCAACCGGCGCAGCCATGTCTGGTTCCGGTGGTTCAACGAGGTGCCGGTCCTGCTGCTGACGGCGATCGTGGTGCTGGTGGTGGTCAAGCCCTTCTGACGCGACGGCGCGGCGCCCCGGCAGGCCGGACGCCGCAGGGCGCTTCCTTCGCCGCCGCCACCACCCCTACCCCTCCTTCCCGCATCCCGCCCGCACCTCCGGCCATGCCATCGTCCGCCGTCACCACGCGACCGTCGACGGGCGGCGCGCCGGACCTCCACCGCAGCTCGGCCACGCTCCTGGCGCTGGCCTACGCCAGCGTCATCGTCTACGCGAGCCTCTATCCCTTCGCCGGCTGGCGCAACCAGGGCATCCCGCCCTGGAACTTCGCCTGGCAGCCGCTGCCCTACTACTGGACCGCGTTCGACGTGGTCTCGAACGCGGTCGGCTACGCGCCGCTGGGCTTCCTGCTGGCGCTGGGCGCGCTGCGGGCGGGCCATCCGGACGACGGCGGCGCCGGCGCCGGGCGGCGGCGCACCCTGCGCATGCTGCGCTGGGTGGCCGCCGCGCCGCTCCTGTCCTTCGCGCTGGAGATGCTGCAGGGCTACCTGCCGTCGCGGGTCTCGTCCAACCTCGACTTCTTCCTCAACGCCGCCGGCGCCTTCGCCGGCGCGGCGGCGGCCTGGGGGCTGGAGCGCCTGGGCGCTATCGCCCGCTGGAGCCGGCTGCGCGCCCGCTGGTTCGTCGACGACGCCCGGGGCGCCCTGGTGCTGCTGGCGCTGTGGCCGGCGGCGCTGCTCTATCCGCTGGCGGTCCCGTTCGGGCTGGGGCAGGTGTTCGACCGCTTGGCGGAACTGGCGGACGAACTGCTGGCCGGCACGCCCTTCGTCGACTGGTTGCCCCTCCCCGAGGCCGCGGCGCAGCCGATGGTGCCGGCCGGCGAACTGCTGTGCGTGCTGCTCGGGCTGCTGGTGCCGGTGCTGCTGGCCTACTGCGTGGTGCGCACCGTGCGCCAGCGGCTGGTCACCGCGCTGCTGGTGCTGGCCGCCGGCGTGCTGACCACCGCCCTGTCGGCCGCGCTCAGCTACGGGCCGCCCTACGCCTGGGACTGGCTGGACCTGCCGACGGTCGCCGGGCTGCTGCTGGCGCCGGCCTGCGCGCTGCTGGCCTTGCCGGTGCCGCGGCGCGGCTGCGCGGCGCTCGGCCTGCTCGCGCTGGCGGTGCACCTCAACCTGCTCAACGACGCGCCCGCCGGCGTCTACTTCGACCAGACGCTGCAGCTCTGGGAGCAGGGCCGCTTCATCCGTTTCCACGGGCTGGGGCAGTGGCTCGGCTGGCTCTGGCCTTACGCGGCGCTCGCCTACGTGCTCATGCGCATGGCGCGGCGCGACCCGCCGCCGCGGCCCTGGCAGCAGCCGGCCGAGGCCCTGCCGCCGGCGCGGCCGCGCCCCGGTCGGCGCCGTCCCGCCGCGGCCCCGCCGCCGGGCGGGACGGGCCGCTCCTAGAATCCCCGCATGAACGCCCAGACCCGCATCGCCCGCCTGGAGGGCGCCGCCGGCGCCATCGAGGCCGCCATCGACGAACCCGCGCCCGGCGCCGCGCCGCGCGGCACCGCGGTCATCGCCCATCCGCATCCGCTCTTCGGCGGCACCATGGACAACAAGGTGGTGCAGACCCTCGCCCGCGCCTTCGTGCAGTGCGGCTGGCGCACGGTCCGCTTCAACTTCCGCGGCGTCGGCGCCAGCGCCGGCGCGCACGACGCCGGCAACGCCGAGACGGACGACATGCAGGCCGTCGTCGCCCAGGCCGCCCCCGACGGCCCGCTGGCGCTGGCGGGCTTCTCCTTCGGCGCGCACGTGGCGAGCCATGCGCTGCAGCGGCTCTGGCCGGTGCGCGGCATCGAGAAGATCGTGCTGGTGGGCACCGCCGCCAGCCGCTTCCAGGTCGCGCCCCTGCCGCCGGAGTCCCACGCCCGCGCCTTCGTGCTCCACGGCGAGGCCGACGACACCGTGCCCCTGGCCGACGTGATGGACTGGGCCCGGCCGCAGACACTTCCTGTGACAGTGATTCCCGCGGTCGGCCATTTCTTTCACGGACAATTGCCGCTGCTCAAAGGCTTGGTGGTGCGCCACCTCGGCGGCTGAGGCGTCCTCGCCGCCGGACGATCGCCGCGGGCCGGCCGGCGGCGCCGTCCGGGACGCTCCCGTCACGCGGCGGGCCCGGAACGGCCGCGGGCGCCGCCCCCATCCTCGCCGAGCATCCCCGTCCGACCTCCCGCCTGCCTGGCTCCGCTTCCGCCCGACTCCTTCCGCATGACCCGTTTCCTGCCGGCGCTGCGCGCGCTCGTCGTCTCCGTCTCCGCCACCGCGGCGCTCCTCGTCCTGCCGCCCGCCCGGGCCCAGGGCCTGCCGCAGCCGCCCGAGATCGCCGCCAAGGCCTACCTGCTGTTCGACGTCACCAGCGGCCAGATCCTGGCCGAGAAAGACGTCGACGCCCCGGTCGAGCCCGCCTCGCTCACCAAGCTGATGTCGGCCTACCTCATCTTCGACGCGCTGCGCGCCAAGAAGATCAGCCTGACGCAGACCCTGCCGGTCAGCACCAAGGCCTGGAAGATGCCCGGGTCGCGCATGTTCATCGATCCCAAGATGCAGGTCCCGGTCGAGGACCTGATCAAGGGCCTGATCGTGCAGTCCGGCAACGACGCCACTATGGCCCTGGCCGAGGGCGTGGGCGGCAGCTCCGAGCGCTTCGTGCAGATGATGAACGACCAGGCCAAGGCCCTGGGCATGAAGAACACCACCTACAAGAACCCGGAGGGCCTGACGGAGGCCGGCCACACCACCACCGCGCGCGACCTCGGCACCCTGGCCACCCGGCTGATGCACGACTTCCCGGAGTACATCCACTACTACGCGATGAAGGAGTACCGCTATCCCGGCACGCCCGCGAGCAACAGCCACAACCGCAACACGCTGCTCTACCGCGACCCGACCGTCGACGGCCTGAAGACCGGCCACACCAACGCCGCCGGCTACTGCCTGGTCGCCACCTCCAAGCGCGAGTTCCCCAACGTCGGCCCGCGCCGCCTGCTGTCGGTGGTGCTCGGCGCCTCCAGCGAGAACGCCCGCGCCAACGAGTCGCAGAAGCTGCTCAACTGGGGCTACACCGCCTTCGAGGCCGTCAAGCTGTTCGACGCCGGCAAGCCCGTCGTCACGCCGGCCGTCTGGAAGGGCGCCAGCAGCACCCTGCCGCTCGGCCGGCCGGAAGCCATCGTCGTCGCCGTGCCCGCCGGCACCGCCGCCAACATCAAGACCGAGATCGCCCGCCCCGACCCGCTGGTCGCGCCCTTCGCCAAGGGCCAGCGCGTCGGCACGCTCAAGGTCAAGGCCGGCGACACGGTGGTGCGCGAGCTGCCCCTGGTCGCGCTCGAAGCGGTGCCGCAGGCCGGCATCTTCGGCCGCAGCTGGGACGCGATCCGCCTGTGGATCAAGTGAGGCCGCCGCCGGCGGAGCAGGGCTTTCGCCGGTTTTCCTTGCCCTCCGGGCGGCTGGCTGATACAGTGGAAGGCTTTTCGGAATTTCCGAAGGGTTTCACGTTTTCGCCAGATATTTCGTAGATACGAACGTTTAGGGACGTTTTTTCCAATGCCAACCATCAACCAGCTCGTCCGTCAGGGCCGCGAGGTCGAGACGATCAAGTCGAAGAGCCCCGCGATGCAGAATTCGCCGCAACGCCGCGGCGTGTGCACCCGCGTCTACACCACGACGCCGAAGAAGCCGAACTCCGCGCTGCGGAAGGTCGCCAAGGTCCGCCTGACCAACGGCTTCGAAGTCATTTCCTACATCGGCGGCGAAGGCCACAACCTGCAGGAACACAGCGTCGTGCTGGTCCGCGGCGGCCGTGTCAAGGATCTGCCCGGCGTGCGTTACCACATCGTCCGCGGCTCCCTCGACCTGCAGGGCGTCAAGGACCGGAAGCAGGCCCGTTCCAAGTACGGTGCCAAGAAGCCCAAGGCCAAGTAAGCCCTGCGCTTTCCATCCCCGCCGGTGTCCGGCGAACCAGGTGCCGTTTTCCGCGTGGCGCGGAGGCCGGCGTAGTGACCCGATGTTCCGGGTCGAGTAAGTGGGAGTCCTGCTGGCTCTCGCGGTGTCCTCCAGGGATGCCAACTGAAGCAATTGAAGAGGTAAGAAATGCCACGTCGTCGCGAAGTCCCCAAACGTGAAATCCTGCCGGATCCCAAGTTCGGCAATGTCGAGCTGTCCAAGTTCATGAACGTGATCATGGAAGGCGGCAAGAAGGCCGTCGCCGAGCGCATCATCTACGGCGCCCTGGACCTGATCGAGAAGAAGAACCCGGGCAAGGATCCCCTGGAAGCCTTCACCATCGCCATCAACAACGTCAAGCCGATGGTCGAAGTGAAGTCCCGCCGCGTCGGCGGCGCCAACTACCAGGTGCCGGTCGAAGTGCGCCCGGTGCGCCGTCTGGCCCTGTCCATGCGCTGGCTCAAGGAAGCCGCCCGCAAGCGCGGCGAGAAGTCCATGGCCCAGCGCCTGGCCAACGAACTGATGGAAGCCACCGAAGGCCGGGGCGGTGCCATGAAGCGTCGTGACGAAGTGCACCGCATGGCCGAAGCGAACAAGGCGTTCAGCCACTTCCGCTTCTAAGTTCCGTCCCCATCTCCAGGCGCTGCGAGCCCGACCCGCCGACCCCCTTGTCGGCGGGCGGGCTCTCAGCCGTTAACGAAAGACCACCATGGCACGCAAGACTCCCATCGAGCGCTACCGCAACATCGGTATCTCGGCCCACATCGACGCCGGCAAGACGACGACTACCGAGCGCATCCTTTTCTACACCGGCGTGAACCACAAGATCGGTGAAGTGCACGATGGCGCTGCCACCATGGACTGGATGGAGCAGGAGCAGGAGCGCGGCATCACGATCACCTCGGCCGCCACCACCTGCTTCTGGAAGGGCATGGACATGTCCTATCCGGAGCACCGCTTCAACATCATCGACACCCCCGGCCACGTGGACTTCACCATCGAGGTGGAGCGTTCGATGCGCGTGCTCGACGGCGCCTGCATGGTCTACTGCGCCGTGGGCGGCGTGCAGCCCCAGTCGGAAACCGTCTGGCGCCAGGCCAACAAGTACAAGGTGCCCCGCCTCGCGTTCGTCAACAAGATGGACCGCACCGGCGCCAACTTCTTCAAGGTCTACGACCAGATGCGCCTGCGCCTGAAGGCCAACCCCGTGCCGGTCGTGATCCCGATCGGCGCCGAGGAAGGCTTCAAGGGCGTGGTCGACCTGCTCAAGATGAAGGCCATCGTCTGGGACGAAGCGTCCCAGGGCATGAAGTTCGACTACCAGGACATCCCGGCCGACCTCGTCGAGTCCGCGAAGGAATGGCGCGAGAAGATGGTCGAGGCCGCGGCCGAAGCCAGCGAAGAGCTGATGAACAAGTACCTCGAAGAGGGCGACCTCACCGAGGAAGAGGTCAAGCTCGGCCTGCGCACCCGCACCATCGCCACCGAGATCCAGCCGATGCTCTGCGGCACCGCCTTCAAGAACAAGGGCGTGCAGCGGATGCTCGACGCGGTCATCGACTACCTGCCCTCGCCGGTGGACATCCCCCCGGTCAACGGCACCGACGAAGACGAGCAGGAAGCGCAGCGCAAGGCCGACGACGGCGAGAAGTTCGCCGCCCTGGCCTTCAAGCTCATGACCGACCCGTTCGTCGGCCAGCTGACCTTCGTCCGCGTGTACTCGGGCGTGCTCTCCAAGGGCGACACCGTCTACAACTCGGTCAAGGGCAAGAAGGAGCGCATCGGCCGGATCGTGCAGATGCACGCTAACGAGCGCCTGGAAGTCGACGAGATCCGCGCCGGCGACATCGCCGCCTGCGTGGGCCTGAAGGACGTCACCACCGGCGAGACCCTGTGCGACCCGGATTCCATCGTGACCCTGGAGCGCATGGTCTTCCCCGAGCCCGTGATCGCGCAGGCCGTGGAGCCCAAGACCAAGACCGACCAGGAGAAGATGGGCCTGGCCCTCGGCCGCCTGGCCGCCGAAGATCCGTCCTTCCGCGTGAAGACCGACGAGGAATCCGGCCAGACCATCATTTCCGGCATGGGCGAGCTGCACCTGGAAATCATCGTCGACCGCATGAAGCGCGAATTCGGCGTGGAAGCCAACGTGGGCAAGCCCCAGGTGGCCTACCGCGAGACCATCCGCAAGACGGTGGAAGAAGCCGAAGGCAAGTTCGTGCGCCAGTCGGGCGGCAAGGGCCAGTACGGCCACGTCGTGCTCAAGATCGAGCCGAACGAGGCCGGCAAGGGCATCGAGTTCGTCGACGCCATCAAGGGCGGCGTGGTTCCCCGCGAATTCATCCCGGCCGTCGAGAAGGGCATCAACGAAGCCGTGAACCAGGGCGTGCTGGCCGGCTATCCGGTCGTGGACGTCAAGGTCACCCTGCACTTCGGCTCGTACCACGACGTGGACTCGAACGAACTGGCGTTCAAGATGGCCGCCATCTTCGGCTTCAAGGAAGGCTGCCGCAAGGCCGGCCCGGTCATCCTCGAACCGATGATGGCCGTGGAAGTCGAGACCCCGGAAGACTACGCCGGCACCGTGATGGGCGACCTGTCCTCGCGCCGCGGCATGGTCCAGGGCATGGACGACATGGTCGGCGGCGGCAAGGCCATCAAGGCCGAGGTCCCGCTGTCCGAGATGTTCGGCTACTCGACCTCGTTGCGTTCCGCGACCCAGGGCCGCGCGACCTACACGATGGAATTCAAGCACTACGCGGAAGCTCCGCGCAACGTGTCCGAAGCCATCGTCGCCGCGCGCGCCAAGTAATCGGTAGAATACGCCGCGCGATCCGCCCGGGCCGACTGGCCCGGGCGGTTCTTTTTGTCTGCGATCCGGTGCCGTCCTGTCTCCCGTGCAGGCCGAACCAGCAACCGGATGCAGACGTTAAACCCCGCACGGGCATGCTCTTTGGAGATTGGAAAAATGGCAAAAGGAAAATTCGAACGGACGAAGCCGCACGTCAACGTGGGCACCATCGGTCACGTGGACCACGGCAAGACGACGCTGACGGCGGCGATCGCGACGGTGCTGTCGAAGAAGTTCGGCGGCGAAGCCAAGGCCTACGACCAGATCGACGCAGCGCCTGAAGAGAAGGCCCGCGGCATCACGATCAACACCGCGCACGTGGAATACGAGACGGCCAACCGCCACTACGCCCACGTGGACTGCCCCGGCCACGCCGACTACGTCAAGAACATGATCACCGGCGCCGCCCAGATGGACGGCGCGATCCTGGTGTGCTCGGCCGCCGACGGCCCGATGCCCCAGACCCGCGAGCACATCCTGCTGGCCCGCCAGGTGGGCGTGCCCTACATCATCGTCTTCCTGAACAAGTGCGACATGGTCGACGACGCCGAGCTGCTCGAGCTCGTCGAGATGGAAGTGCGCGAGCTGCTCGACAAGTACGACTTCCCGGGCGACGACACCCCGATCATCCACGGCTCGGCCAAGCAGGCCCTCGAAGGTGACACCGGCAAGCTCGGCGAAGAAGCCATCATGAAGCTGGCCGACGCCCTCGACACCTACATCCCGACGCCCGAGCGCGCCGTCGACGGCGCCTTCCTGATGCCGGTCGAAGACGTGTTCTCGATCTCCGGCCGCGGCACCGTGGTGACCGGTCGCGTCGAGCGCGGCATCATCAAGGTCGGCGAGGAAATCGAGATCGTGGGCATCCGCGACCTGCAGAAGACCACCGTCACCGGCGTGGAAATGTTCCGCAAGCTGCTCGACCAGGGCCAGGCGGGCGACAACGTCGGCCTGCTGCTGCGCGGCACGAAGCGTGAAGACGTCGAGCGCGGCCAGGTACTGGCCAAGCCCGGCTCGATCAAGCCGCACACGCACTTCACCGCCGAGGTGTACGTGCTGAGCAAGGACGAGGGCGGCCGCCACACGCCGTTCTTCAACAACTACCGTCCGCAGTTCTACTTCCGCACGACCGACGTGACCGGCGCCATCGAGCTGCCGGCCGACAAGGAGATGGTCATGCCGGGCGACAACGTGTCGATCACCGTCAAGCTGATCGCCCCGATCGCCATGGAAGAAGGCCTGCGCTTCGCCATCCGCGAAGGCGGCCGCACCGTCGGCGCCGGCGTCGTCGCCAAGATCCTGGCGTAATCCGCCGCACGCACGGAAGGGAACATCATCATGTCCAAGCAAAAGATCCGCATCCGCCTGAAGGCCTTCGACTACAAGCTGATCGACCAGTCGGCCGCCGAGATCGTCGACACCGCCAAGCGCACCGGCGCCATCGTCAAGGGCCCCGTGCCCCTGCCGACGCGCATGAAGCGTTTCGACATCCTGCGTTCGCCGCACGTCAACAAGTCGAGCCGCGACCAGCTCGAGATCCGCACCCACCAGCGCCTGATGGACATCGTCGACCCCACCGACAAGACCGTGGACGCGCTGATGAAGCTCGACCTGCCGGCCGGCGTGGACGTCGAGATCAAGCTGCAGTGAGACGCGCCCCCGGCGCCCGTCGCCGGGGACATCTTTCGTGCGTAGCGCGCCGCTTGCCTGATGAAGGCGGCAGCGCTATAATCGAGGGCTTCGCCGGGTCCGGGTGCGCATCGCGTGCCCGGACCCGGCGGAGTTTTATCAACCTTCTTCCGTAGACCAAACGCCGCGGCCAATTGCAGTCGCGGCGGCGGATGAACTGGAAACCCCGCGCAGGGGTTTGGAGAAAAACATGAGTCAAAGCAACTCCCTCGGGTTGCTGGGCCGCAAGGTGGGCATGATGCGCCTCTTCACCGACGACGGGGACGCAGTGCCTGTCACGGTGGTGGACGTGTCCAACAACCGCGTGACCCAGATCAAGTCGCAAGCCACCGACGGCTACGACGCGCTGCAGGTCACCTTCGGTGCCCGCAAGGCGTCGCGGGTGACCAAGCCCGAAGCGGGCCATCTGGCGAAGGCCGGCGTCGAAGCCGGCGAGATCATCCGCGAATTCCGCGTCGAAGCCGAAACCGCTGGCCAGTACCAGGCGGGCGGCGTCGTCAAGGCCGAGTCGCTGTTCTCCGTGGGCCAGAAGGTCGACGTGCAGGGCACCTCGATCGGCAAGGGCTTCACCGGCACGATCAAGCGCCACAACTTCTCGTCGCAGCGCGCGTCGCACGGCAACAGCCGTTCGCACAACGTTCCGGGCTCCATCTCGATGGCGCAGGATCCGGGCCGCGTGTTCCCCGGCAAGAAGATGTCGGGCCACCTGGGCGATGCCACCATCACGACCCAGAACCTCGACGTGATCCGCGTCGACGAAGCACGCCAACTGCTGCTGATCAAGGGCGCGATCCCTGGTTCCAAGGGCGGTTTCGTGACCGTGCGTCCCGCCGTCAAGGCCAAGGCCGCCGCTAAGGGAGCCAAGTGATGCAGCTCGAATTGTTGAATGAACAGGGCCAGGCGGCCTCCCAGGTCGACGTGCCCGAAACCGTGTTCGGCCGCGCGTACAACGAAGACCTGGTGCACCAGATCGTCGTCGCCTACCGCGCCAACGCGCGCCTGGGCACCCGCGCCCAGAAGGACCGCGAGCAGGTCAAGCACTCGACCAAGAAGCCGTTCAAGCAGAAGGGCACCGGCCGCGCGCGCGCCGGTATGACGTCCTCGCCGCTGTGGCGCGGAGGCGGCCGCATCTTCCCGAACAGCCCGGAAGAGAACTTCAGCCAGAAGATCAACAAGAAGATGTACCGCGCCGGCATGGCCTCCATCTTCTCGCAGCTGGCCCGCGAAGGCCGCCTGGCGGTGGTCGACTCGCTGACCGTGGACTCGCCCAAGACCAAGGTCCTGGCCGACAAGTTCAAGGCGCTGAACCTGCAGTCGTCCGTCCTGGTGATCGCCGACGAAGTGGACGAGAACCTGTACCTCGCATCGCGCAACCTCGTCAACGTGCTCGTCGTCGAGCCGCGTTACGCCGATCCGGTGTCGCTGGTGCACTACAAGAAAGTGCTCGTCACCAAGGGCGCGCTCGAAAAGCTCAAGGAGATGTTCGCATGAGCACCGCCACCGCAAAATTCGACGAAGGCCGCCTGATGGCCGTCCTCGTCGCGCCGATCGTGTCCGAGAAGGCCACCTTCGTCGCCGAGAAGTCCAACGCGGTCACCTTCAAGGTGCTGCAGAACGCCACCAAGCCCGAGATCAAGGCCGCCGTCGAACTCATGTTCAAGGTGCAGGTCAAGGGCGTGTCCGTGGTGAACATCAAGGGCAAGACCAAGCGCTTCGGCAAGACCACCGGTCGCCGCGACAACGTTCGCAAGGCCTACGTCACGCTGCAGCCGGGTCAAGAGCTGAACCTGTCCGGGGAGGCCGCGTAAATCATGGCAGTCGTCAAACTGAAACCGACCTCCCCCGGCCAGCGCGCCGTGGTCAAGGTCACCCGTGACCACCTGTACAAGGGTGCGCCGCACGCGCCGCTGCTGGAGCCCCAGTTCCAGGCCGCCGGCCGCAACAACAACGGCCACATCACCATCCGCCACCGTGGCGGCGGTCACAAGCACCACTACCGCGTGGTGGACTTCGTCCGCAACAAGGACGGCATCCCGGCCAAGGTCGAGCGCATCGAGTACGACCCGAACCGCACGGCGCACATCGCGCTGGTGGTGTATGCCGACGGCGAGCGCCGCTACATCATCGCCCCGCGTGGCGTGGAAGCCGGCGCGACCTTGCTGAGCGGCGCGGAAGCCCCGATCCGCGCGGGCAACACGCTGCCGATCCGCAACATCCCGGTGGGTTCGACCATCCACGCCATCGAACTGCAGCCCGGCAAGGGCGCGCAGATCGCGCGTTCGGCCGGCTCGTCGGCGACGCTGCTGGCGCGCGAAGGCGTCTACGCCCAGGTCCGCCTGCGCTCCGGCGAAGTGCGCCGTGTGCACATCGAGTGCCGCGCCACCATCGGCGAAGTCGCCAACGAAGAGCACAGCCTGCGCCAGCTCGGCAAGGCCGGCGCCAAGCGCTGGAAGGGCATCCGCCCGACCGTCCGCGGCGTCGCGATGAACCCGATCGACCACCCGCACGGCGGCGGCGAAGGCCGCACCGGCGAAGGCCGCGTGCCTGTCGACCCATGGGGCAACATGACCAAGGGTTACCGCACCCGTAACAACAAGCGCACGCAGGTCTTCATCGTGTCGCGCCGCAAGAAGTAAGGGATAGCAAATGACTCGCTCTCTCAAAAAGGGTCCGTTTGTTGACCATCACCTCGTGGCCAAGGCCGACAAGGCCGTGACGACGAAGGACAAGAAGCCGATCAAGACCTGGTCGCGCCGCTCCATGGTCCTGCCCGAGTTCATCGGCCTGACCATCGCCGTGCACAACGGCAAGCAGCACGTGCCCGTCTACATCACCGACCAGATGGTGGGCCACAAGCTGGGCGAATTCGCCCTGACGCGCACCTTCAAGGGTCACCCGGCGGACAAGAAAGTCCAGAAGAAGTAAGGAACAGGACATGTCTGAAACACGCGCAGTCCTCCGCGGCGTTCGCCTCTCGGTCGACAAGGGCCGTCTGGTGGCGGACCTCATCCGCGGCAAGAAGGTCGACCAGGCCCTCAACATCCTGACCTTCACGCAGAAGAAAGCTGCGGGAATCGTCAAGAAGGTGCTGGAGTCCGCCATCGCCAACGCCGAGCACAACGACGGCGCCGACATCGACGAGCTGAAGGTCAAGACCATCTACGTCGAGCAGGGCGCCACGCTCAAGCGCTTCACCGCGCGCGCCAAGGGCCGCGGCAACCGCATCAGCAAGCCCACGTGCCACGTGTACGTGACCGTCGGCAACTAAAGGGCAGAAGACATGGGACAGAAAATCCACCCCACCGGCTTCCGCCTGTCGGTCAGCCGCAACTGGTCCAGCCGCTGGTACGCGAGCAACCGTGACTTCGCCGGCATGCTGGCCGAAGACATCAAGGTGCGCGAGTACCTGAAGGCCAAGCTCAAGAACGCCGCGGTCTCGCGCATCCTGATCGAGCGCCCCGCCAAGAACGCACGCATCACCATCTTCTCGGCGCGTCCGGGCGTGGTGATCGGCAAGAAGGGCGAGGACATCGAGAACCTCAAGCGCGAACTGGCTTCCCGCCTGGGCGTGCCGGTGGCCGTCAACATCGAGGAAGTGCGCAAGCCCGAGATCGATGCCAAGCTGATCGCCGACTCGATCACCCAGCAGCTCGAGAAGCGCATCATGTTCCGCCGCGCCATGAAGCGCGCGATGCAGAACGCGATGCGCCTGGGCGCCCAGGGCATCAAGATCATGTCCGCCGGCCGCCTGAACGGCATCGAGATCGCCCGCACCGAGTGGTACCGCGAAGGCCGCGTGCCGCTGCACACCCTGCGCGCCGACATCGACTACGGCACCTCGGAAGCCAAGACCACCTACGGCGTCATCGGCGTCAAGGTCTGGGTCTACAAGGGCGACACGCTGGGCCGCAACGACCTGCCGGCCGTGGTCGAGCCCCGCGACGACGAGCGTCGTCCGCGCGGCCCGCGCCGTGACGGCCGCCCGGGCGACCGTCCGGGTGCCGACCGCCGCGCGCCCCGCCGCGACGGCGGCCGTCCGATCGGCGGCAATGTCGCGCCGGCCGACGGCAGCGACAAGCCCGCCGGTGCCGGCGGCAACGACCCATCCGCCGTTAAGCGCGTCCGCAAGGTAGGCGCGCCCGCTGCAGCAGCGGACGGTGCAAAGGCCGAGTGATCGGCTGTTTAAGGAAGAACCAACATGCTGCAACCTGCACGCCGCAAGTTCCGCAAGGAACAGAAGGGCCGCAACACCGGCGTCGCCACCCGGGGCAACTCGGTGGCCTTCGGTGACTTCGGCCTGAAGTCGACCGATCGCGGCCGCCTGACCGCGCGCCAGATCGAATCCGCACGCCGTGCGATCTCCCGTCACGTCAAGCGTGGCGGCCGCATCTGGATCCGCGTGTTCCCCGACAAGCCGATTTCCACCAAGCCCGCAGAAGTGCGGATGGGTAACGGCAAGGGGAGCCCGGAGTACTACGTGGCCGAGATCCAGCCCGGCAAGATCATCTACGAAATCGTGGGTGTTCCCGAAGAGCTGGCCCGCGAGGCGTTCCGCCTGGCCGCCGCGAAGCTGCCGCTGCGCTGCACCTTCGTGTCCCGCCAGATCGGCGCCTGAGTCGCAGCCAAGGAATTATCACCATGACCAAAGCTGCTGAACTCCGCCAGAAGGACGTCGCCGGCCTCCAAGAGGAAGTCAAGTCCCTGCAGAAGGCCCATTTCGGCCTGCGCATGCAGAAGGCGACGCAACAACTCGCCAACACGTCGACGCTGCGTTCCACCCGCCGCGCCATCGCGCGTGCCAAGACCATCCTTGCTGAAAAGCAAGCCGCCAAGTAAGGAAGCCGACATGACGGAAGCCAAAACCTCCCTCAAGCGCACCCTGATCGGCAAGGTCGTCAGCGACAAGCGCGCCAAGACCGTGACCGTCCTGGTCGAGCGTCGCGTCAAGCACGAGCTCTACGGCAAGATCGTCGCCAAGTCGAGCAAGTACCACGCGCACGACGAGAAGGGCGACTACCACCTGGGCGACGTGATCGAGATCACCGAGAGCCGCCCGATCTCCAAGACCAAGAACTGGGTCGCGACCCGCCTGGTCGAAAAGGCCGCCGCGGTCTGACCGCCGCCTGCCTGCCCATGCGTCCTGCCGGCCATCCACCGCAGGCAGGACGCATGCGGACGACGGCCCATCCGCCCCGCGCGGATGGGCCGTTTTTTCATTGGCGGAACGCCGCGCGCTCCTTCCGGACGGCGGGGCGCGGTCCGGCGCGTTCCGCGCACTCCTTCCCAACAACCTTCCATCACGAGGACGCACCATGATCAAGATCGGCGACAAGCTGCCCGCAGCGACACTGCAGGAGTATTCGGAGACCGAAGGCAACGGCTGCAGCATCGGGCCCAACCCGGTCGACGTGCAGAAGGCCACGGCCGGCCGCACGGTCGCGGTCTTCGCGGTGCCGGGCGCCTTCACCCCGACCTGCTCGGCCAAGCATGTCCCCGGCTATGTCGCCCAGGCGGAGGCCCTGCGCGCCGCCGGGGTCGACGAGGTCTGGTGCGTGTCGGTGAACGACGCCTTCGTGATGGGCGCCTGGGCGCGCGACCAGAAGACCGCCGGGGCGGTGCGGATGCTGGCCGACGGCAGCGCCGCCTTCGCCCAGGCGACCGGCCTGTCGCTCGACCTGACGGCCCGCGGCATGGGCGTGCGCAGCGCCCGCTATTCGATGCTGGTCCGCGACGGCGAGGTGCTCGCGCTCAACATCGAGGCGCCGGGCAAGTTCGAGGTCAGCGACGCGGACACGCTGCTGGCCCAGGCCCGGACGCTGCTCTGAAGCCCGACCGGGGGCGGGTCGCGCTCCGGCCGGGCTAGATGTCCACCTTGAGGTGGTGCGCGCCGGCGGCCGGATGGTGCTGGTAGGGCGGGATGTCCTCGAAGCCCAGTTCGGCATAGAGCGCCCGGGCGGATTCCATCTCGTCCAGCGTGTCGAGCAGCACGCAGGCGTAGCCGCCGCGGCGCGCGAGATCGAGCGCGGCCTCGGCGAGCTGCCGTCCGAGGCCGAATCCGCGGAAGGCCTTGCGCACGTAGAGGCGCTTCATTTCGGCGGCGTTCGAATAGTCGACCGTGTCGAGCGGTCGGATCGCGCAGCAGCCCGCGGCGTCGCCATCCACGAGCGCCAGCAGCAGTCCGCCGCGCGGTTCTCCGTATTCGCCGGGCAGGGCGTCGATCTCGGCCGCGAAGGCCTGGGGGTCGATCGCAGCCCCGAGGCTCGCGCCGTACTCGGCGAACAGCTCGCGCACCAGCGCGAGCTGCGCAGGGCCTTCAGGCGGGACGACTGCGATCTGGGGAAGGGTTTCCGTGGGACGGGGCATGCCGGGGAATTCAGGCCTGGGCGAGCAGCTTTTCGATCAGACGGTGCAGTTCGGCGAAATCGGGCTGGCCCACGTAGCGCTTGACGATGCGGCCCTGCTTGTCCACCACGAAGGTGGTGGGCGTGAGCTGCACGTCGCCCCAGGCCCTGGCCGCCGCGCCGGTGTTGTCGATCGCGACCGGGAAGGGCAGCTGGCGCGTCCGGGCGTAGTTGACGACGTAGCTCGGCGGGTCGTAGCTCATGGCCACGGCCAGGGTGTCGAAGCCGCGCTCGCGGTAGCGGCGGTAGGTGTCCACGATCTGGGGCATCTCGGCGACGCAGGTCACGCAGCTGGTGGCCCAGAAGTTGACCAGCGTGACCCGCCCCTGGAACTGCGCGGTGGTGCGCTGGGAACCGTCGAGCAGCACGAAGGTGGACGCCGGCGCGGCGCTGGCGCCTGTGCCCAGGAAGGCGATGCCGCCGAGGGCCAGGACGGCCGCGGCGACAGCGCCGTAGACGATGCGTTTCATGGCAGGAGCGACCATGCGGGGAGCGGAACAGGCCCCCATTGTGCCGCGCGGCGGACCGGCACGCGAATGCCGCGGCGCCCCGCAAGGCCATGGGCGCGACGCCCCGCCCGATAATTCCCGGATGCGCCTTCCCTCCGCCGCCTTCCCGTTGCTGCTGGCGCTGTCATTGCTGTCGGCGGGCTGCAGCCCGACTTTCAACTGGCGCGAGCACCGGATGCCGCCCACCCCGCTCCAGGGGTTGCTCCCCTGCAGGCCCGACGAGGCCGTGCGCACGGTGACGCTCGGGGACGGGCCGGTCGAGATGCGCATGGCCGGCTGCGAGGCCGGCGGGGCTACTTTCGCGATCGCCTACGTGCGGGCCGACCCGGCGCGGCTCGGGGCGCTGCTGGGGCGGTGGCAGGACGCGACGCTGGCCAACCTGGGACATGCGCCCGGACCGGACGCGCCGGCGGGTCGGGCGTTCGTGCCGCCGGGCGCGCTGGCCCTGCCGCAGTCGGTGCGCATCGCCGCCGACGGCCGCGGCGCGGATGGTGCGCCGGTGTCCGCCCGGGCGGTCTGGTTCGCGGGCGGCGACGCGGGCGCGACCTACGCCTTCCAGGCGGTGGTGTACGCGCCCCATCCGGCGGACGAGGCGGCCGATGCCTTCTTCGCGGCGCTGCGCCTGCGCTGACGCGGCGCCGCGGCCGCTGCGGCCGCGCATCCGCCGCCATAATCCAGGATCGTCCCGCCCATGAATTCCCGCCCCGCCCGTCCCCTGCTGCACGTCCCCGCACGACCCGTGCCCGCCGCCCGGCCCGCCGGGGAAGCGGTGGACACGCCCGCCGGCATCCTGCTGATCGCGCACGCGCCGCTGGCGCACGCGCTGCGCCAGTGCGTGCTGCACGTCTTTCCCGACGCCGGCGACGACATCGCCGCGCTCGACGTGCAGCCCAACGTCTCGCCGGAGGAGACCGCCGACACCGCGCGGGTGCTGATCCGACAGTTCGACAAGCCGCGCATGCTGGTGCTCGCCGACGCCTTCGGCGCCACGCCGTGCAACGTCGCGCAGACGCTGGTGGACGGGGTGCATTCGCGCCTCGTGGCCGGGGTCAACCTGCCGATGCTGCTGCGCGCCTTCACCTACCGCAGCGAGCCGCTCGAGGCCCTGGCCAACCGCGCCGTCACCGGCGGCGCGCAGGGCGTGCTGCAGGTCGCCGTCGCCACCGCTCCCCAGAACCAAACCAAGAAGCGCCATGATCTCGACCCGTACGACCATCATCAATAAGCTCGGGCTGCACGCCCGCGCCTCGGCCAAGCTCACCAAGCTGGCCGGCAGCTTCCCGTGCGACATCTGGATCGCGCGCGGCGAGCGCCGGGTCAACGCCAAGAGCATCATGGGCGTGATGATGCTGGCCGCGGGCGTGGGGTCGACGGTCACGCTCGACACCGACGGCGCGCGCGAGCAGGAGGCGATGGATGCCCTCCTGGCGCTGATCGCCGACCGTTTCGGCGAAGGCGAATGAAGCCTCCCCCGCCCGCGTCCTCCCGGCCCTCCGCAGGAAGGCCCGCGCTGCCATGACCTTCAGCATCCACGGCCTGGCCGTCGCCCGGGGCATCGCCATCGGCCGCGCGGTGCTGGTCGCCTCCAGCCGGATGGACGTGGCTCACTACTTCGTCGAGGCCGACCGCGTCGGCCACGAGATCGAGCGCCTGCGCAACGCGCGCAGGGTGGTGATCGAGGAACTGCAGCGCCTGCAGCAGTCGCTGGCGCAGATGTCGCCGACCGACACCCCCGACGAACTCTCGGCCCTGCTCGACGTGCACATGATGCTGCTGCAGGACGAGGTGCTCACCAGCGGCGTCAAGCACTGGATCACCGACCGGCTCTACAACGCCGAGTGGGCGCTGGCGACGCAGCTGGAGGTGATCAGCCGGCAGTTCGACGGCATGGAGGACGCCTACCTGCGCGAGCGCAAGGCCGACCTGGAGCAGGTGGTCGAGCGCATGCTGCGCGTCATGCGCGGCGTGCCTTCGCCGGTGGCGCCGCCGATGCCCTCGCCCGCCGAACGCCGGCGCGCCGCGGCGGGCGACGCGCAGGGCGAGGGCGCGCAGGACATGCCGCTGGTGCTGGTGGCGCACGACCTTTCGCCGGCGGACATGCTGCAGTTCAAGCAGAGCGTCTTCACCGGCTTCGTGACCGACGTCGGCGGGCGCACCTCGCACACCGCCATCGTCGCGCGCAGCATGGACATCCCGGCGGTGGTCGGCGCGCGCAGCGCCAGCCAGCTGGTGCGGCAGGACGACTGGATCATCATCGACGGCGACGCCGGCGTCCTGATCGTCGATCCGACGCAGATCGTGCTCGACGAGTACCGCTTCAAGCAGCGCCAGGGCGAACTGGAGCGCGAGCGGCTGTCGCGGCTGCGGCACACGCCGGCGGTGACGCTCGACGGCGAGCGGATCGAACTGCTCGCCAACATCGAGCAGCCCGAGGACGCCGCCGGGGCGCGCGCCGGGGGCGCGGTCGGCGTGGGCCTCTTCCGCAGCGAATTCCTCTTCATGGGCCGCCACGACCGCCTGCCCGACGAGCACGAGCAGTACCAGGCCTACAGGGCGGCGGTCGAGGGCATGGGCGGCCTGCCGGTGACCATCCGCACGGTGGACATCGGCGCGGACAAGCCGCTCGACGGCCACCGCGGCGAGTCGGCGCATCCCAACCCGGCGCTGGGCCTGCGCGCCATCCGCTGGAGCTTGGCCGACCCGGCGATGTTCCGCACGCAGCTGCGCGCCATCCTGCGCGCGGCGGCGCACGGGCCGGTCAACATGATGATCCCGATGCTGGCCCACGGCCGCGAGATCCGCCACACCCTGGCGCTGATCGACCGCTCGCGCGCCGAGCTGGACAACCTCGGCGTGCCCTACGGCCCGGTGCGGCTGGGCGCGATGATCGAGATCCCGGCGGCGGCGCTGATGCTGCCGCTCTTCCTGCGCCACTTCGACTTCCTGTCGATCGGCACCAACGACCTGATCCAGTACACCCTGGCTATCGACCGCACCGACGAGGCGGTCGCCCACCTCTACGACCCGCTGCATCCGGCGGTGCTGCAGCTGGTGGCGGGTACCATCGCCGCGGCCCGGGCGCAGGGCAAGGGGGTGAGCGTCTGCGGCGAAATGGCGGGCGACCCGTCCATGACGCGCCTGCTGCTCGGCCTGGGGTTGCGCAGCTTCTCGATGCATCCGGCCCAGATCCTCGCGGTCAAGCAGGAGGTGCTGCGCGCCGACACCGCGCGGCTCGCCCCCTGGGCCCAGCAGGTGCTGGCCTCCGAGGACCCCGCGTCCCTGCTGGCCCGGGCCGACTGACCGGCCGGCGGCGCGGCCGACGCATCCGCACGGGGACGGCGCCGGACGCGGGGCGGATCGCCCCGCCTGCCGAGGGAAGCACGGTTCGGCGAATGGCGCGTCATGCGCGGGTCATGGGATTGACACATCCCGGACCTAACATTTGCTAACAGTCATTTCCCCTCCGTCGCCATGCTCCGATCCACCGAGTACCTGAGCGGTTTCCGACCGCGGTTCCGGCAGCCCAGCGCCGCGGACCTGTGCAGCGCCGTGCCGAGCATGACCGCCGACCAGACCAACGAGCAGGTCATGGAGATGTTCGTCCGCCACCGCGACCTGGTCAGCCTGCCGGTCCTGGAAGGCGGCCAGCCGATCGGCCTGATCAACCGCAACATCTTCCTGTCGCAGATGAGCAAGCCGTTCCGCAACGAGCTGTACGGCCGCAAGAGCTGCATCGCGTTCATGGACAAGGAACCGCTGGTCGTGGACGCCTCGCTCGACATCGAGGCGCTGACCTTCAAGACCGTGGAGCACGGCGAGAAGGCCCTGTCCGACGGCTTCATCATCACCCGCGACGGAGCCTTCGCGGGCGTGGGCCACGGCCTGCAGCTGATGCGGGCGGTGGCGGACATCCAGGCCGCGCGCAACCGGCAGGTCATGCACAGCATCGAATACGCGAGCGTGATCCAGCAGTCGATGCTGCGCGGCTCGCGCGACGTCCTGGCCCGCGCCTGCCCGGACGCGCACCTGGTCTGGGAGCCGCGCGATGTGGTGGGCGGCGACTTCTACCATTTCAGCGCCGAGGACGACGGCTGGTTCGCCACGGTCGCCGACTGCACCGGCCACGGGGTGCCGGGCGCGTTCATGACCCTGATCGCCTCCACCAGCCTCGGCCAGGCGATCCGCCAGCACGGCGCGCGCGATCCTGGACTGCTGCTCGGCAGCGTCCACCGCGCCATCAAGCGCATGCTGGGGCAGATGGACGGCCAGGACGGCACGCCGGGGTCCGACGACGGCATGGACGCCGCGTGCTTCTGGTTCGAGCCCGCCGCGGGTCGGCTGGTGTTCGCGGGGGGCCGGCTGTCGCTCCTTGTGTTGCGCCCCGATGCCGCCGAGGCCGAATCGATCGAAGGCCAGCGCAAGGGCATCGGCTACGTGGACAGTGACTTCGACTTCGCATGGCAGAACCGGGAGGTGCGGCTGCCGCCCGGCACCCTGGTCTTCGCCAGCACCGACGGGCTGTTCGACCAGGTCGGCGGGCCGCGCGCCATCGCGCTGGGCAAGCGGCGGGTGCGGGAGCTGCTCGCCGCGCAGCAGGGTCGCGCGCCCGAGGAAGTCGGCCGGGCGGTGGGCGACGCGCTGCGCGCCTGGCAGGGCGATCACCACCGGCGCGACGACCTGACCTTCTTCTGCTTCCGCACCTGAGACGGATCCCCTCCGATGGCCTCGACCCTGATCGCCGAAAAGCACGGCTCCTTCTTCCAGCTGGCGCGGCAGCACCACGTCATCTTCTACTACGTGGGCTATTTCTCGCAGCACATCGTCGCGGCCATGGCCGACGCGGTGAAGCTGCAGCTGGAGGTGGCCGGCGTCGCGGGGCCGACGCGGCGCAAGCTGTTCTCCTCCTTCATCGAGATGGCGCAGAACATCATCCACTACTCGTCCGACGCGCTGACCCCGCCGAGCCAGGACAACGGCGAGCTGCGCCACGGCTCGGTGTGCATCCGCCGCGAAACGGACGGCAGCTTCCTGCTGCTGTGCGCCAACCCGGTCGAACCCCGCGTCGCCGACGAGCTGCGCGCCAAGCTCGACGCATTGCGCAGCATGACCCTGGACGAGATCAAGCAGGCCTACCGCCAGACCCTGCGCGAGGAGTCCCCCGAGGGCAGCAAGGGCGCCGGCATCGGGCTGCTCACCGTGGCCCGCGACGCGCGCGAGCCGCTGGAATTCGACTTCGAGGCCGCGGAGGAGCCCGGCAGGTCGCCGGTGTTCTACCTCAAGGCGGCCATCTGACCGCGCGGCCCGGCTCCGCCCCGCACCGAGAACACCGATGGACAAGCTCTACATTCCGCCCACCCCCTGTTCGCCCGAGGTGGACTTCCAGTTCGACGCGCATGCCCTGAGCCTGCGCGGCGAGTCCTATCCCGAGAACGCCGCGGCCTTCTACGGCGGCATCCTCGCGCGGCTGCAGGATTACCTCACGGCGCAGGAGGGGCGCCGCATCGAGGTCCGCATCGCGCTCGCCTACTTCAACAGCTCCAGCACCAAGATGCTCTTCAACCTGATCGAGGCGCTGAGCGACGCGGCGGGCCGGGGCAACGAGGTGGTGCTGCACTGGTACCACGACGAGGAGGACGACACCATCCTGGAGTTCGGCCAGGAACTCCGCGAGGACTTCCCGGCCATCGACTTCTCGCTCCACCCGGTGGGCGCGGCCTGAATGGATCCGACCGCCGCGCCGTCGCCGCCCGACCTCTTCGGCGCCGAACTGCAGGCGCTGGAAGCCGCGCGCGCGGCCTACCGTGCGAGCGGGGACGGCGCGGACGCAGCGCCCGCATGCCGCGAAGCCTTCGGCGAGCTGCTGACCGCCTACGAGCGCCTGCTGCGGGAAACCCGCCGGCTGGTGCAGCGCAGCGACCGCGCGGAGCTGGAGATGAACCGGTTGAACCTGCGCCTGCAGGACCTGGCCGCGCAACTGGCCCACCGCGCCGACCACGATCCGCTCACCGGGGTGCTCAACCGGGGCGCCATCATCGCGCTGGTCAACCGCCGCCTCGTCCAGGAGGACCTCGCCCTGGTCGTGCTGGACATCGACCATTTCAAGCGGGTCAACGACAGCTTCGGGCATCCCGTCGGCGACCGGGTGATCCTGGACGTGGTGGCTTGCCTGCAGGCGGTGGTGCCCGCGGAGGCGCAGGTCGGCCGGGTCGGCGGGGAGGAATTCACCGTGGTGCTGCCGTCGCCGGACCACGGCGCGGCCATGGAGGTCGCCGAGGCGCTGCGCCGGGCCATCGAGGCCCGCGGCTTCGGGCTGCCCGACGGCAGCGCCGTCACCGCCAGCTTCGGCGTGAGCTGGATGGCGCGGGGCGGGGACTTCGACCGGGCCTACGGGCTCGCGGACGAAGCCCTGTACGTGGCCAAGCGCGAGGGGCGCAACCGGGTGCGGCGCGCGGAGGGCGGCGCGGCGAAGCTGGCCGCCTGAGCCGCGGACGGCGCCCTCAGACGCCGGCGGCGTGCGCCTGCTGGTCGGCGTGGTAGCTGGAGCGCACCATCGCTCCGACGGCCGCGTGCGAGAAGCCCATCGCGTAGGCCCGCTCCTCGAACATCTTGAAGGTGTCCGGATGCACGTAGCGGCGCACCGGCAGGTGGCTGTTCGACGGCGCGAGGTACTGGCCGATGGTCAGCATGTCGATGTCGTGGTCGCGCATGTCCTGCATCACCTGCAGGATCTCCTCGTCGGTCTCGCCGAGGCCGACCATGATGCCGCTCTTGGTCGGCACGCCCGGGTGCATGGCCTTGAACTTCTTGAGGAGGTTCAGGCTGAACTGGTAGTCCGAGCCCGGGCGCGCTTCCTTGTAGAGGCGGGGGGCGGTCTCGAGGTTGTGGTTCATCACGTCGGGCGGCGCGGCCTTGAGGATCTCCAGCGCGCGGTCGTCGCGGCCGCGGAAGTCGGGCACCAGGATCTCGATCTGCGTCGCGGGCGAGAGTTCGCGGATGTTGCGGATGCACTCCACGAAATGGCCGCTGCCGCCGTCGCGCAGGTCGTCGCGGTCCACGCTGGTGATGACCACGTACTTCAGCCGCAGCTGGGCGATGGTGCGCGCGAGGTTCAGCGGCTCGCCCGCGTCGAGCGGGTCGGGCCGGCCGTGGCCCACGTCGCAGAAGGGGCAGCGGCGGGTGCACTTGTCGCCCATGATCATGAAGGTCGCGGTGCCCTTGCCGAAGCATTCGCCGATGTTCGGGCAGCTCGCCTCCTCGCAGACGGTGTGCAGCTTGTTCTCGCGCAGGATGTCCTTGATCTCGTAGAAGCGGGTGGTCGGGCTGCCGGCCTTGACGCGGATCCAGTCGGGTTTCTTGAGGGTCTCGCCCTGGACCACCTTCACCGGAATGCGCGACAGCTTGGCGGCGGCCTTCTGCTTGGCGAGCGGGTTGTAGGTGGCGGCGGGCTGGGCGTCGCGGACGACTTCGAGGGTGCTCATGGGCGGATCCGGGCAGGTCTGGTGGCGGGGACGGGGCGGGCGGGGACGCAGGTCAGGGCGCGAGGCGGGCGCCGAGCTTGCCGGCCAGCACGGCCGCGGCCTCGTCCCAGGAGGCATCGACGCCGATTGTAGAAAGGTCCACGGTTTTCAGCCCCGGGTAGCCGCAGGGGTTGATGCGCGCGAAGGGTTCCAGGTCCATCGCGACGTTGAGCGCCACCCCGTGGTACGTGCAGTGCCGGCTGACCTTGATGCCCAGCGCGGCGATCTTGCCCAGCCCACGGAACGGATCCTCCGGATGCGCCGGGCCGGACAGCGCCGCATGGGCGAAGGGATCGTCGAGCCGCACGTAGATGCCGGGCGCGCCGGCCACGCGGTGGCCGGTCACGCCGAAGTGCGCCAGGGCGCCCAGCACCGCTTCCTCGATCCGGTAGACGTATTCCTTCACGAAATAGCCGGCGCGCCGGAGGTCGATCAGCGGGTAGGCCACCACCTGGCCCGGGCCGTGGTAGGTCACCTGTCCGCCGCGGTCGGTGGCGACCACCGGGATGCCGCCCGGCGCGAGCAGGTGGCCCGCCTGGCCGGCCAGGCCCTGGGTAAAGACCGGATCATGCTCGCAGATCCATAGCACGTCATCGTTGTCCGGTGTGCGCCGGGCCGTGAAATCCTGCATGGACCGGTAGGTGGCGGCGTAGTCGGCGCGTCCGAGGAGCAAGGGCGTGATCGGCATGGTGGGAGCGGTGCGGAGGAGGGGGGAGCCGGGCGGCGCGGCATGCCCGGCGATCAGGCCCGGCCGGGCAGGCCGTAGCCCATGGTCGGCAGGACGCGGCCGTCGTCGAGCGCCAGCAGGCGTTCCGGCCAGCGCAGGGCGGCGAGATGGCTGTCCGCCGGGGTGGCGCCGGGACCGTGCGCGGGGCGGCCCTGCCGGTCCCGGTAGCGGCCGCCGACGGAAAAATCCACGCAGAAGACGTTGCCGCGCAGGCCGTGCCAGGCCTGCGGCCCGATGGCGTCGAACAGGTCGGCGTCGCCGGTGCCGTGCGAGGCGTGCGCCGGCTGCGGCGCGGGCCGCAGCCGGCGCCAGTAGTGGCCGACCACCACCGCCGGCGCATCGTCGTAGCCGTCCCACCAGCGCATGCGCTGCACGAAGCGCCACTGGCCGCTCGTGTAGAAGGGCGCGTCGCTCGGACGCTCGGTGCCGGCCACCACCACGCGCACCGGATTGGCCATCTGCCGCAGCAGGTTGGCCTCGGCGACCGCCGGCAGGAAAGGCACCGGCCGCGAGGCGTCGGACCACACCGGTTCCCAGCGCGCCCGCTCGCCGGCTTCGGCGGCGTCGAGCGCCCGTTCCCGGATGCGGGCATGCGCCTCCGCGTCCCAGCGGTCGAAGGCGGCGTCGGGCGCGGTGCCCGCGGGCAGGGCGCGCAGGGCGTCGATCGAGGCCGGATGCCAGGCCGCGTGCACGATGCGCAGGTCCGGGCGCTCCAGCGCCAGCGGCAGGCCCCGCAGGAAGCCGAGCACCCCGGCGCGCCCGGAAGCCGGCAGCGTCGCCACCGCGCCGTACTTGCGGTCGCGCGCCCGGCCCTCGCCCCAGAACCAGTCGTTGCCGTCCTTGCGCTGGCCGTTGAGCAGGTTGAGTTCGTGGTTGCCCAGGACCGCGCGCGCGCCGCCGTCCCGCACCAGCCCGCGCACCCGGTCGATCACCGCCGGGCTGTCCGGCCCCCGGTCGCACAGGTCGCCGACGAACACCAGCCGCCGCCCCTGCGGATGCCGGCCGTCCGCGCGGTAGCCGAGGTGGTCCAGCAGGGCCTCCAGCGCCGCGTGCTCGCCATGGACGTCGCCGACGATGTCCAGCGGACCCGGCGGCAGCGCGTCGATCAGCGGCATGCGGCGCGGCGGCGTGGCGCGGCGGTGCGCGGAGCCGTCAGAGGACCACCTTGACCATCGGATGCGCCGACAGCGCGCGGTAGAGCGCGTCGAGCTGCTCGCGGCTGGTGGCGGTCACGGTGATGGTCACGCCGAGGTAGTTGCCGGCCTTGCTGTCGCGCAGCTCGACGCTGGACGCGTCGAAGCCGGGATCGAACTGCCGGGCGGTCTCGGTCACCGCATGCACGAAACCCGGCACGTTGGCGCCCATGACCTTGATCGGGAAGGGCGACGGGTAGTCGATCAGCGAGTCCTTGCGCGGGTCGGACGCCGAAGGGGGCGGGTGCATGCTCATGGAGGATTCTCGGAAAGGAAGAAGGAGGGAAGGCGGACGGCGCGGGCCGCGCGGCCCGCGGGCGGCGCATCGCCGCGAGTCTGCCACCGCGCCGCAATCGGGGGCAACCCGCAGCGCGGGGCTCCCGCCCGGCGGCGCAGGACGACCGCCTGTCGCCGAAACGCGACGCATCGGCACGCGAAAGCGCCGCGATCCCGCTCTTTCCCGACAACTGGCTCGGATTTGACCGGTTGATCCGTGCTTCTACTTATAATCAATGGCTTTGCAAAAAATGCCCAACGTGACGCGGAGCCGGTTTTCTCGATGACAGTCCCGAAGAACCCGGCACCGCGTGGCGCGGGGCAGGCAGCGGATGCGGCAGACAGCGCAGATGCCCGCGGCCCGGACGATTTCAAGCCCCTGACGGCCGAAGAGGCGCAGGCCCTGCGCCAGCGGCTCGTGCCGGTCTCGCCGGTCCGCATCGTGGCCGGCCAGGCGCTGGTCGGCCTGGCGGTCGCGCTCGCGGCCTGGGCATCGACCGGGCGCGCCGCGGTCGGCTGGTCGGCCGGCTACGGCGCGCTGGCCGCGGTGCTGCCGGCGGCCCTGCTGGCGCGCGGCGTCGTCCGCGGCGGCAGGAAGCGCGGTTCGTCGGCGGCCCTGACGTCTTTTGCATTCTGGGAGATCGTCAAGCTCGTCCTGACGATCGCCCTGCTGGCGATGGCTCCCAAGGCCGTGCCGCAGCTGAGTTGGCCGGCCCTGCTGGCGGGCTTGGTGATCACCCTGAAAACGTACTGGGTCGCACTGGTGGTGCGGCCCGGATCCACGCCCCGGCGTTGACTGTCTAAGAGAGAAGAGTGGATATATGGCCGCAGAAGGACATGCCCCGACCGCGAGCGAGTACATCGTTCACCACCTGCAGCACTGGCAGGTGAACTGGAACCTCGAGCCGGTCATCCAGAAGTCCATCGTCGACTTCAACGTCATCAACCTCGACTCGGTGCTCTACGCGCTGGTCATCGGCCTGCTGGGCTGCATCGCCCTGTGGGCGGGCGCGCGCAAGGCCACCGCGGGCGTGCCCGGCCGCTTCCAGGCGGCCGTCGAGATGCTGGTCGAGATGGTGGACAAGCAGGCCAAGGCCAGCATCCACAACGCGCGCAGCCGCCGCTTCATCGCCCCGCTGGCGCTGACCGTCTTCGTCTGGATCTTCCTGCTCAACGCGATGGACATGCTGCCGGTTGACGCGCTGCCCGCGCTGTGGGCCTGGGGCCACGGCCAGGCCGGCCTGGACCCGCACCACGCCTACATGCGCGTCGTGCCGACCGCCGACCTGTCCACCACGCTGGGCCTGTCCACCTCGGTGCTGCTGCTGTGCCTGCTCTACAGCGTCAAGATCAAGGGCGTGGGCGGCTGGGCGCACGAACTGGTCTCCGCGCCATTCGGCACCAGCAAGAACCCGGTGTTCGCCGTCATCCTCGGCATCGTGAACCTGTGCATGCAGTTCATCGAGTACCTCGCCAAGACCGTCTCGCACGGCATGCGGCTGTTCGGCAACATGTACGCCGGCGAACTGGTCTTCATGCTGATCGCGCTCATGGGCGGCGCCGCCGCCGCCTCGCTGTCGGGCGTGCTGCTGCCGGTCGGCCACATCATCGCCGGCACCCTGTGGTCCGTGTTCCACATCCTCGTCATTACGCTGCAAGCGTTCATCTTCATGATGCTGACCCTGATCTATCTGGGCCAGGCGCATGAGTCGCACTGAATGAGGACGGCGGGCGCCGCCCTTGCGGCGGCGCCGGTTCCGAAGTGCTCTAGTCCCCGTGTTCCCGTTGCTTTGTTTCTATAAACCTGTCCTCTAGGAGTTCTCCATGGAAAACGTTCTCGGCCTCGTCGCCATCGCCTGCGGTCTCATCGTCAGCCTCGGCGCCGTCGGCGCCTCCATCGGCATCGGCCTGATGGGCGGCAAGTTCCTCGAAGCGTCCGCGCGCCAGCCCGAGCTCATGAACGAACTGCAGACCAAGATGTTCATCTTGGCCGGCCTGATCGACGCCGCCTTCCTGATCGGCGTGGCCATCGCCCTGCTGTTCGCCTTCGCCAACCCCTTCATCGCTGCGCTGGCCTGATCGCCGTCCGACGCCACTCCCCGAGAAAGGTGTTGCCGTGAGTATCAACGCGACCCTGTTCGTTCAGGCCATCGTCTTCCTGATCCTGGTGCTGTTCACGATGAAGTTCGTGTGGCCCCCGATCGCCAAGGCGCTGGACGAGCGAGCACAGAAAATCGCCGATGGCCTGGCGGCAGCTGACCGGGCCAAGACCGAACTGGTCGCCGCCAACAAGCGCGTCGAGCAGGAACTGGCGCAGTCCCGCAACGAGACCGCCGGCCTCCTGGCCGACGCCGAGCGCCGCGCCCAGTCCATCATCGACGAAGCCAAGGCCCGGGCCACCGAAGAGGGCAACAAGCTCGTCGCTGCCGCCCGCGCGGAAGCCGAGCAGCAGGCCGTGCAGGCGCGCGAAGCGCTGCGCGCGCAGGTCGCCGTGCTGGCCGTCAAGGGCGCCGAGCAGATCCTGCGCCGCGAGGTCGATGCCAAGGTGCACGCCGAGCTGCTGGGCCGCCTGCAGACCGAGCTGTAAGCCGACGGCCCCCGACCCCGCCACGCGCTAACGAAAAGGACGCACCCCCATGGCCGAAATCGCCACCATCGCCCGCCCGTATGCCGACGCCCTGTTCGCCGCATCGTCCGCCGACCTGCAGGGCACGGCGGCGTGGCTCGACGAACTCGCTGCTGTCGCGGCCCATCCGCAGCTCCAGCAGTTCGTCGACAACCCCAAGGTCACGCCTGACCAGGTGTTCGGGCTGATCGCGGGCGTGGTCCGCGCGCCGCTGCCGCAGGCGGCGCAGAACTTCCTGCGCGTGCTGATCGAGAACGGCCGGCTCGCCGCCCTTCCCGAGATCGCCGCGCAGTACCGCGTCCTGCGAAACGGCCGGGCCGGCACCAGCGATGCCGTGGTCTACAGCGCCTTCCCGATCGACGGGGCGGCGCTGGACCAGGTGACCGCGGCGCTGGAGAAGCGTTTCGGCCGCAAGCTCGACGTCACCGTCGAGATCGATCCCGAGCTGATCGGCGGCATCCGGGCCGTGGTCGGGGACGAAGTCCTCGACACCTCGGTCAAGGTACGACTCGCACAAATGAAAGCCGCCCTCGCCGCCTGACCGGCGGGCGAAGGCCCTGGCCCAACTTACTGAACGAAGGTGAAAGAGTCATGCAACTCAATCCCGCAGAAATTTCTGAACTGATCAAGAGCCGCATCGAAGGGCTGGCGGTCAGTGCCGATATCCGCAACCAGGGCACTGTCGTCTCGGTGACCGACGGCATCGTGCGCGTCCACGGCCTGTCCGAGGTGATGCAGGGCGAAATGCTCGAATTCCCGGCCAACGCCGCCGGCCAGCCGTCCTACGGCCTGGCGCTCAACCTCGAGCGCGACTCCGTCGGCGCGGTGATCCTGGGCGAGTACGAGCACATCTCCGAAGGCGACACGGTCAAGTGCACCGGCCGCATCCTGGAAGTGCCCGTCGGCCCCGAACTCGTCGGCCGCGTGGTCAACGCGCTGGGCCAGCCGATCGACGGCAAGGGCCCGATCAACGCCAAGCTGACCGACGTGATCGAGAAGGTCGCGCCCGGCGTGATCGCCCGCCAGTCGGTCGACCAGCCGCTGCAGACCGGCCTGAAGTCGGTCGACTCGATGGTGCCGATCGGCCGCGGCCAGCGCGAGCTGATCATCGGCGACCGCCAGACCGGCAAGACCGCCGTCGCGATCGACGCTATCATCAGCCAGAAGGGCCAGAACGTGACGTGCATCTACGTCGCGATCGGCCAGAAGGCCTCGACCATCAAGAACGTGGTGCGCGCCCTGGAGCAGTCCGGCGCCATGGAGTACACCATCGTCGTGGCGGCGTCGGCGTCCGAGTCGGCCGCGATGCAGTACGTCTCGGCCTACTCCGGCTGCACCATGGGCGAGTACTTCCGCGACCGCGGCGAGGACGCCCTGATCGTGTACGACGACCTGTCCAAGCAGGCCGTCGCCTACCGCCAGGTCTCGCTGCTGCTGCGCCGCCCGCCGGGCCGCGAAGCCTTCCCCGGCGACGTGTTCTATCTCCACAGCCGCCTGCTGGAGCGCGCCGCGCGCGTGAACGCCGACTACGTCGAGGCCTTCACCAAGGGCGCCGTCAAGGGCAAGACCGGTTCGCTGACCGCGCTGCCGATCATCGAGACCCAGGCCGGCGACGTGTCCGCCTTCGTCCCGACCAACGTGATCTCGATCACCGACGGCCAGATCTTCCTGGAAACCAACCTGTTCAACGCCGGCATCCGTCCCGCCATCAACGCGGGCATCTCGGTGTCCCGCGTCGGCGGCGCGGCCCAGACCAAGCTGATCAAGGGCCTGTCGGGCGGCATCCGTACCGATCTGGCGCAGTACCGGGAGCTGGCCGCGTTCGCGCAGTTCGCCTCCGACCTGGACGAAGCCACCCGCAAGCAGCTCGAGCGCGGCGCCCGCGTGACCGAACTGCTCAAGCAGGTGCAGTACAGCCCGCTGCCCATCTCGCTGATGGGCGCCACGCTGTTCGCGGTCAACAAGGGCTTCATGGACGACATCGACGTGAAGAAGGTGCTGGCGTTCGAGCACGGCCTGCACCAGTTCCTCAAGACCAGCCACGGCGCCCTGCTCGACAAGCTCGAGAAGAACAAGGCGCTCGACAAGGACGCGGAAGCCGAGCTCTCGGCCGCCATCGCGTCGTTCAAGAAGTCGTTCGCCTGATCGGAACCGGCCCGGCGCGCCCCGCGCGTGCCGGGCCAGAGAAGGAATACCAATGGCAGCAGGCAAGGAAATACGCGGCAAGATCAAATCGGTGGAGAACACCAAGAAGATCACCAAGG
Organism: Xylophilus ampelinus; assembly: GCA_036946225.1. Classification (GTDB taxonomy): domain Bacteria; phylum Pseudomonadota; class Gammaproteobacteria; order Burkholderiales; family Burkholderiaceae_C; genus JAKOND01. The sequence goes on from JAQIJO010000001.1 coordinate 768,551, forward strand.
CCATGGAAATGGTGGCCGCCTCGAAGATGCGCAAGGCGCAGGACCGCATGCGCGCCGCCCGTCCGTACAGCGAGCGGGTGCGCGCGATCGCCGCGAACCTGAGCCGTGCCAACCCGGAATACGTGCATCCCTTCATGGTCGCCAACGAAGCCCGCGCCGCGGGCTTCATCGTGGTGACCACCGACAAGGGCCTGTGCGGCGGCATGAACACCAACGTGCTGCGCGCGGTGACCACCAAGCTGCGCGAGCTGCAGTCGGCCGGCGTCTCGGCCGAGACGGTGGCGATCGGCAACAAGGGCCTGGGCTTCCTCAACCGCATCGGCGCCAAGGTGGTGTCGCACGTCACCGGCCTCGGCGACACGCCGCACCTCGACAAGCTGATCGGCCCGATCAAGGTGCTGCTCGACGCCTACGCCGAGGGACGCGTCAACGCGGTCTACCTGTGCTACACGAAGTTCGTGAACACGATGCGCCAGGAATCGGTGGTGGAGCAACTGCTGCCGCTGTCGGCCGAGGCGCTGCAGGGCGCGAACAACGGCGGCGTGCCGTCCTCGACCTGGGACTACATCTACGAGCCCAGCGCCGAGACGGTGATCGACGACCTGCTGGTGCGCTACGCCGAGTCGCTGGCCTACCAGGCGGTGGCCGAGAACATGGCGTCCGAGCAGTCCGCGCGCATGGTGGCGATGAAGGCGGCGACCGACAACGCCGGCAACGTCATCTCCGAACTCAAGCTCGTCTACAACAAGACGCGCCAGGCCGCGATCACGAAGGAACTCTCGGAAATCGTCGCCGGCGCAGCCGCGGTCTGACCGGGCGTCCCGCAGCGGTCCATCCGACTTACATTTTTTGGAGCAAACAATGGCTCAAGCAACTACCCAAGCAGGCGCCCAAGGCAAGATCGTCCAGTGCATCGGCGCCGTGGTCGACGTGGAATTCCCGCGCGACCAGATGCCCAAGATCTACGACGCCCTGAAGCTCGAAGGCTCGACCCTGACGCTCGAAGTCCAGCAGCAGCTGGGCGACGGCGTGGTCCGCGCGATCGCGCTGGGTTCGTCCGACGGCCTGCGCCGCGGCCTGACCGTGTCCAACACCGACGCGCCCATCACCGTGCCTGTCGGCAAGGCGACCCTGGGCCGCATCATGGACGTGCTGGGCAGCCCGATCGACGAGCGCGGCCCGGTCGGCCAGGAACTCACCGCTCCCATCCACCGCAAGGCCCCCGCGTACGACGAGCTGTCGCCGTCGCAGGAGCTGCTGGAGACCGGCATCAAGGTGATCGACCTGGTGTGCCCGTTCGCCAAGGGCGGCAAGGTCGGCCTGTTCGGCGGCGCCGGCGTGGGCAAGACCGTGAACATGATGGAGCTGATCAACAACATCGCCAAGGCGCACAGCGGCCTGTCGGTGTTCGCGGGCGTCGGCGAGCGCACCCGCGAGGGCAACGACTTCTACCACGAGATGGCCGACTCCGGCGTCGTGAACCTGGAGAACCTGCCCGAGTCCAAGGTGGCCATGGTCTACGGCCAAATGAACGAGCCGCCGGGCAACCGCCTGCGCGTGGCCCTGACCGGCCTGACCATCGCCGAGTCCTTCCGCGACGAAGGCCGTGACGTGCTGTTCTTCGTGGACAACATCTACCGCTACACCCTGGCCGGCACCGAAGTGTCCGCGCTGCTGGGCCGTATGCCTTCCGCCGTGGGCTACCAGCCGACGCTGGCCGAGGAGATGGGCCGCCTGCAGGAACGCATCACCTCGACCAAGGTCGGCTCGATCACCTCGATCCAGGCCGTGTACGTCCCCGCCGACGACTACACCGACCCGTCGCCCGCCACCACCTTCGCCCACCTGGACTCCACCGTCTCGCTGTCGCGCGACATCGCCTCGCTGGGCATCTACCCCGCGGTCGACCCGCTGGACTCCACCTCGCGCCAGCTGGACCCGAACGTGGTCGGCGAAGAGCACTACACCACCGCCCGCGCGGTGCAGGGCACGCTGCAGCGCTACAAGGAACTGCGCGACATCATCGCGATCCTGGGCATGGACGAGCTGGCGCCGGAAGACAAGCTGATCGTGGCCCGCGCCCGCAAGATCCAGCGTTTCCTGTCGCAGCCCTTCCACGTCGCCGAGGTGTTCACCGGTTCGCCCGGCAAGTACGTGCCCCTGGCCGAGACCATCCGCGGCTTCAAGATGATCGTCGCCGGCGAGGTGGACCACCTGCCCGAGCAGGCCTTCTACATGGTCGGCACCATCGACGAAGCCCTGGAGAAGGGCAAGAAGCTGGCAGCGGCCTGATGCCCGTGCGGCCGGCGCCCCGCGGGGCGGCCGGCCGCGGCTCCGGCCCCCGGCTTTTCTAACCAACAAGGACATCGAAGATGGCAGAAGCAACCATGCGCGTCGACGTGGTCAGCGCCGAGGAAGCGATCTTCTCGGGCGAGGCGCGTTTCGTCGCGCTGCCCGGCGAAGCCGGCGAACTCGGCATCTACCCGCGCCACACGCCGCTGATCACGCGCATCCGCCCCGGCTCGGTGCGCATCACGCTGGCCGACGGCAACGAGGAATTCGTCTTCGTCGCCGGCGGCATCCTGGAGATCCAGCCCGAGCGGGTGACCGTGCTGTCCGACACCGCGGTGCGCGGCAAGGACCTGGACGAGGAGAAGGCCAACGCCGCGCGCGCCTCGGCGCAGCAGGCGGTCCAGAACGCCAAGAGCGACCTGGACCTCGCCAAGGCCCAGTCCGAGCTCGCCGTCATGGCCGCCCAGCTGGCCGCGCTGCGCAAGTTCCGCCAGAAGCGCTGACCGGACGGCCGCGCGTCCGCCCCGCCAGAAAGCCACCTCCGGGTGGCTTTCGCGTTTTCGGGCCGGCCTGCGGCGCGCCGGGCGGACCACCGACGCGGGCCGGCGCGCTGCGCAACCGCCCTGCGCCCGCGCGCGGGCCCCGCGGCCGCCCGCCAGGGATATCGCTATCGAATCGATAGCGGCCAGCCCAGGCGGAATGCGGGCCGCGGGCCGTTCCGACCGTGAGCGCATGCCGCGGGCGTGCCCGCGACGCATCTGGATGCAGCTCCGGCGCGGGCGCTGCGTATGCTGGAACGCACCATCCCGCAACCGCCCGCCGCCCCTCCATGGACCTCGTCGTCGCCCGGCCCGAAGGCCTGTACTGCCCGCCGGGCGATTTCTACATCGATCCCTGGCGGCCGGTGGCGCGCGCGGTCATCACCCACGCCCACGCGGACCACGCCCGCACCGGCCACGCCCATTACCTGGCCCACGCCGACAGCGAGGGCACGCTGCGCGCCCGGCTGGGCCGGGACATCGCGCTGCGGACCCTGCCCTACGGCGAGGCCATCGACCACCACGGGGTGCGCATCTCCCTGCACCCGGCGGGCCACGTGCTCGGCTCGGCCCAGGTGCGCATCGAGCACCGCGGCGAGGTCTGGGTGGCCTCGGGCGACTACAAGCTGGAGGACGACGGCACCTGCGCGCCCTTCGAGCCGGTGCGCTGCCACACCTTCATCACCGAATCCACCTTCGGCCTGCCGATCTACCGCTGGCCGTCGCAGCGCGCGCTGTTCGACGACATCGACGCCTGGTGGCGCGCCAACGCCGACGCCGGCCGGCCCTCGGTGCTGATGGGCTACGCCTTCGGCAAGGCGCAGCGCATCCTGCACGGGGTCGACCGGTCCATCGGGCCGATCGTGGTGCACGGCGCGGTCGAGACCCTCAACGCGGTCTACCGCGACGCCGGCGTGGACCTGCCGCCGACCTGGCGGGTCGGCGACGACGGGCTGGACGCGGCCCTGCTCAAGCGCGCCCTGGTGGTCGCGCCGCCCTCGGTGCAGGGCACGCCCTGGCTGCGGCGCTTCCCGGGCTATTCCGACGCCTTCGCGAGCGGCTGGATGCAGCTGCGCGGCGCGCGGCGGAGGCGCGGCGTGGACCGCGGCTTCGTGATGTCCGACCATGCCGACTGGCCCGGCCTGGTGCGCGCCATCGGCGCCACCGGGGCGGAGCGGGTGTTCGTCACCCACGGCAGCATCGCGGTGCTGGTGCGCTGGCTGACCGAGCAGGGCCTGGACGCCCAGGGCTTCCGCACCGAGTACGGCGACGAGGAGGGCGAGGGCGCCGGCGACGCGGCCGGCCGGCCGGCGGACCCGTCCGCGGCCGATGCCGCGGAGGCGGGGGACGGCGGGGGCGCGCCGGCCGGCCGCGGGGCGGACGCGGACCGCGGCGCCGGCGCGGACGGCGGAGCGGCGCCGGCGCCGAAGCCCCGGCGGCGCAAGGCCGCGCCCGCGCCGCCGGCAGCGTCGGCGGACAGGGACGCGGACGCGGACGCGGACGGCGCCCAGGCGCCCGACGGCGGCACCGCCGCCCGCCTCGCGCGGTCCGGCGCGCCCGTTCCGGCCGACCGGCTGCCGTCGGCGCAGGACGGCGGCGACGGCGTCGCCCCGGACCCCGCGGATGCCGGCCGGAGGCCCGCGCGATGAAGGCCTTCGCCGCGCTCTACCGCGCGCTCGACGCCACCACCTCGAACCTCGCCAAGCAGGCGGCGCTGCAGGCCTACCTGCGGCAGGCGCCGCCGGACGACGCGGCCTGGGCGGTGTATTTCCTGGCCGGCGGCAAGCCGCGCCAGCTGGTCGCGACCAAGCTGCTGCGCCAGCTCGCGCGCGAGGCGGCCGGCCTGCCCGAGTGGCTGTTCGACGAGAGCTACGACGCGGTCGGCGACCTGGCCGAGACGCTCGCGCTGCTGCTGCCGGCGCCCGACGGCAGCCACGACCGGTCCCTGGCCGACTGGGTCGAGAACGAGCTGCTGCCGCTGCGCAGGACCCCGCCCGAGCGCCTGCCCGAGGTGCTGCGCGCCCAGTGGCGGCAGGTGGACGCCGACGAGCGGCTGGTCTACTTCAAGCTGATGACCGGCAGCTTCCGCGTCGGCGTCTCCAAGCTGCAGGTGACCCAGGCGCTGGCCGCGGTGGCCGGCCTGGACGCCAAGCGGGTGGCGCAGCGGCTGATGGGCTACACCCACATCGCCCGCCAGCCCGCGCCCGCCGACTACGCGGCGCTCGTCGCGCCCGAGACGCCGGGCGAAAGCGACCAGCAGACCAGCGGCCAGCCCTATCCCTTCTTCCTCGCGCACCCGCTGGCGCTGCCGGTGGAGCAGTTCGACGCCGCGGTCGGCCCGGTCGGCGACTGGATGGTCGAGTGGAAATGGGACGGCATCCGCGCCCAGGTGGTGCGCCGCGCCGGCCAGGCCTGGGTCTGGTCGCGCGGCGAGGACCTGGTGAGCGAGCGCTTCCCCGAACTGCTCGCCATGGCCGACGCGCTGCCCGACGGCACGGTGGTCGACGGCGAGATCGTGGTCTGGCGCGCCGCCATAGCGCCGCCGGGCGCCCCGGGCGCATCGGCCGCCCCCGCCGAGGAGATCGCGGATCCGGACCGCGCCCGGCAGGACGCCGAGGGCCGGGTCCAGCCCTTCGCCGAGCTGCAGAAACGCATCGGCCGCAAGACGCTCGGCCCGAAGCTGCTGCGCGAGCTGCCGGTGGTGCTGCTGGCCTACGACCTGCTCGAATGGCAGGGACGCGACCTGCGCGCGCTGCCGCTGCAGGAACGCCGGGCGCTGCTCGACACCGTGGTCGCCGACCTGAACCATCCCACGCTGCGCATCAGCCCGCTGCTGCAGGGCGATTCCTGGGCCGACCTGGCGGCGCAGCGCGAGGCGGCGCGCGCGCTCGGCGTCGAGGGGATGATGCTCAAGGCCCGCGCCTCGCGGTACGGCACCGGCCGCACCAAGGACGTGGGCACCTGGTGGAAATGGAAGATCGACCCGTTCGCGGTGGACGCGGTGCTGATCTACGCCCAGAAGGGCCACGGCCGGCGCGCCAGCCTCTACAGCGACTACACCTTCGCCGTCTGGGACCGGCCGCAGGGCGACCCGGAGCGCCGGCTGGTGCCCTTCGCCAAGGCCTACTCGGGCCTGACCGACGCCGAGATGGCCCGGGTGGACGCGGTCATCCGCAAGACCACCGTCGAGACCTTCGGCCCGGTGCGCAGCGTGAAGCCGACGCTGGTGTTCGAGCTGGGCTTCGAGGGCATCGCCCGCAGCCCACGCCACAAGAGCGGCATCGCCACCCGCTTCCCGCGCATGCTGCGCTGGCGCGAGGACAAGCCGGTGGACGAGGCCGACACCCTGCAGACCCTGGAGGCGCTGCTGCCGCGATGACGACGCCCGCCCGACCCCGCGCCGCGGCGGCCACGGTCGCCGCGCCGGCGCCCGCGCCGGGCCCGGCTCCGCCGCCGGACGCCGGCCGGTCCGGTAGCGGGGCGGTTGCGGGCGAGGCCGTCCCGCCCGCGCCCCTCGCCCTGCCGGCCCGCCTGCCGCCCGCGTCCACCGCGATGCGCGCCGCGGTCGCCGGCTGGTTCGCCTCCCGCGGCTGGGCGCCGTTCCCGTTCCAGACCTCCGTCTGGCGCGCGGCGTCGGCGGGCCGCTCGGGGCTGCTGCACGCCACCACCGGCGCCGGCAAGACCTACGCGGTCTGGCTCGCGGCGCTGCAGGCCTTCGCGCAGCGGCCGGCGCGCGAGAAGGCGTCCCGGGACGCGCCGGCCGGCGCGGCGCCGCGCCGCCCCGCCAAGCCGTCGCGCGCGGCCGACATGCCGCTCACCGTGCTCTGGATCACCCCGATGCGCGCGCTGGCCGGCGACAGTGCCCGGGCGCTGCTGGAGCCGCTGCAGGCGCTGGACCTCCGGGCCGCGGGGCTGCGGCCCTGGTCGGTCGGCCTGCGCACCGGCGACACCGGCGGCGCCGAGCGCGCGGCGCAGGCGCGCCGGCTGCCCTCGGTGCTGGTGACCACGCCCGAGAGCCTGTCGCTGATGCTGGCCCGCGAGGACGCGCAGGAAGCGCTGGGCGGCGTGCGCATGCTGGTGGTGGACGAATGGCACGAGCTGATCGGCAACAAGCGCGGGGTGCAGGTGCAGCTCGCCGCCGCCCGGCTGCGCGGCTGGAACCCGGACCTGCGCGTCTGGGGCATGTCGGCCACGCTCGGCAACCTGGAGGAGGCGATGGACACCCTGCTCGGCCGCGGCGACGGCGTCCTGGTGCGCGGCAAGGTGCCCAAGCAGCTGCTGATCGACACGCTGATGCCAGCGCGCACCGAACGCTTCTCCTGGGCCGGCCACCTGGGGCTGCGCCTCCTGCCGCAGGTGGTGCGGGAGCTGGAGTCCAGCCGCACCGCCCTGGTCTTCGCCAACACCCGGGCGCAGTGCGAGCTCTGGTACAAGGCGCTGCTCGACGCGCGGCCCGACTGGGCCGGGCTGCTGGCGCTGCACCACGGCTCGCTCGACCGGGCGGTGCGTGAATGGGTCGAGGCCGGGCTCAAGAGCGGCGCGCTCAAGGCGGTGGTCTGCACCTCCAGCCTGGACCTCGGGGTGGATTTCCTGCCGGTGGAGCGGGTGCTGCAGATCGGCTCGCCCAAGGGCGTGGCGCGGCTGCTGCAGCGCGCCGGCCGCTCGGGCCACGCGCCGGGCCGGCCCTCGCGCGTGACCCTGGTGCCCACCCACAGCCTGGAGCTGGTCGAGGCGGCGGCCGCCCGCGCCGCGGTCAAGGCCGGCCGGGTCGAGGTCCGGCGCACGCCGCAGCAGCCGGTGGACGTGCTGGTGCAGCACCTGGTGACGGTGGCCCTCGGCGGCGGCTTCCGGCCTGAGGCGCTCTACGCCGAGGTGCGCGGCACCCACGCCTACCGCGACCTCACGCCCGCCGTCTGGCAGTGGTGCCTGGACTTCGTCCGCCAGGGCGGCCCGACCCTCGCGGCCTACCCGGAGTACCGCCGCGCGGTGCCGGACGAGGAGGGTGTCTGGCGGGTGCCCGACCCGCGCATCGCCCGGCGCCACCGCAGCAACATCGGCACCATCGTGAGCGAGGCCGCGGTCGTCGTGCAGGTGCAGGGCGGCTCGAAGCTCGGCTCGGTCGAGGAGAGCTTCATCGGCCGGATGAAGCCCGGCGACTGCTTCGTCTTCGCCGGCCGGGTGCTGGAGCTGGTCAAGATCGAGCAGATGACCGCCTACGTGCGCCGCGCCCCGCCGGGCCGCGCCACCGTGCCGCGCTGGAGCGGCACCCGCATGCCGCTGTCCTCGGTGCTGGCCGAGTTCCTGGTCGCGCAGATGGCGCTGGCCGACGAACGCCATTACGACACCCCCGAGCTGCGCTGCGTGCGCCCGCTGCTGGAGGTGCAGCAGCGCTGGTCCGCCCTGCCCGACGCCGGCACCCTGCTGGCCGAGACGCTGCGCAGCCGCGAGGGCTGGCACCTGTTCCTCTACCCCTTCGCCGGCCGCCACGCGCACATGGGGCTGGCGAGCCTGCTGGCCTGGCGGGCCTCGCAGCACAAGCCGGGCACCTTCTCGATCGCCATCAACGACTACGGCCTGGAACTGCTCAGCGCCCGGGCCATCCCCTGGGAATCGCTGCTGCCCGAGCTGCTGCGCACCGTGCCCTCCGGCGTGCCGGGCTACCCCGGGGCCTTCCGCACCGACGCGCCCGACGGCGGCGACCCGGAGCAGGTCTTCCTGCTGCACGAGGTGCTGGAGAGCCTCAACGCCACCGAGCTGGCGCGCCGGCGCTTCCGCGAGATCGCCCGCGTCTCGGGCCTGATCTTCCAGAGCCACCCGGGCGAGAAGCGCAGCGCCCGCCAGCTGCAGGCGTCCTCGCAGCTCTTCTTCGACGTGTTCCGCCGCTACGACGCCGACAACATGCTGCTGCGCCAGGCCGACCAGGAGGTGCTGAGCCAGGAGCTGGACATCGGCCGGCTGCTGCAGACCCTGCGCACCATGCAGGGCCAGCGGCTGTCGCTGCATCCGCTGGAGCGGCCCGGTCCCTTCGCCTTCCCGCTGATGATCGAGCGCTTCCGCGAGAAGCTCACCAACGAGGGCCTGGCCGACCGCATCGCCCGCATGGTCCAGGACCTGGAGCAGGCCGCCGGCGCCCCGGGCCGGGCCGGGGCCGCGACCGCCGCGCAGCTGCCCGACGACCTGGAGGTGGCCACCGAGGAGGTGCGCCAGATGCTCGCCTTCTCGCTCGACACCCACGGCGCCGAATCCCCGCCGCGCAAGCGCCTGCGCGAGGAACCCGCGCCGCCCGACCCGGCCGAGGGCGACGCCCCGCAGCGCTGGCGCCCCCGGGGCCGCAACCGCGGGCCGTCGAAGCCGCTGCCGCGTCTGTAGCCGGACAGTCTTGGATGCTATGGTTTCGGTAGCTGAAGGCGAAGGCGGAATGCCGGCTGCGGCGCTTTTCCGTCCCTGTTTTCCGTGTCGGACGGGTTCTTCGCGCCCGTGCCGCGCGGCGCTTGTTTCCTCCGGCCGGCGACCCATCTGCAGGGGCCGCCGATGAATTCCGCCGCCCGCCTCCCGCCCGCCGATCCCGCCGATCCCGCCGACCCCGCCGACCCGGCCGACGCGCCGCTGGCCGTCACCTGCGCCGGCGAGACGCTGTGGCTGCTGCCCGGCCACGCGGTCTGGTGGCCGGCGGAGCGCACCCTCTTCATCGCCGACGTGCACATCGGCAAGGCCGCCGCCTACCGCGCCCAGGGCCAGCCGGTGCCGGCCGGCACCACCCGGCGGAACCTGGCGCGCATCGACGCGCTGCTGGCGGCGCACGATCCGGCGCGGCTGGTGGTGCTGGGCGACTTCCTGCACGCGCCCGAGTCGCGCACCGCCGCGGTGATGGCCGCGCTGCACGGCTGGCGCGCGCGCTGGCCGGCGCTGGAGGTGGTGCTGGTGCGCGGCAACCACGACGACCGCGCCGGCGATCCGCCGGCATCGCTCGGCATCGCGGTGGTGGACGAGCCCTGGCGCATCGGCCCCTTCGCCGCCTGCCACCATCCGCGGACGGTGCCCGGCGCGCTGGTGCTGGCCGGCCACCTGCATCCTGCGACCGTGCTGCACGGCCCGGCCTTCGACCGGCTGCGGCTGCCCTGCTTCTGCGCCGACCCGGGCCTGCTGGTGCTGCCGGCCTTCGGCGAATTCACCGGCGCCTGGACCGTGCCCCGCGCGCCGCGGCGGCGGCTGTACGCGGTGGGCGGCGGCCGGGTCTGGCGGCTGCCGGGCTAGGCGGCGTCCGCCGCGCCCGCCACCTGCCGGAAGGCGTCGATCAGCACCTCCACCGCCCGGGGCGAGCGCACGCCCTGGGGCAGCAGCGCGCGGATCTCGACCGCCACCTCGGGCCGCACGGTGCGCACGTGCAGCCGGTCGCCGCGCGCCTGCCGGGCGGTGAAGGAGTCGACCAGGGCCGGGCCGAAGCCCTCCTCGGCCAGCACCATGGCGAGGTGGTGGGTCTGCACGGTGATGCCGCCCTGCGACGCGGCGCCGACCCGCGACCACTGCTCGGCCAGCATCGCCCCGATGGGGTCGCGGTCGTCGATGCGGATGCAGGGCGAGCGCATCAGCTCCTCCATCGTCACCGTGCTGCGCGGGTCGGGCGCCGCATCGGGGTCGCGGCCCGCGACGCACACCAGGCGGCCGGTGGCCACCGGCTGCTCGTCCACCGCCGGATGGGCCTTGCTGCCGTAGACGATGCCCACGTCGCCCTCCTGCAGCGCGACCGCCTGGGCGATCTCGCGCGAGTGCTGCACCCGCACCGACACGTCCATGCGCGGGTACTTGCTCCGGAACAGGCGCAGCGCCCCGGGCAGCATCCGCACCGCGAGCGAGGGCACGACCAGCAGGCGCAGTTCGTTGACCTCGTCGCGGCCCAGCGCGCTCGCGATGCGGCGCACCGCCTCGAGCTGCGACATCAGCCGCTGGACCTCGGGGTAGAGCGCCTGCGCCTCCTTGGTCGGCACGAGGCGCCGGCGCTGCCGGGTGAAGAGCGCGTAGCCCAGGTGCAGCTCGGCATGGTGCAGGGCCTGGGTGACGGCCGGCTGGGTCACGTTGAGCAGCCGCGCGGCCCCGCCCACGGTGCCGGCGAGCATGAGCGCGTTGAAGACTTCGATGTGCTTGATTCGCATGGATGGCCTGCCCCGGAGGCAGGAAGCGTGCCCGCCGCCGCCCCGCCGCCGCGCCCGCGGCGGCGTCCGCGGTTCAGGACGGCACCGCGAAGGGCCGCGGCGCGACCGGCGGCTCCCGGCCGTCCACCAGGGCCGCGAGCAGCGCGGCGCTGCCGGCGGCGAGGGTCAGGCCGAGCGCGCCCTGGCCGGCGTCGATCCAGAGGTTGGGCAGGCGGGTGCGGCCGACCATCGGCCGGCCGCCCGGGGTGGCGGGGCGCAGGCCGGCCCAGGGCTGGGGATCGGACAGGTCGCAGGCGCCGGGGAAGGTCTGCGCGACCGCTTCGCACAGCGCGGCGATGCGGCGCGGGTCGACGGTCGGATGCGGGCCGCACAGCTCGGCGAAGCCGGCGGTGCGCAGCCGGTCGCCCAGCCGGGCGTGGACCAGCTTGCGGCCGGCGTCGGTGATGCTCGCCCGCGGCGCGGCGGCGTCGTCCACGATCGGCAGGGTGACGCTGTAGCCGCGGATCGGCTCGATCGGCAGCGCCAGGCCCAGCGGCCGCAGCAGGCCCGCGGCGGCCGGGCCGCCGGCCAGCACGAAATGGTCGGCCTCGACCGTCTCGCCGCCCTCGCAACGCAGCGCCGCGACGCGCCCGCCGCGGACGTCCAGCGACCGCGCCCGCCGGCCGAACAGCAGCGTGGCGCCGGCGGCGCGCGCCAGCCCGTCGGCCAGCCGCGCGGCGTCGGCGGTCTCCTCGTCCGCGGTCCAGACGCCGAAGGCGATCGGGCCGCCGCCGCCGGCCGCCAGCGCGGGCTCCAGCGCGACGCATTCGTCGGCCTCGACGAGGCGCTGGTCGCAGCCGTGGCGGCGCTGCCAGTCGATCTGCCGCTGCGCCGCGGCGCGGTACGCGGGGTCGCGGTGGACCACCAGCTTGCCCGGGCGGGCGTGGTGGATCGCCTCGCGCAGTCCGGGGATCTCGTCGAGCCAGCGGTGCAGCGTGCCGCGGCTCAGGAAGGACAGGCCGAGCAGCGCGTCGGTGGTCGCGCGCACCTGCGGCCAGCGGCAGGCGGCCATGAACTGCAGCAGCCAGCGCAGGTGCGCGGCCTCGGCCCGGGGGCGCCAGCGCAGCGGGCTGTCGGGCGACAGCAGCCAGCGCGGCAGCGACCGCAACGCCGCGGGCGTGGCCAGCGGCTCGACGTAGCTGTAGCTGAGCTGGCCGCCGTTGGCCTTGCTCGCGCCCTGGCCGGGCCGGGCATGGGCATCGACCAGCGTGACCCGCCAGCCGTCGCGCGCCAGGGCGTAGGCCGCGGCGCTGCCGACGACGCCGGCGCCCAGCACGCAGGCGCGGCGGGCGGCGCTCATGCGCCCGGCGCCCGGGGCGCGCGCCCGCGGGCGGGCGCGGCCGGGCGGCCCGCGGGGAGGGCGGAGGCGGCGCCGGTCACTGCGCGGGCTGGTCCGAGAGGGCGGTGAGGTTCGCCTTGAGCTCGTCGCTCATCGGCAGGTTGAGGTTCACGCCCTTGGGCGGGATCGGCGACTGGAACCACTTGCGGTAGAGCTTCTCGAAGTCGCCGCTCTTGACGAGGGCGGCGATGGTGCCGTCGACCAGCTGCTTGAAGGCCGGGTCGTCGCGCCGCAGCATGATGGCGTAGGGCTCGACCTGCAGCGATTCGCCCACCACGGCGAGCGAGGCCGGGTTCTGCGCGTTGGCCTTGATGCCGTAGAGCAGGATGTCGTCCATCGCGAAGGCGTCGGCCCGGCCGCTCTCGACCAGCAGGGCGGCCTCGGCGTGGTCCTTGGCCGCGATCAGGTCGAAGTCGATGCCGCGGTCCTTCGAGAGGTTGCGCATCACCAGCATGTTGGTGGTGCCGGTGGTGGAGACCACCTTGCGGTCCTTCAGGTCGGCCACGCCCTTGATCGGCGAGCCGGCCTTCACCAGCAGCCGGGTGCCGGTGTAGAAGTAGTTGGTGGCGAACTGGACCTGCTTGCCGCGCGCGGCGTTGTTGGTGGTGGAGCCGCACTCGATGTCGATGGTGCCGTTCTGCAGCAGCGGGATGCGGTTGGCCGAGGTCACCGCCTGCGGCCGCACCTGCAGGTCGGCGCGGCCGGTGGCCTTCTTCACCGCGTCGACGATGCGGCCGCAGATCTCCCAGGCGAAGCCGGTGGGGTTCTGTCCGTCGGCCAGGTAGGAGAAGGGCACCGAGGACTCGCGGTAGGCCACGGCGATGACGCCGCCGGCCTTGACCTTGTCGAGGGTGGCGGCGGTCTGCGCCCGGGCGGGCAGGCCGGCCAGGAGGACGCAGCAGGCGAGGGCGGAAGCGGCGAGCGCGCGGGGAACCAGCGGATGGGACATGGTCGGATCGTTTCCAGGGGTGGGGACGGTCCATCCTATGCGCCGCCGGCCCGCGCGGCCATCGGTTTTTGCGGGGAAGCGATAAGGCCGGCTAATGCCCGGCGCCCGGCGCCGCCCGCGGCGTCCCGGCCGGGCGCTGCGGCGCCCTAGATCAGCACCGGGTCGTCCGGCAGCTGGTTGTCGTCCGCGTCGCCGGGCGCGAGCGGGAAGTGCGCGACCAGCACCGCCGAGACCTCCTCCAGCGCCTGGGTCAGGCCGTCCTCGTAGCGGCCCGCGCCGAAGGCGTCGCCCATGTGGGCCACGATGTGCTGCCAGCGGGCGGTGTCCATGCAGCGGTTGAGTCCGCGGTCGGCCACGATCTCGATCGCATGCTCGGCCAGCAGCAGGTAGATCAGCACACCGTTGTTGTGCTCGGTGTCCCAGACGCGCAGCTTGCCGAAGAGGGCGACCGCGCGCTCGCGGGCGGTGGCGCCGCGCCAGAGGTAGCTGGTGGGCAGCCCGGCCTCGACGCAGATGCGGATCTCGCCGCTGTGGCGCCGCTCGCTCGCGGCCACCCGCTGCATCAGGCGCCGGACCATCTCGGGCGGGATCGCCCGGCGGGTGTCGTGTTCGTCGCGCAGGCGGTGGCGCAGCATGCGCGCCATCCGTCCGAGCCAGCTCTTGCGATGCGGCATGGTCACCAGTCCCCCGAGGCGCCACCGCCTCCGAAATCCCCGCCGCGGCCCGACGAGAAGCCCCCGCCGCCCGCGCCGCGGCCGCCGCCGCTCCAGCCGCCCGGGAAGCCGCCGCCGCTCCATCCGCCGGCGCCGCCGCCGCCGGTGGACCAGCCGCCCACGCCCGGCAGGCTGCCGCCGAAGGTGCCGGTGCGCGAGAAGAGCCCGAACAGCAGCCCGACCAACGCCGCGGCGCCGGCGAGCGCCAGGCTGCTGGTGAACAGCAGCGCCAGCCCGCCCATCGCGCCCGCGCCGGCCAGCGCGCCGATCGGCCGGCCGAGCAGGCGGCGCAGCACGCCGGTGACCAGCGGCAGGCCGATGAAGGCGAAGATCGCGAGGTCGAACCACTGGATGCCTTCGAACGGCCCGCGCTGCATCGGCGACTTGCGCGGCGCGTCCGGGCTGGCCTGCGGCGCGGGCGCGGGCAGCGGCTCGCCGCGGATGCGGGCGCCGAGCTGGTCGACCGCGAGGTTGAGCCCGCCGATGAAGTCTCCCTGGCGGAAGCGCGGGGTGATGGCCTCGTCGATGATCTGCTGCGCCGCCAGGTCGGGCACCGCGCCCTCGAGTGCCTTGGCGACCTCGATGCGGACCTTGCGGTCCTCCTTGGCCACCACGATCAGCACGCCGTCGCCGATGTTGCGCCGGCCGATGCGGTAGATGTTGCTGGCCCGGTTGGCGTAGGTGAAGATGTCCTCGGGCGCGGTGGTGGACACCAGCAGCACCACGATCTGCGAACCCTTGTCCCGCTCCAGCGCGGCGAGGCGGTTGTCGAGCTGGCGCTGCTGGGCCACCGTCAGCACCTCGGCGGTGTCGATCACCCGGCCCGACAGCGCGGGGATGGTGCGCACCTTCTGGGCGTGGGCGCCGGACGCCGGCCCGAGCGCCAGCCACAGCCCGAGGGCGAGCAGGCGCAGCACGCCGGCCCAGCGGCGCCAGCCGGCGTCCGCGCGGCCCGCCGCACGGGCGGGCCCGCGGCCCGGCGGGCCGCCGGGCCGGCCGGCCGCCGCCCGCGGCGGCGTGGCGGTCGTCGCTGCGCTCATTTGCGCCCGAAGTCCACGGCCGGCGGCGTCGAGACCTGGGCCTCGTTCTGCACGGTGAAGCTGGCCTTGGGCGCGTAGCCGAAGACCTTGGCCGTCAGGTTGGTCGGGAAGCTGCGGGCCTTGACGTTGTACTCCTGCACCGCCTGGATGTATCGGTTGCGCGCCACGGTGATGCGGTTCTCGGTGCCTTCGAGCTGCACCCGCAGGTCGCGGAAGCCCTGGTTGGCCTTGAGGTCCGGATAGCGCTCGGAGACCACCAGCAGCCGCGACAGCGCGCCGGAGAGTTCGCCCTGGGCCTGCTGGAAGCGCTGCAGCGCCTGCGGGTCGTTGAGCGTCTCGGGCGTGACCTGCACCGAGGTGGCCTTGGCGCGCGCCTCGACCACCCGGGTCAGGGTGTCCTGCTCGAAGCCGGCCTCGCCCTTGACGGTGGCCACCAGGTTGGGGATCAGGTCGGCGCGGCGCTGGTACTGGTTGAGCACCTCGCTCCAGGCGGTCTTGGTCTGTTCGTCGAGGCGCTGGAAGTCGTTGTAGCCGCAACCCGAGAGGAGCGCGGCGGCGAGGCACAGGGCGAGGAGGCGTTTCATGGTCGGTGCGGCGACGGAGGGCGGTTGGGTCGGGCGGGACGGACGGCGCGGTTGGGTCGGGCCGGCGTTCGCCGGAGGCCCCGGCCGTCCGGCGGGGCAGCCATTTAACCACTGTCCCGCGGCGCATCTGTATCCGGTCGCGGCGGCCCGCGCGGGCCGCCGGGCGCGGTTTATCCTGCGGGGCGTCCGCGGCCCGCGGCGCATCCCCGCCGTCGGGCGCCGTCCCGCGAACCATGGGCCGATGACTGCCGCACCGCCCGTCGAACCTTCATTCATAGCTATGGAATATGTAGCGCCGCGCTGGCTGCCCGGCGGCAACCTCCAGACCATCTGGGCCGCCCGGCTGGCCCGCCGCGCGCCGCCGCCCGGACTGCGCCGCGAACGCTGGGACACGCCCGACGGCGATTTCGTGGACGTGGACTTCCTCGCGCCGGCGGACGGCGCCCCGGCCCCGTCCGCCGCCGCAGGCGGAGCATCCCCGGCGCCGGAAAGCGCGCCCATGCTGGTGCTGTTCCACGGCCTCGAAGGCTCGTCGGCCAGCCCGTACGCGCAGGGCTTCGCCGCCTGGGCGCGGGCGCGCGGCTGGGACTTCGCGGTGCCCCATTTCCGGGGCTGCAGCGGCGAGATCAACCGCGCGCCGCGGGCCTACCACTCGGGGGACCACGCCGAGGTCGGCTGGATGCTGCGGCGGCTGCGCGCCGGCCGCGCCCGGCCGCTGCTGGCGGTGGGGGTCTCGCTCGGCGGCAACGCGCTGCTGCGCTGGGCCGAGGAGGCGGGCGCTGCGGCGGCGGCCACGGCGGCGGCGGTCGCGGCGGTGTCGGCGCCGCTGGACCTGGCCGCCAGCGGCCACGCGATCGACGGCGGCCTCAACCGGCTGCTCTACGCCCGCATGTTCCTCGGCACCATGAAGCCCAAGGCGCTGCGCAAGTGGCAGCAGTTCCCGGGCCTGTTCGACCGCGAGCGCATGCTGGCGGCGCGCACCCTGCACGCGTTCGACGACGCGTTCACCGCGCCGCTGCACGGCTTCCGCGGGGTGGACGACTACTGGGCGCGCGCCTCGTCCAAGCCCGGGCTGGACCGCATCCGGGTGCCGGCGCTGGTGCTCAACGCCCGCAACGACCCCTTCGTCCCCGGGCGCTCGCTGCCCCGCCCGGACGAGGTCGGCGACCGGGTCACGCTGTGGCAGCCGGCGCACGGCGGCCACGTCGGCTTCGCCCAGGGCCGGCTTCCCGGCCACCTGCGCAGCCTGCCCGAGGCGGTGGGCGGCTGGCTCGCCGCGCATGCCGGGGCCGCGGCGCCGGACCGCCGGTTACCGGGCGGCGGCGGGCCTGCCCCAGAATCGCCGCATGGATGAGATCGTCAAGCAGGCCATCGCCCGGTGGCCCAACGTCCCTGCCTGCGCCGGCTGGCTCGGCCTGGACGCGCGCGGCCGATGGTGGATGCGCGACGACCGCGCGCAGGCCGCCGGTCCGTTCCGGGGCGGCCCGCCCGCGGCGCGCGGCAGCCGGCTGGAGCACGCGGCGCTGATCGCCTTCATCGGCCGCAACTACCTGGCCGACGACGCGGGGCGCTGGTTCTTCCAGAACGGGCCGCAGCGCGTCTTCGTGGAACTGGAGGCCGCGCCGCTGGTCTGGCGGGTGGACGGGGATTTCCGCGCCGTCGCGGCCCATGCCGCCGACCGCGCGGCGACGGTCGTCCGCGCCTGCCTGGTGGACGCCGAGGGCCGCGTCTACCTCGACACCGACGCCGGCTTCGGCATCGTGCACAGCCTGGACATGGTGCAGGTCGGCGAGGCGGTGGAGCAGGGCCGCTGGACGCCCGAGGAGGTGGCGGCCGAGGCGCTGCCGGCGCGTTTCGGCTACGTGCCGAGCCCGGCCGCGGAAGCCAGGGACGGGCCGGCGGGCGGTGGCCTCGGCCGGTCGGCCGCGGGCCCGGCCGGGGGAGGCGCCGGCGGGTCCCGCGCCGGCAGCGGCCGCGGACCGCGCCGGACCCGGAACCGGCCCGTCCTGAGGACGTCGACGCGTCGCGGGTCCTGCGCCGCGGCACGCGGTCGCCCCGGCGGCGCGCCGGCCGGCGGAGCAGGCGACCGGCCATGAAGAAAGCCGGTCGTCTCCGACCGGCTTCGTCGTCGTTCGCGGCCCCGGGCGGGACGCGGTGGCGGTCGCGGCACGGCCCCCGGGGCGCGCGCCGCGCGGGCTCACTTCGCGGCGTTGACCATGTATTCGACCGCGGCGCGGAAATCCGCGTCCGAGGCGTTCGAGCCGCCCTTGGGCGGCATCGCGCCGATGCCCTTCATCGCCAGCTGGGTGATGTGGTCCACGCCCTGGGCGATGCGCGGCGCCCAGGCGGCCTTGTCGCCGAGCTTGGGCGCGCCGGCCACGCCGGCGGCATGGCAGACGGCGCAGGTCTGCTTGTAGAGCGCCTCGCCGGCCGCGGCGTTGGCGCCGGCGGCCTGCGGCGCGGCGGCGACCTGGGGCGCGGAGCCGGCGGTCGCGGCCGCCGCTGCGGGCGCGGCGGCGGCCGGGCCGGACGCGGCGGCCGGCACCGGCTGGGGCGCGGCGGCCGCCGGATCGGAAGCGGGACCGGGGGTGGCGGCGGCCGCCGTGGCCGTGGCCGGCGCCGGAGCGGCGGCCGCGCCCGCCGCGTCGGCCTGGGCGGCCGCGCGCTGCGGTTCGGGGAACTTGGCGCCGCCGGCGTTGGCCATGTAGACCACCGCGCGGCCGATCTCCACGTCCTCGAAATCGCCGCCGCCCTGCGGCGCCATCGCGCCCTTACCGTGCAGCGCGGAATTCAGCAGCGCCGCGTAGCCCTGGCCGATGCGCGGGGCCCAGGCGGCCGCGTCGCCGAACTTGGGCGCGCCGGCCACGCCGGCGGCGTGGCAGGTGGCGCACTGTGCCTGGAAGACGGCCTCGCCGGTCTGGAGCGGGCGGTTGGCGTCGCGGATCTCCACCGAGCCCACGCGCCGCAGCCGCTGCTCGATGGACTGCTGCATGTTGCTGGCGCCCGCCTCGGGCTTGTTGGCCGAGGTGACGAAGTACACCAGGCCGATGATCACGAGGACCGGCACCACGAACGCGAAGAGGGACGCGATCAGGAGTTGCTTCGGATTCTTGATCGGGCCGGTGGGAGGGCCTCCAACGTGGATGTCGCTCATGGCGTCCTCAGGTAATCGTGGGCATGTTGGAATCAGCCCCGGATTATAGGTAGGCCCCCCCTGCAGAGGCCCTCCGCACGGACCCTGGTATCGCGCGCGGAAGGGGACGGAAAACGCGCCGGAACGCGCCGCTGCTCAGCGCGCCGGCCGCGGCTCGGACGCCCGCGCCTGGACCTCGGACGCCTCGGCCGGCTCGGTCCATCCGCCGCCCAGCACCTTGTAGAGCGTGACCTGGTTCTGCACCTCCGCCAGGCGGCTCTGCACCACCAGCTGCTGCACGCTGAACAGGGAGCGCTGGGCGTCGAGCAGGTCGAGGTAGCTGGAGATGCCGTTGCGGTAGCGCAGGTCCGACAGCTTGAAGCGCGCCGCCTCGGCTTCGGCCTGGGCCTGCAGGGCGCGCACCTGTTCGGTCAGGGTGGCGCGGCCGGCGAGCGCGTCGGACACCTCGCGGAAGGCGCTCTGGATGCTCTTCTCGTACTGCGCCACCGCGATGTCGCGGCCGACCTGCGCCGAGGCGAGGCCGGCGCGGTTGCGGCCTGCGTCGAAGAGCGGCTGCAGCAGCTGGGGCGCCAGGGTGAAGCCCCAGGCGCCGTTGCCGTTGAAGAGGCCGGAGAGCTCGCCGCTGGCCCGGCCGGCCTGGGCGGTCAGGCTGATGCGCGGGAAGAAGTTGGCCCGCGCCGCGCCGATGCTGGCGTTGGCGCCGATCAGCGCCTGCTCGGCCTGCCGGATGTCCGGCCGGTTGCGCAGCAGGTCCGAGGGCAGGCCGGCCGGCAGGTCGGGCAGCGGCCGCGCGTCCGCCAGGCGGTTGCCCTGCAGGCTGGCGCGCAGGTCCTCGGGCAGCGGCTGGCCGAGCAGCAGCGCCAGGGCGTTCTCGTCCTGGGCGCGCTGGCGCTGCTGCTGGGCGAGGGTGGCGCGGGCCGCCTCGGCCAGCGACTCGGCCTGCCGGAAGTCCAGCTCGGAGGCCACGCCGTTCTCCAGCCGCAGCCGGGCGAGCTTGATGGACTCGTCGCGGGTGTCGACGGTGCGGCGCGAGATGTCGAGCAGCTCCTCGTCGGCCAGCAGCGCGAGCCAGTTGTTGGCCACCGCGGCCACCAGGCTGATCTGCACCGCCTTGCGCGCCTCCTCGGTCGCCAGGTACTGCGCGAGCGCCTGCTCCTTGAGGCTGGCGAGCCGGCCGAAGAAGTCGATCTCCCAGGCGCTGACCGCCAGGCCGGCGGTGAAGCTGTTGCGGATGCGGCCGTCGACCACGCTTGGGGCGCGGGTGCCCGCGACCGCGAGGCCGACCGTCGGGAACTGGTTGGCCCGCTGGATCTGGAACTGGGCGCGCGCCTGCTCGATGTTGAGCGCCGCGCCGCGCAGGTCGCGGTTGTTCTGCAGCGCGATGTCGATCAGCCGGCGCAGCCGCTCGTCGGGGAAGAAGTCCTGCCAGTTGCGCTCGACGGCCGGCGTGCGGTCGGCCGAGGCGCTGTCGTCCGGCTGGATGCCGCCGGTGGCCGAGGCGGCGGTGCGCACCGCGTCGGGCCAGGACGCGGCGATCGGCGCGGCCGGCCGTTCGTAGGCCGGGATCAGGCTGCAGCCGCTCGCCAGCAGCGCCGCCAGCGCGGCCGCGGCGGCCGGCAGCGGGCGCCGCGCGGCGCCGGCATCGGCGGCGCGGGCCGCGGAGCGCGCGGGGTTGCGCGCGGAGCGGGGTTCGGAAGGCTTATGCATGGTCTTGGGGGCCGGTGCGGTCCGGGCTGGATGCGGATGCGGGTTGGTGCGGTTCGATGCCGGCGTGGCGCGCGTGCTCCGCGTACATCGCCTGCTGGCGCTTGCTGCCCTTGAACAGGCTGCGGATCGCCACGAAGAACATCGGCACCAGGAAGACCGCCAGCACGGTGCCGGTCAGCATGCCGCCGACCACGCCGGTGCCGATGGCGCGCTGGCTGGCCGAGCCGGCGCCCGAGGCCAGGAAGAGCGGCATCACGCCCAGCACGAAGGCGAGCGAGGTCATCACGATCGGCCGGAAGCGCAGGTGCGCCGCCTCGACCGCCGCTTCGATCGCGCTGCGGCCCTGGGCCTGCAGGTCCTTGGCGAACTCGATGATCAGGATGGCGTTCTTCGCCGACAGGCCGATGATGGTGATCAGGCCCACCTGGAAGTAGACGTCGGCGCTGTACTTGCGCAGCACGGTGCCGAGCACCACGCCGAGCACGCCCAGCGGCACCACCAGGATGACCGACACCGGGATCGACCAGCTCTCGTAGAGCGCGGCCAGGCACAGGAAGACCGCGAGGATCGAGAAGCCGTAGAGGATCAGGGCCTGCGAGCCGGCGAGCTTCTCCTCGCGGGAGATGCCGCTCCACTCGAAGCCGAAGCCCGGGGGCAGCTGCGCGGCGAGCTTCTCCATCTCGGCGAGCGCGTCGCCGCTGCTGTAGCCGGGGGCGGCGTCGCCCTCGATGCGCATCGCCGGGTAGCCGTTGTAGCGCACCGTCTGCATCGGGCCGGTCACCCATTGCGTGGTGGCGAAGGCCGACAGCGGCACCGGCTGGCCGCGGCCGTTGAGCGCGTTGATGCGCAGGATGTCGTCCGGCTGCATCCGCTCGGACGCGTCGGCCTGCACGATCACCCGCTGCAGCCGGCCGGCGTTCGGGAAGTCGTTGATGTAGCTCGAGCCCATGGCGGTGGAGATCGCCTGGTTGATCGCGGCGAAGTTCACGCCCAGGGCGTTGGCCTTGTCGCGGTCCACGTCGATGCGCAGCTGCGGCGCGTCCTCGATGCCGTTCGGGCGCACCTGGGTCAGCACCGGGCTCTTGGAGGCCATGCCCAGCAGCTGGTTGCGCGCGGCGAGCAGCGCGTCGTGGCCCTTGCCCGAGCGGTCCTGCAGCCGGAAGTTGAAGCCGGTGCCGGTGCCGAGTTCGGGGATGGCCGGCGGCGACAGCGCGAAGATGAAGGCGTCGCGGATGCCCGAGAGCGCGCCGAAGGCCCGGCCGGCGATGGCGCCGGCGGTGTGCTCGGCGCCCTCGCGCTCCTTCCAGTCCTTGAGCGTCACGAAGGCGAGCGCGGCGTTCTGGCCCTGGCCGGAGAAGCTGAAGCCCAGCACGCCGACCATGCTCTTCACCTCGGGCTGCTTGAGCATGAAGCCCTCGATCTGCTCCATCACCGACAGGGTGCGCGGCTGGGTCGCGCCCGGCGGCAGCTGCACGTTGACGATGATGTAGCCCTGGTCCTCGTTGGGCAGGAAGGAGCTGGGCAGGCCGCGGTAGACCCAGGCCACCGCGCCGACGATGGCGAGGTAGACGAGCATGAAGCGCCCGGTGCGGCGCACGATGCGCGCGACGCCGCCCTCGTAGCGCTTGGCGGTGCGGCCGAAGCCGCGGTTGAACCAGCCGAAGAAGCCCTTCTTCTCGTGGTGGTGGCCGGCCTCGACCGGCTTGAGCAGCGTGGCGCACAGCGCCGGCGTCAGCGACAGCGCGAGGAAGGCCGAGAAGGCGATCGAGACCGCCATCACCATCGAGAACTGCCGGTAGATGTTGCCCACCGAGCCGCTGAAGAAGGCCAGCGGCACGAACACCGCGATCAGCACCACGGTGATGCCGACGATGGCGCCGGAGATCTGGCCCATGGCCTTGCGCGTGGCCTCCAGCGGCGACAGGCCTTCCTCGCTCATGATGCGCTCGACGTTCTCGACCACCACGATGGCGTCGTCCACCACGATGCCGATCACCAGCACCATGCCGAACATGGTCAGCACGTTGATCGAGAAGCCCAGCGCCAGCATGACCGAGAAGGTGCCCATCAGCGCCACCGGCACCACGATGGTCGGGATGATGGTGTAGCGGAAGTTCTGCAGGAACAGGAACATCACCAGGAACACCAGCACGATGGCCTCGACCAGGGTGTGCGCCACCTGGGTGATCGAGATGTCGACGAACTCCGAGCTGTCGTAGGGGATCTGCCACTTCACGCCGGCGGGGAAGAAGGCCTGCAGTTCCTGCATGCGCTGCTTGGTCGCCTTGGCCACGCCGAGCGCGTTGCCGGTGGGCGAGAGCTGCAC
This sequence comes from Xylophilus ampelinus, assembly GCA_036946225.1. Taxonomy (GTDB): domain Bacteria; phylum Pseudomonadota; class Gammaproteobacteria; order Burkholderiales; family Burkholderiaceae_C; genus JAKOND01. The sequence goes on from JAQIJO010000001.1 coordinate 791,383, forward strand.
GCCGATGCCGACCGCCGGCTTGCCGTTGAGGCGTGCCGAGGTGGCGTAGGTCTGGCCGCCCAGCTCGATGCGGGCCACGTCGCGCAGCCGAACCGTCGAGCCGTCGGTGTTGGCGCGCAGCACGATGGTGCCGAACTGCTCGGGCGAGGCCAGCTGGCCGCGCACCACCACGGTGGCCGAGATGGCCTGGTCGGGGGTGTTGGGCAGGTCGCCGATCGAGCCGGCCGAGACCTGCGCGTTCTGGCCGCTGATGGCGGTGTTGACGTCGGCCACCGACAGGCCGTAGCCGGTCAGCTTGGTCGGGTCGATCCAGATGCGCATCGCGCGCTCGGTGCCGAAGAGCTGGGCCTGGCCGACGCCGTTGATCCGCTGCAGCTCGGGCAGCACGTTGCGCGAGGCGTAGTCCCCGAGGAACAGCACGTCCTTCGACGGGTCGTCGGAGGAGAGCATCATGAACAGCAGGAAGTTGTTGCGCGACTTGTCCACCCGCACGCCCTGCTGGGTCACCGAGGGCGGCAGGCGCGGCGTGGCGCGCGACAGGCGGTTCTGCACGTCCACCTGCGCCAGGTCGGCGTTGGTGCCGGGCGCGAAGCTGATGGTGATGCTGCCGGTGCCGTTGGCCTGCGCCACCGACTCCATGTAGAGCATGCCGGGCGAGCCGTTCATCTCGCGCTCGATGACCGCGAGCACGCTGTCCTCCAGCGTCTGGGCGGAGGCGCCGGGGTAGGTGGCGTTGATGACGATCGCCGGCGGGGCGACCGCCGGGTACTGGGCGATCGGCAGGTTGAGGATCGAGAGCGTGCCCGCGACCAGCAGGAACAGCGCGATCACCCACGCGAAGATCGGCCGGTCGATGAAGAACTTTGCCATCGGGAGGTTTCCTTGTCGTCAGCTCAGCGCGAGGAGGACGCCGGCGCGCCCGCGCCGGTGTTGCCGGTCGCGCCGGTGGGCTGGCTGCCGCCGGCCGGGGCGGCGGCGCCCGCGGCCGTCGCGCCGGGGGCGCCGGCGGTGCCCGCCGGTCCGGTGCCGGACGCGGCCGCGCCGGCCGGCGCGCTGCCGCCCTGGGCGGCCGGGTTTGACGGGACGGGCTTCTGCCACGGCACCGGCTTGACCGGGCCGCCGCCCTGCAGCTTCTGGAAGCCGTCGACCATGACCTGCTCGCCGTTCTGGAGACCGGAGGTCACCACCCAGTTGCCGTCCTTGCCGCTGCCGACGGTGACCTTGCGCGGGCTGACCTTGCCGTCGGCGCCGACCACCATCACCGTGTCGCCCTGGTCGGAGCGGGTCACCGCCTGCTGGGGCAGCAGCACCGCGTCCTGGACCTGCGCCTGCTCCAGGCGCACCCGCACGTACAGGCCGGGCAGCAGCACGCCGCCCGGGTTGGGCACTTCGGCGCGCAGGGTGATCTGGCCGCTGGTCGGGTCCACCGTCAGGTCGGTGAACAGCAGCTTGCCGGCGCGCTCGTACGCGGTGCCGTCCTCCATCACGATGGTGACGCTGGCGGCGTTGGAGCCCGGCACTTTCTTGAGCTGGCCGCGCTGCATCGCGTCGCGCAGCTTGAGCGCGTCGTTGGCGGACTGGGTGAAGTTGACGTAGACCGGGTCGATCTGCTGGATGACCGCGAGCTGGGTCGCCTCGCCCTGGCCGACCAGCGCGCCCTCGGTGACCAGCGTGCGGCCGATGCGTCCCGAGATCGGGGCGGTGATGCTGGCGTAGCCCAGGTTGATCTGCGCGGTCTGCACCGCGGCGCGGCCGGCGGCCACGTCGGCCAGGGCCTGCTTCTGCGCGGCCTGGGCGTTGACGTATTCCTGCTGGCTGATCGCGTTGACCTCGACCAGCGGCTTGTAGCGGTCGGCCAGCGCCTTGGCCGACGCCAGGTTAGCCTCGGCGCGGGCGAGCGTGGCCTGGCTGCTCTGCAGCGTGGCGGCGTAGGGCGCGGGGTCGACCTGGTAGAGCGGCTGGCCGGCCTTCACGTCGCTGCCTTCGCGGAACAGGCGCTTCTGCAGGATGCCGGCCGCCCGGGCGCGCACCTGCGCCACGCGGAAGGCCTCGACCCGGCCCGGCAGTTCGGTGAACAGGCCCACGTTGCCCAGCGCGACGGTGACCACGCCGACCTCGGCCGGCGGGCGCTGCGCGCCGGCGCCCGGGCCGGGCGCGGCCTCCTTCTTGCCGCAGGCGGATAGGGCGGCCGCGACGGCGAGCGCGCCCAGGGTCCAGCGGAAGCGGCCGGCGGCGCCGGAACGGGCGGGGGCGCGGGAGGCGCGCGGGGAAGACGGGGCGTCGTGCGAAGCGGGCATGGACGGGTTCCTGGTACGGAAAAGGGGGAGCGCGGACACGGTGCGGAGCCGCTGCGCGCAGGGCGGGCCGACGGGCCGCCGCAGGGCCCGTGCGGATCGCCGTGAGAACCGCAGGGTCGCACGGGGGTATCCGGGCAGCAGCCGAAAAGTATACATACAATCGTGCATGTATGCGGGTCAACCCTGATCCGCGACGAGGCTTCGCTGGCTTTCCGCTCCGATCTATGCACACGTTCCCCACGACGACCCGTCCCCCGTTCCATGGCGCGTAAGACCAAGGAAGAGGCGCAGGCCACCCGCGCCCTGCTGCTCGACGCGGCCGAGCGCCTGTTCCATGCCAAGGGCGTGTCGCGCACCTCGCTGCAGGACATCGCCGCCGCCGCCGGCGCCACCCGCGGCGCGATCTACTGGCACTTCGAGGACAAGGCCGACCTGATCAACGCGATGATGGAGCGCATCCGCCTGCCGTTCGAGGAGGCGCTCGAAGTCGCCACCCGCCGGACCGAGGGCGACGCGCTCGCTTCGCTGCGCCAGACCATGCAGCACGCGCTGGAGGTGACCGCCACCGACGAGCGGGTGCGCCGCGTGGTCGAGGTGATGATGCAGAAGGTCGAGTACGTCGACGAGCTGGAGGCGGTGCGCGAGCGCCGCAAGGCCTGCCGGGCCGAACTGCACTCGCTGATGCGCATCGGCTTCTGGCGCGCGGCCCGGCAGCGCGGCGTGAAGCTCGGGGTGCCCCTCGACGTGGCGGTGCTCGGCCTGCACGTGCTGGTCGACGGGCTGATCGAGAACTGGCTGCTCGACCCCGCGGGCTTCGACCTGCGCGACTGCGGCGAGCGGGTGATCGACACCTACCTGGTCGGCCTGGGCTTCGCGCGGCCGGCCGAGCGGCTCGCCGCGAGCGCGCCGCTGCCGGACGGCGCCGACGACGACGAAAGCGGCGCGGAAACCGGATGGGTGAGCGCAGGCGGCGCGTAATCGGCCATAATGCCCGACTGTCTGCTCGCGCAGACCATGCGGCTGTAGCTCAGTGGATAGAGTATTGGCCTCCGAAGCCAAGGGTCGTGGGTTCGATCCCCGCCAGCCGCACCAGACCCGAAGACCCGCCAGCGCCCCGCGCCGGCGGGTTTTTTCTTGGGCGATCGCGGCGTGCCCGCCGCCGGGCCGGATCGCGGCACAATGCGCCTCCGGCCGGCGCGCCGCCGCCCGCCGGACCTGTCCTCCTCCCCCTTTTCCCGTCGCCGCGCCCGCCGCGGCCGCACCGCAGGAATCCCACCATGGCCCGTGGCCGCTCTGCCAGCTACGACGGACAGCGCGAAGCCATCCTCGCGCAGGCCGCCCGCCTCTTCGCCAGCCAGGGCTACCGCGCCGCCTCGATGAACGGGGTGGCCGAGGCCTGCGGCGTGTCCAAGTCCGCGCTCTACCACTACTTCCGCGACAAGTACGAGTTGCTGGTGCACATTGCCGAGGACCACGTCGCCCGGCTGGAGGAACTGGCCGACGAGGCGCGCGCCGAGGGCGCGCCGGCCGACCCCGCGGCCGCCGAGGCCCGTGCGCGCCGGCTGATCCACCGCTTCGTCGAGGAGTACGCCAGCGCCCAGGACGCGCACCGGGTGCTGACCGAGGACGTGAAGTTCCTGCAGCCCGAGGACCGCGACCGCATCCTGGCGCGCGAGCGCAAGGTGGTCGGCGGCTTCGCCGACACGCTGGCGCTGCTGCATCCCCACCTGCGCGCGGGCGGCCTCGACAAGCCGGTGGCGATGCTGCTCTTCGGCATGATCAACTGGATGTTCACCTGGCTGCGGCCCGGCGGCCGGCTCACCCACGAGGACATGGCGCCGATCGTGGCCGACCTGTTCTTCGGCGGGGTCGGCGCGGTGCGGCTGCCGCGGGCGGACGGCGCGCCGGAGCCGGCGCCGGACGCCGGCGCGAGGGACGGGCAGGGCGCCTGAGCGCATCGCGGCCGTCGTTCGCTACGATTTCGATAGCTGGAGGCGCAGGAACGGCGCCGGCCAGGGCCGTGTTCGATCAATGGTGGCCGGCGGCCGCGGCCGCGGGGTCCCGCCGGATCGGCGATGCGGCGGCCTGCCCAGGGCATGCCGGTCCGCGGGCCCGGCCGGAGGCGCGGGGGCGGGTGCGGACGCGGATGCGGGCGCGGGCGCTGCCCCGGTTCAGCCCGCGTCGCGCCGGGCCGCGATCAGCGGCGAGACCGCCGGCGCGGCCACCCGCGGGCGGCCGGCCTCGGGCGCGGCCAGGGGCCGCACCTCCTCCATCGAGGCGAGGCAGCGGCGGGCGAGCTGGTGGTAGGCGCCGGTGCCCTCGCGCTTCCAGGCCATCTCCTCCTCGGTCAGCGGCCGCACCGCCTTGGCCGGCAGGCCGGCGGCCAGGGTGCGCGGCGGGACCTTCATGCCGGCCCGCACGAAGGCGCAGGCCGCGACGATGGCGGCCTCGCCGATCTCGGCCTCGTCCATCACCACCGCGTTCATGCCGACCAGCGCGTCGCGCCGCACGACGCAGCTGTGCAGCACCGCGCCGTGGCCGACGTGGCCGTTCTCCTCGACCACCGTGTCGGCGCTGGGGAAGCCGTGCATGGTGCAGTTGTCCTGCAGGTTGGCGCCGCGCTCCAGCACGATGCGGCCGAAGTCGCCGCGCAGGCTGGCGCAGGGGCCCACGTAGCAGCCCGGGCCGACGATCACGTCGCCGATCAGCACCGCGGTGGGATGGACGTAGGCGGTCGGGTCGACGACCGGGACGACGCCGTCGATCGAATAGCAGGGCATGGCATGTCTCCTCGTGGTGGGATGGGCGCAAGGGCAGGGCGGGCCGGCGGCTGCCGGCCAGGCGGCGCGGCGGCACGGCCCCGGGCATCTCAGGGTTACTCCGGGGTCCGCGGCGCTGGCGCGACCGGACCGGGAAAAATATACTTAAGTCCGACCGGTCGGTCAATTTTGCTCGGAACCCGCCCGCGCCGGTCCCGGCGCGACGGCCGAGCGACCGACCCCGACCTTCCCTGCCCACCAACCACGATGCCCTTCATCCACACCGCGCAGGACGGCGCCGTCCGCACCCTGACGCTGCACCGGCCCGAGGCGCTCAACAGCTTCCACGGCGCGATGCACGCCGCGCTGATGGACGCGCTCGACGCCGCCGCGTCCGACGCCGGCGTGCGCTGCCTGGTGCTGGCCGCCGCGGGGCGGGCCTTCTGCGCCGGCCAGGACCTGTCCGATCCGCTGGTCGCGCCCGACGACGCGCCCGGCGCCGCGCCGCGCGACCTGGGCGCCGCGATCGAGCGCCACTGGGCGCCGCTGGCCCTGCGGCTGCGGTCGATGCCGGTGCCTACGGTGGCCGCGGTCCAGGGCGCGGCCGCCGGCGCCGGGGCCAGCCTGGCGCTGCACTGCGACCTGGTGCTGGCCGGACGCTCGGCGTCCTTCGTGCAGGCCTTCTCCCGCATCGGCTTGGTGCCCGACACCGGCGCCACCTGGCTGCTGCCGCGCCTCGTGGGCCGCGCCAACGCGCTGGCGCTGGCGATGCTCGGCGACCGGCTGCCCGCCGCCGAGGCCCAGGCGATGGGCCTGATCTGGAAGTGCGTGGACGACGCGGCCCTGGCCGACGAGGCCCGCGCCGCCGCCGCCCGGCTGGCCGCGCTGCCGACGCGCGCCCTGGTCGCCGCCCGCGCCGCGATCGACGCCGCCTGGGAGCGCGACCTGCCCGCCGCGCTCGACGCCGAGACGCAGGCCCAGCGCGCGCTCGGGCAGGCCGCCGACTACGCCGAGGGGGTGCGCGCCTTCCGCGAGAAGCGCGCCCCCGCCTTCACCGACCGCTGAGGCGCGCCGGACCCGACGCCGCCATCCACTGCCATCCGCCCAGCCCACCCTCCGGAACCCGCCGCCATGGACGACCGCACCCTTTCCCCACGCCACGCACCGGACCGCCCGGAGGCCGGCGCGCCCAACGCGCTCGCCGCCGCGACGCCCGCCGCCGCCGATCCGCTGCGCGGCGGGCTCGACCCGCAGGCGCTGGCCGCCCGCGTGCGCGACGGCATGCTGGCCGACGACCGGGCCAGCCGCCATTTCGGGATCGCGGTCACCGCGGTCGGCCCCGGCACCGCGACCGTCGAGATGACGGTGCAGGAGCACATGCTCAACGGCTTCGGCACCTGCCACGGCGGGGTGCTGACGGTGCTGGCCGACTCGGCCTTCGCCTTCGCCTGCAACAGCCACAACACGATGGCGGTGGCCGCCGGGCTGTCGATGGACTTCCTGCGGCCGGCGCGCGCCGGCGACCGGCTCGCCGCCGAGGCGGTGGAGCTGTCCTGCGGCGGCCGCAGCGGCCTCTACGACGTGACGGTGCGCAACCAGCGCGGCGAGCGCGTCGCCGCCTTCCGGGGCCGCGCCCACCGCTTCGCCGGCCGCGCCGCGGTGCCCCTGGACGGCTGACCGCCCCGTCCCGCACGACCGACCGTCCGTCCCCAGAAGAACACGCCCCGGAGACCGCACCATGCCCGTCCGACGACCCGCCCCCGGCGACCTGGAACCCATCGAGACCGCCAGCCGCGACGAGATCGCCGCGCTGCAGCTCGAGCGCCTGCGCGCCAGCCTGCGCCACGCCTACGAGAACGTGCCGCACTACCGGCGCGCCTTCGACGCCCGCGGCGTGCATCCGGAGGACCTGCGGCAGCTCGCCGACCTGGCGAAGTTCCCCTTCACCACCAAGGCCGACCTGCGCGACAACTACCCCTACGGCATGTTCGCGGTGCCGCGCGAGCGGATCGCGCGCATCCACGCCTCCTCGGGCACCACCGGCAAGCCGACGGTGGTGGGCTACACCCGGCGCGACATCGACACCTGGGCCGATCTGGTGGCCCGCAGCATCCGCGCCGCCGGCGGCCGGCCGGGCGACACGGTGCACGTGGCCTACGGCTACGGCCTGTTCACCGGCGGCCTGGGCGCGCACTACGGCGCCGAGCGCGCCGGCTGCACCGTGATCCCGGTCTCGGGCGGCCAGACCGAGAAGCAGGTGCAGCTGATCCGCGACTTCCGGCCCGACATCATCATGGTCACGCCCTCGTACATGCAGGTGATCGTCGAGGAGTTCGAGCGCCAGGGGCTGGACGCGCGCGACAGCGCGCTGAAGCTCGGCATCTTCGGCGCCGAGCCCTGGACCGAGGCGATGCGCGCCGAGATCGAGGCCCGCGCCGGCATCGACGCGGTGGACATCTACGGCCTGTCGGAGGTGATGGGCCCGGGCGTGGCGAGCGAATGCGTCGAATCCAAGGACGGCCCGGTGGTCTGGGAGGACCACTTCTACCCCGAGATCATCGACCCGGCGACCGGCGAGGTCCTGCCCGACGGCGCCGAGGGCGAGCTGGTCTTCACCACCCTCTCCAAGGAAGCGCTGCCCATCGTGCGCTACCGCACCCGCGACCTCACCCGGCTGCTGCCGCCCACGTCGCGCGCCTTCCGCCGCATGGGCAAGATCGTCGGCCGCAGCGACGACATGCTGATCGTGCGCGGCGTCAACGTCTTCCCGACGCAGATCGAGGAGATCGTGCTCGGCCACGGCCGGCTCTCCGGCCAGTACCAGATCGTGGTCTCGCGCGACGGCGCGCTCGACGAAGTGCAGGTGCGCTGCGAGCTGCAGCCCGGCGCCGACACCGCCCCGGCGGAGGCCGCCGGCTGGGTGCAGCAGCGCATCAAGACGCTGGTCGGCATCTCGACCCGGGTCGAGGTGCTGCAGCCCGATTCCATCGAACGCACCCTGGTCGGCAAGGCCCGGCGCGTCATCGACAAGCGGCCGCGCTGAGCGGCGGACATCCCACCCAAGGAGAACGGTCATGTACACCCAGGCCATGGACACGCTGGCCCGCGAAGGCGGCCAGGACGCCGCCCCCCCCGCGGGCGCGGCCCCCGACGACGCCGCGCGCCAGCAGCGCTTCGACGAGGCCATCGACGCCGGCGGCTTCATCGAGGCCAAGGACTGGATGCCCGAGAGCTACCGCAAGACCCTGGTGCGCCAGATCAGCCAGCACGCGCACTCGGAGATCGTCGGCATGCTGCCCGAAGGCAACTGGATCGCCCGCGCGCCCACCCTCAAGCGCAAGTCCATCCTGCTCGCTAAGGTGCAGGACGAGGGCGGCCACGGGCTCTACCTCTACGCCGCGGCCGAGACGCTCGGCACCTCGCGCGACCAGATGCTCGACGCGCTGCACAGCGGCCGCGCCAAGTACAGCTCGATCTTCAACTACCCGACGCTCACCTGGGCCGACATGGGCGTGATCGGCTGGCTGGTGGACGGCGCGGCGATCATGAACCAGGTGCCGCTGTGCCGCTGCTCCTACGCGCCCTACGCCCGGGCGATGGTGCGCATCTGCCGCGAGGAGAGCTTCCACCAGCGCCAGGGCTACGAGTCGCTGCTGACCATGATGCGCGAGGGCACCGACGCCCAGAAGGCCATGGTGCAGGACGCGGTGGACCGCTGGTGGTGGCCGTCGATCCAGATGTTCGGCCCGCCCGACAGCGACTCGCCCAACTCCGGCACCTCGATGCGCTGGGGCATCAAGCGCTTCTCCAACGACGACCTGCGCCAGAAGTTCGTGGACGCCACGGTCGAGCAGGCCCGCATCCTGGGCGTGACCCTGCCCGACCCCGACCTGCGCTGGAACGCGGCGCGCGGCCACTGGGACTTCGGCGCCATCGACTGGGAGGAGTTCTGGAACGTGGTCGGCGGCCACGGCCCCTGCAACGCCGAGCGCCTGCAGGCCCGGGTCGACGCCTGGGAGGAGGGCGCCTGGGTGCGCGAGGCCGCCCTGGCCCATGCCCGCAAGCGCGAGGCGGCCGCCGCCGCCGAGCCGCTCGCCGCCTGAGCCGCCGCCGCACCGCCCCCGGCCTGCCCGCGCGCCACGACCGAACGACCCGAAGGATCCCCATGAAGACCGCCGCCCCCGACCCCCAGCCCGCCGCCCCCGCCCGCGCCGAATGGCCGCTGTGGGAGGTCTTCGTCCGCAGCAAGGCCGGCCTCGACCACAAGCACTGCGGCAGCCTGCACGCCGCCGACGCGCCGATGGCGATCCAGCTCGCCCGCGACGTCTACACCCGCCGCCAGGAGGGCTCCAGCCTCTGGGTGGTGCGCTCCGACCAGATCGTGGCCAGCGACCCCGGCGAGAAGGACGCCTACTTCGACCCGATGGAGGACAAGGTCTACCGCCATCCCACCTTCTACGAACTGCCGGAGTCGGTCGGCCACATGTAGGCCGTGGCGGCGCCGCCCGCGCGCCGTCCGCCCGCACCCCGCCGATCCGCTATCGAAACAGTAGCTGCCAGCGCAGGCCCCGCCTGCGCCGGAGCGCAAAAGGACCCTGGAATGCAAGCCTCGCTGACCCTCGATCCCGCCCCCGACGCCCAGTACCTGCTGCGCACCGGCGACACCTGCCTGGTGCTGGCCCAGCGCCTGGCCGAATGGTGCGGCCACGCGCCGGTGCTGGAGGAGGACATCGCGCTCGCCAACATGGCGCTCGACCTGCTCGGCCAGGCGCGCGCGCTGCTCACCCGCGCCGGCCGGTCCGGCGGCCCGGGGCAGCCGGCGCACGACGAGGACCAGCTCGCCTTCCTGCGCGACGAGCGCGACTTCCGCAACCTCACCATCGCCGAGCTGCCGCGCGGCGACTTCGCGGTCACCGTGCTGCGCAACGCCATGGTCGCCACCCTGCTGCGCCAGCTCTGGCACCGGCTGCGCGATTCGAGCGACGCCGAGGTCGCCGCCATCGCCGCCAAGGCGGTCAAGGAGGCGCGCTACCACCAGCGCCACGCCGCCGACTGGGTGCTGCGCCTGGCCGACGGCACCGACGAGTCGCGCCGCCGGATGGAGGCGGCGCTGCGCCGGCTCTGGCCCTACCGCCACGAGATGTTCGAGGCCGGCGACCCGGTGGACGAGGCCGCCGCCGCGAGCGGCCTCGGGCCGCGCTGGAGCGAGCTGCGCGAGCCCTGGCACGCCGACATGGGCGCGCTGCTGGCCGAGGCCGGCCTGGAGCCGCCGGCCGACACCCCCTTCCGCAGCACCGGCCGCCACGGCCGCCACAGCGAGCACCTGGGCCCGCTGCTGGCCGAGATGCAGTCGCTGCAGCGCGCCCACCCCGGGGGCGTGTGGTGACCGCCGCCGCCGCGGCCTTCCCCGGCGCGCTCGCGGGCCTGCCCCCCGCGCCGCCGCTGGACGCCGGCCCGGCCCCCGCGCCCGGCGCCGGTCCGGGCGCGCGCGCCTGGGCGGTGCTGCGCGCCGTGCCCGACCCCGAGGTGCCGGCCGTCTCCGTCGTCGACCTGGGCATCGTGCGCGGCGCCGACGCGCTGCCCGGCGGCGGCCTGCGGGTGACCCTCACGCCCACCTATTCCGGCTGCCCCGCGACCGAGGCGATCGAGCGCAGCGTGCGCGAGGCGCTCGACGCCGCCGGCCTCGGCCCGGTCGAGGTGGCGCTGCAGCGCGCGCCCGCCTGGACTACCGACTGGATCACGCCCGAGGGCCGGGCCCGGCTGCGCGCCGCCGGCATCGCCCCGCCCGGGCCCGCGCCGGCGGGCGCCGGGGACGACGGCGCGCCGCTGCGCTTCTTCGCGCGCGGCGCCGCCACGCCCGCGGTGCAGTGCCCGCGCTGCGCCAGCCCGCGCACCGAGCAGCTGGCCGCCTTCGGCGCCACCGCCTGCAAGTCGCTCTGGCGCTGCCTCGCCTGCCGCGAGCCCTTCGAGCATTTCAAGCCGCTGTAGACGGCAGGAGCCCCCATCCGATGACATCCCTCGCCGCGCCCCACGCCCCCGCCGTGCCCGATGCCGCGATCGCCCCGATTGCCCCGATCGCCCCGGCCGTTCCCGCTCCCTCCGGAGCCCCCGCGCCGTCGCCCGCCGCCGGCTTCCACCGGCTGCGGGTGCGCGCGGTCCGCCCCGACACCGACGACGCGCTGGTGGTGGACTTCGAGGTGCCCGAGGCGCTGCGCGAAGCCTTCCGCTTCGTCCCGGGCCAGTACCTCACCCTGCGCCGCGACGACGCGGACGGCGACGGACTGCGCCGTTCCTACTCGATCTGCGCCGGCGCGACCGAGGACGACGGCGGCCTGCGGGTGGGCATCCGGCGGGTGGAAGGCGGCGCCTTCTCGACCTGGGCGCACGCCGCGCTGCGGGCCGGCGACTGGCTGCAGGCGATGCCGCCGGCGGGCCGCTTCGGCCGCGCCGCCTTCGAGCCGGAACCGGAGGCCGCGGACGCCGGCGCCGCGCCCCGGCCCGCGGCGCGCCATTTCCTCGCCATCGCCTCCGGCAGCGGCATCACCCCCATCCTGTCGATCGCCAAGACGGTGCTGGCGCGCGAGCCGTCCAGCCGCTTCACCCTGATCTACGGCAACCGCAGCGTGCGCAGCGCGATGTTCAAGGAGGAGATCGAGGACCTCAAGAACCGCTACCTGTCCCGGCTGGCGCTGCACCACGTGTTCTCGCGCGAGCACATGGACTCGCCGCTGCAGGCCGGCCGGCTCGACCGCGACAAGCTCGCCGGATTCCTCGGCCCGCTGGTGGATCCGGCCTCCATCGCGCACGCTTTCGTCTGCGGCCCGCACGGCGCCAACGACGAGGCCGAGGCCGCCCTGCGCGCCGCCGGCGTGCCCGCGGACCGCATCCACGTCGAGCGCTTCGGCGCGCCGGCGGCGGACGCCGCGCGCGGCCCGCGCCCGCCGGCCGCGCCCCGTCCCGGCGACGCCGCGCAGGCCCGGGTCACGGTGCTGCGCGACGGCATCGCCCGGCGCATCGACTTCGCGGCCGGCGACGGCAACATCCTCGACGCCGCGGCGCGCGCCGGGCTGGAGGTGCCCTATTCCTGCAAGTCCGGCGTCTGCGCCACCTGCCGCGCCCGGGTCACCGCCGGCGAGGTGCGCATGGAGCGCAACTTCTCGCTCGAGCCCGGCGAGCTGGCGCGGGGCTTCGTGCTGACCTGCCAGGCGGTGCCGCTGACGCCGGAGGTCACCGTGTCCTTCGACGAGCGCTGAGCGCCCGGCGCGCGCCGGACGCCGGCCGGACCCGGGATTCCACCGTGGACGATGGATTAGGGAATAACGTACCGTTTAGTGATGGGGCGCATGCGCCGCGGCATCCGCCGCGGCCGGCGGACCCCGGCAGCACCACCCAAGGAGACCGCACCATGCACCTTCCCACCGCCTTCGGGCGCCTCGCCCTGGCCGCCGCGGCCGCCCTGGCCTGCGCCGCCGCCCAGGCCGACATCAACGTCGGCGTGACGCTCTCGGCCACCGGTCCGGCCGCCTCCCTCGGCATCCCCGAGAAGAACACCATCGCGCTGATGCCCACGGCCATCGGCGGCGAGAAGATCAACTACATCGTGCTCGACGACGCCTCGGACACCACCGCCGCGGTCACCAACTTCCGCAAGCTGGTCTCCGAGAACAAGGTGGACGTGGTGATCGGCTCGACCGTCACCCCGAACTCGCTGGCGATGATCGACGTGGCCGCCGAGTCGAAGACGCCGATGGTCTCCATGGCCGCCAGCGCGCGGATCATCGAGCCGATGGACGACAAGCGCAAATGGGTCTTCAAGACGCCGCAGAACGACAGCCTGATGGCCGGCGCCATCGTCGACCACATGGCCAAGTCCGGCGTGAAGACGGCGGCCTACATCGGCTTCTCGGACGCCTACGGCGAGGGCTGGTACCAGGAGTTCGCCAAGGCCGCCGAGGCCAAGGGCATCAAGATCGTCGCCAACGAGAAGTTCGGCCGCACCGACACCTCGGTCACCGGCCAGGTGCTCAAGATCGTCTCGGCCAGGCCCGACGCGGTGCTGGTCGGCGGCTCGGGCACGCCGGCGGCCCTGCCGCAGCGCGCGCTCAAGGAGCGCGGCTACGCCGGCAAGTACTACCAGACCCACGGCGTGGCCAACGCCGACTTCCTGCGCGTGGGCGGCAAGGACGTGGAAGGCACCTTCCTGCCGGCCGGCCCGGTGCTGGTGGCGGCCCAGCTGCCCGACGCCAATCCAGTCAAGAAGACCGGCACGGCCTACATCGAGCGCTACGAGGCCGCGCACGGCAAGGGCAGCGTCTCGACCTTCGGCGCCCACGCCTGGGACGCGGGCCTGCTGCTGTCCAACGCCATCCCCAAGGCCCTGGCGAGCAAGGCCAAGCCCGGCACGCCCGAGTTCCGCAGCGCGCTGCGCGACGCGATCGAGTCCACCAAGGACCTGGCCGGCGCCCACGGCGTCTTCAACATGACGCCGTCCAACCACCTGGGCTTCGACGACCGCGCGCGGGTGATGGTCAAGATCGAGAACGGGGCCTGGAAGTACCAGCCCTGAGGCCCCGGGCCGGCGCTCCCCCCCGCCGCTTCCGCTGCGCCCGCCGGTCCCTCCGGCGGACCGCAGGCCCGCGGCGCGCGCCGGACCGGCCGCGCCGTCCCCGAACACTTTTTCCGCGAAGGGCGGCATGGACCTCCAGATAGCCTTGCTCCTGGCCCAGGACGGCGTCGTCAACGGTGCGATCTACGCGCTGATGGCGCTGGCCCTGGTGCTGGTGTTCTCCGTGACCCGGGTGATCTTCATCCCCCAGGGCGAATTCGTCGCCTTCGGCGCACTGACGCTCGCCGGCATGCAGGCCGGGCGCGGCCCGGCGCTGCTGCCGCTGCTGCTGGCGCTGGCCCTGGCGACGCTGGCGGTCGAGGCCTGGCGCCAGCGCCGCGGCGCGGCGGTGGACTGGAAGTCCACGCTGGCCTGGGCGGTGGCGTTCCCGGCCGCGGCGGCGCTGCTGGCGCTGGCCTGGAAGCCCGCCGGCCTCGCCGGCCAGGTGCTGGCCACGCTGGCGCTGGTGGTGCCGCTCGGCCCGCTGCTCTACCGGCTCGCCTACCGGCCGCTGGCGCAGGCCAGCGTGCTGACGCTGCTCATCGTCTCGGTCGCGCTGCACGGGGTGCTGGTGGGCCTGGGGCTGTTCTTCTTCGGCGCCGAGGGTTCGCGCACGCCGGCCTTCTCGGAGGCGCGCTTCGACATCGGCGGCATCCCGGTCGGCGGGCAGTCGCTGGTGGTGCTGGGCACCGCGGCGGGGCTGGTGCTGCTGCTCAACCTGCTGTTCGAGAAGTCCATCATCGGCAAGGCGCTGCGCGCCACCGCGATGAACCGCGTCGGCGCGCGGCTGATGGGCATCCCGACCGAGCTGTCGGGCGACCTGAGCTTCGCGCTCGCGGCCGGCATCGGCTGCGTCAGCGGCCTGCTGATCGGGCCGCTGACCACCATCTACTACGAGACCGGCTTCCTGATCGGGCTCAAGGGCTTCGTCGCCGCCATCGTCGGCGGCCTCGCCAGCTACCCGGTGGCGCTCGCCGGCGCGGTGCTGGTCGGCCTGCTGGAGAGCTTCGGCTCCTTCTGGGCCAGCGCGTACAAGGAGGTGATCGTGTTCACCCTGATCATCCCGGTGCTGCTCTGGCGCTCGCTGCGCACCCACCAGGTGGAGGACGAGGAATGACGACGCCCGCGACCACCGGAGCCGGCCCCGCCGCGGCGTCGGCCGCCCCCCGCCGCCGCGCGCGCCGGCCTGCTCACCGCCCGGCGGCTCACCGCGCTCGCGGTGCTGGCGCTGGCGCTCGCCTGGGGCTTCCTGCCGGCCTTCACCATCACGCTGCTCAGCTACATCGGGCTCTACGCGCTGGTGGCCGCCGGGCTGGTGCTGATGACCGGCGTCGGCGGCATGACTTCCTTCGGGCAGGCGGCCTTCGTCGGCCTGGGCGCCTACGCGACGGCCTGGGTGTCCACCGCGCCGGCGGCGGCCTCGGCGCTGGGCCTGGCCGCCGGCTCGGCCTGGCTGCCCTGGGCGGGCCTGGCCGCCGGGCTGGCGCTGACCGGCGCGGTCGCCTGGGCGCTGGGCGCTGTCACGCTGCGGCTCTCGGGCCACTACCTGCCGCTGTGCACCATCGCCTGGGGGCTGTCGCTCTACTACCTGTTCGGCAACCTCGAATTCCTGGGCGGCCACACCGGCATGACCGGCATCCCGGTGCTGCGCATCGGCGGCTTCGCGCTGCAGACCGCGCGCGAGCTGGGCGTGCTGGTCTGGGCGGCGCTGCTGCTGGCGCTCTGGGCGCTGCACAACCTGCTGGACTCGCGCGAAGGCCGGGCGGTGCGCGCGCTCAAGGGCGGCCGGGTGATGGCCGAGTCCATGGGCATCCCCACCGCGCGCTACCGGATCAAGGTCTTCGTGCTCGCGGCGCTGCTGGCGGCGCTCTCGGGCTGGATGTACGCGCACCTGCAGCGCTTCGTGAACCCGACGCCGTTCTCGCTGCACATCGGCATCGAGTACCTGTTCATGGCGGTGGTCGGCGGCTCCGGCCACCTCTGGGGCGCGGTGCTGGGCGCGACGCTCATCACCCTGATGAAGCAGTACCTGCAGGACCTGCTGCCGCAGCTGCTGGGCACCAGCGGCAATTTCGAGGTGGTGGTCTTCGGGCTGCTGATGCTGTTCGTGCTGCAGCGCTTCCCGGAAGGCGTCTGGCCGACGCTGGCGCGCGCGGCCCGGCGCCTCTTCCTGCGGCCGGAGGCGCCGCCGCGCGCGGCCGCCGCGGCCCCGGCGGCCGCGCTGCCGGTGCGGCCGCTGCCGGCGCCCGGCGCCACCGTGCTGTCGGCGCGCGGCATCACCCGGCGCTTCGGCGGCCTGGTCGCCAACCGGGACGTGGACTTCGACGTGAAGGCGGGCGAGGTGCACGCGCTGATCGGACCCAACGGCGCGGGCAAGAGCACCTTCTTCAACATGATCTCGGGCGTGGACGCGCCGAGCGAGGGCACGGTCACGCTCGGCGGCGCGCCGATGCAGGGCCGTCCCGCGCGGGCCTACGCCGAGCGCGGCCTGTCGCGCACCTTTCAGCACGTGCGGCTGCTGGGCGCGCGCAGCGTGCTCGACAACGTGGCGCTGGGCGCCCACCGGCGCGGGCGGCGCGGCTGGATCGCGGCGATGCTGCGGCTCGACCGCGCCGAGGAGGCGGCGCTGCTGGCCGAGGCGCGCCGCCAGATCGCGCGCTGCGGCCTGGAGGCGCACGCCGACGCGCCCGCCGCGTCGCTGGCGCTGGGCCAGCAGCGCATCGTGGAGATCGCGCGCGCGCTGGCCGCGCAGCCGGCGGTGCTGCTGCTCGACGAGCCGGCCGCCGGCCTGCGCCACCGCGAGAAGGAGGCGCTGGCCGCGCTGCTGTCGCAGCTGCGCGCCGAGGGCATGGCCATCGTGGTGGTGGAGCACGACATGGAATTCGTGATGAACCTGGCCGACCGGATCACCGTGCTGGAGTTCGGCCAGGTCATCGCCCGCGGCACGCCGCGGCAGGTGCAGGCCGACCCGAAGGTGCTGGCGGCCTACCTGGGGCTGGACGACGACGGCGAGGTGGCGGCATGACGGGAGCGGATGCGATGGCCTTGGATGGGGCGGCCGCGGGCGAGGCGCCCGCCGGGTCCGGCGCCGCGGCGGCGGCGCCGCCGCTGCTGGAGCTGCGCGGCCTGCGGGTGGCCTACGGCAGCGTCGAGGCGGTGCACGGCGTGGACCTCACGGTCGGCCGGGGCGAGATCGTGACCGTCGTCGGCCCGAACGGCGCGGGCAAGACCACGCTGCTGTCGGCGGCGATGGGCCTGCTGCCCTCGGGCGGCGAACTGGTGCTCGACGGCGAGGCGGTGCGCCGCCCGACGGTCGAGGCGATGGTGGCGCGCGGCGTGGCCCTGGTGCCCGAGAAGCGCGAGCTCTTCGCCGACATGTCGGTGGCGGACAACCTGCTGCTCGGCGGCTTCGCCCGCTGGCGGCGCGGCCAGCGCGACCAGCAGGCGCGGCGCGAGGAGGTCTACGACATCTTCCCGCGGCTGCGCGAGCGGCATGCGCAGCTGTCGAACACCCTCTCGGGCGGCGAGCGGCAGATGCTGGCCATCGGCCGGGCGCTGATGGCGCGGCCGCGGCTGCTGCTGCTCGACGAGCCTTCGCTGGGGCTGGCGCCGCTGATCGTGCGCGAGGTGCTGCAGGTGGTGGCTTCGCTGCGCGAGCGGGGGGTGTCGGTGCTGCTGGTGGAGCAGAACGCGCGGGCGGCGCTGAACACGGCCGACCGGGGCTACGTGCTGGAGATGGGGGCGGTGGCCTTCCAGGGGGCCGCTGCGGACCTGCTGCACGACCGGCGGATGGTGGAGGCGTACCTGGGGTTGGGGAAGGGGGTGGGGGCTGGGGCTTGAGGGGCGGGGCCTTGCCTGTGCCCTGCGGTCGGTGGGTTTTTCGGCGCTGTCGCGGAGTGGTTTTCCGGGGCCGGGAGTTCGCCCCGGCGGGCGAGTCCCTTCTCTTTGCTTCGCCAAAGAAAAGGAACCAAAAGAAAGGCGACCCCGCGTGCTGCGACCCTCCGCTGCGCTGCGGGCACCCTGCGGTGCTCGGTGCAGGCGGGGTCCGCGCAAACTCGCTGCGCTCGGACATGCGCGGCCCTTTTCCCGCCCGCCCCTGCGCTCCTCGGCGCATCCCGAGGAGGCCCGGGAGATTTCCGGCTGCTGCCTGCTGCGCGGCAGTGACGCCGGGCGGCTCGGGCGGGGAGGGCATGGGGCGGGTCGCGGGGCGAGAAATGGTGGAGAAATCCGGGGATGGCGGGCGTGGGATCTACGCTGCTAGCTCTCTTTTCGATAGCGTTCTGGCGGAAGGCCAGCCGTATCGCCGTTGCACAGCCACCGCAGCCACCACCGCAACCGCAGCCGCAGCCACCAAGGCCGCGACAGGCACCGAGGCCGAGACCGCCACCGCATCCAGTGCACCAACATCTCCATGGCAGTCGACGCGGCGAGCGCATCACGGTTCAGCTCCCGGCCGGCAGTCCCCCGGATCGACCCCGCCCCATCCCCCAGGCCGAGCGCAGCGAAGGCCCGAACCGGTAGCCGAGCGCAGCGAAGGCGTCCCGCTCCCCGGGCCCCCTCCGGGGCGTCGAGCAGCGCAGGGGCGGGCGGGACAAGGGCCGCGCATGTCTGAGCGCAGCGAGTTTGCGCGGACCCCGCCCGGCGCGAGCAGAGCAGAGCAGTCCGGCGCAGCCGGACCGCCACGGCGGGGTCGCCTTTTCTTTGGCCACTTTCTTTTGGCGAAGCAAAAGAAAGTGGCTCGGCCGCCGGGCCGAACACCCGGCCCCGGAAAGCAATCCCACGAAAAACGCCGGCCATTTCCCGGACATCCCGCCAGAAACACCCACGAATCACCGACCACCATCCGAAAGACAGCACCATGCCCACCACCCCCGACCTCCCCCTGATCCAGAGCTTCATCGCCGACCGCTGGATCGGCACCCGCCCCGTCGACCGCCCCCTGCGCAGCGCCATCGACGGCCGCCCGGTCTGCGCCCCGCACGCCGACCCGCTCGACTTCGGCGAAGCGGTCCATCACGCCCGCACCGCCGGCCTGCGCAGCCTGCTCGCGCTCGACTTCCAGCAGCGCGCCGCCATCCTCAAGGGGCTCGCCAAGCACCTGGCCGCGCACAAGGAGACGCTCTACCGGGCCAGCGTTCCCACCGGCGCCACCCGCGCCGACAGCTGGATCGACATCGAGGGCGGCGCCGGCACCCTGTTCGCCTACGCCGGCATCGGCTCGCGCGAGCTGCCCTCGGGCAACCTGGTGCACGAGGGGCCGGCGCTGCCGCTCGGCAAGCGCGGCGGCTTCGCCGGCACCCACATCCTGGTGCCGCGCCGCGGCGTCGCGGTGCACATCAACGCCTTCAACTTCCCCGTCTGGGGCATGCTGGAGAAGTTCGCGCCGTCCTTCCTGGCCGGCATGCCCTGCATCGTCAAGCCCGCCACCGCCACCAGCTTCGTCGCCGCCGCGGCGGTGCGGCTGATGCAGGAATCCGGCCTGCTGCCGGCCGGCGCGCTGCAGCTCGTCATCGGCGGCGCCGGCGACCTGCTCGACCGGCTCGACGGCCAGGACTGCGTCACCTTCACCGGCTCGGCCGACACCGCGGCGCTGCTGCGCGCCCACCCGAACCTGGTGCGGCGGTCGGTGCCCTTCACCGCCGAGGCCGACTCGCTCAACTGCGCCATCCTCGCGCCCGACGTGACGCCGGACGACGAGGAATTCGCCCTGTTCGCCAGGGAGGTCGCCCGCGAGATGACCGCCAAGGCCGGCCAGAAATGCACCGCCATCCGCCGCGCCATCGTGCCCCGCCGCCACCTCGACGCGGTGGCCGAGGCCATCGCCGCGCGGCTGCGCGCCACCGTGGTCGGCGACCCGGCGCGCGAGGGCGTGCGCATGGGCGCGCTCGCCTCGCACGCCCAGCAGGCCGACGTGGCCGAACGCGTCGCCGCCCTGCTGCAGGGCAGCGACATCGTCCACGGCGGGCGCGACGGCTTCGCGCCGGTGGGCGAGGGCGTGGCGGACGGCGCCTTCTTCGCGCCCACCCTGCTGGCGGCGCGCGACGCGCACGCCAGCGCGGCGCACGACATCGAGGCCTTCGGCCCGGTCAGCACCCTGATGGCCTACGAGGGCGACGGCGACGACGGCATCGACGAGGCGCTCGCCCTGGCCGCGCGCGGCCGCGGCAGCCTGGTGGGCACCCTCGCCACCCGCAGCCCGGCGATGGCCGCCCGCGCCATCCCGGTCGCGGCGGTGCACCACGGCCGGCTGCTGGTGCTCGACCGCGAGGCGGCGGAGGAATCCACCGGCCACGGCTCGCCGCTGCCGCAGCTCAAGCACGGCGGCCCGGGCCGCGCCGGGGGCGGCGAGGAGCTGGGCGGCATCCGCGCGGTGCACCACTTCTTGCAGCGCGCGGCGGTGCAGGGCTCGCCCACCATGTTGGCGGCGGTCGCCGGCGAATACGTGCGCGGCGCCGCGGTGCGCGAGACCCCGGACCATCCCTTCCGCAGGCACTTCGAGGACCTGCGGCCGGGCGACACCCTGCGCACCCACCGCCGCACCGTGACCGAGGCCGACATCGTCGCCTTCGGCGGCATCTCGGGCGACTTCTTCTACATGCACTTCGACGAGGTCGCGGCGCGGGAATCGGCCTTCGGCCAGCGCATCGCCCACGGCTACTTCGTGCTGTCGGCGGCCGCGGGGCTGTTCGTCTCGCCCGCGCCGGGCCCGGTGCTCGCCAACTACGGGCTGGACGCGCTGCGCTTCGTCAGGCCGGTCGCCATCGGCGACACCATCCAGGCGCAGCTCACCTGCAAGCGCCGCATCGACCGGCGGAAGGTGGACGAGCGCGGCGTCGGCCAGGGCGTGGTGGCCTGGGACGTGCAGGTCACCAACCAGCACGGCGACCTGGTCGCGAGCTACGACATCCTGACGCTGGTGGCCAAGCGCGAAGCGCCCGCTGCGCCCGCGGCGGCCTGAGCGGCCGCGGACGGGAGCACGGGTCCGCGGGGCCGGCGGAGCGCTCAGACCCGGGGCGCTCGCGGCCGCGCTCCCCGCGGGCCGCGCGGTGGGCCGGCCCGTCGCACGTAAAGCGCCGCGGGCGGACGGGGTCGCCCTCGTCCGCCCGCGGCGGTCGTCCGTGTCCGCCCGGTCAGGGCTTCTTGGCGATGTCCTTGGCGGCTTCCTTGACGTCGCCGACCTTCTTCTGCGTGGCGCCGGCCACCTTGTCGGCGGTGCCTTCGGCCTGCAGGTTCTCGTTGCCCACGGCCTTGCCGACGGCTTCCTTCACGGAACCCTTGGCCTTTTCGAGGGTGCCTTTGACTTGGTCTGTGTTCATGGTGTACCTCCAGGGGATGAATGCCGCCGGCGAAACCGCTCGCCGGGTGGGCATGGCTTCACTGTGGCCGCCGGCGCGCCCGGCCGCTGTGCGTGCCGAGCCGCAAAGCCTGTAGTACGGCACCCCGGTTGCCCATGCGCCCGGCGCTGACCCGCCCCGGCCGGAAATGGACGCTAACAAGCCCCGCGCGTTCCGGTGGCCCAATGCCTGCCGACACGCATCGCCGACGCGCCGGGAGGCGCGGGCCGGCGCGTCCGGACGGGGCGGCCCGCCGGTCCGCCGGCGATGCGGTCGCGCAGACACAGGAACCCACCATGCAGCCCTCGACCCCGATGCCCGATCCTTCCGCCGCGGCCCCGTCCCGCCCGGCGCCCGACGCGGAAACCATCGCCTTCGCGCAGAAGATCTTCCATTTCGCCCGCACCGGCGACGCCGAGGGCCTGGCGCCGATGCTCGAGCGCGGCCTGCCGCCCAACCTGCGCAACCAGAAGGGCGACAGCCTGCTGATGCTGGCCGGCTACCACGGCCACCGCGAGGCGGTGCGGGTGCTGCTGGCGCACGGCGCCGCGCCGGACATCTACAACGACATGGGCCAGACGCCGCTCGGCGCCATCGCCTTCAAGGGCTACGCGGATATCGTCGAGCTGCTGCTGGACCACGGCGCCGGCATCGACTTCGCGGCGCCCGGCGGCAAGACCGCGCTGATGTTCGCGGCGATGTTCAACCGCACCGGGATCGTCGAGCTGCTGGCAGCGCGCGGCGCGGACCTCGGGCTGCGCGGCGCCGACGGGCTGTCGGCCCTCGACCTGGCGCGCAGCATGGGCGCGGCCGACGCCGCGGCGCGGCTCGAGAGCCTGGGCGCATGAGGCCGGCGCACCGGCCGCGCGGGCGCGCGCCGTCCCCGGGCACGTCCGCGCCGCGGGCCTGCCTCCTGGCGCTGGCGGCCGCAGCGCTCGCCGGCTGCGCCGCGCTGCCCGAATCCGTCTCGCGCGACGCGCGCATGGCCGCCGCGCGGCAGCGCGCCGCCGCGTCCATGGCGTCGGACCCGGGCGCCCGCCGCGCCGCGCCGCGGGCCGCGCCGTCCGGCCCGGCGCCCGCCGACGCCGCCGCCGCGTCCGCCCAGGACTTCGGCGCCCTGCCGTCCGACTACCGCGACCAGTTGCGCGAGGCCTACCGCCGCTACCTCGACCTGCCGCCCGAGCGCTACGACCTGCGCTTCGGCCGCGCCTACCGGGCGGTGCGGGAGGCCGGCGCCGGCGGCCCCGCCCGCGCCGGCTGGGCGGTGCCGGTGACCGTCGAGGAGGACATCGGCGGCGCGGACGGCCCGGCGGCCGGCCGGCGCAAGGGCCTCGCCCACCTGTCCTTCTACGACCCGGCGGCGCGCGCCTTCGAGCCGCCGGTGCCGGTCTGGAAGCTGCCGCAGCTGCAGTACCTCTACCGCGAGGCGCGCTGACCGGGGCCGGCGCGCCCGGCGCGGCGCGTCCTCCCCGCGCGGGCCGCGTGTACCATCGGCGCCCTTTTTTCCTCCCGGGACCGCCGCCATGCGCCTGCTGATCGCCATCCTCCTGCCGTTCCTGGCCTTCTTCACCATCGGCCGGCCGATCGCCGGCGTGATCTGCCTGGTCCTGCAGGTCACCGTCATCGGCTGGCTGCCGGCCGCGATCTGGGCGGTCTACGCCCTCAGCCAGTACAAGACCGACCAGAAGATCGAGAAGGCGCTGCGGCGCCGCCAGCCATGAGCGGCGGCGCGCACCCCGCGGCGTCCCCGGGCGCCGGCTGCCTGGGCATCGACTTCGGCACTTCCAATTCGGCGGCCGCCTGGGCGGCGCCCGGCGGGCTGTCGCGGCCGCTGGCCCTCGAAGGCGCGGCCACGGCGCTGCCGACGGCGCTCTTCTTCAACGCCGAGGACCGCAGCACCCATTTCGGCCGCGACGCGCTCGCGCACTACCTGGCCGGCACCGAGGGGCGTCTGATGCGCTCGCTCAAGAGCCTGCTGGGCAGCGCGCTGCTGCAGGAGACCACCGCGGTCAACGGCCGGGCGATGAGCTTCCAGGGCGTGATCTCGCTCTTCCTGGGCGAGCTGGCCGAACGCGCCGCCGGCGTGCTCGGCGCCCGTCCGCGCCAGGTGGTGCTGGGACGGCCGGTGCATTTCGTGGACGACGACGCCGCGCGCGACGCGCAGGCCCAGGCCTCGCTGCTGCAGGCGGCGCGGGAGGCGGGCTTCGAGGACGTGGCCTTCCAGCTGGAGCCGATCGCCGCCGCGCTCGACTACGAGCGCCGGGTGGCCCGCGAATCGCTGGTGCTGATCGCCGACATCGGCGGCGGCACCTCGGACTTCACCCTGGTGCGGCTCGGTCCGGAGCGCATCGCCCGCGCCGAACGCGCCGACGACATCCTGGCGACCACCGGCGTGCACATCGGCGGCACCGACTTCGACCGCCGCCTGAGCCTGGAGGAGGTGATGCCGCTGCTGGGCCTGCGCCACCGCGGGCCGTCGGGCCGCGAAGTGCCGAGCGGCACCTTCTTCGACCTGGCGACCTGGCACCTGATCCAGTGGCTCTACGCGCCGCAGTCGCTGCGCCGGGTGGCCGAGCTGCGCAGCGCCTACGCCGACCCGGCGCTGCACGACCGGCTGATGCGGGTGCTGGAGCAGCGCGACGGCCACCGCATCGCCAACGCGGTGGAGGAGGCCAAGATCGCCAGCTCGGTCTCGGGCGGACGCGCCGCCGTCGACCTGGGTTTCGTCGAGCGCGGACTGGCCGCGGAGCTGGAAGCCGGCGCGATGGCCCGCCAGCTGGAGGCGCTGCTGGAGCGGGTCGGCGACTGCGCCGCCGAATGCCTGCGGCGCGGCGGCCCGGGCGGGGGCGGGCCCGACGCCATCTACCTGACCGGCGGCTCCTCGGCGCTGGCGCCCTTCCAGGGCATGCTGCGGGCCCGCTTCCCCGGCGTGCCGCTGGTCGAGGGCGACCGCTTCGGCGGCGTGGCCGCCGGGCTGGCCTACGCGGGGACGGTGCGCACCTGAGCGCGGCGGCGGGCGGTCCGCCGGGGCAGCGGGGGCCTGGGCCGGCGCGCGGCCTCAGCGCTCGATCACGAAGCGCGTCACCCGCGGCGGCCCCTCGCCGACGTGGAAGCCGAGCTTGCGGTCGCGCAGCGCCACGTCGGAGGCGGTGACCCGGTCGAAGCGGCGCAGGTGCTCGGTCCAGGATTCGTCCACGATCTGCTCCACGAAATGCGCGGGGTCCAGCAGGTCGCGCTGCAGGTGCCAGGACAGCGCGCCCTGGCGCAGCCGGCTGCGGCGGC
The DNA here is from genome assembly GCA_036946225.1 of Xylophilus ampelinus. GTDB lineage: Bacteria > Pseudomonadota > Gammaproteobacteria > Burkholderiales > Burkholderiaceae_C > JAKOND01. Next base: position 815,660 of record JAQIJO010000001.1, read on the forward strand.
TCTCCATCATCACCTCGCGGAATTCGTCGGCCCGCGCCGGGTCGATCCGGTACTCGATCTGCACCTGCACCCGGCCGTCGCGCGGCGGGCTCTCGGCCTGCGGCGCGGCGATGCGGTGCGAGGGCGTCAGGTCCTCCTCCAGGCTGCGGTCGGGCATGAAGCGCTGCACCGCGTGCATCGCCAGCACGCCGGTCACCGCCGCCGTGCCCAGGCTGATGTGCAGCGAGGTCATCGCCGCCACCTGCCCCCAGAGCGCGGCGCCGGTGGCGGTGGCGCCCATGAGCGCCATCTGGTAGATCGACATGCCGCGCGCCCGCACCCAGTCGGGCAGGGCCAGCTGGGCCGAGGTGGTCATCGAGTTGGCGGTGGCCAGCCAGGCCATGCCGCCGAGCGCCATCGCCGGCACCGCGACGTAGACGTTGGGCGCGAAGGCCACCGCCGCGGTCGCCGCCGACACCACCGTGGTGCCCAGCCGCACCAGCCGGTCGCGCGGCAGCCGCTGGCGCAGCCGCGGCAGCAGCAGCGCGCCGACGATGGCGCCCGCGCCCATCGACGCCAGCAGCAGGGTGAAGGTGCCCGCGTCGCCGCCGGGCAGGGCGCGCGCGATCAGCGGCAGCAGCGCGAGCAGCGCCGTCGCGTGCACGAAGAAGACCGCGATGCGCACCAGCACCGAACGCATGCGCGGCGACTGCCGCACGAACTGCGCGCCGACCCGCATCGCGCTGCCCAGGCGCTCGCGTCCCAGCGGGCTGGGCACGTGGACCCGGCGCCAGCGCCAGATGACCGCGGCCGCGCCGAGCGACAGCACCGCGTTGAGCACGAACACCCAGTGGCTGCCCGCGCTGGCGATCACCGCGCCGGCCACCAGCGGGCCGACGATGCGCGAGGCGTTCATCGCGATGCCGTTGAGGCCCATGGCCGCCGGCAGCTGGGCGCGCGGCACCAGCTCCGGCACGATGGCGGCGAACACCGGCCAGCGCATCGCCAGGCCGATGCCGTTGCAGAAGGTCAGCGCCAGCAGCAGCGGCGCGGTCATCCAGCCCAGCAGCACGATGGTGCAGATCACCAGCGCCACCGCGCCCACCCAGAGCTGGGTGATCATGAAGTAGCGCCGCCGGTCGAGGATGTCGGCCAGCGCGCCGCTGGGCAGGCCGAGCAGGAACACCGGCAGGGTGGAGGCCGACTGCACCAGGGCCACCATCGCCGGCGAGGTGGTCAGCGAGGTCATCATCCACGCCGTCGCCACGTCGTTCATCCACATGCAGGTGTTGGCCGCCACCCAGGTCAGCCAGAGCATGCGGAAGACCGGCAGCTTCAGCGGCTCCAGCGCCGCCGGCCCGGCGCGGCGCGGCGCGGCGCCGCGCCGGGCGCCGGCGGCCGCGGAAGGGGCCTCGGGCGCCGCGGCGGGCGGCGGGGCAGGGGGCGGGGAGGCGGGCGGAGGCCGGCTGCCGTCGCGGGGCGGGAGCGGGGCCGGGCCGGAGGGTGCGGGGTCGGAATCGGGCGGCTGCGGCATCGGGGGCATGCGGGGATTGTCCGCCCATCGGCGCGGGCGCCGGCTGCGGGATGTCACCGGGGCGGCGCCGGCGCCGCCGTCCCGGGAGGGCCGCGCCAAACACGTGCGGCGCCGCCGGGTTTGCGGCCGGCCCGTCGCGGACCCCCGCATACAATCCGCAGTCGCCCGGCGCCGCCGGGCGCGCGGGCGCCCGCGCCGGCCCGGGCCGGTCCCGGCCGCGTCCCCGCGCGACGCGGCGGCCGCCGTCCGGCGGCGCGCACCTCCCCACCCACCGCATCCGTCCTGGAGACGTCCACCGTGTTTATTTCCTCCGCCTTCGCCCAGACCGCCCCCGCCGCCGCGCCCGCCGGCGGCCTGATGTCGTCCCTGACCGGCATGCTGCCGCTGGTGCTGATGTTCGTGGTGCTGTACTTCATCATGATCCGCCCGCAGATGAAGCGCCAGAAGGAGCACCGCGCGATGATCGACGCGCTGGCCAAGGGCGACGAGGTCGCGACCGCCGGCGGCCTGATCGGCCGGGTGACCCGCCTCGACCAGGGAACCATCGGCCTGGAGATCGCTCCGAACGTCGAGGTGCAGCTGCAGCGCACCGCCATCTCCCAGGTGCTGCCCAAGGGCACGCTGCCCAAGTAATCGGGCCCCGCGGCGCCCGCATCCGCGGCCGCCCGCCGGACCGCAGGCCCCGGCCGCCCCAGGCCTGCCGGACACGAAGCTGGAATTCGAAGCGCGATCATGAACCGTTACCCGGTCTGGAAGTACGCGATCCTGGTGATCGCGCTGCTGGTGGGGACCCTCTTCACCCTGCCCAATTTCTTCGGCGAGGCGCCTGCGGTGCAGGTCTCCGCCGCCAAGGCCACCGCCCGGGTCGACGCCGACACGCTGGGCCGCGTCGAGCAGGCGCTGCAGGCCGCCGGCGTGCCGCCCGAGGCGATCTCGCTCGACGGCAACTCGGTGCGCGCGCGCTTCGGCACGCCCGACGCGCAGCTCAAGGCCAAGGACGCGATCGAGCGCGCCCTGATCCCCGACGCGGCCGACCCGTCGTACGTGGTCGCGCTCAACCTGCTGTCGCGCTCGCCGGCCTGGCTGACCAAGCTCGGCGCCGCGCCCATGTACCTCGGCCTCGACCTGCGCGGCGGGGTGCACTTCATGCTGCAGGTGGACATGGCCGCCGCGCTCGACAAGCGCGCCGAGTCGCTCGCCGGCGACCTGCGCACCGTGCTGCGCGACAAGAACGTCCGCCACAGCGGCATCGCCCGCAACGGCCAGTCGATCGAGATCCAGGCGCGCGACCAGCAGACCGCCGACGCGGTGCGCAACGCCATCTCCGACCAGTTCCCCGACCTGCAGTCCGCGGTCGCGGCCGACGGCGGCGGCTTCAGGGTCACCGCCTCGATCCGGCCGGAGGCGGTGCGCCGCGTCCAGGACCTCGCGCTCAAGCAGAACATCACCACCCTGCACAACCGGATCAACGAACTCGGCGTGGCCGAGCCGGTGATCCAGCAGCAGGGCCTCGACCGCATCGTGGTGCAGCTGCCCGGCGTGCAGGACACCGCCAAGGCCAAGGACATCCTCGGCCGCACCGCCACCCTGGAGGTGCGCATGGTCGACGAGAGCTCCGACGCCCGCGCCGCCGAGGCCGGCCGGGGCAACGTGCCCTTCGGCTCCGAGCGCTACCCCGAGCGCAGCGGCCAGCAGGTCGTGGTCAAGAAGCAGGTGATCCTCACCGGCGAGAACCTCACCGACGCCCAGCCCGGCTTCGACAGCCAGACCCAGGAGCCGACCGTCAACCTGACGCTCGACGCCAAGGGCGCGCGCATCTTCCGCGACGTGACCCGCGAGAACGTCGGCAAGCGCATGGCCATCGTGCTCTTCGAGAAGGGCAAGGGCGAGGTGGTGACCGCGCCGGTGATCCGCAGCGAGATCTCCGGCGGCCGGGTGCAGATCTCCGGCCGGATGACCACCGTCGAGGCCAACGACACCGCGCTGCTGCTGCGCGCCGGCTCGCTGGCCGCGCCGATGGAGATCATCGAGGAGCGCACCATCGGCCCGAGCCTGGGCGCCGAGAACATCTCGCGCGGCTTCCACAGCGTGGCCTGGGGCCTCGCGGCCATCGCCGCCTTCATGTGCGTCTACTACGCGCTCTTCGGCGTGTTCTCCAGCATCGCCCTGGCGGTCAACGTGCTGATGCTGGTGGCCATCCTGTCGATGCTGCAGGCCACCCTGACGCTGCCCGGCATCGCCGCGATGGCGCTGGCGCTCGGCGTCGCGATCGACTCGAACGTGCTGATCAACGAACGCATCCGCGAGGAACTGCGCAACGGCGCATCGCCGCAGGCGGCGATCCACGCCGGCTACGAGCGGGCCTGGGCGACCATCCTCGACTCCAACGTCACCACCCTGATCGCGGGCCTGGCGCTGCTGGCCTTCGGCTCGGGCCCGGTGCGCGGCTTCGCGGTGGTGCACTGCATCGGCATCCTGACCAGCATGTTCTCGGCCGTGTTCTTCTCGCGCGGGCTGGTCAACCTCTGGTACGGCCGCAAGAAGAAGCTCAAGTCCGTCTCGATCGGCACCGTCTGGCGCCCCGAAACCCCCAGCGCGCCCGGCGGCACCCGCCTGCCGGCCGCCAAGTAAGCACCGAGGGCGCACGCCATGGAATTCTTCCGCATCCGCCGCGACATCCCGTTCATGCGCCATGCGCTGGTCCTGAACGCGATCTCCTTCCTGACCTTCGCCGCGGCCGTCTTCTTCCTGTTCACCCGCGGGCTGCACCTGTCGGTCGAATTCACCGGCGGCACCGTGATGGAGGTCGCCTATTCTCAGCCGGCCGACCTGGAACGGGTGCGCGGCACCGTCGCCGGCCTGGGCTACCAGGACGTGCAGGTGCAGAACTTCGGCACCGCGCGCGACGTGATGATCCGCCTGCCCGCGCAGAAGGGCGTCACCTCCGCCCAGCAGAGCGAACGGGTCATGGCCGCCCTAAAGGCCCAGGCGCCCGACACCGCGCTGCGCCGGGTGGAGTTCGTCGGCCCGCAGGTCGGCGAGGAACTCGCCGCCGACGGCCTCAAGGCGCTCGCCATGGTGGTGGTCGGCATCATGGTCTACCTGGCCTTCCGCTTCGAATGGAAGTTCGCGGTCTCGACCGTCATCGCCAACCTGCACGACGTGGTCATCATCCTGGGCTTCTTCGCCTTCTTCCAGTGGGAGTTCTCACTGGCGGTGCTGGCGGCGGTGCTGGCGGTGTTGGGCTACTCGGTCAACGAGTCGGTGGTGATCTTCGACCGGGTGCGCGAGACCTTCCGCCGCCACCGCAAGCTCAACACCGAGCAGGTGATCGACCACGCGATCACCTCCACCATCAGCCGCACCATCATCACCCACGGCTCGACCGAGATCATGGTGCTGTCGATGTTCTTCTTCGGCGGCCAGACGCTGCACTACTTCTCGCTGGCGCTGACCATCGGCATCCTGTTCGGCATCTACTCGTCGTGCTTCGTGGCCGCCTCGATCGCGATGTGGCTGGGCGTCAAGCGCGAGGACCTGGTCAAGACCGCGCCCAAGAAGGAAGGCGACGCCGGCGACCCGAACTCGGGCGCGGTGGTCTGATCCCGCGCCGCCGGCCGCCGGCGGCGTCCCTCCGCAAGAACCGGGCCGCGCGCCCGGTTTTTTCGTTCCAGTGCGATCGAGCGGCGATCCGGGAGATGCGTCTTGCGATCGACTCAGGCGTTCGGGACGGGCTCCTCTCCGGCGCCCGAGTCTGACTTGGCGGCCAAGCCCACCGACCATTGGCCTCCATCCTCCTGCCTCGGGACGAGGAGGTCGTAGGTTCTCACCATGTTCAGCAGTCCGGAGTGGCCGTAGGTCTGCGGGGAGAACGCAGGATCGGTGCGCTTGAGATATTGCCCCAATGTGCCGAGCCCGACCTTGCCCTCGGAAGTGCTTCCTGCCAGAAGCGACACGGCTTCGACGAGGAAACGCGGCCGGCGCTTGGGCAGCGGCTTCTGCAAGTCGGCTCGCGCGGGTGCAACCCTCTCCGGTGTTGCCGGTTTCTCCACCGTGACGGGTGTTTCGGCGAGTGCCTCGGCTTTGAATTCCGTCTTCGACCATTCGAAGAACTGATCGCTCGCATTGCGCAACGCGTCCGGCGTCTTGGGTTCTCCCACGATGCAGACCGTTGCGCCCCGCTCGCGCAACTTCCGGCAGAGGTAGGCGAAGTCGGAGTCGCTGGTGACGATGCAGAAGGTGTCCGCGCGATGATCGAACAAGGCTTCCAACGCATCCAGCGCCAGCGCGATATCGGCGGTGTTCTTGCCTGCGGCGTATTGGTACTGCAAGCACGGCGTGAACGCCTGCCGCACAAGCGCTTCCTGCCACCTGTGGGCCAACGCGCCCTGATTGCCGTAGCCGCGTCGCAGTACGACCCGGCCGAACTGTGCCGCCATGCGCAGTGCATGTTCCAGGACGTCCGGACCGACGTTGTCGCAGTCGACCAGAACGGCCACCCGGTTGTCCATCGTCGGCAATGTCGCACTCATTGGATCTCCACGGCGCGGGCTTGTCTTGTTCAGGCGCTGCCGACGCGCTGGAACAGCCCGCCGGGCAGGCGGGCCACCTGCCCGTCGAGTTCGAGTTCGAGCAGCCGGACCTGCAGCGCGGCGGCGTCGAGGCCGGTGCGCGCCGACAGCGCGTCGAGCCCGACCGGGTCGTAGTCGAGCGCGGGCAGCAGGCCGTCGCGGTCGGCCGCGGGCGCGTCCTCCGGGGCGGGATGCCACGGGCCGTTTTCCGAGCCGGCGCCCGTTCCGCCTGCGCCGGGAGCTACCGAATCGATAGCAGATGCGCCGTCGCCGCGCGGGTCGGCGGAGGGCGCCGCGGACCCGGCGCCGGGGGCGGCCGCAGGCAGCCGCAGCTCCTCCAGCACGTCCCGGGCCGACTCGACCAGCTTGGCGCCCTGGCGGATCAGCGCGTGGCAGCCGCGCGACTGCGGCGAATGGATCGAGCCCGGGATGGCGAAGACCTCCTTGCCCTGCTCGGCCGCGATGCGCGCGGTGATGAGCGAACCCGAGGGTTGGGCCGCCTCGACCACCAGCGTGCCCTGCGACAGCGCGGCGATGATGCGGTTGCGGCGCGGGAAGTTGGCCGCCAGCGGCGGCGTGCCCAGCGGGTACTCGCTGACCAGCAGGCCGCGGGCGGCGATGGCGCGGGCGAGCTCCAGGTTCTGCTTAGGGTACACCCGGTCGAGGCCGGTGCCGACCACCGCGATCGTCGCCAGCATGCCGTCCGGCGCGCCTTCGAGCGCGCCCTGGTGCGCGGCCGCGTCGATGCCGCGCGCCAGCCCCGAAGCCACGGCGATGCCCAGCCCGGTGAAGTGCCGGCCGAACTGGCGCGCGTTCTCCGCGCCCTGGGGCGTCGGATGCCGGGTGCCGACCATGGCGATGCAGCGCAGCGCCGACCAGTCGGGCAACGGCGGCGCGCCGGTCAGGTAGAGCATGGGCGGCGGATCCTCGGTGGCGAGCAGCGCGGCGGGGTAGGCGGCGTCGGCCAGCGTCAGGACATGGCGGCCGGGGCTGTCCTGCAGCCAGGCCCAGGTGGCTTCCAGCAGGGCGGGCAGCGGTTCCGGCACCTGGCGCAGCGCGGCCACGGCGGCCGGCGGCGCCAGCCGCTGCAGCGCGGCGGTCGGCTGCTCGAAGATCGCCTGCGGCAGCCCGAAGGCGGCCAGCAGGCGGCGCGCGGTGCCCGGGCCGACGCCGGCAGTGAGTTCCAGGCGGAGCCAGGCGGAGAGTTCGTCGCGGTCCAGTGAGGGCATGCGGGGCGGCGGATGGGCGGTGGCGGGAACCGGGCGCGGGGGCGGCGCGCGGCCGGGGACGGGCCGATTGTGGCGCGGGGCCCGACCGGCCGCCGCTCCCGGCGCAGCGCAAGCGCGGCCGCGCGGGGCCCGGCAGCGCCCGGGGAGCGGTCGCTGCGCGGCGCGCGGCGCTCAGCGCGGGCTGACCAGCCGGTCGCCGACCTTCACGCCCTCGCGGATCTGCAGGATCAGCCCGTAGGACACCCGTTCGAAGGTGCGGAAGACCATCAGCACGCCGTTGCGCTCGTCGGGCAGCTTGATGCGGGTGCGCTCGCCCGGCTGGCTGGCGTCGACGATGCGCGCGCCCTCGGACAGCAGCGCGAGCACGTGGCCCGGGGCGAGCCCGTCGGCGCTGCCCTTGTTGATCGATACCACCTGGTTCTGCGCCGCCGAGGCCACCGCGCTGCCGTAGATGGACACCACCCGGGCGTTGTCGATCGGCACCTCGGGCGCGCGCGGCACGTAGTTGGGGAACTGGCGCGGCGGCTCGGGCAGCAGGCGGTCGCCGACGCGCATCTCCTCCTTGGCGCCGGTGATGTCCACGCTGGCGGGCACGATCTCCCGCAGTTCCTTGCCGTCGCGCAGCACCGCCTGCTCGGATTCGCCGTGGATCAGCACCGCGCGGCCGACGTACTGGGCCTCGTAGCCCAGGACGGCGCCCGAGGCCGGGTCGACCAGGGCCCGGGCGTTGCGGAAGACGCGGTAGCGCGACGGCGGCGTGCGCGGCTCCGGCTCGGCCAGCGCCGGGCCGCCGCTGCTGCGCACGTAGGCCCGGTCGCCCCGGGTGATCAGGACGCGGGCGTCGGCCACGCCGACCAGGCGCGGGGCCTGCAGCAGGGTGTTCTCGTCCACCACCAGCGGCTCGGCCAGGAAGGGCTCGATCAGGTGCGGCTTGAGCGTCGGCAGCAGGCTGTCGGCCAGCGATTCGCTGCGGGTGCGCGGCGAGACGCGGACCGTGGGCAGGCCGCCGTCGAGCGCGCCGCCCGGCCGGGTCGCCAGCCGCGCGCGGCCGCCGCTGCGTTCCAGGTAGAGCGTCTGGCCGGGATAGATCAGGTGCGGGTTGCGGATGTCCTGCAGGTTCATGCCCCACAGCTCCGGCCAGCGCCAGGGGCTGCGCAGGAACATGCCCGCGATGTCCCACAGGGTGTCGCCGGCGCGCACCACGTAGCGGTCGGGCGCGTTGGGCGCGAGCTCGGATTCGGGGATGCCGGTTTCGGCGGTCTGCTGCGCGACGGCGCGCTGGCGTTCGGTGACCGGGTAGGCGGGGACGGTCTGCGCGGCGGCGCGGACGCCGGCCAGCAGCCCGGCGCCGGCCAGCAGCAGGCGCCGGCGGACGCCGGGCACCGCGAGCGTCGTGGGGAAGGTCGGCGCGGGGGCCGCGGCCCGTTGCGGGCGGGTGTGTCGCATGAGGTCGCCTCGGCAGGGCATGGCAACCATGTAACGGATGCGCACCCAGGAAAGATATGGTTACAAATTGCGGAGCGATTTTGCCTGCATGTCCGCGTCCGGGCAATGCTTTTGGCGATGGCCCGGCCGCGCATCCGGGAAATTGACGAAAATACCCGGTCCCCGCGCGCGCACCGCCGTCCCGATGCCTTCGCGGCGCCGCGCGCGCCGCCCCCGAATCCCCTTCCGTCCTGCCGCCATGTCCGTCCTGTCCATCCTCCGCTATCCCGATCCCAAGCTGCACACCGTGGCCCGCCCGGTGGAGGCGGTGGACGACGGCGTCCGCGCCCTGGTGGACGACATGCTGGAGACCATGTACGACGCCAGCGGCATCGGCCTCGCGGCCACGCAGGTCGACGTGCACCGCCGGGTGGTGGTGATCGACGTGTCGGAGGAGCGCAACCGGCCGATGGTGCTGGTCAACCCCGAAGTCACCTGGGCCAGCGCGGAGCGGGTGGTGGGCGAGGAGGGGTGCCTGTCGGTGCCGGGCGTCTACGACGGCGTCGAGCGCGCCGCGCAGGTCAAGGTCCGCGCCCTCGACCGCGACGGCAAGCCCTACGAATTCGACGCCGACGGCCTGCTCGCCGTCTGCGTGCAGCACGAGATCGACCACCTCGACGGCAAGGTGTTCGTCCAGTACCTCTCGCCGCTCAAGCGCAACCGCATCCGCACCAAGATGGTCAAGCTCCAGCGGGAGGAGAAGGCCGCCTGAGCGGCGCTCCGCCTCCGCCGCTCCGCATCCGTCCGACGCCTCCGCCGGGCCGTCCCGATCCCGACCGCGAGGTTCCCGATGACAGCCGATCCCGCCCGTTACTCCCTCCTTCCCGCCGCCCGGCGCCTGCTGGCGCTGGCGGGGCTGGCCCTGGCCCTGGCGGGCTGCGCCGCGCCCGACTTCGTGCCGGTCGGCGCGCGGGCCCAGGACGTGCTGGCCCGGCTCGGCCCGCCGACCGGCCGCTACCCGCTGCCCGGCGGCGGCGAGCGGCTGCAGTATTCGCGGCTGCCGGCCGGGCGCGAGGTGTTCAACCTCGATTTCGACCCGCAGGGGGTGCTGCAGTCGCGCACCCAGGCGCTGGAGACCCGCACGCTCTACCAGGTGCAGGACGGCTGGACCGCCGCCGAGGTGCAGCGCCTGCTGGGCGCCCCGTCCTACGTCGGCCGGGTGGCGAGCTTCGACGGCATCGTCTGGACCTACCGCTTCCGCGAGATCAACAACCCCCGACTCTTCCACGTGCACATCGACCCGGCCGGCGTGGTGCGGCGGATCATGTTCGCCGACGAGGTCCGCGGCGGCTTCGACCCGGCGCGCTTCTGACCCCGCGGCGCCGCGGCCCGGCCGCCGCTGGCCCGCCCGCCCTGCCGGTCCTGGGCGCCGGCGCGTCGCCGCCGCATCCCGTCCCCCGGCTTCCGCCTCCCCCGACCGCCACGCGCCCCGCCCGCATCCCGTCCTTCCCATGCGCATCATCTTCGCCGGCACGCCGGAATTCGCCCGCACCGCGCTCGAGCGGCTGCACGCCGCCGGCTTCGACATCGTCCTGGCGCTCTCCCAGCCCGACCGTCCCGCAGGCCGCGGCATGAAGCTGCAGGCCTCGCCGGTCAAGCAGTTCGCCCTCGACCAGGGCATCCCGGTGGCCCAGCCGCGCAGCCTGCGGCTCGACGGGCGCTTTCCCGAGGAGGCGCAGGCCGCGCGGCAGGCGATCGACGCGGCGCGGGCCGACGCGATGGTGGTCGCCGCCTACGGCCTGATCCTGCCGCAGTGGATGCTCGACGCGCCGCGCCTGGGTTGCCTCAACATCCACGCCAGCCTGCTGCCGCGCTGGCGCGGCGCGGCGCCGATCCACCGCGCGATCGAGGCCGGCGACGCCGAGACCGGCATCACCATCATGCAGATGGATGCCGGGCTCGACACCGGCGCCATGCTGGCGGTGGAGCGCGTCGCCATCGCGCCCGACGACACGGTGGCCCGGCTCCACGACCGCCTGGCCGCGCTCGGCGGACGGATGGCCGTGGACGCCCTGCGCGCGGCCGGACGCGGCGCGCTGCGTCCGGTGCCCCAGCCCGAGGCCGGCGTCAGCTACGCCCGCAAGATCGAGAAATCCGAGGCCGCCATCGACTGGCGCGAGGACGCGCCGGCCATCGCCCGCCGGGTGCGTGCCTTCGACCCCTTCCCCGGCGCGCAGGCCGCGCTGGCCGGCGAGACGCTCAAGCTCTGGGCCGCCGAGGCGCTGCCCGACGCGCCCGACGCCGGGCCCGCGGCGCCCGGCACCGTGCTCGCCGCCGACGCCGACGGGCTGGTGGTCCGGTGCGGCCGGGGCCGCCTGCGCGCCACCGCGCTGCAGCGCGCCGGCGGCAAGCGGCTGCCGGCGTCCGACTTCCTGCGCGGCTGGCCGGCGCTGCGTCCGGGCGCGGTGCTGGACGCCGCGGCGCCGCAGGGCGACGCCGGGCCCGCCGCGCCGGCGACGGACCGGACGGCCTGATCCGGGCGGACCGATGCGCGAACGGCTCCGGACCCTCGCCCGCGCATCGTTCCGGCTGGCAGGATGGCGGCCGGAGCACTGGGGGGAGCCGGCGTTCCGGCAGGGCGTGCGCGACATGCTGCCGCAGGCGCCCGGCATCGCCGCCTGGGGCCTGATGATGGGCGTGACCATGGTCTCGGCCGGCCTTAGCGTCGCCGAATCGCTCGCGATGACGCTGCTGGTCTTCGCGGGCAGTTCGCAGATGGCGGCCACGCCGCTGATGATCGCCGGCGCGCCGGCCTGGCTCATCCTGGCCACCGCCTTCTGCGTCAACATGCGCTTCGTGGTGTTCAGCCTGCACATGCGGCCCTACCTGCTGCACCTGCCGGCGCGACGCCGCGTGCTCTGCGGCTACCTGCTCGCCGACGCGAGCTACGTGCTCTTCGTGCGCCGCTACGCGGCGCCGGCCGCCTCCGACGCCGGCCACCGGGAGCAACTGGCCTACCTCTCGGGCATGGCCGGGGTCACCTGGGTCTCGTGGATGGTGCCCAGCGTCGTCGGGCTGCTCGCGGCCGATGCGGTGCCGCAGCGCTGGGGGCTGCAGTTCGCCGGCATCCTGAGCCTGCTCGGCATCCTGTGCTCGCTCGCCTCCGACCGGCTGCGGCTGCTGGCCGCGCTGGTGGCCGGGGCGGTGGCGGTGGCGGCGTATTTCGTGCCGTTCCGGCTCAACCTCATGCTGGCCATCGTCGCGGCGGTGGCGGTCGGCCTGGCCCTGGAACCCCGCGTCCCGCCGCGCGGCGCGGAGACCGCGCCGTGACGCCGCCCTCCCTGCCCGCCGGCGAGACGGACGCCTGGACCCTGGCGGTGATCGCCGGACTGACGGCGGTCACCGTGCTCTCGCGCTGCTTCTTCCTCCTGTCGCGGCGCGACCTGCGCCTGCCGCGCTGGGCCGGGCGCGGCCTGCAGTACGCCCCGGGCGCGGCGCTGGCGGCGGTGATCGCGCCGGAGATCCTCACCGTGCAGGGCGATTTCCTGGCCGCGGGCTGGCAGGACGCGCGGCTCTTCGCCGCCGCCGCCGGCATCGCCTGCTACGCCTGGCGCCGCAGCGCGCTCTGGACCATGGCGGGCGGGATGGCGGTCTACCTGCCGCTGCATCTGGGGTGGGGCTGGTAGGGCGGAGGGCCGTCCGATCCGGCGCCGCCGGCGCATCGCGCGCGGGGCCGGCCGATTGCGCGGGGTTTGCGCGCAGAATCGCGCTTCCTCCGAGCCCGCGCTTCCCGCGCGACCCGCACGCATCCCGCAGAATGAGCCTCCGCATCGCCGTCATCCTCCCGGCCTACAACGAAGCAGTCACCATCCGCGAGGTGATCCTCGCCTTCCGTGCCGCGCTGCCCGAGGCGGCGATCTACGTCGTGGACAACAATTCCCGCGACCGCACCGCCGAGATCGCCGACCGCACCCTGGCGGAATCCGGGGCGCGCGGCGCAGTGCTCAGCGAGCGCCGGCAGGGCAAGGGCCACGCGCTGTGCCGGGCCTTCCACGCGGTGGACGCGGACGCCTACCTGATTTCGGATGCGGATCTCACCTATCCGGCCGACCGCGCCCGCGACCTCCTGGGGCCCGTCCTCGACTGCAGCGCCGACATGGTGGTGGGCGACCGGCACTCCGGCGGGAGCTATTCCGAGCAGAACAAGCGACGGCTGCACGGCTTCGGCAACAACCTCGTGCGCAAGCTGATCAACCTGTTCTTCCGGGCCGACCTCAAGGACATCATGAGCGGCTACCGGGCGTTCAGCCGCAGCTTCGTGAAGAACTACGCCATCCTGGTCGCGGGTTCCAGGTCGAAACCGACATGACGCTGCACGCGCTCGACAAGCGCTTCCGCATCATGGAGTTGCCGGTGGAATACACGGACCGGCCGGCCGGCAGCGTCTCCAAGCTCCATACCCTGTCGGACGGGCTGCGCGTGCTGTCGACCATCGTGCAGATCCTGCGCTACTACTGTCCGCTCGCCTTCTTTGACGCCTTCACGCTGCTGGCTTATATGGGCACCAAGCCTTTTTCGCACCAGTTCTGCGAAGTTAAAAATGGTCTGCGCACGCCGTCGAATGATGGTCGTAATGATTTCCGTGGCTCGCTTGTGCTTCGGGTCAAAACGAAATTTAAGAGAGCGTGTATCCGTGAGTCTGTAGTGAAATCACGCCTGGAGTGGTATGTTTAATTTTTTAAGTGCATCGAGAACGTATCCTTTTCGTTTGAATGCTCCTCCTCTCCTTGGTATTTTCCTGGGCGTATTGTTTTTTGGATTGATCTCGGTCGCCCTTGGTCAGGATGTCAACTGGGATTTGCAAAATTACCATCGCTATAATCCGTGGGCATTTCTGAATGGACGGATCGGTCACGATCTGGCTCCTGCAAGCATGGAGACGTATTTCAATCCGGCGATTGATCTGCCTTATCACTGGATGACTGATCATCTACCGCCCCGCGTTACGGCATTCTTGCTGGGTTCGATGCACGGATTGAATCTGCTGTTGCTTTGGGCCATCGCCCGCAACATACTCAAAGACGATGTGCCGCATCGCGTTCCCGTGCTATTGGCATTTGCGGGATGCTTGGGTGCCACCTTTCTGGCAGGTCTGGCAAACACCATGGGAGATAACCTCGCAGCGCTTCCAATTCTGGCTGCGCTGTTGGTTTTGCTCCGTGCTCTGCCTACCATTGAAAGCGGCCGATCCTTCGGAATCTCGGCAGGGTTGGGCGCTGGAGTCTTAACAGGTTTAGGCGTGGGCGTGAAGCTCACCAATGCCCCCTACGCGATCGGTCTCGCGGTCGCTCTGTTCTGGGCCCTGCGAGGCTGGCGTGGACCGAATCGCCTGCGTGCTGCAGTAGCCGTGTCAAGTTTGTGCACTGGCGTATTACTGGGCGTAGCTATCGGTGGGGGATATTGGCATCTGCAAATGTGGCAACAGTTCGGAAATCCGCTCTTTCCACAGTTCAATTCAATTTTCCGATCCGATATGGCGCTGGAGGGCATGGCGGGCGACACACGCTGGGGTCCGCGCAGGTTATGGGAGTGGCTGATGTGGCCGTTCGTCTTCACCCTGAATCCCGGTCGCTTCAATGAGACGCCACTGATTCAACTGCTATGGCCACTGGCTTATGGATTGTCGATCATCTGGCTGTTGCGGGCGTTAGGAACCCGTTTGCTTTCTGGAAAATGCACGGCCTGCGATACAGAAGAGAAGAGTGCGCGGCAACTTTTCATAGGGCCGATATTTGTATTGGTGTTTTCTGCTGTGAGCTACTTCGTGTGGCTCGCAGTATTCAGTGTAGGACGCTACATGATCGTGGTGGAGTTGCTTCTGCCCTTGATCGTCTGGATCGTCTGGAGCCGGGCGGTGACGCCGCGCAGCACGCATCGCTGGGCTGCTGCTTTCATCACCGTCGCCGTAACAATCTCGGTGGGGCGCTTTGCAAACCATGGGCATGCCGGATGGACCGATGCGTATTATTCCGTTCCGGTGCCCGCGATTGCAGAACCGGGGCGATCTACAGTGCTGGTGCTGGCAACGCCGAGCGCCTGGGTCCTTCCCGACTTTCCTGCCGAATTGGTTTTCATGACGATTAACCATCCGAGGCTGCGTGAATCGGAGGGCTATCGGCGCCGGGTGGATGCGATCCTCGCCGAACGCACTGGATCTGTCTACGCGATCGTGATGGCAGGTCGGGATCCTCTTGTGGAAAATATCGAGGAACGCTTGAACCGGTCGATTGCGGATTACGGGATCCGGTCGGATGGTTGGACGTGCAATGCGATCAGTTGGGGGCTTCGTAAAATCTCCACTTACCGTCAAGTCCTCAAGGTGCCTGGAGGCGCAAGCGGGTTGTGTGCTTTCGCCGTTCCTGAAGAGCAGCGGCGAGATCTGTCTGTGCAAGATCGTAATTACGCGCACGAGGCTTCTTCGGGTATAGCTTCACACAACCTGTCTATCGATCCGAAAGATTGCAAGCCTCTGAGGGCTTATATGGGCACCAAGCCCTTCCCCTTCCAGTTCTGCGAAGTAAAGCGACAGCAGGCGGGGCCTGCCCTGCCTGTATGACTGACTGCAAGGCAGCGAGGCCTGAGGCAACCCAGGCGCATGAAGACCTTAAGTTTTATGTACCGGGACGCGCTGATTTGTAGGCGTCGACAAAGCAAGCCGAAGCTTGTCTTTGCAGCATGCCTTCAAGCAAGCCGCCATGCTGTGCATACGTGTCTGGGAAGTGTCGCCTGGAGCGATGGCATCCAGCTTGGACGGGGGCGCCCTTGGCAGCATTTTTTTGTCCGCTGTCGCCTTGGCGGATGTTTTCCTGTCATCGCTTGATCTTCTGGATATCTTTCAAAATCTCGCTCCCACCACGGCTCCTGGTGCCGCCAGCATTCGGCCTGCTCTTCGTCCTACTCGGCCAGGATGCGAACTGGGACCTCCAGAATTGCCCACCTGTACAACCCTTGGCCCTTCCTCACCGGCCGCGACCTGGCGCTGGCGGGGCTGCAGAGCTACTTCAACCCGCTGATCGACCTGCCGTACCACTGGATGACCGGCTACCTGCCGCCGTGGGCGGTGGCCTTCCTGCTGGGCGCGTTCCAGGGGCTGAATTTCCTGATGCTGCGCGGCATCTCCCGGCGCGCCTTGCCTGTCGCCACGCCGGGCGCGTCCCGGCGCTGCTGATGCTGACGGGATGCCAGGGCGCCCCCTTGCTGTTCGGGCTGGGCAACACCATGGGCGGCAACGCCACGGCGCTGTGCGCGCTGGGGAAAACGGCCTGGCTGCTGCGCACTTGGCCAGCGCTGGAGGCCGGCGGACTGCGCGCCGTTGCGCGCATGGCTGGGTGCCAAGCCCTTCGCCTTCCAGTTCTGCACGGTCCGGCGATCGGGACCGCCCGTGCCGGGTTGAGGCGCGGGCCGGCCGGGGATGGGTCCTGGCGGCGCCTGTGGCGCGGGAGGGAAGGGAAGCGCCCGCATTGAAAACCAACCGATCCTGAATGCGGCGATAGGAAATTACGATTGGATAAAAAAAGATACAAATAGTATCTTCTCGTCCTGCCGGCGATCCCGGCGTCGAATCCATCCCCTGCCGGCGCGAACCTCCGCCCGGTTCCGCCTCCCGCACCGAGTCTTCCCATGCCGTCCTCCCGTCTCCTGCCGGTCTGCCTGGCTTCCCTCCTGTCCACCGCCGGCGCCCTGGCCGCGCCGGTCAACCTGCTGGCCAACGGCAGCTTCGAGAACGGCTTGGCCGGCTGGTCGACGGCCGGCAGCGGCGCCGCCACCGTCACCTACGGCTCGACCTCCAACGGCGCGTTCGGCGAGGCAGTGCGGGCCGACGGCCTGGCAGGCCCGAGCCCGGACGCGGCAGGCCAGAAGGCGGCCTACTTCTCGAACGACTACGCGCTCAACGCGAAGATCGGCCAGACCCTGAGCCTGTCCGCCGGCACCTACCGTTTTGGCTTCGACGCCTACGCGCCGGCCAACGGCATGGGCAACCCGGTCGACGCGAGCTTCGCCCTGGTGTTCGCCGGGACCCGTCTGGGCGGCTCCGCCGTCTCCTCGCTGCCGACGGCCGCCTGGGTGCAGTACGCCGGGACGGTGAACATCGCCGCGGCGGGCAACTACGCGCTCGATTTCGTCTTCAACGCGCCCGGCGGCGGCTACGCCAAGGACCTGGCCATCGACCGCCTCTACGTGATCGCCGCCAACGCCGTCGCGGCCCGTTCCACCGTGCCGGAGCCGGCCTCGATCGCGCTGGTGCTGCTGGGCATCGCCGGGATCGCGGCGATCCACCGCCGCCGCGACCGCTGAATCCGGCCGCCGGCGCGGGCGCACGACGCCCGCTTGCGATCCGGCGGCAGTCTGCTCCTGAAAAGATAGCTTGCTGCCTAGGTGTTGCCAGGGCTGGGGCCTGATTCGACTGCTGTTTTCGAGGATTTCAGGCCTCCGCGGCCGCTGGCGCCTCGGCGAGCGGGAAGCCCACCGCGACCCGCACCCCGAGCCGCACATGGCCCGGGCGTGCATCCTCTAGGGTGACGACCGCGCCGTGCTGGCGCGCGATCTCCTGCACGATGGGCAGGCCCAGGCCCGAGCCGTCCGCCTCGTTGCCCAGCATGCGGTAGAAGGGCTGGAAGACCAGTGCGCGCTCGGCCGGCGGGATGCCGGGGCCGGTGTCTTCGACCTGCAGCACGACCCGGCCGGCCGCGGCGTCGACGTGCACCCGCACCGTGACCATGCCGGCGGTGCGGGTCGCCTCCGGAGGGCCGCCCGCGGCGGCATCTCCGGGGTCCGTCTCCGGCTCCAGTGGTGGCGCGTCCGCCGCGCCGGCCGCCGCCACGGCGCCGTCCGCCCGGGCCGCGGCCACGGCCGCCGGCGTGTAGGCGATGGCGTTGTCGAGCAGATTGCGCACCATCTCGTAGAGCAGCGTCGGGTTGCCCGGCACGGTGACGCCGGGGCTGCCGGGCTGCGCGCCCTCGTAGCCCAGGTCGATGCGCCGGTCGAGCGCGCGGGGCACCGCCTCGCGCACCGCCTCCATCGCCAGGCGCGCCAGGTCGCAGGGCCGGCGCGCGATGGCGACGCCGCCGGCCTCGGCCCGGGCCAGCGACAGCAGCTGGTTGACCGCATGGGTGGCCCGCACGCTGGCGCGGCCGATCTGCTGCAGCGAGCGCTTGAGCTCCTCGGCGCTGGCGCCCTCGCGCTGCGCCAGGTCGGCCTGCATGCGCAGCCCGGCCAGGGGGGTCTTGAGCTGGTGGGCGGCGTCAGCGAGGAAGCGCTTCTGGGTGGCCATCGAATCGCCCAGCCGCTGCAGCAGGTCGTTGACCGAGGACACCAGCGGCTCGACCTCGTAGGGCGCCTCGCCGTCGTCGAGCGGGCTCAGGTCGTCGGGCTTGCGGGCGCGGATGCGGGCCTCCAGCGCGTGCAGCGGCTTGATCGCGCGGGCCAGCGCCAGCCAGATCAGCAGGATCGCCAGCGGCAGCATCGCCAGCTGCGGGATCATCACGCCCTTGGCGATCTCGGTGGCCAGCATCGCGCGGCGCTCGCGCGTCTCGGCCACCTGCACCAGGAAGCGCGAGCGCTGCTGCTGCGGCGGCGCGGCGTCGGGCGCGGTCCAGCCCTGGAGCTGGGACACGCCCGTCTCGGCGAGGCGCTGCTCCAGGGTGGACGGCGGGAAGGCGTCGGCCGCGGCCTCTGGCAGCGCCTCGTGCGGCGCGCCGCCGCCCGGCGGCGGCAGGTCGATCCAGAGGTAGGCGATGCGCACCCGCTCGCCGCGCCACTGCTCGTCGCGCAGGTAGACCCGGCGCGGCCGCTGCTGCCAGTCGTCCATGTCGGGCAGCGGCAGGTCGGGGTCGCCGCCGCGCAGGTCGCCCGCGCCGTCGCGGACCTGGAAGAGGACGCGGTAGCCGTCCTCGTCGTGCAGGGCGTCCAGGGGCTCGCGCGCCGCGTCGCCGGGCAGGTCGGCCGCGGCGGGGGCGGGCGCGTCGAGCCGGAAGGGCGCCTCGCCGTACTGCGCCAGCACCTGGCGGGCGAGGGTGCGCGCGCTGGTCTCCAGCGCGCGGTCGTAGGGGTTGTTGGCCAGCCCTTGCGCCACCAGCCAGGTCAGCCCCAGCGACAGCGGCAGCAGCAGCGCCAGCGGGGTGAGCATCCAGTCCAGGATCTCCCCGAAGAGCGAGCGGTGGCGGCGCTGGAAGATCTTCATCGCGGCACGGCCGGCCGAGCCCCGCGGTCCCCGGCGCCGGGCACCGCGCCGGGCTCAGTGCGGGATCTTCTCCAGGCAGTAGCCGAGGCCGCGGACGGTGGCGATGCGCACCGGGCCCTTCTCGATCTTCTTGCGCAGGCGGTGGATGTAGACCTCGATGGCGTTGTTGCTCACCTCCTCGCCCCATTCGCACAGGTGCTCCACCAGCTGCTCCTTGCTGACCAGGCGCCCGGCGCGCTGCAGCAGCACCTCCAGCAGGCCCAGCTCGCGCGCGGACAGCTCGACCATGCGGTCGTAGAGCGTGGCCACACGGCCGGCCTGGTCGTAGACCAGCGGGCCGTGGCGGATGGTGTTGGAAGGCGCGCCCATGCCGCGCCGGGTCAGCGCCCGCACCCGGGCTTCCAGTTCCTGCAGCGAGAAGGGCTTGGCCATGTAGTCGTCGGCGCCCAGGTCCAGGCCCTTGACCCGTTCCTCGACGCCGTCGGCGGCGGTCAGGATCAGTACCGGCAGCGCCGAGCCGCGTCCGCGGAGCTTGCGCAGCACTTCCAGCCCGTGCATCCGCGGCAGGCCCAGGTCGAGGATCAGCAGGTCGAACTCGTGGCCGGTGAGCAGGGCCGCGTCGGCTTCGGTGCCGCTGGCGACGTGGTCCACCGCCGCGCCGGACGAGCGCAGGGTGCGCAGCAGGCCGTCGGCGAGCACCTGGTCGTCCTCGGCGATGAGTATGCGCATGTCGTCTCCTGTAACCGTCCGCGGGCGGCGCGTGTCGTTCGTGGTGGCCGCATTCTAGGAGCCGGCCGCGCCAGGCGCGCTTTGGGGCGGCCGCCGCGGCGGCACGGCGGCGGCACGGCGGCGCCGCGTCCCGCGCGGCGCGGTCCGGGCTCAGGCGGCGGCGCGGTAGGTCGCCACCTGGTTGCGTCCCCGGCCCTTGGCGAGGTAGAGCGCCTGGTCGGCGTGGCGGAACAGCGCGTCGAATCCGCCGTCGAGCTTGGCGTCGAGCTGGGCCACGCCGATGCTCAGGGTGACGTGGGCCGCGCCTTCCGAGGCCGCGTGGTCGATCCGCAGCGCTTCCGTGGTGCGGCACAGGCGCTCGGCCAGCGCGCAGGCCTGCGCTTCGGCGGTGGCCGGCAGCAGGACGGCGAACTCCTCGCCGCCGATGCGCGCCAGCAGGTCGCCGGCGCGGCCCAGTCCGTCGCGCATCGCGTGGGCCACCGCGCGCAGGCAGGCATCGCCCGCGGCATGGCCGTAGCGGTCGTTGTAGCGCTTGAAGAAATCGATGTCGCACAGCAGCAGGCACAGCGGCTGGCCGGTGCGCTGGGCGCGCAGGAACTCGCTCTGGGTCACCGCGTCGAAATGCCGCCGGTTGGCCAGCCCGGTCAGCGCGTCGGTGCGCGAGAGCGCCTCCAGCTGCACGTTGGCGGCCTGCAGCTCGCGGGTGCGCGCCTGGATCATCTCGGCCAGGTGGTCGCGGTGGTCGGCCAGCTCGTTCTCGTAGCGCTGCTGCCGCTGGAGGTAGTCCGAGAGGTTGCCCTGCAACTGGTTGACGCCGCCGACGAGCAGGGTCAGCTCGTCGTCGCAGTCCACCCGTTCGAGCCGCAGCGGCTGGTGCAGGTTCGAAGGGTTGAGGGCCGCCAGGTGGCGCGCGATCCGCCGCACGTGGTGGGTCACCAGCCGGTTGCAGACCAGCATCGTCAGGCCCGCCAGCAGCACCGCCTGCACCAGCTGGGTCAGGCCGATGCCCAGCACCTCGTCGTTCATGCGGCGCCACAGCATGCGCTCGTCGCCGTAGAGGGTCAGCGTGCCGATGGTCTCGCCCGGATCGTTGGGGTCGGGGCCCGTCGGGGCGTGCAGCACCACCTGGCGCACCGGCGCCCAGGACGAGGGGCGCCAGCCGGCGTGCACCGCCGTGATGGTGTCGGCCGGCTGGCCGCGCTGCGCGAGGGTCAGCGTGGCCTTGCCGATCGGCGCGGCGCTGGCCAGGGCTTCCACATGGGCGTTCAGCAGCGCGCGGTCCCGGTCCTGCGCGGCCCGGCCCAGGATGGGCTGGAAGGCTTGCTCGACCAGCAGCAGGTCGCTCGACATCTCGGCCACGCCGCTGTTCCAGGCCGACCAGGTGCGCAGGGCCACCGCGCAGATGGCGAACACCAGGCAGAAGCCGAGCATCACCAGCATCAGCCGGGTCGAAAGCGAACGGAAATGCCAGGCCGCGCCGCCGCGCGACCGGGCGCGCCTGCGCAGGGCCTGGCGGATCACGGCCACGGCCGTCCCCCGGCGGGTGCCGCGTCCCCGCGCGCGGCCGCCCGCGGCGCGGGCGGGCCCTGCGGCGGAGCCCTCCTCGGCGATGTCGACCCTTGCACGGACATGAATTTTCCCGGAATGAGTCGTTCATGTCATTGCATACAAGCCGGCCCGGGATGTCAACGAATTCCTCCTGCCCCGCTCCGGCGCAGCGACGCGGGGAGCCGGCCGGCGCGGCCGCCGTCAGCTGCCGTAGGCCTCGAGCCCGATGCGCACCACCAGGGCCACGTCGGCGCCGACCTCGGCGCGGAACTCCGCCTCGGCCCGGGCCACCGCGCGCCGGAAGCCGGCCAGCCAGGCCAGCCCGTCGGGCGTGAAGCGCACCAGCCGCGCCCGGGCGTCGCGCGGGTCGGGCTCGCGCACCACCAGGCCCCAGGCGGCGCACTGGTCCACCAGGTCGCCCATGGCCTGCTTGGTCATGCCGGCCTCCTCGGCGAGCGTGGTCAGGCGCGAGCCCTCGGGCGCCAGGTGGCGGGTGATGTGCACGTGGGCGGCGCTGACCTGGGCGCGGGCGGCCAGGTTCGACAGCGCCAGCGGGACCTCGGGATCGTGCGCCATCAGGGCCAGCACCCGCGCGTCGAAGCGCCGCATCGCCTGCCCCAGCAGCCGTCCCAGGTGCGTCTGCCGCCAGTCGGGCGGGCTGCCCTCCGGGACGCTGCCGAAGGCGCCGGCGGCGCGGTCCGGAGCGCTTTCCGAAGGGCTCTCCGGGGGGCTGGGAGCAGGGGGCGGAACCATCGGAAAATGGTAAGCCAAACTGACTATAAATCGCTATTTAATTTTTTGACCCTGCCATAAACTACTGTCCAAGCATCCAGTACGGCAACGCGCCGCGGACGATGCCTAAAAGCGCAACCCATTGTCTCACAAGGATTATTCATGAGCTCGCCTTCCACCGTCACGAACACCGTCCCCGCCGCCGAAAAAGCCAAGGCGCTGCAGGCTGCCCTCGCCCAGATCGAGAAGCAGTTCGGCAAGGGCACCATCATGCGCCTCGGCGAAGGCGAGAAGATCGAGGACATCCAGGTCGTTTCCACCGGCTCGCTGGGCCTGGACGTGGCCCTCGGCGTCGGCGGCCTGCCGCGCGGCCGGGTGGTCGAGATCTACGGCCCGGAATCCTCCGGCAAGACCACGCTGACGCTGCAGGTCATCGCCGAGATGCAGAAGCAGGCCGGCACCTGCGCCTTCGTCGACGCCGAGCACGCGCTCGACACCCAGTACGCCCAGAAGCTCGGCGTCAACCTGCAGGACCTGCTGATCAGCCAGCCCGACACCGGCGAGCAGGCGCTCGAGATCGTCGACTCGCTGGTGCGTTCCGGCGCGGTGGACCTGATCGTGGTCGACTCGGTCGCGGCGCTGACGCCCAAGGCCGAGATCGAGGGCGACATGGGCGACAGCCTGCCCGGCCTGCAGGCCCGGCTGATGAGCCAGGCGCTGCGCAAGCTGACCGCCACCATCAAGAAGACCAACTGCATGGTGATCTTCATCAACCAGATCCGCATGAAGATCGGGGTGATGTTCGGCAGCCCCGAGACCACCACCGGCGGCAACGCGCTGAAGTTCTACGCCTCGGTGCGCCTGGACATCCGCCGCATCGGCACCGTCAAGAAGGGCGACGAGGCCATCGGCAACGAAACCAAGGTCAAGGTGGTCAAGAACAAGGTCAGCCCGCCCTTCAAGACGGCCGAGTTCGACATCCTGTTCGGCGAGGGCATCAGCCGCGAGGGCGAGATCATCGACATGGGCGTCGAGGCCAAGGTCGTGGACAAGTCCGGCGCCTGGTACGCCTACAAGGGCGAGAAGATCGGCCAGGGCCGCGACAACGCCCGCGAGTTCCTGCGCGAGAACCCCGACCTCGCCCGTGAGATCGAGAACCGGGTGCGCGAGAGCCTGGGCGTGGCCCTGCTGCCGCCGGTGGCCGCCGGCGCCGCCCAGCCCGCCGAGGAAGCCGCCGCGGGCTGACCGCCAGCCGCCGCGCCGTCCTCCGGCGGCGCGGCGCGCGGCCCCGGGCCGTGCCGCGGCGGTCCGGCCGCCCGGTGCGGCGGCGGGGTGCGTAAACTTCCATGAAAAGAGCGGTCGGTGCAGGTCCTGCCTGCGCCGGCAGCTCTTTTTTTCATAGCATTCCCGGCGCATCGAACGACCGGGACATCGCAGGACACGGGGCGCGCGAGGCGCCCGGAGGCATTCCCCATGGCATTCGCCGCACCTTCGCTCAAGGGCCGCGCGCTGCGCCTGCTGGCGGCGCGCGAGTATTCCCGCGCCGAACTCGAACGCAAGCTGGCCCCGCACGAGGAGCAGCCCGGCGAGCTGGCGCGGGTGCTCGACGATCTGACCGCCAAGGACTTCATCAGCGAATCGCGGGTGGTCGAGTCGCTGGTGCAGCGCCGCGCGGGCCGGCTCGGCGCGGCGCGCATCCGCCAGGAGCTCCAGTCCAAGGGCATCGCGCCCGAGGCGGTGGCCGAGGCCGTCGCCGGGCTCAAGGACTCCGAGCTCGGCCGGGCGCGCGAGGTCTGGCGCCGCCGCTTCGACGCGCCGCCGGCCGACGCCGCGGCGCGCGCCAAGCAGGCCCGCTTCCTGATGGCCCGGGGCTTCGGCGGCGAGGTGGTGCGCAAGGTCCTCGCCGCGGCCGGCGCGCCGGACGAGGGCGAGGACGGCGGTCCGGGCGCCTGAGCGCCGCGCCCGGCCGCCTCAGGCCTCCAGCGGCCGGTCGGCCGCCAGCAGCCCGCGGCGCAGCACGTCCACCAGCAGCTCGCTCGCGCCGTCCCACAGGATCTGCACCCCCAGGCACAGCAGGATGAAGGCCGAGAGCCGCAGGAAGACCACCGTGCCGGTCTCGCCCAGCGGCCGCAGCAGGTGCTGCGCGTAGCGGTAGCACAGCAGGACCGTCAGGGCCACCAGGCCGAGGCCGGCGACCGCGCCGGCGGTGCGCGCCAGGCCGAGCGCGAGCGAGGGATCGCTCAGGCTCACCCCGACGGTGATCGTCGCCGCCAGCGTGCCGGGCCCGCAGGTGATCGGGAAGGAGAGCGGGTAGAAGGCCGTCCGGTTGACCATCTCCGGGGTGAAGGCCTCGGCCAGGCGGGTCGACTGGGCCGAGGCGGCCTGGGTGGCGTGGAGCAGCCGCCAGCCGATCGCCACCACCAGCAGCCCGCCGCCGACCCGCACGATGTCGAGCGAGATGCCGAAGAAGTCCAGCACGTAGGAGCCCATCAGCGTGCAGGCCAGCATCAGCAGGAAGACGTTGCGCGCGATGCGGCCCGCCAGGGTGCGGCGGGTGGCGTCCGAGGCGCCGTCGGTCAGCGAGAGGAAGACCGTCGCGGTGCTCGGCGGATTGATGATCGGCAGCAGCGTGGCGACGGTGAGCAGCAGGCTCTTGCCGAAGGCGAGGGCGTAGTCGTGCAGGGGCAAAGGCATGCCCGCAGTCTAGGCAGGCCGCGTGCGGTCCGCCGGCGCAAGGCGACATAGCCTGCGGGATCGCGCCGCGGCGGGCCCCGGCGGCGGGCGGCGTCCGGCGCGGCGCGCGGTCCGGTCCGGTCCGCGGGGCTCGCGCGCCCGCGACCTGCCGGCGCATCCGCCTGCGGGATCGCGCCCGGGGCCCGCGGTCCCGCGCCCACGAAAAAGGCAGGCCACCCGGTGGGGCGCCCGCCTCCTCCTGCACGTCCGGGGACCGCGCCGCGGCCCCGTGCGCTCAGATCCCCAGCATCAGCCGCAGGTTCTGCACCGCCGCGCCGCTGGCGCCCTTGCCCAGGTTGTCCAGCCGCGCGATCAGCACCGCGTGGCGATGGTCCTCGTTCGGGAACACGCGCAGTTCGAGGTCGTTGGTGTCGTTCTGCGCCTGCGCGTCGAGCTTGCCGTCCTCGGTCGGCGGCAGCACCCGCACGAACTGCGCGGGCGTGTTGCTCTTCGCGTAGTGCGCGGTCAGCGCGTCGTGCAGGTCGGAGGCCTTCGGCGCGCCCGGCAGCAGGTCCAGGTGCAGCGGCAGCTGCACCAGCATGCCCTGGCGGAAATTGCCCACCGACGGGATGAAGACCGGCCGCCGCGTCAGGCCGGTGTAGCGCATGATCTCGGGGATGTGCTTGTGCTTGAGGCCCAGCGCGTAGGTCTCGAAGGGCGCGGCGGCGCCGGCCTCGTAGGCCTCGATCATGCTGCGGCCGCCGCCGGAATAGCCGCTGACCGAGGGCAGCGCGATCGGGTGGTCGGCCGGCAGCAGGCCCGCGTCGACCAGCGGCCGCACCAGCGCGATCGCGCCGGTGGCGTAGCAGCCCGGGTTGGCGACGCGGTCCGCGGCGGCCACCGCGGCGGCCTGGCCGGCGGCCAGTTCCGGGAAGCCGAACACCCAGCCCGGCGCGACCCGGTGCGCGGTCGAGGCATCGATGATCTTCGGCTTGCGGCCCTCGAGCGAGTCGACCAGCGCCACCGTCTCGCGCGCGGCGTCGTCGTGCAGGCACAGGATCACCAGGTCCACCCCGGCCAGCAGCTCGCGCTTGGCGGCGGGATCCTTGCGCCGCTCGGGCGCGATGCTCACCAGCTCGACCTGGGGCAGGCCCTGCAGCCGTTCGCGGATCTGCAGGCCTGTGGTGCCGGCCTCGCCGTCGATGAATACCTTGGACATCGTTGCTCCTGCGCAGAAAAAGACGGTCGGTCCGGACCGTGGTGGGGATCGGGAAGGGGACGGAGCCCGCGAGGGTAGCGCCGGCCGGCCGGGAGGCGGTGAAAGCGCCGTGACAGCCGCAATATTCACCGGCAATTCACTAGATGTTCATTCCGCGTTCAAGCGGAAGGCCTGGTGTCCGGCGCCGCCGGCCGGCATGCGCTCCCCCGGGGCCGGGGCGGCTCCGCGACAGGCCCATGATACAGTCCGCGATTACGCGCCAACCGACGGCGCCCGGCGGCCCGCGCCCTGCGGCCGGCCCCGCCGGACACCGCCGCAGTGCAATGCTGGGGCCGACGCGTTGACCACCCGGCGACCGCTTTCCCTTCCTCTCCCTTTCTCCCTTCATTCCTGAGAGCACTCATGAAGATTCACGAATACCAAGGCAAGGAAATCTTGCGCAAGTTCGGCGTCCCGGTTCCGCGCGGCATCCCGGCGTTCACGGTGCAGGAGGCTGTCGAGGCCGCCCAGAAGCTCGGCGGCCCGGTCTGGGTGGTCAAGGCGCAGATCCATGCGGGCGGCCGCGGCAAGGGCGGCGGCGTGAAGGTGGCCAAGTCGGTCGACGACGTCAAGCGCCTCGCCGGCGAGATCCTGGGCATGCAGCTCAAGACCCACCAGACCGGCCCCGAAGGCCAGAAGGTCCGCCGCCTCTACATCGAGGACGGCGCCGACATCAAGAACGAACTCTACGTCTCGCTGGTCACCGACCGCGGCACCCAGAAGGTCGCCTTCATCGCATCCAGCGAAGGCGGCATGGACATCGAGGAAGTGGCCCATTCCACCCCCGAGAAGATCGTCACCGAGCTGATCGACCCGCTGACCGGCCTGACCGAAGCGCAGAGCAAGAAGATCGCCGCGGCCATCGGCCTGACCGGCGCGTCCGTCGACCAGGCCGTGGACCTGTTCGCCAAGCTCTACAAGTGCTACATGGACACCGATGCGTCGCTGGTGGAGATCAACCCCCTGAACTGCGACTCCAAGGGCAACCTGACGGCCCTCGACGCCAAGTTCAACTTCGACAGCAACGCGCTGTTCCGCCTGCCCGAGATCGTCGCCCTGCGCGACCTCGACGAGGAAGACGCGGCCGAGATCGAGGCCAGCAAGTTCGACCTCGCCTACATCAGCCTCGACGGCGACATCGGCTGCCTGGTCAACGGCGCCGGCCTGGCCATGGCCACCATGGACACCATCAAGCTGTTCGGCGCCGAGCCGGCCAACTTCCTGGACGTGGGCGGCGGCGCCACCCCCGAGAAGGTCACCGAGGCCTTCAAGATCATGCTCAAGAACCCTAAGGTCAAGGCCATCCTGGTCAACATCTTCGGCGGCATCATGAAGTGCGACACCATCGCCACCGGCGTCATCACCGCCTGCAAGGCCGTGAACCTGCAGGTGCCCCTGGTCGTGCGCATGAAGGGCACGAACGAAGAGCTGGGCAAGAAGATGCTGGCCGAATCCGGCCTGCCGATCATCAGCGCCGACACGATGGCCGAAGCGGCCCAAAAAGTGGTTGCAGCCGTCAAGTAAGGAACACACGTCATGTCGATCTACATCAACAAAGACACCAAGGTCATCACCCAGGGCATCACCGGCAAGACCGGCCAATTCCACACCGAGAAGTGCCAGGAATACGCGAACGGCAAGAACTGCTTCGTGGCCGGCGTGAACCCGAAGAAGGCCGGCGAGTCGATCTTCAACATCCCGATCTACGCCTCGGTCAAGGAAGCCGCCGGCCAGACCGGCGCGACCGTCTCGGTGATCTACGTGCCGCCCGCGGGCGCCGCGGCCGCCATCTGGGAAGCCGTCGAGGCCGACCTCGACCTGGCGATCTGCATCACCGAAGGCATCCCGGTCCGGGACATGCTCGAAGTGCGCAACAAGATGAAGGCCAAGGAAGCCGCCGGCGGCAAGAAGACCCTGCTGCTCGGCCCGAACTGCCCCGGCCTGATCACGCCCGACGAGATCAAGATCGGCATCATGCCCGGCCACATCCACAAGAAGGGCCGCGTCGGCGTGGTCAGCCGCTCCGGCACCCTGACCTACGAAGCCGTCGCGCAGCTCACCGAGCTGGGCATCGGCCAGTCGTCGGCCGTCGGCATCGGCGGCGACCCGATCAACGGCCTGAAGCACATCGACGTGATGAAGGCCTTCAACGACGACCCGGACACCGACGCCGTCATCATGATCGGCGAGATCGGCGGCCCGGACGAGGCCGAAGCCGCCCGCTGGTGCAAGGACAACATGAAGAAGCCGATCGTCGGCTTCATCGCCGGCGTCACCGCGCCTCCCGGCAAGCGCATGGGCCACGCCGGCGCGCTGATCTCGGGCGGCGCCGACACCGCCGACGCCAAGCTGGCGGTCATGGAGGAAAGCGGCTTCAAGATCACCCGCAACCCGTCCGAAATGGGCCGCCTGCTCAAGTCGATGCTGTAAGCGTCCGCATCCCGCAGCGGCGGGCCGGCGCCCGCGCCGGTCCCGGGGGTACGCACTATTACGGACTGGCATCCGCGCCGGTCCCCGCTACACTCCCCTCCGCACAAAAAAGAGAAGCGCCCCGGACGGCCACCGCCCGGGGCGCTCTCGCATTCATAACAGCTGGAGCATTCGCATATGGAATTCCTGTCTTCCACCGCCTTCTGGGTGGGCCTGATCGAGATCGTCTGGATCAACATCATCCTGTCGGGCGACAACGCCGTCGTCATCGCCCTGGCCGCCCGTTCCCTGCCCCCCGAGCAGCAGAAGAAGGCCATCTTCTGGGGCTCCGGCGCCGCCGTCGTGCTGCGGATCGTGCTGACCGTCGTCGCGGCCAAGCTCCTGGAGCTGCCCTACCTGCAGATCATCGGCGGCTGCCTGCTGCTCTGGATCGGCACCCAGCTGTTGAGCGAGGAAGACGAGAGCGAAGGCGAATCCAAGGAGCACGGCACCCTGTCCGCCGCCGTCCGCACCATCCTGATCGCCGACCTGGTCATGAGCCTGGACAACGTGATCGCGGTCGCCGCCGCCGCCCACGGCAGCACCGTCCTGTTGATCCTGGGCCTGGCCATCAGCATCCCGCTGGTGATCTTCGGCAGCGCGCTGATGATCAAGGTCATGGAGCGCTTCCCCATCATCGTCATGTTCGGCGCCGCGCTGATCGGCTGGGTGGCGGGCGAGACCATCGCCAACGACGTGACACTGCGCGGCTTCCTGGAAGCCAACCACTGGTTCCACTACGCCGCGGCGGTCGCCGGCGCGGTCTTCGTGCTGGTCGTCGGCAAGCTGCTCGCCGCGCGGGCCCACCGCCGCGCCGCGGCCGCTTGACGCCGGCCAGACGACGGGCCCCCGGGCCCGCCGACGCCCCGCAAAGCCGGGAGGGTTCGCCCTTCCGGCTTTTTTCATGGCTTTTTCCCCTTTTGCGAAGCCGCGGCTGGGACTATCATCCGCTTGCGGATTGTTACCGCAGATTACATATATCGCATAGGGAAACTCGCCATGAGTCGCCGGATCCTGGTGTCGCTGGACACCGCCACGGTGGTGGACGCCACCCTCGACCAGGAATGCATCACCCTGGGACGCCGTCCGTACAACGACATCGTGCTCGACCACCGCTCGGTGAGCGGCGAGCACGCGGTGCTGCGCCAGACGCCGGAAGGCACGCTGCTGGAAGACCGCAACAGCACCAACGGCACCTTCGTGAACGGCCAGAAGGTCGTGCAGCAGCGCCTGCTGGAGGAGGGCGACGCGGTCGAGATCGGCCGCTACCGCATCCGCATCCAGGATCTGGCGGCCGCGCCGACCGCCTGGGTCGGATCGGATGCGGAGGCTTCCGCGTTCGCGTCGCTGCCGTCCGCATCGGCGTCCGGAACGGACGCCGATGCGGATATGTCCGTCTCGGTCTCGACGGCGGAGATGGATTTCGCGCTGTTCGACAGGGCCGCGTCCCCGCCGGCCGCCATGCCCGCACGGCTCGGGCGCATCACCGTCATCTCCGGCCCCGCCAGCGGACGCACGGTCGAACTCCGCAAGCCGGTCAGCACCCTGGGCAAGCGCGGCACGGCCATCGCCCTCGTGCAACGCGAGGACGACCGCTACCTCTTGGCCCACGCCGAGGGCGACAGCACGCCGGTCCTGAACGGCGAAGCCATCGGCTTCACCGGCGCGGTCGCGCTGCAGCACGACGACGTGGTCGAACTGGCCGGCGCGCTGCTGCACTTCGAACTGGCCGAGGCGGCCTGACAGAAATTGTCACACCGAACAGTTTTTTGCTTGCCTAAGTGACAATTAGATACTTTTGTACTATTTTTGAGTAGTCAGGCTCAGTGAAAACGAGTTGGCACGCGAACTGCTCAGTACTCTACGTCCCTCACCCACTACTAACGGAGTTTTTCATGAAGCATTCTATTCGCCGTGGAGCGCAGAAGGGTTTCACCCTAATTGAACTGATGATCGTCGTGGCAATCATCGGTATTCTGGCTGCTGTGGCTCTGCCTGCCTATCAGGATTATACCGTTCGTGCTCGCGTCTCTGAGGCCATCTTGGCTGCCTCGAGCTGCCGCGCTGCAGTCACGGATACTGTTCAGAATTCGCCAAATGCAGATGTATCAACTCCTTTGGCATCTGCTTGCTCGATCACTGCAACTAAAATGGTCTCGTCCGGCTCGTCCACTTCAAACGGTGTCATCACTATCGTTGGAAACGCTACTAATCTGAAGGGTGATACTTCTGCAACTGCGAATAGCATCTCGCTCGTGCCTTACGTTAGCGGCACGGCACTCGTTGGTACAACTGATGGTGGAAAAACCATCACTGAGTGGAGATGTGGTCCGGCTGGTACCAATCCTATGCCTCTGAAATATCTTCCTGGCTCTTGCAAGGCAACTTAACAGTTGATGTTTTGGATAAACCTTCTTCGATAAGTCGAAGAAGGTCTATGGCTTAGTTAGACCGAGATCTCAGTAAGAATGTAAATAGCCTGAAAGTCGACTTCTTCAGGTCATTTCGAAAAAATGAGGACGAATTGCTGGAATAACATTCACTTGATTGTGTGGCTTCCCGATTTGCCGCCGTGCTTTTCTCTCATTTGAATATTCCGGATAACCATTCCTCGATCCACCGCCTTGCACATGTCGTAGATCGTCAAGAGAGCGATCTGGACTGCGGCCAAGGCTTCGATTTCCACGCCGGTGGGGCCGGTGGTTTCTACGGTCGCGCTACATTGAATCGCAGGAACCGCCGATCCGTCCTCGCCCACCGCCGCAAATTCAATCGTCACCCGTGTCAACGCCAATGGATGGCAGAGCGGCACTAGGTCACTCGCCTTCTTCGCCGCCTGAATCCCCGCGATGCGCGCGATCCCCAGCACATCCCCTTTCTTGGACGTCCCCGACTGAATCAGCGCCAAGGTCGCCGGCTGCATCTCGATGCGGCCGGAAGCGATGGCGACGCGGCGGGTGGCGGGCTTGTCGCCGACGTCCACCATGTGGGCCTGGCCCTGGGCGTCGAAGTGGGTGAGGCGGGGGGCGTCGTCCGCATCTGCGGCGGTGGCGGAAGAGATGTCGTTCATGGAAGGAAGTGCTGCGGCGGCGTGACGAGGGATTCCGGGGGCAACGGGGGTCGAAAGCCCCAGCCGGGCAAGAGCATCGCCCAGGGGCGACGGAACGCCCGAAGTCTTGGCGGATCATACGGCGATGCTTTCGCGCCCCGATCCCTCCCGCTTCCGCGTACCCTCCCGCCGCCGCACAGGCCTGCGCAGGGGCGGAGGCAGCTCTGCGACGTTGAGCGGCCTCGCGCTCGGCGCGCTGCTGATGCTGGTGTCGCCCGCGCTCGCGACGGCGCAGCTCCCCACGCTCGGCGACGGCAGCGACATGACCTCGGGCGCCGAGCGCCGGCTGGGCGACCGCATCGCCCGGCAGCTCTACCGCGA
Organism: Xylophilus ampelinus; assembly: GCA_036946225.1. Classification (GTDB taxonomy): domain Bacteria; phylum Pseudomonadota; class Gammaproteobacteria; order Burkholderiales; family Burkholderiaceae_C; genus JAKOND01. The sequence continues at coordinate 847,477 of JAQIJO010000001.1, forward strand.
CCCGGACTACGTCGACGACCTGATGCTGGTCGACTACGTGCAGCGCATCTGGGACCCGCTGGTGGTCGCGGCCCGAGCCCGGGGCGATCTGTCGCCGGAACTGGAGGAGCGCTTCGCCTGGCGCATCCTGCTGGGGCGGGACCGGACGGTGAACGCCTTCGCGTTGCCGGGCGGCTACCTGGGGCTGCATTCGGGGCTGGTCGGCATCACCGCATCGGCCGACGAGGTGGCCTCGGTGATGGCGCACGAGCTGAGCCACGTCACCCAGCGCCACATCGCCCGTATGGGCGAGCAGCAGGGCCGCACCATGCCGATGATGATCGCGGCGATGGTGCTGGGCGCGCTGGCGGCCAGCCGGAACCCGCATGCGGGCAGCGCGCTGATGACCGGCGGCATGGCGGGTGACGGCGCAGAACCAGCTCAACTTCTCGCGCGACATGGAGCGCGAGGCGGACCGGGTGGGCTACGGCGTGATGACGCAGGCCGGCTTCGATGGTCGCGGCTTCGTGAGCATGTTCGACAAGCTGCAGCAAGCCTCCCGCATCAACGACAACGGCAGCTTCCCCTACCTGCGCAGCCATCCGCTGACCACCGAGCGGATCGCCGACATGCAGTCGCGCCTGCAGATGGGCGAGGGGAGCGGGCCCGGATCCGCGGCCCCGGCGGGCACGGGCGGGGCGGCGCCGCCGCCGGCCGCGACGGGCCCGACGGCGGACGCCGCCGCGGATGCGTCTGCCTCGGGTGCCGCCGGAGCGCAGGGCGGCACGGCGGCGCAGGGCGCGTTTCCCGCCGGCTGGCCCGCATCCGGGGCAGCGGCCGGCACGGGGGCGGCGTCGGCCGGACGGCCGGCGGCCGAGGCTGCGCCGTCCCTGCCGGCGGTCACGGTGCGGGCCGGCGGGGCGGAAGGCCGTCCCGGCCCGCTGGAGCATGCCCTGATGGCGGCGCGGGCGCGGGTGATCGGCAATCCGGGGATGGACGTGCTGCGCGACTGGGCGGCGGAGCCGTCCGGGCGCGGCTTCGCGGGCCTGCCGCTGCCGCGGCGGGCCGCATCGCTCTACGCCGCGGCGATGGCCTACGCGCGCCAGGGCGACCACCCGGCCGCGCGCGCCGCGGCGGCGCGGCTCGCATCGACCGTCGCGGCGGATCCGGGCGCGGCCCGGCAGGCGCGGCTGCTGGCGGCCGAAGTGGCGCTCGACGCGCGTCGGCCGGCGGAGGCCTTGCAGGCATTGGGGCCGCCGCAGGCAGCCATGCCGAGGCCCGAGCTGCTGCTGTGGACGCGCGCGATCGACCAGGAGGCGGGCGGTGCCGGCGAAGGCCGTCCGGGCGGCGCGGCCGCCGCCCAGGCGGATGGGGGCGCCGGGCGCGCCGTCGGCGGGCGGGCGGACGCGGCGCAGCGCCTGCGGGCCTGGGTCGTGTTGCATCCCCGGGACGCCACGGCCTGGCAGGCGCTGGGCACCCTCTACCGCGCCATGGGACAGCCGCTGCACGCGGTGCGCGCCGACGCGGAGGCGCAGGTCGCGCTGCTGGATTACGCGGCGGCGGTGGACCGGTTCCGGGCGGGCCAGGAACTCGTGCGGCGCGGCATGCCGGGCGGGGTCGACCACATCGAGGCGTCCATCGTGGACAGCCGCCTGCGCGAGGTGGAGCAGATGCGCAAGGACTGGGAAGCCGACGCGAAGAAGGAGAAGTTCTGACCTGACGCGCGGCGCAACCGGCGCGCGCGGCCGCGGCCGGACGCGCCGGCCCCTGCGGTCGGGCAGGACGGCACGAGCCGGCGGCGGTCCGCTGCCGCCCTGCGGCCGTCGGCCATGCGGCGCCGCGACGTTCCCGCGGCGCGTCCGGACCTCAGCCGCGCCGGCCGAAGAGCCCGCCGAGCGCCGCTTCGATCACCACGCCCAGGAGCGAATAGAGGAGCGAGCCGACCAGCGCCGCGCCGAAGCCTGCCACGGTGAATCCGCCCAACAGCTCCGAGGCGAACCAGAAGGTCAGCGCGTTGATCACGAACAGGAACAGGCCGAGCGTCAGGATCGTGACCGGCAGCGTAAGCAGCACCAGCACCGGCCGCACGACCAGGTTGAGCAGGCCGATCACCAGGGCCGCCCCCAGGGCCGACGCGAAGCCGCGCAGCTCCACGCCCGGATAGAGGTAGGTCACGAACAGCAGCGCCACCGCGCTCAGCAGCCACTTGAGTAGGAGTTTCATGCGGAAAAGCATAACGGCCGGCCACTGACTTCCCAGTGAACCGGCCGCCATGGCGGAGCGGGACCCGGAGGCCGGGGAGCGGGCGCGCCGCCCGCGACCCCGTCTATTCGATGGCGAAATTCATCGCCACCGCGAACAGGCCCAGGGCGGTGCCGGGCACCCAGCGCGCGCCGCGGCTGGGCGGGCGGCGGGTGACGGTCGGCGCGGGTGCAGGCGCCGGGGCCTGGAGCGGCTCCAGGGCCACGCCGGCCTTGGGGCGCCGGGCGTCCACCAGGTGCGCACCCGGGTGGTCGGCCTGCAGCTGGCGCAGCAGGTCGGGCAGGGGCCCGCGGGCGACCAGCGCGGTGACGCGGTCCTGGGGGGTCGCGAGCCAGGGGACGGTCGCGTCGAAGAGCTTCTCGGCCCAGCGGTCGCGCCATTTCTCGCGCGCGCTGTGGCTGACCCACTTGCTGATCCGGTGGGTCATGCGCGGCGCGCAGGCCACCAGCACCCAGTGGATCGGTCCGTGGCCGGGGGCCACGCCGCCTTCCGGCGTGGCGGCGCAGAGCTGGCGCCGGGCGTAGTCGGGGTCGTCGAGGTAGACGATGACGGTAGGCATGTGTGGGGCTCCAGGAGGATGTCCGGGGAAGCGGAGTCTGCCGCACGGGGACGCGGTGGACTCCACCTTATCCGATCAGCCGCGCGCCGGCGAGCGCGGCGTGGCGTCGGGCTGCGCCGGGGCGGATTCCGGCACGACGCCGGCGGCCTTCAGCACTTCGGTCTGCTCGCGCTTGCTGCGGCGGGTGGCCAGCCAGCCGGCGCCTAGGACGCCGACGATGGTGACGGTGATGATCGTCCAGCGCAGCACCGGTCCGTAGGGCGTGGGCGCGTCGGCGCTGCCGAAGACCGAGGACAGCAGGCGTTCGTTGGTGACCATGCTCGCGGCGGTGAAGGCGAGGACGGCGGCGCCGGCCTGGATGATGATCGGGAAGCGCTCGACCAGCTTGAGCACCAGGGTGCTGCCGAAGATCACGATCGGGATGCTGATGAGCAGGCCCAGCAGCACCAGGGTGAAGTCGCCGTGCGATGCGCCGGCGACGGCCAGCACGTTGTCCACGCCCATCAGCGCGTCGGCGATCACGATGGTCTTCATCGCGCCCAGGAAGGTGGTGGCGCCGCCGCCCTCCTCGCCGTGGCCGTCACCGCTGTCGGTGAGCAGCTTGTAGGCGATCCAGACCAGGCCCAGGCCGCCGACCAGCATCAGGCCGGGGATCTTGAGCAGCCAGACCACGCCGATGGTCATGGCGGAACGGATGATGATGGCGCCTGCGGTGCCCCAGACGATGGCCTTGCGCTGGAGGTGCTTGGGCACGTTGCGCGCGGCGAGCGCGATGACGATGGCGTTGTCGCCGGCGAGGACGAGGTCGAGCAGGATGATCGCGAGAAGCGCGGACCACCAGGGGGCGGTGAAGAGTTCCATGAGGGGTTCCAACTCCGAGTGTTGTGTCGATTCTTCGTCGACGGTCGGGGCGGAACGCGGGAACGCGCGCTTCTCGGATTCGGGGGGAATTCGACAAGGTGGGTAGCCATGCTTCGACCAAACCGGCAACGGGCTCAATCGAAGGTCTTGCTCGACATGCTGTGATGTTGAGTTTATGTCCGGTCCGCCGGAAGCCTGGGCTTCGTATTGACGACTGACCGATGCCGTCTGCCGCGGGCCCCGGAGGCCTGGAACGGCAGAAGGCGGGAGCTACTCCCCTTCGCGGAGGCGATTGGAACACCGCGCCGGCGTTCTGGCAAGCGGTCGGCGGATCAGGGAAAACGCGTAGCTTCCGGTCCTACGCGCGCAATCGGCACGGCATCGCGCGCCATCTGCGACTATCCGCCGGCATCGGGCGGCGCGGGCAGGCGCGAGAACATGGTGCGGACGGTATTGGTGAAATGCGGGCGCATCCGGCTGCTCCAGTCGGTGGCCCGCACCGCCAGCCAGGGCGGGGAATTGAAGGCCGCTTCCGTCTCCAGGTCGTAGCAGGCCAGCGAGAGCGGGCCGCTGTCGTGGTTCAGGAAGCGCTCGGCCCGCACGCAGCCGGGCACCGCGGCGAGGCCGGGCATATGCTCCTCGTCGTACCAGCGGGCGATGTCCGGCATCCAGCCGGCCTCCGGATCCATCTCGACGACGTAGTGCATCCGCGGCGCGGCGCCCGCGGACGCGCCCTCGGCCGCGAAGACGCGTTCGAGCCGGGCCGCCCGCAGCTCGCGCGCCGCGGGGAAGGCGGTCTCGGCGGCGACGGCGAAGGCGAGCGCGTCGCGCGTGTCCATCGGGTGCGGCGCCGGCAGCCGGAAATAGGCGTAGGCCGGCCGGGGGCCGTCGGACGCCGCGGCATGGGCCAGGCGTTCCAGGCGCAGGGTGCCGCGCGGCGCGTCCCAGTCGCTGGCGGTTTCCCAGCTGGCGGCGAGCGCCTCCCAGGCGCGGAAGGCCGCCGTCGCGTCGCCGGGCGCGAGCAGCGCCTGGACCAGCAGGGCATGGGTCGGGACGGGCGCCGGGGCCGGCGCGGGAGCGGAAGGGTGCGGGGTCATGGGCGTTCCTGGGCGCGGACGGGGAGGAAAGGGGCGGTGACCGATGCGGCGGCCGGGATCGGCGCAGGCGACCGGGTTCAGTGCCCGATGCGCAGCGCCGCGAGCAGCCGCGACACCATGTTGTACGCGGCGACCGTGGCGACGAGGTCCAGGTGCGTCTGCGTCGGGAAGGCGGCGCGGACCCGGGCGTCGAGCGCGTCGGGCACCTCGATGTCGCGGGTCATGGCGTCGCTGAGTTCGAGCACCAGCCGCGCGGTCCCGTCGAACAGCGCCGGGTCGGGGTACCGGCGCGCGGACCGCGTCGACCTGGGCCTGCGTCAGGCCGCCCCGGAGGGCGTGCGGCACGTGCGCGTCGAATTCGTAGTCGGCGCGGTTGAGCACCGCCACCCGCAGGATTACCAGTTCCCGGAGCCCGGCGGGCAGGGTGTTGCGGTTGCGGACGGCCGACAGCAGCTGCTCCCAGCCGTGGGCCAGCGGCGGGCTGTTGAGCAGCACCTGGTAGAGCGGCGAGATCCGGCCGCGCTCGGCCTGGATGCGGGCTTCGAGTTCGGCGAGTTCCGGGCGGCTGCCGGGGACGATGGGCGGGATGCGCATGGACGGGTTCCTTTCTGCGGCGCGTGCTCGGCTCAGTCGGCCTTGATGTTCTTCGCCCGGACCACCGCGCCCCACTTTGCGGTGTCCTTCTGCAGCAAGGCGGCCAGTTCGGCCGGCGAGGACCAGCGCGGCGTGGAGCCCGAGGCGGCCAGCCGGTCGGCGACGGCCTTGTCGGCGAGGGCGCGCTTGAGCGCCTGGGACACCCGGTCCAGGTCGGCGCGGGGCGTCTTGGCGGGCGCGAACAGCGCGTACCAGTTGTCCGAATCGACCCCGGGCATGCCCATCTCCTGGAAGGTCTTGACCTCGGGCAGCAACGGGCTGCGGGCCGGGGCCGCGATGCCGATCGGCCGCAGCTTGCCGGCCTTGATGAAGTTGACCACGCCGGCGATGTCGCCGAAGAAGCCGTCCACGTGGCCGGCGATCACGTCGTTGATGGCCGGCGCCGCGCCCTTGTACGGGATGTGCGAGACCGGCGCGCCCGAGGCGTCCCGGAACAGCTCGGCCGCCAGGTGCGGCACGCTGCCGCTGCCCGAGGACGCCATCGTCAGCGGCGCGCCGCCCTTCTTCGCGGCGTCGACGAACTCGCGGGCGGTCGGCGCCTTGGTCTTCTCGCCGACCACCAGCACCTCGACGTTGCTCACCACCAGCGACACCGGCGCCAGGTCCCGGACCGGATCGTAGGCGAGCTTGTCGTAGAGCGCGGGGGTTGATCGCCACCGCCCCCACGCTGGTCAGCCAGAGGGTGCGGCCGTCGGCCGGCGCGCGGATGGCGTATTCGGCGGCCAGCGCGCCGTTGGCGCCGGCGCGATTCTCGACGATGACCTGCTCGCCCAGTTCCTGGCCGAGCCGCTCGGACAGCGTCCGGGCGACGAAGTCCACCGGCCCGCCCGGCGGGAAGGCGACGACGATGCGGGTGATCTTGCCGCCCTGGGCGAGGGCGGCGGGCGCGGCGGCGCCGAAGGCGCAGGCGGCGGCGAGGGCCAGCGCGGCGCGGCGGCGGGGGAAGGACGGGGTCTGCATCGGGATGTCTCCTGGGAAGGGTGGCGGAATCGGGGAAATCGGGGGTATCGCGGGCGGGGCGGGCGCCGCTCCGGGCGGGGGCGTCAGCCGCAGCGCACCGACATGCCGCCGTCCACCACGATCTCGGTGCCGGTGACGAAGCGGGACTCGTCCGAGGCCAGGAACAGGGCGGCGTGGGCGGTGTCGCGGCCGTCGCCCATGAAGGGCAGCGGGATGCGGGCCTGGCGCTGGGCGAGCAGGGCGTCCACGTCGCCGCCGGCGCGCTGGCCGGCCAGGCGGGCCTCGACCATGGGCGTGTGCAGCTGGCCCGGCACCACGGTGTTGGCGCGGATGCGCTGCGCCGCGTACTGCACCGCCAGCACCCGCGAGAACTGGATCACCCCGGCCTTGGTCGCGGCGTAGGCGACCTGGGCCGCGCCGGTCCAGCGCAGGCCCGAGGTGGAGGAGATGTTGACGATGGAGCCGCCCTGCGCGCCCGGGCCCTCGGCCGCCTGGCGCTCCATCTGCGGCAGCACGTGCTTGCACAGCAGGAACACGCTCTTGAGGTTGTGGTCCACCTGGGCGTCCCAGACCGCCTCGTCCATCTCGACCGGGCCGCCGCGGGCGGAACCGCCGACGTTGTTGACCAGCACGTCGATCCGGCCGAAGCGCGCGACGCAGGCGGCGACCGCCGCGGCCACCGACGCGCTGGAGGTCACGTCGCAGCCGATGCTCTCCATCGTGCCGCCGGCCTCGGCGACGCGCCGGGCGGTCTCCTCCAGCCGGCCGGGGTCGCGGTCCAGCCCGAAGACCCGGGCGCCCTCGCGGGCGAAGAGCGCCGCCATCGCCCGGCCGTTGCCCCAGCCCGGCCCGACCGAACCGGCGCCGGTGACGAGCGCGACCTTGCCCGCCAGCCGTCCCGCGCCGGGCGGCAGCAGGCCGGGCGCGTCGTTGGCGGCGGAAACGGGGGCGGGGGACGGAGCGGGGAGGGGATGCATGGGCGGTGTCTCGTCGTCGTGTCGTCGTGCGCGGGGGCGGGGTGGCCCGGCCGCGGGGGGCGCATCCCGCGGCGGTCCGCCGGAGGCGGATCGGGCCGGGCCCGGGACGGGCCCGGCGAGGGCTCAGGCGGGGAAGCGGTAGAAATCCTGCGGGTTGTCCACCATCAGCTTCCGCAGCAGTTCCGCGGTCGGCGCGATGCGGCCGATCGCGTCCACCAGCGCGCCGTCGTCGGGCACGTGGTGGTGGTTGGGGTGGGGCCAGTCGGTGCCCCAGAAGCAGCGGTCGGGCGCGGCCTCGACCAGGCGGCGCGCCAGCGCCACCGCGTCGTCGTAGGGCGGCGTGCGGCCGGCGCGGCTGCTGCGGTCCACGCCGCTGACCTTGACGCGGAACCGCGGGTCGCGCAGCAGCGCCTCCAAGGCGCGGAAGTCCGCATGGTCCGGGCCGGCGGCGGCCTCGACCCGGCCGAAGTGGTCGATCACCACCGGCACCGCCGACCGCGCCAGCACCGGTCCCAGCGCGTGCACCAGGCCGCTCTCGAAATGCACCTGCAGGTGCATGCCGAGCGGCGCGAGGCGCCGGGTCAGGGCCAGCATCCGGTCGGGATCGACGGAGGGCAGGTGGCGCATGAAGTTGAAGCGCACGCCCCGGAATCCGGCGCCGGCGAGGCGGGCGAGTTCGGCGTCGTCCACGTCCACCGGCACCAGCGCGATGCCCAGGTAGCGGCCTCCGCCGGCGGCGATGGCGTCCTCGATCGCCGCGTTGTCGAAGCCGTGCACCGCCGACTGCACGATCACGCAGCGACCGATGCCGAGCCGGCGGTGCAGCGCGAAGAGCTGCTCCTTGGTCGCGTCCGCCGGCGCGGGGCCGCGGCCCGGCGCGTAGGGGAAGCGGTCCGCCGGGCCGAAGACGTGGCAGTGCGCGTCGCAGGCGCCGGGCGGCAGCCGCAGCGAGGGCGCGGACGGGCAGGGCAGGTAGGTGGGCGCGGCGGGGGCCGGACGGTCGGGCGAGGCGGGCGAAGCGGGCATGGTCGGCCGATTGTGGGAGCCCGCGCCGCCGCGGGCTATAGACTCAGGCCGATATCAGCTATCGAATCGGCGCATGGGTCGGCGGCGGCCCGCGCCGCAGGCGGCGGGAGGGCGGCATGGACCTGGGACGGCTCGGATATTTCGTCGGCGTGGCCGAGGCGGGCAGTTTCAGCCGCGCCGCGGCGGCGCTCGCCCTGTCGCAGCCGGCGCTCAGCCGGCAGGTGCAGCTGCTGGAGGAGGAGCTCGGCCAGCGGCTGCTGGTGCGCACCGGGCGCGGCGTGGATCCGACCGAATCCGGCCTCGCGCTGCTGGCCCACGCGCGCGGCATCTTCGAGCTGGCCGACAAGGCGCGGGCCGACCTGGCCGAGCGCCAGGCCAGCCCGCGCGGCCAGGTCACCGTCGGCCTGCCGCCGCGGGTGGCGCACGCGCTGGCGGCCGACCTGGTCGAGCGTTTCCGCGCGGCCTTCCCGGACGCGGTCATCAGCGTGCAGGAGGCGCTCAGCGTGCGTCTGCGCGAATCGCTGGTGGCCGGCCGCCTGGACCTGGCGGTGCTGTTCGATCCGCCCTACGCGGCGCAACTCCAGTACGAGACGGTGGCGCGCGAGCCGGTGGTGCTGATGTCGGCCGCGCCGCTGCGCCCGCGCATGCGCCTGGCCGAACTGGCCGGCCTGCCGCTGGTGCTGCCGAGCGGGCCGAACGCGCTGCGCCGGCTGATCGAGGAGCAGCTGCGGCCGCGCGGCATCGCGCTGCGGGTGGTGGCCGAGGTGGACTCGGTGCAGACGGTGCTCTCGCTGGTGGCGCGCGGCGTGGGCGCCACCGTGCTGCCGGCCAGCGGCCGGGCGCTCTGGACCTGGCCGCAGCCGGCCCACACCGCGGCGCTGCACGCGCCCGCGGTGCGCAACCGGGTGGTGCTGGCGATGCCCCGGACCCGTCCGGCGTCCCGGCCGGCGCGCCACGCGGCGGCGCTGCTGCGCGAACTGGCGGCCGCGCACTACGGCGGCTGACGGCCGGCACCGGCACGGCCACGGCCACGGCCACGGCCAGGGTCGCGGACAAAAACACGGATGCGGATACAGGCTCGGGCTCGGGCTCGGGCTCGGGCTCGGGCTCGGGCGCACCGCACCGTGCCGTGCCGTGCCGTGCCGTGCCGTGCTGTGCCGTGCTGTGCCGTGCTGTGCTGTGCTGTGCTGTGCTGTGCTGTGCTGTGCCGTCGTCGCCGGCCGCGGCCGAGGCCGATGCGCGGGCGCGCCGACCGATCCCGCCGCCCGGGCGCCCGGCCCCGGCGGCCCGCGCGGCCGGCCGGCCCTGCCGCCACGGGGGCGGCGGGCGCTGGCTATCATGGCCGGCTTCCGCTCCGCTTCGTCCGCCTTCTCCTGCCCGCCTTCTCCGCCCCTCCGCACGCCGCGCCGGTCCCGCGACCGGACCTCCCCGGCGTCTCCCGACGCATGGCCGCCCTCCACATCATCGACCTCGAAGCCGCGATCAACTTCTGGCGCGCGCGCGCGCCTTCGCCCGACGGCATCACGCTGTCGCCGGAGGTGCGGGCGTTGGCCGGGGTCTACGCGGCGATGGTCTGGCAGCGGGCCGAGACGCTGGAGCCGGCGGACATGCCCGCCGCGGCGATGGACGCCTGGCTCGCCTGGTACGAGACCATGCCCGACACCCCCTGCATCGCGATCTGCTCCACCAGCCAGGGCGACGAGGTCTGCAAGGGCTGCGGCCGCACCTTCGACGAAGTGCAGCACTGGCCGTCCATGGGCCCGGTCGAGAAGCGGGCCACCTGGCAGCGCATCACCCGCGAGGGCACCGCGTGGCGCTTCACCCGCTACGCCGAGCGCGCCGCCGAGCGCCGGGCCGAAGAAGGCGGCGGCATGTTCGGCGGCGGCCCGCGGCGGGCGCGGCCCGCCGGCTCCCCGCAGGGCGGCGGCGGCCGGGACGGCGCCGGATGATGCGGCTGGCGCGCGCCCCGGACATCGCCCTGGCGACGGTCTGGTGCGACCTGCTGCGCGAGGCGGGCATCGACGCGTCGGTGCAGCGCCGCTTCCTGTCGTCCGCGGCCGGCGAGCTTCCGCCGGACCAGTGCCTGCCCGAGGTCTGGATCGCGCACGATGCCCAGGAAGCCCGCGCCCGGGAACTGCTGGAGGCGCTGCGCGCGTTGCCGCAGCGCCGCTGGACCTGCCCCGCCTGCGGCGAGCGGGTCGAGGGCGGCTTCGAGCAGTGCTGGAACTGCGGCGCCTGGATGCCGGCGGCCTGAGGCGCGGCCGGGCGCGCGCCGGGCCGCCCGTCGCATGGCCGGACGCGCGGGCGCTCCCCGCATCCCGGTGACGGAGGCCGGGGCGGCGGGCCGGCCCGCCGGCGGAACGCGCCTGCGCCGGCTGCACGATTCCGTGGACGTTTTCCCGGGAGAGCGCAGGATCCGCCTGCGCTGCCAGCTATCGATTGCATAGCGGATCGCCCAGGCGGCCGGCAGAATCCCGGCATGGACCTGCTCAAGACCTTCGCGCTGTTCGCGCTGACCGCCGTGGCCGAGATCCTCGGCTGCTACCTGCCCTGGCGCTGGCTCGCGCAGGGCGGCCCGGCCTGGCTGCTGGCGCCGGCCGCGGCGAGCCTGGCGGCCTTCGTCTGGCTGCTGACCCTGCATCCGGCGGCGGCCGGCCGCGTCTACGCGGCCTACGGCGGCGTCTACATCGGGGTGGCGCTGGCCTGGCTGTGGGCGGTGGACGGCATCGCGCCCAGCCGGACCGACCTCGCCGGCGCCGCCCTCTGCCTCCTGGGCGCGGCGGTCATCGTCGCGGGCGGACGCGGCGCCGGCGGCTGAGGGGCGCTGCGGCCACCGCGGCGGACGGCGCTATTTCCAGCGCACACACTCCACGTCCACGGTGCGCTGGTTGTCGGCCAGCATCAGCGCGCCGTCCTGCACCGTGGCCTGCAGCTGCATGCTGCGCTGCGCGAGCTGCGCCAGGGCCTGCGACTGCAGGGTCGGCACCCGCCAGACCTGCAGCTTGTCGAGCCGGGTCAGCTTGGTCTCGATGCCCTTCCACCAGACCTCGGCCGCATGGTTGAAGCAGTAGAGCAGCACCGCGTCGGACTTGTTGCAGGCCTTGGCCAGCGGCTTGTCCTCGGGCTGGCCGACCTCGATCCAGAGCCGGGTCTGGTTGGTGAAGTCGCGCAGCCAGACGTCGGGCTCGTCCGGGTCGGACAGGCCGGCGCCGAAGGCCAGCGTGCCGTCGCCCCCGCAGTCGTCCTGCAGCCGGTGGGCGTTGAGCGCCAGCGCGGCGAGCCGGACCATCATGCGCTCGTCGGTTTCGCTCGGGTGGCGGGCCAGGGTCAGCGTGTGGTCGGCGTAGTAGTTGTGGTCGATGTCGGCGATCGACAGGTTGGCCTTGAAGACGGTGGATTTGAGGGCCATGGGTGCGGGCCGGCCGGCGCGGGCGGCCGGTCGGCGGTCGGGAAGTGGGGAGGGAGGGACGGGCGGGCCGCGCGGCCGGGAGCCCCGGCGGCCGGCGCGGGCAGGATTCTAGGCCGCCGCCGGGAAGATGCGCCGGAAGGTCAGGTTGATGCGCGGCGCACTGGGCCGGGCGGTGCGGGCGATCTGGTGCTGCCAGTGGTGCTGGGTGCCGCCGGCCATCACCAGCAGGCTGCCGTGGCCCAGCTCGACCGAATGCGCGATGCGGTGGGTGCCGCGCCGGCGCAGATCGAAGCGCCGGCTGCCGCCGAGGTTGAGCGAGGCGATCACCGGATCGCGGCCCAGCACCGGCTCGTCGTCGCTGTGCCAGCCCATGCGGTCCTGGCCGTCGCGGTAGAGGTTGACCAGCAGCCCGTTGAAGGGCTGGCCGCAGGCGGCCTCGACCCGGGCGCGGATCGCGGCCAGCAGCGGCGTCCAAGGCTGGGGTTCGTGCGCCAGGCCGGAGTAGCCGTAGGCCACGTCGCCGTACCAGGCCAGGCGGCGCGGGACCGGCACGGTGCGGCCGTAGACGCGGGTGGAAGGCTGCGTCCAGGGCGTCTCGTGCAGCAGGGCGTCGAACCAGGCGTCCGCCTCGCCGGGGTCGGCCCATCCGGGCCGGAGCAGGAGGTCGGCGTCGGGCAGCGGCAGGCGCTGCGGCGCGGGCCGGCCGCCGGCCGCGTCGGCGGCGGGGCCGAACAGTTCGCCGGTGCGCGGCGCGGGGCCGAAGGCGGGCGAAGGCGACGAAGGCGACGAAGGCGAGGGCGAGGAAGGCGCGGAAGGATCGGACGGCACGGCCGCCACTCTATGCCCCGGCGCGCCCGCGCGCAGCCGGCCGGCGGATGGGCATGCGGCCGGCGCGGGGATGCGGCGCGCCCGGGGCCGGCCCCCGTCATGGGCGGCGGCGCCGGCTGGCCGCGCGGCGGCATCGACACGCCGCGGCGCGCCGGCTACCCTGCGGGACGCGCGCCCGCGGCCGGGACGCGCCCGCGGCGGATCGCGGGCCGCCCGGCCGCCGGCGCCGGACCTGGAGGACCGAACGCGACCATGCGCACGCCATCGCCATCCCTGACGCTTTCCCTGGGCCTGCTCGCGGGCGCCTGCCTGGCCGGTGGCGGCGCGCGGGCCGGCGCCAATACCAACGCTGACGCCGACGCCGGTGCGGTCCGCGCGGCCGAAGCGCCGGCCGCCGCCTGCGCCCTGCGCGCGGGGCCGGGCTGCTACCGGTCCTTCGCGGTGCCCGGCAGCGGCGGGACCCTGCCTTACTACGCCTCGCTGCCCGAGGGGGCGGCGCCGGTCCGGCTCCTGATCGGCGTGCACGGCCATCCGCGGGATGCGGGGCGCACCTTCGACGCCCTGCTGCAGGCCGCGCGCAACGCGGGCCGTGCGGCGGACACGCTGGTCGTCGCGCCGGTGTTCCCGGTCGCGGACGCCGACGCCGCGAAATGCCGCGCGCCCGGGACGCCCTCGCCTGCGCCGGGCGACCTGCGCTGGACCTGCGCCTCCTGGATCGACGGCGGCCTGTCCGCGGGCGAGCGGCCGGTCACCTCCTTCGCGGCGCTCGACGCGCTGATGGCCGAGGCGGCGCGCCGCTGGCCGAGCGTGCGCTCGGTCACCGTGGCCGGTTTCTCCGCGGGCGCGCAGATGGTGCAGCACGCCATCGGCTTCGCCCGCCCGCCCGCGGGGCTGCCGGTGCGCTACGTGGTCGCGGATCCGGGCAGCTGGCTGTACTTCGATCCGGTGCCCGGTGCGGACGCCGCGGCCTGCCCCGGCGCGAACCGCTGGAAGTACGGCACCGAAGGCCTGCCCGCCGCGCTGGGGCGCGGCGCGGCCGAGGCCCGGGCCCGCTACGCGGCCGCCGACATCGCCTACCTGGCCGGCGCCCTCGACGACGGCGACCGGCCCGGGGCGTTCTACCGCATCCTCGACAAGTCCTGCGCCGCCGAGGCGCAGGGGCCGGCCCGCCTGCAGCGCGCGACGGCCTACGCCGACTACGACCGCGCCGTGCTCGCTCCCGCGAAGCCGCGCAGCCTGGCCGTCGTGCCCGGCTGCGCGCACGACGTCGCCTGCGTCTTCCCGTCCGAGGCGGCGCGGCCGGCGCTGTTCGGTGCGCCCTAGGGACGGGAATCCGTGCGCCCGGCGGGCCGCCGGAGCGCCCCTCCCGCGGCGACGTCCTGCCCGACGCCGGCGCCGGGCCTCAGACCCGGCGCGCCAGTTCCGCGGCCTTGCCGACGTAGCTGCCGGGCGTCATCGCCAGCAGGCGGTCCTTCTCGGGCTGGGGGATATCCAGCGAGCGGATCAGCGCGTGCAGCGCTTCGGCGGTCACCGTCTTGCCGCGGGTGACTTCCTTGAGCTTCTCGTAGGCGCCCTGGACGCCGAAGCGGCGCATCACCGTCTGGATCGGCTCGGCGAGCACCTCCCAGGAGGCGTCCAGGTCGGCGTCCAGCGCTTCGCGGTTGAGTTCGAGCTTGCCCAGGCCGACGCCGAGCGCGTGGTAGGCCAGCGCCGAGTAGCCCAGCGCGACGCCCATGTTGCGCAGCACGGTGGAATCGGTCAGGTCGCGCTGCCAGCGGCTGACCGGCAGCTTCTCGGCCAGATGGCGCAGCAGCGCGTTGGCCAGGCCGAGGTTGCCCTCGGCGTTCTCGAAATCGATCGGGTTGACCTTGTGCGGCATGGTCGAGGAACCGATCTCGCCGGCCTTCAGGCGCTGCTTGAAGTAGCCCAGCGAGACGTAGCCCCAGACGTCGCGCGACCAGTCGATCAGGATGGTGTTGGCCCGCGCCACCGCGTCGAACAGCTCGGCCATGTAGTCGTGCGGCTCGATCTGGATGCTGTAGGGCTGGAAGGTCACGCCCAGGCCCAGCGGCTCCGGCGTCTCGACGACCTTGCGGCTGAAGGCCTCCCAGTCGAAGTCGGGCCAGGCCGAGAGGTGGGCGTTGTAGTTGCCGACCGCGCCGTTCATCTTGGCCAGCAGCCGGACCGCGGCGATCTTCTCGCGCGCGGCCTGCAGGCGGACCAGCACGTTGGCGACTTCCTTGCCGACGGTGGTCGGGCTGGCGGTCTGGCCGTGGGTGCGGGAGAGCAGCGGCACCTCGGCGTAGGCGTGCGCCATCTCGCGCAGCTTGGCGACGATGGCGTCGAGCGCCGGCAGGATCACCTGCTCGCGCGCGGCCTTGAGCTGCAGCGCGTGGCTGGTGTTGTTGATGTCCTCGCTGGTGCAGGCGAAGTGCACGAATTCGGCGGCGGCCTGCAGCTCGGGCCGGGCCTCGAACTTGGACTTGATCCAGTACTCGACCGCCTTGACGTCGTGGTTGGTGGTCTTCTCGATCTCCTTGATGGCGGCGGCGTCGGCCTCGGAGAAGTTCTTGACCAGGCCCAGCAGGTAGGTGCGCGCGCCGGGGGTGAGGGGCTTGAATTCCTCGAAGCCGGCGTCGGACAGCGCGATGAACCAGGCCACCTCCACCTGCACCCGGCGGTGCATGAATCCCTGCTCGCTCATCAGCGGGCGCAGGGCGTTGAGGCGGGCGGCGTAGCGGCCGTCGAGCGGCGAAAGGGCGGTGATGGTGGACAGGCTCATGGCGCCGGATTGTAGGTGGCGGCCCCGCGCCGGTGCGGCCGCGCGCCTGCGCCCCGGCCGTGCCCGCGCTCCTAGAATCGGTCCGTCGCCCGGCCCGGAACGCATGCTCCGGAGCCGGGGCGCGGCCCGCCGTCCCGGCTTCCCCCACGAGATCCCCGCCATGAAACTCATCGGTTCCGCTGCCAGCCCCTACGTCCGGAAGGTCCGCGTCGTGCTGGCCGAGAAGAAGCTCGAGGCCCCGCTGGCGATGGAGCAGGTCTGGTCGGCCGACACCGCCATCGCCCGCTACAACCCGCTGGGCAAGGTGCCCTGCCTGCTGCTGGAGGGCGGCGAGGCGATCTACGACTCGCGGGTGATCGTCGAATACCTCGACACGCTCTCGCCCGTGGGCAAGCTCATCCCCGCGTCCGGCCGCGAACGCGCCGAGATCAAGACCTGGGAGGCGCTGGCCGACGGCGTGCTGGACGCCGCGGTGCTGATCCGCCTGGAGTCGGCCTTCGAAGGCCGCAGCGAAGCCCAGCGCAGCCCCGCCTGGGTGGCCCGCCAGCAGGCCAAGGTGGACCGGGGGCTCGACGCCCTCGCCCACGGCCTGGGCGACAAGCCCTACTGCGCCGGCATCCACCTGACCCTCGCGGACCTGGCCGTCGGCTGCGCCCTGCTGTGGCTGGACTACCGCTTCCCGGACCTGGGTTGGCGCGCCCGGCACGCCAACCTGGCGCGGCTCGCGGACAAGCTCGCGGCGCGGCAGAGCTTCGTCGACACGCAGCCGCCGCCGCTGTGACGGCGGCCGGCCCGTCCGCGCGGGTCGGCCCATGCGAAAAGCCGCCCCGGGGG
This sequence comes from Xylophilus ampelinus, assembly GCA_036946225.1. GTDB lineage: Bacteria > Pseudomonadota > Gammaproteobacteria > Burkholderiales > Burkholderiaceae_C > JAKOND01. Next base: position 863,705 of record JAQIJO010000001.1, read on the forward strand.
CGGCTTCTTTCGCGTCCTGGCCCGCGGGGGCCGAATAAAAATTGCTGCAGGACGCCCCAGGACGAAAGAGGAGGAGGGAGGAGGAGAATCGCCCCGGGATTTCATTCCGGCCGAATGAACCGCCCGAAAGGCCCTGCAACAAATAAAACGGTGGATCCGCGGTCGGCATCGCCGGAAAGCTCCGGAACCGCGGCCATACGTCATTGTGAACGGATGATCGCGGCCAAGTTCCTGCTTGGAACCGCTGGTTTCGTAAGTCAATGTAACGTAGCGGCGCCGCGTTCGCGCGGTCCGAGCGCTCAGCCCGGGGGGCGCGCCAGCTGCTGCTCAACCACCTGCACGAACGAGGGGTTGTCCGGCGCGGTCATGCTGGTGAAGTCGTCGACCAGCCGGCCGTCGCGGCCGAGCAGGTACTTGTGGAAGTTCCAGAGCGGCGCCCGGCGGGCCTCGGACGCGAGCCTGCGGAACAGCGGATTGGCGTCCGGGCCACGCACCGAGGACTTGACGAACATCGGGAACCGGACGCCGAAGGTGTTCTCGCAGAACTGCGCGATCTCCTGGTTGCTGCCGCCCTCCTGCGCGAAATCGTTCGACGGGAAGCCGAGCACCACCAGGCCCCGGTCGCGGTAGCGGGCGTAGAGCGCTTCCAGTCCCCGGTACTGCTGCGTGAAGCCGCAGAAGCTGGCGGTGTTCACCACCAGCACCACCTTGCCGGCGTACTGGCAGAGCGACTGCGGCTTCTCGTCCTGCAGCCGGTCGAAGCTGAACTGGAGGTTGGCGGGGCAGGACCCGTCCGCCGCGCGGGCCGGCAGTCCGATGGCGGCGGCCGGCAGGGCCAGGGCTCCGCCCAGCAGGCGGCGGCGGGTGGGGTGGCGTGGCATGGGGCGTCCTCCGATCGGCGTGTGGAGCGGATTGTGGCCCGGCGGGCCGGACCGTGCCGCGCGGCCTGCGCGCCGGCCCGCCGGCCGCCCCGGCCGCCGTGCCGCGCCGCCGGGTTATTGCAGGCGGTCACACGCGCCGGCGCGCCTGCCGATACCCTCGGTCGTCGCCGCAGCCCCCGGCCGAACGCAACCGCAGAATGCGCGGCCCCTCCTGGAACCCACATGCTCTACCCGGAACTCTTCAAGCAACTCGAATCCGTCCGCTGGGACATGGACAAGGACATCCCCTGGGACCAGTTCGACGCGTCGCGCCTGTCAGACGAACAGGCGCAGACCGTCAAGATGAACGCCATCACCGAATGGGCGGCCTTGCCGGCGACCGAGATGTTCCTGCGCGACAACCGGGACGACAGCGATTTCTCGGCCTTCATGTCGATCTGGTTCTTCGAGGAGCAGAAGCATTCCCTGGTGCTGATGGACTACCTGCGGCGCTTCCGCCCCGAGATGGCGCCCACCGAGCAGGAACTCCACGACATCCGCTTCGAGTTCGATCCGGCGCCGCCGCTGGAAACGCTGATGCTGCACTTCTGCGGCGAGATCCGGCTCAACCACTGGTACCGCCGGGCCGCCGAATGGCACACCGAGCCGGTCATCAAGCGCATCTACACCACCCTGAGCCAGGACGAGGCGCGCCACGGCGGCGCCTACCTGCGCTACATGAAGCGCGCCATCGCGATGCACGGCGACGCCGCGCGGCTGGCCTTCGCCAAGGTGGGCGTCCTGATGGCCAGCGCCCGCCGGACCGCGCAGGCCCTGCACCCGACCAACCTGCACGTCAACAAGGCGCTCTTCCCCAACGACACGGTGCAGAGCCGCATGCCGGATCCGGAATGGCTGGAGCACTGGCTGGACAAGCAGATCCAGTTCGACGCCGAGTGGGAGGGAAAGGTGGCGGAGCGCATCCTGCACAACCTGAGCCTGCTGCTGGGCCAGGATTTCCCGACGGTGCAGGCGCTCAACCGCCACCGCAAGGAACTGGCCGCCCGGGCCGCCCCCGCGGGCGCCGAGCCCGCGGCCTGACCGGCGGGCCGGGGCAGGCCCCGCGCTCGCCGACCGGCGAGCCGATCAGCCGATCAGCCGATCAGCTGCAGCATCCGGGTCAGCTGCAGCTCGATGCGCACGTCGTGCTGCGCGACGCTGGCGACCACCTTGTACGCCGCCTGCGACGTGTCGCGCGTCACCGCCACCCCCATCGGCATGCCGTCGCGGTTGAGCACTGCGGCCACCTTGGGCGAGGTGGCGCTGGCGCCCCGCCGCAGCACCACCGCGACTTCCCCGCTCGCCAGCCGCACGAAGGAGCCGGGCGGGTAGAGGCCCATCGCCTTGATCATCGCGGAGCCGGCCTCGTCCACCTTCTTGTTGTGGTCCAGGTAGCTGGCCTGCATCGCCATGGTGGAGGAGAGCGACTCGCGCGAGTTGCGCGGCGACATCCGGGCCGAGAACACGTCGGCGCGCTCGATGACCTGCGCCAGTCGGCGCGCCGGATCCATCGCCGCGAGGCTGCCGGTGTCCTTGGTGTGGTGCTGCTCGATCGCGCCGATCCACAGCGGATCGTCCACGCCCAGCGAGGTGAGGATCTCCTGCGAGCGCTTGGCGTGCTGGCCGATCGCCGACAGCTGCCATTCGCTGGCCGGCTCGGCCTGCAGGGCGAGGTAGTCCTGCATCTCGGTCATGCTGACGTTCATCGTGAGCGCGGCCCGGCCCAGCGACTGCACCTCGGCCTCGGGCCAGCGCAGCACCTGCCGCGCCGCGATGTCGCACATCACGCAGACCAGCATGGCGTGGGTGGCGCTGTACATGCGCATGCTGCGCAGCGTGGTGTGGATCAGGGCGAACAGCACCGCGTCGGGCCGCAGGCGCGCCCAGTGGACCAGTTCCTCGTGGAGCCGCGCGACCTTGTCCAGGAAGCCGGCGTCGTTGGGCAGGCGGAGCACCGCCGTGGCGCGGACCTGCATCTCCTTCCAGTCGGGCCAGGCCGGCGCGCCCGAGCCGGACGGCGCGGGCGCCGGCCGCGCCGGATCGGCCGCCGGGATCGCGTCGAACTGCGCGTTCGCGATCTGCCCCAGCGTGCGGTTCTCGCGCACCAGGGTGTCGAGCTGCCCCATGAACGCGCGCTGGTAGGCGTGCGACTCGGCGGGATCGATGCAGAGGCCGCCGTTGCGGGCGATCATGTCGTCGAGCTGCGCCCGGTTCGCCACCACGAACCCCTTGTGCGCGAGCAGCACGCCGCTCGGCGTTCGCAGGGAAAACGGCAACGGCTTGTGCAGCGGGATCGAGTCGGCGTTGAGCGGGAGGAGGTTCATGGCGAATGTATCCAAAGATTATCGCCATGAACCGTTTCTTGCGCTGGACTTTCCCGACGATTCGCGGCTATGGAAGGCATAGCTGAATCCCTGCTGAGGACGCCGCGTGAAGCGTCGTGGGAATGCCACGGAAAACGTCCGGACGGGAGGCCGTTCGCGCCGCCGGCCCGGCGGCCGGCAGGACGGCGGCCCGGCCGGCCGCGGGCGTCAGAAGTCGACCGACGCGGTCAGGCTGAAGGTGCGCGGCGCGCCGAGCACCAGGTAGCCGGCGTTCGGGTATCCGCCGACCGAGGCCCAGTAGTTGCGGTCGGCCAGGTTGTCGATCCGGGCGCGCAGGGTGAGCAGGCGTCCCTGCACCTCGGTGACGTAGCGCGCGCCCAGGTCGAAGCGGGTCCAGCCGGGCGCCTTGAGGGTGTTGGCGGCGTCGGCGTAGCTGCCGCCGGTGGCGGTGGCGCGGGCGTTGAGCGCCAGGCCGCGCACGCCCGGCACGTCCCATTCGGCGCCCAGGCTGGCCTGGGCGTCGGGCACGCCGATCACCTTCTTGCCGTCGGTCGCGGCGCTGCCGGTGGACTTCTGCTTCGCGTCGAGCAGGGTCACGCCGCCGAGCAGGCGCAGGCCGCGGACCGGCTCGCCGTAGACGGTGGTCTCCAGGCCCTGGTGCCGGTCCTCGCCCGCCGCCGCGAAGATGCCCGCGGCATTGCGGAAGGCGCGGGGCCGGTCGGTGCTGAACAGCGCGGCGCTGGCGCCGATGCGGCCGCCGTCGTACTTGACGCCGATTTCCTTCTGCTTGGCGACGTAGGGCGCGAGCTGCGTGCCGGCGTTGGCCACCGGCAGGCCGCCGGAGGTCAGCGGCGCCGTCTCGCCGGGCGAGAGCGCCTCGATGTAGTTGGCGTACACCGACACGTCCTTGCGGGGCTTGAAGACGACGCCCGCGGCCGGGCTGGTCCGGCTCTTGTCGTAGCCGCTCGGGACGCCGCCCGCGCTGCGGGCGGTGGCGTAGGTGTAGTTGGTGGTGTCGATCGCCTGGTGGCGCACGCCGAGCGTCAGCAGCAGCGTGTCGTCCAGGAAGGACAGGGTGTCGCCGAAGGCGAAGCTCTGCAGGCGCTTGCTGGCGGTCAGGGCCGGGCCGGCCGGGTTGCCGCTGCCGGCGCCCGCGCTGAAGGCTGGCAGTGGCGAGAGCGTCGGGTTGTAGAGGTTGGTGGACTGGGTGTTGCCGAAGTCGAAGGTGTAGGCGTTCTTGCGGTCCGAGCCGAAATAGGCGTAGGAGGCCACCAGCGCATGCTTGACGCTTCCGGTCGCGAGCTTGGCGCGCAGGCCGAGTTCGCCGGTCTTGACGGTTTCCTCGCCGGTGTTGTCGAAGCGGTAGGTGGTGCCCGCGCCCGCGTTGTTCGACAGCGAGAGGTTGGCCAGGGAATTGGCCTCCCGGCCGCGGCGGGCGCCGGCGGCGAACCAGCCGGTGACCTGCTCGCTGAAGTCGTACTCGCCGCGCACCGTGCCGAAGGTGTCGCGCTCGTTGGAGAAGGTCCAGGGCTGGGCCCAGTTGCGCGAAGCGTCGGGCGCGCGCGGGATGGCGGTGACGGCGCCGCCCGGCGTGACGTTGGTGCGGGTGGCGCCCAGGCGGTGGTCCTGGTAGCCCAGGTCGGCGGACAGGCGCGCCGCGCGCGAGCGCCAGTCGAGGCCGACCGAGGCCACGTCGAGCCGGACCCTCTCGCGGTCGACGCCGGTGCCGCCCTCGCGGTGCGCCGCGTTGACGCGGATGCCGGTGCTGCCGTCCGGGCCGAAGCGGCGCGACAGGTCGGCCGCCGCGTAGGACTGCGAGCCGCTGGCGGTGCCGAGCGTGACCTGGCTCAGGGCGTCGTTGCCGGCGCGTTTGGGCAGCAGGTTGATCGTGCCGCCGACGCCGTCGCCGCCGGGCGTCGCGCCGGTCAGGAAGGCGCTCGCGCCGTGCAGCACCTCCACCCGTTCGAAGAGCTCCGAGGAGATGTACTGCCGCGGCAGCAGGCTGTAGAGGCCGTTGTAGGCCACGTAGTCCGAGCTCAGCAGGAAACCCCGGACGAAGTAGCTCTCCTGGAAGTTGCCGAAGCCGCGAGCCACCCGGATCGACGGGTCGTTCAGCAGCACGTCGCCGACGCTGCGCGCCTGCTGGTTCTGGATCAGCTCGTGGGTGTAGCTGGTGACGGCGAACGGGGTGTCCTGGTTGTCCTGGGTGCCCAGGATGCCCACCCGGCCGCCGCGCGCCACCTGCCCGCCGGCGTAGGGCCTGGACAGGCCCTCGGCCGAGGCGTCGGCGCTGGCCTCCACCGTCACGGTGGACAGGGTGGCGGCCGCGGGCACGGCGGCGGTCTGGGCGTGCAGCGCCGGCGCGGCCGCCAGGGCGAGGACGGCCAGCGCGGCGCGTGCGATCGGATGCGGAACGAAGGAAGGGGAGGCCATGGCGTTCTTCGGAGTGGTCTTGACAATGAGAATGACTCCGATTCTCCTTATTTGCACCGGCTCCGCATCCGGGGGCCCGATAGGTGCGCGTCGAAAATCCTCCGTCCGTTGCGCGCCGGCAACGAAAAACCGGCGGCGGATGCGATCCACCGCCGGAAATTTCAGTATCTGTTCATTTCAGCGTCCGGCGGGCGCGGCCGGATGGCCGGCCGGCGGGTCGCCGGCCCCGGGGCCCGCGCCGGCGCTGCCTGCGCCCGCGCCGCGCGCATGGCGGCGGCGCAGGTGCCGCATCACCCACAGGCCCACGTCGTCGACGTAGGTGAACACCGCCGGGATCACCAGCAGGCTCAGCACGGTGGAGGTGATCAGCCCGCCGATCACCGCGACCGCCATCGGCGAGCGGAAGCTCGGGTCGGCGGTGCCGGTGCCGAGCGCGATCGGCAGCATGCCGGCGCCCATGGCGAGGGTGGTCATGATGATCGGCCGGGCGCGCTTGTGGCAGGCGTCGCGCAGCGCGTCCCAGCGGCTCATGCCCTGCTCGCGGCGCGCCAGGATGGCGTACTCGACCAGCAGGATGGAGTTCTTGGTGGCGATGCCCATCAGCATGATCAAGCCGATGAGGGACGGCATCGAGAAGCTCTTGCCCGCCAGCAGCAGCCCCACGAAGGCGCCGCCGAGCGACAGCGGCAGCGCCGCCAAGATGGTCACCGGGTGCAGGAAGTCCTTGAACAGCAGCACCAGCACGATGTAGATGCACAGCACGCCGGTGAGCATCGCGAGGCCGAAGCTCGCGAAGAGCTCGCCCATGACTTCCGCGTCGCCGACCTCGGTCACCCGCACGCCGGGCGGCAGGTCGCGCACCGAGGGCAGTTCCTTGACCGCCTTGGCGATGTCGCCGAGCGCGCGCCCGGACAGCTCGATCTCGAAGTTGATGTTGCGGGCGCGGTCGTAGCGGGTGATGACCGCCGGGCCGCCGGCGACTTCCAGGGTGGCGACCTCGCCGATCTGCACCGGGCCGCGCTTGCCCGGCACCGCCAGGCGCTGCAGCACGCCCAGGTCCTTACGGGCCGCGTCGTCGAGCCGCACCACGATCGGCACCTGGCGCTGCGACAGGTTGAGCTTGGGCAGCGCCACGTCGTAGTCGCCCACGGTGGCGATGCGCAGCGTCTCGCCGATGGCGGCGCTGGTCACGCCCAGGTCGGCGGCGCGGGCGAAGTCGGGGTGGACCGCGATCTCGGGGCGCACCAGGCTGGCGGTGGAGGCGATGTTGCCCAGGCCGGGGATGGTGCGCAGGTCGCGCTCGACCGCGCGGGCGGCGGTGGCCAGCGCCTGCGGGTCCTCGCCGACCAGCACCAGCACGTACTTGTCGTTGGCGCCGCCCAGGCCGACCTTGATCCGCACGCCGGGCAGGCTTTCCAGCGCGGCGCGGATCTCGCGTTCGATGCCCTGCTTGCGCGGCCGCTCGGTGCGCGGATCGAGCTGCAGCGTGAGCGTGGCCTTGCGCGGCTCGGAGGCGCCGGCGTCGGCGAAGGGGTCGCTGCCGGCCTTGCCGCCGCCGACCGAGGTGTAGACGCTGCGCACGTGCGGCACCTGCATCAGCCGCGCGCGCGCCTGCTCGGCCAGGGCGGTGGTCTGCTGCAGCGTGCTGCCGGGCGCGAGCTCGAGGTAGACCTGGGTCTGCGAGTTGTCGTCCGGCGGGATGAAGCCGGTGGGCAGCAGCGGGATGAGCGCGACCGAGCCGAAGAAGAACACGGTGGCGGCGATCATGGTCGCGAGCCGGTGCTTCATGCACCAGGACACCCAGCGCATGTAGGCGGCCAGCCAGCGCGGCTCCTTCTCGGCGTGGGCGATGGGCTTGAGCAGGTAGGCGGCCATCATCGGCGTGAGCACCCGCGCGACCACCAGCGAGGCGAACACCGCCAGCGCCGCGGTCCAGCCGAACTGCTTGAAGAATCGGCCGGCGACCCCGCTCATGAAGGCGGTGGGCAGGAAGACCGCGATCAGGGTGAAGGTGGTGGCGATCACCGCGAGGCCGATCTCGTCGGCGGCCTCCATCGCGGCCTGGTAGGGCGTCTTGCCCATGCGCAGGTGGCGCACGATGTTCTCGACCTCGACGATCGCGTCGTCCACCAGGATGCCGACCACCAGCGACAGCGCCAGCAGGGTGATGACGTTGACCGAGAAGCCCAGGAAGTACATGCCGGCGAAGGCCGGGATGACCGACAGCGGCAGCGCCACCGCGGAGACCACGGTGGCCCGCCAGTCGCGCAGGAAGAGCCAGACCACCAGCACCGCGAGGATGGCGCCCTCGTAGAGCAGGTGCATCGAGCCGGCGTATTCCTCGGCCACCGGGGTGACGAAGTTGAAGGCCTCGGTGAGCGCGATGTCCGGGTGCTCGGCCCGGAGCCGGTCGAGCGCCTGGTGCACCGCGGCGCCGACCTCGACCTCGCTCGCGCCGCGGCTGCGGGCGATCTCGAAGCCCACCACCGGCTTGCCGTCGAGCAGCGCGGTGGCGCGGCGCTCGGCCACCGTGTCGGTGACGGTGGCGACGTCGGCCAGCCGGATGCGCCGGCCGTCCATCAGCGCGAGCTGCAGGTCGGCCAGCTCGGCCGCCGACTTCACCGTGGCGAGGGTGCGGACCGGCTGCTCGCCGCCGCCCAGGTCGGTGCGGCCGCCGGCGCTCTCGTTCTGCACCTGGCGCAGCTGGCGCGAGATCTCGGAGGCGGTGGCGCCCAGCGCCTGCAGCCGCAGCGGGTCCAGCGCCACGCGCACCTCGCGGGTCGCGCCGCCGACCCGGTTGACCGCGCCCACGCCGGGCACCGCCAGCAGGCGGCGCGCGACGGTGTCGTCGACGAACCAGGACAGGCCCTCCTCGTCGAGCCGGCTGGACGCGATGGTGAAGGCCAGCACCGGCTGGCCGGCCAGGTCCACCTTGGTGATGATCGGGTCGCGCAGGTCGGCCGGCAGGTCGGCGCGGACCCGGCCGACGGCCGAGCGCACGTCGTCCACCGCCTCCTGCACCCGCTTCTCCAGGCGGAACTCGGCCAGGATGGTCACGGTGCCGTCCTGCACCGTGGTGTGGATGTGCTTGAGCCCCTGGGTCGTGGCGATGGAGTTCTCGATCTTGCGCGCCACGTCGGTCTCGAGCTGGCCGGGCGCGGCGCCCGGCAGCTGCGCGACGACGCTGACCGTGGGCAGCTCGATGTCGGGGAAGTTCTGCACCTTCATCGCCTTGAAGGACAGCAGCCCCGCGAACGTCAGCATCACGAAGAGCATCAGCGCGGGGATCGGATTCTTGATCGACCAGGAGGAGACGTTCATGGCGCGGGCCCGTGCTCTTTATTTGGTAGCTGCCGTAGCAGGCTTGGCCTGCGCTGGAGCCGGATTCGCCGGGCTGTCTTCCACGATGCGCACCAGGTCGCCGTCGGCCAGGAAGCCGGCGCCGCGCACCACGATCCGGGCCTCGGGCTCCAGGCCGGAGGCCACCTCGACCCGGTCGCCGAGCTGGCGGCCGACCTGCACCTTGCGCTGCGCCACCCGGCCGTCCGGGCCGACCGCGAACACGTAGCTGAAGGCCTCGCGCACCACCACCGCCGCCTGCGGCACGGTCAGGGCCTGCGAATTGCCGAGGGCGAAGGTGCCGCGGGCGAACATGCCGGCCTTGGCCGGGCCCTCGGCGCCGTGGGCGGGGGTGGGCAGGTCCACGTAGACCAGGCCCATGCGGGTCTGCGGGTCCACCGTCGGCGCGACGCTGCGCACCGTGCCGTTCATCGGCGCGCCGCTGGCGGCGTAGACGGTGGCGCGGGTGCCGGGCCGGACCCGTCCCAGATCGGCGGCGGTGACCTCGGCCCGCCATTCGAGCCGGCCGCGTCGCACCATGCGGAACAGCTCGGCGCCCGGGCCGACCACCGCGCCGACGGTGGCGCTGCGTGAGGAGATGACGCCGCTGTCGGGCGCGCGCACCTCGGCGAAGCCCAGGCGCAGCTGCTGCGCGTCGAGCACCGCCTTGGCCGCGGCCACCCGCGCCCTGGAGGTCTGGGCGGCGGTGAGGTACTGGTTGATCTGCGACTGGCTCAGCGCGCCGGAATTCTCCAGCGTGCGGGCGCGGGCCGCGTTGGCCTTGGCGTCGGCGGCGGCGGCCTCGGCCTCCAGCAGGCTGGCGCGGGCCTGGGCCACCTCGGCCCGGGGGGTGGCGGAGGAGAAGGTGGCGAGCACCTGGCCGGCCTGCACCCAGTCGCCGACGCTGGCCCGCACCTCGGTCAGCCGCAGGCCGCTGGCCTCGGAGCCGATCACCGCCTCCTGCCAAGCGGCGACGCTGCCGTTGGCCGCCAGCGTCACCGGCAGCGCGCTGCGCGTGGGCTGGGCGACGGTCACGGTGAGGGCAGGCCGGGCCGTTGGGGCCGCCGGCGCGGGATCGGCGGCGTTGGAGCGTACGGCGAAGAGCGCCAGGCCGCTGGTCGCCACGACGGAGGCGGCGAGGAGCGCGAGGGCGAGCGGCTGGGGGATGGGCTTGCGCATGGCGGAGGACGGGAAGGAGGGGAGGGGATGGGAGGGCGGACGGGCTGCGGCCGGGGGGTCAGGGGCGGGCGGGCGCGGCGGGCGCCGCGCCCGCGGGAGCGTTCGCCGCGGCGCCCGCGGTCCGGGCCGCGGCCGGACGGCTGCGGTCGGCCAGCGCGCGGGCGGCGGCGTCGGCGGCCGCGGGGTCCTGGCCGCGGTCCCAGCCGCCGCCGGCGGCGCGGTAGAGGGCGATCCAGGCGTCCATCCGCTCGCGGCGCAGCTGGACCAGCGTGTTCTCAGCGGCCAGCGCGGTGCGGCGCGCGGTCCTCCATCTGCAGCAGGCTGGTCAGGCCGGCCTTGTAGCGGGCCTGGGTGCCCTCGAAGGCGTCGCGGTAGCCGCGCGCGGCGGTGGCGGCGTCGCCGGCGCGGTCGGCGGTGGCCTGCAGGTTGACCAGCGCCTCCTCGACCTCGCGCACCGCCTGGCGGACCCGGGCGCGGTAGAAGTCGGCGGCCTCGCCGTAGCGGGTGCGCACCGACTCGGCGTTGGCCACCCGCCGCCCGCCGTCGAACAGCGGCAGCGAGACCTGCAGCGGGCCCACGGACCAGGTGTTGGCGTCGCCCGACAGGGTGGAGCCGTTGTAGTAGATCTTGCCGACCGAGCCGCCCAGGGTCAGCCGCGGGTAGCGCTGCGCCTCGGCCTGGCCGACCTCGGCGCTGACCGCCGCCACCTCCTGCTCGGCCTGGAACACGTCCGGCCGCTGGGCCAGCACCTGCGCCGGCAGGGATGCTACGGAAAAGAGAGCTGCCGGCGGTTCGGGGACGCGGGCCGCCTCGAGTTTCGTGCGCAGGTCCAGCTCGTCCATGCCGGTCAGCGCCACCAGGCCCTTGACCGCGACGTCGCACTGGGCGCGCTGCTGGACCAGGCGGTTGGCCGCGTCGGCCGCGCTGGCGCGGGCCAGGGCGTCGTCGGCCGGCGCCTGGAAGCCGGCGCGGGTGCTCAGGTCCGACAGCCGGGCGGTCTCGGCGCGCGAGGCGGCATCCTGGCGCGCCACCTCCAGCTGGGACCGGCAGGCGCGCAGCAGGGTGAGCTGCTGCGCCGTCTCGGCCGCCACCGACACCCGGCGTCGTGCCAGCCGGCCTGCGCGCCGGCGAGCCGGGCCTGGGCCGCGTCGCGCGCGGCGCGGTTGCCGCCGAACACGTCCGGCTCCCAGGAGGCCTGCAGCGTGCCCTGGCCGATGGTCGCCACCTGCAGGAACTGCGGCTGGAAGCCGCGGCTGGCGTTGGCGGTGGCGTCCAGCGTCGGGCCCAGGGCGGCGCCGGCGGCCACCCCGGGAGGCGCGCGCCTGGCCGATGCGCGAGGCGGCCTGCGCCACGCTCGGGCTCACCGCCTGCGCGGCGGAGATCGCCTCGACCAGCAGCGGGTCGCCCAGCTGCTCCCACCAGCGCGCCAGGCCGCCGCCGGTGCCGCCGTGGGGCAGCGGGACGGCCGCCGGCTCGGCGGGCGGCAGCGGCGCCCGCCAGCCGGCGGGCACGGCGCGTCGGCGACGGCGGCCGGTGGACGCTGCAGCGCGCAGCCGGACAGCGCCAGCGCGGCGCCGGCGCACGCCAGGGCCCTCGGCAGGCGCGGGCCGCGCGGCGCCGGGCGCGCGGCGGCGGACGGGGAAGGGGTCGGCACGGTCATACGGGAGTTCTTCTGCGGTTGCGTGGCGGACGCGCGGGCGGGGGCGGGACCGGGCCGGGCGCGCAGGGGGCCGGCGGGGCGGCGGCCGGACGGGGGACGATGGCGGCCGGGGCGGCAGCGCGGCGCGCGCGCTCGGCGCCGACCATCGCCAGCGCGTAGTCGAGCAGGCGCGCGGTCCAGGTGTCGATCGCCTCCGGGGTGGCCAGCAGCGGCGCGTGCACCGCGTC
>JAQIJO010000002.1:0-447876 GCA_036946225.1 Xylophilus ampelinus
GCTTGCCGTCCACCAGCACGGTGCAGGCGCCGCACTGGCCGTGGTCGCAGCCCTTCTTGGTCCCGGTCAGGCCGCACTGGTCGCGCAGCAGGTCCAGCAGGGTGGTCCAGGCGGCGATCTCGCGGACGACCGGTGCGCCGTTGAGGGTGAAGTGGATGGCGCAGGGGGTGGGCGCGTCGGGGGCGGACGACGCGGGCGTCCGGGGGAGCACGGACTGGTCCATGGCAGGCCTTTCGTGGGGAGCGGGGGAAGGAGCGGCGCAGCCTCTGATGGACTGTCATGCGCCGTTCATTCTTCGGCCCGCTCGCCGCATCCGCTTGTCTCCCGCGTGCCGGGATGGACGTAGGAGGGTGCCTACCGCGACGCCGCGCTCCCGCATCCCTGCGGCCTTCCGGCCCGGGCCGCGGCCGGGCCCCTCAGCGCCAGCGCGAGTAGCCCAGCCCGAGCGACAGGCCGATCGGCATGCCGCCCCACGCCGGCGCCGGGTAGTAGCCCCCGTAGGGCGGGTACGCCGGATAGGCCGGCTGGACGATGACCGGCGCGGGCTGGACGATCACCGGCACGGGCTGCGCCACCCGGTAGGTGGTGGAGTAGGTGGTCGTGGGCACGACGACGCCGGGCTGCACCGGCACCGGACCGTCGGCCTGCGGTTGTGGCAGGGTGCTGTAGGTCGCCCCGCCGGCGGACGCCGGCGCGGTCCCGTAGCCGGTCCCGCGCCCGGCGGCGTCCGGACCGCCGTCGGCGGCCGCCAGTGGCGGGGCCAGCGAGGACACGCCCATCGCGCTCACCTGCAGCGGGATGGTCGCGCCCGGCGGCTGCGAGGTCTGGGTGCTGTAGCGGCGTCCCGCGTATTCGTAGCTCACGTCATAGCCGACAGTGCGGGTCTCGATGCGCGTCCGGTTGACGCAATTGCGCTGCGGCTGCCACTGCGAGGGCTGGACCTGCACCTCCTCGGTGGTGCAGACCTGCTGCGGCACCTCCACCGGACGCTGGATGGGGGAGGACGCCACCACCCGGCCGACTTCCTGGGCGGCGCAGGCGCCGCCGGCGGCGGCCAGCGCGGCGAACAACACGGTCTTGCTGATGTCCCTCATGGCGGATCTCCTTCGAAAGGCCGCGCCGCGCGTCCGGGCGGCGCGGGCGATCGCCGATTAGATGCCGCGGCGGCCGCGGAGTTCGTTTCGCGGATGTAAAGACCGCGCCGGCGGCACGGACGGTCAGCCTCCGGCGGACGCGAGGCGGGCGGCCCATGCGTCGGGATCGAATCCGGCCGTGATGCCGCCGTCCGGCCACTCCGCGACCGGCCTGCGGATCAGGCTGGGGTGCGCGGCCATCGCCGCCAGCGCGCCGGCCGCGTCGCCGGCGCGTTCCTGGGCCGCCACGTCCAGCGTGCGCCAGGTGGTCCCCTGCCGGTTGAGCAGCCGTTCCCAGCCGAGCGCCCCGGCCCAGGCGGCCAGCCGATCCTCCGGCACGCCCTGCTTCTTGAAATCATGGAAGGCGTGCGGGGCGCCGGCCGCGTCCAGCCAGCGCCGGGCCTTGCGCACGGTGTCGCAGTTGGGGATGCCGTAGAGGCGGGGGCCGGCGGCCGGCGCCGGGGCGGAAGAAGGCGGGGAGGAGGTCATCGTTCGCGGATCCTGGAGGAAAGGGCAGGGGGCGGGGGGCGGCGCCGCGGACGCGCCCGCGCGCGCTCTGGGGACCGCAGGCCCCGGGCGCGGCGCGCCGCGCGGCGGTACGCGACAATACCGAGTTCCTCCCGCAGAACGCGCCCGGTCGTCCGCGCGCCCTCCCGCATCCCCATGCATCCCGCCATGCCCTCCGACTCCTCCCCGCCCCGCACCCTGGCCGACTGGCTCGCGCACTGCGAGCGCCTGCACACCCAGCCCATCGCCCTGGGCCTGGACCGGGTGCGCACGGTGGCGCAGCGGCTGGCCATCCGCTTCGACTGCCCGGTGGTCACCGTCGCCGGCACCAACGGCAAGGGCTCGACCTGCGCCATGCTCGAATCCATCGCGCTGGAGGCCGGCTGGCGGACCGGCGTCTACACCTCGCCGCACCTGGTGCATTTCGAGGAACGCTGCCGCATCCGCGGCACGATCGTCGATGCTGCGGAATTGATAGCGCACTTCGAAGCGGTGGAGCGCGCCAGGGTCGAGAACGACGACCCTATCGCGCTGACGTATTTCGAATTCACCACCCTGGTCTTCCTGCGCCTGCTGTCCACCGCGGGGCTCGACCTGGCGATCCTGGAGGTCGGGCTCGGCGGCCGGCTCGATGCGGTCAACGTGGTCGACCCGGACTGCGCGGTCATCACCAGCGTGGACATCGACCACGTGGAATTCCTCGGCCCCGACCGCGAGTCCATCGGCCGCGAGAAGGCCGGCATCATGCGCCCCGGGCGGCCGGTGGTGGTCAGCGACCCGGCGCCGCCGGCGAGCGTGCTCGCGCACGCGGCGGAGATCGGCGCCGACCTCTGGCAGTCGGGCCGCGACTTCAACATCTCGGGCGACAAGCAGCAGTGGGGCTGGGCCGGCCGCGGCCGCCGCTACAGCGGCCTGGCCTACCCGGCGCTGCGCGGCGCCAACCAGCTGGTCAACGCGGCCGGCGTGCTCGCCGTCTTCGCGGTGCTGCGCGAGCGGCTGCCGATCCCGGCCCAGGCGGTGCGCACCGGGCTGGCCCGCGTCGAGCTGCCGGGCCGCTTCCAGATCGTGCCCGGCCAGCCGACCCTGGTGCTGGACGTGGCGCACAACCCGCATTCGGTCGCGGCGCTGGCCGAGAACCTCGACGCCATGGGCTTCTACCCCACCACCCACGCGGTGTTCGGCGCCATGGCCGACAAGGACCTCGGGCCGATGCTCGCCCGCGTGGGGCCCCTCGTGGACCGCTGGTACTTCACCGACCTGGACACGCCGCGGGCCGAGTCGGGCACCCGCCTGCTCGCCAAATGGAACGCGCTGCAGATGGCCGCCGGCGGTCGCCGCAACGTGCCGGCGCACGCCTACGGCACGCCCCGGGCGGCCCTCGAGGCGGCGGTCGCCGCGGCGGACCCGGCTGATAGAATCGTGGTCTTTGGTTCGTTCCACACCGTCGGCGGCGTGCTCCAGGACGGTATCCCCCGGCTTCACGCCAAACACCTCGGCGCCTAAGCCTCGCATCCATGGGTTTCTTCAAATTCCGCTGGCCCCGTCGCCGGAGCCGCGACGACGACCGCGACGCGCCGCGTCCGTCCCCGGCCGAGAACGTGGATTCCCTGCGCCGTCGGGCCCGGCACCGCCTGATCGGCGCCACGGTGCTGGTGGCGCTCGGCGTCGTCGGCTTCCCCATGCTCTTCGACACCCAGCCCCGCCCGGTCAAGGGGGACATCCCGATCACCATGGCCGACCGTCCGCGCGACGCGGCCGCGCCGGCGCCGGCGGCCCCCGCCGCGCCTGCCGCATCCGCCGAGCCCGCCGCTCCCCGTCCGGCCGCGACCGCCGAGGGCGGCAATCCCCCGCCGCCCGCCACCGCGGCCCTGCCGCCCGCCGCGCGGCCGCAGAACCCGCCGTCCGCCGCCTTGCGTTCTGCCGACGGCCTGTCGGAGGGCGAGGAGATCGTGCCCGGCCGCCCCACCGCCACCGCCGTCGCCGAAGCCGCGCGCAAGGAAGAGGCTGCCCGCAAGGCCGAGGTCGCGCGCCGCGAGAAGGAGCGCGAGGAGACGGCCCGCAAGGAAGCCGCCGCGCGCCGCGAGAAGGAGGCCGAGGCCCGCAAGGAAGCGCAGGCCCAGAAGGAACGCGACGGCGCGGGCCCGCGCGACGACGCGGCCCGGGCCCGGGCGCTGCTCGAAGGCAAGGCGCCCGCCGCCGCGTCCGGCGCGCCGGCGTCCGCCGCGTCCGACGGCGGCTCGACCCGCTTCGTGATCCAGGTCGGCGCCTTCGCGGAGGCGTCCAAGGCGCTGGAAGCGCGCGACAAGCTCTCGAGCAACGGCGTCAAGGCCTTCACCCAGGCGGTCGACACCGACGCGGGCAAGCGCACCCGGGTGCGCGCCGGCCCGTTCGCCAGCCGCGCCGAGGCCGACCAGGCCGCGGCCCGGATCAAGGGGCTGGGCCTGCCGGCCAGCGTCATCCCGCAATGACCGGGGGTGCCGCCGCGCGCGGCACCGTATAGGATGCCGTTGAACGAATGCGACTGGGCGATGCTGATGGTGCTGGCCATCTCCGGGCTGCTGGGAATCTGGCGCGGGCTGGTGTTCGAGGTGCTGTCGGTCTGCGGCTGGGTGGCCGCATTCCTCGCCGCGCGCTGGGGATCGCCGGTGGTAGCAGAATGGCTGCCGGCGGGCTGGAGCGAGGTCGCGCGCACCCTGCTGGCCTACGCGGCGGTGTTCGTCGCCGCCGTCCTGTGCTTCGGCGCGTTGGCCTCGCTGGCGCGCGCCGGCGTGCGCGCCGCGGGCATGCGGCCGGCGGACCGGCTGCTCGGCGCCGGATTCGGCCTGGTGCGCGGTCTCCTGATCCTGCTCGCCGCCACGGCGGCGATCGAATTGACATCCCTCCACGAGAGCGGCTGGTGGACGGATTCGCAAGGAGCGCCCTATCTGCGGGCAGGCCTTGCAGGCTTGAAGCCGGCTTTGCCGGAAGCATTTGGAAGGTACCTTCCGTGAACCGAGGTGAGACCCATGTGTGGAATCGTAGGCGTCGTCAGTAACGCTCCCGTCAATCAACTGCTCTACGACGCGCTGCTGCTCCTGCAGCACCGGGGGCAGGATGCCGCCGGCATCGTCACGCAGCAGGGACGCAAGTTCTTCATGCACAAGGCCAAGGGCATGGTCCGGGACGTGTTCCGCACCCGCGACATGCGCGGCCTGCCGGGCGACGTCGGGCTGGGCCAGGTGCGCTACCCGACCGCCGGCAACGCCGACAGCGAGGAGGAAGCGCAGCCCTTCTACGTGAATGCGCCCTTCGGCCTGGTGCTGGTGCACAACGGCAACCTGACCAACGCCAAGTCGCTGCGCGACGAGCTGTTCTCGACCGACCACCGCCACACCAACACCGACAGCGATTCGGAGGTGCTGCTCAACGTCTTCGCGCACGAGCTGGAGA
Organism: Xylophilus ampelinus; assembly: GCA_036946225.1. Lineage (GTDB taxonomy): Bacteria > Pseudomonadota > Gammaproteobacteria > Burkholderiales > Burkholderiaceae_C > JAKOND01. The sequence continues at coordinate 5,070 of JAQIJO010000002.1, forward strand.
AGGCGACCCGCGGCCTCGCGCTCCAGCCGGCCGAGGTCTTCGCCGCGGTCCGCGCGGTGCACCGCCGGGTCAAGGGCTCGTACGCGGTGATCGCGCTGCTCGCCGGCCACGGCCTGCTGGCCTTCCGCGACCCCTTCGGCATCCGGCCGCTGTGCATCGGCCGCAACGCCGAAGGCGCGGCGATGGTGGCCAGCGAGTCGGTCGCCCTCGAAGGCTCCGGCTTCGTGCTCGACCGCAACATCGCCCCCGGCGAGGCGGTCTTCATCGATCTCGAGAACCGCATCCACGCCGAGCAGTGCGCGCCTTCCGCGGGCCTGCACCCCTGCATCTTCGAGTACGTCTACCTCGCGCGGCCCGACTCGGTGCTGGACGACATCTCGGTCTACCAGGCCCGGCTCAACCTCGGCGAGGCGCTGGCCAAGCGCGTGGTCTCGACGTTGCCGCCGAGCGACATCGACGTGGTGATCCCGATCCCGGATTCCAGCCGCCCGAGCGCCGCCCAGCTGGCGCACCTGCTGGGCATCCCCTACCGGGAAGCCTTCGTCAAGAACCGCTACGTCGGCCGCACCTTCATCATGCCCGGGCAGGGCGTGCGCAAGAAGTCGGTCCGGCAGAAGCTCAACACCATCAACAGCGAATTCAAGGGCCGCAACGTGCTGCTGGTGGACGACTCCATCGTGCGCGGCACCACCAGCCGCGAGATCGTCCAGATGGCGCGCGAGGCGGGCGCCCGCAAGGTTTACCTCGCCAGCGCCGCGCCGCCGGTGCGCTATCCGAACGTCTACGGCATCGACATGCCGACCAGCACCGAACTCGTCGCCCACGGCCGCACGGTCGAGGAGGTGCGCCAGCTCATCGGCTGCGACGCGCTGATCTACCAGGACGTCGAAGGCATGAAGAAGGCGGTCGCCTCGCTCAATCCCCGGATCGCGGGCTTCGACGCCTCGTGCTTCGACGGCGTCTACATCACCGGCGACATCACCACCGACGACATCACCCGGATCAACCAGGACCGCAACGGCGTCGGCACGCCGCCGGCGGAAGACCTGGCCGCGATCCTGGCCTGAGGCACGTCCATCCGCCGCGCCCGACGCGGCGCCCGGCCCGGTCGGCGCGCGAATCCGCATTACGCGGGCGCCGGCCGGGCCTCCATTCTTCCGCTCCCAATGCCCCGTCCCATCCGCACCCGATTCGCGCCGTCGCCCACCGGCTTCATCCACCTCGGCAACATCCGCTCGGCGCTCTATCCCTGGGCCTTCGCGCGGTCCACCGGCGGCGACTTCATCCTGCGCATCGAGGATACAGACCAGGAGCGCTCGACCCAGGCGGCAGTGGACGTCATCCTGGAAGGCATGTCCTGGCTCGGCCTGGCGCACGACGAGGGGCCCTTCTACCAGATGCAGCGCATGGACCGCTACAAGGCGGTGCTGGCCGAACTGCAGGCGGCGGGCCACGTGTATCCCTGCTACATGTCGGTCGCGGAACTCGACGCGCTGCGCGAAAAGCAGATGGCCGCCAAGGAGAAGCCGCGCTACGACGGCACCTGGCGTCCCGCCCCCGGCAAGGTCCTGCCGCCGGTGCCCGAAGGCGTGCGGCCGGTGCTGCGCTTCAAGAATCCGCAGGACGGCGTGGTCGCCTGGGACGACAAGGTCAAGGGCCGCATCGAGATCCGCAACGACGAACTCGACGACCTGGTGATCACCCGGCCGGACGGCACCCCGACGTACAACTTCTGCGTGGTGGTCGACGACATCGACATGGCCATCACCCACGTGATCCGCGGCGACGACCACGTCAACAACACCCCGCGCCAGATCAACGTCTTCCGGGCGCTCGGCAGCGAGCCGCCGGTCTACGCCCACCTGCCGACCGTGCTCAACGAGCAGGGCGAGAAGATGAGCAAGCGCAATGGCGCCAAGCCGGTGACCCAGTACCGCGAGGAGGGCTACCTGCCCGACGCCATGGTGAACTACCTGGCGCGGCTCGGCTGGAGCCACGGCGACGACGAGATCTTCAGCCGGGAACAGTTCCTGGCGTGGTTCGACCTGGACCACCTGGGCCGCAGCGCCGCGCAGTTCGACGAAGCCAAGCTCCGCTGGGTCAACGCCCAGCACCTGAAGGCGACGGGGGACGACGAGCTGGCCGGCATGGTCGCGCCCCTGCTGCAGCGTCGGGGCATCGTTGCCGACGAACGCCTGCCGCGCATCTGCGGATTGTTCAAGGACCGGTGCGACACCCTGGTCGCGCTCGCGGACTGGGCGGAGAAGTTCCATGCCGATCCCGTGCCTTCGGCGGAAGAATTCGCCCAGCACGTCACGCCGGCCGTCGCGCCTGCGGTCGATGCGCTCGCCTCGCGCCTGGCGGACGTGGAGTGGACCAGGCCGGCGATCGCGGCCGCCTTCAAGGAAGTCCTCTTCGCGCACGGCCTGAAGATGCCCCAGCTCGCGATGCCGGTCCGGGTGCTCGCGGTGGGGACCGCCCACACGCCTTCGGTCGACGCGGTGCTGGAATTGGTCGGCCGCGAAAATTTGCTGCGCCGCCTCGGAAAGCGCTGAAAAACCTGTCTATAATTCGAGTCTCACAAGTTGACGACGGTTTGAATAAATCGCCGCAGCGTCGGGGGTATAGCTCAGCTGGGAGAGCGCTTGCATGGCATGCAAGAGGTCATCGGTTCGATCCCGTTTACCTCCACCACCTCAACTTGCGTATGTCGGTAATGCGTCGGGTGCGAGCCAGTCGCAGGTTCCCAGGTTTTGACCCTATCGTCTAGAGGCCTAGGACATCACCCTTTCACGGTGAGTACCGGGGTTCGAATCCCCGTAGGGTCGCCAAGTCGTAGCGCTTGGCCTGCAGCACGCGTGCTGGAGGCGGAAGCTATCTACCAGGAGTGGTAGTTCAGTTGGTTAGAATACCGGCCTGTCACGCCGGGGGTCGCGGGTTCGAGTCCCGTCCACTCCGCCAATGAAATCAACGGGTTGCAGCAGAAATGCTGCGACCCGTTTTTCTTTTGCCTCGGCGTGCCCGGGCCGTGTCCTAAGCCGCTTCCATCATCTTCCGGGCACTGCCATGGCGCGCGGTATCGCCAGCGTCCCATGAGGGGCGCTGCCCCGGTCCGGTCGCACCATGCACGCCGTGGGCGCATCCGGTGCGGTCGAAATGCCGGAGTTCGATCACAGCCGTTCGCGCGGTAGGGGATCAGGTGAACGGATTCTTGACCGTGGATGCGGCGACGACTTGCACACGCCCGGGCAGGTCCGCGGAAGCTTCGAGCGCCAGGACGATCCGGCCCGCCAGTGCCTGCAGTTCCTTGGCCAGGGCCAGGCCCTCCGCGTCCTTGGTCAGCACCAGATCGCCGGCGATCGCGATGCGGTCGATGCGGTTGCCGATCTCGAGTCCGCCGATGCGGATGACCTCGGACTCGTTGGCGTAGGGGGCGAATGCGATGCCGTCGTCCTCGTCGTCCATGCGTGCTCCCGTCCTTCAATCGAGTTGCTGCACCAGTTCGCCCGCGCCCGCCGGCCGGGGCAGCGCCATCGACGCGTTGCGCACCGGCTGCGGAAGCCCCGGCAGGGCATCGATCCCCACCATCTGCTCCAGCTGCGCGATGCTCACCACCCGGTAATCCTTCGATTCGTCGTTGCGGATCACATAGGCCGCCGCTTGCTGCAGGCCGGGGCTGTAGACCGCCTTCCACAGGTGCGTCGGCACCAGCACGTTGCCGATCTTCCGGAGGTCGGCGCCCAGGAAGGCCGGGCCCGAGACCACGTAGACCTGGCCCTGTTCCCCGGCGAGCCGCCGCACCGCCTGCTCCATACCGGACCAGATGCCTGCGTTGTTGGCATGCACCTGCGGCACCATGTTGGCCAGGGAAAAGCTCTCGGCCTGCGCGGTGCGGGTGGGCATGTCCGCATTGGGCGCCATGTGGCCGCGATCGTAGCCGGAGCGGGCGTAGTCGGAGAGCTCGGCCCGGTCGGAGGCAGGCAGCGCGGATTCGGCGTGGAACGAGTCGATCCGGTTGAGCGCGTCGGCGAGCGCCAGGCGTTCGCGCGTCAGGTGCTCGGACGCGTAGAGCGGCGTGCGGCTGAGGCCCGAATGCAGCACCGCGAAGGCCTCGAAGCACAGTTCCTGCGTGCGGGGCTGGAGCTTGGCGTTGGCGACTTTGGGCGGGGTGCGCTCCGCGTAGTGCTGCGGGCAATCCGTGCCGGCGGCACCCGCATCCGCCGGTGCGGTCGCCTTGGGGCCGACACTGCCGAAACTCCCGCCGCCGCCACAGCCCGAAACGGACAGGGCGACTAGGACCGAAACGGCGAAAGCGGCGCCTGTCCGCCTCGAAAAGAAAGCACGCATCCTTCAGTCGATCAATCATTAAAGATAACTGAACGATGCTAACCGGTGGGATGAGTGCACATCGACCGATGACGCAATGAAGGAAAGTTACGTACAACCTCATCAACAATCGCAAACAATTTGCCGTCCAATGACCCACCGTCTTGCCGAAAACCTGCATTTCCCGACCCTGTGGCCTTCCGGCATCCGCAGCTTCGCGTCCAACCCATCCGGCCGCGACCTGGTCGTGGGCGACATCCATGGCCGTTTCGGCAAGCTCCGGCAGTCGCTCGACGCCATCGGATTCGACGCGTCCCGCGACCGCCTCTTCAGCGCCGGCGACTTGGTGGATCGCGGTCCGGAATCGCACCGGGTATGCGAATGGCTGGACCGGCCCTGGTTCCATGCGGTGTGCGGAAACCACGACTTCATGGCCTGGAGGCGCGCGCTCGGCGAACCCTATCCGGAGGTGGACCACCGGGCCCATGGCGGCGAGTGGCTGGATGCGCTCCCGGCCGGCGAACGGCTGGCGATCGGCCAGCGGCTTTCCGCGCTCCCCCTGGCCATCGAAATCGAGACGCGCGGAGGACGGGAAGGAGGGGAGACGCGGGGAGGGCGGGTGGGCGTGGTCCATGCCGATTGCCCGTTCGACGACTGGGACGCCTTCCGGGCCGCCTTGCAGCGACGCGACCCGACGGACGCGCATGCCATCGCCCTTGCCGATGCCTGCCTGTGGTCCGTCGAGCGCCATGCGCGCCAGTACGCGGGCAGGGTGACCGGCGTGACGGCGGTGGTGCACGGGCACCTGACGCTCGCGCAGCCGTGCACGCTCGGCAATGCCCACTTCATCGACACCGGCGGAGGGGATCCGACCGGGCACTTCACGTTCCTCGATGCGCGCACCCTGCAGCGATCCCGCGGGCCGGGCGGGACGGACCGGCAGTCCTTCCGGTAGGACGGACGCCGCGGACGCGGCGCGCGGGACGTGCGCGCCCGGCGGCACCGGCCGCTCGACGCGCCGGCGCGGCATCGGGGCCTGACGTTCCGGCGAAGCGCCGGCCGCCGCGCGTCGCCCAGGCCCCCGTGTCATCCGAATTCCTACAAGCGCGCCGCGAAACCAGACATCGCGCATGACGCTTGCCCGACTTAATTTCCTTTTGGCCCGGTTTCACAATCCATTTCACAGGATCGCTCCTCGGCGCAGCCCGCTCCGCAGCACTCGGTTCTGATAGGACACAGGAACCCGCCATGACCAACGACCAGCTCCTCGCCGAGATCCGCGAAGCCAACCTCACCTACCTCATGCTCGCCCAGAACCTCATCCGCCAGGACAAGGCCGAGGCGGTCTTCCGCCTGGGCATGAACGAGGACGCCGCCGACCTGCTCGCCTCGCTCTCCTCCGCCCAGGTCCTCAAGCTCGCCTCCGGCAACACCCTGCTGTGCCGCTTCCGCGTTGACGACGACATGGTCTGGAACCTGCTGACCAACCACACCCCCAAGAAGGTCGGCAACGACGCCACCAACCGCCTGCACGCCAACATCCTCATGGCCGGCCGCCTCTGCGAGGTGCTCTGAGCGCCGCGCCCTCCGCCTCCACCGCCCCTTCCGTCCCCACCGCCCCGCAGGACTCCCCGCCATGACCGCAGCCTCCGCCTCCGCCGCTCCCGCCGCCGCATCCCCCGCCGCCGCCGCCGCCCCGGTCAAGAGCGTGCTCAACGAGTCGCGCCAGATCGAGCGCGCCGCCGCGCTCATCCGCATGGGCGCGCGCATGCAGGTGCTGGAGTCGGAGACCACGCTGTCCTACGAGCGCCTGATCCGCCTGTACAAGGAGATCGCCGGCAAGTCGCCCTCCAAGGGCCAGCTGCCGTTCTCCACCGACTGGTTCCTCACCTGGCAGGAGAACATCCACTCCTCGCTCTTCCTCAACATCCACGAGTACCTCTCCAAGGGCGCCGCGCTCGACGCGGTCGACACCCTCACCAAGGCCTACCGGCTCTACGCCGAGCAGGTGGCCGCCGAGGGCATCGAGGCGCTGCTGTCGTTCACCCGCGCCTGGCGCCTGGTGAAGTTCGTCGATGCGGGCATGCTCACGCTCACGGGCTGCGCGTGCTGCGGCGGCAAGTTCGTCACCGAGATGTACGAGAACCCCAAGCACTTCAGCTGCGGCCTGTGCAACCCGCCCGCGCGCGCCGGCAAGAGCAAGGCCGCCGGCGCCCTCATGCTCCATTGAGGTTCTCCACCGGCCGGGGCTGCAGCGGTCGGCGATGCCGCCGATGCCGTCGCGAGCGGGCCCAGCCTCGGCCGCGCGAAGCAGGTGTCCATGCTCCCAGCGGTGGCTTCGGACCGCTCTGGCGCCATCCGTGCCGCCGGACGCGCGATGGCGCGGATACGGACGCTCAGGCGTACTCGAGCGGCAGCGCGGTGGTGTACTTGATCTGCTCCATCGCGAAGCTCGAACTCACATCGGACAGCTCGATCTCCCGGATCAGCCGCTGGTAGACGGCGTCGTATCCGCGGATGTCGGGAACGACGACCCGGAGCAGGTAGTCGATGTCGCCGCTCATGCGGTAGAACTCCACGATCTGCGGGATCGATGCGACCACGGCGGTGAAGCGCTGGAACCACTGCTCGTTGTGCTGGTTGGTGCGCACGGAGACGAACACCGTGACGCCGACGTTGAGCTTGTCCGCATCGAGCAGGGCCACCCGTTGCCGGATGAAGCCGTCGCGCTCCAGGCGTTGGATGCGCCGCCAGCAGGGCGTGCTCGACAGCGCGACCGCTTCGCTGATCTCCTGCAGCGAGGCGGTGGCGTTAACCTGCAGGATCGCCAGGATGCCCTTGTCGATTTTGTCGAGGTGTTCCATGGGGGAATTTTGTGCGAACCGCACCGTTCATAGCAGATTTTTTCAATCTGTCGTGTAATTGCGCCGAGAATCAGTAAAACTTCCGCGTGCCGGTTTCCTAAAATGAACGGGCGACGGCCGGTACGTTGCGGGGGCTAGACCTCCTGCCGCCGCGATGGCTGTGGCGCGCGGACGTTGCCCGACAGGGCACGCCGCGCTGGCCCGGCACGACCCGACCGACATTCCGCCGACCCCATGACACCCACCCCCACGACAAGCCCTCCTGCGGCCGGCCTCGCCGCGCTGGAGGCCCGGCTGGCCCAAGACCTCCAGTACCTGGGCCTGCCGGCGAAGCGCTGGATGCCGCCGAAGGCGCACCAGGGCGAGCCGGTCCTGGACGTCGCGATCATCGGCGGCGGGCAGGCCGGCCTCGCGGCGGCGGTGGGACTGTCTTTCCAGGGCATCGACGCCGTCGTCTTCGACCGCGCTCCGTGCGGTTTCGAAGGCCCCTGGGCGACGACGGCCCGCATGGAAACCCTGCGCTCGCCCAAGGAGCTGACCGGGCCCGCCATGGGCATGCCGGCCCTGACCTTCCGGGCCTGGTTCGAGGCCCAGTTCGGGACGGCGGCCTGGAGCGCGCTGGACAAGATCCCGCGCCTGCAGTGGATGGAGTACCTGCGCTGGTACCGGCGGGTGATGGGCGTCGACGTGCGCAACGACACCCGCATCGCCGCCATCGTCCCGGACGCGGCCGGCGTGGTCCGGCTCGGCATCGAATCGCCCTCCGGGCCGTCCAGCGTGCTGGCGCGGCGGGTGGTGCTGGCCACCGGGCGCGACGGGCTCGGCGGGCCGGCCCTGCCGGGCTTCGTCCGGCAACTGCCCCGCGCGCTCTGGGCGCATTCGTCCGACGCGATGGACTACGCCCGGCTGACCGGCAAGCGGGTGGCGGTCGTGGGCGCCGGCTCGTCGGCCATGGACAGCGCCGCCACCGCGCTGGAGATGGGCGCGGCGAGCGTCGACCTGCTGATCCGCCGCGCCGACCTGCCCCGCGTGAACAAGGGCAAGGGCGCCGGCTCGCCCGGCCTCGTGCAGGGCCACCACGACCTTCCGGACGAGAACCGCTGGCGCATCCGCCACTACATCAACCGGGTGCAGGTCCCGCCTCCGCGGGGCAGCACGATGCGGGTGTCGGCCCATCCGAACGTGCGCTTCAATTTCGGCTGCCCGGTCGAGGGCGTGGAGGCGCGCGGCGACGGCCTGCTGGTCCGGACGCCGAAGGGCCTGTTCAAGGCCGACTTCCTGATCGTGGCCACCGGCTTCCGCATCGACTGGTCCGGCCGGCCTGAATTCCGGGCCATCGCGCCCCACGTCCGCTCCTGGTCGCAGCGCTTTTCGCCGGCGCCGGGTCAGGAGGACCAGGAGCTGTCCGATTCCCCCGATCTCGGTCCCGCGTTCGAGCTCCAGGAGGTCGAGGCCGGCTCCTGTCCCGGCATCGACCGCATCCATTGCTTCTGCTATCCGGCGGCCCTGTCGCACGGCACGGTTTCCGGCGACATCCCCGCCATCAGCGAGGGTGCGCGGAAGCTCGCGGGCGGCATCGCCAGCCTGTTCTACCGCGAGGATTTCGAATTGCACTACGCGCAGATCGAGTCGTACGACGAGCCCGAATTGATGGGCGACGAATGGACGCCCGCCGGAACCGAGCACATCCTTCCCGCGGAGGCGGCCCAGGCCGCTTCCGCATGAACCGACCCCTCCAGCCTCACGGACCATGACCGACACCACGCCCCATCCCGCCGACGTCATCGACGCCGCCGTCCCCCTCCCGCCGGGCCATCCGGTGCACGCCCTGCGCCAGGAGCGCCCGAAGGTCGTCGCTTCCACCCAGGCCAGCTACGAAGGCATGTTCGCCGCCGACGTGCGCGACATCTCGGTGACGGAACGCCTATTGGTGGCGCTGCACGCCTGCCGCCTCTCGCGGGCCGATCGCCTGGCCGCGCATTACCGGCTCCGCCTGGAAGCGGAGGGCGCCGACGGCGGGGTGATCACCGCGGTCGACGCCGGACAAGTTCCCGAGGCGGCCGGCGAGCGCGTGCGCACCATCCTGGAGTTCGCCGGCAAGCTGATCCTCCGGCCCCTCGACGGCGACCGCAGCGCCGTGGAAGCGCTGGTGCGCGTCGGCCTGAGCACCCCGGCGATCGTGGCGCTGAGCCAGCTCGTCTCCTTCCTGTCGTACCAGATCCGCGTCGCCGCCGGCCTCCAGGCCCTGGCCGCCGCAACGGAGTCCGCATGAGCACCGAACCGATCCGCATCAACGGCTTCACCAACGAGGTCCTGAACTGGGCGCCCTGGCTCGACACGGTGGATTTCGCGACCGCCACCCCCGAGCAGGTCGCCGCCCTCGAGGAAATGAGCCCGGTGGCGAAGCATTCGCCGTACTTCCTGCTCCTGGCCCACCAGCCGGAGATCCTGAAGCAGCGCTCCATCGCCTTCAACGCCATCATGTTCGCCCCGGGCGGCATGCCGCGCGCCGAGCGCGAACTCGGCGCCACGGTGGAATCCGTGGTCAACGGATGCGTCTACTGCACGTCGGTGCACGCCCAGCGCTTCGAGCAGCTCGCCAAGCGCAGCGACGTCATCGCGCAGGTCTTCCGGGATCCGGGCACGGCGGGCACCACGGAGCGCGAGAAGGCGATCGTCGCCTTTTCCATCGCCCTCGCGACGGCGCCCGAGGCCGTGGGGCCCGAGCATGTCCGCGCCCTGCGGACGGCCGGCCTGGACGACCGGGAGATCCACGACCTGATCCACGCGGTCGCCTTGTTCGCCTGGGCCAACCGCCTCATGCTCAACCTGGGCGAGGCGGTCCTGCCATGATCCGCACCGTCGATCGGCGGCCCGCGCCATGCGCCCCGGAGTCGCCATGAAACGAACCCTCGCGACGCTGTTAGCGGCCGGCGTCCTGCTGGTGTCCGGCAGCCACGCGGCGGCCGAAACCGGCCGGCCGCTCAGGATCGTCGTCCCTTTCTCCGCCGGAGGCGCGCAGGACGGGATCGCCCGGTACTTCAGCGCGAAGCTGACGGCCCTGTTGAACGTCCCGGTCATCGTGGAGAACCGCACCGGCGCGGGCGGCCTGGTGGCGGCCGACGCCGTCGCCAAGGCGAATGACGGCTCGACCCTGATGCTGGCGACCGGCGGCGCCATCACCATCGCCCCGCTGCTGCAACCCAAGCTCGCCTACGACCCCGCCAGGGACCTGGTGCCGGTGACGCTGGTCGGCGACACGCCGATGACCTTCGCCGTGCGCGCGGAGAGCCCGTTCAAGACCATGGGCGACGTGGTCCGGGCGGCGCGCCGCCAGCCAGGCGGCGTCAGCTACGGCTCCAGCGGCAACGGCTCCGTGTCGCACCTGACCGGAGCGCTGCTCGGCCAGGCGGAGTCGGTCGATCTGCTGCACGTTCCCTACCGGGGCGGCGCGCCCGCGCTGGCCGACCTGCTCGGCGGGCAGGTGTCCGCGATCGTCACCAGCGCATCCTCCATCGATCCCCTCGTGGAGTCGGGCAAGGCGCGTGTGCTGGCGACCTTTTCCCGGACCCGGCTGTCCAGCCTCGGCAGTCCTCCGACCATGGACGAGGCCCTCGGACGCAAGGGACTGGACGTGCCGGTGTGGATCGGATTCATGGCGCCTTCCCGGGTCGCGCTGGACGACGGCGAGAAGGTCGGCGCCGCCCTCCTGTCCGTCTGCAGGCTGCCCGAGACCCGGGAGGCCTTCGCCAGGCTCGGCGTGGTGGCCGAATGCGAGGGCCGGGAAGCCTTCGCCAAGGTGCTGTCGGAGGACTCGGCCCGCTGGGGCCGGGTGCTGCGGCTCGGCAACATCAAGATCGAGTGAGTACGTCGGCCGGAGCGCCGCCGGCGATCCCTCGGCGCACGCCGCCGGATCGGCGGTGAAATTTCCCAATCCCGGGAAGAACCACGCCGAATTTTGGAAATTTTTTGTGGGGGGGCGGTCGCAGAATTCCTCGACCGCATCCACGCGCAACCCGTGCCGTCCCCCATGGAAATCTATCTCGACGCGAACGCCACCACCCCGGTGCTCGCCCAAGCCCGCCACGCCGTCCTGGAGGCGATGGACCATCGCTTCGGCAACCCGAGCAGCATCCACGGCGCCGGCCTGAAAGCCCGCGAGGTGGTGGACACCGCCCGCGCCCGGGCCCGGCGCGCGCTGGGCGCCGCTTCCGGCCGGCTGCTCTTCGTCAGCGGCGCGACCGAAGCCATCCAGACGGCGGTGCTGTCCGCCCTCGCGGCCATCCGGCTCCGGCGGGAGCGCGGAGACCGCCGCGCAGAGCTGCTGCTCTACGGCGCCACCGAGCACAAGGCGGTGCCGGAAGCCCTCCGCCACTGGAACGCGCTGCTCGGCCTGGACCTGCGGCCGCTCGCCATCCCGGTGGATGCGCACGGCCGCCACGACCTGGACTGGCTGCGCGGCCACGCCCATCGCGCCGGCCTCGTGTGCACGATGGCGGCCAACAACGAAACCGGCGTCGTCAGCGACCTCCGGGGCATCGAGCAGGCGCTCGAAGGCTGCGAGGCGCTCTGGCTGGTCGATTGCGTCCAGGCACTCGGCAAGATGGATCTCGCCCTCGGGCAGCACCGCATCGACTATGCCTCGTATTCGGGCCACAAGCTCTACGCGCCCAAGGGCATCGGCATGCTCTACGTGCGCGAAGGCGCGCCGTTCACGCCGCTGCTGGCCGGAGGCGGCCAGGAGGACGCGCTGCGCTCCGGGACGGAGAACATGGTCGGCATTGCGGGCCTAGGCGCAGTGCTGCAGGGACTGGCGGAGCGGGACGTGTTCCGTCCGCCCCCGGTACTCGCCGCCTACCGCGAACGGCTGGCGAGCGCCCTGCGGGACGCGTTCCCGGGCCTGGTGTTCAACGCCCCGGCGGAACTCTGCCTGCCCACCACGCTGAATTTCTCGGTGCCGGGGGCGCCGTCGCGGCTGCTGCTGGACCTGTTCGACGCCGCGGGACTGCGGGCCAGCGGCGGCTCGGCATGCGGCGCGTCCAAGGCGCAGCCGAGCTACGTGCTGGAAGCCATGGGCCTGCCCGCGTGGCAGACCTCTTCCGCGGTGCGCTTGTCGTTCGGTCCGGCGGCCGACGACGACTTCATTGACGACGCCTGCGCCCGCATCCGCGCCTGCGGCGCGTCCTGGCGGGCGGTCGGGGCGCCGTGCGGAGTGGACCAGCCCGAAGCGGCGGATGGCATCGTGCGTCTCCAGGCGGGCGAGGCCTGCTGCTACCTGCTCGCCGACGAAGCTGCGCGCACCTGCGTGGCCGTGGATCCGGTTCCGCCGCTGGACGAACGCGTCCGCGAGTGGGCTGTCCAGCGGGGCTACCGGCTGGCCGCGGCGCTCCGGACCGGCGCGCCGGAGCGGGCAGGCGACATCCCGAGCGGGACGGGTCCGGGGCAGGGCGCGGCCGGCACGTCGGGCTGGCCGACGGGCGCCGCCCGGCTGCCGGTCGCCGGCCGCTTCCTGACCCGACTGCCGTGCCCCGACGGCACCGCCTACGTGCTCGAAGAGGAGGATGGGCGCGCGGTCGTGGCCTTCGTGGGCCGGATGGCGCCGGAGGCGCTGGGCTCGCGGATGGACGCCGATACCCTGCTGCTCCCGTCCCGCGACGCGGACGGCCTGTACGCGACGACGGCGCGGATCGCCCGCGCGCGCGGGCAGGAGCCGGTGGATGGGACGCCCACCGGACTGGACGGGCCGGCCCTCCGGGACCTGGCGGCGCGTTGCCCGGACCTGCTACTGGTGGACGTGCGCGAGCCCTACGAGCGGCGCGTGGGCCGCCGGCCGGCATTGGGCGAGCACGTCCGGCACCAGGCGGTGAGCCTGGCAGGCTTGCCGGGCGCATTGCCCGGATGGTTGCGCCTGCCCGACTCGACGCCGGTCGTCTTCTTCTGCCGGGCCGGCAACCGCAGCGCCCGTGCGGCCCGGGTCCTGCGCCGGCTCGGGCATCGGCGATCCTGGAGCCTCGCCGGCGGCATGGCGCTCTGGCCGTCGCCCTGATCGCCGCGCATCGCGATGGGGCCACCGGCAGCAAGGCCGGCGCGGGGGCTGCGGAGGGCGCTTCCGGCGGCGCGCGATATGCGGATCGCGCATGAGCTAGGACGAATATCTCGTGAGCGCGCTCCGAAGAGGCGGGACAATGCCGCTCCTGGCATAGACGTTGCGTCCCGAGACCCCATGAATCCCTCCGTTGCAGACATCCCGTTCCCGCCCTCCATCCGCATGCGCATCCTCGCAGGCAGCCTCGCTTGCCTGTGCTTCGGCCCCCAGGGGGCGGCGGCCCAGGGCTGGCCCGCGGAAAAGCCGATCACGCTCATCATGGGTTTCCCCGCCGGATCCGGCGTCGACGTGGTCGCGCGCGGCATCCAGGAGCCCCTCGCGAAGAAGCTCGGGCAGCAGGTCGTCATCGACTACAAGTCCGGCGCGGCGGGGAACATCGGCAGCGAATACGTCGCCCGGGCCCGGCCCGACGGTTACACGCTGGCGTTTGGCACCGCCGCCACGCATGGCAGCAACGCGGCGATCTACAAGAAGCTTCCCTTCGACGTGGAGGAAGACTTCGTGCCGGTGGCGCCGGTGCTGGACGTGTCCAACGTGCTGGTGATCAACCCGGAAGTGATCGACGTCAAGAACCTCAAGGAGTTCGTCGCCGAGGTCAAGGCGCATCCGGGCAAGTACAACTTCGCCTCGACGGGCAACGGCGCCGGAACGCACATGGCCTTCGCGGAATTCAATGCCCGCACCGGCCTGCAGATGGTGCACGTCCCCTACAAGGGGGGACCGGAGGCGATCACCTCGGTCGTGCGCGGCGAGACCTGCTGCATCATGAACCAGGTGCAGACGGTGCTGCCGCAGTACAAGGCGGGCAAGGTCCGCCTGTTGGGCGTGACGACAATCGCCCCGGTCGCCGCCGTCAAGGAGGTGCCCACGATCGCCTCGAGCGGCGTGCCCGGCACCCAGGGCTTCGACAGTTCCATCTGGTTCGGCGTGTTCGCTCCCAAGGGCACCAGCCCGGCCATCGTGGCCAAGCTCAACGAGGCGATCGGCTCGGTCATGCAGCAGCCCGACATCCGTGCCAAGTTCGAAGCCCAGGGCAACAGCATCCGGGTCGAGTCGCCGGCGCAGTTCAGGAAGACGGTGCACGAGAACCGCCTGAAGTGGGCGGAAGTCGCCAGGAACGCGAACATCAGCGTCGACTGACGCCGCGCGGGCGGGGCCGCACGGCCCGAGCGAGGCGCCCGCGCCTGCATCCGGAGGGGAGGGCCTCGCCGGATTGCGGTCCCCTCGGGCGCGCGACCGGCGATCCGACGGCGGGGCCGCGCCGCCGTCCCCGCGGTGATAACGTCGCCGCATGCACGATTCCCGCGACCGCGCCGTCCCCCGCCTGTGGGACATCTCCCCGCCCGTCCATGCCGCGAGCCCGGTCTTCCCCGGCGATGCGCCGTACCGCCAGGAGTGGGTGGCGCGCATCGGGCCTGGCTGCCCGGTGAACCTGTCGACGATCGCGCTGTCGCCGCATGTCGGCGCCCACGCCGATGCGCCGCTGCATTACGACGCCGCCGGCGCGCCGATCGGCGAACTGGATCTGGAGCCTTACCTCGGACCCTGCCGGGTGGTGCACGCGATCGGCTGCGGACCCCTGGTGCGCTGGGAGCACCTGGTCCGTGCCGCCGCGGGAATGCCGCCTCGCGTCCTGGTGCGGACCTACCGGAGCGCGCCGCAGGATCGCTGGGACGAAGCGCTCGCCGGGTTCGACCCGGATGCGCTGGAACGGCTCGCCGACGCGGGCGTGCGCCTGGTGGGCACGGACAGCGCCAGCGTCGACCCGGCCGACAGCCGGACGCTCGACGGCCACCAGGCGCTGCGGCGGCGCGGACTGCGGGTGCTGGAGAACTTGCTGCTCGACGCGGTGCCCGAAGGCGACTACGAACTCATCGCCCTGCCGTTGCGGCTGCTGTCGGCCGACGCCTCCCCGGTGCGGGCCGTGCTGCGCCCGCTGGCGTGACCGGGGCGCGCCCGGTACGGTCCGCCGCATGCCCGTCTCCGACGATTTCGCCGCCCACTGCGCGGAACTGCTGGCGGTCGCCGGTCCGGTGCGGTCGAGGCGCATGTTCGGCGGTCGTGGCTTCTACGTCCACGACCTGTTCGTGGCCCTTCTCGTCGGCGATGTGCTCTACCTGAAGGCCGACGGCCTGCACCGGGAATGGTTCGAACGGGCCGGCGGGGCGCGTTTCGAGTTCGTCCGGCAGGGAAGGACGCAGGCCGCGGGATTCTGGACCGTGCCCGCCGAGGCCCTGGAATCGCCTGCATCCATGCGGCCCTGGGTGCAGCGCGCGCTGGACGCCGCGCTCCGCGCCCGAGCCGGGACGCTGCGCCCTTGAATCGGCCGGAGTCCGGCGTTCGGCGGTGGGCGTGCGGACGGCGGTCCCCTGGAGCGGAGCGACGATCCGGTCCCTGCGTCCCGGATTCGGCCAGAATGCAGTCAGGGGACGCGGGTGACGGCTCGGCCGGTGCAGGCGGAACCCATCGCAGGAGACGACATGCACGGACGACGCGCTTTCCTTTTCGGTTCCACGGCAGCGATGACGCTTTCCGGGCTGTGCGGGCCATCCGCTTCCGCGCAGGATGCCGGCGCCTGGCCGAGCCGGCCGGTTCGGCTGATCGTGCCGTACGCGGCCGGCGGCTTCGCGGACACCCGGGCGCGCAGGATCGCCGATGCGCTGGGAAAGCGGCTCGGGCAACCGGTCGTCGTCGAGAACCGGGCGGGTGCCGGCGGGGTGACCGGGACGGACGCCATCGCCAAGAGCACCGACCGGCACACCTTCGGCTTCGGTTCGCCCGGGCCGCTGGTGACCAATCCGATGCTCATGGCCCGGTTGCCGTACGACCCCGCGACGGCCTTCCTGCCGATCGTCCTGATCGAACGCGCGCCGCTCTTCCTGACCGTCGGCCCCGGGCGGAAATTCGCTTCGGTCCGGGAATTGGTCGACCATGCCCGGGCCCATCCGGGAGCGCTCACCTACGGCTCGTCGGGTGTCGGCGGGGCGCATCACCTCTCCGGCGAACTGCTGGCCTTCGATACGGGCACGCAGATGACGCACGTGCCCTACAAGGGCGGCGCGCCGGCCGCGGCCGATCTGATGGGAGGGCACCTGTCCTTCATGTTCGAAATGGGGTATTCCGCCCTGCCGGCCATCCAAGCCGGCAAGGTCAGCGCCCTGGCGGTGTCGAGCATCCGGCGGGTCCCGGTCCTGCCGCAGGTTCCGACGCTCGAGGAGGCGGGCATCAAGGGATTCGCTTCGTACAACTGGCTCGGCATGATCGCCCCGGCCGGTACCCCGCAGGCGGTGGTCGCCCGCCTCAACCAGGCGGTGAACGAGACGCTGCGGGAGCCGGAACTGCGCGGGATGATCGAGGGCAGCGGCGGGATCGTCGGCGGGGGGACGCCGGAGGCCTTCGGGGAATTCGTCGCGCAGGAGCGCGCGCGGTGGGCGCCGGTCATCAGGAAGGCCGGCATCCGGCTCGAATAGGCGGCGGGCCCGGGGCGCCGCGGTCGGTGCCCGGCCCGCTGACGTCGCAGCGGGGCCGGCGCGCGGCGCGTGCCGCGCGTCAGAACCGGTGGCGCACGCCGACGCGCAGGGCCGTCTGCGTGCGGTCGGAAGAACCGGGCAGCAGGAAGATGTTGGCCGTGGCGCCGGCGCCGTCGGCCTTCTGGTGGATCGCCTGGACATACAGGTCGGTGCGCCGCGACAGGATGTAGTCCGCCGTCAGGTTCAGCTGACGGTAGTCGTTGTCGCGCAGCTTGGTCGTGTTGACGGCCGCCCCGAAACGCCAGGAGGCGACCGGCGAATACACGACGCCACCTTCGATGTTGCGGAATTGCGCCGTCCGCGCCAGGTCGGGACCGTCGAACTTCGAGCGGTTGGCGACCGCGTGCACCAGCAGCTGGCTGGTCACCTGGTAGCTGGCGCCGATGCCGTAGGCCTCGTTCTGCACACCGCCCACCACCGTCGCCGCGCTGGCGCCGACCAGCGACCGGATGTCCAGGCTCGCGCCCTGCAGGTAGGTGTAGGCGACCCCTGCGCCGAACGGCCCGTTCTTGTAATTGGCACCGAAGCTGCGGGAGAAACCCGTCCCCCGCGCGGAATCCCGCGTCTCGGAGAAGGCGACCAATGCGCCGGCCGAGAAGCCGTTGACGACCGGGCTCTGGTACTTCATCGAATTGTTCACCCGCTGTCCGCTCATGCGGTCGTTGTCCAGCGGATTGTTCGCGTAGCCGCCGGCCGACAGCGAAGGATTGATGAAGCCCACCAGGGAGTCGAACATGAAGTCGTACTGGCGGCCGAGGGTGAGCACGCCCAGCTTCGCGTCGGAGAGGCCGACCCAGCTCTGGCGGCCGAACAGCAATCCGCCCTGGCCCGAGGCGCCCGTGTCCAGGATGATGCCCTGCTCCAGCAGGAAGAGCGCCGACATGCCTCCTCCGAGGTCTTCCACGCCGCGGTAGCCCAGGCGGCTGGCCTGCATCACCCCGGTGTCGAGGAGCGCGAGGCGGCCGCCGTTGGCATTGCTGACACGGGTGACGCCCGCGTCCAGGATGCCGTAGATGCTGGCGCTGGATTGCGCCAGCGCGGAGGACGAGGCGAGGAGGGCGGCGCCCAGGAATGCGAAGGAAATCTTGAGGGAGGACATGGAAGCTCTTTCAGTGGGGCGGAGACGCTGCCGCGGGACAGGCTGCACGGCGGGCGGGACGAGGGAAACGCGACGCGCAGCGAAGCCCGTCCGGATCGCCCTGGGGCCCGGACCGTTCGGAGAAGCTTCACGCGGGTTCGCTGCGTAACACGGGGCGGTGGCGACGGTTCAGGGCATGGGGGACCTCCGGATCGATGGTTGCTGAGGCCATGCGCCGGCGGCGCCGCCTCGCGGACGCTGGCACGATATATCCAAAATCATTCAATTGCCATCGGTAGCAGCATCCATGCCGGGGTGCGGCCTTGTCGGCGCAAGCGCACGGACGCACGCGCGGACGCCGCGGCGCGGTCGGGCCACGGCGTTCGGCAGTCCGGGAACGGAGGAGGGAAGGCCGCAGGGCGGTGCGCCGCATGCGGTGCGGCGCACCGCCCTGCGAGCGGCGGAAGCGCGCGGTGGCGGACCGCTACGCGTCGGAGGAGGGCTCGAGGCTGCCCTTGAGCGATTCGCCGTGGAGTTCGGCCAGCTGGCGCAGGGCGCGCTTCAGGTCGTTCGCGCTCTGGAATCCGAGTTCCGCAAGCACGCGCTCCTCGTGTTCGCGGGCGAGGGCGACCAGCTTGTTCGCCACCCTGGTGCCCTTGGGGGTCAATCGCACCAAAGTAATGCGTTTGTCCTCGGGCGAATCCTTGCGGAGCACTTCGCCGCGGGACTCCATGCGGGCGAGCAGGCGGGTGAGGGTGGGCTGCTTGGTCAGCGCCGCTTCGCTGAGCTCACCGATGTTGTAGCCCCTGCCGTCGTGCAGGCAGGCCAGCACGCGCCACTCGGTGACGGAGAAGCCGTGCGCCTGCGCGACCTGATGGAACTCCGCGGAGATCAGGTGGCTGGCCTTGTTCATCATCGCCGGCAGGTAGTTCTCGACGAAGGGGAGGTCCTGGCTCTTGGCGCTCATGGGTCGATCGTTGGCTGAAAGCTGGCATGGTAAGTGCTGATGGGAAAATTGCATGATTTCGGATATATTTTCCGAAAGTGCCCTCCGAAACCAGGCAATCCACGATGACTCCACACCCATCCGACACCGCCGGCCTGCTCCGGCGGATCGAGCAGCTCGAAGGCGCGGCGCGCCGGTCCGAGGCGGCCGACGCGATCCGCCGCTGCGTCGTCCGCTACATGCATTTGTGCGACCACCTCGATGCGCGCACCCCGATCGACGAACTGGCCGGACTCTTCACCCGCGACGCGGTGTGGCAGGGCAAGGGCGCCCGCTACGCGGGCGGGTTCGGCGGCCACCGGGGACGCGCGGCCATCGCCGATATGTTCCGCGCCTACATGGGCGATCCGCCGCATTTCCGGATGAACGCGCATTTCCTCTGCTCGGAGCGGATCGAGGTGGACGAGACGGCGGAACAGGCGACCGCCGGCTGGCTGATGCTGCAGACCTCGACCTTCTCCAGCGGCGCCTCGCACCTCAACGCCGCGCAGTTGGAGCTGCGCATGGCGCTCGAGGAGGGACGCTGGCGCATCGCGCATTTCCAGACGGAGAACGTCTTCAGCCGTCCCGTGGACCGCTGGGAAGACGCCGCGCCGCTGCCCGTCCCGCAGGCCCGATGACCCGCGCGCCCCTGCGCCCGCCGCCGCGGCCGCAGACGGGCCGATCCGCAACGGTTTCGACCGCACCGCAACCGACCGCACCACCCACGAACCTCCGAGGACCCCCATGAACGCCCCCGCCCAACCCCTGCATTTCCATCCCGGCCGTCCGCCGGTGAGCGAGCTCGTCCGTCCGGACCGGGTGCACACCTCGCTCTACAACGACCCGCTGCTCTTCGACGAGGAGATGGACAAGGTCTTCCGCAACACCTGGGTCTGGGTGGCGCACGTCAGCGAAGTGCCCGAGGTCGGCAGCTACAAGACGCATTGGGTCGGCAAGGAGCCGGTCATCGTCGTGCGCGACCGCAAGAAGCAGGTGCGCGTGCTGCTCAACCGCTGCCGCCACCGCGCAGCGACCGTCTGCGAGCACAAGAAGGGCAAGGCCAACACCTTCGTCTGCCCCTACCACGGCTGGAGCTACGCGCTCGACGGCTCGCTGCGCGGCGTGCCCCATCCCGAAAGCTACGGCGACATCCTCGACAAGGCGGAATTCCCGCTGGTGAACCTGCGGGTAGAGGAATACGCCGGCATGGTGTTCGCGACCTTCAAGGACGACATCGAACCGCTCGCCGACTTCCTGGGCCCGGCGAAGAAATGGATGGACCTGTTCATGAAGCAGGGCGGCGGCTATCCGGTCAAGGTCGGCGGCGAGCACCGCTTCACCTTCCCCGGCAACTGGAAGATCCAGCTGGAGAACACCACCGATGCCTACCACTTCCCGCTGGTGCACCGCAGCTTCCTGCATTCGGTGGACAAGCAGACCGAGGAGATGCTCGATTTCGTGGGCGGCACCGGCTACGTGGAAGACCTGGGCAACGGGCACAGCGTGATGGTGATGATCCCGGACCTGGTCGACCTCGAAGACGGCCTCGACCGTCCGATACCGGTCAAGTATGAGGAACTCGCCCGGCAATTGCGCGAGGAGGGCCGCGACGAGCAGGCGGTTCGCCGGATCGTCCGGGCGGTCGGCGGCTCGGGCTTCAACCTGAACCTCTTCCCCAACGTCGCCTGCTCGATGGCCTTCTTCCGGGTGCTGCAGCCGATCTCGGTGGCCGAGACCGAGATCCACCACGGGGTGATCCTGATGGACGGCGGTCCGGCCGCCGGCAACCAGGCCCGGCTCCGGATGCACGAGCACTTCCAGGGCCCCATGGGCTTCGGCACGCCCGACGATTCCGAGGCGTGGGAACGCGTCCAAGCCGGCGCCGCCGCCGGACGCGACCTGTGGGTGATGCTCAACCGCGGCCTGCCCGGCGAGAAGGAGACCGGCGACGGCCTGGCCGGCGACGTGAGCGCGGAAACCGGCATGCGCGCCGCCTACCGGCAATGGCTGAAGCTGATGACCGCCTGAGCGGCGCCACGACGAAGGACGACGAGATGAACACCGCACTGCTGCAACAAGCCACCGCCTTCCTCTGGACCGAAGGCGACATGCTCGACCACAACGAATACCAGGACTGGCTGCGCCTCTGGACCGACACGGGGCTCTACATCATCCCCATCGATCCGAAGGAAACCGACCATGCCAACACCCTCAACTACGCGTACGACGACGCGGAGATGCGGGAAAAGCGCACCACCCGCCTGATGAGCGGCGAAGCGATCTCGTCCGCCCCGCTCGCGCGCACCGTGCGCAGCGTCTCGCGGGTGCGGGTGCTGGCCGAGGAGGGCGACCGCGTCACCGTGCGTTGCGCCCAGGACTTGCGCGAGTTCCGCAAGGACCGCTTCCGCCGGCACACCGCCGATGTCACCTACGAACTGGTGAAGGCCGGCGACGGCTTCCTGATCGAGCGCAAGGTCGTCCGGCTGATCAATTCGACCGACACCCTGACCGCCGTCGGCTACATCCTCTGAGGGGCGAGGCGATGACTTCCGAAACCATCGACGTCGTCGTGCGCCGGCGCGAGATGCAGGGGCCGTCGGTCGTGGTGCTGGACCTTGCGCCGGCCCCGGGGCAGAGCCTGCCGGCTTTCGAGGCCGGTGCCCACGTGGACCTGCACCTCGGCGACGGCTTGGTCCGCCAGTACTCCCTGTGCGGCGACCCTGCGGACGCGTCCTGCTACCGGCTGGGCGTGCTGCGAGATCCCGCGTCCCGCGGAGGCTCCGAGGCGGTGCACCAGCGGCTCGCCGAGGGAACCGCCCTGCGCATCAGCGCGCCGCGCAACCATTTCCCGCTGACCATGGACGCCCGCCACAGCATCCTGGTCGGCGGCGGCATCGGCGTCACGCCGATGATCGCCATGGCGCATGCGCTGCACCGCGCGGGCCGGTCCTTCGAATTGCACTACTGCGCCCGCTCCCGCGCGCGCACCGGCTTCCTGGAGGAGCTGGCGCGGTCGCCGTTCGCGGACAGGGTGCGCTACCACTTCAGCGAACTGGGCGAGGACCAGCGCATCGACGCGGCCGCCCTGGTGGCCGCCGCCGGCGCCGCGGGCACCCATCTCTACGTCTGCGGCCCGGGCGGCTTCATGGATGCGGTGGGCGCAGCGGCCTCGGCCGCGGGGCTCGCGCCGGACCGGATCCACCGCGAGTACTTCAACGCCGAGGTCGACACCTCGGGCGCGGGCTTCGAGGTCGTGGCCGCCGCGAGCGGCAAGTCGGTGCGGGTCGCCGAGGGCCAGACCATCGTGGCGGCGCTCAAGGGCATCGGCATCCAGGTGGACGTCTCGTGCGAGGAGGGGGTGTGCGGCACCTGCGTCTGCACCGTGCTCGAAGGCGAGTGCGACCACCGCGACGTCTACCTGACCGACGAGGAAAAGGCCGACAACGACCAGATCATGACCTGCTGCTCCCGCGCGAAATCGCCGCGTCTGGTGCTCGACATCTGATGCACGACCGGCGGCCGGTCGCGGGCATGCGCCTGCGGGCACGGCAATTGCATTACTTTGGATGCAATATCGCTCCTCACGCCCAGGGCCTTGCGCCCGCACGAAAGAAACCCATGATTGCTCGTCGTTCCCTGCTCCTGGCCACCGGCGGCCTGGCCTGCACATCCCTGGCGCGTGCGCAAGGCGGCCGCCGCACGCCTCGCCTGCTGGTCGGCTTCCCTCCGGGCGGCGCCCCCGACGTCCTGGCGCGGTCGCTCGCCACCAAGCTCCATGCCGATGCGTCCAATTACGTCGTCGAGAACAAGCCCGGGGCGGGCGGCCGGCTGGCGGTGCTGGAGACCAAGCGGTCCGAGCCCGACGGGCGCACCGTGCTGGTGACCGCCGACCCCATCCTCACGATCTATCCCTACGTCTTCAAGAATATCGGCTACGACCCGCTGGCGGACCTGGTGCCGGTGGCGCCGATCGCCGCCGAGCCGATGGGCCTGGCGGTCGGCCCGATGGTGCCGGCGAGCGTCGCGACCCTGGCCGACTTCATCGCCTGGTGCCGGAAGAATCCGGGCGACGCGTCCTACGCCACGGCGGCGGCGGGCACGACGATGCATTTCCTCGGGGCGATGCTGGCGCAGTCCGCCAAGTTCGACTTCACGCACATCCCGCACCGCGGCGCCGCCGCGGGCGTGCAGGACGTGATGGGCGGGCAGATCGCCTCGACCATCGTGACGACCAGCCAGTTGATCCCGCAGATGTCCACCGGCAAGCTGCGCGTCCTGGCGGTTTCCAGCGCGCAACGCATGAAGCGGCTGCCCGATGTGCCGACCTTCGTCGAGCTGGGCTACAAGTCCATCGACGCGCTGGTCTACTACGGCGCCTACGTGCGCGCCGGCACGCCCGCAGCGGTGGTGCAGAAGCTCGCGGCCGACATCCAGGCCATCGGCGCGTCGCCCGAGATGGCCCAGACGCGCGAGCGCATGGGCGTGGACGACCTGGCGCTGGGCCAGGAGAAGTTCGCGGCCTACTTCAAGAGCGACTTCGAGCGCTGGGGCCCGATCGTCAAGGCCTCCGGCTACCGGACCGAGGAATGAACCCAGGCAACGCGACGGCCCCTGCCGACGCACGTTCCCGTCACCGAGACCCGACCTCCATGCTCCGATTCATCCGCCAGCAGCCCAGCGCCGTCGCCCTCCGCGAAGCCATCGACCAGCGTCGCACCACGGTGGAGCAGGTCGTCGGCGATGCGCTGGACCGCATCGCCGTCTTCGAACCGCAACTCCATGCCTGGGCGCACCTCGCGACCGCCACCGCGTTGGAGCACGCCCGCGCGCTCGACCGCCGGCGGGCATCCGGCCATCCGCTCGGCCTGCTCGGCGGCATCCCGCTGGCGGTCAAGGACATCCTGGATACCGCGGACATGCCCACCGGCTACGGTTCTCGGATCTACGAAGGCCGGCGGCCGGCGGCCGATGCCGACGTGGTGCGCCGCGCGCGCGACGTCGGCGCCGTCGCGCTCGGCAAGACGGTGACCACCGAGTTCGCCTATTTCCGGCCCGGGCCGACCGCGAATCCCTGGCACATCGGGCACACGCCCGGCGGATCGTCGAGCGGGTCCGCAGCGGCGGTCGCCAGCGGCATGGTTCCCCTGGCCTTCGGAACGCAGACGGCGGGCTCGCTCATCCGTCCGGCGTCGTACTGCGGGGTGTTCGGCCTCAAGGTCACCCACGGCGGCCTCGGCACCGCGGGCGCCAAGGCCTTCGCGCCGTCGCTCGACACGCTGGGCTGGCTGGCCAACAGCGCCGACGACCTCGAACTCATGCGCGCCGCCCTGGCCGGCGAGGCGTTCCGGCCGCTCCCGGAGACGCGCGACCTGGCGCTGCAAAGCTGCCGCACCTTCGAATGGGAGCACAGCGACGCCGGCGGCCAGGCCGCGTGGGAGGAGGCGCACCGCCGCCTGGGCCGGCGCGGCGCGCTGCCCGAACTGCGGCTGCCCGATGCGCTCGCCGGCCTCATGCAGGCCCAGAAGACCGTCATGGCGTACGAGGCGGCCGCGCACCTGGCGCACGAGCGGGACCGCCATGCGGGCGAGATCAGCCCGCAGATCCGCGACCTGGTGGACACCGGGCGGACCGTCGCGGCAGCGGACTACCGCGCGGCGCTGTCCCTGGCCCGCGAGGGCCGTGTCGAGGTGCTGCGGCTGATGGACCGGTCCGACGCCCTGCTGGTGCCAGCGGCGCCCGGCGAAGCCCCGGCAGGCCTCGCCGCCACCGGCGACCCCGTCTTCAGCCGCGTCTGGACGCTGCTGGGGCTGCCCAACGTCAACGTGCCGGGCCTGCTCGGGCCCGCGGGGATGCCGGTGGGCATGCAGCTGGTGGGGCGGCCGGGCGAAGAGCGCCGCCTGCTCGAGGCAGCCGCCGAACTGCACCGGCGGCTGGTCGCCTGAAAGGCGCCCCGGGCTGGCGGAGGCACCGAGGCGCCTGTCCTGCGCTCCGGACACAGGCCGGCTGCGCCCCTTCGGTCGGACGGGACACGGTCGCTGGGCACGTGCCCAATGGGAGCCGTCATACGTCTCGCCGAGCCATCCTCCGGCATGCGCACGCTGTCGGGAAGCCTGACCGCCAGCGGACTGCCGGCGGGGCTGGAATTCGACGGCCCCGTCGGCAGCGACGAGCGGCTGCTGGCCATCGGGATGGCGGTCGAGGCCCTGCTCGGCCGGCTGCCGACGCCCCCGAACTGAATCGCGGACCGGTGGCGCCCCGGGGCCGACGGCGCGACCGCGCGGCCTAGCCGGGCCCGCGCGCGGCCACGGCGGCGACCAGGGTGCGGAATGCTGCCAGCCCTTCCGAGCGGTCGCCCTTGCGGGTGTTCATGATCACCGGCGATCGCACGCCGGCGTCGGACAGCGGCAGGTAGACCACGTCGTCCCGATGCAGGCGCTGCACGGACGCGGGCACCAGGGCCAGGCCGACGCCCGCGGAGACCAGGCCAATGGCCGTCTGCAGTTCATTGGCCTCCAGCACCACCTGCGGCAGCAGGCCCCGGTCGCGGAACACCGCCAGCACCTGGTCGGCGTAGCTCGGCCGGGGACGCGCGGGATAGAGGATCAGCGGCTCGCGGGCCAGTTCCGCGAGCCCGACGGCGCTGCGGTGGGCGAAGCCGTGGCCGGCCGGAACCGCCACCATGAGCGGCTCCTCGGCGATGGTTTCGCATGAAATGGCCGGGTCGCTCAGCGGGAGGCGGCCGAAGCCCACGTCGATCACGCCCGCCTTGAGCGCCTCGCCCTGCTCGATGGTCATCATTTCCTGCAGGCCCACCTCCACGTCGGGATGCCCGTCGCGCATGCGCCGGATCAGCTCCGGCAGCGCGCCGTAGAGCGTCGACGGGACGAATCCGATGCCGAACCAGGCCCGGCGGCCCTGGGCGATGCGCCGGGTCGCCCGCTCCACCTCCGCCATGCGCTGCAGCATCTGCTGCGCCTGGTCGTGGAAGAAGCGCCCGGCCGGCGTGAGCGCCATCGGACGGTTCGCCCGGTCGATCAGCTCCGCGCCCAGTTCCTCCTCCAGCTGGCGGATCTGCCGGCTCAGGGGCGGCTGCGACATGTGCAGGCGCTCGGCCGCGCGGCTGAAGCTCAGGGCCGAGGCGACAGCATCGAAGTAGCGGAGATGGCGGAGTTCCATGGGGACAGGGGCACACTATGCCTGCAAGGTATCGGGACGGGCCGCAAATGATATTGGACCGGACGGCCGCGCGCTGCGACGATGCGCGGGTTACACCAAGGAGACGAACCCGATGCAGAACCGAAGCGACCGGACGCCCGGCGACATGCTTGCGCGGCATACCGCCCGCATCGAATCGATCTACGCCATCCTGGTCGATCTCCCGACCATCCGCGCCCACAAGCTGGCCATGACGACCATGATGCGCCAGACGCTGTGCATCGTGCGCCTGCGCTGCAGCGACGGCATCGAGGGCATCGGCGAAGCCACCAGCATCGGGGGCCTCGCCTACGGCCCGCAGGGGCCGGAGGGCATCAAGCTAACCATCGACGCCTACCTGGCCCCCCTGCTGGCGGGCGCCGACGCGACCAACGTGAACGCGGCGATGGCGATGGCGGGGCGGGCGGTGCAGGGACACTCCTTCGCCAAGTCGGCGATCGAGACCGCGCTGCTGGACGCGCAGGGCAAGCGCCTGGGCCTGCCGGTGCACGCCCTGCTCGGCGGAGCGGTCCGGGAGGAACTGCCGGTGCTCTGGACGCTCGCCAGCGGCGACAGCGCGCGCGACATCGCCGAGGCCCGGCAACTCATCGCCGAACGGCGGCACAAGGTGTTCAAGCTCAAGATCGGCAGCGGCGATCCGGACCGCAACGTGCAGCACGTGGGCGCCATCAAGCAGGCCCTGGGCCCCGACATCCGCATCACGGTCGATGTCAACCAGGCCTGGGACGAGTCCACAGCCACCCGCTGCATCGCGCGGCTGCAGGACCTGGGCGTCGACCTGATCGAGCAACCGATACCCCGCACCAACCGGATGGGCCTGGCGCGCCTGGCGACGCGCTTCGACGTGCCCATCATGGCCGACGAAGCGATCGACGGGCCCGAGGACGCCTTCGACCTGGCGCGCGAAGGGGCGGCCGACGTGTTCGCGCTGAAGATCTCCAAGGCGGGCGGCCTGTTCGCGACGCTGCGCACCGCGGCAGTCGGCGACGCGGCGGGCATCTCGCTCTACGGCGGCACCATGCTCGAAGGCACGATAGGCAGCATCGCGTCGGCGCACGCCTTCGCCGCCTGCCCGCAGATGCGCTGGGGCACCGAACTGTTCGGGCCGCTGCTGCTCAAGGACGACGTGGTCCAGGCCCGGCCGACGTACCGGGACTTCTGCCTGCAGCTGCCCCAGGCGCCGGGCCTCGGAGTGGAACTGGACACCGACAAGCTCGATTTCTACCGCCGCGACCGCACCGGCGGCGTGGTGGCGACCGCCGCCGCCCCCGTGGCCCAGACGCAAGGAGCCTGACCGCCATGCTGTTCCATGTCACGATGACCGTGAACCTGCCGGTCGACATGCCCGCCGGGCAGGCCGACGAACTCAAGGCCCGCGAGAAGGCCATGGCCCATCGCCTGCAGCGCGAGGGCGCCTGGCGGCACCTCTGGCGGGTGGTCGGCCAGTACGCCAACGTCAGCGTGTTCGACGTCGAGAGCCCGCAGGCCCTGCATGAACTGCTGACCGCGCTGCCGCTCTTTCCCTACATGCAGATCGAGGTCCGGGCGCTGTGCCGCCATCCATCCTCGATCCACGACGACGACCGCTAGGCGGCGCCGGCATCCCCCTCACCACAACCCACCACGAACGGAGACAAGCCATGTCGGAAATGAATCAGAAGCAACTGCTGGAACTGGTCAACACCTCGCAGGTCGCGGCCGGCGACGAACGCGTGCGGGAAATCACCCAGCGCATCGTCGGGGACCTGTTCAAGGCCATCGACGACCTGGACATCCAGCCCGACGAGTTCTGGGCCGGCGTCGACTGGCTTTCCCGCCTCGGCGCCGCCGGCATGACCGGCCTGATCACCGCCGGCCTCGGATTCGATCGCCTGCTCGACATCCGCGAGGACGAGGCCGACGCGGCCGCCGGCCGCGCCGCCGGCACGCCCCGCGCCATCGAGGGACCGCTCTACATCCCCGGCGCGCCGCGCTTCGACCGCGAGGTGCGCCTGGACGACGGCAGCTTCGACGGTGAGACCGTGGTGATGCAGGGCCGCGTGCTCGACACCCAGGGCCGGCCGGTGCCGCACGCGCTGGTGGACGTCTGGCATGCCAACGAGCACGGCCGCTATTCGCATTTCGATCCGAGCCAGAAGGACTACAACCTGCGCGCCTGCATCGTCGCCGGCGCCGACGGCAGCTACCGCTTCCGCAGTTACCTGCCGCCCGGCTACGCGATCCCGCCGGGCAGCCCCGTCTCGGAACTGTTCACAGGGCTGGGCCGGCACGGCAACCGGCCGGCGCACATCCACTTCCTGATCGTGGGCGAGGGCAAGCGCACGCTCACCACCCAGGTCAACATCCCGGGCGACACCTTCATCGACGACGATTTCGCCTTCGCCACCCGCGACGGCCTGATCGTGGAACTGCAGCGCAACACCCCGCCGGCCGGCTTCGAATCCCTGGGCATCGACCGTCCCTTCACCCTGGTCGACTTCGACTTCGTGCTCCAGGACGCCTTGTCCCAGGACGAGAGCGCGCCCCTGGCGCGCATGGAACGCGCGACCGCCGCTTCGGCCTGACCCGCGTGGACGGCATGGGAACCGAAGGACGCGAGCGCACGGGGGCGCGGTCGATGGGCCGGCGCGCCGCGCTGCAGGCCTGCGTCGCCGCGGGCATCGCATGCACGGGCTTGGCGGCGCGGGCGCAGTCCGCGGGCTGGCCGGACCGCCCGGTGCGCTGGGTGGTGCCCTTCCCGCCGGGCGGCGCCATGGACGTGATCGCCCGCACGCTGGGCGAGCGGGCCACCCGCGCCCTGGGCCAGCCCTTCGTGATCGAGAACCGGCCCGGCGCCGGCGGCAACATCGGCGCGGAGGCGGTGGCCAGGTCGCCCAACGACGGCTACACGATCATGATCACCTCCATCGGCATGGCCACCAACAAGGCGCTCTATCCTCGCCTGGGCTACGACCCGGTCAAGGACTTCGCGCCGGTCAGCCTGCTGGCGGTGGTGCCCAACGTGCTGGTGGTGCGGGCCGACAGCCCGGCCCGCACGGTGCAGGACGTGGTGGCGATGGCCAGGCGCGCGCCGGGCAAGCTCAGCTACGCCTCGGCCGGCAACGGCACCTCGATCCACCTGGCGGGCGAGGTGTTCGCATCCTCCGCCGGCATCGACATCCTGCACGTGCCCTACAAGGGCAGCGGGCCGGCCGTCACCGACCTGCTCGGCGGCCAGGTGGACATGATGTTCGACAGCATCACCTCCGCGGGGCCGCACATCCAGTCCGGCAAGCTGCGCGCGCTGGGCGTGACCACCGCCAGGCGCTCGGCGGCGCTGCCCGACGTGCCGACGATCGCGGAAGCGGGCGTGCCGGGCTACGACGTCTCGCCCTGGTTCGCGGTCTTCGCGCCCGCGGGCACGCCGGAGCCGGTGGTCGCGAAGCTGCAGGCGACGCTGGCGGAAGCGATGCGCCAGCCCGAGATCCGCTCCCGTCTCGCGGGCGTCGGGGCCGAACCCATCGGTTCCACGCCGGCGCAGCTCGCGCAGCACCTGCGCCAGGAGGTGCCGCGCTGGGGCAAGCTGGTGGCCGAGCGCGGCATCCGCATGGACTGAGCCCGGGCGCGCCGGCGGGGCCCGGGGCCCCGCCGGCGCGCCCGGCGGCGCCTCACCCCTGCCGGCGCGAGCGCATGCGGCGCACCATGGCCGCGAACCACTTCTCGGCGAAGTCGTGGCCGGCGATCAGCTGCTGGGTCAGGTCGGCGCAGCGCTGGCCGATCGCGACGGGCAGGGCCACGTTGTCGCCGGCCATCGAGCCCGCCAGGCACTGGATCTCGGCGGCGCGCTGCACGGTCCAGAGCAGGAAGAAGGTGCGCGGGATGTCGGCCTCGCAGACCGCGACCCCGTGGTTGCGCAGCACCAGCACGTGGCGGTCGCCCAGGCTCTGCAGCATGCGCTGCTTCTCGTCGTCGAAGAGGGTGATCCCCTCGAAGGTGTGGTACGCCACCCGGCCCGTCAGCTGCGCGCCGTAGAAATCGTCGTGCCCGAAGCCGCCGCGCTTGAGCGCGATGGCCGAGACCGGCGTCGTGTGGGTGTGGACCACGCAGTGCGCGTCCTCGCGCGCGCCGTGGATCGCGCTATGCAGGGCGAAGCCCGCGGGGTTGGCGGGGTAGGGCGAGGGCTCGACCAGCGCGCCGTGCAGGTCCACCTTGAGCAGGTTGCCGGGCGTGATCTCGTCGTAGTTCAGGCCGAAGGGGTTGACCAGGTAGTGGCCTTCATCGCCCGGCAGGCGCACCGAGATGTGGTTAAAGATGGTTTCCGTCCAGCCGAAATGGTCGATCAGGTGGTAGCCGTCGGCCAGCTGGCAGCGGAGCGCCCATTCGGCTTCGCTGCAGTCGGCGGGACGCAGGCCGTGGGCGGGCAGGGGTGCGTTCATACGGGATTCTCCAGGGACGTCTGCACGGCGCGGGGCGTGCGGGTGGGGCGAAAGGCGTGCGCCTGCGCCAGGAGCGCACGGGTGGCGGGCATGGGCAACCGGTACAGGTCGGCGAGTTCGAGCACCGCATCGCCGATGGCGGCGAGTTCCAGCGGCCGGCCGCGCTCGGCATCTTGCAGCATCGAGGTCCGCACCGGCCCCATGGCCCGCCCCAACTCCAGGAATTCGATGGGATCGACCGTCATGCGGGCGCCGTGGCAGGCGGCCGCGAGCATGGCCTCCAGCATGACGGCGCGCACCGTCGGCAGCAGGTCCGCGCGGCCGTAGATCGCTTCCAGGGTCGCGCCGGTCACCACCGACAGCGGGTTGGAGGTGAGGTTTGCGACGATCTTGGTCCAGAGCTTGTCGCGGATGCGCTCGATCGGCCGCGCCTCCACGCCGGCGGCATCCAGGACGGCGCAGAGCGAGCGCAGGCGCGGGCTGATGCCGTTGGCGGGCTCGCCCAGCATCAGCAGGTGCGGATTGCGGGCCACCGCGTGGCCCGGCGCCGGGCACTCGGCGGTGATGAATGTCACCGCGCCGATCAGCTGGTCGGGCGGGAGGTGCCGCATCAGGGCGCCGCCGGGATCGACCGCCTCGACGGTGCGGCCTTCGAAGCGTCCGCCCTCGCGGTGGAAATACCAGAAGGGCACCCCGTTGAGGATGGGGACGACCAGCGTTTCCGGCGCGACGAGCCCGGCGATGGACGGGGCCAGGGCGGGGAGCTGGTGCGATTTCACGCACAGGAACACCACGTCCATGGGGCCGAAGTCCGCGCGTTCGCCCGCCGCCACGGCCGTTTCGGTGGTGCCGGCGGCGTCTTCCAGCCGCAGGCCCCGCCGCCGGATGGCGTCCAGGGTGTCGCCGCGCGCGAGCACGTGCACCGCGTGGCCCGCGCGCGCGAGCCGCGCGGCCAGCACGGTGCCGATGGCGCCGGCGCCCGCCACCGCGATGCGCAGCGGCCGGTCCGCGGGCGCGGTCATGCGCGCGCCGGCTGCGCCGCCTGCAGCCGGTGGTAGGCGCGGTCGAAATAGGCCAGCCCGCTGCACTCGTCGCCGCCGGTGCAGATGCCGCTCAGTTCGACCAGGAAGATGCTGTGCGTGCCGACTTCGTGGGTGCGGACGATGCGGCCGTCGAAGCTGACGAGCGCGCCGCGGAGCGCCGGGGCGCCGGTCTCGAGGCGCGCCCAAGGCGCGCGCGCGAAGCGCTCGTCCATCGCGATCCGCCGGTCGGCGAACAGGGCCGAGAGGTCCTGCTGCGCGGCCGACAGCACGTTCACGCACAGGTTGCCGTTCTCGACGAAGAAGCGGTGGGCGAACGAGCCTCGGTTCATGCAGGCCAGCAGCGTGGGCGGCTGGTCGGTCACGCTGCAGACGGCCGAGGCGGTGAACCCGGCCCGGCCCGCCGGGCCGTCGGTGGTGATGACGTTGACGGCGCCCGCGAGCCGGGACATGCCGTCGCGGAAGTCGGTGGTGGAGATCATGCGTGCTCCTCTCGGTGTCGGTGCGCGCGGCCTCAGCGCATGAAGATGCCGCCGTTGACGTCCCAGGCGGCGCCGGTGCAGGAGTCGGCCTCGGGGGAAGCGAGCTGCACCACCTGGGACGCGACGAAGCGCGGATTGCCGAGCCGCTGCACCGGGATCGCGGCCACCAACTTCTCCAGCCGGTCGGCGGGCACGGCCGCACGCACCGACGGCAGGTCCAGCGGTCCGGGCGCGAGCGCGTTCACGGTCACGCCGCGCGGCGCGAGTTCGCGGGCGAAGACCTTGGTCAGCGTCAGGATGCCTGCCTTGGACGAAGCGTAATGCGCGCCCGAGGCGGTCCCGCCGTTCTGCCCGGCGAGCGAGGCGATGTTGACGATCCGCCCGTAGCCGGCGGCCGCCATCCGGGCGCCGAGCACCTGGCAGCCGAGGAAGGTGCCGCGCAGGTTCACGCGCAGCACCTCGTCGAACTCCTCCGGCGCGATCTCCATCACCGGTGTCGTCAGGGTGACGGCCGCGTTGTTGACCGCGACCTGCAGGCCGCCCCAGCGGGCCCGCACCGCCTCGGCCGCCGATTCGAAGGCGGACTTGGACGTCACGTCCAGGGCCAGGCCGCAGGCGGTTTCCCCGCTGGCGTCGATGCGGAACGCGGCGGCTTCGGCGGCCGCGGGGTCGCGGTCGGTGAGCGCGACCCGGTAGCCGGCGGCATGCAGGGCCCGGGCGATGCACAGGCCCAGGCCGTGGGCAGCGCCCGTCACCAGGGCGTTGTGCGGGATGTCAGCCATGGGAGGGACCTCCAGGAAAGCGGGACGCGCGCGGAGCGCGTCGCGACGGGGCGTGCGGTCCGCGGGGCGCGGCCGCGGCGGGTGGGGCGGCGCGGCTCATTGCGCGTAGGCCGGAATCGAGAGTTCGCGGCCCACCCGGGCCTCGACCTTGCAGTACTTCCACAGCTTGTACGTGCCGTCGCCCACCCCGATCGTGCGGAACAGGTTGCAGGCCGCGTGCACCGTCTCCAGGTCCGGCACGTCGGCGAGCACGTAGGTGGTCCAGGGCCAGCCGTCGGACGGCCCGACCATGGCGCGGTCGTCGTCCAGGTTCCCCAGGACCGTCACCCCGGGCAGGGCGGCGATGCCCTGCATCATCCGGACGAAGGCGGCCCAGACCTGCTTGGTCTCGTCCGCGGTGGCGTCGAAGAAGTTCTGGTTCACGCCGATGCAGAACAGGGTGCGCAGCGGCGGCTTGCGGTCGGAACTCATGCGGTTTCCTTTCGGTGGAGGCGGGGAAGGGTTCAGAGGTAGCCCGGCAGCGGCTTGAGGCCGAAGAACATCGCGCCGGCGTTCTGGTACGTGATGTCGCCCATGAACGCGTGCTGCGTGACGACCAGGCTGTCCTGCACCTGCGTCGCGAGCGGGCTGCGGCGGTAGATGCCGGTCATACCGGCGAGCATCTGCACGCTGCGCGTCACTTCCGCGCCGGTGCGGGCCGCGTGGGTGGAGGATAGGCGCAGGAGGTTGACCTGGTCGGGCGCGGGGCGGTCGCCGCGCACCACGGCGGCCCAGGCGTCGTCCATCGCTTCGTAGAAGAAAGCGCGCGCCGCGCGCAGCTGCGCTTCGGCCCGGGCCAGGTCCGCCTGGACCTGCGGCCGGTCGGCGGTGCGCGGAGCGCCGGTCACCGAGACCCGCCCGGTCGCCAGGGCCTTCAGTTCCTCGATGGCGCCGCGCGCGATGCCCAGGGACACGACGCTGAGCACCTGGGTCGCGAAGGACAGGCCGGGGGTACCGGAAGATCGGCGCGTCCGCCTGCGCCGGGCTGCCGCGCACGAAGGTCCAGTCCTGGGGCACCACGACCCCGTCGACCACCAGGTCGTGGCTGCCGGTGCCGGCCAGGCCGATGGTGTCCCAGGTGTCCTCGATGCGGGCGCTGGCGCGCGGCATGACCGCCATGCGGGGCAGGGGCTGGCCTTCGTCCCCCTCGGGCAGGATGCCGACGCCGACCACGGTGGCGCCGGTGCATCCGCTCGAGAAGCTCCAGCGTCCCGAGACCTCGTATCCGCCGGGGACGGTCCGGGCGGGGTGCGGCGGGAAGATGCCGCCGGCGAACACCACGTCGGGCGACTCCGCGTAGATCGCGCGCAGGGTCGCCGGCGGCAGCGAGGCGAGGTAGGTCACGCCCATGCCGAAGCTGGCCACCCAGCCGGCCGAGCCGTCGGCCTGGGCGATGCGCTCGACCATCTCGCAGAACGCCCGGGGCGTGCGTTCGTCGCCGCCGAGCGCGCGGGGCACCAGGGCCCGGTAGACGCCATGGGCCTTGAAGGCCTCGACGATGTCCGGCGAGATGCAGCGCTGCCGGCCGAACTCCGCGCTGCGGGCGCGGATGTCCGCCAGGAGCGCGTCGAAGGACGGATGCGCGGGACCGGCCGCCGGTGGCTGTGGATCGGCGACGGCGGCTGCGGATTCGAGGGTCAGCATGGGATCTCCTGCGGAGGAATTGCGGCGAAGTCGGCGCGCGCTTGCACGCCACTGTTTTTCCAAGGTAGCGCATAAATACGTGCA
Source organism: Xylophilus ampelinus (assembly GCA_036946225.1). Lineage (GTDB taxonomy): Bacteria > Pseudomonadota > Gammaproteobacteria > Burkholderiales > Burkholderiaceae_C > JAKOND01. The sequence goes on from JAQIJO010000002.1 coordinate 39,663, forward strand.
TCGTCAACTAAATAATTCGGAAATTTTTGCGGTCCTGCAGTGAGTGGCGGCAGCGCCGGGAGAAAGCACCAATCAGATGCAATATGCACTGCCATGGGGTGCAAATCGGCACCAAACAGGAAACTTTTTTGTTTTCCTGCAGGGAATTCCCTACGGCGAAGCACGGACGACGTCCTTACGATGCGCGAATGCCAGCCGACAAAAAAACGTGAACATGGCACAAATAGTGCTCATGACGATCCACGTCGCATCCCCGTCCCCCTTTCCCTACGAGGTAATCCCATGTCCCTGAGCAAGACGCTTCCCGCGCTGGTCGTCGCCCTGTCGTTGTGCGGTGCCGGCGCCGTCCGGGCGCAGATCAAAATTGGCGTCGTGTCCTCTTCCAGCGGTCCCATCGCGCTGGTCGGGATCCCGCAGAAGAACACGGTCGCGCTGCTGCCGAAGGAGGTCGCGGGCCAGAAGATCGAGTACGTCGCGCTGGACGACGCCTCCGACCCCACCGCCTCGGTCTCGGCGGTGAAGAAGCTGATCAACGAGGACAAGGTCGACGCCTTCATCGGGCCGAGCGGTTCGCCCAACGCGATGGGCGTCATCCAGTTCGCCGCCGAAGCCGGCGTGCCGATGTTCGCCCCAGTCGGCACCGCCGCGGTGGTGCTGCCTATGACCGAGCAGAAGAAGTGGGTCTTCAAGACCACCCAGAACGACGACCTGATCGCCACCGCCCTGGTGGATCACATGAAGTCCGCCGGCGTCAAGAGCGTCGGGCTGATCGGCACGGCCGACCCGTACGGCGAGAACTGGGCCAGGGTGATGCGCGGCCTGCTGGACAAGGCGGGCATCCGGCTGGCGTCCTCCGAGAGCTTCCAGCGCCGCGACACCTCGCTGACCGCCCAGGGCCTGAAGACGGTCGCGGCGCGCCCCGATGCGGTGCTGATCGCAGCCCCCGGAAGCTCGGCCGTGCTGCCGCAGACGACGCTGTTCGACCAGGGCTACAAGGGCAAGGTCTACCAGACGCACGGCGCGGCGCTGGACGATTTCCTCAAGCTCGGCGGCAAGAAGGTCGAAGGCACCATCCTCGCGGCCAGCGGCATGCTGGTGCTCGACGAGATGCCCGCCTCCAACCCGGTCAAGGCGGTCGCCTCCAGGTACGTGGCCGATTACGAGAAGGCGTACGGCGCCAAGCCGGCCACCTTCGGCGCGAACGTCTACGACGCGGGGCTGCTGCTGCAGGCGGCCATTCCCGCCGCGCTCAAGAAGGGCAAGCCCGGGACGCCCGAGTTCCGCGCCGCGCTGCGCGACGCCGTCGAGCAGACCAAGGAGCTGCCGGCGACCCAGGGCGTCTACAACATGACGCCGGCCGACCACAGCGGCTTCGACGAGCGCGGGCGCGAGCTGATCACCGTCCGCAACGGCCGGTGGGCCGCGCTGAAGTGAGCGGCGGGACGCGCACGTCCGAGGAGCACATTCGCATGGATTCGCAAATCGTCTTGCTGCTGGGGCAGGATGGCATCACCAGCGGCGCGATCTACGCGCTGCTCGCGCTGTCCATCGTGCTTGTGTTCAGCATCACCCGGGTGCTGCTGGTGCCGCAGGGGGAGTTCGTCACCTTCGGCGCGATGGCCATGGCCGGGATGCAGGCCGGCAAGCCGGCGGTGCTGGCCTGGCTGCTGCTCGGGCTGGCGCTGCTGCGGGCGGCCGCGGCGCTGCCCGGGGCCTGGCGCCGCGGCCGCGCCCCGGCGATCGGCAGCTGGGCGCCGGTGGCCTACGCGGCGGCGCTGGCGCTGCTCCTGAAGGCGCTCCCGCTGCAGTCGCTGCCGATGGCGCTGCAGGCGCTGCTGACGCTGGCGCTGGTGGTGCCGATGGGGCCGCTGCTGTACGACATCGCCTTCCGGCCCATCGCCTCGGCCCATGCGCTGGTGCTGCTGATCGTCTCGATCGCGGTGCACGGCGTGCTGGTGGGCCTGTCGCTGCTGATGTTCGGCGCCGAGGGCGCCCGCAGCGAGATGTTCTCGGAGGGCGGGCTGGAGATCGGACCGGTGACCTTCAAGGCGCAGACGATGTGGGTGATCGCCGCGACCGTTCTGCTGATGGGCGCGCTCTACTGGTTCTTCAACCGGACGCTGTACGGCAAGGCCTTGCGCGCCACCTCGGTCAACCGCCTGGGCGCCGAACTGATGGGCATCTCGCCCGCCTTCGCCGGGCAGGCCAGCTTCGCGCTGGCGGCCTTCATCGGCGCGCTGTCGGGGATCCTGATCGCGCCGCTGACCACGCTGTACTTCGACAGCGGCTTCCTGATCAGCCTCAAGGGCTTCGTCGGCGCGGTCACCGGCGGATTGCTGAGCTACCCGGTGGCGGCCCTGGGCGCGACCGCCGTCGGCATGGTGGAGTCCTTCTCGACCTTCTGGGCGAGCGACTACAAAGAGGTGATCGTGTTCACGCTGATCCTGCCGTTCCTGCTGTGGCGCTCGCTCACGGCGCGCCATGCCGAAGAGGAGTCCTGAGCCATGCATTCCCGCCGTTCCCCACGGATCCCGACCGCCGCGGCGCTGCGCCCGCGTCCGGAGCGCGCCCGATGAGCGCCGTCCCCAATCCCGCGATGTACCGCCGGGGCGCCGCGGGCGATGCCGCGCCCCTGCGCCGGCGCGCCGGCCGTCTCGGCTTGGCTGGGGCCGTCGGCCTGCTCGCGCTCGTGCCGCTGCTGCCGAGCTTCTACGTCACCCTGTTCAACAACATCGGGCTCGCGGCTCTGGTGGTCCTCGGGCTGGTGCTGATGACCGGCGTGGCCGGCATGACCAGCTTCGGCCAGGCCGCCTTCGTCGGCATCGGCGCCTACGCGAGCGCATGGATCGCGGGCGGAAGCGACCTGCCGTCCTGGCTGGCCTGGGCAGGCGGCTCGCCGCTGGCCGCGCTGCTGCTGGGGCTCGGCCTCACCCTGTGCGTTGCCGGCGCCCTGGGCATGGTCACCCTGCGGCTGTCGGGGCACTACCTGCCGCTCGGCACCATCGCCTGGGGCATCGCGCTCTACTACTTGTTCGGCACCTTCGCCTCCCTGGGCGGCCACTCCGGTATGGCGAACCTGCCGGCGCTGCGGATCGCGGGCGTCGCCCTGGACCGGGGCGAGGAGATCTTCTACCTCGTCTGGGGATTGGTGCTGGCGGCCGCCTGGGCGCTGCGCAACCTGCTCGATTCCCGGACCGGCCGGGCCATCCGGGCGCTCAACGGGGGGCAGGCCATGGCGTCGTCGATGGGGGTGCGGGTGTTCCGCGCCAAGCTCACCGCCTTCCTGCTCGCGGCGGCGCTGGCGAGCGTCTCCGGGTGGCTGTACGTCTACACCCAGCGCTTCGTCAGCCCTGCGCCCTTCGGCATCAACGCGGGCATCGACTACCTCTTCATGGCCCTGATCGGCGGCGCGGGGCAGCTCTGGGGCGCCATCGTCGGCGCGGGGCTCTTCGTCATGGCCAAGAACGGGCTGGAGGACCTGCTGCCCAAGCTCTTCGGCACCAGCGGCAATTACGAGGCCATCGTCTTCGGCGCGCTCATCGTGCTGCTGATGCACCGTGCCCCGGGGGGCGTCGCAGGGTGGTTCAGGACCCGCTTCGCGCGGCCCGCGGCCGTGCCCCGCGGCCCGCGGGGCCCCGAGGCGGAACCGCTGCCGCGCCGGGGAATGCCGGCCCGCGGCAGCCTGGCGCTGCGGGCGCGGGGCCTGACGCGGCGCTTCGGCGGCCTGGTGGCCAACCGCGACATCGACCTCGACCTGCATGCCGGCGAGATCCTGGCGGTGATCGGCCCCAATGGCGCGGGCAAGAGCACGCTGTTCAACCAGCTGTCCTGCTGCGACGCCCCGAGCGCGGGGCGCATCGAGCTCCTCGGACGCCCGGTGGCCGGCAGCACGGCGCGGGACGTCGCCGCAGCCGGCCTGTCGCGCACCTTCCAGCACGTCAAGCTGCTGCCGCGGATGAGCGTGCTCGAGAACGCCGCGCTCGGCGCGCACCTGCGCGGATCGCGCGGACTCCTCGCCCACCTGCTCCGGCTGGACCGGCGCGAAGAAGCCCGGCTGTTGTCGGAAGCGCGGCGCCAGCTCGAACGCGTCGGCCTCGGCGCCCAGGCGGGCATGGAGGCGGGCAGCCTGTCCCTGGGCCAGCAGCGGCTGCTGGAGATCGCCCGCGCGCTCTGCAGCGACCCCTGCCTGCTGCTGCTCGACGAGCCGGCCGCCGGCCTGCGCCACGGCGAGAAGCAGGCGCTTGCCGCGCTCTTGCGCAACCTGCGCGACGAGGGCATGGCGGTGCTGCTGGTGGAGCACGACATGGACTTCGTCATGGGACTGGTGGACCGGGTGGCGGTGGTTGTCTTCGGCGAGAAGATCGTGGAGGGGACACCCGCGGCGGTGCAGTCCGACCCGCGCGTCCTGGAAGCCTACCTGGGAGCCGAAGCATGAGCGCCGTGATGCAATCGCCCGACCGGGACCGCGCGCCCGCGCTGCTGCAGGCCACGGACCTGCGCGTGCGCTACGGGAAGATCGAGGCCGTCGCCGGCGTGTCGCTGCGGGTCAACGAGGGCGAGATCGTGACCGTGATCGGCCCCAACGGCGCGGGCAAGACGACGTTGATGTCGGCGCTGATGGGCGTGCTCCCATCGCAGGGCGCCATCGCGCTGCCCGCGGAGGGCGTCCCGTCCGGCTCCGGCGGAAAACCCGCCGGCGACTTGGGCGGCGTGGCCGAGCGGGTGCGCCGCGGCGTGGGCCTGGTGCCCGAGACCCGGGCCCTGTTCGCGAGCATGACCGTCGAGGACAACCTGCGGCTCGGCGCCTTCCGCTTCCGGCGCGAGTCCGGGCGGAGCCTGGCCGACGGCCTGGACGAGGTCTTCTCGCTTTTCCCGCGGCTGGCCGAACGCCGGTCCCAGGAGGCCTCGACCCTGTCGGGAGGCGAGCGGCAGATGCTGGCGCTCGGGCGTGCGCTGATGGGGCGGCCGCGCCTGCTGATGCTCGACGAGCCGAGCCTGGGACTCGCGCCGCTGATCGTGCGGGACATCTTCCGCATCGTCGCAGGGCTGCGGGCGCGGGGCGTGTCCATCCTGCTGGTGGAGCAGAACGCGCGCGCGGCGCTCAAGGTGGCGGACTACGCCTACGTGCTGGAACTGGGGCGGGTGGCGATGGAGGGACCCGCGTCGGAGCTGGCGCAAGACCCGCGCGTGGTACAGGCCTACCTCGGGAGCCAGGGCCGGCACCAGGCGATGCTGAACACCTGAGTCGCCGCGGCGAACGGCGGGGCCGGCGTCCGCATCCGGGGACCGGCCGGTGCGGCGCCGGGCCCGTCAGGCGCCTTCGGCGTCGAAGTCGCCCAGGGTCGGGTGGTCGCCGCCGTTGAGGTTGCGGAACACCAGGCGCAGCGACTCGTTGAGCTTCTCCAGCTTGGCGGGCGTCAGGCCGTCGAAGCTGCGCTCGAACAGGCCGAAGGTCGCGTCCCGCACCCGGCCGAGCGCGGTCCGGCCGGCATCGGTCATGGCCACCAGCGTGACCCGGCCGTCCGTTTCGGAGGTCGAGGTCAGCACCAGCCCGTCGGCCTTCATGCGGTAGACGATCTTGGTCGTGGTCGAGAGCTTGGCGACCGAATGCAGGGCGATGTCGGACACGCTGCTGGTGCCCTGTTCCTGCAGGATGGCGAGCACGCGGTAGGTCGGGAGGTCGCAGTCCACCGAGCGCAGCGCACGCTCCATCTTCTGCGTGTAGAGCGTGTTAACCATGGCGATCCAGTAGAACGGCCAGTCCGCGCGGTGGAACTCGGGATCGGAGGGTTTGAACCGTTTCGGACGGGGAGGCATGGTCGTCGGGAGGGGCAACGGGTGGGATCTTAGCGGACCGCCCCGCCCGCCCCGGCCCGCTGATGCGTCGCGTGCGGGACGGAGGAACGATCCGCCGGATCGTCGCCGCGCGCCGATGCCGCGCACGGGCAGGGCTCCGGCCGTGCCCCGCCGTCCGCGCGGCCTCCGGCCGGCCGGAGCTCAGAACCGGTAGGTCGCGGTCGCGGCCACGGAGCGGGGAGCGCCGTAGTAGCAGGTCGTCGCGCCGCAATTGGTCAGGGCGTTCCTATTGGTCAGGTTGCGCAGGTTGAGCGCCGCGCTCCAGGCGCCGAAGTCGTAGCCGAGCAGCGCGTCGTACAGCGTGTAGGCCGGGACGGGGGCGGGAGCCGCCTCGTTCTCCCCGCGCGTGCCGCCGTTGTACCGGGCTCCCAGGCCCACGCGGACGCCATGGGCGAAGCGGTAGTCCGACCAGACCGACAGGCGGTTGCGCGGCACGGCGGTGGCCTGCCTGCCGATTTCCGCCGGATTGGAGCTGCGGGTGACGATGGCCCGGTCGGTGTAGTTGTAGGCGGCGACGAGGTTCAGGCGCGGCAGCAGCTCGGCGGTGGCTTCCAGTTCGATCCCGCGCACCGAGATCTCGCCGCGCTGCTGGGGCAGGAAGGTGGCGGCGTCGTAGGTGACGTAGTTCTGGCGGCGCAGGTCGAACACGGCCGCGCTGTAGGTCTGCTTGCCGCCGGGAGGCTGGTAGCGCACGCCCGCTTCGTACTGCCGCGCGGTCTCGGCGCCGAAGGGCTTGCCGCTGACCGGGTCGACGGTGTTGGTCGGCAGGAAGGACTGGGTGTAGCTGGCGTACGGCGCCCAGCCGTCCGGCAGGAGATAGGAAGCGCCCGCGCGTCCGGTGAACTTGCGGTCGTCGATGGCGATGTCCGCACCGCTGGAGCGGTCGCGCAGCTTGCCCTTGGCATCGTCGTAGCGACCGCCCAGGCTGATGGCCCAGCGGTCGCGCCACTTGATCTGGTCCTGCAGGTACAGGCCGGTCTGGGTGAGGGTGCTGATGCCGTCGAAGTAGGGCGCGGCTAGCGCGATGCCGCCCGTACCGTAGACGGGCGCCGCGGTGTCGAGGTCGGGCGCGGTCCCGCCGCTGCGGCTCACCTGGTCCACCCGGGTGCGCTGGTGGTCCAGGCCGAGCACGATCCGGTGCGACCAGTCGCCGACGCGCATGTCCGCCCGCACCTGGTTGTCCACCGCGAAGGAGGCGATGCGCTCGCGGCTGGCGAACGGCGCGCGCGCGAGCCAGCGGAAGTTGGCCGGGTCCGCAGGGTTCGTTGCGTCGCGGGTCTGGAAGCCCAAGGGGTTCAGCTGACGGTAGTCGAGGGAGAGCCGGGCCACCCGCAGGTTCTGGCGCACCGACCACACCGGGTCGATGCGGTGCTCGAATTCGTAGCCGACCATCTGCTGGTCGTGGTGGAAGCGGTTGTAGGCCGGATCGCCGAGATACAGGTCGGGCGGGAGGCGGCCGCCCGCGGCCGTGGGGACCAGGGAGCCGTAGGCGGGCACGGTCCGGGTGTAGGCTCCCGCATGGGTGCGGCTGAATTGCGACAGCAGCGTGAACGAGGTGCCGGTGTCCGGCTTCCAGGTGAGCGAAGGCGCGAGGTAGTGGTAGTCGTCCGGCATGCGGCCGGCTGGCAACTCGGCGTCGCGCAGCACGCCGGTCAGGCGGTAGAGCAGGGTGCCGTCGTCGTTGAGCGCGCCGGAGAAGTCCGCGGCGACCTGGCGCCGCCGATGGTTGCCGAGTTGCACCTGCAGCTCCCGCACCGGCTCCGCGGCGGGGCGCTTGCTCACGACGTTGACCACACCGCCGGGATTGCCCTGGCCGTAGAGCGCCGAGGCGGGGCCGCGCAGGACCTCGATGCGCTCGGCGCCGTAGTTCTCGGTTTTCCAGATGCCGAAATTGCTGCCGTTCCGCAGGGGCAGCCCGTCGAGGTAGAAGCCGGGGCTGTAGGCGTCGAAGCCCCGCAGCGTGATCCAGTCGTAGCGCGAATCCGCGCCGTAGGGGGCGATGCCGACGCCGGGCGTGTAGCCGATGGCGTCCTTGAGCGTCAGCGCGCCCTGGGCCTCCATGCGGTCCGCCGTCACGATCGAGAGGGATTGCGGCGTTTCCAGGAGCGGCGTGTCGGTCTTGGTCGCGGTGGCGCTCCGCCGCGCGAGATAGCCGCGCACCGGGCCGGCCGCGCGCTCTTCCTCGTTGCGCGCGGTGACGGTCACCGCCGGCAGGGCGTTCGCGCGCGCCGGGGCCGCGGCATCCGGCCGCGCTGGCGCGGGCCGCGCCTGACGCACGGTGTAGCCTGCGGCGCCGTCGGGCACGATCTCCAGCCCGCTGCCGGCCAGCGCCTGGGCGAAGGCCTGCTCCGGGGTCAGGCTGCCGCGCACCGGCGCGCCGGTGCGGCCGCCGACCAAAGCCGGATCGACCACGAGGATGTGTCCTGCCCGGCGCGCGATGCCGGTGAGCGTGGCGTCCAGCGGTCCTGCGGGCAGGTCGTAGCGCTGGGGCGGGCCGTCGTCCGGCGCCCGGCCCGCCGAGGGCTGGGCGTGGAGCGCGGACGACAGCGCCAGCGAAGCGGCGAGCGCGAGCGGTCGCAGGGCGTGGCGCTGCGTCGCGGCGGGGCGGGGCCGATGGGCGAGGTGGCGGCGTTGGCGGGATGGCATGCGGTTCCTCCAGGGATGGTTGTATGGCGGGAGTCGTGCGACTCCTCAGCCTTGAACCGCGAATGCAGGAAAACGACAGGGCCGGCGCGAAAAAAATTTCAGCGCGCGTCGATGCTGGTCCACCACCCGGTGCGTCGGTGCACCGCGATGGGCAGCACCCGGGCGAGGGCGGCGAAGGCGCGGGCGCTGTCGTCCAGCGGGAAGCTGCCGGTCACGCGCAGGACGGCGGCCTGCGGCGAGACGCGCAGCACACCGGGGTGGTAGGGCCGCATTGCGTCCACCACCTCCTGCAGCGGACGGTCGTGCACCTCCACGAAGCCGTCCTCCCAGGCGCTCGCGGCCCGGGGCTCCAGGGGGTCCCGCCGGGCCTCCCGGGCCGTGAAGCGGGCGCTCTGCCCCTGGTGCAGGAGCATCGTGTCGCCGTCGGTGGGAAAGATCCGCACCGCCGAATGCAGCACCGCGACCAGGGTGGCCGCGGGATCGCGACGCACGAGGAAGCGCGTCCCCGCGGCTTCCACCCGCCCCTGGGCGGTGTGGACGGCGAAGGGCCGCATCGCGCGGTCCCGGGCGACCTCGACGATCAGCGCGCCGGCGCGCAGGTCCAGGCGGCGCACCGAAGCGTCGAAGACCTGGTCCACCGCGCTGCGGGCGTCGAGCCACAGCCGGCTGCCGTCCGCGAGGTCGACGATGCGGCGTTCGCCGGTGCCGGTCGCGAAGTCGGCGCCCAGCGCGCGCAGCGGACGGTCGATGCCCGACCACAGCACCGTGCCGGCGGCGCCGCCGGCGATCGCCAGGCCCAGGGTGCCGCCCAGCGCCTTGCGCCGTCCGGGCGCTGCCAGGCTGCGCCGCAGGGCCTGCCGCGGCGCCGGGTCGGCGGGCAGGTCCTGGAAGCACGCCAGGGCGCGTTGCAGGCGTTCGGCGGCGGCCGCGTGCGCCGGGTCGGCCCGACGCCAGGCGTCGAAGGCCGCGCGGTCGGACTCCGTGGCGTCGCCCGACCGGAGCTGCACGGCCCATGCGATGGCGCGGGCGGCCACGGGATCGTCCGGCCGGTGCGCGGCGCGGTCCGTCTCAGCCGAGCGCGGCATAGCAGCGCGCCAGCGCCTCGGACATGTACTGGCGCACCCGGCTGACGGAAACGCCGATCTCGGCGGCGATTTCCGCGTAGGTCATGCCGTCCAGCTGGCTCATCAGGAAGGCCCGCCGCGCCCGCGGCGACAGGCCGTCGAGCAGGGCGTCGATCGCCACCAGCGTCTCGAGCACCATCGCCCGCTCCTCCACGGAGGGTGCGCAGGCCGGCGGCGCGAGCGCCAGTTCCGCCAGCCATGCCTGTTCCAGCTTCTGGCGGCGCTGGTGGTTCAAGAGGAGATTGCGGGCCACGGTGGTGAGGTAGGCCCGGGGCTCGTCCAGGCGCGCGGGGACGCGCGAAGTCAGCAGGCGCAGGAAGGTATCCTGCGCCAGGTCGGCCGCCCGGCAGGTGCAGCCGAGCTTCTTGCGCAGCCAGCCCTGCAGCCAACCGTGGTGGTCGCTGTAGAGCGCGCGGATCTGGTGCTGCGGCGGGGTGGCGTCGGATGGCACGGTAAGGGAATGCATGCGCACAACAATGAGAATTGTTCGTATTCTATGATTGCGCGGGGCGCGTCGGTGGGTCCGCCGTCCCGGCGGCCACGCCTTCAAGCGGTGACGTAGGCGGGATGGCGCGCGCGGATGTCGGCGATGCGGCCCAGGGTATGCGAGAGATGCGCGCGCAGCGCGATCTGCGCGGCTTCGGGATCGTGGTCGGCGATCGCCGCGACGATGCGGCGATGGTCGCGCACCACGCGTTCCGCGTTGCCGGAATCCGGCAGGTCGAGGCGGCGCAGCCGGTCGAGGTGCCCGCTCCGGCGCCGGACCAGCTCGTAGAGGTCGGGCACGCCGGCGGCCTCGTACAGGAGGCGGTGGAACGCCCGGTCCGATGCGATGAATTCGTCCGCGTCGCCGCCAGCCAGCGAGGATTGCCGTTCGACCAGCGCCGCGAGGCGGGACGACAGCGCGGCATCGCCTTCCAGCGCCAGGTCGCGCACCACCTCCAACTCGATCGCGCAGCGCAGGAACTGCGCCTGCTCGGCCGATGCGGTGTCGATCCGGCTGACCAGGGTGGCGTGCTGCGGGAAGATGTCCACCAGGCCTTCCTGGCTGAGCTGGATCAGGGCGTCGCGCACCGGGGTCTGGCTGAGGTCGAAGCGCTGCGCGAGCTCGGCCCGCGCCAACGGCGTGCCGGGCGCCAGTTCCAGCGAAATGATCGCGTCGCGCAGCCATTCGAAGACCTGGGGCGCCGCCTGGCGGGTGCGGTCGAGCTTGGGAATGTTTTTCATCGGGGGTGCCTTCCGGACGGATTCTAAAAGTCGCGACCGTTGACGCACTAATGTATTAGTGCTTCAATCCAGGCGTTTTGATCAGAACGGAGACATCCATGAACCGTCGGTTCGCATTGCTCGCCGCCGCCTGCGGCGCCGCTTCCCTCGCCACCGGAGCCGCCCGGGCCGCGGACTGGCCCGCGGCGAAACCCATCACCTGGGTGGTGCCCTTCGCCGCGGGCGGCTCGACCGACGTGGTCGCGCGGGTGCTGGGCCAGGAACTCTCGACCGCGCTCAAGCAGTCGGTGGTGATCGACAACCGGCCCGGGGCCGGCGGCGCCATCGGGGTCCAGGCGGTCGCCCGCGCGCCGGCCGACGGCTACACCCTGATCGGCGGGACCATCAGCACCCATGCGATCAACACGGCGCTCTACAAGAAGCTGCCCTACGACCCGGTCAAGGATTTCGAGCCGGTCTCGCTGATCGCCTACGTGCCCAACGTGCTGATGGTCAACAGCGCGCTGGGCGTGAACACGGTGCAGGAATTGGTCGCCTGGATCCGCAGGAACCCGGACAAGGCGTCCTACGCGTCGTCCGGCGCGGGCACTTCCACCCACCTGACCGGCGCGCAGATGGCGGAGCTGATCAAGGTGCCGATGCAGCACATCGCCTACAAGGGCAGCCCGGCGGCCCTGCAGGACGTGGCGGCCGGCAACGTGCCATTCCTGTTCGACCAGCTCACCGCCGGCCTGCCGCTGGTGAAGGCGGGCAAGCTGAAGTTCCTGGCGGTGACGACCAAGACCCGCTCGCCGCTCGCGCCCGACGTCCCGACCACCGCCGAAGCCGGCTTCCCCGGCCTGGACCTGGTGTCCTGGCAGGCGGTCTACGCGCCCAGGGGCACGCCGAAAGAGGTGGTCGGGCGGCTCAATGCGGAGATCGTCAAGGCATTGAAGTCCCCCGAGATCAAAGGCAAGCTCGAAACCCAGTTCGGCATGCAGGTGGTCGGCAGCACGCCCGCCGAACTGGCCGCCCTCACCGCGGCCGACACCGCCCGCCTGGGCGAACTGGTCCGCAAATCCGGCGCGACCGCCGATTGACACCCCGATCCCGCACCGCAGAACCATGGCACGCGACACCAACATCACCGACGTCCGCATCACCCCGATCGCATTCCGCGACGGCCCCCTACTCAACGCGGCCGGCATCCACGAGCCCTGGGCGCTGCGCTCCATCGTGGAGATCGAGACCAGCGACGGCCGGGTCGGCATCTCGGAGACCTACGGGGACGAGCCGATGCTCCGGGTCCTGGAGCAGGCGCGCCCGCTGCTGCTCGGCCTCTCGCCTTTCGCGCTGAACGCGATGGAGGAGCGGGTGCGCGCCACCGTCAAGGCGGTGCCGGGCGCGGTGGAGTTCGAACTGGCGCCGGGATCCCATGCCGCCAAGAACGGGCCCAAGGTGATCAGCACCTTCGAGGTCGGCATGCTCGACCTGCAGGGCCAGATCGTGGGCGCGCCGGTGGTCGACCTGCTGGGCGGCGCGGTGCGCGCGGCGGTCCCCTACAGCGCCTACCTGTTCTTCAAGTACGCCGAGCACATCGGCAGGCCCTACGCGCCCGACGCCTGGGGGGAGGGACTGAGCCCGGAGCAGATCGTGGCGCAGGCGCGCCGGATGATCGAGCTCTACGGCTTCCAGAGCATCAAGCTCAAGGGCGGCGTGTTCGAGCCGGCGCACGAGGTGGCCTGCATGCAGGCGCTGGCGCAGGCCTTCCCGGGCGTCCCGCTGCGGCTGGACCCCAACGCCAACTGGTCGCTGGCCGCGAGCATCGCCGCGGCGCCGGCGCTCGACCGGATCCTGGAGTACTACGAGGACCCCACGCCCGGCCTCGAAGGCATGGCGGAGCTGGCCCGGCACACGAAGCTGCCCCTCGCCACCAACATGGTCATCACCACCATGGAGGATTTCCGCAAGGGCTGCGGGATGGGTTCGGTCCAGGTGCTGCTGTCCGACCACCACTACTGGGGCGGCCTGCGCGCCACCCAGACCCTGGCGCGCATGTGCCGCCTGTGGGGGCTGGGCATGTCGATGCATTCCAACTCGCACCTCGGCATCAGCCTGATGGCGATGACCCACGTCGCCGCCAGCGTGCCCAACCTGACCTACGCCTGCGACACCCACTACCCCTGGCAGGAGGAGGAGGTGGTCAAGGGCGGGCGGATCCGCTTCGAGCAGGGCGCGGTCACGGTGCCCGCGGCGCCCGGCCTCGGCGTGGAACTGGACCGCGACGCGCTCGCCGCGCTGCATGCGCAGTACCTGGAGTGCGGCGTGCGCAACCGGGACGACCTGCGGCAGATGCAGCGCTACGACCCGTCCTTCACCGGCAGGACGCCGCGCTTCTGATCCCGTGCTGCGCCGGGCGGATGCGCGCCGGCCGACGGCGGGAACGCGAGCCCGGACGACGTCTGAGGCCGCCGACGCAGTAAGAATGCCGATCCGCCGGCGATGCGTCGGGCGCGGGCATGGCGGACGGTGCCCCGGGAATCCCGGGGCGGTCCGGGCGCGGACCGGCGCCCGGCCCCGCGCCGCAGCGCGGTCCGGCGCGGCGCCCGCTGCCTACAATCGATCTTCCGACACGACATGCCGACCGATGCAGAACGGAAGAGACCGCGCCTACGATGTGCTCCGGCAAAGGCTGGTGGGGGGCTTCTACGGCCCCGGGACGCAATTGAAGGAAGAGCCGATCGCCCGCGAGCTGGGGCTGAGCCGGACGCCGGTGCGCACCGCCCTGCGCAGGCTGGTCGAGGACGGCCTGGCGACGGACGGCATGGGCCAGGGCATCCATGTCTCGCCCTGGACGGAGGTCGACGTGGAGGAGACCTTCCAGCTGCGCATGTTGCTGGAGCCCTACGCCTCCTTCCTGGCCGCGAACCGCGCGGGCGCCGAACTCGCGCAGGCGCTGGACGAGAGCAACCGGGCGATGCGCAGCGCCATCGATGCCGGGCCCGAGGGCATCGGCGGGGTGCAGACGGCCAACAGCGCGTTCCACCGGGCGCTGCTGGACGCGGCGGGATCGCCGCGGCTGCGCGCGATGCTGGGCACGATCATCGACATGCCGGTCATCGTGCGGTCCTTCTACCTGTACTCCCGCGACGAGCTGGAGCAGAGCCTGCACCACCACGAGGACCTCGTGCTCGCGGTGCGGGCGCGCGACGGGGAACTGGCGCGCCAGGTGATGCAGCTCCACCTCCGCATGTCGTACCACCGGTTCATGAAGCACCGCGGGCCTGCGGCGGCCCGGCCTCCGGGCGGGGGCGCCGGATAGTCCGGGCCGCGGCGCAGGCGCAGGCGCTGCCGGCCGGTCGCGCCGGGTGCGCCGGCAACCGTCCCCGGCTCAGCGGAAGTCCCGGCTCGCGGTGCCCAGCCGTCCGAGCCAGGGCGTGAGGTCGCGCAGCCGCGAGGCGATCAGGTTCATCGCGTGGCCCTCGCGCTGCCAGCGGCCGTAGACCGCCAGCAGCCGGGACCGCAGCAGGTCCTGGCGCTGCGTGTCCCGCACGCCGCGCCAGCAGATCACCTGCACCGTGCCGGTCTCGTCCTCCAGGCTGATGAAGACGGTGCCCTTGGCGGTCTCGGGCTGCTGCCGCAGGGTGACGATGCCGCAGGCCCGCACCCATTGCCCGTCGCGCGTCGCGGCCAGCTGCGCGGAGGACAGCAGCCGGTGCCGCGCGAGCCGCGGCCGCAGCAGCGCGAGCGGATGCCGTCCCAGGGTCAGGCCCAGCGCGGCGTAGTCCGCGACGATTTCCTCGCCTTCGGGCGCGGGTTCCAGCGCCACGGCGTCCTCGGCCACCGGCGCGTCCCGCAGCAGGGCCGGGGCGGCGTCCAGCGCCGCGGCGGCCCAGACCTGCTCGCGCCGGTGGCCGGCCAGGCCGCGGAGCGCGTCGGCCGCCGCGAGCCGGTGCATCGCGCGGCGGTCCAGCCCGGCGCGCCGGGCGAGGTCGTCGGCGCTGTCGAAGGGCGCGGCGGCGCGCGCATCGACGATGCGCTGCGCGGCCTCGGGGCCCAGCCCGGAGACCATGCGCAGGCCCAGGCGCACCGCCGGCGGCCGTGGCAGGCCTTCCAGGGTGCAGTCCACCGCGCTGCGCATCGCGTCCGGGGGGAGCACCTCGACGCCGTGCCGCCGGGCGTCCTGGACCAGCTGCGCCGGCGAATAGAAGCCCAGCGGCTGGCTGTTGAGCAGGGCGGCCAGGAATTCCGCCGGATGGTGGCGCTTGATCCAGCAGCTGGCGTAGACCAGCAGCGCGAAGGAGGCCGCGTGGCTCTCCGGGAAGCCGTATTCGCTGAAGCCCTTGATCTGCTCGAAGATCGACCGGGCGAAGGCCTCGTCGTAACCGCGCGCGGTCATGCCGCCGACGATCTTGTCGTGGTAGCGCTGCAGGCCGCCCTTGCGCTTCCAGGCGGCCATGGCGCGGCGCAGTCCGTCGGCCTCGCCCGGGGTGAAGCCTGCCGCCAGGATGCTGATCTGCATCACCTGTTCCTGGAAGACCGGCACGCCCAGGGTGCGGGACAGGGCCTTCTCCAGGTCCGCGCTGGGGTAGGTGACCGGTTCCCGGCCCTCGCGCCGGGCCAGGTAGGGGTGGACCATGCCACCCTGTATCGGGCCGGGGCGCACGATCGAGACCTCGACCACCAAGTCGTAGAAGCAGCGGGGCCGCAGCCGGGGCAGCATGCTCATCTGCGCGCGCGACTCGATCTGGAACACGCCGACGGTGTCGGCCCGGCAGATCATGTCGTAGGTCTGCGGGTCCTCGGCCGGGATGTCCTGCATCGCCATCGGGCGGCCCCGGCGCCGGCCGATGAATTCGAGCGACTTGCGCAGGGCGGTGAGCATGCCGAGCGCCAGGCAGTCGACCTTCATCAGGCCGAGCGCGTCCAGGTCGTCCTTGTCCCACTGGATGACGGTGCGGTCGCGCATCGCGGCGTTCTCGATCGGCACCATGCGCGCCAGCGGGACCTGGCTCAGCACGAAGCCGCCGGTGTGCTGCGACAGGTGGCGGGGGAAGCCCAGCAGGGTGCCGGACAGCTCCAGCAGCTGCCGCACGCCGAGGCGCCGCGGGTCGAGCCCGGCCTCGCGCAGCCGTTCGGCGGCGATCTCGCCGCCGTCCCACCACTGGTGGTCGCGCGCCGCCCGCTCCAGCGCTTCGGCCGGGAAACCCAGGGCCTTGCCCACGTCGCGGATCGCGGATCGCGGCCGGTAGGCGATGACCACACCGGTCAGCGCCGCGCGGTCCCGGCCGTAGCGGGCGTAGAGGTACTGCAGCACTTCCTCGCGCCGCTCGTGCTCGAAATCGATGTCGATGTCGGGCGGCTCGTCGCGCTCGTCCGAGATGAACCGCTCGAACAGCATGTCCATGCGCGAGGGATCGACCTCGGTCACCCCGAGGCAGTAGCAGACCACCGAGTTCGCCGCCGAGCCCCGGCCCTGGCACAGGATCCCGCGCGAGCGCGCGAAGCGGACGATGTCGTGGACCGTCAGGAAATAGTGCTCGTAGCGCTTGCGGCCGATCAGCGCGAGTTCGTGCGCGATCTGCCGGCCGGCATATTCGGGGACGCCCGCCGGCCAGCGCCAGGCGGCGCCGTCGTGCGCGAGGCGCGCCAGGTGGCTGGCGGGGGTCTCGCCGGGCGGCACAACCTCGGCGGGATACTGGTAGCGCAATTCGTCGAGCGAGAAGCCCCGGCAGCGGCGGGCCACCTCCAGGGTCTCGGCCAGCAGGTCCGGCGGGTAGGCCTGGGCGAGCCGCAGGCGGCTGCGCAGGTGGCGTTCGGCGTTCGGCTGCAGCGCGTGGCCGCATTCCGCCAGCGGCCGGCCGATGCGGATGGCGGTCAGCACGTCCTGCAGCGGCTTGCGGGAGCGCAGGTGCATGTGCACGTCGCCGGCGGCCACCAGCGGGACGGCGGTGCGCTCGCTGGCCTGGCGCATCCGGTGCAGCCACATCTCGTCGCCCAGCGTCCGCAGCATCTGCACCGCGAGCCAGCAGCGTCCGGTGAAGCGATCGAGCAGCCAGCGGGCGATGACGTCGATCTGCCCGGGAGTGCAGTCGCGGGACGGCGCGGCCAGCACCACGCAGCCGCGCAGGGCGCCGGCGTCGATGTCTTCGTGCCGGAGCGTGTAGCTGCCCTTGCCGGCGGCGCGGCGCAGCCGGGTGATGAATTCGCAGAGGTTGCCGTAGCCGTCGAGATCGCAGGCCAGGACCACCAGGGTGTAGCCGGGGTCCGCGGCCGTCCGGCCGGTGCCCTGCGGGCCGCACCGCACCGCGAACTGGCTGCCGACGATCAGCGGCAGGCCCTGCGCCTTGGCTTCCACATGGGCCCGGACGATGCCGGACATCGAGCATTCGTCGGCGATGGCGAGCGCCGCGTACCCGAGCTGCCTGGCGCGCGCCACCAGTTCGGCCGGATGGCTCGCGCCGCGCAGGAAGGAGAAATTGCTCAGGCACCAGAGCTCGGCGTAGTCCGGCACGGCGGTCGCTCCCGCCGCGGACGCGGGCGGCGCGGAGGGGCCGCCGGGCACGGGCGCCGCATCCCCGGCCATCAGGCGAACACCCCGTGCAGGAACCAGGCGCCGCGGTCCCGGCCCAGCCGCGTCTGGTAGATCCAGAGCACACCGGCCTGCAGGCTCAGCGCGACCCAGTAGTCGCGCACCGCCAGCCCGGTCGCGGGATCGGCGTCGCCGCCGTCGTCCTCCGCCGGGCGGTGCCACCAGCCGCCCTCGATGCGGTGCGGGCCCGAGAGCAGCAGCAGCGCTCCCTGGTGGACCGGCCGGTCTCCGTGCAGCGCGAGCTGCAGCGGCTCGGGCAGCAGGAAGCTGGGCTGCGGCAGCGCCTGGCGGGGCGGGACGCGACGCGGCTGCGGCGCATCCGCCGGCCGCCAGCGGGCCGACCATTCGGGCCGGTGGTCCTCCTGCAGCACCGGGCGCAGCACCCGCTCCGGCCGCAGGCGCGCGGCGATGCGTTCGAGCACCCGGGCCAGCGATTCGCCGTCGGCCCGGGCGTCCGGCAGCAGGGACGCGGTGCCGGGCTCGTGGGGCCGGACCTCGACCGCCTCCAGTTCGAGGTCGCCGACCGGCGCGTCCAGCGCGACCGTCGCCAGGTGCTCCGCCAGCAGGCTGCCCAGGTGCCCGATGTCGCGGGTGGGCGAGGCGGTGCGCACGGTGAGTTCGCCGCCGCCGCCGGCGGCCCGGGGCCGCATCGCATCGTGGCGCCAGCGCAGGGTGAAGGCGGCGAGGCCGAGGCGCCGCGCCGACAGCCAGGCGCAGAGCTGCAGCAGCAGGCGGTGCGCGCCGGAGAGCATCGCCGGCGCCTGCTCCACCCGCGCCATCAGTTCGAGCCGTGCGTGGAAGCGTTCCGGCAGCGCGATCCAGGCGTGCGCGCCGGCGCGCAGGCCGTAGGCCTCGTCCAGCGCCGACAGCAGCCCGGGGCCGAAGCGCCGCCCCAGGCCGGCGCGCGGCAGGGCGCGCAGCTGGCCGAGGGTGCGGCAGCCCATGCGTTCCAGGACCGGTGCATGCGCTTCGGCGTCCCGCAGCGCGGCCAGCGGCAGGCCGTCGAGCAGGGCGGCCAGCGGCCGGGCGAAGCCGTTGCGCACCCCCGCGCGGGCCAGGGCGGCCGCGCCGAGCGCGGTGGGCGCCCAGCTCCAGGCCTGCACGCCCAGCGCAGCGCATTCCGCGGCCACCCGGAGCGCCAGCGCCCGCCGGCCGCCGAAGAGCCGGGCGCTGGCCTCCAGTTCCATCACCACCGCGCGGTCCTCGGCCAGGGCGACCCGCGGCGTGAACTGCAGGCACCAGACCGCCAGGCCCGCGAGCGTGTCAGTGGTGGGTGGCGCGGCGTTCGGCGTGGCGGGAAGCAGGGCGGCCCAGAGCATGGTCGGGATCGGGGAGCGGGATCGGGGAGGCGGCCGGTGCCGCGCCGTGCGCTTCGCGGCGCGCCGGATCCGCCAGCGCCGTCGGCGCGGCCCGCAGCCATGCGCTCGGGCGCTGCAGGCGCGGCGTCAGGACATCGGCCAGGCCGCCGGGCACCGACGGCAGGGACAGGAATCCCTCGTGCGCCGGTCCGCGGCGCTTGAGCACCCGCACCCCGATTTCCCAGTCCAGGCCGTGGCGTGCCAGCAGCCGCAGCGGCGCGGCTGAGGACGCGTGCCGCGCGGCTTCCGGGCGGCAGAGGAAGACCAGTCCCGGGCAGGCCTGCGCGCGCAGCTGCAGGCGCCGGACCTGGTCCGGGCGCGCCTGCGGCAACCAGGCCACGACGGCGCCGGCCGCGCCCGACTGGACCAGCTGTTCGGTGGCCCAGAGCTGCTCGGCCGGCGTCTCCGCCCGGACCCAGACCAGGTGTCGCGGATCCAGGCCTTCGTGCAGCAGCCCCGGCGGATGCGGATGCCTCGGCGGACCGACGACGACGACCTGGCCGCCGCCGGCGACGACCCGGCTGAGCGCCGGCCCCAGCAGCCGCCATTCGAGCACCGCCGGCTGAGCGGCGAGGATCTCCACCAGGCCGTGGGCGGGCCAGCCGCCGCCCGGCAGCTCGCGGTCGAGCGCATCCCAGCCGGTCGGCACCAGCCGGACGGCCGCCGATCCCAGCTCGCTGCCCCGCCAGACCGTCGCGGCGATGCCCGGGGGCAGCCGGTCGACGATGGCGCGCGCATCCAAGGGCGGCGCAGGGCGGGGCGGCGCGGCCGCGGCGACGGTGTGAAGCGCTGGCATGGCGGTGCCCGCGCGTTCAGCCGTCGATCCGGGCCCGCGGCGCGGCGGCCGCGGGGTGTTCGCTGCGCATGCGGCGGGCTGCGGGCAGCGGCGTGGGGAAAGGTCGGTCCATGGGGCCTCCGTCGTGCGCGTGTTGGAATACTGTACAAATATACAGCATCCGTAGGGCCACTCGCGCCTCGTCCTGCGGCAGGACGCGAAAACTGCTGCATTCCCGCGGCCCGGGATCCGATCCTCCAAATAAAAGACATCCGCGTCGCAGGAACCGTGCGACACGGCCCCTAGCATCCGGGCGGGCGGGGCCACCGTCCCCGCCGCCAACGAAGGAGACATCGGATGAGCAGCCGCAGGCAATTCGTGAACATCGGCGCGACCGGCATGGCCACGGCCATATTGGGCGGATGCGCCACCGCCGCCGGGACGGCCCCGCCGGACACGGCGGACGCCGGGAAGACGGTCTTCGACGTCCCGCGCGCGACGATCCCGGTACAGGGCTCGGAACAGCGGTTCCCGGTGCGGCGGATCTACTGCATCGGGCGGAACTACGCCGCCCACGCCCGCGAGATGGGGTCCGACCCCACGCGGGAGCCGCCCTTCTTCTTCCAGAAGCCGGCCGACGCGATCCAGTACGTGGCCCCCGGGACGGTGGCCGACCATCCCTATCCGTCCCTGACCAGGAACTACCACTACGAAGCCGAGCTGGTGGCGGTGCTCGGCGCGGGCGGGCGCGACGTGCCGGTGGCACGGGCGCTGGACCTGGTCTGGGGCTACGCCGTCGGGCTCGACATGACCCGGCGCGACCTGCAGCGCGGCATGGGCGACCAGAAGAAGCCCTGGGAGATCGGCAAGAGCTTCGACCGGTCCGCCCCGATCGGCCCGGTGCACCGGGTCGCCGCCACCGGGCATTTCAGGCGGGGCGCGATCTGGCTCAAGGTCAACGGCGTCACCAAGCAGAACGCCGATCTCGACCAGATGATCTGGTCGGTCGCCGAGCAGATCAGCAACCTGTCGGCCGCCTTCGAGCTGATGCCGGGGGACATCATCTATTCCGGCACGCCGGAGAACGTCGGTCCGGTGGTCCGCGGCGACGTGGTCGAGATGCACGTCGACGGATTGCCGAACCTGAGCATCCGGATCACCTGAGCCGTGGGGCCGGCCGCGGTCCCGGCCGCCCGGCCGGGCGGTGGCGGATGCGGCGGCCATCAAGGTCGCGCCGGACCTGCCGATAAGCAGGGATGGTCCTCGCCCTTGAACAGCTTCCACCCGACGACGAGGCGCGGCGCCTCGCCGCGCTCGACGGCTACCGCGTGCTCGACGCCGGGGCCGAGCCGGGATTCGACAGGCTGGTCCGCCATGCGCAGCGGGTCTTCGGCGTTCCCATCGCGCTCGTGTCCTTCGTGGGGCGGGACCGCCAGTTCTTCAAGGCGCGCCTGGGCATCGACGCGGACGAGTTGCCGCGCGAAGGATCCTTCTGCGGCCAGGCCATCCTCGACCGGGACGTCCTGGTGGTGCCGGACGCTTCCGCGGACGCGCGTTTCCGGGACGCGCCCCTCGTCGCGGGGGCGCCGGCGATCCGTTTCTACGCGGGAGCGCCACTGGTCACGCCCGACGGCTTTGTCCTGGGCGCGTTCTGCATCAAGGACACCGCTCCCCGGCCCGCAGGGCTCAGCGCGGCCGAACGGCAGTCGTTGCGCGACCTGGCCGCGCTCGTCATGGACAATCTGGAGGCGCGGCGCCTGGCGACGGCCGAGGCCGACGGGAAGCTGCGCTTCGATGCGGTGGCGGAGTCGGCGGCGGATGCGATCATCCTCACCGACGGCCGCAACCGGATCCTGTCCTGGAACGCCGCGGCGGCGCGGATGTTCGGCTACGGCGCGTCCGAGGCCATCGGGCGCAGCCTGGACCTGATCATCCCGGCGCGCCTGCGGGCGATGCACGCCCAGGGCCTGCGGCGCGCGACGGACGGCCTGCCGACCAAGCTGGTCGGCGCGCTGGCCACCGTCCCGGCGCTGCGGCGCGACGGCACCGAATTCCCGATCGAGCTGTCGCTCTCGCACTGGCGCGAGGGCGGCGAGCACCGGTTCGGCGCGATCGCCCGCGACATCACCGAGCGGGTCGCCAACGAGGCCCGCCTCAAGCGCGCGGCCGAATACGACGCCCTGACCGGCCTGGCCAACCGCACCCTGCTCGAAGCGCGGCTCGGGGCCGCGGGCGGGCGGCCGGTGACGCTGGTGCTACTGGACCTCGACGGGTTCAAGGACGTCAACGACAGCCTGGGCCATGCGTCGGGCGACGCGGTGCTGCAGGCGGTGGCGGAGCGCCTGCGCGGCATCGCCGGGGAGACCGCGCTGGCCTGCCGCCTCGGCGGGGACGAGTTCGTGGTCGTGGCCGAGGGCATGGCGGAGCCTGCGTCCGCGATCCAGCTGGCCGAACGGCTGATCGAGGCGATCGAGCTGCCGATCGCCCTGGGGGAGCGCGACGTGTACGTCGGCGCCAGCGCGGGCGTGTCGCTGGCGTCCGGGTCCGGCTGGAGCGCCCAGGGACTGCTCGCGCAGGCCGATCTCGCGCTCTACCAGGCCAAGGCGGACGGCAAGGGCCGCACGCAGCTGTTCACCCCCGACATCCAGCCGGTCGCGCAGAAGCGCGCTTCGGTCAGCTCCGGGCTGCGCCAGGCTTGGGAGCTGGGCGAATTCGAGCTGCACTACCAGCCGCAGTTCCGGCTCTCCGACGCGAAGGTCGTCGGGGCGGAGGCGCTGATCCGCTGGAACCATCCCGAACGCGGCCTGCTCACGCCGGCCGCCTTCCTCGCGACGCTGGAAACCAGCCAGATCGCCGTCCCGGTGTCCGAATGGATCCTCTACACCGCATGCCGCCAGGCCGCGCGCTGGCGGTCCGGGAACTTCCCGGGGCTACGGGTCGGGGTCAACCTTTTCGCCGCACAGCTCCGCGCGGGCGACCTGCCGGCAGTCGTGCGGCAGGTGCTCTGCAAGACCGGGCTGCCGGCCGCCGCCCTGGAAGTGGAGATCACCGAGAACACGATCCTGCGCAACGAATCCCGGATCCACGCGGCCCTGATGGAGCTGCGCGCGATCGGCATCGGGATCGCCTTCGACGACTACGGCACCGGCTTCGCGTCCCTGACGATGCTCAAGGATTACCCGGTGACGCGGCTGAAGATCGACCGCGCCTTCGTCAGCGGCACCGGCGCCGGCGCCCGGGACCTGGTGATCGTCGAGGCGATCGCGCAACTGGCGCGCGGCTTCGCGCTGGAGGTCATCGCCGAGGGCATCGAGACGCGCGAGCAGGCCGACCTGATGCGCGCCTACTGCCAGGAGGGCCAGGGCTACTATTTCGGCAAGCCGATGAGCGCTTCCGCCTTCGAGGCGGTCTTCTCGCGGCCCGCGGCCGGGCCGTCCCGGTCCTGAGCGGCGGCCGCGCCGTCCCCCTCGCCGGAGGGACCCAGCCGGGCCACCTGCGGCGCGGCGAACGCGGCCAGCAGTTCGACCAGCGCGATGTCCGCGCGCGCCCAGCGGTCCCGGGCGCCGAGCACGTTGAACGTGGCGAAGCAGCGCCCGCCGTCGTCCAGCAGGGGCACGTTGACCACCGCCCGCAGCCCCATCGACAGGATCAGCCGGCTGTCGTCGAAGGCCTCCGCCAGGGCATCGGCCCCTTCGCCGACGAAGACCTCGCCGTCGATCAGCAACCGGCGCGTCCAGGCGGTCTGGGTCTTGCGTTTGCGTCCGGAGACCGGGTACTGCGCCGGCCGGGACGACCAGGCGCGGCGCAGGTCGATCGCCTCCGGGGCGTCGCCGCGGTCCGGCGGCGCCAGGACCTGGTTCACCGTCAGCAGGCCGTCGCCCAGCAGGTCCTGGCGCACGCCTTCGACGATGCGCATCGCCGCATGCAGGTCCGCGGCCCGCGGCAGGCCGCGGCACAGCGCGGCGCAGGCCGCCAGCGGCAGGCGCACGGCGTCGCCCCGGTCGGCCTCACTCACCCTTGATGCCCAGTTCGCGGATGGTGCGGCCGTAGCGTTCGGCGTCGTCCTTCAGCACGGACGCGAATTGCGCCGGGGTGGTCCGGGTGATCTCGACGCCGATCTGGTCCATGCGCGCCTTGACGCCCGGATCCGCCATCGCCGCGTTCGCCGCGGCGTTGAGGCGGTTCACCAGGTCGCGGGGCATGTTCGCCGGACCGAAGAATCCGTACCACACGCCCAGTTCGTAGCCCGGCAGCGTCTCGGCCACGGTCGGCACCTCGGGCAGCAGCGCCGAGCGCCTGGCCTCGGTCACCGCGAGCAGCTTGAGCTTGCCCGCCTTCACGTGCGGCAGGGTCTGGGTGCCGGCCGAGAAAAGCACCTGGGTCTGGTCGGCCACGGTGTCGAGCACCGCCGGCGCGCCGCCCTTGTAGGGCACGTGCATCATCTGCACGCCCGCCGCCTTCTCGAACAGCGCCGCGCTCAGGTGGTTGGTGGAGCCGGCGCCGGCGGACGCGTAGTTGAGCTTGCCCGGATGGGCCTTGGCGTAGGCGATCAGCTCGGCCACGTTCTTCGCCGGCACCGAATTGCTGACCACCAGGGTGTTGACCACGTTGGCGAGCTGCGCGATGGGGGTGAAATCCTCCACGCCCCTGAACGGCATGCGCTCCATCAGGGCCGGATTCATCGCGTGGGTGCTCATCGAGCCGACCAGCAGCGTGTAGCCGTCGGGCCGGGCCTTGGCCACCAGGTTGGAGCCGATGTTGCCGGAGGCGCCGGCGCGGTTGTCCACGACCACCGGCTGGCCCAGCGACTTGGTGAGCTGCTCGGCCAGGGCGCGCGCCAGGATGTCGGTCGAGCCGCCCGGCGCCCACGGCACGATCAGGGTGACGGGGCGCTCGGGGTACGCCGCGGAAGCGACGCCGGCGGCGCCGAGCAGGACGGCGGCCATCAGGCCGCGCAGGCGGGAGAAGATCATCGGGATGCCCCAGGTTGGTGGATGGAAGGAGGAATGGATGCGGGTAGGCCGGCGCTGCGGGCGCCGGCCGCGGGTCAGCGGCCCACGGCGTAGCCCTGCATGCCGCGCGGGTTGGCCGCGGCGCGCAGCAGCAGCCGGCCGCGGCTGTCGCGTTCGCGGCTGCAGGCGGACATGCGGCTTTCGGACCAGGCGTCGCCGACCTTGACCTCGTGGCCCGCGGACCGCAGCGCGTCGATGGTTTCCGGGGGGAAGCGCGATTCCAGCGTCAGCTGGTTCAAGCGCGTCTGGCGCGGCCAGAAGGAGGCGGGGAAATGGTCCACGTGCCAGGCCGGCGCGTCGATCGCCTCCTGGAGGTTCATGCCGTGGACCGCATGGCGCAGGAAGAAGGCCGGCGACCACTGGTCCTGCTGGTCGCCCCCGGGCGTGCCGAAGACCATGTAGGGCTCGCCGTCGCGCAGCGCGAGCGAGGGCGACAGGGTGGTGCAGGGCGCCACGCCCGGCGCCACGGTGTTGGGCAGGCCCGGGTCCATCCAGGTCATCTGCAGCCGGGTGTTGATGGCGAAGCCCAGCGCCGGCACCACCGGGCTGGACGACAGCCAGCCGCCCGAGGGCGTCGCCGCCGCCATGTTGCCTTCGCGGTCGATCACGTCGATGTGGCAGGTGTCGCCGACGAAGATCTCGCGCTCCGCCCATTCGGCCACCGGGGGCAGGGCGGCGAAGGTCGGCTCGCCGATGCCGAAGCGGGTGTCGGCCGTCAGGAGCGTCCGGCGCGCGACGTCGAGGTCCGGCAGGCGGGCTTCCCGGCCGAGCGGGCGGCCCGGCCGCAGTTCGGCCGAGGCGCGCGCGCCCGCCTCGGCCCAGCGGTCGCGCAGGTAGCCCGCGGACAGCAGGGCCCGCTGGGCGTCGCGGTCGGCGCCCGGGGCGGTCCCGTACCAGGCCAGGCGGTCCGCCAGCGCGAGCTTGGCCGCCTCGGCGATGCGGTGCACGAAACCCGCGGCGTGCGGCGCGTGCTGTTCCAGGCCCGCGTGGGCGAGCATGCCCACCTGCTGCAGGAAAGCCGGTCCCTGGCTCCAGAAGCCGCATTTGGCGAGGGTGTGGCGGCCGAATTCCACCGTCAGCGGCGCCTCGGTCGTCGCGCTCCAGCCGGCCAGGTCCTCGTAGCGCAGCAGGCCGCCATGGCGTTCGCCGCTGGTGTCCTGCGCCGTCTCGGTGCGGTAGTAGCGGTCGATCTCCCGGGCGACGAAGCCGCGGTACCAGGCGTCGATGGCGGCGTCGATCTGCTCCGTGCGGCCGGTGGCGCGGGACTGGGCCTCGCGCAGCAGGCGCTCGTAGGTGCCGGCGAGCGCCGGCTGCGCGAACAGCGCGCCCGGCGCGGGCACCCGGCCGCCGGGCAGCCACACGTCCGCGGAAGAGGTCCACTGGGTCCGGAACAGGTCCCGGACCGCGTAGATCGCCTGCACCGCCCGCGGGACCAGGGGGAAGCCCTCCCGCGCGTAGCGGATCGCCGGGGCCAGCACGTCGGCGACCGACCAGGTGCCGTGCTCCTTGAGCACCGTCATCCATGCCCCGAAGGCGCCCGGCACCGTCGCGGGCAACAGGCCGATGCCCGGCACCTGCTCGAAGCCGAGCCGGCGGAACGCCTCGACCGAGGCCTCCGCCGGCGCCGGGCCCTGGCCGTTGACCGCCAGCATCCGGCGCTGCGCCTCGCTCCAGAGCAGCAGCGGCACCTCGCCGCCGGGCCCGTTGAGGTGCGGCTCCACCACCTGCAGCACGAAGCCACCGGCCACCACGGCGTCGAAGGCGTTGCCGCCGCGTTCGAGCACGCCCATGGCGGTCTGCGAGGCCAGCCAGTGGGTCGAGGCGACGACGCCGAAGGTGCCCGAGATCTCGGGGCGGGTGGTGAATGCGCTCATGCGGTCGGTGCGGTCGGGAAGCTGGGGACGAAGGCCACTGTAGGGCGGATGGATAGCCTATGGGGAATGAACACGATGGAGGCCATGCCTGGATGGCTATATTCATGGCATGGAAAACCCTGATGCGATGCTGCCCGACGCTTTCGAATCGCGGATCAAGCTGCGCCATTACCGCCTGCTCGCCGCGCTCGACCGCCACCGCTCGGTGACCCGGGTCGCCGAGGCGCTGGGCATCAGCCAACCCTCGGTGACCCGGTCGCTTTCCGACATCGAGCACGCCTTCCGCACCGCGCTGTTCGCGCGCACCGGCCGCGGGCTGGAGCCGACGCCCGCCGGCAGGATCGTGATCGAGCGCGCGCGGCACGCCATCGCCGAGAGCGAATCCCTGTGGCGGGAGCTCGAGACGGTGCGCGGCGGATGGCAGGGGCGGCTGCGCCTGGGCGTCATCCCGTACGCCTCGACCCGGGTGCTCGACGCCGCCTGGTCGCACCTCTTCGCGCTGCGCCCCCGGATCGCGGCCAGCGCGGTCGAGGACGTCACCGGCAACCTGATGGCCGCGCTGCGCGCGCGGGCCATCGACTGCGCCATCTGCCGCTTCGGGCCGACCACGGAAGACGCCGAGGTGGAACAGGTGCTGCTCTACCAGCAGCGGCCGCGCATCGTCGTCGCCCGCCGGAGCGCCGCCTGGCTGGGACGCCTGGGGGAAGGCGACATCGTGAAGCTAACCGGGCTGGAGTGGATCCTGCCGCCGGCCGACACCCCGATCCGCGGCGCGATCGACGCGATCTTCTCGGCGGCCGGCCGGCAGGCCCCGCTGCCGACGCTGGAGACCTACGCCATCCGCACCATCGCCTCGGCGCTGCGCACCCTGCCGCGCGGCATCGCCATCCTGCCGGAGGACATCGCCCGCGCGGTGTGCGCCGGCGGCGACGCCGAGCCGCTGGCGCAGGAACTGGCCTGGAGCCTGCCGCCGGTGGGCCTGGCCTGGCTCCGCGGCTCGCCGAAGACGGCGATGGTCGCGTCGCTGCACCGGGCCATCCTGGCCGATCAGGCGGACGCGGGCGGAACCGGGGAAGGCGGCGCCCGCCGGTGCGCCGAGAGGCAGGAGAGCACGCTGGACGCCACGAATCCCAGCGCGGCCAGCTCCCAGGGCGTCGGCAGCCGGCGTTCCCAGGCGAGCCCGTAGAGCAGCGCGAACAGCGTCTCGAAGAGGATCATCTGTCCGACCATGGTCAGCGGCAGCAGGCGGCTCATGCGGTTCCACAGCGCATTGCCCAGGATCGACGCCAGCACCGCGATCCCCAGCGAGACCGCGCCGAACCGCAGCCATTCCCCGGCGCAGTGCTCCGGCACGCCGGCGAGCAGGGCGACCGGCAGCAGCGCCAGGCTCTGCGCGCCGGTGGCGATCCCGGCGAGCAGGCTCCAGTCGTGCGCGGAGACGCCGCCGAGCCGCCGCAGGCTGCGCGCGTTGCCGACGGCGTAGGCGGTCCACGCTGCCAGGGCGCCGACCGCGCACAGCAGGCCGATCGCCGGCCGGCCGGGAGCGGCGCCTCCGGCGGACAGGGCCTGCCAGCCGATGCAGCCGATGCCCGCGGCGCCCGCGAGCAGCGAAGGCAGCAGCCGCCGCAACGGCAGCGCGCCCCGGTCGCGGCTGCCGATGACCGTCACGCTCACCGGCAGGAAACCGATCACCAGCGAAGCGACCGCGATGCCCGCCGACTGGATCGCAGCGGAGAGCAGCACGTAGTAGAGCAGGTTGCCGACGAAGGCCAGCCAGGCCAGCCGCAGCCACTGGCCGCGGGGCAGGGCCGCGGCGACCGTCCGCCAGCGCGGGGCCAGCAGCGCGGCCGCGAGCACGCCGTAGCAGAGGAAGCGGCCGATGGCCAGCACCAGCGGGGAGAAGGCGGGCAGCAGCGCGGGCGCGAGGAAGACCAGCCCCCAGAGCGCGCCGGCGCCGGCGCCGCAGAGCACGCCGGTGCGCGTTCCGCCCCGGAGGGCGGCGGGACCGGCGGCGCCCGCGCGGCGGCCGGGGGCGGCGGGATCGCGGACCATGCGGGCGTCCGCCTCAGCCCGCCGGCGCGCGCAGATGGAGGTGGGTGGAGTTCTTGACCTCCTCCATCACCGCGTAGGTCCGCGTCTCGCGCACGCCGGGCAGCTGCCACAGCACGTCGCCCGCGAACACGCGGTAGGCGCCCATGTCCGCGCTCCGCGTCTTGAGCAGGTAGTCGAAGCCGCCGGCCACCATGTGGCATTCCATGATCGCCGGCTGGAGCTGCACGGCGACCTTGAATTCCTCGAACACGTTGGGCGTGGTGCGGTCGAGCAGCACCTCCACGAAGACCAGCATGCCGGCGTCGAGCTTGAGCGGGTTCAGCCGGGCCTCGTAGCCCAGGATGTAGCCATCGCGGGTCAGGCGCTGGACCCGGCCGAGGGTGGCGGTGGGCGACAGGCTGACCGCCTCGGCCAGCTTCAGGTTCGACGACCGGCCGTCCGCCTGCAGCAGGGACAGCAACTGGATGTCGATGCGGTCGAGCCGGTCCTGCGTGGTTTCGATCATGGCTGACTAGTGAATCGTTCGGTTTATTCTTCAAAAATCAGAGAAACATTCTACGTGCATCGGGACAAGATCGCGTCATCCACTTCCCGACCCGACCAACCATGCACCCCGATCCCGCACTCCCGACCGCGCCCGCCTTCGCGCGCGCCCTGCCGACCGCGCGCACGCCCCTGCGGCGCGCCATAGCGCGCGCCACCCGGATGCCGGAGGCCGAGGCCGTCGCAGCGCTGCTCGGCGACGCCCGCCAGGACGCTCCCGCTGCCGAGGCGATCCGCGGCGTCGCGCTCGGGCTCGCCGGCGCGCTGCGCGCCCGCAAGGCCTCGGCCGGCCGCGCCGGCATCGTCCAGGGGCTGCTGCAGGAGTACGCGCTGTCCTCCGCCGAAGGCATCGCGCTGATGTGCCTCGCCGAGGCGCTGCTGCGCATCCCGGACGCCCGGACCCGCGACGCGCTCATCCGCGACAAGATCGCCGGCGGCGACTGGCGCCGGCACCTGGGGCGCAGCCCCTCGCTCTTCGTCAACGCCGCGACCTGGGGCCTGTTGCTGACCGGTCGCCTGGTGTCCACCCACAGCGAGGCCGGACTCTCCGCCGCGCTCGGGCGCCTGGCGGCCAAGGGCGGCGAGCCGCTGATCCGCCAGGCGGTCGACCGGGCCATGCGGATGATGGGAGAGCAGTTCGTCGCCGGCGAGACCATCGGCCAGGCGCTGCGGCACGCCCGTCCGCGGGAGGCGCAGGGATTCGCCTATTCCTACGACATGCTGGGCGAGGCGGCGCTCACCGCGCGCGACGCGGAACGCTACCTGGAAGATTACCGCCGGGCCATCGACGCCATCGGGCGGGCCGCGGCCGGGGCGGGCGTCCAGGCCGGGCCGGGCATCTCGATCAAGCTCTCCGCCCTGCATCCGCGCTACGGCCGCGCGCAGCAGGCGCGCGTCATGGAGGAGCTGTACCCGCGGCTGCTCGGGCTCGCGGAGCAGGCCCGGGGGTACGGCATCGGCCTCAACATCGACGCCGAGGAATCCGACCGGCTGGAGCTTTCGCTCGACCTGCTCGAACGCCTCTGCCTGGAGCCGCGGCTGGCGGGCTGGGACGGCATCGGCTTCGTCGTGCAGGCCTACCAGAAGCGCTGCCCCCGGGTGATCGACCACCTGGTCGACCTGGCGCGGCGCAGCGGCCACCGGCTGATGGTGCGGCTGGTCAAGGGCGCCTACTGGGACACCGAGATCAAGCGCGCCCAGGTGGACGGCCAGCCGGGCTACCCGGTCTACACCCGCAAGCACCACACCGACGTCTCCTACCTCGCGTGCGCCCGCCGGCTGCTGGCGGCGCCGGACGCGGTCTATCCCCAGTTCGCGACCCACAACGCCCACACGGTCGCCGCCATCCACCGCATGGCCGGCCCCGACGCCTACGCGCCCGGGCAATACGAATTCCAGTGCCTGCACGGCATGGGCGAGCCGCTCTACGAGCAGGTGGTCCGCCCGGCCGCCGACGGCGGACTGGGCCGGCCGTGCCGCATCTACGCGCCGGTCGGCACGCACGAGACGCTGCTGGCCTACCTGGTGCGCCGCCTGCTGGAGAACGGCGCCAACACGTCCTTCGTGAACCGCGTCGCCGATCCGGCCATCCCGCTCGACTCCCTGGTCGAGGATCCGGTCGCCACGGTCGAGCGCCTGGCGGCGCAGGAAGGCGCGGTCGGCGCGCCGCACCCGTCCATCCCCCTGCCGGCGGACCTCTACGGGCCGGCGCGGGCCAATTCCCGCGGCCTCGACCTGGCCGACGAGGGCACGCTCGAAGCCCTGGACGGTGCGTTCGCCGCGCAGCGGCGCGCCGGCGTCCGCCACGCCGGGCCGATGGTCGCCGGACCGGAGGCCGGCGCGGCGCCGGAGGCGGAGGGGCCCGGCGGCTTCGCCGGAACGGTGGTGGAGATCCGCAACCCGGCCGACCGGGACGACCTGGTCGGAGCGGTGCGGGAGGCCGCGTCCGGCGAGGTGGACGCCGCGCTGCGCGCGGCCGAGGCGGCGGCCGCCGGCTGGGCCGCGACCGCGCCGGCCGACCGGGCCGACGCGCTGGACCGCGCCGCGGACCTGCTCGACGCCGACATGCCGGAACTGGTCGGCCTGCTGGCCCGCGAGGCGGGCAAGACCGCGGCCAACGCGGTCGCGGAGGTGCGCGAGGCGGTGGATTTCCTGCGCTTCTACGCGGCCCAGGTGCGCGCGGACTTCGCGGCCGGGACCCACGTGCCGCTGGGGCCGGTCGCCTGCATCAGCCCCTGGAACTTCCCGCTCGCGATCTTCGTCGGCCAGGTCTCCGCCGCCATCGCGGCGGGCAACCCGGCGCTGGCCAAGCCCGCCGAGCAGACGCCGCTGGTCGCGGCCCACGCGGTGCGCCGGCTCCGGGAGGCAGGCGTTCCGCCAGCCGTGGTGCAACTGCTGCCCGGGCGCGGCGAGACCGTCGGCGCGCGGCTGGTCGCCGACCCGCGGACGCAGGCCGTGCTCTTCACCGGCTCGACCGAGGTCGCCCGGCTGCTCCAGAAGTCCCTGGCCGCGCGCCCGGGCCGCGACGGCCGGCCGGTGCCGCTGGTGGCCGAGACCGGCGGGCAGAACGCCATGCTGGTCGATTCCTCCGCCCTCGCGGAGCAGGTGGTGGCCGACGTGATGGCCTCGGCCTTCGACAGCGCGGGCCAGCGCTGCTCGGCGCTGCGCGTCCTGTGCGTGCAGGAGGAGGCCGCCGACCGGATCGCCGGCATGCTGCGCGGCGCGATGGCCGAGAGCCGCATCGGCGACCCGTCCCGGCTGGACGTGGACGTGGGCCCGGTGATCGACGCGCAGGCGCAAGAGGGCATCGAGCGGCACGTCGCCGCGATGCAGGCCCGGGGCCGGGCGGTGTTCCGGACCGCCTGGAACGCCGGGGACGCGGACGCCGCGCGGGGCAGCTTCGTCCTGCCGACGCTGATCGAGCTCGACGACCTGGCCGAGCTGGAGCGCGAGGTGTTCGGGCCGGTGCTCCACCTGGTGCGCTACCGGCGCGACGGCCTGGACCGCCTGCTGGAGCAGGTCAACGCCACCGGGTACGGATTGACCCTGGGGCTGCACACCCGGATCGACGAGACCATCGCCCGGGTGGGCGGCGCGGCCCGGGCGGGCAATGTCTACGTCAACCGCAACATGGTCGGCGCGGTGGTGGGCGTCCAGCCCTTCGGCGGCGAGGGCCTGTCGGGCACCGGCCCCAAGGCGGGCGGCCCGCTCTACCTCCACCGCCTGCTGTCCCGGGGGCCGGACGACGCCCTGGCGCGGGCGGTCGGGTCCGCCGCGCCGGCCGGTCCGGCCCCGGGCGGCGGGGCCGACCCGGCGCTGGAGGCCCTGCGGGCCTGGGCGGCGGAGACGGGCCGCCCGGACCTGGCGGCGCACTGCGACAGCTGCGGCGCGCGTTCGCGCAGCGGCGCCTCGCGCGAGCTGCGGGGCCCCACCGGCGAGCGCAACGTCTACGCGCTCGCGCCGCGGGAGGCGGTGCTCTGCCTCGCGGACAGCGATGCGGCGCGCCTCGCGCAACTGGCGGCGGTGCTCGCGGTCGGCAGCCGCGCGCTCTGGCCGGCGGCCGAGGCCGGGCCGCTGCACGGGCGGCTGCCGGACGCGGTCCGCCGGCGGATCGCCCTGGTGCCCGACTGGACGGCCGGCGCGGTCCGTTTCGACGCGGTGCTGCACGGCGGCGGGGCGGACGACCTGGCCCGCGTCGGCCGCGCCCTGGCCGAGCGGCCGGGACCGATCGTCGGCATCTCCGTCGCGGGCGCGGACGGCGCGGCGCCCCTGGAGCGGCTGGTGGTCGAGCGCGCGCTCAGCGTCAACACCGCCGCCGCCGGCGGCAACGCGAGCCTGATGACCATCGCCTGAACGCCCGCGGCGGCGCGGCGCCGCGCGCGCCTCAGGCCGCCGCGCGCGGCGCGAGGGGCGGCATCCGGTAGGCGAGCACCTTCAGCGACCGCTCCTCGGACACGTCCGCGAAGTCCGGCGGATTGGCGACCCGCTCCACGAATTCCAGCGCCGGCGCCAGCTCCCGCACCTGGTCCCGCAGGAAGGCGGTGTCCAGCTCCGGTGCGTTGAGGCACAGCAGCGCGTGGCCGCCGGGCTCCAGCAGATCCGGCAAGCGCCGGACCAGCCGGGCGTAGTCCTTGGCCGCCACGAAGCTGCCCTTCTGGTAGCTCGGCGGATCCGCCACCACCAGGCCGTACGGACCGCCGCGGTTCACCTTGCCCCAGGACTTGAAGAGGTCGTGCGGCAGGAAGCTGGCGCGCTCCCAGACCCCGTTGGCCCGGTGGTTCTGCTGCCCGACGCCGAGCGCGCCCTGGCTCATGTCGAGGTTGACGACGTGCCGGGCGCCGGCCTGGAGGGCGGCCACCGAGAAGGCGCAGGTGTAGGCGAACAGGTTCAGCACCCGCACCGGGTCGCCGGCGGCGGCGCGGCCCGCGGCGAACGCGCGCACCCATCGCCGCCCCGCGGCCATGTCCAGGAAGAGGCCGTGGTTCTGGCCGCTGCCGACATGCACCCGGTAGCGCGCGCCGTCCTCGTCCACCCAGTGCGGCTCGGGCACCGCGCCGGCCATCGCGCGCGTGTCGCTCCGGCCCTCGTGCCGGCACTGGTGCACCCAGCGCAGCGCTTCCCCCGGGGCGAGCGCCGCCCAGCGCCGCCGCAGCGCGTCGCCGATGGCGTCCAGCGCGTCCGGGTCCAGCGGCTGGAAGCTGGTCGACACCCAGACCGGCGCGAACCAGTCCAGCGCCAGGTGCGCGCAGCCGGGATGCAGGCCGCCCCGTCCGTGGAAGATGCGCCGGGCGTCGGCGTGCAGGGGGGCGGCGGCGATGGCGTCCAGCAGGGGCTGCATGGCTTGTCGGTGCGGAATCGTTTCGGGATCGGGGCGGCGATTGTGTCGCACGGGCGCCGCTCGGCCGCGGCCGCCGGCTTCGACCGGAAACAAAGTCCGCCCCCGCCGCGGGCCCGCCTCGCGTACAACCGCATTTCCGGCGCCTCCGGCGCGACCCGCCACACCGCCATGCTCTACGTCCAGCGATTCAACGTCCGACAGGTCTCCCACGCGCCCCGGAGCGTCCAGACCGGCAGCTTCCGGAGCCACGAGATCGAGATCATCACCGGCTACGACGCGATCCACGACCGCTACCCGGTCCATGTCCGGGTGCACCGGGCCGGCGAGCCCTGGCGCCGGCTCGACACCGCCGCGATCGCGGGCGACGACGAGTGCGACGCCTTCGAGAAGGGCTGGAAGTTCGTCGCGGAATGGACGAGCGGCCTGGCCGATTGAGGGCCGTGCGCCCGGACCGCGGGCCCCGCGCCCGATCCGCCGCTACAGTCGCCTGGCAGCCGTCCTCCCTCCACGATCCCTCCACGACCACCACCATGCGCCGCACGCTTCCCGCCATCCTCCTCGCCCTTGCCGGCCTGTCCGCGGGCGCCCGCGCCGACGACATCAAGGTGCTGACGGCCGGCGCCTTCAAGCAGGTCGTCGTCGCGGCGGTGCCCGCCTTCGAAGCCCGGACCGGCCACCGGGTCACGGTCGAGAACGACACCGCCGGCGCCCTCTCGAAGCGCATCGCGGGCGGCGAGCGCTTCGACGTGCTGACCTTGACGCCCGCGCTGCTGCAGCCGCTGGGCGCCGGCGGACGGGTCGCGGCCGACAGCATCGTGCCGCTCGCGAAGGTGGGCATCGGCGTGGCGGTGAAGGCCGGCGCGCCGATGCCGAGGATCGCCACCGTCGAGGAATTCCGCCAGGCCCTGCTCGACGCGCCCCGGGTGGCCTACATCGACCCGGCCTCGGGCGGCTCCAGCGGCATCTACCTCGACGGCCTGTTCCGGCGGATGGGCATCGCCGATGCCATCCGTCCGAAGGCGGTGCTGGTGCCCGGCGGCCTGGTCGCGGAGCGCCTGGTGGACGGCAGCGCGGACCTGGCCGTGCACCAGGTCAGCGAGATCCTGCCGGTGGCGGGCGCGGCCCTCGTGGGGCCGCTGCCGGAGCCGGTCCAGAACTGGACCACCTACGCCGGGGCGGTCGCCGCCGACAGCGCCCACCCCGAGGCGGCGCGCGCCTTCCTGGCGGCGCTGGCCGCGCCCGAGGCCGCCGCCGGCCTGCGCGACAAGGGCATGCAGCCGCCGCGCTGAGCGCCGGGCCGTGGGGACGGCGGCGCGGCGCCCCGGCGCGGCCGGTCGCCGCCCATGGCTGCGAGGGCCGCGCGCCGCCGCTTCCGCCCCTGCCCATCCGCGCGCGATCCGCGGCCGCGGAGCCATTCCCGCCGCATCGTTCAGGCGCGCGGGCGACCGGCGCCAGAATCGGGCGATGACGCATCCGCACCGCCCCCTCCGTAAATCCCTCGCCTGGCCCATGGCCGCGGCCGCGGCCTGGTGCGCGTCCGCCGGCGCCGCGCCGCCGGCGCTGCGCTGCGAGGTCTCGTACGCCGACGTCCCGCGCGTGCTCCGCTTCACCGCCGACGTGGCCGCCTACGACGCGGCCGCGGTGGACATCGACGGGCGTTTCCGCTTCCGGGCGGTGCTGCGGGGCGGCGCGGACGGGCTGGAGATGGTGCGCATCTACGTCTACGCGGAAGGGAGCGGGCCGCAGGCGGCGCCGCCCATGCTGCAGGAGGCGCGCTACCTCGCGCCTTTCGGGCCGCAGGACCGGCCCGGCGCCCTGACTGGCGAGCAGACGGTCTACGCGCAGCCGGCCGGCAGGCCCCTGCGGTACGCCTGCGCGCTGGAGGAGCCGTCGTGAGCCGGCCCGCGCGCCGGCGGGCTTTCGCGGCCGCGCTGGCCGCCGGGCTGGCGTCCTGCGCCGCCGCGTCCGCCGGGGCGGGCGCTCCGGAGCCCGTTCCCGGCCCGGCCGCGCCGTCGTTCAGCCTGGTGTTCGCCGGCGACGTCGTGCTCGACGGCGCGCTCGGCCGGATGGTGGCCGCGGGCCGGGACCCCTTCGCCGCCGTGGCGCCGCTGCTGCGGGCCGACCTGCGGCTGGCCAACCTCGAATGCGTGGTGGCGACCGGCGGGCGCCGGGTGGACAAGCTCTACGCGTTCCGGGCCGAACCGCGGGTGCTGCCGGTGCTGCGCCGGCACTTCGACGCGGTGTCGGTCGCCAACAACCATTCGGGCGACTTCGGGCGCGCCGCCTTCGCGGAGACGCTGGACCGCCTGGACGCGGCCGGCATCGGCCGCTTCGGCGGCGGGCGCGACCTGCGCGAGGCGCACCGGCCGCTGATCCTCGAGCGGGCCGGGCTGCGCATCGCGCTCCTGGGCTACAACGAATTCATGCCGCGCATGTTCGAAGCTGCGGCGGACGCGCCCGG
This sequence comes from Xylophilus ampelinus, assembly GCA_036946225.1. Lineage (GTDB taxonomy): Bacteria > Pseudomonadota > Gammaproteobacteria > Burkholderiales > Burkholderiaceae_C > JAKOND01. Next base: position 75,999 of record JAQIJO010000002.1, read on the forward strand.
CGTCGCCTGGAGCGAGGACGAGCAGGTCGTCCAGGACATCGCGGACGCCCGGCGCGCCTGGGGCGCCGACCTGGTGATCCCGGTGATGCACTGGGGTTGGGAGAACGAGGTCCGCGCCGGCCCGCGCCAGCGCCGGCTCGCGCGGCTGATGGTGGACGCCGGGGCGGACGCGGTGATCGGCGGCCATCCGCACGTGGTGCAGGAGGTGGAGGCCTACCGCGGCGTGCCCATCGCCTACAGCGTGGGCAATTTTGCGATGGAGCTGTCCGACAACGACGCCCAGCGCCTGGGCTGGGTGCTGCGGCTCCGGCTCGACCGGCGGGGCGTCGTGTCCCTGCGCACCGATCCCGTACGGCTGGACCGCCGCGGCGTGCCCCGCCCGGCGGCGGGCGTGCCGTCGCCGTGCTGGCGCCGCGGGGAGGCCGCGGCCGCCGATTGCGCGCCGCCGGACGCGGCGCCTCCGGCGGCGGCCGGCGCCCGCCGCGCGCCCGCTCGGCGCGGCGGGGCCTGAGCCGCGCCCGACGGGCGCGCGCCGGCCGTGGATCCCGCCGCCCGCGGCGCCCGGAGTCCGCGCCCGCCCGGGCATGCCCGGCGCCCGGCCGTTCAGTCCGGCGCGAAGTCCCCCGCGGCCGTCCGCAGGTCGAGTTCGGCCGCCATCGCGCCCTCGACCAGGTCGAGCCAGGCGATCCGCCGTTCGGCCACCGCCTGCACCGCGTCGATGAATTCCAGGATGCCGCCGTTGCCCAGGGTGTAGAAGTCCTGCGCCATGCGGCGCAGCTCCGGCACCCGGGCCAGGCCCTCGGCCTCGTAGCGCGCGGCGAGTTGCCGGCGGCGCTGGAACTGCTCGGCCGCGCGCCGCAGCTCCGCTTCGGCGGCCAGGGCGACGGCGTCGCGCTGCAGCCGGCGAGCCTCGGCCTCGGCCCGCGCCCGGGCGATCGGGCCCTGGTTGCGGTCGAACAGCGGGATCACGACCGAGACGCCCACGATGTTGTGCCGGCCGTCGGCGTCGCGCAGCCGGCCGACGCCGACCGCCGGCACCGGCCACGCCTCGCGCCGCTCGACTTCGATGCGCTGGCGGGCCTGCGCCTCCTCCGAACGCGCCGCGCGCAGCTCCGGCAGGCGTTCCTGCGCCTCGCGCCAGAGCGCGCCGGCGTCCGGCCGCGGCGCCGGCAGGGCGGGCAGGCCCGCCGCTTCTGGCCGCCAGCCCGGCGCGCCGGCCGCGGCGGCGAGGCGCGCGGCGGCGTCGGCCGTCCGCGCGCGGCTCTCCTCGGCGCGGGCGGCCATGCCGGCCAGCTCGACCTCGATCCGGGTCCGTTCGTAACGGCTCCGGACCCCCGCCTCGACCTGGCCCCGCACGATGCGCGCCGCCGCCTCGAGGTCGTCCAGCGCCTCGCGCAGCCGGCGTTCGCGTTCCTGGGCGACCTGCAGCGCGACGAAGCTCCGTCCGGCCTCCCGCAGCACGCCGGCCACGCCGACCGCGACCTGGTCGCGCGCGGCGTCGATGCCCAGCCGGGCGTTCTCCATCCGCAGGCCGCGCTGGCCGAAGATCGGCAGCGGCTGCTCCACCGCCAACTGCCGTTCGCCCCGCTCGCCGCGGATGCCGGGCTGGCGGCTGGCGGACAGCAGCGGGTTGGGCAGGGCGCTCGCGGTCCGCAGGTCGGCCCGCGCGGCGTCGAGCCGCAGCCGCTCGGCGCGCAGCGCGGGGCTGTTCCAGCGCACCAGTTCCAGGAAGGCCTCCAGGCCGACGGCCTGCGGCAACCCGTCCGGCGCGGCGCCGCCGGCGTCGCCGGGCGCGCCGGCCGGGGGATGGGGCGTCCCGACGCCGGCAGCGGCGCCCGCCGCATGCTCCCGGCCGGTCGCGCCGAGTGGCTCGGCGGCACCGGACGCACCCGATGCCCCGGCCGCGGCGGCCTGCGTCCGCGCCGCCGCATCCGCCCCGGAGACGGAGCGCGCCGCCGCCAGGGTCTCCGCCGCCGATGAGGCCTCCGGCGACGCCGCGGCAGCGGCGCCGGCCGCGCAGAGCGCGATGGCGAGCGCGGCGGCTCGGGAAAGCGCCGCCGCGCCGATGCGGGGGCCGGACGGGCGGCCACCGGGCGCGCGGTCGTGGGCCGGCGCCGGAGCGATCGCGGCGGCTGCCGCCGCGATCGGTGCGTGCCGCGGGCATCGCCGCGGCGGGAGATCGGCCATCGGACGACGGTCGTCGGAAGGCATCGTCATCGTTCGGCTCCCGATCCGGGGGCGGGTCGGCCGGCCGGTCCCGCCGGTGCGGCCGCCAGCGCCATGCCGGCGGGAAGCGGCCCGGCGCCCTGCGGGTGCGCGGCGTCCCCGTCTCCTGCATCCTCCTCGCCGGCGCGCGGCAGGTGGCGCGGTCCGGCCAGGGCGTAGAGCACTGGCAGCAGGAAAAGCGCGACCAGCGGGAGCACCGCCATCCCGCCGACGATCACCGTCGCGAAGGGGCGCTGGGTCTCGCTGCCGACGCCGGTGGAAGCCGCCATCGGCAGCAGGCCGAGCAGGGCGAGCAGCGCGACCAGCAGGACCGAGCGCATGCGCTCGGCGGTGCCCTCGACCAGGGCCTGCAGCAGCGGCAGGCCCGCGTCGCGGCGCAGCGACTCGACCGCGCTCAGCACCAGCAGCCCGACCAGCGCCACCTGCCCCAGCAGGGCGATGAATCCGATGGCCGCGCTGATCGAGAGGTCGATGCCGCCCAGGTGCAGCGCGGCGACGCCGCCCACCATGGCGAAGGGCGCGGTCGCCAGCACGATGGCGGCCGAGCGGGCGCTGCCGAGCGCGCCGTAGAGCAGGGCGAAGACGATGAGCAGGGACAACGGCACCACCACCCGCAGCCGGGCCGCGGCGCGCTGCTGGTTCTCCCACTCGCCGCCCCAGACCGGCAGGTAGCCCTCCGGCACCTGCACCGCGCGCTCGAAGGCGTCGATGGCGTCGCGCACCACCGAGCCGATGTCCCGTCCCGCGACGTTGAACTTCAGCGCCATGTAGCGGGCGTTGCCCTCGCGGAAGATGGAGGAGTTGCCGACCTTGACCCCGATGGCCGCGACCGCGTGCAGCGGCACCGTGCCGCCGCCCGGCGCGGCCACCGCGATCTCGCGGATGGCGGTCTCGTCCATGCGGTCGGCGTAGGGCAGGCGCACCCGCACCGGCACGCCGTGCTCGCCCTCCCAGAGCGTGGTGACGATGCGGCCGGCCAGCGCGATCTCCACCGCCGACTCGGCCGCCGCCAGCGCGATGCCGCGGCGGGCCAGCGCCTCGCGGTCGAACTCGATGTGCAGCTGCGGTGCGGGCGCGTCGCGGTAGAGGTCGAGGTCGACCACGCCGTCGATGCCGGCCAGCGCGCCGCGGGCCTGCTGCAGGATGTCGCGCAGGGTCTCGATCCCGGGGCCGAAGAGCTTGAGCACCACGTGGCCGCGGGCGCCGGAGGTCGATTCCTCCACGCTGTCGCGGATCGGCTGCGCGAAGTTGAAGGCGACGCCCGGGATCTCCTGCAGCGTGGCGCGCATCTGGCCGATGAGCGCCTCCTTGTCCAGGCCCTGGCGCCACTGGCCGTGGGGCTTGAGGCGCACTAGCACCTTGGCGAGGTTGATGGTCTCGTTGTCGGTGCCGGACTCGGGCCGGCCCTGCTCGCTGGTGACCGAGATGGCCTCGGGGAAGGCGCCGAGCCGGCGCCGCACCTCGCGCAGCGTCTCGCGCCCGGTCTCCAGCGAGACCGAGGGCGCCATCTGCACCAGCACGTAGGCATCGCCTTCGTCCAGCTCGGGCAGGAACTCGGTGCCCAGCGCCAGCGCCGACGCGCCCGCCGCCGCCAGCGCCGCGGCGCCGCCGGCCAGCACCAGCATGCGCCGCCGGCCGCTGTCGAGCAGCCGGCCGAGCAGCGCCTGGTAGCCGTGGTGCATCCGGTCGAAGACCTTGGGCTCGGCGGCGGCCACGTCCTTGGGCTGGAGCAGCAGGGCGCAGAGCGCCGGCACCAGCGTCAGCGCGAAGACCAGCGCGCCGACCAGGGCGAAGGTGTAGGTGAAGGCCAGCGGCCGGAAGATGCGCCCCTCGATGCTCTGCAGCGAGAAGACCGGGATCAGCGCCGCGATCACGATGGCCATGGCGAACAGCGTCGGCCGCGCCACTGCCCGCGCCGACTCGACGATGATCGCCCGCAGGTCGGCCCGGGTGCGCGGCTGGCGCAGGCGGGCGTTGCGGATGATGTTCTCGGCGAGCACCACCGCGCCGTCGACGATGATGCCGAAGTCGATCGCGCCGAGCGAGATCAGGTTGGCCGGCATGCCCATCTGGTGCAGGCCGACGAAGGCCGCCAGCAGCGACATCGGGATCACCGTCGCCACGATCAGCGAGCCGCGCAGGCTGCGCAGGAAGAGCCAGAGCACCGCCACGATCAGCGCCGCGCCGAAGAGCAGGTTGTGGTGGACGGTCGCGAGCGTGTGCGAGACCAGGTCCGAGCGGTCGTAGGTGCTCACCATGCGCATGCCCTGGGGCAGCACCCTGGCGTTGAGTTCCTCGACCCGCGCGTGCACCTGCTCCAGCACCCGGGTCGGGTTCTCGTCGCGCTTGAGCAGCACGATGCCCTGCACCACGTCGTCGTGCTCGTCCATGCCGACCGAACCCTGCCGCGGGGTGTGCGACTGGGTGACCCGGGCCACGTCGCCCACGGTGACCGGGGTGGAGCCGTCGGCCTTGAGCACCACCGACTCGATGTCGCGCGGGGTGCGCAGCAGGCCGATGCCGCGCACGATCAGCGCCTGCTCGCCGCGCCGCAGCAGCCCGCCGCCGACGTTCTTGTTGGACTGCGCCAGCGCTTCCTCGACGTCGCCCAGGGTCAGGCCCAGGCCCTGGACCCGCATCGGGCTCACCTCGACGTGGAATTCCTTGACGAAGCCGCCGATGCTGACCACGTCGGCCACGCCCTGCACCTGCTTGAGCATGCGGGTGATGGTCCATTCCTGCTCGGTGCGCAGCTGGGGCAGGGTGTGGCGGTCGCTCTCCAGCCGGTAGTAGTAGATCTTGCCGAGCGGGGTGTAGTCGGGCGCCATCTCGGGCCGCACCCCTTCGGGCAGCTGGGCCTGCGGCAGGCGCTGGATCACCTCGGCCCGGGCGGCGGGGCTGCGGGTCCGGTCGTCGAACACCATCGACACCATCGCCAGCCCGAAATAGCTCTCGGAGCGCAGGGCCTGCAGCCCGGGCGTGCCGTTGAGCACCCGCTCCAGCGGCAGGGTGATCTGGCGCTCGACCTCTTCGGGCGCGAGGCCAGGGGCCTGGGCGATGATGCCCACCTGCACGTTGGTCACGTCCGGGTAGGCCTCGATGGCGGTGTGGAAGTACGCGTAGACGCCGTAGAGCGCGACGGCGAGGGTGGCGGCCAGCGCCGCGAGGCGGCGGTGGACCGCGAAGGCGATCAGGGTGCGGAGCATGGAGGGCGCGTGTCGGGGGCTTCGGAGGCGGCTTCGGAGGGGCTCAGAGCAGCTGGCTCGCCTCGCCGTCGAGCAGCAGGCCGCCCTTGACGACGATGCGCTCGCCGGCGCGCAGCCCGTCGAGCACGGTGATCGCGCCCTGCAGCGGCAGGCCGAGGCGTACGTCCCGGGCCTCGAACAGGGTCTCGTCGCCGTTCTTCTGGACGTAGACGATGGAGCGGCGCTCGTCCTTGATCAGCACCGCCGACAGCGGGATCGCCAGGCCCGGCGCGCTCGCCACCTCGATGCCGACCTGGGCCAGCGCGCCGGGCCGCAGCCGCTCGGCGACCGGCTGGTCGAAGGCGATGTAGACCGGCGCGCGCCGCGTGGCGTCGCTCAGCGCCGCGCCGACCCGCTCCACCCGGCCGCGCACCGGATGCGCCAGGGAGGACAGGCGCACCTGCACCTTCGCGCCGCGGCCGATGCCCTGCATGTCGCTCTCGAACACGTCGGCCAGGACCCACAGCGCGCCCGGGTCGCCGACGGTGAACAGCGCGTCGCCGCCCGGTTCGGCGCTGGCGCCGACGGTGGCGGCGCGGCTGACGACCACGCCGTCCCGCGGCGAGCGCAGCACCAGCCGGTCCTGCGCGCCGCCGCCCAGGTAGGCCGCGGCGTTGCGCGCCCGGCCCGCCTCCAGCGACAGGGCGCGCACCTTGCCTTCGGCGGCGGCGAGCTCGCTGGCGATGCCCACGCCCTTCTCGAACATGGTGCGCTGGCGCCGCAGCTCGACCCGGGCCAGCTCCAGCTCCACGCCGGCCGCGGACAGCTCGGTGCGCACCCGGGCGGCGTCGGGGCTGGAGAGGGTGGCGAGCGGGGCGCCGGTGCGCACAGCGTCGCCGATGCGCGCGTGCACCTCGACCACCCGGCCCGCGGCCGGCGCGCCGACCGAGGTCACCCGGTCGTCCTGGAACACCACCCGCGCCGGCGCCCAGACCACCGCGGTGTCGCGCTGGCCGGTGACCGGCTCGATGCGCAGCACCTGGAGCGAGGCGGGCTGGATGCGCACCTGGCCGCGCGGGAGGGACGGCGGCGGCGGCGCGGGCAGCTCGGCCGCGCCCGCGCCGGCCGCGAGCGGGTCGGATCCCCGGCCGCAGGCCGCGAGGGCGAGGCAGGCGGCCAGCAGCGCGGCGGCGCGCCGCGAGGACAGGGGAGCGGGGCGGAGCGAAGGGAGTAGCGGGAATCGGATCATGGCGGCACCGTCGGACACCGCGCGGAACGCCCGCGCGGCAAGGTCTGCATCGATCCTAGGAGCGCCCGGCCCCGGCGTGGATGAACAGAACATTACCGTCCGGAAAGGTGACGACCGCTACATATTTGGTAGCTGATGGCCTAGACGCTGCGCTGGCCAGGGCCGGAAATGACCATGGAAAACCGCTGCCGGGCGCGGTACCCGGGCCGTCCCGGTCAGTCCGGCGCCGTGTCCTGCGCCGGCAGCCGCACCGTCACCCGCAGGCCCGGCGCGGCGTCGTCCAGTTCCAGGGTGCCGCCGTGCAGGCCGACGATGGCCGCCACGCTCGCCAGGCCCAGGCCGGTGCCCGGCAGCTCGGGCCGCAGCCGGTGGAAGCGGCCGACGATGCGCCCGCGCTCCTCGGCCGGCACGCCGGGGCCGTCGTCCTGCATCACCAGCCGGACCTCCCCGTCCGCCCCGCCGCCGCGGCCGGTCTCCAGCAGCACCCGCGCGCCGTCGCCGCCGTACTTGAGCGCGTTGTCCAGCAGGTTGGCTACCGCGCTGGCCAGCAGGTCGCGGTCGCCGAGCACCAGCGCGCGGCCGTCGTCGCGCCGCTCCACCCGCGCGCCCTGCGCTTCGGCCACCGCGTCGTACAGCTCGACCAGGTCGGCGGCGACGGCGCCCAGGTCCACCGGGCCGAAGCGCTGGCGGCGCGCCCCGGATTCGGCCTCGGCGATCTGCAGCAGCTTCTCGAAGACCGCCGCCAGATCCTCGATCTCGGCGCCGGCGATGCGCACCGCCTCCCGCAGCGCCGCCGGATCGCCGCCCCGCTCGGCCGAGCGCAGCCGCAGCAGCACCCGCGACAGCGGCGTGCGCAGGTTGTGCGCGATGGTGTCGGAGACGCGGCGCACGCCCTCCATCAGGTCCTGCATCCGGTCGAGCATCCGGTTGATGTCCTGGCTCAGGCGGGCGAACTCGTCCTCCGGCGGGCCGACCGGGATGCGCTCGCCGAGCGCGCCGGCGCCGATGCGCGCGGCCGTCTGGCGGATGTCGGCCACCCGGGCCTCGATGTCGCGCCGGAACAGGTAGGCGCCCACCGCCACCAGCAGCAGCGCGGCGAGGCCGGCGGCGAGGGTGGCCCGGCCGACGACCGCTTCGGTGCGCTGCTGCTCCCGCAGGTCGCGGCCGACGATCAGGGTGCTGCCGTCGTCCAGGCGCCGCACCAGCAGCCGCACCCGCGCCGGCTGGCCGCCGCGCAGGGCGGTGCGCTCGACGATGCCGTCGCCCTCCCAGCGCAGGTGCGGCGAGGGCGCGAGGTTGCCCGCGGCCTTGCGGCCGGCGGCGTCGACCAGCAGCATCACCTCGCTGTCGGTGTCGATGCCGTCCGCGAGGTTGAAGGCGATCTGCGCCGCCAGCTCGGCCGGGCCCTCCTGCGCGTACTGCGCCGCGAGGCGCTGCATCGCGACCGCGATCTGCCGGTCGCCCTGGTGCCGCTGGCCGACCACCGTCTGGAAATACACGATCGCCAGCAGCAGCAGCATGAAGAACAGCGTCATCAGCCCGTAGTGGAAGGCGAGCCGGAAGGCGACCGAGCGCCAGAGCCGCCGGAAGGCCGCCGGCGGGCCGCCGGCCGGCGCGGCGCCGCTCATGCCGGGTCGCCGGGCTCGCCGGTCTCCGACAGCAGGTAGCCCACGCCGCGCAGGGTGTGGATCAGCGGCGTCGCGGCGCCGGCGTCCACCTTCTGGCGCAGGCGGCTGATCTGCACGTCGATCACGTTGGTCTGCGGGTCGAAGTGGTAGTCCCAGACGGATTCGAGCAGCATGGTGCGGGTCACCGCCTGGCCCGCGTGGGCCATCAGGAAGGCCAGCAGCCGGAATTCCCGCGGCTGCAGGGCCAGCGCCCGGCTGCCGCGGCGCGCGCTGCGGCGCACCAGGTCCAGGTGCAGGTCGGCCACCTGCAGCTCGCGCAGCTCGGGGCCGGTGCGGCTGCGGCGCAGCAGCGCTTCCAGCCGGGCGATCAGCTCGGCGAAGGCGAAGGGCTTGGTCAGGTAGTCGTCGCCGCCGGCGTTGAGGCCGCGCACCCGCTCGTCCAGGGCCGACAGCGCCGACAGCACCAGCACCGGCGTGCGCTTGCCCAGCTGGCGCAGGGTGGCGAGGATCGCCAGCCCGTCGATGCCGCCGGGCAGCATGCGGTCGAGCACGATCGCGTCCCAGTCCTCGGCGCTGGCGCGCCGCAGGCCCTCGGCGCCGTCGCGGCAGACCACCGCGACATGGCCGTGCTCGCGCAGGCCATCGGCGATGTAGCGGGCGTTGTCGGCGTCGTCCTCGATCACCAGGCAGCGCCAGATCGCGCTGGGGCGCAGCGCGCTCAAGCGGCCGGTCCCCCGTCCGGCGCGGGGCCGGGCAGGGCGTCCGCGGGAACCCGGACCCAGCCTTCCATCAGCACCCGGGCGCTGCGGCTCATCCGGGCCTTGGTGACCGTCCACTGGCCGTCCGCGCGCTGCCGGGCCTCGGCGCCGACGCGCAGGGTGCCCGAGGGATGGCCGAAGCGCACCGCGGCCCGCGGCCCGCCGCCGCCCGCCGCGGCGTGCACCAGGGTGCCCGGGATGGCGGCCGCGGTGCCGATGGCCACCGCCGCGGTGCCCATCATCGCGTGGTGCAGCTTGCCCATCGACAGCGCCCGCACCAGCAGGTCGATCTCTGCCGCGGCCACCGGCCGGCCGCTGGAGGCGCGGTAGCCGCGCGGCGGCGCGACGAAGGCGACCTTGGGCGTGTGCTGCCGCCCGGCCGCCTCGGCCAGGCCGCGCACCAGGCCCATGCGCACCGCCGCGTGGTTGCGGATCGCCTCGAAGCGCGACAGCGCCTGCGGGTCGCCGTTGACCGCGTCCTGCAGTTCGGTGCCGTCGTAGCCGAGGGCCTCGGCCTCGACGAAGACGGTCGGGATGCCGGCGTTGATGAGGGTGGCCCGCAGGCGGCCGACGCCGGGCACGTCCAGCGCGTCGACCACCGCGCCGGTCGGGAACATCGCGCCCGCGTCCGCGCCGTCGCCCTCGTCGGCCGGGTCCAGGAATTCGAGCGGCACCTCGGCCGCGGGGAAGGTCACGCCGTCGAGCTCGAAGTCGCCGGTCTCCTGCACCGCGCCGCCGGCCACCGGCACCTGGGCGACGATGGTCTTGCCGATGTTGGCCTGCCAGATCCGCACGGTGCAGACGCCGTCGCGCGGCACGCGGGCGGGGTCCACCAGACCGTTCGCGATGGCGAACGGCCCGACCGCGGCGGACAGGTTGCCGCAGTTGCCGCTCCAGTCCACCAGCGCGCGGTCGATGGCGACCTGGCCGAAGAGGTAGTCCACGTCGTGGCCGGGGCGGGCGCTGGGCGCGAGGATCACCGCCTTGCTGGTGCTGGAGGTGGCGCCGCCCATGCCGTCGATCTGCTTGCCGTAAGGATCGGGGCTGCCGATCACCCGCAGCAGCAGCGCGTCGCGCGCCGGGCCGGGCGACTGCGCCGCGGCGGGCAGGTCTTCCAGGCGGAAGAACACGCCCTTGCTGGTGCCGCCGCGCATGTAGGTGGCGGGGATCTTGATCTGGGGTGCGTGGGCCATGGCGTCAGGCGGTTGCGGTGTCGGGACGGCGGGACGCCGGGCGGTGGGAGGCGAGGAAGTCCTGCGCGAAGCGCTGCAGCACGCCGCCGGCCTGGTAGATGGAGACTTCCTCGGCGGTGTCGAGCCGGCAGGTCACCGGCAGTTCCAGCGCGCTGCCGTCGCGGCGGCGCACCACCAGCGTCAGCAGCGCGCGGGGCGCGGGCGCGCCCGCCACGTCGAAGGTCTCGGTGCCGTCGATGCCGGCGCTGCGCCGGTCGTGGCCGGGCAGGAATTCGAGGGGCAGCACGCCCATGCCGATCAGGTTGGTGCGGTGGATGCGCTCGAAGCCTTCGGCCACGATGGCCTCCACGCCGGCGAGACGCACGCCCTTGGCCGCCCAGTCGCGCGACGAGCCCTGGCCGTAGTCGGCGCCCGCCACCACGATCAGCGGCTGGCCGCGGTCCATGTAGGCCTCGATCGCCTCCCACATGCGCACCACCCGGCCCTCCGGTTCCAGGCGGGCGAGCGAGCCGCGCCGGACCTCGCCGTCGACCACCGCCATCTCGTTCAGCAGGGTCGGGTTGGCGAAGGTGGCGCGCTGGGCGGTGAGGTGGTCGCCGCGGTGGGTGGCGTAGGAGTTGAAATCCTCCTCGGCGAGCCCCATGCGCGCCAGGTATTCGCCGGCGGCGCTGTCGGGCAGGATGGCGTTGGAGGGCGAGAGGTGGTCGGTGGTGATGTTGTCGCCCAGCACCGCCAGCGGCCGCATGCCGCGCAGGGTGCGCGGCCGCGCGGCGAGGGCGCCCTGGCCCTCCCGGTCCCAGTAGGGCGGGCGGCGGATGTAGGTGCTCTGCGGCCGCCAGTCGTAGAGCGGCGCGGCCGGCGCGCCGGCGTCGGCGCGGACGGCGAACATCGGTTCGTACACCCGCCGGAAATGCTCCGGCCGGACGCTGCGGGCGACCACCGCGTCGATCTCGGCGTCGTCGGGCCAGAGGTCGCGCAGCCGCACCGGCCGGCCCGCGTCGTCGGCGCCCAGCGCGTCCTGCTCGATGTCGAAGCGCACCGTGCCCGCGATCGCGTAGGCGATCACCAGCGGCGGCGAGGCCAGGAAGGCCTGCTTCGCGTAGGGATGGATGCGGCCGTCGAAATTGCGGTTGCCCGACAGCACCGCCGTGGTGTGCAGCCCGCGCTCGACGATCTCGCGCTGGATGGCCGGGTCGAGCGCGCCGCTCATGCCGTTGCAGGTGGTGCAGGCGAAGGCCACGATGCCGAAGCCCAGGCGCTCCAGCGGCTCCATCAGCCCGGCTTCCTCCAGGTAGAGCTGCACCGCCCGCGAGCCGGGCGCGAGCGAGGTCTTGACCCAGGGCTTGCGCGCCAGGCCGCGCGCGACCGCGTTGCGGGCCAGCAGGCCGGCGGCGATCACGTTGCGCGGGTTGCTGGTGTTGGTGCAGCTGGTGATCGCCGCGATGATCACCGCGCCGTCGGGCATCGTCCCGGGCGTTTCGGTCCAGGGGCCCGCGACGCCGCGCGCCGCGAGTTCCGCGGTCGGCAGGCGCCGGTGCGGGTTGGACGGGCCGGCCATGTTGCGCACCACGGAGCCGAGGTCGAAGGCCAGGGTGCGTTCGTAGCGCACCGCGCCCAGGTCGGCGGCCCACAGGCCCGCGGCCCGGGCGTAGGCCTCGACCAGGCGGACCTGCGCCTCCTCGCGGCCGGTCAGGCGCAGGTAGTCCAGCGTGCGGCCGTCGATCGCGAACATCGCGGCGGTCGCGCCGTACTCGGGCGCCATGTTGGAGACGGTGGCCCGGTCGCCCAGGGTGAGGGCCGCGGCGCCCTCGCCGTGGAATTCGAGGTAGGCGCCGACCACCTTCTCGCGGCGCAGGAATTCGGTGAGCGCCAGCACCACGTCGGTGGCGGTGATGCCCGGCCCCGGCCGGCCGTCGAGCCGCACGCCGACGATGTCGGGCAGGCGCATCCACGAGGCCCGGCCGAGCATCACGCTCTCGGCCTCCAGTCCGCCGACCCCGATCGCGACCACGCCGAGCGCGTCCACGTGCGGCGTGTGGCTGTCGGTGCCGACCAGGGTGTCGGGGAAGGCCACGCCGTCTTGCGCGTGCACCACCGGGCTCATCCGCTCCAGGTTGATCTGGTGCATGATCCCGTTGCCCGGCGGGATCACGTCCACGTTCCGGAAGGCCTTGCGGGTCCACTCGATGAAGTGGAAGCGGTCGGCGTTGCGGCGGTCCTCCACCGCGCGGTTCTTCGCGAAGGCGTCGGCGTCCTCGCCGCCATGCTCCACCGCGAGGGAGTGGTCCACGACCAGCTGCGTCGGCACCACCGGGTTGACCAGCGCCGGGTCGCCGCCCTCCCGGGCGATGGCGTCGCGCAGGCCGGCCAGGTCCACCAGCGCGGTCTGGCCCAGGATGTCGTGGCAGACCACCCGCGCCGGGAACCACGGGAAATCCAGGTCGCGCCGGCGCTCGATCAACTGGCCGAGGTAGGCGTCGAGCCGGTCGGGCTCGGCCCGCCGCACCAGGTTCTCGGCGTGCACCCGGGCGGTGTAGGGTAGGCCGTCCCAGGCGCCGGGCGCGAGGGCCTCGACCGCCACGCGGGCGTCGAAGTAGTCGAGCCCGGTGCCGGGCAGGGGGATACGGTGGCGGGTATTCATCGCGGATCGTCGGGCAGCGGTGGGAAAGCCGGCCCAGATCCGCCGGCGCGCCGGACGGACCGGGACGGCGGCGTTTCCTCGGTCGTATGCGCACGTGCGCCGAGGGCGCCGTGCAGGGACCGACAGCTTAACGATTCGCGGACCGCGGTGCGCGCGGGACCCGGCGCGGCCGGGCCGAGCGGGGCCGCCGCCGGCGGACGGCCGTCGCGGATCAGGGAGCGATCTTGCGGATGCGGTGGTTCTGGGTGTCGGCGACGAAGACCGTGCCGCCGGCCGTGACCGCCACGCCCTGCGGAGCGAAGAATCGGGCGTTCGCCGCGCTGCCGTCGCTCCAGTTGAATGTGCCGTCGCCCGCCAGTGTCTCGACCGTGCGGTCGGGCGCGATCAGCCGGATCCGGGAATTGAAGGTGTCGGCCACGAACACCGTGCCGTTCGCATCGACGGCCACGCCGCTGGGATTGTTGAATTGGGCGGTGTTGACCGGATCGCCGTTGGCGAACCCGGGAGCGCCGGTGCCGGCCCAATGGCTCACCGTACCATCCGGAGCGATCCGGCGGATCAGCCTGTTGTTGGTGTCGGCGACGAAGAGGTTGCCGCGTGCATCGAGCGTCACGCTCCTGGGCCCGTCGAATTGCGCGGCGGTCCCCAGGGCATTGACCATGCCCGCGGTGCCGTCGCCTGCGACGGTGCGCACCACGCCGTTCGTCGCGATGGCGCGGATCACGTGGTTTCCGGTGTCGGCGACGTACACCGTTCCGTCGGCGCCCACCGCCACGCCCTCCGGGCTGGAGAATTGCGCGGCCGTTCCGGTCCCCTCTAGATAACCCGGGGTTCCGGCGCTGCCCGCCAGGGTCGTGACGTTGCCGTTGGTGTCGATCTTGCGGATCACATGGTTGTTGGTGTCGGCCACGAAGACGTTGCCGCTCCCGTCCACCGCCACGCCGGAAGGGGTGTCGAAGAGCGCGGCCATGCCGGCGCCGTCCTGGAAGCCGGAACTGCCGCCGCCGCCCGCGAAGGTGGTGACCGCGCCGCCAGGCGTGATCTTGCGGATCCCGTTGTTTCCAGTGTCCGCGACGAACAGGTTGCCCGCGCCGTCCGCCGCGATGCCCGAGGGGCGCGAGAAGGCCGCATTCGTTCCCTGGCCGTCGATCGGGGCTGGAAAGTTCCTGCCGGCGAAGGTCGTCACCTGGTAGGCGATGGCGGTGCATCCCACCGTCACGTTGCCCACGCTGGCGAGGCCCATGGTGCCCGAGGCGTTGCCGAGCAGGCAGCTGAAGCCGAAGGGCTGGCGCGCCATGGCGATGGCGTAGTTCGCGCCGTAGGCCACCGGCTGGCCCATGGTGAAGACGCTGGCGTTCGCGGCGACATCCAGCGTGTCGCCGCCGTTGGCCAGCCGCAGCCCGCTGCGCGCGAGGCCGGTGATGGTTCCGCCCAGGGTGTAGGTGTCGCGGACGCAGGTCACGGCCACGTCGCCCACGTCCGCCGAACCCATGGTGCCGTTGCCCTGCGCGATCGTGCAGCTCTGCCCGACCGGAGGCGTGCGCACGACGACCTGGTAGCCGGCGCCGCTGGACACCAGGGTCGGGAAGCCGAACGTGCCGTCGCTTGCCAGCGTCACGGTGTCGCTGCCGTTGGCGAGCACCAGCCCGCCGGCCAGCCCGCTGACGCTGCCGCCCAGCCGCCAGGCGGTGACGGCGGCGGCGCAGCGCACCTCCACCGAGCCCACGTCCCCTCCGCCCATCTGTCCGCTGCCGTTGACGACGGTGCAGACCTGCCCTGCGGGCTGGGCCTGCACGCCGATGCTCCAGCTTCCACCGACCGCCACCGGCGCGGGCGAGGTGAAGGAGGTGCTGCCCTGCGCCACGGCGAAGCTGCCGGCGCCGCTCGAGAGCACCAGGCCGCTGGCGCTCAGGCCCTGGATGCTGCCGCCCACGCGGTACGCCGTGGTGGCGCAGGTGAGCACCGCGTTGCGCATGTCCGCGTCCGGCATGGTGCCCGAGGCGTTGGCGAAGCTGCACTGCTGGTTGGCGGGCTGGGTGCGCACGGCCAGCGCGTAGGCGGCGCCGGTGGCGACCGGCGCCGGCATCGAGAAGGCGGTGCTGCCCGCGGCCAGGGCCAGGGTGTCGTCGCCGTTCGCGATCACCAGGCCTGCGCCGGCCAGCCCGGCGATGCTCCCGCCCAGGACGTGGGTGGAAGGCGGCGGGGCCGCGCCCGTGCCGCTCCCGCTGCCTCCGCCGCCGCATCCTCCGGCGAACAGCGCGCAGGCGAGCGCGGCCCCGTGGACCCAGCGCGGGAAGGAACGGGGCGTGGAAACATCGGATGGCTGCATGGGGGCCTTTCTGGGGACGCGTTCGCGGGCGGGGCGGGTGGGAGGCCGGTGCCGGGGAGGCCGTCGGGAGCGGAAGTGCGGTCACTGCGGCCGATTCCGCACGGACGCAGCGGTATGCAAAATGACTACGTTTGGAAAAGAATTTTTACCATGCGTAACTGTCTTCGAGGTGAACGCAGAGTGCTCGCCAGCAAGGTCCGGCACGCTGTTCGCGGTGCGCCGGCATGCCCACGGCCCCGCCGCGCTGGAGCGCGCCGCGCAGGGCCCGACCATTCGCCCGATGATCGGCCGGGGCCGGCGGCATCCGCGCGAAGTCCGTCCCGCAGCGGAACCGTCCCCCCGGACAGGCTCCGGCGGCGTCAGCCCGCGCCCGCGGCGGCTTCCCTTTCGAGGAGGTGGTCCACCAGCGTCCGCACTGCGAGGGTCTGGTAGCGGTCCGGCACATGCAGGAGGAAGCGCCGGGAAGCGAGGAAGTCGAGCGCCCCCGGTTCGAGGTCCAGGCCGAGCAGGCGCCCGTCCGCGATGGCTGCCGCGACCATGTAGTCCGGCATCAAGCCCGCGCCCAGCCCGCCGGTCGCCGCTTCCAGCAGGAAATGGAAGTTCGCCGAGATCAATCGCGGCCGGATCTCCGGCGTCCGCTGGCCGGGGCCGTGCACGCCGGTGGTCCGCAGCCGCTCGGCGGTCTGCGGAGAGGCGACCAGCGGCAGGCGCCTGAGCGCTTCCAGCGTGGCGGGGCGGCCGTGCCGCGCGACGAAGGAGGGCGCGGCGCAGGCGCGGTAGCGCACGGTGCCGAGTTCGCGCGCCACCAGCTGGGGCGGCGGCTCGGCCATCACCCGCACCACGAAATCGACGGCGCCGCGGACCAGTTCCTCGATGTCGTTGTCGAAGATCACCTGCAGCGCGATGTCCGGGTGGCGTTCCATGAAGCCGGTCAGCCAGCCGGCCATCCGCAGCTGCCCGTAGCCGACGGGAACGCCGAGGCGGACCGTGCCCTGCAGGCCCTTGCCCAGGTTCTCCACCGCCTCGGCGGCGGCGGTGACCTCGTGGCGCATGGCCAGGCCGTGCTGGTAGAGCTCGAGGCCGATCTCGGTCGGCACCAGCGCCCGGGTGGTGCGCCGCAGCAGCTGCACGCCCAGCTGGCGCTCGAAACGGTTGAGCCGCTGGCTCACGTTGGCGCGGCTGGTGCCGAGCGCGGCGGCGGCCTTGCTGAGGTTGCCCGCTTCGATGATGTCGACGAGCAGGCCGAGCGCTTGGACGTCCATTGTTAATTCCGGATTGACGCAGACATCAAGAATTTTGCACTATTGTAAATTCTGAACGCCGATCGAATAATCGGACGCTTCGAGGGGGCCGAGACACGGCGCCCATGCCCGCGGGAGCGCCCGCCGATTCCGAATGCCCGATCGATGACCCACGGCACCGCCGCCCCCCTCCCACTGTCCGGCGTACGCGTGCTGGACCTCTCCCGCGTGCTCGCCGGCCCGATGTGCGCCATGGCGCTGGCGGATCTGGGCGCCGACGTGGTCAAGGTGGAGCATCCCGAGCGGGGCGACGACACCCGCGACTGGGGCCTGCGCATCGGCGCGCGCAACACCTCCTACTTCAACAGCGCCAACCGCAACAAGCGCTCAATCGCCCTCGACCTGCAGGCGCCGGACGGCCTCGCCGTCGCCCGCCGGCTGGCCGCGCGGGCCGACGTGGTGATCGAGAACTTCAAGGTCGGCGGCGCCGACCGGCTGGGCCTGGGCTACGAGGCGCTGCGCGCGGACAACCCGGGACTGGTGTACTGCTCGATCTCCGGCTATTCGCGCAGCACCGCCGAGGCGCGGCGCCCCGGCTACGACCTGCTGGTGCAGGGCGAGGCCGGCCTGATGGCGATGAACGGCGAGGAAGGGCAGGGGCCGCTCAAGTTCGGCGTCGCGGTGGTGGACATGTTCACTGGCATGTACGCGGGCCAGGCCATCCTCGCGGCCCTGTACGCCCGCCACGCCACCGGCCGGGGCCGGCATGTGCAGATGGCGCTCTACGACTGCGGATTGATGATCACTTCCTACTACGGCATGGAATCGCTGCTGCTGGGCGGCGATCCGCCGAAGTTCGGCAACGCGCATCCCTCGATCGTGCCCTATGGCGTGTTCGACACCGCCGACGGGCCGGTGGTGATGACGGTCGGCAACAACGGCCAGTTCGCCCGCTTCAGCCGCGACGTGGTCGGGCGCCCGGAGTGGGTGGCCGACGAGCGTTTCGCCACCAACACCGCCCGCGCGGCGAACCGTGCGGCCCTGCTGCCGATGATCCGCGAGTCCTTGCGCGGCTTCGGCCGGCGCGAACTGCTGGACCGGCTGGAGCGCGCCGGCATCCCCTGCGGCGAGGTGCTCGGCATGCACGAGGCGCTGAATTCGTCCCGCGCGGCGTCCGCCGGCCTGCTGCACCGCTTCGAGGACGCCGAAGCCGGCGCGCAGACCGTGCTTTCGCCGCCCTACGCGATGGACGGCGAACGCATGCCGGTGCGCCGCCCGCCGCCGCACCTCGGCGAGCATTCCGACGAGATCCTGCGTGAGCTGGAGGCGCTCGAGGCCGCCGGCCCGCGGGCCGCCTAGCGGCCTCGGCGCCGCGCGCCCCTGCCGGCCGCATCCGTCCGCGGGTCGCCGCGGCGGGCGGCTCCGCGCCCGTCGCGGGGCCATCGATCCGCGAACCCTGAACCAACCAGAGGAGACATCCGTGCACCACGCTTCCATCACCCGGCGACGCCTCGTCCAGTCGGGCCTCGCCGCCACCCTGTCGGGAACCGGCCTCCTGGCCTCCGCCGCCGACCCGGCCTGGCCGGGCAAGCTCGTCAAGATGGTCGTCGCCTTCCCCGCGGGCGGGCCGACCGACATCGCGGCGCGCATCACCGCGCAGAAGCTCGGCGAGCGCCTGGGCACCGCCATCATCGTGGACAACCGGCCGGGCGCCTCCGGCTCCATCGGCACCGCGGCCTTCATCAAGTCGCCGGCCGACGGCAACACCCTCTCGATGTTCGGCATGCCGGCGCTGCTTGCGCCGCTGCTCTACGGCAACAACACCTACGACGTCGAGAAGGATTTCGCCTGCGTCGCCACCGTCTACGACCTGCCGATGGCCATCGTGGTCAATCCGGCGGTGCTGCCCGGCGTGGATTCGCTGCCGGCGCTGGTCGCGGCGGCCAAGGCCGCGCCGGTCCCGATGAACTACACCAGCTCCGGCGCCGGCAGCTTCGGCCACCTGGCGATGGAGCAGCTCAAGGACCTGGGCAGGTTCGACATGCAGCACGTGCCCTACCGCGGCAGCGCGCCGGCGGTGACCGACCTGCTCGGCGGACAGCTCGGCGTGATGTTCGCCGACGTGGTGGCGGCGCTGCCGCACATCCGTTCGGGCAAGCTCCGGGCGATCGCCGTCAGCTCGCCGCGCGGCAACGCGCTGCTGCCGGGCGTGAAGACGATCGCGGACCAGGGCTTCCCGAAGTTCGACTTCGATTCCTGGGGCGGCCTCATCGCGCCGCTGGGCACGCCGGCGCCGGTGATCGACCGGCTCAACCGCGAACTCCGGGAGGTGCTGGCCAGCGACAGGGAACTGCAGGACAAGCTGCTGCAGGCCGGCGCCATCGCCGGCTTCCAGCCCGCCGCGGCCATGCAGAAGCGGCTGGCCGCTGATCGGGCCCGCTGGACCAAGATCGCCAAGGACAAGAACATCAGCGCGACCTGAGCGTCCGGGCGCGGAGGGATGCCGGCCGGGACGCCGGTCCGTCCGGCTCCGGGGGCTTCTCAGTCGGCCGTCGCGCCCGAGCGCCGCACCGCCTCGCCCCACTTCGCGATCTCGGACTGGACGAAGCGGTCGAATTCCGGCCCCGAGGACGATTCGGCGATCGAGCCCCGGTCGCCCACGAAGCGGACCATGGCCTCCGACGCGAGGATGTCCCGCACCTCCTGGTTCAGCCGCGCCAGGACTTCCGGCGGCGTCTGGGCCGGCGCCATCAGGCCGAGCCAGCCCACCGCCTCGAATCCCTGCAGGCCCGGGACGCCGGTCTCGCGCACCGCCGGCACCTGGGGCAGTTGCGCCGACCGGGCGGCCGAGGTGACCGCCAGCGGAACCGCCCGGCGCGCCTGGATCAGCGGCAGCGCCGCAGTCACCGAGTCGACCATCAGCGGCACCTGCCCCGCCATGAAATCCGCCTGCGCCGGACCGCTGCCGCGGTACGGGATGTGGGTGATGAAGGTGCCGGTCGCGGCCTTGAGCATCTCCGCGGACAGGTGCTGGGTGCCGCCCACGCCGGCGCTGGCGTAGTTGAGCAGGCCCGGCCGCGCGCGCGCCTGGCGGACCAGCTCCTGCAGCGAGCCGATGCCGGAGGCCGGCGTCGCCAGGAACACCAGCGGCACCTTGGCGATCAGCGAGACGCCCGCGAGATCGCGCTTCACGTCGTACGGCAGCTGCTTGTAGAGCGTGTGGTTGACCGCCATCGCGCTTCCGGCGACCAGCAGGGTGCAGCCGTCGGGCGGGGCACCGGTGACCAGCGCGGTGCCGATGTTGCTCCCGGCGCCGGCCTTGTTCTCCACCACCACCGGCTGGCCGAGCCGCCGGCCGAGCTGGTCCGCCAGGGCACGGGCGATGATGTCGGTGGCCTGGCTCGGCGGGAAGGGCACCACCAGGCGCACCGGGCGGGCGGGCCAGGCGGCGGCGCGGGCGGGGAGCAGCGGCGCGGCGCCGAGGATGGCGCCGGCGGCGCGCACGAAGTGTCGTCGTTTCATTCGGTGGGAGGAGGGATCGGGCGCCGCCGTGCGGATGCGCGGCGGTGCCGGCATCGTAGGAAACCCCGGGTTCCGACGGAATGGGGATACCGCTAGGTCCGGCCCCGGGAGCGTTGCGGCTACGCTGTCGGCGGAGCCGGATCCCGGGGCGTCGCATCCGGGGCGTCCAGCCGGTCCGACCCGCCGCCTTCGCCATGAACCTGCACCGCCTCGACCTCATTTCCCTCGCGCTCTTCAATTTCGTGGCGCGCACCGGCAGCATCAGCCGCGGCGCGGAGCTGGCGCACCTGGTGGTCGGCGCGGCCAGCAAGCGCATCTCGGACCTGGAGGACGCCCTGGGCACCGAGCTGTTCGAGCGCCACTCGCGCGGGGTCACGCTCACCCTGGCCGGGCGCGCGCTGCAGGGGCATGCGCAGCGCATCCTGGCCGACGTGGACCACCTCGCGGCCGATCTCTCGGACCATGCCTCGGGCATCGTGGGCGGCGTGCGGCTCTACGCCAACACCTCGGCGGTGACCCAGTTCCTGCCGGCCGACCTCGCGGGATTCGTCGCGGCACATGCGGGCATCCGGATCGAGATGGACGAGTCCGACAGCCGCGAGGCGGTGCTGGCCGTGGTGGACGGCCGCGCGGACATCGGCATCTTCGCCGAGCGCACCCCGTCGCACGGCCTGCAGACCCGGCCCTACCGGCGCGACCGGCTGGTGCTCGTGGTGCCGGACGGCCACGCCCTGGCCGGGGCCGGGCAGGACGGCGCGCCCGCGCCGCTGGCCTTCGCGGACATCGCCGACCTGGATTTCGTCAGCCTGCCGCAGGGGACCTCGCTGGCGCAGCGGCTGGCGGCCGAGAGCGCGGCCATCGGGCGGCGGCTGCGGGTCCGCATCCACGTGCGCAGCTTCGACGCGATGTGCCAGATGGTCGCCGCCGGGCTGGGCATCGCGGTGCTCCCGGACGCGGCGGTGCGGCCCTACCTGCGCGCCATGGGCCTGGCCCGCATCGAGCTGGCCGACCCCTGGGTGCACCGCGACCTGCTGATCGGCGTGCGCGACATCGGCGCGCTGGCGCGGCCGGTCCGGCTCCTGCTCGACCACCTGGTGGGACCGGGCTGAAACCGCGCCGACGCCGTCCTCTCGCGCCGCCGCGCCCGGGTCCGGACCGCCGACGCGCCCTCAGGGTTTGACCGGACTTCGCGTTCGGTGAAAGCAGCGCTCGCGAGCCGGTGATTCCGCGAAGCGGCGCGGGTCCGAACAATCAGGGCTTCCCCACGAGCCCCTCCCGCGCCATGTCCCACGATCCCACTCCCCGGACGCTCCTCGACAAGCTGTGGCAGCGTCATCTCGTCGAGCAGAACGGCGACGGCGAAGCGCTGCTTTACGTCGACCGCCACCTGGTCTACGAAGTGACCAGCCCGCAGGCCTTCGAGGGCCTGCGCATCGAGGGCCGGCAGCCCTGGCGGCGCGAGACGGTGATCGCCACCGCGGACCACAACGTGCCGACCACCCGCGCCCAGCGCGCGAGCATCGACGCGATCGAGGACCCACTGTCCCGCATGCAGGTCCGCCAGCTCGACACCAACTGCCGGGACTTCGGCATCCGGCAGTTCGGGATCACCAGCGGACAGCAGGGCATCATCCACGTCATCGGGCCGGAGCAGGGCGCGACCCTGCCCGGGATGACGGTGGTGGCCGGCGACTCGCACACCAGCACCCACGGCGCGTTCGCGGCGCTGGCCTTCGGCGTCGGCACCTCGGACGTCGAGCATGTGCTCGCCACCCAGACCCTGGCGATGCGGCCCATGAAATCCATGCAGGTCCGGGTGGACGGCACGCTGCCGCCCGGGCTAGCCGCCAAGGACCTGATCCTCGCGATCATCGGCCGCCTGGGCACCGCCGGCGGCACCGGCTACGCCATCGAGTTCACCGGCAGCGCGGTCGCGGGCCTGTCGATGGAGGGCCGGATGACGCTGTGCAATATGGCGATCGAGGCCGGCGCGCGGGTCGGCCTGGTCGCGGTCGACGACAAGACCATCGACTACCTGCGCGGCCGTCCGAGCGCCCCGGCCGGCGCCCACTGGGACGCCGCGGTCGCCTACTGGCGCACCCTCGCCAGCGATCCCGGCGCGGAATACGACCGCACCCTGCGGATCGACGCCGCGGCGCTGCGGCCGATGGTGACCTGGGGCACCTCGCCCGACATGGTGGTGCCCGTCGACGGCGCGGTGCCCGACCCGGCGCACGAGGAGGATTCGGTGCGCCGGGCGAGCATGGAGCGCGCGCTGGCCTACATGGACCTGCGGCCCGGCACGCCGATGACCGCGATCCGGCCGGACAAGGTCTTCATCGGCTCCTGCACCAACGCCCGCATCGAGGACCTGCGGCTCGCGGCCGCGGTGGTCCGCGGACGGCAGGTCGCGCCCGGCATCCGCCAGGCGCTGGTCGTGCCCGGCTCCGGCCTGGTCAAGGCCCAGGCCGAGGCGGAAGGGCTGCACCGCATCTTCGCCGCGGCCGGCTTCGAATGGCGCGAGCCCGGCTGCTCGATGTGCCTGGGCATGAACGCCGACCGGCTCGCGCCGGGCGAACGCTGCGCCTCCACCTCGAACCGCAACTTCGAGGGCCGCCAGGGCGCGGGCGGGCGCAGCCACCTGATGAGCCCGGCGATGGCCGCCGCCGCCGCCATCGCCGGCCGCTTCGTCGACATCACCGCCGACGCGGCCCTGGAGACCCGGTAATGGAAGCCTTCACCACCCTCACCGCCGTCGCCGCGCCGCTGGACCGCCCCAACGTGGACACCGACGCGATCATCCCCAAGCAGTTCATGAAGTCGATCCGGCGCACCGGCTTCGGCGACAACCTGTTCGACGAGTGGCGCTACCTCAACCATGGCGAGCCGGGCCAGGACGTGCGCCTGCGGCCGCGCAACCCGGACTTCGTGCTCAACCAGCCGGCCTTCCAGGACGCCCGCATCCTGCTGGCGCGCGAGAACTTCGGCTGCGGCTCCAGCCGGGAGCACGCGCCCTGGGCGCTGCACGGCTTCGGCATCCGGGCGCTGGTGGCGCCGAGCTTCGCCGACATCTTCCACGGCAACTGCTTCAAGAACGGCATGCTGCCCGTCGTGCTGGACGCGGACACGGTCTCGGGCCTGTTCGGGCTGCTGGCCGCGCGGCCGGGCATGCGCTGGACGATCGACCTGCCGTCGCAGACGCTCACGCCGGAGGGCGAGGCGCCGATCGGCTTCGGGATCGACCCGGAACGCAAGCGCTTCCTGCTCGAAGGCCTCGACGCCATCGGCCTGACGCTGGCCAAGGCCGACGCCATCCGCGCCTACGAGGCGCGCCGCAGGGAGCAGGAGCCCTGGCTTTTCGCGCCGGCGCAGGCCTGAGCCCTGCCGGCCGCCGCACGACCCCCTTCCATCACGAGACGAACGCCATGCCGATCACCCGCCGCCACCTCTCCGCCTGCCTGCTGGCCGCCCTGGCCGGGGCCGCCGCCCCTGCCCGGGCCGAGGACGCCTACCCGAGCAAGCCGGTCACCGTCATCGTGCCGCAGGCGCCCGGCGGCGCCAACGACACCATCGCGCGCATCGTGCTGCAGAAGCTCGGCGAAGTCCTGGGCCAGCAGTTCGTCATCGAGAACAAGCCCGGCGCCGGCGGCAACATCGGCACGGTCGCCGCGGCCAAGGCCCGCAACGACGGCTACACCCTGCTGCTCACCGTCAACAGCGCGCATGTCATCAACCCCTCGCTCTACAAGACCACCGGCTTCGACCCGGTCAAGGACTTCGAGCCGGTTTCCCCGGTGGCGACCGCCGGCTACGTGCTGGTCGCCAACAACGCCTTCCCGCCGAAGAACGTGGCCGAGCTGGTCGCCGCCGCCAAGGCCGCGCCGGGCAGGTACACCATCGCCTCGGCCGGCAACGGCACGCTCAACCACCTGATCGGCGAGATGCTCAACAAGGCCGCCGGCATCGACCTGTCCCACGTGCCCTACAAGGGCGCATCGGCCGCGGTGACCGACGTGGTGGGCGGCCAGGTCGAACTGAGCGTGCAGAGCCTGCCCTCGTCCATCTCCTTCATCAAGGCCGGCAAGCTGAAGGTCCTGGGCGTGGTCAACGAGAGGCGCATCTCCGCGCTGCCCGACGTGCCGACCATCGGCGAGACCCTCAAGGGCTTCGGCTCGACGCCCTGGTACGGCATGTTCGCGCCCGCAGGCACGCCCAAGGCCGTGGTCGCCAAGCTCCAGGCCGGCCTGGCCAGGGTGCTGGCCCTGCCCGAGGTCAGGGAGAAGCTCGCCACCGTCGGCTGCGAGCCCTTCGGCAGCGGCTCCGAGCAGTTCGCCGCACTGGTGCGCGAGGACCTGCCCCGGTGGGCGAAGATCGTGAAGGACAGCGGCGCGGTCATCAACTGAGCGTCCGTCCCGCGCGCCGCCCGCGCGCCGCACGTACGCCGCCCGTACGCCACCCGGCGTATATGCCGCGGCGGCCCGGCTCCCTAGGATCCGTCCCATCGCCCCACACTGGTTGCCCGCTTCTCCCGGCGGGCGGTGGCGGCGAGGTCCGAATCCTTTTCCCGGAGCTGTCGATGCAACGTCGTTTCACCCTCAAGGCGCTCGCCGCCGCCGCCGCCCTGGCCGGCGCCACCGTCCTGCCGGCCCATGCCCAGACCGCGGGCAACACCATCAAGGTCGGCATCCTGCACAGCCTCTCGGGCACCATGGCCATCTCCGAGACGGTGCTCAAGGACACCGTGCTGATGGCGATCGACGACATCAACGCCAAGGGCGGCGTGCTCGGCAAGAAGCTCGAGCCGGTGGTGGTCGATCCGGCCTCGAACTGGCCGCTGTTCGCCGAGAAGACCCGCCAGCTGATCAGCCAGGACAAGGTCTCGGTGATCTTCGGCTGCTGGACCAGCGTGTCGCGCAAGTCGGTGCTGCCGGTGGTCGAGGAACTCAACGGCCTGCTCTTCTACCCGGTGCAGTACGAGGGCGAGGAACTCTCCAAGAATGTCTTCTACACCGGCGCCGCGCCCAACCAGCAGGCCATCCCGGCGGTGGACTACCTGATGTCCAAGGACGGCGGCAGCGCCAAGCGCTGGGTGCTGCTGGGCACCGACTACGTCTATCCCCGCACCACCAACAAGATCCTGCGCGCCTACCTCAAGAGCAAGGGCGTGAAGGACAGCGACATCGACGAGAAGTACACCCCCTTCGGCCACAGCGACTACCAGACCATCGTCGCGGACATCAAGAAGTTCAGCCAGGGCGGCAAGACCGCGGTGGTGTCGACGATCAACGGCGACTCCAACGTGCCCTTCTACA
This sequence comes from Xylophilus ampelinus, assembly GCA_036946225.1. Classification (GTDB taxonomy): domain Bacteria; phylum Pseudomonadota; class Gammaproteobacteria; order Burkholderiales; family Burkholderiaceae_C; genus JAKOND01. The sequence continues at coordinate 101,283 of JAQIJO010000002.1, forward strand.
AGGAACTGGGCAACGCCGGCCTCAAGGCCAAGGACGTGCCGGTGGTCGCCTTCTCGGTCGGCGAGGAGGAACTGCGCGGCGTGGACACCAAGCCGCTGGTCGGCCACCTGGCGGCCTGGAACTACTTCATGTCGATCAAGAACCCGACCAACGCCGCCTTCATCAAGCAGTGGAGCGACTACGCCAAGGCCAAGAACATCCCCGGCCACAAGGACAAGCCGCTGACCAACGACCCGATGGAAGCCACCTGGATCGGCATCCACATGTGGAAGCAGGCGGTCGAGAAGGCCAAGTCCACCGACACTGACAAGGTGATCGCCGCCATGGCCGGCCAGACCTTCAACGCCCCCTCGGGCATCGTCAGCAAGATGGACGAGAAGAACCACCACCTCCACAAGAGCGTGTTCATCGGCGAGATCAAGGCCGACGGCCAGTTCAACGTGGTGTGGAAGACGCCGGGCCCGGTCAAGGCCAAGCCCTGGAGCCCGTACATCGAAGGCAACGACAAGAAGCCCGACGAGCCGGCGAAGCGCTGATCCCCTGCGGCCCGCGGGCCGCCGCGGGCGATGCCGGGCCAGGAACGGTTCCCGGCCGCCCGCTCCCGGGGCGCCCGTCCCCGGACGCCGATCCGCCGGGGCCCCGGGCCCCGGCCACCGATCCCCGGGGACGGCCGTCCCCGAATATCCCAGGTCCCTCCCATGCTCCGGCACCTCCTTCCCCTGGCGTTGTCCGCTATCTTCCTGATAGCAGGCAACGCGCATGCGCTCTCGGCCGGCGAGGCTTTCCGCATGGCGTCCGGCGACACCGACGAGCGGGTCGCCGCGATCAACCGCGCCGTCTCCGCGCCGGACGCGCGCACCGCCGACTACCTGCGCGCGCTGGCCGACGACGAAGTCCGCACCGCGGGCGAGCGCGCCTTCGTCGTCCGCGGCGAGCGGGCGACCGACCCGGCCACCGGCGAACCGGCGACGCTGCCGGCCGACGCCGAGGAGGTGGTCAACAACAACCGCATGCGCGGCGAGATCGACGCCGCCATCGCCTCGCTGGAGCTGCTGTCGCCCGACGCGGCGGTGCGCCGCAAGGCGGTCGACACCCTGCAGGAGGCGACCGACCCGGCCCGCCTGCCGCTGATCGACAAGGCGCTGGCCGGCGAGCGGGACGCCGGCATCCGCACCCGCCTGGAAGTGGCGCGCGCCCGCATCCTGCTGTCGAGCGAGGACCGGGCGCAGCGCATCGCCGCGGCCGGGCAGATGGCCGGCAGCGGCGATCCGCTGAGCAAGACGGCGCTGATCGAGCGCCTGCGCGAGGAAACCGATCCCCAGGCCAAGGCCGCGATGGAAAGCGCGCTGCGCGCGGTCGAGGACCGGCTCGCCTGGGGCGACCGGCTGGGCCAGGCCTTCAGCGGCATCAGCCTCGGCTCCATCCTGCTGCTGGTGGCGCTCGGCCTCGCGATCACCTACGGCCTGATGGGCGTGATCAACATGGCCCACGGCGAGCTGATGATGATCGGCGCCTACGCCACCTACCTGGTGCAGGGCCTGTTCCAGAAGTACCTGCCCGGCGCCTTCGACTGGTACCTGGTCGCCGCGGTGCCGGCGGCCTTCCTGGCGTCCGCGCTGGTCGGCGCGGCGATGGAGCGCAGCGTGATCCGCTTCCTCTACGGCCGGCCGCTGGAGACGCTACTGGCCACCTGGGGCATCTCGCTGGTGCTGATGCAGCTGGTGCGCAGCCTGTTCGGCGCGCAGAACGTCGGGGTCGAGAACCCGTCCTGGATGAGCGGCGGGGTGCAGGTGCTGGGCAACCTGCAGCTGCCCTGGAACCGCATCGTCATCGTCGCCTTCGCCGCGGCGGTGCTGCTGGGCATGGCCTTCCTGATCGGCCGCACCCGGCTCGGGCTCTTCGTGCGCGGCGTCACCCAGAACCGGCCGATGGCCGCCTGCATGGGCGTGAACACCGCGCGCATCGACACCTACGCCTTCGCGCTCGGCTCCGGCATCGCGGGCCTCGCGGGCTGCGCGCTGAGCCAGGTCGGCAACGTCGGCCCGGACCTGGGCCAGGGCTACATCGTGGACGCCTTCATGGTGGTGGTGACCGGCGGCGTCGGCCAGCTGGCCGGCACCGTCTACGCCGCCCTTGGCCTGGGCATCCTGAACAAGCTGCTCGAAGGCTGGACCGGCGCGGTGCTGGCCAAGATCGCGGTGCTGGTCTGCATCATCGTCTTCATCCAGAAGCGGCCCCAGGGCATCTTCGCGATGAAGGGGCGCGAGGCCTGAGCCGGCGGGCGGCCGCCAACACCACGAGACATCTCCCATGACCGACCATTCCTCCATCCTTCCCCCGCGGCCGCCGCTGCTCGGCCGCTCCGGCCTGGCCGGCGTGCTGGCGGCGCTGATCGTCGGCTGCGCGCTGGTGCCGGCGCTCAACCTGCTGCTGCCGGCCGGCCATCCGCTGCACCTGTCGGACTACCTGGTCAACCTCTGCGCCAAGATCATGTGCTACGCGGTCGTCGCGCTGGCCATGGACCTGATCTGGGGCTACACCGGCATCCTGAGCCTGGGCCACGGCCTCTATTTCGCGCTCGGCGGCTACGCGATGGGCATGTACCTGATGCGCCAGATCGGCACCGACGGCAACTACCGCAGCGCGCTGCCCGACTTCATGGTCTTCCTGGACTGGAAGGAGCTGCCCTGGCACTGGGCGCTGTCGGACAGCTTCCTCGCCACCCTGGTCCTGGTGCTGGCGGCGCCGGGCGCGGTGGCCTTCGTGTTCGGCTACTTCGCCTTCCGCTCGCGGATCAAGGGCGTGTACTTCTCGATCATCACCCAGGCGATGACCTTCGCCGCGATGCTGCTCTTCTTCCGCAACGAGACCGGCTTCGGCGGCAACAACGGCTTCACCGACTTCAAGCGGGTGCTCGGCATGCCGATCGCCACCCCCGGCATGCGCATGGCGCTCTTCGTGCTGACGGTGCTGCTGCTGGTGGGCTGCTTCCTGCTGGCGAAGTGGATCGTGGCCAGCAAGTTCGGCCGGGTGCTGCAGGCGGTGCGCGACGCCGAGTCCCGGGTCATGTTCTCGGGCTACGACACGCTGCCCTACAAGCTGACGATCTGGGTCGTCTCGGCGGTGATGTGCGGCGCGGCCGGCGCGCTCTACGTGATGCAGGTCGGCATCATCAACCCGAGCGAGATGAGCCCGGCCAACTCCATCGAGATGGCCGTCTGGGTCGCGGTCGGCGGCCGGGCGACGCTGGTGGGGCCGGTGGTGGGCGCCTTCCTGGTCAACGGCGCCAAGAGCTGGCTGACCGTGGCCTACCCCGAGTTCTGGCTCTACGTGCTCGGCGCGCTCTTCATCGGCGTCACGCTCTTCCTGCCGCAGGGCGTGGTCGGGCTGTGGCGCCGCCTCGGCGGCGCCGGCGAGGGCCTGCGCCGCGACCGCGAAAGCGCCGCCCGCGAATCCGGCCGCCAGGCCCCGACGCCGGCCGACCCGCCGGCGCCCGCAACCACCGCCGCAGGAGCCCGCCCATGACCCCCGACCTGATGGAGCAGGGCGCCCGGCGCCTCTCGACCGCCGGCGCCGCGCCGACCGCGCCCACCGCGTCCGGCGGCCGCGCGGCCAGCAGCGGCCGGGTCGCGGTGCCCGGCGAGGTGGACACCGCCCACGGTCGCATCCTCTACCTGGACGACGTGCACGTGAGCTTCGACGGCTTCAAGGCGATCAACGGCCTGTCGCTGGACATCGCCCCGGGCGAGCTGCGCTGCGTCATCGGCCCCAACGGCGCCGGCAAGACCACGATGATGGACATCATCACCGGCAAGACCCGCCCCGACAGCGGCACCGTCTACTTCGGCAGCACCATCGACCTGCTGCGCCACCGCGAGGCCGAGATCGCCCAGCTCGGCATCGGCCGCAAGTTCCAGAAGCCCACCGTCTTCGAGCGGCTGACCGTCTACGACAACCTGGAACTGGCCCTCAAGACCCGCAAGGACGTGCGCGCCTCGCTCGCCTTCCGGCCGGACTCGGCGCAGCAGGACCGCATGGCCGAGGTGCTGCGCACCATCCACCTCGCGGGCAGCGCCTCGCGCGAGGCCGGCACGCTCAGCCACGGCCAGAAGCAGTGGCTGGAGATCGGCATGCTGCTGATGCAGGAGCCCAAGCTGCTGCTGCTCGACGAGCCGGTGGCCGGCATGACCGACGACGAGACGGCGCGCACCGCCGAGCTCTTCCTGAGCCTCAAGGGCAAGCACTCGCTGATGGTGGTGGAGCACGACATGGGCTTCATCCGCGAGATTTCCGACATCGTGACCGTGCTGTGCGACGGCGCGGTCCTGGCCGAGGGCACGCTCGACCAGGTGCAGTCCGACGAACGGGTGATCGAGGTGTACCTTGGCCGCTGAAATGCTATCGATTCAAGAGCTGCCTGCCAGCGCGCGTCCTGGGCCCGCGGCCGATCCGGCCACGGAAAATGCCGGGGCGCACCAGGGCCCGGCGATGCTGGAGGCCCGGGGCGTCAACCAGTACTACGGCGGCTCGCACATCCTGCGCGACGTCTCCCTGCGGACCCGGCCCGGCCGGGTCACGGTGCTGCTCGGGCGCAACGGCGCGGGCAAGACCACGCTGCTGAAGTCTCTGATGGGCCTGGTGCCGGTCCGCACCGGCAGCATCGCGCTCGGCGGGCAGGACATCACCCGCGCCACGCCGTACGACCGGGCGCGCGCCGGCATTGGCTTCGTGCCGCAGGGCCGCGAGATCTTCGCGCGGCTCACGGTGGAGGAGAACCTGCGCATGGGCTTGGCCTACCGCGGCGCCCGGGCGCCGATCCCGGAGCAGCTCTACGAGCTGTTCCCGGTGCTCAAGCAGATGCTGCACCGCCGCGGCGGCGACCTCTCGGGCGGGCAGCAGCAGCAGCTGGCCATCGCGCGCGCGCTGGCGGCCGGGCCCCGCCTGCTGATCCTCGACGAGCCGACCGAGGGCATCCAGCCCAACATCATCAAGGACATCGGGCGGGTGATCCGGCGGCTGGCGGACACCGGACTGCCGGGCGTGGGCGCGGGGCCGATGTCCGTCCTGCTGGTGGAGCAGTACTACGACTTCGCCGAGGAACTGGCGGACGACTACCTGGTAATGGAGCGCGGGGAATTCGTGGCGCGGGGCGAGGGCAAGGACATGCAGGCCGACGGGGTGCGGCGGATGGTCGCCATCTGAAGGGACGTCCCGGCCGGCGCGGGCCGGACGCCCCGGGGCCGACCCCTGCAGCGTTCGGCCAAGCGTGATAAGGTCCGCCGATTCAGGGGAAACCCTGTGTCATCGCGCCGCTTCCTGCCGGCCGCACGCCATGCCCACGCCCCACACCCCGCCCTCTGCCGCGACCCCGCGCGCGGCGCCGGCCGCGCCGTCCCCGGCCGGCCTGTCCGCCGGAATGGTCTTCGTCTTCGCCGCCGCCTCGGGCCTGACGGTCGCCAACATCTATTACGCGCAGCCGCTGCTCGGGCCGATCTCCGCCGCGCTCGGCATGCCCGCCGGCACCGCCGGGCTGATCATGACGCTGGTGCAGGTCGGCTACGGCGCCGGCCTGCTGCTGCTGGTGCCGCTCGCGGACGTGGTCGAGAACCGGCGGCTGATCCTGGCGCTGCTGGGCGGGGTGGTGCTCGGCCTCGCCGGCGTGGCCGGCGCGGGATCGGCCGCGGCCTTCCTGGCGGCGTCCTTCCTGGTCGGCGTCTGCGCGGTCGCCACCCAGGTGCTGGTGCCCTTCGCCTCGCAGCTCGTGCCCGATGCCCGGCGCGGCCGGACGGTCGGCAACATCATGGCGGGGCTGCTGGGCGGGATCATGCTCGCGCGGCCGGTGGCGAGCGCGGTGGCGTCGGCCGGAGGATGGCGCGCGGTCTTCGTGCTGTCCGCCGCGGCGATGGCGGCGCTGATGCTGGCGCTCTGGCGGGCGCTGCCGCAGCGGCGGCCGTCCGGCGGCGCCGGCTACGCCGCCATCATCGCCTCGCTGCCGGGCATCGTGCGCGGCACGCCGCTGCTGCGACGGCGTTCCTTCTACCAGGCGATGATGTTCGCCGGCTTCCAGGCCTTCTGGACCGCCGCGCCGCTGATGCTGGCGCGCGAGTTCGGCCTGGACCAGCGCGGCATGGCCCTGTTCGCCTTCGCGGGAGCCTCGGGCGCGCTGGCCGCGCCGCTGGCGGGCCGGCTCGCCGACCGCGGGCTGACCCGCCTGGGCACCGGCGTGGCGCAGGCGGCCGGGGCGCTGTCCTTCGCCGCGGCGGCGCTGTCGGTGCATTTCCATTCGATGGCGGGGCTGGTCCTGTCGGTCGTCGTGCTGGACGCGATGGTGCAGCTCAACCACGTGCTCGGCCTGCGCAGCATCTACATGCTGGCGCCGGCCTTGCGCGGCCGGCTCAACGGCCTCTACATGGCCTCGATCTTCGCGGTCGGCGCCGCGGCCTCGGGACTCTCGGCGGCGGCCTACGCCTTCTTCGGCTGGGACGCCGTCTGCCTGCTCGGCGGCGGCGCGATCCTGCTGGCCTTCTGCGGCTTCCTGGCCGAGCCGCGGGACGGCGCCCCCGCCGGCGGGGTCCGGGCGCCGGGCGGGGAGGCCGCGCGATGAGCGGGCCGGTACTGCCCCTGGACGACGCCGGCGCGCCGGCGGGGCGCGACGCCGCCCGGTCCGACAGCCGCCGCGCCGCGCGCGCGACGCTCGCCCTGGCGGTCGGCGGTTTCGGCATCGGCACCGGCGAGTTCGTCATCATGGGCCTGCTGCCCGATGTGGCGGCCGACCTGGGCGTGAGCATCCCGCAGGCGGGCCATGCGATCAGCGCCTACGCGCTGGGAGTGGTCCTCGGCGCGCCGCTGCTGGCGGTGCTCACCGCCGGGTGGGGACGGCGCCGGCTGCTGGTGGCGCTGATGGCGGCGTTCGCGCTCGGCAACTTCGCCAGCGCGCTGGCGCCGGGCTACCTCTCGCTCAACCTGCTGCGTTTCCTGACCGGGCTGCCGCACGGCACCTACTTCGGCGTCGCGGCCCTGGTCGCGGCGTCGCTCGCGCCGCCCGGCCGGCGGGCGCGGGCCGTGGGGCAGGTGATGCTCGGGCTCACGGTGGCGACGCTGGTGGGCGTGCCGATCGCCGCCTGGCTCGGCCAGCTGATGGGCTGGCGCGCGGCCTTCGCCTTCGTCGGCGCCATCGGGCTGCTGTCGGCAGCGCTGGTGCGCCGCCACGTGCCCGACCTGCCGGCGCAGCCCGGCGCGAGCGCCCTGCGCGAACTCGGCGCGCTGCGGCGCAAGCAGGTCTGGCTGACGCTGGGCATCGGCGCCATCGGCTTCGGCGGGCTGTTCGCGGTGTTCAGCTACATCAAGCCGCTGCTCACCGAGGTGACCGGCGTGCCGCCCGGCTGGGTGCCGGTCTTCCTGGCGCTCTTCGGACTGGGCATGGTGAGTGGCAACCTCGTCGGCGCGCGCCTGGCCGACAAGTCGCTGATGCGCACCATCGGCGGCCTGCTGGCCTGGAGCGTGCTGGTGCTGTCCGCCTTCCACTTCACCGCCCACCACGTGGCGGCGGTCGCGGTCAACGTCTTCCTGGTGGGCACCATCGTGGCCATCGGCCCCGCGCTGCAGATCCGGCTGATGGACGTGGCGGGCGACGCGCAGACCCTGGCGGCCGCGCTCAACCACTCGGCCTTCAACATGGCGAACGCGCTGGGCGCGTGGCTGGGCGGCCTGGCGATCGCGGCGGGCCTGGGGTGGACCTCGACCGGCTGGGTCGGCACGCTGCTGGCGGTGGCCGGCATTGGCATCTTCGCCTGGGCGGCGGCGAGCGGCCGGGACGGCGGCGCGCCCGTCGCCCGGCGCTAGGCCCGCCGGCCGGCCGGGGGATAGTGCCGCGCCGGCGCCTCGCCCGCCCCACGCTGCTAGACTGCCGGCACACCCTTTCCCCGAGGCTCCCATGTCCCTCAATCGACGCCAAGCCCCCCTGACCGAGCGCGGCATGCGCCTCGTCGAGCAGCGCATCCCCGCGCTGGCGGCCAAGGCCGGCCACGCGGCCTACCGGAACGCGCTGCGCCAGACGGGCGCCGCCACCGTCAAGACGAGCGACGGCCGGATGGTCGAGCGCAGGCAGGACGGCAGCGTCACCTTCATCAAGGAACTGCCCGTCGGCAAGCGCGTCAAGCCGGGCACCGTGCTGCGGCGTGTCGACCCGGCCGCCGGTTGAGGACGGCCGGCCGCCCGGCCGGCCCGGGGCGGCGCGCGGCGCGCAGCCGCGCCTGCGCATCCTCGCGGGGCCCAACGGATCGGGCAAGAGCACCATCCTGTCCGAGCTCCAGCCGCGCTGGATCGGCGCCTTCGTCAACGCCGACGAGATGGAACGCGAACTCAAGGCGCACGGGAGCCTGGACCTGCGCCGCCTCGGCATCGGCGGCGAGGCGGCGCAGGTGCGCGACCGCATCCGCGACAGCCTGCGCCGCACCGGCCTGGAAGCGCGGCTGGACCTGCCGGCGCTGCTCGCGGGCGCCGAGGTCGACGGCGCGCTGGCCTTGCGCCTGCCCGGCCCCTACGACTCTTACCTGGCGTCCGCGCTGGCGGAGGCGGTGCGCCGGATGCTGCTGGACGCCGGCCGGACCTTCACCTTCGAGACGGTGATGTCCCATGCCTCGAAGATCGCGTTCATGCGCGAGGCGCGGGCGCGGGGCTACCGGGTGTACCTGTACTTCGTCGCCACCGACGACCCCCGGATCAACATCGACCGGGTCCGCCGGAGGGTGATGCTGGGCGGCCATCCCGTCGACGACCGCAAGGTGGTGGAGCGCTACCACCGGTCGATCGGCCTGATGACCGAGGCCTGCGCGGCCGCGGACCGGGCCTACGTCTTCGACAACTCGGGCAGCCGGCACAAGCTGCTGGCCGAGGTCACCGACTTCGAGACGATCCGGCTCGCCTCCAGCCGCATCAATCCCTGGTTCCTCGGCACCGCGCTCTGGGGGATGTTCTCCTGAGCGGCCGCGGCGCCGCCCGGCGCGCCGGGGCGACTATGCTGGCGGGACCCGCCGCCCGACCGCGGCCGGCGCGGACACCCATCCCCAACGCAGGAGCACGCCATGAAAGCCGTCTGGAAAGACACCGTGATCGCCGAGAGCGACGACACCGAACTCGTCGAGGGCAACCATTACTTCCCCGAATCCTCGCTCAAGCGCGAGTTCGTCACCTTCAGCAACCACCGCACCATCTGCCCGTGGAAAGGCCAGGCCAGCTACTACTCGCTGCTGGTCGACGGCGAACTCAACCCGGACGCCGTCTGGTACTACCCCGACCCCAAGCCCGAGGCCGAGGCGGTGCGCGGGCGGGTCGCCTTCTGGAAGGGCGTCAAGGTCCACGCCTGAGCGCAGGCGCCGTTCCGGCGGGGCCCGGCGGCGCCCGGGCGGATAGCGCGCGCCGCGCCCCGGCGCCGGCCGCATGCGTCCAGGGGACGGGCCCGAACCTTGCGCGCGGGGACGCGCCGCGCGCCGTACCTGGCCGCTGCAAAGGTCTTGGATTGCTATCGTTTCAGGAGCTGCAAGCCGAGGCGGGGCGCGCGTCGCGCCGCGATCCGGCGGCCATCATTGCTCGGTGTAGCTGAAGGTCAGCCCGCCGTCGACCGCGTAGGTGCTGCCGCTGACGTAGGCCGCTTCGTCGCTCGCGAGGAAGGCCACCACCGCCGCGACCTCCTCGGGCGTGCCCATGCGCTGCATCGGGATGTTGCCGGTGACCTTGGCCAGCTGCGCGGCGTCGGACATCAGCTTGGCGTTGATCGGCGTCGCGATGGCGCCGGGCGCGACGTTGTTGATCCGGATGCCCAGCGGCGCCAGTTCGGTCGCGAGGTTGCGGGTCAGCATGCGCAGCGCGCCCTTGCTCGCGCAGTAGGCCGCGAAGTGCGGGAAGGCGATCTCCTCGTGCACCGAGCTCATGTTGATCACCGCGCCCGGCCGGCCGGTGGCGCGGCAGTGCCGCACGAAGGCCTGGGTGCCGAAGAACACGCCCTTGAGGTTGACGTCCATCACCGCGTCGTAGTCCTCTTCGCTCACTTCCCAGAACGATGCCCGGCGCTCCAGGCCGGCGTTGTTGACCAGGATGTCGAGGCGCCCGAGCGCCAGCACCGCCTGGCCCACCAGCCCGATCGCGCCCTGGGCGCTGCCGACGTCCGCCTCGATGAAGGTGGCGGTGCCGCCGGCGGCGGCGATGTCGGCGAGCAGGGCCTCGGCGCGCGCGTCGCGGTGGCGGCCGTTGAGCGCCACCCGGGCCCCCTCGGACGCCATGCGCAGCGCGCAGGCGGCGCCGATGCCCTGGGTGCTGCCGGTGATGAGGGCGGTTTTTCCGGAGAGGCGCGGCATGTCGTTTCTTCCTTGTCGTGACGGATCGGTTGCGTGGAGGCGGGGGCGGCGGGTCCGGCGTCGCCCGCAGGTGGGATGGCGCCGAACGCGGCCGGAAGCATGCACGATGCCAGTGTCTGGGACGCGGGAGGATGTTTCAAGCCGTTGCGCCGGGAGCGTGCGCATGGCCAGGCTGCGCGGCGCGCCAACGCCGCGGCGGATCGCCGCCGGCGCCCTGCCTACATGCGATTACAGCGGCGCAATGGCCGACTGCTACGGTGCAAGGCAGATTTATCGCGACCGAACAGGAGCCGACCCATGAGCAACCCAGCGCAGCAATCCGACGCGGACCGACCCGGCGTGGAGCCGGACCGCATCGACACCGGTTCCGAGGCGTCGGTGGCGGAGTGGGCGAAGAAGCTCGACACGACCGAAACGCAGATCCGCGACGCGGTGGGCCGGGTGGGCGACCGCGCGACCGACGTCGAGATGGACCTGAAGGGCAGCCGCAGCACCACCAACACCGAGCGGGTGGACGAGCTCGACGCGGGGAAATGACCGCGGGTCGCGATCCGCGAGCCCTGCGGCGCGATCCGTGGCCGGGCGAACCCGGGGCGCATGGGGCGGCGAGGGCGCGCATCCCGGACGGCCGTCGTCGGGCGGATGGCGCAGCGCGATCGTCGCCGTTCCCCTGCGCGCACGGGGAGACGGTCGTGGAGGGCGCGGGCGGCCGGCAGGCCCCCCGCACCGGAAGGCGGCCGGCTCCGCGTGTACCGGGCCGGCGCCTTCCGCGTCGTCAGCCGGCGAGGGCCGCGATGCCGGCCTTGGCGATCTGGGCGTCCTCGGTCGACTTCACGCCGCTGACGCCCACCGCGCCGATCACCGTGCCGTCCTGGACGATGGGCACGCCGCCCTCGAGCAGGCCCTCGATGTGCGGCGCGCTCAAGAAGGCGGTGCGCCCGTTGTTCACGATGTCCTCGTAGACCTTGGTCTCGCGCTGGCCGACGGCGGCGGTGTGCGCCTTGGCGGGGGCGATGTGCGACGAGACCGGCGCCGCGCCGTCCAGGCGCTGCAGCCACAGCAGGTGCCCGCCCGCGTCGACGATGGCGATGGTGACGGCCCACTGGTTGCGCAGGGCCTCGGCTTCGGCGGCGGCGGCGATCTTCTTGACGTCGGAGAGTTCGAGCGAGCGGATGGTCTTCATGTTCGGTGGAGAAGGAAGGAATCGGAGGGGACGGGGAGCGTGCGCAGGCCGCCGGCGGCGCCGGGGCGGAGCGTGCGCGCAGCATAGCAAGGCCCGGACCGCCGATTAGGTGGCCCGCGCGCGGTACAGACCGGATGAACGTGCGCGCAAAGGGCGCCCCCGCATAAGGTCTTTGCCTTGAAAAATCGCGCGGACTCATAAGATGAAGGTATAGGGCCCAGCGCCCGCAACGTCCGATCGTCGAGAAGGAGATCCTCATGGACCACACCCGCGTCATCACCCCCTCGTCCGGCTACGACATCCGCGCCTCGCGGACGGATCCGCAGCGCGTCATGCGCAACACCTTCTGGCTGCTCGCGCTGAGCATGCTGCCGACGGTGCTCGGCGCCTGGGTCGGCGTGAGCACCGGCATCACGCAATCGCTCACCGGATTCTTCGGCCTGGTCGTCTTCATGGCCGGCGCCTTCGGCTTCATCTTCGCGATCGAGAAGACCAAGAACTCCGCCGCCGGCGTCCCCGTGCTGCTGGGCTTCACCTTCTTCATGGGCCTGATGCTGTCGCGCTTGATCGCGATGGTGCTCGGCTTCAGCAACGGCGCGGTGCTGATCATGATGGCGTTCGGCGGCACCGCCGGCGTGTTCTTCGCGATGGCGACGCTGGCGAGCGTGGTCAAGCGCCGCCTCGACGGCTTGGGCCAGTGGCTGACCGTGGGCGCGCTGGTGCTGATGGCCGGCGCGGTCATCAACGTCTTCGTCGGTTCCTCGACCGGCATGGTGGTGATCGCCACCGCCGCGATCGCGATCTTCAGCGGCTTCCTGCTGTTCGACCTGAAGCGCATCATCGACGGCGGAGAAACCAACTACATCAGCGCGACCCTGTCGCTCTACCTCAGCGCCTTCAACGTCTTCCAAAGCCTGCTGGCCCTGTTCGGCATCTTCGGCGGCCAGCGCGACTGACCGGCGCGCGGTCCGGCCGGGATGGCCGGGCGAACCGCCCCCAGGCGGCGGCACCTCGCGGTGCCGCCGCTTTCTTCATGGCGGATCCGCTTCCGGGGCGGAAACGGCGGGCGGGGAGGTGTCGGGGGCGAGCAGCCGGGTGAGGGCGGCGAGGTCTTCCGCGGCGGCCGCATGCGCCTTCCGCTCGACCGCGCGGTAATGCCGCACGATGGCGTGCCCCGCCGCGGTCAGCGTCGTCCCGCCGCCGTGGCTGCCGCCGGTGGCGGCGCTCACCACCGGCGCGACCAGGGCGCGGTTCATCTCGTCGACCAGCACCCAGGCGCGCCTGTAGGACATGCCGAGCCGGCGCGCGGCGGCCGAGATCGAGCCAGCCGCATCGATCGCTTCGAGCAGGCGCACCTTGCCCGGCCCGATCGCGGCGGTGTCGCCGCGGTAGACGCGCAGGCGGAACTGGACGGTGGGAGCCATGGCGCGAGCGTACCGGAGCCGATGCGCGCCGCGTCAGGCGCCCGGCCGCGCATCCTGCCCGCCGCGGTCCGGGATGCCGGGGATGGAGCCGCCGCCGGCGGACAGCAGGCGGCGCAGCCGCGCCCGCAGTGGCGTTTCCGGGAGCGCCGGGCCGACGCCCAGGGCCTCGCGCGCCGCGTCGCGGGCCGTTCCGTCGCGCAGGTCGATGCTCCGCGCGACGCGGCCCTCGGCGTAGACGAAGGCCACATCCGCCAGCGCCAGCACGTCGTCGGCGTCGTGGGTGATCATCAGCACCGGGATGCGCCACGCCCGGCACACCTTCGCCAGGTCCTGGCGCAAGGCCTCGCGCAGCATGGGGTTGAGGGCCGCGAAAGGCTCGTCGAGCAGCAGGGCGCGCGGCCGGCAGGCGAGCGCGCGCGCGAGCGCCACCCGCTGCCGCTGGCCGCCCGAGAGCGCGCCCGGGCGGCTGTCGGCCAGCCCGGCCAGCCCGAACCCCTCGAGCAATTCCTCCACCGCGTCCCGCGCGGACCGCGTCAGGCGCGGCCGCAGCCACGAACCCAGTCCGAAGCCCACGTTCTGCCGCACGCTCAGGTGGGGGAACAGCGCGTAGTCCTGGAATAGGTAGCCCACCCGGCGTTCCGGCGTCGGCACGTCGATCCCGCGGGCGGCGTCGAACAGGGTGCGGTCGCCCAGCCGGATGCGCCCGGCCGCGGGCCGCAGCAGGCCGGCCACCGCCTGGAGCGTGAGCGACTTGCCAGCGCCCGACGGGCCGTAGAGCGCGGCGAAGGACGCCTCGGTCGCCAGCGCCGCCTGCAGCTCGAAGCGCCGCCCCCGGTCGGCGACCGAAAGCGCGATGCGGATGTCGATCACGGCCGCCGGTCCGGCCTCAGGGGCGGTCGAAGCCGAAACGGCCGAGCACCTGCCGCGCCGCGTCGCTGCCGAGGAAATCGACGAACTCGCGCGCCAGCGCCTGCTGCCGGCTGTCCTGCACCACCGCGACCGGATAGCGCACCGGGGGGACGCCGCCGGGTTCCAGCGACACCGTGACCTTGCCGGCCATGATGCGGGCGTCGGTCCGGTAGACGAAGCCGGCGTCCGCCTCCCCGCGGGCCACGTAGTCCAGCACCTGGCGGACGCTGTCGGCCTGCACGAACTTCGGCTCCAGCGCCGCCCAGAGGCCGGCGCCTTCCAGGGCCGCGCGGGTGTAGCGCCCCACCGGCACGGTGGCGGGCTTGCCGATGGCGATGCGCCGGACCGCGGGCGCGGCGAGCGCCCGCAGCGACCCGATGCCCACGGCGTCCCGGGTGGGCTCGATCAGCACCAGCGCGTTGCCGGCGAAATTCCGCCGGGTGCCGGCGGCGAGCAGCTTCCGGTCCGCGGCGCGGTCCATCGTCTCCTGGTCGGCGCTGGCGAACACGTCCGCCGGCGCGCCCTGGTCGATCTGCTGCAGCAGCACGCCCGACGCGGCGAAATTGAAGCGTACGCTGGCGCCGGGGCGGGACGCCTCGAACCGCTGCCCGATCTCCTTGAAGGCATCGGTCAGGCTGGCGGCGGCCGACACGGTGATCTGCTGGGCGGCGACCGCCAGCGGGAGCGCGAGCAGCGCGCCGAGCGCCGCCAGGGCGAGCCCGCGCCGGCGGAGCGGGCGGGGGCGGGGGATGCGGTCGGAAGGGGACGGAGGAGGCATGGCGGAGGTTTCCCGATGTCAGCGGTGGGAGAGGATCCGGTTTGACAGGACCAGGATGGCGATGGAGATCAGCGAGGTGACGGCGACCAGCACCATCGCGAGGCGGTCGTGGCCGGCCTGCGCGGCGTCGTAGATGGCCATCGACAGGGTCTGGGTTTGGCCCGGGATCGACCCGGCCACCATCAAGGAGGCGCCGAACTCGCCCATCGCCCGCGCGAAGGCGAGTAGGGCGCCGGCGAGGATGCCGGGCCATGCCAGCGGCAGGGTCACCCGCACGAAAACCGAGAACGGCGACTGGCGCAGGGTGAGCGCGGCCGCTTCGAGCGTGCGGTCGACCCCGGCGAAGGCCGCGCTCGCCGACTTGAGCGCCAGCGGGAAGGCGACCACGGCCGACGCCGCCACCGCGCCGTGCCAGTGGAAGACGAGGGTGTAGTCCAGGTGCTCGCGCACCCAGCCGCCCAGCGGGCTGCGCCGCCCCGCGAGCACCAGGATGCCGTAGCCGATCACCGTCGGGGGCAGGACCAGCGGCAGCATGCAGGCGGCCTCCAGCAGCTGCTGTCCGGGGAAGCGCCTGCGGGCGATGAACCAGCCGAGCGCGATGCCCGCCACCAGCGCGATCCCCGTCGCCAGCGCCGCCACCTTGAGCGACAGGCCCAGCGGGAACCAGTCGATCGCGGCGAGGGAGGGCAGCGTAGTATTCATAGGGATACAACGGGATTGTGGCACAGCCGTGCGGCGGCGCGGCGGGGCCGCCGGCGTCCGTCCGGCCGCGCGGGCCTGCGCCCGGCGTCCGAGCGGCGCGCTTTCCCGTGCCGGCCCCGCCCGCGGCGCATCCCCGGCGAACTCCTTAAAATGCGCGTTGGACTGGACGACGATTTGACGAACCCAAGCGCGATGCTGCCCCCGGGCCTGATGGCGATCCACGGAAACCATCCGGAGGCCCTGCGCGACGTGCTGGTCGCCTGGATGCGGCGCCATCCGCTCGCGCCCCTGGAGCGCGAGACGATGCTGGTGCAGAGCAACGGCATCGCCCAGTGGATGAAGCTCGCCCTGGCGCGGGACGCGGGCGAGGGCGGTTGCGGCATCGCCGCGGCCCTCGACCTGCAGCTGCCGGGCCGGTTCGTCTGGCAGGCCTACCGCGCGGTGCTCGGGGCCGACCTGCCGCAGGACCTGCCGTTCGACCGCCCGCTGCTGGTCTGGCGGCTGATGCGCCTGCTGCCCGAGCTGCTCGCCGACGAGGCCTGCGACCTCGGCCTGACGCCGCTGGCCCGCTTCCTGGATGCCGACGCCGACCTGCGCCGGCGCTACCAGCTCGCCGGTCGGCTTGCCGACCTCTACGACCAGTACCAGGTCTACCGCGCCGACTGGCTCGCCGACTGGGCCGACGGCCGCGACACGATCCGCACCAGCCGGCGCGGCGTCGAGCCGCTGCCGGAGGCGCAGCGCTGGCAAGCCTGCCTCTGGCGCGCCCTGCTGGCCGACGTCGGCCCGGAGGCGGCGCGCAACGGCCGGGCGGAGGTGCATCGGCGGTTCATGGAAGCAGTGCGGGCATTGCCCGACGCGCCGCGCCCGGCCGGCGTGCCGCGGCGGCTGGCGGTCTTCGGCGTCTCGGCGATGCCGCAGCAGACGCTGGAAGTGCTGGCGGCGCTGGCGCGCTGGACCCAGGTGCTGCTGTGCGTGCACAACCCCTGCGAGCACTACTGGGCCAACATCGTGGCCGACAAGGACCTGCTGCGCGCGGAGCGCAGCCGGCAGCTGCGCAAGAGCGGCAGCCCCGACCTGATCGCCGAGGAGCAGCTGCACCTGCACGCCCATCCGCTGCTGGCCGCCTGGGGCCGCCAGGGCCGCGACTTCATCGGCCTGCTCGACGCCTACGACGAGCGGGAGCGCTACGAGCACCGCTTCCTCGAAGTCCAGCAGCGCATCGACCTGTTCCAGGCCAACGGCGACGACTGCCTCCTGCACCAGCTGCAGGACGACATCCGGGAGCTGCGGCCGCTGGCCGAGACCCGCGCGCGCTGGCCGGCGGTCGATCCGCGGTCCGACGCCTCGATCCGCTTCCATATCGCCCACAGCCCGCAGCGCGAGGTCGAGGTGCTGCACGACCAGTTGCTGGAAGCCTTCGCAGCCGACCCGACGCTGCGCCCGCGCGACATCATCGTGATGGTGCCCGACATCCACGCCTATGCGCCGCACGTCCAGGCCGTCTTCGGCCTGCCCGAGCCGGACGACCTGCGCCACATCCCTTACGCGGTGTCCGACCGCGGGCCGCGCCGCAGCGACCCGCTGCTGGGAGCGCTGGAGAAGCTGCTGGGCCTGCCGCAATCGCGGGTGGCGGTCAGCGACCTGCTCGACTGGCTGGAGGTGCCCGCGATCCGGCGCCGCTTCGCGATCGACGAGGCCCAGCTGCCGCTGCTGCACCGCTGGGTGCGCGCCGCCAACGTCCGCTGGGGCCTGCACGCCGAGCAGCGCCGCAGCCTCGGGCTGGCGCAGGCGCCGGAGCAGAACACCTGGTCCTTCGGCCTGCGGCGCATGCTGCTCGGCTACGCGGTGGGCGGCGCCGGCGCCTGGGAAGGCATCGAGCCGCTGGACGAGATCGGCGGGCTCGACGCGGCGCTGCTCGGTCCGCTCGCCCGGCTGCTCGACACGCTGCAGTCCGCCTGGCGCGGCCTGCGCGAGCCGGCCGCGCCCGACGCCTGGTGCGCGCGCCTGCGCGCGCTGATGGCCGACTTCTTCGACCCGGGCGAGGGCGCCGACGGCCTGACGCTGCGGCGGCTCGACGATGCCCTGCAGCAGTGGCAGGACGCCTGCGCCGCCGCAAGGCTGGCCGAGGCGCTTCCGCTGTCGGTGGTGCGCGACCAGTGGCTCGCGCGGATCGACCAGCCCGCGCTCTCCCAACCCTTCTTCGCTGGCGCCGTCACCTTCGCCACGCTGATGCCGATGCGCGCCATCCCGTTCCGGCGGGTGTGCCTGCTCGGCATGAACGACGGCGACTTCCCCCGTCCGCAGGTGCCGGCCGACTTCGACCTGATGGGGCACGACTACCGTCCCGGCGACCGTTCCCGACGGGAGGACGACCGCTACCTGTTCCTGGAAGCCCTGCTGTCGGCGCGCGAGCACCTGCACATCGGCTGGGTCGGCCGCAGCGTCCACGACAACGGCGAACGCCCGCCATCGGTGCTGGTGGCCCAGCTGCGCGACCACCTGGCCGCCGGCTGGCGGCTGCAAGACGCGCCGACCGAAGGGCCGGGGGCCGTCGCCGCGGGCCGGGATCTGCTGGCGGCGCTGACGGTCGCGCACCGGCTCCAGCCGTTCAGCCGCGACTACTTCCGCGCCGGCGGGCCGCTCTTCAGCTATGCGCGCGAGTGGCGCGACGGCCTGGCCGCGCCCGATCCCGACCCATCGGCCGCCGCGGGGCCGGGCGCCGCACAGCGGCTGGACGCCGTCGAGGCGGACGAGCCCCTGACGCTGCGCAGGCTCTCGGACTTCCTCAAGGACCCGGTCCGCGCGTTCTTCCTGCACCGGCTCGGCGTCGCCTTCGAGAACGCCGACCCGGCCGCGCAGGACCACGAGCCTTTCGCCATCGACGCCCTGGAGAACTGGCGCCTGCAGGACGAGCTGGTCCAGGCCCAGAAGGCGGCGCTGGCGCAGGGCGGCGACCGCGAGACGGTGCTGCGCGACCGGCTGGGGCGCATCGGCCGGCGCGGCGAACTGCCCTGGGGCGCCTTCTCGGAGGTGCTCGCCGGCGAACTGGCCGAGCCGATGGCCGAGATGTTCGAGCGCCATGCCGAGGCGCTCGCGCGCTGGCCCGAGCCGCTGCCCGACGAGCCGCTGGACCCCGCGGACGCGCGGGGTGAGCCGACGGTGCGGGTGGAGGACTGGCTGGACGGCCTGCGCCAGGACGCCGACGGCGCGCGGTGCCGGCTGGTGCTGGAAAGCGTCAGCCTGCTCAAGGACCGCAGCTACCGGCGCGACCGCCTGATCCCGTTCTGGATCGCCCACCTCGCCGGGCACCTGGGCGGCGCGCCGATGGAGAGCGCCATCGTCGGCAAGAACGGCACGGTGCGCCTCGCGCCGCTGGATCCGGAGCGGGCGCGCGCCCACTGGGAAGACCTGCTCGATGCCTGGCGCGAAGGCATGCGCCGGCCGCTGCCGGTGGCGGTGCGCAGCGGCTTCGCCTGGCTGTCGCGCGCGGGCGACGGCGGCGAGGCGGGCGGAGCGGGCCGCGGCTCAGGCCCGGGAGGCCGCGCGCGACTGCTACGAGCTGCACGAACCGCGGAACCAGCGGCATGCGGAGCGCGACGGCAACCCCTACCTCGCCCGGGCCTGGCCGGATTTCGACGCCCTGTGGTGCGGCGGAGAGTTCGCGCAGTGGGCCGACCGCCTGCTGCGCCCGCTGCACGAGGCGGTCGGCCGCGCCCCGGCGCGGAGCAAGGCGGCGACGGAATGAACCGCGACCTGCCGCCCGGGGCGCAGCCCGCCGCCGCCGACGCGCCCGCGGTGCTGTCGCCGCTGGACTTCCCGCTGCGCGGCAGTCGGCTGATCGAGGCCAGCGCGGGCACCGGCAAGACCTTCACCATCGCCGCGCTCTATGTCCGGCTGGTGCTGGGCCACGGCGGGGAGGCCGCCTTCGCGCGGCCGCTGATGCCGCCCGAGATCCTGGTCGTCACCTTCACCGACGCCGCCACCAAGGAGCTGCGGGACCGGATCCGGGCCCGCCTCGCCGAGGCGGCGGCCGCTTTCCTGGCCGACCCGGCCGCCCCGGAGTCGGACGCGGCGGCCGACGACTTCCTGCGGGAACTGCGGGCCGGCTACCCGGCGGATGCCTGGCCGTCCTGCGCCCGCAAGCTCCAGCTCGCGGCCGAGTGGATGGACGAGTCGGCGGTCTCGACCATCCACGGCTGGTGCAACCGCATGCTCGGCGAGCACGCCTTCGACAGCAACTGCCTGTTCGACCAGACGCTGGAGGCGGACCAGGGCGAGTTGCTGGCCGAGTCGGTGCGCGACTACTGGCGCACCTTCTACTACCCGCTGGCCGCTGCGGACATCCGCGCCCTGCGCGGCTGGTGGGCGTCGCCCGGGGACCTGCACGCCGCGCTGCGGCCGCTGCTGCCGCACGCCGGCACGCTGCCCGACGCGCCCGAGCCGCGGCTGGCGATCGGCGGGGGCGCGCGAGGAGGCGGCCCGGCAGCTCGCCGGGCTCAAGGCGCCCTGGCCCGCCTGGGCCGACGCGCTGGAGGCGCTGCTGGACGCGGCGGTCGAGGCCAAGCGGGTCCACGGCGCCAAGCTGCAGCGTCGCCACTACCAGCCCTGGATCCAGGCCCTGCGCGCCTGGGCCGCCGCGCCGGAGGCGCTCGTCCCGGACCTGAAGGCCGGGTGGGCGCGCCTGTCGCCCGAGGGGCTGGCCGACGCCTGGAAGGACGGCGCGCCGCCGGCGCATCCGGCGCTCCTGGCGCTGGCGGAGCTGCGCGAACAACTCGCCCGGCTGCCCGACGCCCGGTCCGACCTGCTGCGCCATGCCGCGCGCTGGGTCTGCGCCCGCTTCGCGGTCGAGCAGGAGCGCCGCGCCCAGATGGGCTTCGACGACCTGCTCGCACGCATGGCGGGCCGCGCTGCGCGGCCCGCAGGGCGAAGGCCTGGCGGCGCTCATCCGGGCGCAGTTCCCGGTGGCGATGATCGACGAGTTCCAGGACACCGATCCGCTGCAGTACCGCATCTTCGACGCGGTCTACCGGGTCGCGGCGAACGACCCGGCGCACGGGCTGGTCCTGATCGGCGATCCGAAGCAGGCGATCTACGCCTTCCGGGGCGCGGACATCCACACCTACCTGCACGCGCGGCGCGACACCGCGGGCCGGCACTACACCCTGGCCACCAACTTCCGCTCCACCCACGGCATGGTCGCCGCGGTCAACCGGGTCTTCGCGCAGGCCGAGCGCGACGCCAGCGGCGAGGGCGCGTTCCTGCTGCGGCATGCCGGAGGCGATCCGGTGCCCTTCTACGAGGTGCAGGCGCGGGGCCGCGCCGAACGGCTGCGGATCGACGGGCACGATGCGCCGGCGCTGACCTGCTGGGTGCTCGACGAAGGCGAGACCCTGTCCAAGACCGCCTACGTGCAGCGGCTGGCGCGGGCCTGCGCGGCCGAGATCGACGGGCTGCTGGCGCGCGGGCGCGCCGGCCGCGCCGGGTTCGAGGCGCCCGGCGCCGCTGCGCGCGGCCTGCATCCCGGCGACGTCGCGGTGCTGGTCAACAACGGCCGGGAGGCGGCCGCCGTCCGCAAGGCGCTGGCGGCACGCGGCGTGCGCAGCGTCTACCTCTCGGACAAGGAATCGGTGTTCCGCAGCCCGCAGGCGCAGGAACTGCAGCGATGGCTCGCGGCCTGCGCCGAGCCGGAGGACGACCGGCTGCTGCGGGCCGCGCTCGCCACGCCGTCGCTCGGCCTGGACTGGCCGGCGCTCGACCGGCTGCGCCGCGACGAGCTGGCCTGGGAGGCGCGGGTGATGCAGTTCCGGGGCTACCGCCAGTCCTGGCGGCGTCAGGGCGTGCTGCCGATGCTGCGGCGTCTGCTGGCCGACTTCGCGGTGCCGCGCCGCTTGCTGGCGCGCGGCGGCGAGCGGGCGCTGACCGACCTGCTGCACCTCGCCGAACTGCTGCAGCAGGCCAGCGCGCTGCTCGACGGCGAGCATTCGCTGGTCCGCCACCTGGCCGAGCAGCAGCAGGACGCCGCGGACGCGGCCGACGCGCGCAAGCTCCGGCTCGAGGACGACGCCGCGCTGGTCAAGGTGGTGACGGTGCACAAGTCCAAGGGCCTGGAGTACCCGCTGGTGTTCCTCCCCTTCGCCTGCGCCTTCCGTGCCACCGGCCCGGAAGACCTGCCCCTCACATGGCACGACGAGGAAGGCCGGCTGCAGATGGCCCTGGGCCCCGACCCCCAGGCCCTGGCCCGCGCCGACCGGGAACGCCTCGGCGAGGACCTGCGCAAGCTCTACGTGGCGCTCACCCGCGCCCGCCACGCGACCTGGATCGGGATGGCGCCGCTCAAGGGGCTGGAGGCCAGCGCGCCCGGCTACCTGCTGGCCGGCGGCCGGCCGGTGGCGGCGGGCGATCTGGCGGCCGGGCTGTGGGCCCTGCGCGGCGCGGTGGAGCACATCGCGGTGGTACCGCTGCCCGAGCCCTCCGCCGACGCGCACGGTGCGCAGCAAGCGCCGGCCGGGGATTGCCGGCTCCCGTCCGCGGCCGAGCCGCCCGGTCCGGAACGCGTCCTGCGCCGCAGCCGGCCCGAGCCCTGGCGCATCGCGAGCTATTCCAGCCTGCAGGTGGACACCGCCGGCGGGCCCGACGATGCCCCGGCGCAGGAGCCGGCGGCGGACACCGCGGCCGAGGCCATCTACGCCGAGAGCCTCGATGCGGCCGCGCCTGCCGCGCCGGCATCGCCGGGCGAGGGCCTGCACGGCTTCCCGCGCGGCGCGCATCCCGGCAGCTTCCTGCACGAGCTGCTCGAATGGGCGGCTGGGCAGGGTTTCGCGCAGGTGGCGTCGGAGCCGGCCGCCGCGCGCGACCTGATCGCGCGGCGCTGCCGCCTGCGCGGCTGGGACCGCTGGATCCCGGCGCTGTCGTCCTGGTTGCCGGACTTCCTGCGGACCCCGTTTCCCCTCGGGGACGCCGGGCCGGTGCGGCTGGACGGTGTCGGCGCCTGCCAGGTCGAGATGGAATTCTGGTTCTCGGCCGCCCGGGTGGATCTCGCGCGGCTCGACGCGCTGGTGCGCCGCGCCACCCTCGGCGGCGCTCCCCGGCCGGCGCTGCTGCCGGGCCGGCTCGACGGCATGCTGAAGGGTTTCGTGGACCTGGTCTTCGAGCACGAGGGACGCTTCTTCGTGGCCGACTACAAGTCCAACTGGCTGGGCCCCGACGACCAGGCCTACGGGCCGGAGGCGATGCGCGGCGCGGTCCTGGCCCACCGCTACGAGCTGCAGTACGTGATCTACCTCTTCGCGCTGCACCGGCTGCTGCGCTCCCGCCTGCCCGACTACGACTACGACCGCCACGTGGGCGGGGCGCTCTGCCTCTTCCTGCGCGGCAGCGCTGCGTCGACGCGGGGCGTGCACCTGGAGCGCCCGCCGCGCGCCTTGATCGAGGCGCTCGACGGCCTCTTCGCCGGCGGCGGGGACGGGGAGGGGCGGCCGTGAGGCGCGCCGGCCGGGCACGCGGCGCGGAGGATCCCACCGGCGACCTCTTCGCCGCGGAGGCGGAGCCGCCGTGGTGGGACGCGCTGCCGCGGATGCTGGACCTGCTCGCGCAGTGGACGGCGCGCGGCTGGCTGCGCGAGCTGGACCGGATCTTCGCGGACTTCCTCGCCCGCGAGGTGCCCGACGCGCCGCCCCTCGCGATCCTCGGGGCCGCGCTCGCCAGCCACCAGCTGGGACGCGGCCACGTGTGCCTCGACCTGCGGGCGACGCTGGAGGACGGCAACTTCGCGCTGTCGCTGCCGCCGGAGGGCGACGCGCCCGGCGAACGTCCGCCGTTGCCCGCCGAGGTCCTGGCCGGCGTAGGACTGCGCGACTGGCAGGCCGCCTTCGCCCATCCCCGGCTGGCCTCCGCGGGGCCGGGCGAGACGCCGCTGGTGCTGGCCGGTGGGCGGCTCTACCTGCGCCGCTACTGGCAGTACGAGCACGAGGTGCGCGCCGCCATCGGCGAGCGGCTTGCCCGCGGCGCGGACCTGCGCGGCGCCCTCCCGTCGGACGCCATGCGGGAACTGCTGGACGGCCTCTTCCCGCCGGCGGACGGCGCTCCGGCGGCGGAGGCGGACTGGCAGAAGATGGCTTGCGCGCTGGCGGCCGGCAATGCCTTCAGCATCGTCACCGGCGGTCCCGGCACCGGCAAGACCACCACCGTGGTCAAGCTGCTCGCCCTGCTGCAGGGCCTGGGCCTGCGGGCCGGCGGGGCGGGGCGGGGGCTGCGCATCCGCCTGGCGGCGCCCACCGGCAAGGCCGCGGCGCGGCTCAACGAATCGATCGCCGGCGCGGTGCGGCGCCTGCCGCTGGGCGGCCTGCCGGACGGCGAGGCGATCCGCGCCCGGATCCCGACCGAGGTGGTGACCCTGCACCGCCTGCTGGGCAGCCGGCCCGACAGCCGGCGGTTCCGGCACCACGCCGGGCATGCGCTGCCGGTCGACGTGCTGGTGGTGGACGAGGCGTCCATGGTGGACCTGGAGATGATGGCCTCGGTGCTGGCCGCGTTGCCGGCGCAGGCGCGGCTCGTCCTGCTGGGCGACAAGGACCAGCTGGCGTCGGTGGAGGCCGGCGCGGTGCTCGGCGAGCTGTGCCGGCGGGCGCAGGCCGGGCACTACCTGCCCGGCACCGGCGAATGGCTGCGCGCGGTCAGCGGCGGCGCGTTGCCGCCCGCCTTGCTCGACGCCGCCGGGACGCCGCTCGACCAGGCCGTGGCCATGCTGCGCCGCAGCTACCGCTTCACCGCGGCCAGCGGGATCGGCCGCCTGGCCGAGGCGGTCAACGCCGGCGACGCCGAGGCGTTGCGGGCGCTGTGGTCGCACGGTTACGGCGACCTCGCGCGCCTTTCCGTCGCCGAGGACGACCCCCGGGCGCTGCGGGACTGGGCGGTGGAGGGCGCGGCGGCCCGGTTCGCGTCTCCCCCGGCGGACGGCGGCCCGGCGCCCCCGGTGGGCTACCGGCACTACCTCACCGTGCTGCGCGACGGCCAGCCCCCGGCCGGCGCGCCAGCGGCGGCGTTCGACGCCTGGGCGCATGCGGTGCTCGCGGCGCACGCGCGGTTCCAGGTGCTCTGCGCGCTGCGCCGCGGCGCCTGGGGCGTCGAGGGCCTCAACCAGCGGATCGCCGAGCTGCTCCACCGCGAAGGCCTGCTGCCGGCCAGCCGGGGCTGGTACCTGGGCCGCCCGGTGCTGGTGACCCGCAACGACTACGGCCTGGGGCTGATGAACGGCGACATCGGCATCACCCTGGCGCTCCCGCATGCCGGCGATGCCGCTCCGCACGAGCCGCGCTGGACGCTGCGGGTGGCCTTCCCGTCCGGCGTCGGCCGGGGCGGCATCCGCTGGGTGCTGCCGAGCCGCCTCCAGGCGGTCGAGAGCGTCTTCGCCATGACGGTGCACAAGGCGCAGGGCTCGGAATTCGACCATGCGTCGCTGGTCCTGCCCGAAGGGCTCAGCCCGGTGCTGACGCGCGAGCTGGTCTACACCGGGATCACCCGCGCGCGGCACTGGTTCAGCCTGGCGGAGGCGGGCCGCGGCCGGCGCGTGCTGGAGGCCGCCATCGCCCGCCGGGTCCGGCGCGCGAGCGGGCTGTTCGGCGGCGATTGAGCGCCTTCCGCGCTCACTTCGGGTTGCACCTGTTCACCGCCCGGACGGCGGCGGGCGATGCACAATAGGCCATGAATATCGTGATCCTCGACGACTACCAGGATGCCGTGCGCAAGCTGCGCTGCGCTGCCCGGCTGGACGCCTATTCCGCCAAGGTCTACACCAACACCGTCAAGGGCGTGGGGCAGCTGGCGGTGCGTCTGCGGGATGCGGAAGTCATCGTGCTCACCCGCGAGCGGACGGCGATCACCCGCCCCCTGCTCGAGAAGCTGCCGCGCCTGCGCCTCATCGCCCAGACCGGCAAGGCCGGACGCCACATCGACGTGCAGGCCTGCACCGACCATGGCGTCGCCATCGCCGAAGGCGTGGGCTCGCCGGTCGCGCCCGCGGAACTGGCCTGGGCCCTGATCATGGCCGCCATGCGCCGGCTGCCGCAGTACATCGCCAACCTCAAGCACGGCGCCTGGCAGCAGTCCGGCCTGCGGGCGGCCTCGATGCCCGCCAATTTCGGCATCGGCATGAGCCTGCGCGGCAAGACGCTGGGCATCTGGGGCTACGGCCGCATCGGGCAGCTCGTCGCGGGCTACGGCCGCGCCTTCGGCATGAACGTCCGGGTGTGGGGCCGCGAGGCTTCGCGCGCCCAGGCCCTGTCCGACGGCCACCAGGCCGCGGCCAGCAAGGAGGAATTCTTCGAGCAGTGCGACATCGTCTCGGTTCACCTGCGTCTGACGGAGGGCACCGCCGGATGCGTGGGCCTGCGGGACCTCCAGCGCATGAAGCGCACCGCGCTGTTCGTCAACACTTCCCGCGCCGAACTCGTCGAGCCCGACGCGCTCGCGGCCGCCCTGGTGCAAGGCCGGCCGGGCATGGGAGCGGTCGACGTGTTCGAGAGCGAACCGCCGCTGCAGGGCCATCCGCTCTTCAAGCTCGAGAACTGCATCTGCACGCCCCACATCGGCTACGTGGAGCAGGACAGCTACGAGCTGTACTTCGGCGCCGCCTTCGAGAACATCGTCAACTTCATCGACGGCCGGCCGAGCAACATCCTCAACCCCGAGGCTCTCGCGAAGACGGCTTGACGTAGCTGCCCAGGCCCGTCGACTCGAAGTCGATCATGTTGCCGCCATCGACCGGCGCGGGTCCCGGCGCGGCGACCTGGGCGGTCCCGTCCTGCGCCGGTTCCGGATCGCCCGGTGCGTCCAGGTCCAGGTCGAGGTCCAGGTAACGGTCCTTCCATGGCGCCGCCCCGGCGGATGCCGGGGCGGCGGCTTGCGGCAGGGACGCCAGGGGCGCGGCGGCCGCCACGGGCGCAGCCGCTGCGGGCAGGTCGAACTCGAAGGCCGCCGGCGTTGCGGCGGACGCGTGCGGAAGCGGCGTTCCGCGCGGATCCGGCGCGGCGACGGGCGCCGGCGGCGCGGGCGAGTCGTCGTAGGGCAGGGTTTCGCCCGCTTCGTCGTAGGGCGGCACCGTGGCGGGCGCATCGTGGCGCGCGAAATCGGGGAACATCGAACTGCGCTCCAGGTCTTCCGGGAGCATCGACACCGGGTACGCGAGGTCGTGTCCCGACACCGAGGACATCTCGCTCTGCGCCACCGCGCCGGCGGCGCCGAAGGCCGAGGCCGCCGCAGCCGGCGATTGCATCGAAGGATCACCGTGCCACCAGGCCCCGGCTTCGGCCTTCCGCTGCTTGCGGCGTCCCAGCAACCAGGCTCCCGATGCCCCGACGACGACCGCGCCCAGGGCCGCCAGCAGGTAGGCGCGGTAGTCGGTCTCCTCGGGCGCCGGCGTCGCGCGGGCGCTGACCTCGTTCTGCAGGCGCGCGATCTCCTTGCGCGCCGCGGCGAGTTCCGCGCGGATCTGGGCCACTTGGTCGTCGAGCCCGGCGCCGCCGGCCGCCGTTGCGGCAGGGACCGCGGTCGCCCCGCCGGTGGCGGGCGATCCGCCCAGGCGCTCCCACTCCGCGGCCGCGCGCTTGCGCTCCTCGTCGGACGCTGCAGGACGGCTCGCGAGCGCGTCGCTCCGGCGCAGCGATTCGGGGGCATTGCCGTACCACGACGGATCCTCGAGCTTGAGGATCGGCTGGGCCGCGGGCTTCGCGGGCGCCGCCTGCGATGCCACCGCGCCCTGCGCCGTCCGGGGGCCGGAGGCGACCGTTGGTTCGACCCGGCGGGCAATGGCGGGAGGACGCGGGCGGACGGGTGCGTCCGCGGTCGGGCCAGACGCCGCCGCGCGCTCGGGATTGGCGGCAGCGGCGCGGCGCGCGGGCGCCGGGCCGCTGCGGCTGCCGGCACCGTCGGTCGACGCCGAACGGGGCAAGGGCGGCAGGGGCGACGGCGAGATCGCGGCGCGGGGTGCGCCGGCGGTGCTCGGCAGCAGCGCCGCGGACGCGGTCTGCACCGGAGCGCCGGCCAGGAAGGTATAGGTGCGGCTCAGGGGCGATTCGCATCCCGCCTGCACCCGCACGGACACGATCGGCTCGTTGACCGGCACCGTGGTGCGGACCCGGATGTTGCGCGCGTCGCCCGCCGCATCCTCGGCGGCGACGCTGCTCTCGGAAATCCGGTCGTCGCCGTACCGCACCTCGGCGGAGAGGCACAGCGAGCCACCGGTTTCGCGGGCCTCGCCCTGCAGCGGGAAACGCAGGTCCAGCGCCCGGCCCACCCAGGCCGAGTCCGGGGACGGACCGAGGGACATGGCCGACGCCGAGGTCACACCGGCAGCCAGCAGCCAGAAGACGAGTGGGGCAGGTTTGTTCAAGAGGGGTCCAGACCGTGGGAGGATGCCGAATTTTCACACAAGTTGATACACAAGATTCATCCTGCGGTTTTCCTGGCGCCGGTACCACGGGAATCGGGCAAACAGGCGGATCGCGACCCTGCAGATGATAGGGATGCTCGATCGACCGAATAGAGGATTTGTAATGCGATGAATTCGCATTTATACTCCGCCCATCCTTCACCACCAGTCGCCAGTCGCTGCCTTCGCCATGATCGTGTGTGTGTGCCATCGGGTCTCGGACCGGGAAATCATCCGCCATGCCAAGGCCGGTCTGAGTTTCGACGACATCCAGTTCGAACTCGGTGTGGCCACGCAGTGCGGCCGGTGCGAGAACTGCGCGCGGGACGTCGTCGCCCAGTGCGCCGTGTCCCACCCCGTGGCGGCCATCCGGAGCGAGGCCCAGGCGGTCCACCTTGTCCGCTCTCAGATGGAGTGCAAGACATGGAATTCCTCACCACGGTCGGTCCCAGCCTGATCCTCGTCGTCGGTTCGGCCTGGTGGATCTTCCGCAAGTAGGCCCGGCCTCCCATTCCCCCGCCCACGCGAGCCTTCGCCGCGGGCCCGGCTGTCGCCGGACCCGCGGCGGCCGGCCTGTCCTATGACCGTCCTTCCGAACAATCAGCCGAACCCGCAAGGCGCGCGCACCGCCGCGATCGCCGGCGGCGTCCTGGCGATCCATGCCGCCGTGCTCTGGGCCATGCAGACGACGATGTCCCGGGTCGACCGCGACGTCATCACCCCGGTGCAGGTGATCGAGAGCGAGATCATCACCGCTCCCGTTCCCCAGGTGCCGCCCGCGCCCCCGCCGCCGCCCCGTCCCGCCCCGCCGCCCCCCAAGCCCGCGCCGGCCCCGCCGGTGCCGAAACGCCCGGCGCCCGCGCCGGCGCCGCGTCCGGTGGCGATCGCCGATCCGACCCCCGCGCCGAACGCTCCCACCGGCAGCGTCGCGGCGCCCGCCCCCACGCCACCGGCCCCGCCTGCGCCCCCCTTGCCTCCGCCCGCGCCGCCGGCCCCCCCGGCGCCACCCGCGCCGCCGCGCATCGAGATGCCGTCGAGCAACGCCGACTACCTGCAGAACCCGAAGCCGGCCTATCCGCCGATGAGCAAGCGGCTCGGCGAGCAGGGCACGGTCGTGGTGCGGGTGCTCATCAGCGCCGAAGGCCTGCCACAGCAGGTGCAGGTCCAGAAGTCCAGCGGCTTCGAGCGCCTGGACAAGGCCGCGCTCGACAGCGTCATGCGTTGGAAATTCGTGCCAGGCAAGCGCAACGGCGTGCCCGAGGCGATGAGCTACAACGTGCCGCTCAATTTCGTCCTCGAATGATTTCTAGAACCTGAGAACCGGGAGTAAGTATGGATTCGCAATTCGGCATCGGCAGCGTGTGGTCGCAGGGCGATCTCGTCATCAAGATCGTGGCCGTCATCCTCCTGGCCATGTCGGTCGCCTCCTGGATGGTGATCGTCATCAAGGCCATCGACGTGATGAAGTTCAAGCGGTTCGCGCGCAACGCGGAGGACTTCTGGCACAGCGAGGACTTCGGCACCGGGCTCGCCAAGCTGGGCGAGGGCGCGGGCAACCCGTTCCGGGAACTGGCGCTCGAAGGGCGCGAGGCGACCGCCCACCACAGCAACACAAAGGCGCACCTGCACGACAGCCTCGACGTGAGCGACTGGATCACCCGCGCGCTGCGCAACGCCATCGACGAATTCACCGCACGGGCGCAGTCGGGCCTGGCGATCCTGGCCTCGGTGGGCTCGACGGCGCCGTTCATCGGGCTGTTCGGGACCGTCTGGGGCATCTACCACGCGCTGGTCGCCATCGGCACCAGCGGCCAGTCCTCCATCGACAAGGTGGCCGGCCCGATCGGCGAGGCGCTGATCATGACCGCGCTGGGGCTGGCGGTGGCCATCCCCGCGGTGCTGGGCTACAACGCCCTGGTGCGCGGCAACAAGTCGGTGCTGCTCAAGCTCAACAGCTTCGCCCACGACCTGCACGCCTACTTCGTCACCGGCGCCCGGGTGAGCAGCAGCAACGGCCCCGCCACCGTGCATCCGCTGCGGAAGGGCAACTGACCATGGCCTTCGGAACCCAGGACGATTCGGACGAGGTGATGAACGAGATCAACATGACGCCCCTGGTGGACGTCATGCTGGTCCTGCTGATCATCTTCATCATCACCGTGCCCGTCATGAAGCACGCGGTGAACATCGACCTCCCGCGCGCCTCCAGCCAGCCCCAGGATGCCAAGCCCACCGCGATCGGGCTCAGCATCAAGGCCGACGGCGGCTACTTCTGGGACGATGCGGCCATCCGCGACGAGGACCTCGCGCCCCGGCTCACCGCCGAGGCGCGCAAGGATCCGCAGCCCGAGCTCCACATCCGCGGCGACAAGGAAGCGCGCTACGAGCGGGTGGCGCAGGCGATGGCGGCGGCGCAGCAGGCGGGCCTGCGCAAGATCGGATTCGTGACCGAACCTGCGCCGAAGTAGCGTCCCGGCGCGATCCGCTCCGCCGTCCCGCCGCTCGGGCCGGCGGCCGGAACATCCATACGGTAGAGCGGCGTTGCCCTGGTGGCACCGCCGCTCTTTGCTATGGAATCGAGAGCGCGGGCCGCCGGGCGGCGAAGCCCCGGGGGTAACGTCCACGCCTCACCGGCGCAGGACCAGCCAGCCGAACGCCGCGAGGGACAGCGCGGTGTAGATGATCCCCGGCGCCGAGGCCGCGAGCCAGGGCTGCCAGTTCTGCAGATTGCCGATGTAGCCGAACACGTTGTTCAGCAGGAAGAAGCTGATGCCGGCGAGCACGCCGCCGAACACGTAGGCCGCGATGCCGCCGGAGCGGAAATGCAGGTAGGCGAAGGGCAGGGCGAGCACGACCATCACGAGGCACGAGAGCGGGTAGAACACCTTGCGCCAGAACTCGATCTCGTAGCGCTGGGCGGATTGCCCGTTCGCGTCGAGGTGCCGGATGTACTGGAACAGGTCCAGCGCGCGCATCCGCTCGGGCCGCAGCAGCGAGGCCGCGACCATCTCCGCGGTGATCCGGGTCGGCCAGCGCAGGGAGTCGAGGCGCCGTGTGTCGACGCGGGCGGGCGCGGCGCCGGCCCGCGCGCCGGTGGGGAAATCGCTGCGGACCACGTCGCTCAGGTTCCAGGCGTCGTCGTCGCCGAAGCGCGCGGCGGCGGCGCGCGTCGTGGAGATGATGTGGCCCTGGTTGTCGGTCTCGACGATGCGCACCTGGTGCATCGTGCCGGTGCTGTCGAGCTCACGGACGTTGACCGCGTAGCTGCTGTAGTCCTGCTGTTCCTTGAGCCAGGCGCCGGTGAGCCCGGTGCTCAGCCGGCCCTGCGCGCGGGATTTGATGAACTGCGCCGCCTTCTCGCTGGCCGGCGCGACGTAGTCGCCCACGGCGAAGGTCAGCACCACGAAACCCAGGCCGAGGGCCAGCAGCGTCTGCAGCGCCCGCCACGGGCCGAGGCCGCTGGTGCGCATGATGGTGAACTCGGAGCTCTGCGCCAGCCGGGCCATCACGAAGATGGTGCCGATCAGCACCGCGATCGGCAGCAGTTCGTAGAGGTGGTTGGGCAGCGACAGCGCCACGAAGGCCAGGGCGTGGACCAGCTTGTACTCCAGCACGCCCGACTTGCCGATGTAGCGCAGTTCGTCGACGAAATCGAAGAAGAAGAACAGGGCCAGGAAGCCGACCGCCACGAACGCGACCGCCGAGAGGATCTCGCGGTAGAGGAAGCGCCGGATGGTCTTCATGCCGCGGCTCTCGCCGGCGACGGGACGCGTCGCCGGAAGCTCCAGGACCACTGGTTGTGGCGCTTGGCCAGCAGCAGGGCCGCGAGCAGCGCGACGCCGCCGTGCAGCATCAGCAGGAAGCCGCCGAACGACACGCGGCCGGTGCCCACCCAGTTCTGGCCCAGGTTCAGGAAATTGAAGTACAGAACGAAGGCGAACAGCGCCGTCAGCATGCTGCCGCTACGACCGGCGCGCGGGTTGACGTTGGAGATGGCCAGCGCGAGCAGCACGAAGTTCAGCCCCGCGATCGCGAGGCCGATGCGCCAGGCCAACTCGGCCTTCTTCTGCGGCGTGGGATCGGCCAGCAGGCCGGCGGTGGAGACCGCTTTCAGCGGCGTGGCGTCCGCGTCCGCCAGCGCGGCGGCGGCGGTGCCGACCCGTCCGCCGTACTCGCGGAACTCGCTGAGCTTGGCGGCCGGCTGGGCTGCGGTGTTCTCGAGCCGCTGGCCGTTGGAGAGCACCACGAAGCGGTCGCCGTTGATGGTCTCCAGTCGCGCGTTGCGGGCCGAGGTCACCGTTTCGCGTCCGGGATCGAAGGTGGCGATGAAGACGCTGCTGGCGGTCTGCGCGTTGGGGCTGTCCCGGTCGATGAAGAACACCCGGTTGCCGTTGGCCGACTCCTGGAACTGCCCCGGGGCCACGCGGTCGATGTCGCCGCGGCGCTCGTACTGGTTGCGCAGTTCCTGGATCTGGGTGTTGGCCCAGGGCCAGGCCATCAGCGAGAGCACCGCGATCACGCCCAGCACCGGCCAGGCGAAGCGCAGCATGGGCGGCAGGAACGCGCCCAGCCCGCGCCCGGCGGCGAACCAGATCGCCATCTCGCTGTCGCGGAACATGCGGGACAGCGTCCCGACGATGGCGATGAAGAGGCTCAGCGCCAGGATGATCGGGAGCTGCCCGAGCACGGTGTAGCCCATGACCAGCAGCACGTCCGACGGATTCACGTTGCCGCGGGAAGCCTGGCCCAGCACCCGGATCAGCAGGATGGTGACCACCACGGTGGAGAGCACCACCAGGGTCGCGCCGAAGCTCCGGCCGAGTTCCTTGCGTATGGAGGAATGGAATAACATCGGTTTCGACTCAAAAGGGGATTATGGACTTCCGACTCGAGACTCTGGCCGCTCCGGCCGCAAGCACCCACGACAGCGACGCGCTCGTCGTATTGCTCGCCGGCGACGGCTTCGCGGCTGGCGACCCCTCACCCCTGGGCCGTCTCGTGGCCGGGGCCCGCGAGGGCGGCGACCTCCCGGCCAAGGCCGGCAAGACGCTCGCGGTCTACCGGCCGGCCGGATTTGGCGCGCGCCACCTGGTGCTGGCGGACGCCGGCGACGGCGATGCGCGCAAGGTCCGGCAGGCCGTGGGCGCCGCCTTCGCGGCGCTGAAGTCCGCCGCGCCCGCCCGCCTGTCGATCCTGATGCCCGCGCCGGCCGATGCGGATGCGGTGCGCGCCGCGGTGCTCGCGGTGGCGGACGCCAGCTACGCCTACGGCGCCACCAAGCCCAGCGCCGAGCCGCGCAAGCTGGCGCGGGTCACGGTGGGCGTCGCGGATGCGCAGGACCCGGCGCTGCGCCGTGCCTTCGACCAGGCGGTCGGCACGGTCGCAGGCATCGAATTCGCCAAGGAATGGGGAAACCGTCCGGCCAACCATGCGACGCCGTCCCTGCTGGCTGAGGCGGCGCAGAGCTTGGCCGGCAGCCGCAACCGGATCCAGGTCGAGGTCCTCGGCCCGCGCGAGGTGGAGAAGCTCGGCATGGGCGCCTTCCTGGGCGTCGCGCAGGGATCGGAGCAAGAGCTCCGCTTCATCGTGCTGCGGTACGCGGGCGCGCCCAAGGCCCAGGCACCGACCGTGCTGGTCGGCAAGGGCATCACCTTCGACATGGGCGGCATCTCCATCAAGCCCGCGGCCGAGATGGACGAGATGAAGTTCGACATGTGCGGCGCAGCGAGCGTGCTCGGCACCTTCCGCGCCCTGGCGGACATCCGCCCGGCGATCAACGTGGTCGGATTGATCCCGTCGTGCGAGAACATGATCAGCGGCCGTGCGATGAAGCCGGGCGACGTGGTCACCAGCATGAGCGGCCAGACCATCGAGGTGCTCAACACCGACGCCGAAGGGCGGCTGATCCTGTGCGACGCGCTGACCTACGCCGAGCGTTTCCAGCCCCGCGCGGTGATCGACATCGCCACGCTGACCGGCGCCTGCGTGGTGGCGCTGGGGGCGGTGCGCGCGGGCCTGTTCTCGCCCGACGACGCCCTGGCCGACGCGCTCGCGCAGGCGGGCGAGGCCGCGCTCGATCCCTGCTGGCGCATGCCCCTGGACGACGAGTACGCCGAAGGCCTGAAGACCAATTTCGCCGACGTGGCCAACATCGGCGGCCGCATGGGCGGAGCCATCACGGCCGCGAAGTTCCTCGAGCGCTTCGCCGGGAAGTTCCCCTGGGCCCATCTCGACATCGCGGGCGTGGCCTGGAAGGGCGGCGCCGCCAAGGGCGCGACCGGCCGCCCGGTCGCGCTGCTGCTGGAGTACCTGCAGCGCGCGGCAGGCGCGCCTGCCGTTCCGGGCGCGGCCGTCGCCCCGGCAGCGGCGGAGGCCCCGGCATCCGCGCCCGCGAAGAAGAAGCCCGCCAGGCCGGTCGCGCGCAAGGCGGCGGGGCGCTGATCGGAGCCGCTGCGCCTTCCGCCGCGATGACCGAGATCGCCTTCCATTTCAACGTGCCCGACCGGCTCGCGCATGCCTGCCGGCTGGTCCGCAAGGCGATGGGGCAGGGCGCACGCCTGGTGGCAGTCGGTCCGCAGGAGCAGCTCGCGCGTTTCGACCAGGCCCTGTGGTCGCTCGCACCTTCCGAGTTCCTCGCGCATTGCGGTGCGGACGCCCCGCCGTCCGTGATCGCCGCGTCGCCGCTCCTGCTGACCGCCGACCTGGCGGCGCCGCTGCCGCATCGCGACCTGCTGCTCAACCTCGGGGAGGCGGTACCGGAGGGCTTCGGCCAGTTCGGGCGCCTCATCGAAATCGTGCCGCGGGACGGAGAGGCGGAGCGCCGGTCCGCACGGTTGCGGTGGAAGCATTACAGCGACCGCGGATACCCCATCGTCCGCCACGATCTCGCTGCCGACTGAGAGCTGGCGAACGATGGGACCGGTTCGAAGACTTAAAATGTAAGTTACGTCAAGAGAAAATCTCGTCAACACCATCAGTCACACAAAAGCGCTGCCAATTTGAGAATATTTGATTCCATGACTCTGGATGACCTGCTCGCGCACCCGACGGCGTTGCCCAACATTCCCCGGGTGGTGACCCAGCTCCTGGCGGAGCTGGACAAGGACGAACCGGACCTGCGCAGGATCAACCAACTGATCGGGCAGGATCCGGCGCTGACGATCCGGCTCCTGCGGCTGGCGAACGCCGCCATCTTCGGCCGCGCGGCGAAAGTCGCCAGCATTTCCGAAGCCTTGGCGCTGCTGGGGCTGGGGCATGTGCGCTCGCTCGCGCTGGTGGCGACGCTCGCTTGCGCCTTCGGAACGACCCCCGGCCTCGACATGCTGCAGTTCTGGCGCTGCAGCCTGGACGTGGCGAAGATGTCGCGCGCCCTGGCCGGCATGGTGGGGCAGCCCGGGGCGACCGCCTTCACCGCCGGCCTGGTGCATGCCGTGGGCGAGATGGTGATGCACGCCGGCATGCCGCACACCATGCGCGCGCTCGACGACGCCGTCGGCGTGTTCGACGTGCAGCGGGCCGCGCTGGAGTCGCGCGAGCTCGGCTACACCTTCGCCGAGGTGGGGGCGGGATTCGCCCGGAGCTGGCATTTCCCGCCGGATCTGTCGGCGGCGATCCTGGACCAGAACGATCCCCTGGGCAACGCGCAGTGCGAGCCGCTCGCCGCGGTCCTGCATCTCGCCGGATGGATGGTGCGGGCGCAGGAAGCCGGCTTCGACGACGCGATGCGCGCCACCACGTTCCCGGACGTCGTCGGCCTCGCGCTCGGCCTGGACGCCGAGGCGGTGCAGGCCTGCGCGCCGGCCGAGTGGACCCGCAGCAGCGAGGCGGCGCTGTTCTTCTGAAGCGGGGACAATTCCCCACCGCCGCCGCGGCACCGCCTGCAGCGCCCGGTTTCCCGCAATCTCGACACTACAGCGTTCCGGTGACCCAGACTCTTTCCCAGCCCCCCCGCTCCCCGTCTCCCGAACCCGCGATCCCCGCCGAGGTGCTCGCCGAACTGACGCCGGTCATGCGCAGCGTGGTCGTGCGCATGGCCCGCGCCGGACGCCCGCCGCTCCACAGCCTGACGCCACCAGCGGCCCGCGCCGCCTATGCGGCCGGCGCCGGCGTGCTCGACATCCCCCGGCCGGCGCTGGCGCGCGTGGAGGATTTCCGGATCGCCGGGCGCGGCGACGTGCTGCTGCCCGCCCGGCTCTACGCGCCGTCGGCCGAGCGCCTGCCGGTGCTGCTGTATTTCCACGGCGGCGGCTTTACCGTCGGCGGGATCGACACCCACGACACGCTGTGCCGCGAGCTCGCGCGCCGCGCCGGGTGCGCGGTGGTCTCGGTCGATTACCGGCTCGCGCCCGAACATCCCTTCCCGGCCGCGGTCGAGGACGCATGGGACGCGCTCCGCTGGCTCCGGGCGCACGCCGAACTGCGGCTGGGCCTCGACGATCGTCGGATCGCGGTCGGCGGCGACAGCGCCGGCGGCACCCTGGCCGCGGTGGCCGCCATCCTGGCGCGCGACGCCGGCATCCCGCTCGCCTTGCAGTTGCTGATCTACCCCGGTTGCGCCGCGCGCCAGGACACCGGCAGCCACTCGCGCTACGCCCACGGGCCGGTGCTCTCGGAAGCCATGATCGACTGGTTCTTCGACCAGTACCTGCCCGACGCTTCGCGCCGCGGGGACTGGCGCTTCGCGCCGCTGGAAGCCGACGACGTGGAGGGCGTGGCGCCCGCCTGGATCGGCCTGGCCGAATGCGATCCGGTGCGCGACGCCGCGATCGCCTACGGCGACAAGTTGCGCGCCGCCGGCGTGCCGGTGGACCTGGAGATCTACCGCGGCGTGGCGCACGAATTCTTCAAGATGGGCCGGGCCGTCCCCGAGGCGCTGCGCGGCCATGCGGACGCGGCCGCGGCCCTGCGCGCGGCCTGGCCCGCCGTGGAGCCGGCCGCGGCGGACGCGCCGTCCGGGCTGCCGGGGCTGCGGCTCGGGACCTGGGCGCAGCTGCGCCGGGATGCGGCGGCCGTGCGCGACGAAGTCTTCGTGCGGGAGCAGGGCGTCCCGGTGGACATCGAAATGGACGCCCTCGACGGTTGCGCGCTGCATGCGGTGGTGTTCGGCGAGGGCGGCGAGCCCCTCGCCACCGGCCGCCTGCTGCCGCCGGAGGACGATCCGCAGCGGGGCGGCACGCTGTCGCGCATCGGCCGGATGGCGGTGCGCGGCCCGTTCCGCGGGCACGGCCTGGGATGGCGCATCCTCGACGCGTTGATCGACGCGGCGCGTGCCCGCGGCGATGCACGGATCGAGCTGCACGCGCAGTGCCACGCCGGCGATTTCTACGAACGCCGGGGCTTCCTGCCGCATGGCCAGGTGTTCGAGGAGGCCGGCATCCCGCACCGCACGATGGTGCTCGAACTGCGCCCCGCGGCCTGAGCGCGCCGCGGTCCCGGCCTGTCCGGTCCGCGCGACCGGGCGCGTCCCAGAATCTGGATCGAAACGGGCCCCGGCGCGCGCCGGACCTGCGGCATGCGCTATGCATTGGATAGCAGCGGGCCCCAGGCGCGGCCCGTGGTTTCAGATGTCTTCCGCCAGCGGGTAGGGGAGTTCGAGCAGGCGGAGCGCCGGCCCGTCGGGTGTCCGCGCACACAGGGCCGTCGCGTCGCCGTCGCCGGGCTTCGCCGCTGCGGTCTGCATGGAGACGATCGCATCCCAGCCGCCGCCCGGGGCTTCCGCCGCCTGGACCACGGTGCCTGCGGGCTGCTCGGCGTCCGATGCATGGAAGACCTCGTCGCCGGCGTCCAGGCCCTCCGGCGCCTGCTCGGCGTGGACCAGGTAGGCCCGGCGCTTGAGCGTGCCGCGGAACTGGCTGCGGGCGACCACCTCCTGGCCGGGATAGCAACCCTTCTTGAAGCTCACGCCGCCGACCGATTCGTAGTTCAGCATCTGCGGCACGAAAGCGTCGACGACCGGTGCCGACAGGGTCGCGATGCCGCTGCGGACCTCGCTCCACAGCCAATGCGCGATCGCCAGCGGCGGCCCGGCCGGCGCCGGCGTGCCGGCCGGAGCGATCCACAGCGCCCGGGCCCGGCCGGCGGCCGGGTGGAGGGCGATCGCCTGGCCACCCTCGGCGGGCACGCGCCGCCAGGGCGCCACGGACGGTCCGCCGAGCAGGCGCGCCGCCGTGTCGCCGGCGGCGCCGCAGAGCACGAAATCGGCGCTGGCGTCGCTCAGCCGGGCCTTCGCGCGCAGCACGAACATCGACAGCCGCTTGACGGTCTGCGCCAGCAGGTCGCGGTGCACGACGAGCAGCACCTCGTCGGGCCCGGGGCGCAAGGCGACGAAGCTGGCCTGCATGCGGCCCTTGGCGGACAGGTAGGCCGCGAGGCGCGCCTCGTCGTCCTTCAGAAGCGCGATGTCGTTGGTGAGCTGGCCTTGCAGGAAGGCGGCGGCGTCCGCACCTTGGACACGGACCACGCCCAGGTGCGCCAGGGGAACGGTTCCTTCGAGGATGGTGGTGGATTGCATCGCTGAATTATCATCCCCGGTCCCATTTTTTGACTTTTCGACCTGCGAAAGCGAGACGCGTGAAATTCCTGCGACGGCTGGCGATATCGGTGCTGGTGCTGGCAATGGCAGGAGGCGGTTTCGCGGCCTGGTGGCTGCAGGCGCCGCTGCCCCTGGGGGCGGACACGGTGGACCTGTCCATCGAACCCGGCACCACGCCCCGCGGCGTGGCCCAGGCGGTGGCCGCCGCCGGCGTCGGGGTCGATCCCCGGCTGCTGTACGCCTGGTTCCGCCTGTCGGGGCAGGATCGTCGGATCCGGGCCGGCAGCTACGAGCTCGACCGCGGCACCACACCGCGCAGCCTGCTGCAGAAGCTGGTCCGCGGCGAGGAGGCCCTGCGGGCGGTGACGGTCGTCGAGGGCTGGACCTTCCGGCAGATGCGCGACGCGCTCGCCAGGGCCGACCAGCTCGCGCCCGCCACGCGGTCCCTGACGGATGCGGAAATCATGGCCGCGCTGGACCGGACGGGCGTGCCCGCGGAAGGCAGCTTCTTCCCGGACACCTACACCTATTCCAAGGGCAGCACCGACCTGGCCGTGCTGCGGCGCGCGCTCCACGCCATGGACCGGCGCCTGGAGGCCGCATGGGCGCAGCGCGCGCCGGACACGCCGCTCAAGTCGCTGCGCGAGGCGCTGGTCCTGGCCAGCATCGTCGAGAAGGAGACCGGCATCGAGGCGGACCGGCCGCTGGTGGCCGGCGTCTTCGTCAACCGCCTGCGCGCCGGCATGATGCTCCAGACCGACCCGAGCGTCATCTACGGCATGGGCCCTGCCTACGACGGCCGCCTGCGCAAGAAGGACCTGCAGGCGGACACGCCCTGGAACACCTACACCCGCGCCGGCCTGCCGCCCACGCCGATCGCATTGCCGGGCAAGGCCGCGCTGCTGGCCGCGGTGCGCCCGGCGCCGACCCAGGCGTTGTATTTCGTGTCGCGCGGCGACGGCACCAGCCATTTCAGTCCCTCGCTGGACGAGCACAACAAGGCGGTCGACCGCTACATACGAGGACGCTGAAAACCGCATGCCCGATCCGACGCCCCCCACGACCCCCGACCGCGCCGCGGCGCCGCGCTTCCTCAGCTTCGAAGGCATCGACGGCGCCGGCAAGAGCACCCACATCGCCGGCCTGGCGGACGCGTTCCGGGCCCAGGGCCGCACCGTGGTGCTCACCCGCGAGCCCGGCGGCACCGCGCTGGCCGAGAAGCTCCGCGCGCTCGTGCTGCAGGAGGCCATGGATCCGCTCACCGAAGCCCTGTTGGTCTTCGCGGCGCGGCGCGACCATCTCCGGCAGGTGATCGAGCCCGCGCTGGCGCGCGGCGCGGTGGTGCTGTGCGACCGCTTCACCGACGCCACCTTCGCCTACCAGGGGGGCGGGCGCGGGTTCGACCTCGGCATCCTGCGCACCCTCGAACGCTGGGTGCAGGGCCGGGACGGCGCGGGCGAGGGCGCCGACGCCGGGGAAGGCCAGGGCTCCGCTGTCCTGCGCCAGCCGGACCTGACCCTGTGGTTCGACCTGCCGCCGGCCGAGGCCGCCGCCCGCCTGGCCGGTGCGCGCAGCCCGGACCGGTTCGAATCCCAGTCCGAGGCCTTCTTCCGCCGGGTGGCCGTGGCCTACGCGGCACGCGCCGCGGCCGAACCAGGGCGCTTCGCGCGCATCGACGCGGCCGGAACGCCCGACGCGGTAAGCGCGCGGGTCTTCGCCGCCGTGGCCGAGCGCGGCTGGCTGGACGCAGCCGACGCGGAACGGGCATCGGCCGGCGGGGAGCGCCGTTGATGGCGGCCCGCGGATCCGCAGGCGCGCCGGCGGGCGCCCCGTCGACCGCCGCGCCGCAGGCCGGCGGGGGCGGGGAGGCGGACCGAACGCTGTCGCCGTGGCTCGCGCGCCAAGCCGACCGGCTCCTGCGCCAGCGCGGCCACGCCTGGCTGCTGCAGGGGCCGTCCGGCCTCGGCCAGTACCGGCTCGCGCTGGAGCTGGTCCGCGCCTGGCTCTGCGACCGGCCGACGCCGGCCGCCTGCGGCAGCTGTGGCAGCTGCCACGCGATCGACGTGCGCACCCATGCCGACCTGCACGTCCTCATGCCGGAGACCGCGATGCTGCAGCTGGGCTGGCCGCTCGGCGAGAAGGCCCAGTCCGAGGTCGACGACAAGAAACGCAAGCCGAGCCGCGAGATCCGCGTCGATGCGATGCGCGAGGCGACCGAGTTCGCGCAGCGCACCGACGCGCGCGGGCGCGGCAAGGCGGTGCTGGTCTATCCCGCGGAGCAGATGAACGCGATCGCGGCCAACGCGCTGCTCAAGACGCTCGAGGAGCCGACCGGCGCGGTGCGTTTCGTGCTGGCGAGCGAGGCCGCGCACCAGTTGCTG
Organism: Xylophilus ampelinus; assembly: GCA_036946225.1. GTDB lineage: Bacteria > Pseudomonadota > Gammaproteobacteria > Burkholderiales > Burkholderiaceae_C > JAKOND01. The sequence goes on from JAQIJO010000002.1 coordinate 141,970, forward strand.
CCGACCATCCGCAGCCGCTGCCAGGTGCACACGCTCGAATGGCCGCAGGCGGACGAGATGGCGGGATGGCTGGACGGGCAGGGCGTCCCGCCAGCGGAGGCCGAGGCGTTCCTGCGGATGGCCGGCGGCCGGCCCGAGGACGCGCTCGCCCTCGCGCGCTCCGGCCGCAGCCCGGCGGCGTGGTCCCGGCTGCCGCGGGCCCTGGCCCAGGGCGACGGATCCGGCCTCGCGGGCTGGCCGGCCGACGAGGTGGTCGAGTCCCTGCAGAAACTCTGCCACGACCTGATGGCGCGGGCCGCCGATGCGCCGCCGCGGTACTTCGCGGCGGCCGACCTGCCGTCCCGGCTGCCCGGCGCGTCGACGCTCGCCGCCTGGTCGGCCGAGTTGCGCCAGGCGGCCCGCACCGCCAGCCACCCCTTCCATGCGGGGTTGATGCTCGACGCCCTCGTGGCGCGCGCGCGAAACGTCCTAAACTCCCCGGCGTCCCGCTGAGGCCCGCGCCTCCCCACCGATCCCGCGGCCGGCGGTCGCCGCCGCCCATCCCTCCGGAGCCCCGTCCATGAGCGCACCCAAACCGTCTGCCCGTCCGAGCGTGGTGCAACTCGCGATCAAGGAAAAGTCGGCGCTGTACGCGGCCTATATCCCCCTGTTCGCCGAGGGCGGCATGTTCATCCCGACGAACCGCGACTACCGCCTCGGCGACGACATCTACGTGCTGCTCACCCTGCCCGACGACCCGCAGCGCTACCCGGTCGCCGGACGCGTTGCCTGGATCACCCCCGCGCATGCGTCGGGCAACCGCACGCAAGGCGTCGGCATCCAGTTCCCGGCGGACGAGAAATCGCGCGCGCTCAAGCTGCGCATCGAGCAGATCCTCGGCAGCCACCTGGCGTCCGACCGCCCGACCCAGACCCTGTGAAACGCCGGCAGGCGCCCAAGGCGCCGGCGCATCGCCACCATCGACCCGCATGTTCACCGATTCGCACTGCCACCTGACCTATCCCGACCTCGCCGGGCGCTTCCCGGAAATCCACCAGGCCATGGCCGATGCCCGGGTGACGCGCGCCCTGTGCGTCTGCACCACGCTGGAGGAATTCGAGGGCGTCAACGCGCTGGCGACGGCCCACGACGGCATCTGGGCCACCGTCGGCGTGCATCCGGACAATGAGGGCGTGGCCGAACCGTCGCCGCAGGACCTGATCGAGCGGGCAGGGCGTCCGCGCGTGGTCGCGATCGGCGAGACCGGCCTGGACTACTACCAGATGGACACCCGCAAGGGCGGCCGTTCGATCGCCGACATGGAATGGCAGCGCGAGCGCTTCCGCGTCCACATCCGCGCGGCCCGGCACACGCGGCTGCCGCTGGTCATCCACACCCGCGACGCGGCCGACGACACGCTGGCCATCCTGCGCGAGCTGGGCGAGGACGGCACCGGCGAGGCCGCCGGCGGCGTCTTCCACTGCTTCGCGGAGACCGCCGGCGTGGCCCGCGCGGCACTCGACCTCGGCTTTTACATCTCGTTCTCCGGCATCGTTACCTTCAAGAGCGCGCAGCAGCTGCGCGACGTCGCCGCCTTCGTGCCGGACGACCGGCTCCTGATCGAAACCGACAGTCCGTACCTCGCGCCGGTGCCGTACCGCGGCAAGACCAACAGTCCGGCCTACGTCCCGTACGTGGCCGCGCAGATCGCCCAGGTCCGCGGCGTCCCCGTCGAGGAGATCGCGGCGCTGACGAGCCGGAATTTCGACCAGCTTTTCACCAAGGTCCACGCATGCGCAGCCTGACGCCGAATCCCGCAAGACACCCGGAGATCTGCCGCCGGCGCTTGCTGACCATGTCCGCCTGGGCGGCCGGCGCGCTGATGGCCGGAGGCTGCGCCGCCGCGTCCGCGGCAGCGCCGGGCTGGAAGGACTTCCTCGCCGCCATCAAACGGGACGATCCCGACCTGGCCGCGACCCTGATCAACCGCGGCTTCGACCAGAACGCGATGAGCCCCGACGGGCAGGTCGCGCTGGTCTCCGCCATCCGCGAACCTTCGCCGAAAGTGGTGCGCATCCTGCTGTCCACCCGCAGGACGCAGGTCGAGGTCAAGAACAAGGCGGGCGAGACGCCGCTGATGATGGCGGCCATCCGCTGCGACCTCGAACTCACGCGCCAGCTCATCGCGCGCGACGCGGCGGTGAACAAGACCGGCTGGACGCCGCTGCATTACGCGGTGAGCGGCGCCACCGTGACCCCGAAGCAGCAGACCGACATGGTGGGCCTGTTGCTGGAGCATTACGCGTTCATCGATGCCGAATCGCCCAACGGGACGACGCCGCTGATGATGGCGTCGTTCTACGGACGCGAGGAATCGGCCTTCCTTTTGCTCCAGGAAGGCGCCGACACGGCCATGCGCAACCAGCAAGGCCTCACGGCCCTCGACTTCGCGCGCAAGGCCAACCGCCAAGAACTCGCCGCCGCGATCGAAAGGAAGATGGCGGAGAGAAAGCCGTCGCCTCCGGCGCGGTGAGGGATCGGGACGGCGGATACGCGCAAGCGGGAATGCCGGAGTAGAAGCCGTCGTGTGGAACAGCGGCGTGAACCTCCCCACCGGTCTCTTTCCAGCGATCAAACTTCATACGATGTATATTATGTAAAGTAATGAATGTAGATCGGGCCATTTCCGCTGCCGGCCTACCTGCCCTGCTACCGTTCGACGCGACAATTTCCCGATGCAGGACTCCCTCTTCCCCGATCTCCCGCTCCCGCCCGACGTGCCGCGGCCGGTGCACTCGCCGTCGGACGTCGTACCCTGGACGGTGGAGGCGGAAACCGCGTCCGCGGCCGCTCGCCTGCCGCCGACGCTGCGCCTCGGCACGTCGTCCTGGAATTACCCTGGCTGGGCCGGCATCGTCTGGGATGGCGAATACGCCGAGAACGCCTTGTCGCGCTTCGGACTGACGGCGTACGCCCTCCATCCGCTGATGCGCGCGGTCAGCCTGGACCGCGCGTTCTACCGGGCGATGACGGTCGCGCAATTCCAGGCGCACGCCGCGCAGGTCCCCGACGATTTCCGCTTCGTGGTCAAGGCGCCGAACCTGGTGACCGATGCGAAATCGCGCGACAAGTCCGGCCACCGCGTGCTCCCGAATCCCGACTTCCTCTCGGCCGAGGCGGCGGTCCGAGATTTCGCGCTGCCCGCGCTCGACGGGCTGGGCCACAAGCTGGGCGCCCTGGTCTTCCAGCTGAGCCCGCTGCCCGCGGACCTGCTGGCGGACCGCGCCGGCCTGATGCGCCGGCTCGGCGACATGCTGGCCGCGCTCCCGGACCTACGGACCGCCGCGCCGGACGCCGCGGTCGCGGTCGAGGTGCGCGATCCCGTCTGGCTGTCCGAGGACTGGATGCCCGATTTTTCCGCGGTGCTGCGCGACGCCGGCGCCACCTTCTGCCTGGGACTGCATGCCCGGATGCCCGCCATTGACGGCCAGCTGGCCATGCTGCGCAGGCTGTGGCCCGGCCCCCTGGTCTGCCGCTGGAACCTCCACCGCATGCACGGCGGTCCCGGCGGCTTCGAGGAGGCCGAACGGTTGTACGCGCCGTTTGCCGCCATGCGCGATCCTGACCCCGAGACGCGCCAGGTGCTGGCGAAAGTGATCCTGGCCACCACCCGCGCCGGATACAACGCCTACGTCACCGTGAGCAACAAGGCCGAGGGGTCGGCGCCGCGGACGGTGGTCGCGCTCGCCGAGGAGATCCGCCGCCAGGCGGGCACGGCCTGACCGGTGCCCGGGATCCGCGTCAGGCGGGACGCGGAGCGCTCCAGGCGAGACGCACCTCGCCGGCGGCGACGGACAGATCCGCACGCCGTCCGAAGGGGATCGCGGGCTTGCCCGGCGCATGCCCGAACGGCAGGCCGGCCACCACCGGCACCCTCGCCTGCTCGCCGATCCACCGCAGCACGTCGGGAAGGTCGAATCCCTGGTCGTGCGGCGACAACCGGTAATCGGTGAAGCGTCCGAACACGAGCGCCCGCTGCCGCGACAGGATGCCTGCGTGCAGCCATTGGGCGAGCATGCGCTCGACCCGGTACGGATGTTCGTTGACGTCCTCGAAGAACAGGATCCCGCCATCCACCGCCGGCAGGTACGGCGTTCCGAGCAACACCGAGAGCACGCTCAGGTTGCCGCCCCAGAGCACGGCATCCTCGATGCGCAGGTCCGGGACCGGCCTGCCGTCGTCCGGCGATCTCCAGGCCACCGCCGCGGCGCGATCCTGCAACAGGTTCGCGAAAGCCGCGAGCGTGATCGGATCGGTGCCGCCTTCCGCGCTGAAATCGTCGAGCAGCGCGGGGCCGGCCCAGCTGCCCGCATCCGCGCGCGCCAGCAGCGCCGCCTGCAGCGCGGTGAAATCGCTCAGGCCGACGAAGCGCAAGCCCCGTTCGACCGCCGTGCCGAGCGCCTCGTAGTCCAGCGCCGGCAGGATGCGGGTCAGTCCGTAGCCGCCCCGGGAAATCATCGCGACGTCGGCTCCGCTGGCCGCCGCCCGCGCCACCGCAGCGGCGCGGACTGCGTCGTCGCCTGCGAAGCGTTGATGGCGGGCGAGCGCGTCGCGGTCTACCTCCACGCGGTGGCCCAGGGATTCGAGACGCCGGACGCCGCGCGCGAAGGCCGCCGGGTCGCGCACGGCGCCCGACGGCGAATAGATGTAAATGTGGCGCGCGGACGCGGTTTCGGTGCCGGCGGGCTCGGACGATGGCATGGATTGCACGTGGATGCCCGCTGGACGGGCCGGGAATGGATCAGGCCCCGAAGTATTCCATGGCCTTCCGGAGCCACGCCGACTCCTCGCGGGGCGAGACGTCCGGCCCGGCCAGGTCGAGGTGCGGCCGCGCGCCGTCCGGTCCCGGGCGGCCGTCCGGCGGAGCCGGGCGCGGGGAGCGCATCCGTTCGAGCGCGCGCGGCCCGGCCCGGTGGCCGCGGTCGGGATAAGGCGCGTCGGAATGCCAGGCCGGCGGCGGCAGCCCGCCTTCTTCGGCGAGCAGAACCGAACCGGCGTAGCGCGAGGGATCCTGCTCCATCATGGTCCAGGCGATGGGCCAGGCACCCTCCTCCGCCACCACGACGACGCCGCGCAGTTCCAGGGATTCCGCCAGCGCCTGGAGGCTGCGCGCATGCCAGAGCGCATCGTGGAAATCCTCGCGCTTCGGCTTGTCACTGCGACCGAAGCCGATCAGGTCCGGCGCCACCGCCCGATGCCCCGCATGCGCCAGAGCCGCGGCTGCGGCCTGGAAGCGCTGGCTCCAGGCCCGCGGGCCGTGCAGCAGCAGCCAAACCGGTCCCGCGCGCGTCACGCCCGCGGCCGCAGGATCCGGCAGGGTGTCGAGGTAGTGCATGCGTAGCCCCTCCAGCGCGGCGTTTCCCGTGCAGAAAGAGGACCGCACGGGCATCCCCGGAGCGATTCCCGGCAATGCGGATTTCGGGGTGCGCAGCGCATCCTCGCGCAACGGGTCGCGGTGCTTCGAGATCCGACGCCGGTCCCGGAAGAAGTCCTGCAGCATCGCGCCGCAGTCGCTCCCCAGCACGCCGCCGTCGACTTCCGCATGGTGGTTGAGCTGGCGCTGCGCGAACAGGTCCACGACCGATCCCGCCGATCCGGTCCGAGGGTCCGCCGCGCCGTAGACGACGCGCCCCACGCGGGCATGGAACATCGCGCCGCAGCACATCGGGCACGGTTCCAGGGTGACGTAGAGCGTGCAGCCGTCGAGCCGGTAGTTGCCCGATGCCCGGGCGGCCGCGCGCAGCGCGACGACCTCGGCGTGCGCCGTGGGGTCCTTGTCGACGATGCAGCGGTTGTGCCCGGACGCGATGATCACGCCGTCCCGCACCACGACCGCGCCGACCGGCACCTCGCCGATCGATCGGGCCTTGCCCGCTTCGTCCAGCGCGCGCCGCATGAAATGCTCGTCGGCCGATGGGAGGTCGCTAGGGATCATGGTCGCGGTTCCTGCAGTATTTCGATACCCGGGGAAGCGGAGCGCTGGCGGATAATGCCCACCGACCCGGAGGTGCCGTATAGGCCGACGGACATCGGACGCTCCCCGAAGATGACGGCACCCACGACATGCGTCCGCCGCCAGGCGGTCCGCGGAAAACCAAGGATTGTCTTCGATGCTTCCCGATGCGCTGTATGACGACTGGATCGCCATGCGCGAGCGCAGTTCGCACGAGCCGCTGACGCGCCAGGCGGCGCGCCCCTACCGCCATATTTGGGAACTCTGGTGCCGATGGCTGGGGGAACCGGACCTGCAGGGACATCCCCGCGCCGCCAGCTACCTCGACGTCGCGCCCGAAACCGTCGCGCGCTTCCTGCGCAACGGCCCCTCGCCCAATTCCACCCGTTCGGAGGCCGGCGTCAGCGACGTCACGCGCGGCCGTTACCGGGTGGTGCTTCGCGAACTCTATGAGCATGCGGTCGGTTGCGGCCTGATCGGGAAGAATCCGGTGCCGCGGCCCAACGCGCAGGAGCACGCGCGCGAATTCGCCAAGGAAGCCCAGATCCTGAGTTCGCTCGAGTGGGAGGCGATCTACCGTGAACTCCCCGCCGGCTCCAAGCTGCTGGAGGTGCGCGACCGCGCCATCCTGCTGCTGCTGCTCGAGGAAGCGCTGACGCCCGGTGAGATCAAGGGCCTCACCATGCGGCAGGTGCGGCCGGACCTGTTGCGGCCGGGCATGCTGTCGCTGGAGATCGAAGGCAAGCGCAAGGCGCAGGCCCGTTCGCTGCCCCTCGGCGAGGCATCGTCCCGTGCGCTGCAGACCTGGCTCGACCGGAGGCACGAAGCGCCGGGCGCGACGGACCTGCCATCCGGATGGGTGTTCCTGTCGAGGCGCGCGGTGCCGCTCTCGGACCGAACGCTGTTCAAGGTGGTCGGGGACGTGATCCTCCGGGCATCCGGCACGGTCCACATGCCCGCGCAGCGGCACATCGGCCCGCAGGTGCTGCGCAACACCCGGATCGTCTTCTGGCTGCGGGAGGGCATGCCCGAGCCGGAGGTGGTGCACCGCGCCGGCTACAAGGACGCGACCAGCTTCCGCGGACTGCTGGCTCACTTCCGGCACCGGGATGCGAGCGCGCCGGCGCCCGACGCCGTGGCGCATCCGCGCCCGGGCTGAGTTCAGACGGCCAGGCCGGCGCGGCGCAGCAGTCGCGCGGCCTCGAACAGCGGCAGTCCCATGATCCCGCTGTAGCTGCCGGCGATGCGCTCCACCCATCCCGCCGCCCGCCCCTGGATGCCGTAGCCGCCGGCCTTCCCGAAGGGCTCGCCGCTGTCGACGTAGCGATCGATGTCGTCCGCGGTCCACGGAGCGAAGCGCACGTCGGAACGGCTCAACGCCGCATGCCGCGTGCCGTCCTCGCCTTCCACCGCGACGGCGGTCCAGACCTGGTGCTCCGTGCCGGACAGCGCGGCCAGCATCGCGCGGGCCTCCTCCGGCGATCCGGGCTTGCCGAGGATGCGTCCGGGCAGCGCGACGGTCGTGTCCGCGCACAGCACCGGCGCGGGCGCCAGGTCGCGCCGGACGCGGCGCGCGACCGCCGCGTCCAGCTTGGCCGCGGTCACGCGCACGACGTAGGCCTCCGGTGGCTCGCCCGCGCGCTCCGCTTCGATCGACTCCGCATCCTCCTCCACGTCGCCGGGCGCGTTGGCCACCAGCAAGACATGGCGGACGCCGATCTGGTCCAGCAGTTGGCTGCGGCGCGGACTCTGGGACGCGAGGTAGACGAAGGAAGGCATGGGCTTCTGGATCAGTGGGAAACGGTACCGATCCAGCGGTCCGCTCCGCTGGAATCGTGTCACTCGCGGTGGTAGGGATGGCCAGCGTTGACCGACCAGGCCCGGTACAGCTGCTCGATCAGCAGCACCCGGGCGAACGCGTGCGGCAAGGTCATGTCGGACAGGCGGATGCGTTCGTGCGCCGCTTGGCGGAACGCGGGTTCGAGCCCGTCGGGCCCGCCGATGACCAGGGCGGTGTCGTCGCCCTCCAGCTGCCAGTGGCGCAGGCGACCGGCCAGCGCCACGGTGGTCAGCGCGGTACCGCGCTCGTCCAGCACCACGATGCGGGCGCCGCGCGGGATGGCCTGCGCGATGCGCTCGCGCTCCGCCGCATGGATGGTCTCGACCGTCTTCGATCCGCGCGACTCGGTCTTCACAGCCTTGATCTCGACCTTCAACTCCGGCGGGAAGCGCTTCGCATAGTCGTCGTACGCCACCTGGGCCCAGTCGGGCATGCGCTGCCCGACCGCGACGATCAGCAGTTTCACGGCGCCGGAGCGCTCAGCCGGGACGCTTGGCCGCCGGCTTCTTGCGCGCGGCGGTCGTGCCGGACTTGACGCCCTTGGCCGCCTTGGTCGCCGCGCTGCGCGCGGCGCTTGCCGCACCGACGGTCTTGACCTTCACCGTCTTGGCGGGCGCCTTGGGCGCGTCGATCGCCTGAAGGCCCGCGGCGGAGGCCTTGCGGGCCGGGGATTTGCGGGCCGCTGCCTTGCTCGCAGGTGCCGTCGACGTTCCGGCCGATGCGGTAGTCGCACGCTTGCGCGGCGCGGCCGGCTTGCGCGCCGTCGCGGGCGCCGTCTCTCCGGCCGACGGCGCGGCGGCGCGCGCCGGCTTCGCGGGCGCATCGGCGCTCACCGCGGCGGCGCGCTTGCGGGGCGCCTTCTTGGGTGCGGGGTCGGCTTCGTCCGCCGTTTTCCCGGCACCGGCCTTCGGGCCCGGCTTGGCGCCGCCGAGCTTGAGCCGCACCGGCGTCTCGCCCCACAGGTCCTCCAGGTGGTAGTACTGGCGGATCGCGGGCTGCATGATGTGGGCCACCGCCGGCCCGCAATCCACGATGATCCACTCGCCGTTCTCCTCGCCCTCAATGCGCGGCTTGTCGAAGCCGGCTTCGCGGACCGCGTCCCGCACGCTGGACGCCAGCGCCTTTGTCTGGCGGTTGGACGTGCCCGAAGCGATGATCACGCGCTCGAAGAGCGGCGACAGCGCCTCGGTGTTGAAGACCTGGATGTCCTGGGCCTTCACGTCCTCCAGGCCATCGACGATGGCGCGCTGGAGCTTCTGCACGTCCTTCTTGGCGGCGGTTTCGGTCTGAGGTGTGTTCATCGAGTAAGTGGAAAAAGGGAGTGGGACGGGCCGGACGGGGCCGAAATGGGTTGGCGCAATATAGCGCGCGTCCATCCGGCCGCGGCGCGGCGTATGTATCGGGGATTTTCCGCGGTCGCGTGGTCGGCGATCACACCCAGTCGCGCGGCACGAGGAAATGCTCCACCAGGCGGGCTTCGGGCGAACCCGCCGCGTCCTGCCGGCGGTACGACCAGGCGGCCATCGGTGGCATGGACAGCAGGATGGATTCGGTTCGGCCGCCGGACTGCAGGCCGAAGTGCGTGCCGCGGTCCCAGACCAGGTTGAATTCGACGTAACGGCCGCGCCGGTAGCGCTGGAAATCCGTCTCCCGCGCGCCGTAGGCCGTCCGCTGCCGGCGCGCGACGATGGGGAGGTAGGCGCCGAGGAAGGCATCGCCCACCGCGCGCATCATCGCGGCGCTGCGGTCGAAATCGAATTCGGAGAAGTCGTCGAAGAAGATCCCGCCGATGCCGCGCTGCTCGCGGCGGTGCCGCAGCGTGAAGTATTCGTCGCACCACGCCTTGAAGCGCGGGTACTTGTCTTCCCCGAAGGACGCCAGGGCGTCGCGGCAGGCCGCATGGAAGTGGACCGCGTCCTCGTCGAAGCCGTAGACCGGCGTGAGGTCCATGCCGCCGCCGAACCAGCAGACCGGTTCCTGGCCCGGGTGGCCTGCGGCGATCATGCGCACGTTCATGTGCACCGTGGGCACGTACGGGTTGCGCGGATGGAACACCAGCGACACGCCCATCGCTTCGAAAGGCGCGCCGGCGAGCTGCGGCCGGTGCTGGGTGGCCGACGGAGGCAAGGACGGGCCGCGCACGTGCGAGAAGCCGCAACCGGCGCGCTCGAACACCGCGCCGCCCTCGAGGATGCGGGTGACGCCATCGCCCTGCAGCGCCTCGCCGGCTTCCTTGCGCCAAGGATCGGAGACGAAGCGCGACGGCGCTCCGGCTTCCGATTCGACCGCCTCCAGCGCGTCGACGATGCGCGCCTGCAGCGCGCGGAGGTAGTCCCGTACGCCGGCAACCTGCGAGGATTCCGCCATCAGCTCTTGATCGCGCGGAAGCCGATGTCCCGCCGGTACTGCATGCCGTCGAAGTGGATGCCCCGCGCGAGGTCATAGGCGCGCTGCTGCGCCTGCCGCACGTTGTCGCCAAGCGCGGTGGCGCAGAGCACCCGGCCGCCGCTGGTCCGCAGCACGCCGTCGCCATCCAGGGCCGTGCCCGCGTGGAAGACCATCGCATCGTCCGCGTCGGCCGGCAGGCCCAGCACCGCGTCGCCCTTCCGGGGCGACAGCGGATAGCCGTGCGCGGCCATGACCACGCCCAGGGCGACCCGGCGGTCCCATTCGAGGTTCACCTGGTCGAGCTTTCCGTCGGTCGCGGCCATCAGCACGTCGCACAGGTCGCTCTTGAGGCGCATCAGGATCGGCTGGGTCTCCGGATCCCCCATGCGGCAGTTGAATTCGAGCGTCTTGGGCTTGCCCTGCGGGTCGATCATCAGGCCCGCGTACAGGAAGCCGGTGTACGGGATGCCGTCTTTCTCCATGCCGCGGATGGTCGGCAGGATGATCTCGCGCATGGCGCGGGCATGCACGTCCGCGGTCACCACCGGCGCGGGCGAATAGGCACCCATGCCGCCGGTGTTGGGGCCGGCGTCGCCGTCCTGCAGGCGCTTGTGGTCCTGGCTGGTGGCCAGCGCGGTGACGTTCTTGCCGTCGCACAGCACGATGAAGCTGGCTTCCTCGCCCTGCAGGAATTCCTCGATGACGACGCGCGCGCCGCCGTCGTTGTGGCTCACGCCGAACTTGTTGTCGACGAGCATGAAATCGACCGCCTCGTGCGCCTCCGCGGCGGTCATCGCGACGACCACGCCCTTGCCCGCGGCCAGGCCGTCGGCCTTCACCACGATCGGCGCGCCCTTGGCGTCGATGTAGGCATGGGCGGCCGCGGCGTCGGTGAAGGCCTCGTATTCGGCGGTCGGAATGCCGTGGCGCTGCATGAAGGCCTTCGAGAAGGCCTTGGAACTCTCCAGCTGCGCCGCCGCACGGGTGGGGCCGAAGATGCGCATGCCGTGGCTGCGGAATTCGTCGACCACGCCTGCCGCCAGGGGCGCCTCCGGACCGACGACCGTCAGCGCGATCTTCTCCTCCTGGGCCCAGGCGCGCAGCGCCTGCACGTCGACGATGTCGATGTTCTGCAGGCGCGCGTCGCGCGCCGTGCCGCCGTTGCCCGGCGCCACGAAGACCTTCTGCACCTTGGGCGACCGGGACAGGGTCCAGGCCATTGCGTGTTCGCGGCCACCGCCGCCGACGACGAGAATTTTCATAGACATCCGTCAGATTTCCGCGTTGTGGAAGACTTCCTGCACGTCGTCGAGGTCTTCGAGGACGTCGAGGATCTTCTGCATGCGGGCGGCATCGTCGCCCGCGAGTTCCACCGTGTTTTCCGGCCGCATGGTCACCTCGGCCAGGTCGGGCACCAGGCCTGCGCCCTCCAGCGCGGCCTTGACCGCTTCGAAATCGGCGGGTGCCGTCAGCACCTCGATCGCGCCGTCGTCGCCGGTCACCACGTCCTCGGCGCCGGCCTCCAGCGCCACTTCCATGATCTGGTCCTCGTCGGCCCCGGGCGCGAAGACCATCTGGCCCACGTGCTTGAATTGGAAAGACACCGAGCCCTCGGTGCCCAGGTTGCCGCCGTGCTTCGAAAAGGCGTGCCGCACCTCGGCCACGGTGCGCACCCGGTTGTCGGTCATCGTGTCGACGATGATGGCCGCGCCGCCGATGCCGTAGCCCTCGTACCGGATCTCCTCGTAGTTGACGCCTTCGAGGTTGCCGGTGGCCTTGTCGATGTTGCGCTTGATGGTGTCGGCCGGCATGTTCGCGGCCTTGGCCTTGTCGACGGCCAGGCGCAGCCGCGGGTTGGCGGACAGGTCACCGCCGCCCGCGCGGGCCGCGACCATGATCTCCCGGATGACGCGGGTCCAGACCTTGCCGCGCTTTTCGTCCTGACGACCCTTGCGGTGTTGGATGTTGGCCCATTTACTGTGTCCAGCCACGAGAATTCCTTATGGATTGTTGAATCTGCAGCCCGCGATTTTACTTTTGACCGGCGTCGCTTCCGGAGCGCGACCGGCAGGCGGCGCGCATCGTCGCCTGGATGAACCCGCGCCCGATGCGCGAACGCCACGCGCGGGCCACCGGGACTTGCGGATCAACGCACCGCGGCGCGCTCGATGACGTGGCGCGCCATCGCGGAGGCCAGCTCCTGTTCCCCCAGGAACACCGTGCCGGCGTGCGATTGCTCCAGGAGCCGCGCTTCCTCTTCGTTGTGGCTGCGCAACACGATCTCGATCCCGGGGTTGAGCGTGCGTGCGGTGTCGATCATCTGCCGCACGTTGAGCGTGTCGGGCGTGGCGATCACCAGAAGACGGGCGCGCGCGATGTGGGCCTGGATGAGCACCGCCGGGTCCGCGGCGTCCCCGGACACCGCGGCGACCCCTTCGCCGCGCAGGCGCTCGACCACTTCCCGGTTCTGCTCGGCCACCACGTACGGGATCTCCCGGGCCGCGAGCGCCGCGGCGATCCTGCGTCCCACGCGGCCGTAGCCGACCAGCACCACCTGGCGCGACAGGTAGCGCGCGTCGGTGGTGACCGGGAGCTCCGCGAACGGGTCGTCGCGTTGCTCCAGCGTCCGGGCGTAAGCCGACTTGGCGAGCAACCAGGTGCGGATCGGCTCGATGCCGCGGAACACCACCGGGTTCAGCGCGATCGAGATCAAGGCTCCGGCCAGCACCAGGTTCTGCCCTTCGACGGTCATGAGGCCGAGCGTGATGCCGAGGTTCACCAGGATGAAAGAGAACTCCCCGATCTGCGCCAGGCTGGCCGACACCGTCAGCGCGGTGTGCAGCGGATAGCGGAACAGGAGCACCAGCACCGCCGCGGCGATCGACTTGCCGACGAGGATGATCGCCACCACGGCGAGCACCTGGAACGGGTGCGCGATCAGCACCCGCGGATCGAACAGCATGCCGACCGACACGAAGAACAGCACCGCGAAGGCATCGCGCAGGGGAAGCGATTCCTCCGCCGCACGGTGGCTGAATTCCGACTCCCGCATCACCATGCCGGCGAAGAAGGCGCCGAGCGCGAAGGACACGCCGAAGAGCGCGGCGGAGCCGAAGGCGATGCTGACCGCCGCAGCGACCACGCACAGGGTGAACAGTTCGCGCGAGCCGGTGCGCGCCACCTGCCACAGGATCCAGGGGAACACCCGCCGGCCGACGATCAGCATCAGCGCGACGAAGCCGCCCACCTGCACCAGGGTGAGGCCCAGCGTCTGCCAGAGCGGAAGGTCGCGGCTCGCCGCCACCCCTGCGCCCGAGCCGCCCAGGAATCCCGCCAGCGGCGGCAGCAGCACCAGGATCAGCACCATCGCCAGGTCCTCGACCACCAGCCAGCCGACGGCGATCTTGCCGGTGAAGGAGTCGAGGATGCCCAGCGTCTCGAGCGCGCGCAGGAGCACGACGGTGCTCGCCACCGACAGCGACAAGCCGAATACCAGCGCGGTGCCGACGCTCCAGCCCCAGAAGCCGATCGCCACGCCCATGCCCATCAGCGTCGCGACCGCGATCTGCACGATGGCCCCGGGCAGCGCGATCTTCCGGACCGAAAGCAGGTCGTCGATGGAGAAATGCAGCCCGACGCCGAACATCAGCAGCATCACCCCGATCTCCGCGAGCTGGCTGGCGATTTCCGCATCGGCCACGAAGCCGGGCGTGTAGCGGCCGATGATCACTCCCGCCAGCAGGTATCCCACGAGCGCCGGCAGGCGCAGGCGCGCGGCCGCGAAGCCGAGCACCAGGGCGAGACCCAGACCGACGGCGATGGTGCTGATCAGGGAAACGCTGTGGGGCATCGGCGATGTTCTGGAAGGTGGCGAGGCGGCGAGGGAGCGGCGGACCGGCAGGCGCATGCGCCCGACCGCGCTACCTGACCGCCGGTTGGATGGACGAAGCCTTTTATACCGTCAAGTGCAGGTCCGTCCTGTGGGCACCGACCGATTTTTTGCGTTCGGAACCGCACCGCCCCGAAAAAAAGCCGGCGCGACCGGAAGGTCGCGCCGGCGGGGGCGCTCGGCGCGCCCGGTTTTCAGCGCAGCGGCATCGTGTCGGTGCGCGCGTCTGCCAGCGCCTCGGGCTCCTGCGCCTCGATCCAGGATTCGTTGTCGAGTCGCGCGCGCAGCCGCGCCATATCGAGATCGCCGGTCCATTTCGCCACGACCAGGGTGGCCACGCCGTTGCCGATGAGGTTGGTCAGCGCGCGGGCTTCGGACATGAACCGGTCGATGCCGAGGATCAGCGCCAGGCCTGCGACCGGGACATGGCCGACGGCCGACAGCGTGGCGGCGAGCACGATGAAGCCGCTGCCGGTGACGCCCGCCGCACCCTTGGACGTGAGGAGCAGGACCGCCAGAAGCGTGATTTCCTGCACCAGCGTCATGTCGGTGTTGGTCGCCTGGGCGATGAAGACCGCGGCCATCGTCAGGTAGATGGACGTGCCGTCGAGGTTGAAGGAATAGCCGGTCGGGATCACCAGGCCCACCACCGACTTCTTCGCGCCCAGGTTCTCCATCTTCTCCATCATTCGCGGCAGCACGGATTCGGATGACGAGGTGCCCAGCACGATCAGGAGTTCCTCCTTGATGTACTTGATGAATTTCCAGATCGAGAACCCGTGGAACCGGGCCACCGCGCCCAGGACGACGAAGATGAACAGCAGGCAGGTGAGGTAGAACGATCCCATCAGCTTGCCCAGCGAGAACAGCGAGTCGATGCCGTACTTTCCGATCGTGAAGGACATCGCACCGAAAGCGCCGATGGGAGCCAGCTTCATGATGAAGCCGACGATCGCGAAGAGCACGTGCGAGGTCTTCTCGATCATGTCGAACACCAGCGTGCCGCGGCCGCCGAAACGGTGCAGGGCGAAGCCGAACATGACGGCGATCAGCAGGACCTGCAGGATCTCGCCCTTGGCGAAAGCGTCCACCAGGGTGTTGGGGATGATGTTGAGCAGGAAGTCGACCGTGCCCTGCATCTTGCCGGGGCCGGTGTAGGCCGCGATGGACTTGGTGTCGATCGTCGATGGATCGACATTCATGCCGGCGCCGGGACGCAGGAGGTTGACCACCACGAGGCCGATGACCAGCGCGACGGTGCTGAACACCTCGAAATACAGCAGCGCCAGGCCGCCGGTCTTGCCGACCTTCTTCATGTCCTCCATCCCGGCGATCCCGACCACCACCGTGCAGAAGATGATCGGAGCGATGATCATCTTGATCAGCTTGATGAAGCCGTCTCCCAGCGGCTTCATGCTTTCGCCGAGCGAGGGATGGAAATGCCCGAGGAGGACGCCGACGAGCACGGCGGCCAGCACTTGGACGTAGAGCGAGCGGTAGAGGGGGAGCTTGCGTTTCGGCGCGGTCGCGCCGTCCGCCGCATGGGGAGTGGGATGGGCCATGTCCGGTTTCCGTTGTTGTGGTCGCGTCCGCGGTCCCTGGGGACGCGGGGTGCTTGGTTTTCGAAAGGCGGCGAACTGTACCCGGGTGGAGACGCCCGCGCAGCGCGAAGTTCACTATGCGAACGTTATCCGAGGGAAAACCCTGATCCCTGGCGCCGGTGCGCGCGGGCCGGGCAGGGCGCCCCTTTTCCACGGCGGCCATGCTCTGGCAAAAAAAAGGACCTGCCGCCGGCAGGTCCCTTCCCGTCGCGACGGCGCGGGGCGCGCGCCGCTGCGCCCGTCGGCGTCAGTGCATGTGCAGGCCGCCGTTGACCGCGAACTCGGCGCCGGTGGTGTAGCCGCCCTCCTCCGATGCCAGCCAGGCGATGATCGAGGCGATCTCGCCCGGCTCGCCCAGGCGGCGGACCGGGATGGTGCCGACGATCTTGTCGAGCACGTCCTGGCGGATCGCCTTGACCATGTCGGTGCCGATGTAGCCCGGGCTCACCGTGTTGACGGTCACGCCCTTGGTGGCCAGCTCCTGCGCCAGCGCCATCGAGAAGCCGTGCATGCCGGCCTTGGCGGCCGAATAGTTCGTCTGGCCGGCCTGGCCCTTCATGCCATTGACCGAGCTGATGTTGATGATCCGGCCGAAGCCCTTGGCCACCATGTCCCCGACCACCTGCTTGGTGACGTTGAACATGCTGTTGAGGTTGGTCTCGATCACCGCGTCCCAGTCCTCGCGGGTCATCTTGAGGAACATGCGGTCGCGGGTGATGCCGGCGTTATTCACCAGGATGTCGATCGGGCCGTGCTCCGCCTTGGCGGCGGTGAAAGCCTGGACGGTCGAATCCCAGTTGCCGACGTTGCCGACGGAGGCGTGGAAGGTGAAGCCCAGTTCCTTCTGCTCGCTGAGCCATTTCGCGTAGTCGCGGGTCGGTCCGCAGCCGGCGATGACGGTGTAGCCGTCCTTGTGCAGCCGCTGGCAGATGGCGGTCCCGATGCCGCCCATGCCGCCGGTCACGTATGCCACTTTCTTGCTCATGATGTTCCTTGTTGAATCGAGTGATGGATGCCGCCCCGCACGGGCCGCGATGGCGCCTGTCAGCGTTCGATGGTCAGGGCCACGCCCATGCCGCCGCCGATGCACAGCGAAGCGATGCCCTTCTTGGCGTCGCGGCGCTGCATCTCGTGGAGCAGGGTGACCAGGATGCGGCAGCCGGAAGCGCCGATCGGGTGGCCGATCGCGATGGCGCCGCCGTTGACGTTGACCTTGGAGGTGTCCCAGCCCATCTCGTTGTTGACGGCGCAGGCCTGGGCGGCGAACGCCTCGTTGATCTCCAGCAGGTCCAAGTCGGCAGGGCTCCAGCCGGCGCGCTGCAGCGCCTTCTGGGAGGCGGGGACCGGGCCCATGCCCATGTACGCGGGATCGAGGCCCGAGGTGGCGTAGCTCGCGATGCGGCCCAGCGGAGTCAGGCCCAGTTCGGCCGCCTTGCGCGCCGTGGTCACCAGCACCGCCGCCGCGCCGTCGTTGATGCCCGACGCGTTGCCCGCGGTCACGCCGCCAGCCTTGTCGAAGGCGGGGCGCAGGCCGGCCAGCGCTTCGGCGTTGGTCTTGCGGTTGAGGTATTCGTCGGCGTCCACGACCAGGGGGTCGCCCTTGCGCTGCGGCACCTGCACCGGGACGATCTCGTCCTTGAAGCGCCCGGCGTCCTGCGCGGCGGCGGCCTTCTGCTGCGACGCCAGCGCGAGGGCATCCTGCTGCTCGCGGGTCACGCCGTACTTCTTGGCCACGTTCTCGGCGGTGATGCCCATGTGGTACTGGTTGTAGACATCCCAGAGGCCGTCGACGATCATGCTGTCGATCAGCTTCCAGTCGCCCATGCGCTGGCCGTCGCGCGAATTGGGCAGCAGGTGCGGCGACAGGGACATGTTCTCCTGTCCGCCGGCGATGACGAACTCGCTGTCGCCCGTCGCCACGGCCTGCGCGGCCAGCATGACGGCCTTCAGGCCGGAGCCGCACACCGCGTTGATGGTCAGGCCGGGCGTGGGCTGGCCCAGGCCTGCCTTGAGCAGCGCCTGGCGCGCGGGATTCTGGCCGGCGCCGGCGGTGAGCACCTGGCCCATGATGACTTCGCCGATCTGCTCCGCGGCCAGGCCGCTGCGGCGCAGTACCTCACGGATGACGATGGAGCCCAGCTCGGTCGCGGGAGTCTTCGCGAGCGCCCCGCCGAACTTGCCCACGGCCGTGCGCGTGGCTGCAACGATGACGATGTCTTCCATAGATGTCTTTCCCAGTTTCAACGACGTTTCAGAGGTGATCGCATGCGCGCGCTGCGGCTGGCTGCGTTGCCGGTGCCGGCCCGGGCGGCGCGCACCGGGCTATTGTGCGGTGCAAAAAACATTGCGCCGCCGGAGAAACCCTGGTTTATTCGCTTCCGCCGCGCGCCGCCGCGAGGTTCAGGCCTTCTGCGCGACGTAGCGTCCCGGCGCCGGCTCGATCGGCGGGAACTGCGCGCTCCCGTACGCCCGCGGCGCGTCGACCATCGGGCCGGCGAGCGGCGCCAGCCATGCCGTCCAGTCCTCCCACCAGCTGCCCGGCTTCTCGGTGGCGCCGGCCGTCCAGTCGGACAGGCGTTCGGGCAAGGCGCCGTCGTTGCGGATCCAGTAGCTGCGCTTCTTCTTGGCGGGCGGGTTGATGACGCCCGCGATGTGGCCGGACGCTCCCATCACGAAGCGTTTCGGCCCCGGGAGGATGCGGGTGGAGGCGTAGGCTCCGCCGCCTTCGGTGCCGACCGGTACGATGTGGTCCTCGCGCGAGCCGTACAGATAGACCGGGATGTCGATGCGCGACAGGTCCACCGGCACACCGCAGACGCTCACCGCACCGGGCTGCTTGAGCCGGTTCTCCAGGTAGGTGTTGCGCAGGTACCAGGCGTAGAACGGGCCCGGAAGGTTGGTGGCGTCGCTGTTCCAGTAGAGCAGGTCGAACGGCGGCGGGGTCTCGCCCTTGAGGTAATTGCCGACCACGTAGTTCCAGACCAGTTCGTTCGGACGCAGGAAGCTGAAGGTGGACGCCAACTCGCGGCCGGGCAGCAGCCCGCCTGCGGCGAACTGCAGTTCCCGCAGGCGGACCGCCGACTCGTCGATGAAGAGGTCGAGCACGCCGGTGTCGCTGAAATCCAGGAAGGTGGTCAGCAGCGTGGCCGAGGCCACCGGCTTCTCGCCGCGCGCGGCGAGCACCGCCAGGGCGGTGGAGAGCAGCGTGCCGCCCACGCAGAAGCCGAGCGCGTTGACGGTGTCGGCGCCGGTGATCGCGCGCACCGTGGCGAGGGCCTGCAGGACGCCGTGCGCGACGTAGTCGTCCCAGGTCGCACGGGCCAGCGATTCGTCGGGATTGCGCCAGCTGACCATGTAGGTGCGGTGGCCCTGGGCCACCATGTGGCGCACCAGCGAATTGGCGGGTTGCAGGTCCAGGATGTAGTACTTGTTGATGCACGGCGGCACCATCAGCAGCGGTCGCTGGTGGACGCGCGCCGTCAGCGGGCGGTACTCGAGTAGCTGGAAGAAGGCGTTCTCGTAGACCACCGCCCCTTCGGTCGTCGCGACGTTGCGCCCGACCTCGAACCGGGTTTCGTCGGTCTGCTGCATGTGCCCCTGCTGCAGGTCGTTGAGCAGGTTGCGCACGCCCTGTCCGATGCTGGCGCCCTGGGTCTCGAGGGCTTTCTTCTGGGCCTCGGGATTGAGCGCGAGGAAGTTGCTGGGCGCGCAGGCGGCCGAGAACTGCTCGATGGCGAAGCGGATGCGGGCGCGCGTCTTCTCATCGGCCTCGACCGCCTCGGCCATGTCGAGCAAGGCCTGGCTGTTGAGCATGTAGGCCCGCGCGGTCATCGCAGCCATCGGGTTGGAAGTCCAGGACGCGTCGGCGAAGCGCCGGTCGGCCAACGCCGGAGCCGGCTCGCCGGCGGCCGGAGGCGTCCAGAGGGCCGCGAGTTCGCGCAGATAGTCCTGTTGCAGGTTCTGCAGCTTCTGGACGTCGAGTTTCGGCACGGCCGCGGGGAAGGAGGGGAAAGGCAGCGCTGCGCCTTGGCCTGGGGACGATGCGTGGGTGCTCATGGCGGTCTCCGTGTGCGTGCGTCTGGTGCCCGACAATGGGGCTGTGCGGAGCCTGCGGCCGGTCCCGGCGGCAGGCCGCGCCATTGTCACCGAGCCGGGACCGAAATCAACGCAGCATGCACCTCGTCATCGTCGCCTGGATCTACGTGGCCTTCATGATGGCGGTGGCCGAGGCCACCAACACCACCGGCACCCTCCTGGGCGCGGCCGTCACCTTCGTGCTCTACGGGGTGTTGCCGGTCGGCCTGCTGACCTACCTGATGCGGACCCCAGCGCGGCGCGCGGCGCGCAGGGCGCGCGAACGGGCCGGGGCGCCGGCGCACGGCGACGGCGCCCCGGCGGGCGCGGGACCGGCCTCAATCCCCCCCGAGCTGAGCCCCGACGATCCAGATGCAGGCGGCCATGCGTCCGCTGCCGCCGAGCCGCCGGCTGTCGCGCCGGTGCGAAAAGAACCGTGACGGCTGGCGGACGGTGCACCAGCCGTCGCCGCCGTCGTTGCCCCAGGCCGCGATGCCGAGCGAAGCCAGGCGCTGGCGCGCGAGGCCCGGCAGGTCCGCCAACCATTGGCCGTCAGCCCCGGGAACTGCGACGAAGCGGTCCGCCGCCCGCGCGTCCGCCTGGACGAAGGCGTCCCGCACGTCCGGACCGACTTCGAATTCGCCGGGACCGATGCACGGCCCCAGCCAGGCGATCAGATCGCTCGCCGCGCATCCGGCCAGCCGCGCCACCGCGTCGGCGGTCCGCTCGATCACGCCGGATCCCCGCTGCCCCAGCAGGCCCCGCCATCCGGCGTGCGCCGCGCCCACGGCGCGGCCTCCCCGGTCGGTCAACAGCACCGGCAGGCAGTCGGCCACCATGATGGTGCACACCGCCCCGGGCTCGGACGTGGCCGCGGCATCGGCGACCGCGTGGGCCCGCAGCGCCGGCGGTCCGGGCCGGTCGCCGTCCAGCACCGCCACGTCGGTGCCGTGGACCTGTTCCAGGAACACCGGCCGCTGCCCGATGGCCGCCGCGAGGCGCTCGCGGTTGGCGGCGACCGACTCGGGCAGGTCGCCGACATGCGCGCCGAGATTGAGCCCGGCATGACAGCCTTGGGAGACTCCGCCGGAGCGGTCGGTGAACAGGGCGCGGACCGAGGCCGGCGCGGGCCAGCCGGGATGCAGCCACCCGCCGGTCGCGGTCGCGAGCGCTTCCGGGGCCGGGGCCACTCAGCCCTCCGCGTCCGGGCACGCCGCAGGCTGCGCCCGCTGGAACGCATCGAGCGCCATGCTGGCGTCGAAAGCGGCCATGGTGCGGTCCAGGCCGGCCAGGTCGACCGCGAAGCGTCGGGCGTTGAAGATCTGCGGCACCAGGCAGCAATCGGCGAGCGTCGGCGCGGCGCCCCAGCAGAACGGCCCCGACGGCGCGCCTGTCCCGGCCAGCCGTTCGAGCTGGCGCTCGAAGGCTTCGAGTCCCTGGCGGGTCCAGTGGCGATACCAGGCGTTCTTCGCGTCCTCCCCGGCCTGCAGCGTCTGCGTGAGGTAGCGCAGGACCCGCAGGTTGTTGATCGGATGGATGTCGCAGGCCACCGCCTGGGCCAGCGCGCGCACCTGCGCACGGCCCCAGGCATCGGCCGGCAGCAGCGGCGGCGACGGATGGATCTCGTCCAGGTACTCGACGATCGCCATGGACTGCACGAGCTGGCCGCCGTCGTCGGTTTCGAGCATCGGCAATAGCGGGTCCGCCACTTTGTCGGCGAAGCCGGGCCGCAGGTGCTCGCCCCGCGCGAGGTGCACCGGCCGATAGTCGAACGGCAGGCCCTTGAGGTTCAGCGCGATGCGCACCCGGAACGAGGCCGAGGACCGGAAATAGTTGTAGAGCTTCATCGTCCCAGGATACCGCGCCGCCGTGCCGCCTCGCCCCTGCGCGCATGGCACACTGCGCGACAGCGCCGGGAAGCCTCCGCGGCCACATCCCTCCGCTCTCCGATGAAGCTGCAACGAACCCAACGCCATTGCCGCAATTGCGGCACCGCCGTGCAGTGGCGCATTCCCGACGACGGCGATACCCGCGAACGCGCGGTCTGCCCGGCCTGCGGCACCATCCACTACGACAACCCGCTGAACGTGGTCGGCACCGTGCCCGTCCTCGGCGACCGGGTGCTGCTGTGCAAACGGAACATCGAGCCGCGGCGCGGCCTCTGGACCCTGCCGGCCGGCTTCATGGAACTGGACGAGACCCTGGCCGAAGGCGCGGCCCGCGAAACCCGGGAGGAAGCGGGGGCCGAATTCACGACCGGGGCGCTGTTCAGCGTGGTTAGCGTGGTCCACGTCGGCCAGGTGCACTTCTTCTACCTGGCGGAGCTCCTGCACGACCGTTTCGATCCGGGCCACGAGACCATGGAGGCGCGCCTCTTCCGCGAGGACGAGGTGCCCTGGGACCAGATCGCGTTCCGGACCGTGCAGGCCACGCTCGAGCGCTTTTTCGCGGACCGGCGCGCCGGCCGCTTCGCGATCCACCAGATCGACCTGCGCTGAGGCGGGCGCCGGGCGCCCGGCGCCCGTGCCGTGGCGATAATCCCCGGATGACTATTTCCTTCACATGCGTGGGCATCGTCGGCGCGGGCGCCATGGGACGGGGCATCGCCCAGATCGTGGCCCAGGCCGGCTGCAGCGTGCGGCTCTTCGACAACCGGCCGGGCGCCGCGGCCGAGGCGCAGGAAGCCGTCGCGGCGCAGTGGGACAGGCTCCAGGCCACGGGCAAGGCCGATGCCGGCGATGTCGCCGCCTGGCGCGAGCGGCTCTCCGTGGCGGAAGCGCTCGCCGAACTGCGCGGCTGCGACTTGGTGATCGAGGCCATCGTCGAGCGCCTCGACGCCAAGCAGGCGCTCTTCGCGCAACTCGAAGCGCTGCTGCCGGCGACGAGCGTGCTCGCCACCAACACCTCGTCGCTTTCGGTGACCGCGATCGCCGCCGGACTGGAACTGCCGTCCCGGGTGGCGGGCCTGCACTTCTTCAATCCGGTGCCGCTGATGAAGGTGGCGGAGGTCATTTCCGGGCTGCGCACCGATCCGGCGGTCTGCGACCGGCTCGCGCAGCTGGTGGCCGCCACCGGGCACCGCGCGGTCCGGGCGCAGGACACGCCGGGCTTCATCGTCAACCACGCCGGCCGAGGCTACGGCACCGAGGCGCTCCGCATCGTTTCCGAAGGCGTGGCCGATCCGGCGACGGTCGACCGCATCCTGCGCGACCAGGTGGGCTTCCGGCTGGGCCCGTTCGAACTGCTCGACCTGACCGGCCTCGACGTGTCGCATCCGGCGATGGAGTCCATCTACCACCAGTACTACGAGGAAGCGCGTTTCCGTCCGAGCGTGATCACCGCGCAGCGCCTGGCCGGCGGGCTGCTGGGCCGGAAGTCGGGGCATGGCTTCTACGCGTACCCCGAAGGCAAGCAGCAGGTGCCCGACGAGCCGCCGGTCCCGCGGGTCGAGGAACTGCCGCCGGTCTGGGTCTCGTCCCGCGCCGCCCGCCGTTCCGAGCTGCTGCAACTGCTCAAGGACCTGGGCGCCCGGATCGAGACCGGCCAGAGCCCGTCGCCGAACGCCCTCACGCTGGTCGCGCCCCTGGGATTCGACATGACGACGGTCGCTGTGGTCGAGCGGCTCGATCCGGCGCGCACGGTCGGCATCGACTTGCTGGTGGACGACGCCTCCAGCCGCCGGCGCGTCCTGGCGACCACGCCCGCGACGCGGGCGGACATCCGCGACGCGGCCCATGCGCTCTTCGCGCGCGACGGCAAGCCGGTCAGCGTCATCCGCGACAGCGGCGGATTCGTCACCCAGCGGGTGCTGGCCACGATCATCAACATCGCATCCGACATCTGCCAGCAACGCATCTGTTCGCCCGAGGACCTGGAAACGGCGGTCACGCTCGGCCTCGGCTATCCCGCGGGCCCGCTGGCGCTCGGCAACCGCCTCGGACCGACCAACATCCTCGAAGTGCTCTTCAACCTGCAGACCGTCTACGGCGATCCCCGCTACCGCCCCAGCCCCTGGCTGCGGCGCCGCGGTGCCATCGGCCTGAGCCTGCTCCAGGAAGAAGACTGAGCCGTGCCGACCGAACTGCTCAGCACCGGCGAAGGGCGGATCACCATCCTGGCGCTGTCGAGCGCCGATGGCCGCAACCTGCTCGCGCCCGCGGTGTACGCCGCAGGCATCGAGGCGCTCAACACCGCGGCGGACAGCGCCGACGTGGACGCCGTGGTGCTCGCGGGCCAGGGGACGCATTTCAGCTGGGGAGAAGACCTGGAGGCGCTGCGCGCGTCGGCGAGGCCGCGGGCCCCGTCGGACGCATCCGACGCGGACGGCTTCGCGCGCGCGGACCTACGCGACTGGATGGAAGCCATCGCCACCTTTCCCAAGCCGCTGATCGCCGCGGTCGAGGGCACGGCGGCCGGCGCGGGCTTGGCGTTGGCGCTGGCCTGCGACCTGGTCGTCGCATCCGACCGTGCGGCGTTCTCCTTGCCGCATGCCGCGCTCGGCGTGCTGCCTGCGGCCGGCGCGATCTGGCACGCCGCGCGCGGCGTGCCCGCTCCCCTCGCCATGGAACTCCTGCTGGACGGCACGCCGATGCCGGCGACCCGGCTGCAGGCCGTCGGGCTGGTGAACCGCATCGCGGCCCCTGGCGCCGCGCGCGCGGAGGCGATCGCCTGGGCGGCGCGACTGGCCGGCGTCCCGGCTGCGCTGGTCGCCGACATCAAGGAGTTGCACGGCGCGGCCAGGGAGCTGCCGCTGGACGCCTTCCTGGAGCGCGAGCACGGCCGCCGCCTCCATCATCTGCACCGCGAATCGACGCAACGAGCCCTCGCGAACCCCGGCGCGGTCCACCGCGCGATTTCCTGATTCCCCTATGGACTCCCCGCTCCTGACCGTCGAAGAACGCAGCGCCATCAACCACGGCCGTTGGTTCTCCTTGCTTTCCCCCTCGCTGCGCCATGACATCTTCCGCTGCGCCTACGTGCGGCGCTACACCGACGGACAGCGCATCGTCGCGCGCGGCGATGCGCCCGAGGAGTGGCTGGCCTGCGCCAGCGGCGCGGTGCGCATCAGCTCCACGTCGGCTTCCGGGCGGCAGATCACGCTGACCTACATGGAGCCGGGCTCTTGGTTCGGCGACGTGGCCACCTTCGATGGGGACGAGCGGACGCATGATGCGTACGCCCACGGCCCGACCACGGTCTTCTGCCTGTCGCGCAAGGATTTCAAGCAGCTGCTGGTCGACCATGCGGAGTTCGCCGAAGCGCTGATCCGTCTCCATGCGCGGCGCACGCGCAACCTGTTCCGCCTCATCGAAGACCTGAACACCCTGCCCTTGCGCGCCCGGCTGGCCAAGCAATTGCGCTACCTGGTGCGGGCCTACGGTGCGCCCGCCAGCCCGGGAAGCAGCGAGGTGCGCATCGTCCTGCAGCTCGCCCAGGAGGAACTCGCGCAACTGCTCGGCGCATCGCGTCAGCGGGTGAACCAAGAACTGAAGGCGCTCGAACGGGAAGACATCATCCGGATCGAGCCGGGCGGCTTGGTCGTTCGGAACCAGGATGCGCTGGTTTCTATCGGAGAGATCGAGATCTAGTCATCCGTATGGGTCGGGGTAGATGATTGCGAGCTCGAAAGTAGTTTTTTGAAAGTCTTGACGTAACTTACAAAATAGAAAAGTAATCCATGCGCCATCCACGTGGATGGCGTAACATGGGGCATGGCAACGATGCAAGAGCACATGACCCCGGACAGCACCCGCGCGAAGCCGCTCGAGTCCGAGAAGATCACGATCAATCTCGGTTACGTGGACCTGGGGCAGATCGATCTGCTGTTAGCGGAGGGCTTCTATTCCAACCGCACCGACTTCATCCGGACGGCGATCCGCAACCAGCTCGCGAACCATGCCGAAGCCGTCCGGCAGGCCGGAAGCCGTCGCATGCTGGTGGTCGGGCTCCAGCGGTTCGATGCGGCGCAACTGGAGGCGGTGCGCGCCTCCGGAGAGAAGCTTCGGATCCGGGTCCTCGGCCTAGCGCAGATCGCCGCGGACGTCAGCCCCGAGCTGGCGGGCGAGACAATCGAATCGATCACCGTCCTCGGCGCGCTGCATGCCGATCCCGGCGTGCGGAAGGCGCTGGCCGGGCGCATTTCCTGACCCCCTCCCCCGACAGAAAGCCATCCATGGACCGCAACGGCATGCCCGCGAAATTCAAGGACCTGATGCAGCAGGTCTCCAGCCTCACCCGCGTCGGCCGATTGCAGGAAGCGACCCTCGCCATCCAGCGCGCGCTGGGCGATTCCGCCCCGACGGCTTTCCCCGCGAACGCCGCCGGTCCGCGCGCCCGGGACGATCGGGTGATCGACGTGGACGCGGCCGAGATCCCCGCGGCGCCCGGCGTGCAGGAGGCATCTCCGAGCAGCACGGAGCCCTCGGGCACGGAGGCCGGGCAATTCCTAGCGGGCAGCTTCCAGCACGGCGGCCGATCCGTGCAATACAAGCTGTTCGTGCCATCCGGGATGCCGGCGGCACCGCGCCCGCTTGTGCTGATGCTGCACGGTTGCACACAGGATCCGGACGACTTCGCCGCCGGGACGCAGATGAACCGACTGGCGCAGGAGCACGGTTTCCTGGTCCTCTACCCCGCGCAATCCCAGGACGCCAATCCGCAACGCTGCTGGAACTGGTTCAAGTCCAGCCACCAGCAACGCGGACGCGGCGAGCCGGCCCTGCTCGCCGCGCTCACCCGGGAGATCACGAAAACGCACCGGACGGATGCGGACAGGGTCTTCGTCGCAGGCCTGTCCGCCGGCGGCGCCATGGCGGCCGTGCTCGCGCAGACCTACCCCGACGTGTTCGCCGCCGCCGGCGTCCACTCCGGACTGGCGCCGGGCACCGCGCGGGACGCCATGGGCGCGCTGCAGGCGATGCACAGCGGCAAGGGGCCGGACGGCGGATCGCGCATCGACGCGACAACGCCAGCGCCGACCATCGTCTTCCACGGGGACCGCGACGGCACGGTGCATTCCGACCACGGCAACCACGTCGTGTCCGCTGCGCTGTCGGGAAGGAAGCCGCGCACGACCGAGGAGCGCGGCACGTCGCCGCACGGTGTCGCCTACACCCGCCGCACGCACCGCGACGAAGACGGCCGCACCGTGGCCGAGCAGTGGATCGTCCACGGGGCCGGCCATGCGTGGTCGGGCGGGAGCGCCGACGGATCGTTCACCGAGCCGCGCGGCCCCGATGCGAGCCGGGAGATGCTGCGTTTCTTCCTCGCGCACGGGCACCGGTCCTCCGACCCCGCGCCCCGCTAGACCGTCGTTCGCCCGGACGCTCCGCAGCCGCGCCTATCCGGACGCCGGCCTGACCGACAATCCCGGCGATGGCGTTCCCCGCGCCCGGCCCGCCGCCGCGGCGACGCGATCCGCCGCTCCCCCAACCGTTCGCATCCCCCTTCCCATGCAGCAGGACATCCTCATCAACTGGTCGCCCCAGGAAACCCGCGTCGCCGTCGTCGAGAACGGCTCGGTCCAGGAGCTGCACGTCGAGCGCACCCTGGAGCGGGGCCTGGTCGGCAACATCTACCTGGGCAAGGTCTCGCGCGTGCTGCCGGGCATGCAGTCGGCGTTCATCGACATCGGCCTCGAACGCGCGGCCTTCCTGCATGTGGCCGACGTGTGGCAGCGCCCGCCCGAGGGCGAGTCGCTGTCGGCCGCGCGGCAGTCCCAACCCGCCGTCCCGATCGAGAAGCAGGTGTTCGAAGGGCAATCCTTGCTGGTGCAGGTCATCAAGGACCCGATCGGAACCAAGGGCGCACGCCTGTCCACCCAGATGAGCATCGCGGGGCGGCTGCTGGTGTTCCTGCCGCAGGACGACCACATCGGCGTGTCGCAGAAGATCCCGGCCACCGAGCGCGACGCCTTGCGCGCCCGGCTGCAGTCGCTGGCGGCGGCCGGCCTCGACGGCGCGCCGACCGGCGGATTCATACTGCGCACCAACGGCGAGGACTCGTCGGACGAGGAACTGGCCGACGACATCCGCTACCTGCGGAAGACCTGGACGCGCATCCGCGAGGCCGCATTGAACCGGCCGCCCCGTTCCTTGCTCCACCAGGACCTCAACCTGCTGCAGCGCGTGCTGCGCGACCTGGTCAGCGACGCGACGAACACCATCCGGATCGATTCGCGCGAGCAGTTCGACGCCCTCCAGGCCTTCGGCCACGAGTACACGCCGGCCGCGCTGCCCAAGCTGCAGCACTACCGGGGAGAGCGGCCGATCTTCGACCTCTACTCGATCGACGAGGAAATCGCCCGCGCGCTCGGCCGCCGGGTGGACCTCAAGTCCGGCGGCTACCTGGTGGTGGACCAGACCGAGGCGCTTACCACCATCGACGTCAACACCGGCGGCTTCGTCGGCGCGCGCAATTTCGACGACACCATCTTCCGCACCAACCTCGAGGCCGCGCAGGCCATCGCCACCCAGCTCCGTCTGCGCAACCTCGGAGGCATCGTCGTGGTGGACTTCATCGACATGGCGCGCGAGGACCACCAGGAAGCGGTGCTGTCCGAGTTCCGCAAGCAGCTCCGGCGCGATCGGGTGAAGACGATGATGCCCGGCGGTTTCTCGCAGCTGGGCTTGGTCGAGATGACCCGCAAGCGCACCCGGGAGTCGCTCGCCCACATGCTCTGCGAACCCTGCCCCGCCTGCCAGGGCAAGGGCGTGGCCAAGACGCCGCGGACCGTCTGCTACGACATCCTGCGGGAGATCCTGCGCGAGGCGCGCCAGTTCAACCCACGGGAATTCCGCATCGTCGCCGCGCCCGCGATCATCGAACTGCTGCTCGACGAGGAAAGCCAGCATCTGGCCGGGCTATCGGACTTCATCGGCAAGCCGATCTCGCTGCAGGCGGAATCGGCGATGGGCCAGGAGCACTACGACATCGTGCTGCTCTGAGCACCGGGGGGCCGACGGCGTCCGTTCGCGGCCGCGCACGGCCGGACGGCTTCAGCCCGGCATGCGCCCCGCCGAGGACAAGGGCGCGTGCAGGCGGGCGTAGAGGCCGTCGTTGCGGACCAGTTCGTCGTGCGTGCCCTGCTCCACGATGCGGCCGCGGTCCATGACGACGACGCGGTCGGCATGCTCGATGGTGGAGAGGCGGTGCGCGATCACCAGCGTCGTCCGGCCGCGCATCAGGCGCGACAGCGCCTCCTGCACGAGCCGCTCCGATTCGTTGTCGAGGGCGGAAGTCGCTTCGTCCAGGATCAGGACGGGCGCGTCGCGGTAGAGCGCCCGCGCGATCGCCAGGCGCTGGCGCTGCCCGCCCGACAACTGCGAGGCGTTGTGGCCGACGACGGTGTCCATGCCCTGCGGCATCGACGCCACGTGGCCGGCGAGATTCGCCGCTTCGAGGCAAGCCTGCAGGCGCTGGCGATCCAGCGCCTGTCCCATCGCGACGTTGGCGGCCACCGTATCGTTGAACATCACCACGTCCTGGCTCACCATCGCGAACTGGGAGCGCAGGTGCTGCAAGCGCCAGTCGCCGACCGCGCGACCCTCGACCAAGACCTCGCCTTCGGTCGGCAGCACGAAACGCGGGAGCAGGTTGACCAGGGTGGTCTTCCCGGAACCCGAAGGCCCGACGAACGCGACCACCTGCCCCGGGCGGATGTGGAGGTCGATCCGGTCCAGCGCGGGCGCGCCCTCGCCGTCGCCGTAGCGGACGGTCACGCCGCGCAGCGCGATGTCGCCGCGCACCGACTCGGGCGCCCAGTCGCCGCTCGATTCCGGCGCCACGTTCTCGATCAGCGCCAGGCCGCGCTCCAGCGCCGCCACGCCGCGGGTCAACGGATTGGCCACGTCCGCGAGGCGGCGGATCGGCGCGATCAGCATCAGCATCGCCGCCATGAACGCCGCGAAGCTGCCGACCGACACACCGATGCCGGTCGCCTGCGACCGGTCCTGCCAGAGCGCGATCACGATGACCGCCGAAAGGGCGAATGCGGCGAGCAGCTGCGTCAGGGGCGTCATCGCCGCCGACGCCACGGTCGACTTGATGGCCAAGCGGCGCAGGCTCCGGCCCAGTTCGTCGAACCGGGACGCCTGGCTCTCCTGCGCGCCGTGCAGCCGCACCACCCGGTGCGCGAGCACGTTCTCCTCGACCACGTAGGCGAGGTCGTCGGTGGCCTGCTGGCTGACCTTGGTGATCCGGTAGAGGCGCCTCGACAGGGTTTTCATGATCCAGGCCACGCCGGGAATCAGCACCGTCACGATCAGCGTCAGCTGCCAGTTGAGGTAGATCAGGTAGACCAGGAGGGCCACCACCGTGAAGCCGTCGCGCGACAGGCCGAGCAGGGCCTGCACCAGCAGCATGGCGCCGGTCTGCACCTCGTAGACCACCGTGTTCGAGAGCGCGCTGGCGGACTGCTTCGAGAAGAGGCCCATGTCCGCCGACAGCAACCGGCGGAACATCCGCCGGCGCATCGTCAGCATGCCTTCGTTCGAGATGTGCGCCAGCGCGTACTGCGAGACGAACTGCGCGAGCCCGCGGATGGCGAACAGGCCCACCAGCGCCACCGGCACCATCCACAGCTGGAGCCTGCCCTGCACGAAGCCGCGGTCGAGCAGGGGCTTGAGGAGCGCGGGGATCAGGGGCTCGGTGATCGCCGCGGTCAACGCCGCCAGGCCGGCCAGGGCCCAGGCCAGGCGGTGCTGGCCGAAGACCCCGGCGAGGCGGCGCAGGCGCGCCCAGAGCGGGCCGGAAGGAGCGCTCTCGGGCGCGGACACTTGGGACATAAGCGCGGGATTCTACGTTCGGCCCCGCATGCGGATTTCGCGGCCGAGGGGCACGATTTGTCACAGCGCCCCCCTGCCAGTGTGTAACATTCGCGATGCTCCGGTCCGCAGCTCTTTCCGCGGCCCGCCGTGTCCGCCCACCTCGTCCGCTTGATGAACATTTCCCGTCCCGAAGTTCCCGCGCTCTCCGGCCTGTCTTCCCTCACCCGCCGACGTGGCGTGGTCGCTTCGATCGCCGCCCTGTCCCTGGGCGCGACGCTGCCGGCGGCGGCGCAGTTCCGGGTGGAAGTGTCGGGCGTAGGCCTCACCCAGTTCCCGGTCGCCATCGCCCAGTTCCGCGGCGAGGACCAATCCCCGCAGAAGATCAGCGCCATCGTCCGCGCCGACCTCGAGCGCAGCGGCCGCTTCCGCAACATCGACGCCGGCGCCGACGCGCTCGACGAGACCAGCCGACCCGACGTCGCGGTCTGGCGCCAGCGCTCCGCCGACGCGCTCGCAGCAGGCAGCGTGACCCGCCTCGGCGACGGCCGCTACGACATCCGGTTCCGCCTGTGGGACGTGGTGCGCGGACAAGACCTCGGCGGGCAGGGCTTCGTGGTGCAGCCGGGCGACCTCCGCCTCGCGGCGCACCGCATCGCGGACTTCATCTACGAGAAGCTCACCGGCGAGAAGGGCGTGTTCTCCACCCGCATCGCCTACATCACCCGCGCCGCGTCGCGCTACACGCTGTGGGTGGCGGACTCCGACGGCGAGAACGCCCAGTCGGCGCTCGCGAGTCCGGAGCCGATCATCTCGCCGGCCTTCTCGCCCTCGGGAACGCAGCTGGCCTACGTGTCCTTCGAGTCGCGCAAGCCGGTGGTCTACGTGCACGAGATCGCGACCGGCCGCCGCCGGCTGGTGGCGAATTTCCGCGGCTCCAACAGCGCGCCCGCGTGGTCGCCGGACGGCAACACCCTGGCGGTGACCCTGAGCCGCGACGGCGGCTCGCAGCTCTACACCATCCCGGCCGCCGGCGGGGAACCGCGCCGCCTCACCCAGAGTTCGAGCATCGACACCGAGCCGGCCTACGCGCCGGACGGACATTCGATCTATTTCGTGAGCGACCGCGGCGGCTCCCCGCAGATCTACCGGATCCCGGCTTCGGGGGGCAACGCCGAGCGCGTCACCTTCAGCGGCAGCTACAACATCTCGCCCTCGGTCAGCCCGGACGGGCGCTGGCTCGCCTACATCTCGCGCACCGGCGGCGCGTTCAAGCTGCAGGTGATGGAGCTGGCTTCCGGCACGGTGACCGCCATCACCGACACCGGCGCCGACGAGAACCCCAGCTTCGCGCCGAACAGCAAGCTGATCGTCTACGCGACGCAGCAGCAGGGCCGCGAGGCGCTGATGACCACCACGCTGGACGGAAAGATCAAGGCCCGGCTCGCGGGCCGGGGCGGGGACATCCGAGAACCCGACTGGGGACCGTTCCAGCAGCAGCAATGATTTTCCAACGCTAGTTATTTCGAGGAGAGTTCCCATGTTCAAGAAGATTTCCCTGGCGCTCGCCATCACGGCGCTGGTCGCGGGCTGCAGTTCCGGCGTCAAGGTCAACGACACCGCCAGCGCCAATACCGGCATGCCGACCGGCAGCGCATCGGGCGCTGGCGCCGGCGGCACCAGCCAGAGCAGCGTCGCGCCGGTCGACCTGAGCGCGAACAACAGCACCGCCGCCGGCCCGGTCGGCGTCGCGCGCATCGTCTACTTCGACTTCGACAGCTATGTCGTCAAGCCCGAGTTCCAGTCGCTG
Organism: Xylophilus ampelinus; assembly: GCA_036946225.1. GTDB lineage: Bacteria > Pseudomonadota > Gammaproteobacteria > Burkholderiales > Burkholderiaceae_C > JAKOND01. The sequence goes on from JAQIJO010000002.1 coordinate 174,327, forward strand.
ATCGACGGCCACGCGCGCTTCCTGCAGGCCAACAGCAACCGCCGTATCTCCATCGAAGGCCACACCGACGACGTCGGCGGCCGCGAGTACAACTTGGCGCTGGGCCAGAAGCGCGCCGAGGCCGTGCGCCGCGCGCTGAGCCTGCTGGGCGTCCGCGACACGCAGATGGAAGCCGTGAGCTTCGGCAAGGAGAAGCCGGCCGTGCCGGGCAGCAGCGAGTCGGCGCGCAGCGAGAACCGCCGCGCGGAAATCTCGTACCGTTGATGCGCCGGCCGGGCCAACTCTCCCTGCGCGGCGGCGGCCCGGTGGCCGCCGCCGCCCTGGCGTTCCTGCTGTGCAGCGCGCCGTCGCACGCCGGGCTGTTCGACGACGACGAGGCGCGCCGCGCCATCCTCGACATCCGCCAGCGCATCGATTCGCTGAACGAGGAACTGCGCAGGACCAAGGAAGACAACGCGCAGCTGCGCCGCAGCCTGTTGACCCTGCAGAACCAGATCGAAGCCAACCGCAACGACCAGGCGACGATCCGCGGGCAGAACGAGCAGTTGGTGCGCGACGTCGCGGACCTGCAGCGCCGGCAGAAGGAACTGGCGCAAGGCGTCGACGAACGCATGCGCAAGCTCGAACCCGAGAAGCTCACGCTCGACGGCATGGAGTTCTCGGCCGACCCGACCGAAAAGAAGGATTTCGACGCGGCGCTGGCGACCTTCCGGCAGGGCAACTTCCCCGCCGCGCAGGGCGCGTTCATCGATTTCGTGAAGCGCTACCCCGGCAGCGGCTTCACCCCGTCGGCGCTGTTCTGGCTGGGGAACGCCCAGTACGCCAACCGCAACTACAAGGAAGCGATCGTCAATTTCCGCGCCTTGCTGGCGCAGAACCCGAACCATGCGCGGGCGCCGGAAGCCATGCTGGCGCTGGCGAATTGCCAGATCGAACTCAAAGCCATCCCGAACGCGCGCAAGACGCTCGAGGACTTGGTGAAGAACTATCCGCAGTCCGAAGCCGCCGGCGCCGCCAAGCAGCGCCTGACGCAGCTCTAGGACGCCATGGCCAGCGCATCGCACGGAGCACGCGCGACAGCCGAAGAACCGTCTGCGGCCGCCGCCGGAACGCCAGCGGAGGCCGACTTCGAGCGCCGTTTCGGCGGCCTCGCCCGCCTCTACGGGGCGGCGGGCGCCGCCCGCATCCGCGAAGCTTCGGTGGCGGTCGTGGGCATCGGCGGCGTGGGCTCGTGGGCTGCCGAGGCGCTCGCGCGCAGCGGCGTCGGCCGGCTGGTGCTGGTGGACATGGACCACGTCGCGGAATCCAACCTCAACCGGCAGATCCATGCGCTCGGCGACACCGTCGGCCAGGCCAAGATCGATGCGATGGCGGACCGCATCCGCCGCATCCACCCGGACTGCGAGGTGGTCGGCGTGGACGACTTCGTGACCGAGGACAACTGGCCGGCCCTGCTGCCCTGCCCGGTCGACGGTGTCATCGACGCCTGCGACGCCATCCGCGCCAAGTCGCGCATGGCCGCCTGGGCGCGCGCACCGGAGCAGCGCGGATTCCCGTTCATCGTCGCCGGGGCCGCGGGCGGAAAGACCCAGGCGCACCTCGTCGACATCGCCGACCTCGCCTCGGTCACCCATGACCCCCTGCTCGCCCAGGTCCGTTACCGTCTGCGCAAGTTCCACGGTGCGCCGAAGCCGGCGGCGGGAAAGGCTGGGCGGCCCATCGGCATCGCCGGCGTCTACAGCCGCGAGGCGGTGGCCGCCCCCGTCGATGCGGCCTGCGGTACGGCATCGGCCGCCGCGGACGGCAGCCTCAATTGCCACGGCTACGGCTCGGTGGTCAGCGTGACGGCCACCTTCGGCATGGTCGCGGCGGGCTGGATGCTCAACCGGCTCGCGCTACGGCCCTAGCCGCCCGGCCCGCCTCTCCTTTGCATTCCGATCGAGATAACGTCAGAAGCTCGCCTTCTCGCCAAGGAAGCGGGATCGTTATTGAAAAATGGATACACGATCGCAGCATTTCATTAGATAGAATCCAAGGCGCATGCCTTTGATCAGCCTCATCCTCCTGCCCTTCCTCGGAAGCCTGCTGGCCGCCCTGATGCCGGCGAACGCGCGCAACCGCGAATCGACGCTGGCCGGACTGATCGGGCTGGGCTGCACCGTCCAGGCGGCGCTCTATTTCCCCCAGGTGATCCAGGGCGGCGTGATCCGGCAGGAGTTGGACTGGCTCCCGTCCCTAGGGCTCAACCTGTCGCTGCGCATGGACGGGTTCGCTTGGATGTTCAGCATGCTGGTGCTGGGCATCGGCACCCTGGTGGTGCTCTACGCGCGCTACTACATGTCGGCCGCCGACCCGGTGCCCCGTTTCTTCTCGTTCTTCCTCGCCTTCATGGGCGCGATGTCCGGCGTGGTGCTGTCGGGCAACCTGTTCCAGCTGGTCTTCTTCTGGGAACTGACCAGCCTGTTCTCCTTCCTGCTGATCGGCTACTGGTACCACCGCAAGGACGCGCGGCGGGGGGCGCGCATGGCGCTGACGGTCACCGGCAGCGGCGGGTTGTGCCTGCTGGCGGGCGTGGTGATTCTCGGCCACATCGCCGGCAGCTACGACCTCGACGTGGTGCTGGCGTCGGCAGACCGCATCCGCGCGCATGCGCTCTACCTGCCGGCGCTGGTGCTGGTGCTGCTGGGCACGCTGACCAAGAGCGCGCAATTCCCCTTCCACTTCTGGCTCCCGCACGCGATGGCGGCGCCCACCCCGGTCTCGGCCTACCTGCATTCGGCCACCATGGTGAAGGCGGGCGTCTTCCTGATGGCGCGCCTGTGGCCCGTCCTTTCTGGCACCGAGGAGTGGTTCTGGCTGGTCGGCGGCGCCGGCCTGTGCACGCTGCTGCTGGGCGCGTACGCCGCGATGTTCCAGAACGACCTCAAGGGCCTGCTGGCGTACTCGACCATCTCGCACCTGGGGCTGATCACCCTGCTGCTCGGCCTGAACAGCGAAATGGCGGCGGTCGCTGCGGTGTTCCACATCCTGAACCACGCCATCTTCAAGGCCTCGCTCTTCATGGCGGCGGGCATCATCGACCACGAGAGCGGGACCCGCGACATCCGGCGCCTGTCGGGCCTCCGGAGGGCGATGCCAGTGACCGGGCTCCTGGCGATGGTCGCGAGCGCCGCCATGGCGGGAGTCCCGCTGCTCAACGGCTTCCTCTCGAAAGAGATGTTCTTCGCCGAGACCGTCTTCCTGAGCGCCAGCGTCTGGATCGAATGGGGCCTGCCGGTCCTGGCGACGCTGGCGGGGCTGATGAGCGTGGCGTACTCCCTCCGATTCACGGTCGACGTCTTCTTCGGCCCGCCGGCCGGGGACCTGCCGCGCAGACCCCACGAACCGCCCCACTGGATGCGGGTGCCGGTCGAACTGCTGGTGCTGGCCTGCCTGGTGGTCGGCGTCGTGCCCGAACTCTCCGTCGGGCGCATCCTGGACACCGCGGCCTGGCCGGTGGTCCATGGCGAACTCCCCGCCTACAGCCTGGCGGTCTGGCACGGCTTCAACCTGCCGCTGGCGATGAGCCTCGTGGCGATGGCGGGCGGGGCGCTGGTCTACCTGGCGATGCGCCGGGGACTGCGGGGACGCTTCGGCCAGCCGCTGCTTATCCACCGGCTGGACGGCAAGCGCGGCTTCGAGAGGGGCCTCGCCCGGCTCGGTCTGCTCGCCTGGCGGGGCAGGCGCCTGCTCGGCACCCGGCGGCTGCAGTCGCAGCTGCTCCTGATGGTGCTGGCTGCCCTGGCCGTCGGGGCGGCCGGCTTCGCCGGCCTGGACGGCCCGCGGCCGGGAAGCCGCGCGACCATGCCGGCCTCGCCAATCTTCGTGGCGCTGTGGCTGGTGGGCGGGGCCTGCGCCGTCGGCGCGGCCTGGCAGGCCAAGTTCCACCGTCTGGCCGCGCTCAGCCTGCTGGGCGGCGCGGGCCTGAGCGTCTGCGTGACCTTCGTCTGGTTCTCGGCGCCGGACCTGGCGCTCACCCAGCTGGCGGTCGAGGTGGTGACGACCGTGCTGATCCTGCTGGGCCTGCGCTGGCTGCCCAAGCGCGTGGCCATGCGGACCGACGCGCGGGCGCTCACGCCCTGGCAGCGCAGCCGCCGGCTGCGGGACCTGGCGGTGGCGGTCGGCGCGGGCGGCGGCCTGGGCCTGCTGGCCTACGCGGTCATGACCCGCCCCGAGGTGGCCGGCGGCATCGCGCCCTTCTTCCTGGAACGGGCCCTGCCGGAAGGCGGCGGCACCAATGTGGTCAACGTGATGCTGGTGGATTTCCGCGGCTTCGACACTTTCGGCGAGATCGTGGTGCTGGGCATCGTGGCGCTGACGGTCTACGCCCTGCTGCGCCGCTTCCGGCCGGCGCGCGAGACGATGGACCTGCCGCTGCAGCAGCGGGTGCTGCCGGCGGACATCTCGCACACTGACCTGATCAACCCGCGCCACGCGGTGGACACCGCGGTGGGCTACCTGATGGTGCCCGCGGTGCTGATGCGCCTGCTCTTCCCGCTGGCGACGGTGGCCGCGGTCTACCTCTTCATGCGCGGCCACAACGAACCGGGCGGCGGCTTCGTCGCCGGGTTGGTGATGTCGGTGGCGCTCCTGCTGCAGTACATCGTCTCGGGCACCCAGTGGGTGGAGGCGCACCTGCGGCTGCGGCCCCGGCACTGGATCGGCGTCGGCCTGCTGGTCGCGATCGCGACGGGCGCCGGCTCCTGGGTCTTCGGCTATCCCTTCATGACCACCCACACCGCGCACCTCGACCTGCCGCTGATCGGCGAGATCCACGTGGCGAGCGCGCTCTTCTTCGACATCGGCGTGTTCACGCTGGTGGTGGGCGCGACCATCCTGATCCTCACCGCCCTCGCCCACCAGTCGGTGCGCGCCCACCGGGCCACCGCGCGCTTCGAGGCGAACGACGCCGACCCCAGCGCGGCGCCGCTGGAGGACCGCATCCACCCGTCCGCCGCCCGCGCGCGGATCGTCTCCGGACAGAACCACTGATCCCCCGATGGAAGCCATCCTCGCCACCGCCATCGCCGTCCTCACCGCCTCGGGCGTCTGGCTGCTGCTGCGGCCGCGCACCTTCCAGGTGATCATGGGGCTCTCGCTCATCTCCTACGCGGTCAACCTCTTCATCTTCAGCATGGGGCGGCTCACCATCGACCGCGAGCCGGTGATCAAGCTCGGCCTCGAGGCGACGCTCGCCAACCACGACGACCCGGTGCCCCAGGCGCTGGTGCTGACCGCGATCGTGATCGGTTTCGCGATGACGGCGCTCTTCCTGGTGGTGATGATGGCCTCGCGCGGGCTCTCCGACACCGACCACGTCGACGGCAGGGAGGCGCGCCGATGACGAGCGCCTGGCGCAGCTGGATCGACGCGGCCATGCCGCACCTGGTGGCGGTCCCCATCCTGCTGCCCATGTTCACCGGCGCCTGCATGCTGCTGATGAACGAGGAGAAGCGCCGCGCGAAGCTGGGCCTGAACCTGCTCTCCACCCTGGCCGGACTGCTGCTGGCGATCGCGCTGCTGCGCTGGGTGGACGGCCAGGGCGGCCCGGGGGGCGTCGCATCCTTCGGCATCTACCTGCCCGGCAACTGGCAGGCGCCGTACGGCATCGCGCTGGCGATCGACCGCCTCTCGGCGCTGATGCTGGTGCTGGCCAATCTGGTGGCGCTGTGCGCGGTGGTGTTCTCGGTCACCCGCTGGCACCGGGCCGGGGTGCATTTCCATCCCCTGTTCCAGTTCCAGCTGATGGGCCTCGCGGGCGCCTTCCTGACGGCGGACCTGTTCAACCTGTTCGTCTTCTTCGAGATCATGCTGGCCGCCTCCTACGGGCTGCTGCTCCATGGGTCCGGGCGGGCGCGGGTGCAGGCGGGGCTCCACTACATTGCTATCAATCTCGCAGCATCATCGCTGTTCCTGATCGGCACCTCGATGCTTTACGGCGTGACCGGCACGCTCAACATGGCCGACCTGGCCCGGGTGATCCCGCAGGTGGCGGCGGCCGATCGCGGGCTGCTGCACGCGGGCGCGGCCGTGCTCGCGGTCGCCTTCCTGGCCAAGGCGGCCGCCTGGCCGCTCAATTTCTGGCTGGTGCCGGCCTACGCCGCCGCGACCGCGCCGGTCGGCGCGCTGTTCGCCATCCTGTCCAAGGTCGGGGTCTACACCGTGCTGCGGCTCTGGACGCTGCTCTTCTCGGCGGACGCGGGCGCCTCGGCCTTCTTCGGCGAAGGCTGGCTGGTCGGGGCCGGGTTCTGCACCCTGGCGTTCGGCGCCATCGGCATCCTCGCGTCGCAGCGGCTGGGCAACCTGGCGGGCTACGGCGTCATCATCTCGTCGGGCACCCTGCTCGCCGCGATCGGCTTCCGGCAGGAGATGCTGACCGCCGGCGCGCTCTACTACCTCCTCTCGTCCACCCTGGCGGCCAGCGCCTTCTTCCTGCTGGTCGACCTGGTCGAGCGCTGGCGCAACCATGGCGCGGCGGTCGCGCCCCACGAGCGCGCCGACCTCGCGCCCTTCCTCACGCCCGACCTCAAGCCGGTGGAACGCCTGAACCTCGACGAGGAAGAGGCCGTGCTGGTCGGCCGCGCCATCCCCGCCGCCATCGCCTGCCTGGGCCTCGCCTTCATCTGCTGCACGCTGCTGATCGCGGGACTGCCGCCGCTTTCGGGCTTCATCGGCAAGTTCGCCATGCTGTCGGCGCTGATCGATCCGGCCGGGCTGGGCGCGGACGGCGCCGCGCCGCCGACGCCGCTGCACTGGACCTTCATGGCGTTGCTGATCCTCTCCGGCCTGCTCGCCCTGGTCGCCCTGTCGCGCGCCGGGATCCGCCACTTCTGGTCGGCCGCCGGCCGCGGCGTACCGCGGCTGCAGCTGGCCGAGGGGCTGCCGATCGCGGTGCTGGTCGGCGCGACCATGCTGCTCGCGGTCCAGGGCGGGAAAGCGATGCGCTACCTCGAGGACACCGCCGCCGGGCTGCACCGGCCCGGCGGCTACATCGACGCGGTGCTGTCCACCCGGCCGCGCCCGAACCCCGCGGCGGGGCCGACGGTCGGCCCCGCGCCCCAGCCGGAGCGCCTGCCATGAAGCATTCCGTCAAGCGCAGGATCCTGCCCTACCCCCTGCTCTCGCTCGCGGTGTTCGCGCTGTGGCTGCTGCTGATCCAGTCGGCTTCGCTCGGCAACATGTTGCTGGCCGCCATCCTCGCGGTGGTGGTGCCGCTGATCACCTCCAGCCTGCGCCCGGCGCCGGTGCGCATCCGGCGGCCGCTGGTGGCGGCGGTATTGCTGTGGCGCATCATGGGCGACGCGGTGGTGTCCAACGTGGTCACCGCGCGGGCGCTGCTCACCAAGCGCTCGGCCGACATCCCCTCCGACTTCATCCACGTGCCGCTGGATGTGCGCGACCCGAACGCGCTGGCCGTGATGGCGATGATCGTCTGCTGGACGCCCGGCACCGCCTGGGCCGAGATTTCCCTGGACCGCAGCGTGCTGCTGCTCCACGTCTTCGAGCTGCGCGACCGCGAGGCCTTGGTGCGGCACATCAAGCAGCGCTACGAGCGCCCCCTGATGGAGATCTTCGAATGAGCCTGTTCCTCGCCTGGTCCATCAACATCGGCCTGGGCCTGCTCGTGCTGGCCATGGCCTGCGCAGCCGCCCGGATGCTGCTCGGCCCGTCCGCCCAGGACCGGGTCATGGCCCTCGACTGCCTCTACATGAACGGCATGCTGGTCATGCTGGTGCTGGGCCTGCGCTACGCCAGCAGCATGTATTTCGAGGCGGCGCTGCTGATCGCGATCTTCGGCTTCGTGGGCTCGACCGCCATGGCGAAATTCCTGCTGCGCGGCGAGGTGATCGAATGAGCGCCGCCGCTGCGGCGCCCGGCCGGGAGGCCCGGCCATGAGCCTCGACCAAGTGCCCGGCTGGGCCGAGATCGCGACCGGATGCCTGGTGCTCCTGGGCAGCTCCATGGCGCTGCTGGGCAGCCTGGGCGTGCTGCGGCTGCGCACCTTCTTCCAGCGCATCCACGCGACCACGCTCGGATCCACCATGGGCTGCTGGTCGATGGCGACCGCGACGCTGGTCTACTCCTCCGCGGTCGAGCAGCGGCCGGTGGTCCACGCCGTGCTGATCTCCGTCTTCGTGGGCATCACCATCCCGGTGACCACCATCTTCCTGATGCGCGCCGCGCTGTTCCGCAAGCGCCAGGCGGGCAACCAGCGCATCCCCGGCAACCTGACCGCCCCGCGCGAGGGCGGCAGCGCCGACGACGTGCGGCACTGAAGGCGCGGCCGGGCCGGGTCACTCCGCCTGGATGCGCGCGGCCTGGACGATGCGGGCGTTGGCCGCCGATTCGGCCGCGATCGCCTGCGCGAAAGCCGCCGCGCTGCCGCCGGTCGGCACGTTGCCGGTCTCCACCAGGCGCTGGCGGATGCCCGGCTCGGCCAGCGCGCGGTTGATCTCCAGGTTCAGCCGCTGCAGCACCGCTCCCGGGGTACGCGCCGGCGCGAAGATGCCGAAGACCGAGGCCTGGTTGGCTGCCGGGAATCCCAGCTCGGCCAGGGTCGGCACGTTCGGCAGCGACTCCAGCCGGGCCGGGGCGCCGACCGCCAGCGCACGCAGCTTCCCGGCGCGGATGTGCTGCGCGACCGTCGGGCCCGCGTTGGTCGACAGGATCTCGAACTGGCCGCCCAGGGCATCGGTCATCTGCTGGCCGCCGCCCTTGTACGGCACGTGGGTGATGTCGGCGCGGGACGCCAGCTTGACCTGCTCCAGCACGATGTGACCGACCGAGGCCTGCCCCGAGGTGGCCCAGCGCACCGCGCCCGGGCGCGCGGCGGCGTCCGCCAGCAGCGCCTTGAAATCGGGCACGGCCGTGGCCGGGGTGGCGAGCAGCAGCACCGGCGAATACATCACGCTCGCGACCGGCGCGATGTCGCGCGCCGGATCGAAGGGCGAGCGGTTGAGATGCGGATTGAGCGCCAGCGGGCTGATTGCGGAGAAGCCCAGGGTGTAGCCGTCCGGCGCCGCCTTGGCGACCGCGTCCATGCCGATGCTGCCGCTGGCTCCCGCCTTGTTCTCGATCACCACCGTCGCGCCGAGCTGCGGGCCCAGCCGGTCGGCGAGCGCCCGCGCGACCGCGTCGCTGACGCCGCCGGCCGGATAGGCGACGACGATGCGGATCGGGCGGCCGGCCGGCCAGGCGGAAGCGGCGGATGGCTGGGCGGCCGCCGGCGTGGCGGCGCCCAGCAGAGCCGCCGAGGCGATGGCGGACAGCGCGGCGCGGCGGCGCAGGGAGACGGTCGGGAACGGGATCGGGGGAACGTGGGGCACGGGAAGACTCGCAGGTTGCACGACGGAACGGGGAAAGGATCGCGGAAGCGCGGACGCCGGTGGCGCCGCACCGGGCGGGGCGCGGGGCAGCCGGCGTCCGGCGCGCCCGGGGCGGCGTCAGCCGGTCTGCAGCTTGCGCTCGCGCACCAGCCGCGACCACTTCGCATTGTCGGCGCGGACGAAGGCGGCGAACGCGCGCGCGTCGAGGTAATGGGCCTCCGCGCCGGCGGCGGCGAACTTGGCGCGCACATCGGGCTGCGCCAGCGCCTTCGCCAGCGCCTCGGAGATGCGGTCGACCACCGCCTGGGGCATGCCCGCCGGGCCGGCGAGTCCCTGGAAGCCGACTGACTGCATGCCGGCCAGGCCGAGTTCGCCCACCGTCGGCACCTCGGGCAGCTGCGGGTCGCGCTGCGGACCGGTGACGGCCAGCGCCTTGAGCTTGCCGCCCTGGATCTGGGGCAGCAGCACGGTGCCGGCATCGATCAGCAGCTGGGTCTGGCCGCCGATCAGCTCCTGCACGGCCGGCGCGCTGCCCTTGTAGGGGATGTGGGTCATGTCCAGGCCGGCGACCTGGTTCATCAGTTCGCCGTTGAGGTGCGTGGACGTGCCCGCGCCGCCCGAGGAGAAGTTCACCGCGCCGGCGCGCGCCTTGGCCCAGGCGACGAACTCCCGCAGATCCCGCGCGGGATGGTCGGGCCGGGTCACCGCGATGTAGCTGCCCTGGCTGATCTGGCCGATGTAGGTGAACTGGGTCAGCGGGTCGTAGGGCTTCCTGGCCTGGAGATAGGGCGCGATGGCGAAGGGGCCGGTGTTGGCCAGGAGCAGGGTGTAGCCGTCGGGCGCCGCCCGGGCCAGTTCGGCCGCGGCGATCGTCCCTCCCGCGCCCGGCCGGTAATCCATCACCACCTGCTGTCCGAGCAGCTGCTGCAGCGGCGCTTGCACCGTGCGGGCGGTGAAGTCCACCCCGCCGCCCGGCGGATAGCCGACGACCAGGCGGATCGGCTTGGCCGGCCACGCGGCGGGCTCGGACCGCGCCGCGGGCCAGGCCGCGGCGAGCGCGAGCGCGGTGGCGAAACGGCGCCTGCCGGATGAGGAAGGAGGCTGGTGAGCGGGCATGGTGGGCGGTCTCCGGTGGTGACGGATGCCAGCGGGTCGCCGGCAGCGCCGTATTTTAAGAATGCATTCACTATCGAGCGATGGAGCCGGGCCGGCGCCTGCTGGCGCGCGCCTCCGCCTGACCGCCGCATCATGCCCTCGCGGGCCGGGGCCGGCCACCGCGCGGACCCGCGACCGCATCCGGAATCCGCGGCGCTTTCTGTCAAAGCATCGCACGTTGGAAGCATCCCATTTCGCGGCGATGGACGCCCCGAGGGCGGAATGCGATCCCGCTGAGATTAATCCCGGCGGCCGCCATTCGGCTCCGAAGATTATTCCTTCTGGTTTTCTTACAAAATCACATTCGATTTGCGACTGGCTCGCATTCCACTATGAAGCATATGTTAACAATGATTTATTCAATATGAATTTTTAAATCGAATCGACCCGGCCGAGCTTGCTACATTCGCAAGCGGTCGGGCCATGACTAATTTCATTGCCCGGATTCTCAATACAACACAGGAAACCATGAAACTGGACTGGACGGCGATTCCCTATCTGAAGGAACTCTCGGGGAGAGTGGATCCGTCCACCGGCCTGAAGAACCATGTCCAGCTGGCGCGCGACCTGGCGCGCTTCGGGCCCGAGCGGTTCCGCGACGAAGGCGCGCTGATCGTCGTCGAGGTCCTGGACCACGACCTGGTGCGAAGGATGTTCATCGCCTCGGGCAGCGCGGCCACGGACGGGCTCCTGCGCGAGATACGGTCACGGCTCCAGTCGCTGCTGACACCGCGGTCCGTCCTCTACTACGTGGGCGTCGGGCGTTTCGGCATCCTCACGCCGCGCGCCACCGAGGAGCTGAACAACCTGCTGTCGTCCATCCGGGAGACGATGGCCAAGCCCTGCCCGGTCGGCGGGCACATGCTGATGGTCGACATCGTCATCGGGTGCCTGGACATCGCGCGCGCCCGGGCCCAGCCCGAGGACGCATTGCGCAAGGCGACCGCCGCCGCGCAGAGCGCCCGGACGCTTTCGATGCAGGTCCTGCATTATTCGGCCAGCTTCGACCGGACATATATCCGCAACCACCGCATTCTCCATGCGGTGACGACCGCCATCGCCGAAAACCAGTTTTCCCTGGTTTTCCAGCCCAAGCTCGACACCGGCGGGAATATCTCCGGCGCCGAAGCCTTGATTCGCTGGCAGCATCCCGAATTGGGGAACATCAGCCCCGCGGAATTCATTCCCCTGACGAACGACACCGAACTCATCGTGGACATCACGCGCTGGGTGGTCCGGGAGGCGGTGCGCTGCATCGGCATGCTGGCCGCGGCGGGCCTGGATTTCCGGATATCCGTCAACGTGTCCGCGCGCGACCTCGCCGACGCGCATTTCGCGCATTTCCTGCTCGGGCTGCTGGCGCAGCATGCGATCGCGACCGCCGGCATCCAGATCGAATGCACCGAATACTCCGCGCTGAAATCGGACCGCTGCCTCGCATGCTTGCATGCGCTCAGCGACGCGGGGATCTGCATCGCGCTGGACGATTTCGGCAATGGCTATTCCAACCTGGCGAGCCTGCAGTGCCTGCCGCTCGACAAGCTGAAGATCGACAAGTCCCTGATCGACAGCATCGTCGATTCGGAGCACGCCCTGATCCTGCTGGAGAGCATCGTGGACCTCGGCAAGCGGCTGGGCTACCGGCTGGTGGCCGAGGGCGTGGAGACGCGGGACATGTTCGCGGTGCTGCGGGACATGGGTTTCGACGAGCTGCAGGGCTACGCCATCGCCCGGCCGATGCCGGTGTCCGACCTGATCGCCTTCTGCCGGTCGCATGCGCCGGCCTCGTTCGCGGCGGAAGCCGACGCCTGCTGACCGGCGGCCGCTATGCTCGGGGATCCCGGATCCTCCGCGCGGCCCGCCGCGTCCTTCGTCCCATGCTGCTTCCCGTCCTCGGCATCTGCATCGGCGCCAGCCTCGGCGCGCTCGCGCGCTGGGGTCTGGCGCTCTGGCTCAACGTCGGCGCGCCCGGCAGCCCGATGCTGCTGCCGTGGGGCACGCTCGCGGCCAACCTGGTCGGCGGTTTCCTGATCGGCGTCTGCGTGGCGGTGTTCCAGATGCTGCCGCAGCTCGATCCGATCTGGCGGCTCACGCTGGTGACCGGCTTCCTCGGCGGACTGACGACCTTCTCCAGCTTCTCAGCCGAGGTGGTGGCGATGCTGCTGGAGCAGCGCTTCGCGCTCGCGCTGGGCACCGCGCTGCTCCACGTGGCGGGCTCGCTGCTGATGACCTGGGCAGGCATCCGCAGCGCCTCCTGGCTCGGGCCGCAGTGGTGGCCGCAGCTCGCGCGTACGCTGTGAGCGTTCGGCCGGAACGGGCCGCCCCGCCAGCCGGTTCGCTATTCTTTCGAGAGCACTCAGCCTAGGCGGGGCGGGCGGCCCACCGGCATTTCGCTTGGGAGGCCGCGGGATCAGCGCTCCACCGGCCCGAATCCCCCGCCGCCCGGCGTGTGCACCTCGAAGACGTCGCCCGCCTCCATGCGCGCCTGCCCGATGTGCGCCAGCTCCTCGATGCGGCCGTCGGCGCGGACCACCCGGTTGACGCCCGGCCGGCCGGCCTCGCCGCCGGCCATGCCGAAGGCGCCGTGGATCCGGCCGTTGGACAGGATGCCGGCGGTCATCGGCTCCAGGAAGCGCACCCGCCGCACCCCGCCGTCGCCGCCGCGCCAGCGGCCCGCGCCGCCCGAACCAGCGCGGATGGCGTAGCCCTCCAGCACCACCGGGTAGCGGAACTCCAGCACCTCCGGATCGGTCATACGCGAGTTCGTCATGTGGGTCTGGACCACGCTGGTGCCGTCGAAGCCGCCCACCGCCGCGCCCTCGCCGTCCAGCACCGCGCCGGCGCCGCTGCCGCCGGAGATCGTCTCGTAGTACTGGTGGCGCTCGTTGCCGAAGGTGAAGTTGTTCATCGTGCACTGGCTCGACGCCATGCAGCCCAGCGCGCCGTAGATCGCGTTGGTGATGCAGCTGGAGGTCTCCACGTTGCCCGCCACCACCGACGCCGGCGGGTTGGGGTTGAGCATCGAGCCCGGCGGGATGATCACCCGGATCGGCTTGAGGCATCCGGCGTTGAGCGGGATGTCGTCGTCGACCAGGGTGCGGAAGACGTAGAGCACCGCCGCCATGCAGACCGCCGTGGGGGCGTTGAAGTTGTTGGCCTGCTGCTCGGAGGTGCCGGTGAAGTCGATCTCGGCGCTGCGGTTCGCCGCGTCCACCCGAACCGCGACCCGGATCCGGGCGCCGTTGTCCAGCGGCAGGGTGAATGCGCCGTCCTTGAGCCGGGTGATCACCCGGCGCACCGACTCCTCCGCGTTGTCCTGGACGTGACGCATGTACGCCTGCACCACGTCCAGGCCGAACTGCGCGGCCATCCGGCGCAGCTCCTGCACACCCTTCTGGTTGGCGGCGATCTGCGCCTGCAGGTCGGCGATGTTCTGGCGCGGATTGCGGCTGGGGTATTCGCCGCTGCGCAGCAGCGCCTCCAGTTCGGCCTCGCGCAGCCGGCCGCCCTCGACCAGCTTGAAGTTGTCGATCTGCACGCCCTCCTCCTCGATACGGGTGGAGAACGGCGGCATCGAGCCGGGCGTGGTGCCGCCCACGTCCGCGTGGTGGCCGCGCGAACCGACGTAGAAGACCGGCCTGGCGGAGGCGGCGCCCGCGCCGGCGTCCCCGTCGCCGGCGCCGGCGTCGAGGTAGACCGGGGTGATGACGGTGATGTCCGGCAGGTGGGTGCCGCCGTGGTACGGGTCGTTCAGCGCGTAGACGTCGCCCGGCCGCATGGTTCCGGCGTTCTCGCGGATCACTGTCTTGATGCTCTCGCCCATCGAGCCGAGGTGCACCGGCATGTGCGGCGCGTTGGCGATCAGGTTGCCCTCGGCGTCGAACAGCGCGCAGCTGAAGTCCAGCCGCTCCTTGATGGTCACCGAGTGCGCGGTGTTCTGCAGCTGCAGGCCCATCTGCTCGGCGATGTTCATGAAGAGGTTGTTGAACACCTCGAGCAGCACCGGGTCGGCGGTGGTGCCGGCGGCGTAGGTCGCGGCGCGCTCGGCTCGGCGGTCCAGCACCAGGTGGTCGAGCGCGGTCAGCGTGGCCTCCCAGCCGGGCTCGACCACGGTGGTCGCGGTCTTCTCGGCGATGATGGCCGGGCCGGGGATCACGTCCCCCGGCCGCAGGTCCTCGCGCACCACCAGCGCGGTGTCGTGCCAGGCGCCGCCGGAATGCATGCGCACCGTCTCGCGGCGCGGCACCTCGCGCACGGGATGCAGCGCGTGGCGCGGCTCGGCCGGCGCGTCGCCCGCGACCACCGCCTCGACGGACACCGCCTCGGCCACCAATCGCCGCCCGTCCATCAGGAAGGAGAAGCGCTGGCGGTACGCGGCTTCGAACGCCGCCTGCAGGCCCGCGACCGTGGGGGCGAAGGGCACGACGAGCGGCGCGTCGCTGCCCTCGTAGCGCAGGTGGACCCGGCGGTGCACCGCCACCGCGTCGGCGGCGCCGGCCGCCTGGCGGACCAGCGCCTCGCGCGCCGCGGCGGCGAGCGCGTCGAGCCGCTCGACCAGCGCGTCGAAGGAGTCCTGGGACAACGGCAGCTCGACCGCCTGCTCGCGGATCAGGCTCTGGTCGGCCAGGCCCATGCCGTAGGCGCTGAGCACACCGGCGAAGGGGTGGACGAACACCCGCCGCATGCCGAGCGCGTCGGCCACCAGGCAGGCGTGCTGTCCGCCCGCCCCGCCGAAGCACTGCAGGGTGTAGCGGGTCACGTCGTAGCCGCGCGCCACCGAGATCTTCTTGATCGCGTTGGCCATCTGCTGCACCGCGATGGCGATGAAGCCCTCGGCCACCGACTCCGGGCTGCGCCCGGTGCGCGCGGCCAGCGCACCGAACTTCTCGCGCACCACCGCGTCGTCCAGCGGCGCGTCGGCGCCCGGGCCGAAGACCTTGGGGAAGAAGCGCGGCTGCACCTTGCCGAGCATGACGTTGGCGTCGGTCACCGCCAGCGGACCGCCGCGCCGGTAGCTGGCCGGCCCGGGGTTGGCGCCGGCGCTCTCGGGCCCGACCCGGAAGCGCGCGCCGTCGAACTGCAGCAGCGACCCCCCGCCGGCGGCCACCGTGTGGATGCTCATCATGGGCGCGCGCATGCGCACCCCGGCCACCTGCGTCTCGAACTCGCGCTCGAACTGGCCTTCCAGTCCGCCGCGGAAATGGCTCACGTCGGTCGAGGTGCCGCCCATGTCGAAGCCGATCACGTCGTCGTGCCCGGCCAGGGCGGCGGTGCGCGCCATGCCCACGATGCCGCCGGCCGGGCCGGAGAGGATCGCGTCCTTGCCCTGGAAGGCCTGCGCGTCGGCCAGGCCGCCGGAGGACTGCATGAAGTAGAGCCGCACGCCCGGCATCTCCCCCGCCACCTGGTCCACGTAGCGGCGGAGGATGGGCGAGAGGTAGGCGTCGACCACGGTGGTGTCGCCCCGGCTGACGAACTTCATCATCGGGCTGGTGCCGTGCGAGGTGCTGACCTGCGCGAAGCCGACCTCCGCCGCGATGCGGGCGGCGGCCGCCTCGTGCGCGGTGTAGCGGTAGCCGTGCAGGAAGACGATCGCGACGCTGCGCAGCCCGCGTGCGTACTGGGCTTGCAGCTCCTGTTTCAATAGCGCTTCATCCAGCGGGCGGAGCACGTCGCCGTGCGCGCCGACCCGCTCGTCCGCTTCCACCACCGCGGCGTAGAGCAGCTCGGGCAGCACGATGCGGCGGTCGAAGAGCCGCGGGCGGTTCTGGTAGGCGATGCGCAGGGCGTCGCGGAAGCCCGGCGTGGTCACCAGCAGCGTGGGCTCGCCGCGCCGCTCGAGCAGCGCGTTGGTGGCGACGGTAGTGCCCATCTTGACGCAGTCGACCCGGTCGGCCGGGATCGGCGCGCCCGGCGGCAGGCCCAGCAGGTGGCGGATGCCCGCGACCGCTGCGTCGCGGTACTGCTCCGGGTTTTCGGACAGCAGCTTGTGGGTCACGAGGCTGCCGTCGGGCCGGCGCCCCACCACGTCGGTGAAGGTGCCTCCGCGGTCGATCCAGAACTGCCAGCGGTCGGTGGCGGGGGCGTCGGTGGCGGGGGCGTCGGCGGCTACGGTGGGCGGCATGGCGGGCGGGGCGGAGGATGGGTGGAGGGGAAGGAAGCGGGACCGGCAGGGAACGCGGGTCCGGGCGAGGGATTCGGGCCGGGGCGGCGACGGAGGGCGGCGCGGCCGTTCAGAGCGAAGCGGCGGCGCGCGCCGCCTGGTCGTAGACGCCCGACAGCGCGCGCAGCAGGCGGGCGAGTTCGCCGATGTCGCGGTTGAGCGCCTCGTCGGCCTGGAGCGCGTCGATCAGGCAGGCCTCGCGCAGCTCCCGGTAACGGTTGACGTAGCCGAGCCCCATCTCGGTGCATGCGTAGGTCACGTCCTTGCCGCTCTTGCGGGACGCCACCACGCCGAGGTTCTGCAGCTTCTTGAGCGAGTAGTTGATGAGGTGCGTGTCCTCCACGTTCATGATGAAGCAGATGTCGGCCAGCCGCTTGTCGCGCGCCCGGTGGGTGACGTGGTGCAGCACGATCACGTCGAGCGGGGTCAGGTCGCGCAGGCCCGCCGCACTCATGCAGTGCACGATCCACCGGTGGAAGGCGTTGCCGGCCACGATCAGGCCGAACTCGAATTCGCTCATCTCCGCGCTGCGGCCCGACACCAGGTGCGCGGAGGACACCACCGGCCGCGCGCGCGCCGCGGTCGACGCGGCTTCATCCTGTGGCGCCTCGGCCGGCCGTTCCACGTCGGCGGGAGCGGGGTTCGTCTTCTTGACCATCGCAGGGATCCTTTCAGCCGAAGGAGCTCCGTCCTGGTGCATCCAGGGCGCGGATCGCTTGGCATCGATATTGCAACGCTTGAATTGTATGGATGTTCTCGACAAATCATCAACGTTTTATTTTTATCCAGGGAATGTACCGAGCACTTTTCGCCGACGTCACGTCTACATTTCCGTACCGCAATCCGGGCTCCCGCCCGATGTCCTCTCCGCCGAAGATTCCCCGAACCACCACCGCCCGATGGAGCACCCGATGAAACGCCGTACCCTCGCCGCCTGCGCGGCCGCCTTGCTGCTGTCCGCCAGCGCCGCCTCGGCCCAGACCAAATGGGACCTGCCCACCGCCTACCCGACGACCAACTTCCATACGGAGAACATCCTCCAGTTCGCCAAGGACGTCGAGGCGGCCAGCGGCGGCAAGCTGAAGATCACCGTCCACGCGAACGCCTCGCTCTTCAAGGCGCCGGAGATCAAGCGCGCGGTGCAGAGCAGCCAGGCCCAAGCCGGCGAGATCCTGCTGGCCAACTACGCCAATGAGAATCCGCTCTACGCGCTCGACGGCGTGCCCTTCGTCGCGTCGAGCTACGCCGACGCCCGGCGGCTGTACGACGTGTCCAAGCCCGCGATGGAGAAGGCGCTCGCGGCGCAGAACATCAAGCTGCTCTTCTCGGTGCCCTGGGCGCCGCAGGGCATCTTCAGCAAGCGCGAAGTGTCCTCCGTGGCCGACCTGCGCGGCATCAAGTGGCGCGCGTACAGCCCGGCCACCGCCCGCATCGCCCAGCTGATCGGCGCCCAGCCGGTGCAGATCCAGCAGGCCGAACTCAGCGCCGCCATGGCGACCGGCGTGATCGAGGCCTACATGAGCTCGGCCTCCACCGGCTACGACACCAAGACCTACGAGAGCATCAAGAACTTCTACGACAACCAGGCCTGGATCCCCAAGAACGCGGTGCTGGTCAACGCCAAGGCCTTCGCGGCGCTCGACGCCGACACCCAGGCCGCGGTGCTCAAGGCCGCAGCCGAGGCCGAGACCCGCGGCTGGAAGCTCGCCCAGGAGAAGAACGTCGAGTACAAGCAGCAGCTGGTGTCCCGCGGCATGAAGATCCACAAACCCTCCGCCAAGCTCGATGCCGACATGCGCCAGGTCGGCGAGGTGATGCAGGCCGACTGGCGCAAGGCCGCCGGCTCCGAGGGCTCGGCCATCCTCGACGCCTACCTGGCGAAGAAGTCCTGACCGCCCGATGCGCCGGCTGCTCGATTTCCTCTACGACGCGGCGGGCGCCCTCGGCGCCTTCTGCGTGTTCCTGATCTTCCTGCTGATGATCGGCGCCGGCCTGGGCCGGCAGTTCAACTGGGAGGTGAGCGGCGTCAACGACATCGTGGCCTGGCTCTGCGCGGCGGCGGCCTTCCTCGCCATGGCGCACGCCTTCCGCCACGGCGACTTCGTGCGGGTCACGCTGCTGCTCGACGCGCTGCCGCGCCGGTGGCGGCGGGCCTTCGACACCGGCTGCCTGCTCGTCGGCCTGGTGGCCGTCGGCTACCTGACCTGGTGGGCCACCGCCTTCACCTGGGAAAGCTACGAGTTCGCCGAGATCGCCACCGGCCTCGTCGCCATACCGATCTGGATCCCGCAGTCGAGCTTCGTCGTCGGCTGCTGGCTGCTGCTGCTGGCGCTGGCCGACGAACTGGTCACGGTGCTGCGCGGCGGCATCCCGAGCTACCAGCGCGCGGTCGAGGAACGCCACGCCCGCGGGGACTTCTCCTCCGACATCTGAGCCCGCGGCGGCCGCGGCTGCCGGCCCGCCCGCCAACCACCGCTTCGCCGTTCCGGCCCGAGCCTCTTCCGTCACCACACCGGACCATCATGGATACCTTGCTCATGGGCGGCATGCTGCTCGTCATCATGCTGCTGCTGCTGGCCGGCGGCGTCTGGATCGCGATGACTCTCGCCATCGTCGGCTGGGTCGGCCAGGCCTTCTTCACCTCGACCCTCCCGGGCAAGAACCTGTTCTCGGCCTTCTGGGAATCGAACGCGTCCTGGGAGCTGGCCGCCCTGCCGCTCTTCATCTGGATGGGCGAGATCCTGTTCCGCACCAACCTCAGCCAGGAGATGTTCGAGGGCCTGCGGCCCTGGCTCAACCGGGTGCCCGGCCGGCTGATGCATACCACCACGCTCGGCTGCGGCGTCTTCGGCTCGGTCTCGGGCTCCTCGGCCGCGACCTGCGCCACCATCGCCAAGGTGGCGCTGCCGGAACTCAAGCGGCGAGGCTACAGCGAGAAGCTCGCCATCGGTTCGCTGGCCTCGGCCGGCACCTTGGGCATCCTGATACCGCCGTCGATCACCATGGTGGTCTACGCGGTGGCGGCGGACGCGTCGATCATCCGCATCTTCCTGGCCGGCTTCCTGCCGAGCCTGCTGCTGATGGCGCTGTTCTCCCTCTACATCGGCTGGTGGAGCCTGCGCCACCCCGACCAGGTGCCGGCGGCCGACCCGCCGAGCACGCTGCGCGAGAAGATCCGCAAGTCCGGCAACCTCATCCCCTGCACCCTGCTGATCGTGTTCGTCGTCTGGGTGCTGGTGGCCGGGTGGGCCACCGCCACCGAATGCGCGGCCTTCGGCGCCCTGGGCTCGCTCGCCATCGCCGCCTGGAGCCGCAGCCTGACCTGGCAGGCCTTCAAGGACGGCCTGATGGGCGCGACCCGCACCAGCTGCATGATCATGTTCATCCTCGCCGGCGCGGCCTTCCTGACCAAGACCATGGCCTTCACCGGCATCCCGACCCAGCTGGCCGAGTGGGTGGACGGCATGCACCTCTCGCCCTACGCGCTCATCTCGGCGCTGGTGCTGGTCTACCTGGTGCTGGGCACCGCGCTCGACGGCATCAGCATGATCGTGCTGACCAGCGCGGTGGTGCTGCCCATGGTCCAGAAGGCGGGCTTTGACCTGGTCTGGTTCGGCATCTTCGTGGTGCTGCTGGTGGAGATCGCCGAGGTCACGCCGCCGGTGGGATTCAACCTCTTCGTGCTGCAGAACATGACCGGCAAGGACAGCAACGTGATCGCCAAGGCGGCGATCCCGTTCTTCGTATGCATGGTGGTCTGCATCGCGCTGATCACCCTCTTCCCGCAGATCGTGACCATCCTGCCCGACCTGGTGATGGGCGCCGAGCGCTGAGCCGGCCGGCGCGGGCGCGCCGGATCGTTCAGCGCTGCATCATCCGGTCGCGCTGCGCGAGCGACGGGAACAGCCGGAACCACAGCAGCGCCACGACGATGGTGCCGACGCCGCCGAACACCACCGCGCCGACCGGGCCCATGAGCGCGGCGGTGGCGCCGGACTCGAACTCGCCGAGCTGGTTGCTCGCGCCGATGAAGACCGAATTGACCGCACTGACCCGGCCGCGCATCTCGTCGGGCGTGTCGAGCTGCACCAGCGTCTGGCGGACCACCACGCTGACCATGTCCGCCGCGCCCGACACCGCCAGCGCGGCCACCGACAGCCACAGGCTGCGCGACAACCCGAAGACCAGGATCGCCACGCCGAATACCACCACCGCCGCCAGCATGCGCGCGCCGACCTTGCGTTCGAGCGACCAGCGGGTCAGCACCACCGACATGGCCAGCGCGCCCACCGCCGGCGCGGCCCGCAGGATGCCCAGGCCCCAGGGCCCGGTGTGCAGGATGTCCTTCGCATAGATCGGCAGCAGCGCCACCGCGCCGCCCAGCAGCACCGCGAACAGGTCGAGCGAGATGGCGCCCAGCACTGGCTTCTTCTCCCAGATGAAGCGCACCCCAGCGAACAGCGTCGACAGGGTGACCGGCTCCTTGGGCCGCGGCATGTGCTCGTAGCGCACGCCGTAGACGCAGGCGCAGGCGGCGACGAAGAGGAGCGCGCAGGTGGCGTAGACCGCCACCGTCCCGGCCACGAAGATCAGCCCGCCGAGCGCCGGGCCGCCGATGGTGGCCGCCTGGCCGCCGGCCGAGCTGAAGGCCATCGCCCGCGGCAGCAGCGCGGACGGCACCAGCAGGGGCACGATGGCCTGCTGCGCCGGCATCTGGAAGGCCCGCGCGCAACCCAGCAGCACCGACAGGCCGAGCAGCAGGCCGCGGCTCGCCCAGTGCCCTTCGGTGGCGACCAGCAGCGAGAAGGCGACCAGCCCCTGCACCACCATGCAGCCGGCCAGGATACGGCCGCGGTGGTGGCGGTCGGTGACGTGGCCCGCCACCAGCGACAGCAGCAGCGCCGGCAGGAACTGGTAGAGCCCGACCAGGCCCAGGTCCCAGGCGCTGCCGGTCAGGTCGTACATCTGCCATCCGACCGCCACCATCAGCATCTGGGTGCCGGTGTTGCCCGCGACGCGGGACAACCACAGCCGCATGAAGGAACGTTGCCCGACCAGGTCGGCGAAGGTGTGGGTGGGCGCGGCGTTCGGCATGAGGGGGGCGAGCATAGCAGCGGCCCGCCGCGGGCGTGCGCAGGGAGTCAGCGCGGGCCGCCCGCGGCGGCACGCGCCGGATCAGGACGGGCGGGAAGCCCGCTCCGGCGCCGGGATCGCCACGGGCGCCGGGCCGCGACCTCGTCCGGGCACGGCGTCTCGCTCCCGGGGAAGCCGCGCGGCGGCCCGCCCGGGCCGGCCCGCCGTGCGCCCGGCCGGCGCCAGCGATGCGAGCAGGGCGCCGGCCAGCACGGCCAGCAGCGGATCGGTGATCTCGGGCACCCGTCCCGGCACCCAGCATTGCGCCAGCTCGATCCCGCCCAGCAGCGCCGCGGCGACCCAGCCCGCCGGCCGGAACCCCATGCCGCCATGGCCCATCAGGAAGACCAGCCCGCCGTACAGGAAGCATTTCTCGACCAGGGCCGCCGAATTGACGTACATGCTGCCGCGCAGCATGCCGGCGAACGGCATCCACAGGAAGTCGTTCCCGGCATCCTCGAATTGCCAGGGAGCCAGCCCGCTCGCCACCAAGCTCGCGGCCAGCAGCAGCGCCAGCATCCACGACCCCGCCGGGCCCGGCGCGAATCGCGGCCGCAGCGCCAGCGCGATGCCGAGCCCGGCGACGTTGGACAGGGACACGGTGTTCGCCCAGAAGAGCGGTTCGGCCGCGACGATGCAGACCGCGGCCCATGCCGCGCGCGAGCCGGGCAGGCCCCGGAGCGGCGTGCACTGCAGCAGGCGCAGCCAGAGCAGCCAGGCGGTCGCGTCGTGCAGCACGCGCAGGCTGTCCCACGCCGGCGCCAGCAGCAGCGGCTTGAGGTCGTTCTTGAGGTTCTGCACGTCGAGCGACGGCACCAGCGGGAACCATCGGTAGGCCACCCAGGCCAGCAGCAAGGCCGTCGCCGGCGCCCAGTACGGCGCGCCGTCCGCCCGCCAGCCGCGTCGCTCCGCCATGAGCCGACGGAGCATCACGCCCGCCGCGCACCCGGCGAGGAGGCCGGCGGTGTTGAACCAGGCGTCCGACGCGCTCGGCACCCGCGACGGGAACCAGAACTGCAGGTACTGCACCGCCCACGCGTAGGCGATCCCGGCCGCCAGCCACGCGGCGCGCCCGCCAAGCCGCGCCGCGACCAGCGCGCCCAGGGGCATGAACAGCAGCACGTTGCCGACCGCGTCGGCGGTGGACAGCCGCGCCGGCCATGCGGTCAGCAAGGTCCAGGCATCGGACCAGGACGGCGCATGCGGCACGTAGGCGAACGGGAACAGCGAACGGTAGGCGACGAGCGCCCACACGGTCAACATCAATGCACGAATCTTGCTCTCCTCGGCGGGTGGCCGGCATCCGTCGCGAAGGCCGTGTCACGATAGGACGACGAAACGGCGCGTAGTATGGCGTCTCGCCGCGCGGCCGGACCGCGCGGCGCCGTCTCCCTCTCCTCCCATCCCATGAACCAGACCAACGACATCACCGAGCCCCGGATCCCCGACGCCAAGACCGAACTCCCGGCGCAGACCGACGCGCAGGACCTGGAGGCCGGCGACCTCACCCGTCCGGAGGCCTACCGCCTGGCCTTCGCCGACCCGGAATTCCTGCTGCGCCGCGAGACCCGCGGGATCCGCCTGCAGCTGGAGATGCTCAAGCCCGACCTGGAGCAGCAGGCGGTCGGCATCGACCACACCATCGTCGTCTACGGCAGCGCCCGCTTCCGCGCGCCCGAGGAGGCGCAGGAACTGCTGGAGGCCGCCGAGGCCGCCGGCGACGAGGCCCTGATCGCACGCGCCCGGCTGCACGTCCGCAACGCGCGCTACTACGACCTGGCCCGCCGCTTCGCGCGCCTGGTGGCCGAGGACAGCGAGTCGCTGGCCAAGGAGGAACGCCTCTACATCTGCACCGGCGGCGGCCCCGGCATCATGGAGGCCGCCAACCGCGGCGCCTACGAGGCCGGCGCGCTGACGGTGGGCCTGAACATCACCCTGCCGCACGAGCAGAGCGGCAACCGCTACATCT
This sequence comes from Xylophilus ampelinus, assembly GCA_036946225.1. Classification (GTDB taxonomy): domain Bacteria; phylum Pseudomonadota; class Gammaproteobacteria; order Burkholderiales; family Burkholderiaceae_C; genus JAKOND01. The sequence goes on from JAQIJO010000002.1 coordinate 198,112, forward strand.
CGCCGGAACTCAACTTCAAGTTCCACTACTTCGCGCTGCGCAAGATGCATTTCATGATGCGCGCGAAGGCGCTGGTGGCCTTCCCCGGCGGCTTCGGCACGCTCGACGAGCTCTTCGAGGTGCTGACCCTGGTGCAGACCGGCAAGTCCAAGCGGGTGCCGATCGTGCTGTTCGGCGTCGACTACTGGCGCCGGCTGATCGACTTCGAGGTGCTGGTCGAGGAAGGCACCATCTCGCGCAGCGACCTGGAGCTGTTCCACTACACCGACGACCCGCAGGACGCCTGGGACTACATCCAGGACTTCTACCGGCTCTGAAGCGCTAGCGGTCCCCGCCCTCGCGCCCCGCGGCCGGGGGCGACGGGGCCGCGACCGCCGCGTCGCGGGCGCCGGCGGCCCGACCGGGCTGCAGCCGCAGCGCCAGCCGCCAGGCGCTGCCCACCGCACCGCCCGCCGCCCAGAACACGCCCGAGACGCCAATCGCGGCGCCCAGCGTGCCGAAGAGCATCGGCATCGCCACGCTCGACCCGTTCAGGATCATCAACCGCAGGCCCAGGGCCTGGCCGTGGCGGTCGTGCGGGGGTGATCTGGTGCAGCAGGCTCATCGCCATCGGCTGGACCGCGCCCAGCACCAGTCCGAGCAGCACCGAGCACAGCCCCATGCCGACCGGATCGCGCATCAGCGGGTAGGCGACGAAGAGCAGCGCGGTCGCCCCGATCGCGCCGGCGATCACCGTGCGTTCGTCGAGCCGGTCGGCCACCATCGGGATCAGCAGCCGGATGGCGGTCGCCGCGACCGCGAAGGCGCCCAGGATGCTGCCGATCACCGAGGCGCTGATGCCGCGCTCGTAGCCCAGCAGCGGCACCACGAAGGTGTGCACGTCCCAGCTGGCCGACAGGCAGACGTTGACCAGCAGCAGCTGGCGGAAGGAGGCGCCGCGCAGCAGCTCGGCTGCGCTGCCCGGGCCCGTCCAGGCGGCGAGGCCGCGCCGGGCGCGCGCCGGCGCCGCGGCGGGCGCGGGCAGCTCCTCCGGCACGCCCCGCACGCACCACCAGCCCGCCAGCGGCAGCAGCGCCAGCACCGCGAACGCGGCGCGGAAGCCGGCCGCGTCGATCAGCAGCCCCGCTGCGAACGGACCGAGGAAGTTGGCGATCGCCGGCCCCATCGCCAGCCAGCTGAAGACGCGCCGCAGGTCGATCGCGTCGCGCGCGCCGCGACCGACGTGGCGCTGGAGCGCGATCGACACCACCCCGTTGGCCCCGCCGCTGAGCAGCGCCGCGACGCACAGCGCCGGGAACACCGGCCAGGCCACGGCCAGTCCGGCGCCGCCCACCGCGGCCGCCACCGCCCAGCGCACCGGCGGCCGCAGGCCGACGCGGTCGGCGTAGCGGCCGGCCGGCAGCGCGAGGAACACCTGGGAGAGCGCGAAGAGCGCCAGCAGCACGCCCACTGCCGCCGGCGAGTAGCCCAACCGTAGGGCGAGCAGCGGCGCGGCCATGCGCACGCCCGACATGCAGGCCTGCACGAAGACCTGGGTGCCGACCGGCCGCAGCAGCTGGCCGATCATGGCGCGGCCGGCCCGGCCGCCGCGTCCGGGATCCGGCACGGCCCCGGCGCGGGCAGTCCGTCCCCGTCCGCCCCGGGCCCGCAGGCCGGCTCCGCCGGCGACATGCCCTCGGCCGGGACCGGCGGCCATCCGCCGTCGAGCGCGGCCGCGTCCAGCGCCGCCTGCGGCATCGCGCGGGCGGGCTTGACGCCGAGCTGGCGCAGCATCTCCGCCTGCCGCACCACGCTGCCCTTGTTGCGGGTGAGCTTGTCGTAGGCTCCGTGGTAGGACGCCTGGGCCTGCTGCAGCCGCTCGCCGACCTTCTCCAGGTCGGCGACGAAGCCGCTGAGCCGGTCGTACAGCTCGGCGCCGCGCCGGGCGATGTCCTGCGCGTTGCGGTTCTGCGCCTCCTGGCGCCAGAGGTGGGCTACGGTCCGCACCACGAACAGCAGGGTCGACGGGCTGACCAGCAGCACGTTGCGGTTCCAGGCGTCCATGTAGAGTTCGCCGTCGCCGGTCACCGCGACCATGAAGGCCGGCTCGATCGGCACGAACATCAGCACGAAGTCGAGCGACTTGATCCGGTAGAGCTGCTGGTAGTTCTTGGACGACAGGCCCCGGATGTGCGCGCGGATCGACTCCAGGTGCCGGCGCTGGGCCGCGGCGCGCAGCGCGTCGTCGTCGCCCGCGCTGGCGAATTCCTCGTAGGCGATCAGCGAGATCTTGGCGTCCACCACCAGGTGCCGTTCTTCCGGCAGGTGGATCACCACGTCGGGCTGGGCGCGGGTGCCGTCCTCGCGGTTGTGGCTCTCCTGGATGTCGTATTCGTGGCCGCGCCGCAGGCCCGAGGCTTCCAGCACCCGCTCCAGGATCAGCTCGCCCCAGTTGCCCTGGCTCTTGTTCGAGCCCTTGAGCGCGGCGGTCAGCCGCTGGGCATCGTCGCTGAGCGTGCGGTTCAGCGCCATCAAGTGGTGGACCTGCTGGGCCAGCGCCGACCGTTCCTTCCCTTCGGTCTCGTAGAAGCGCTCCACGCGCCCCTGGAAATCCTGGAGCCGTTCGCGCAGCGGGTCGAGCAGCGTGCCGAGGCTCGCCTGGTTCTGCTCGGCGAAGCGCCGGCCCTTCTCCTCCAGGATGTCGTTGGCGAGGCTGCGGAACTGGTGCGTCAGGGCCTCCCGCGCTTCGGTCAGCAGGGCGAGCTTCTCGGCCGACTGGCGGCGCTCGGACGCCAGCGCCGCCTCCGCCTGCGCGGCGCGCGAGCGCGCGTCGGCCAGCTCGGCGGCGCCTTCCTCGATCCGCCCCTGGGCGTCGGCCAGCAGGTCCTCCAGCTGCGGGAGGCGCGCGGCGCGCTCCGCCCACTGGGTCTTCTCGTCGCGCGCCAGTTCCAGCGCGCGGCGCAGCAGCTCGGACTGCCGGCGCTGTTCGGCGGCCGCGTCCAGCAGCTGCGCGCGCTCGGCCTCCAGGCCCCGGATCCGCTCGCGGGCGGTGGCGGCCTCGGCGCCCGACTCGGCCTGGAGCCGCGCGGCGGCGGCCGCGATGCGGCTCTCGGCCTCGGAGCGCGCCGCGCGGCGCGCGGCGATCCATCCCAGCGCCAGCCCGGCGACCATGGCCGCCAGGACCGCGGCGGCCAGCACCGCGGCGGAGCCCGCTCCCTCCCCGTTCATCGCCCGTCCGGCCCCGGCTGCGGCGCTATCTTTTCAGGAGCAGGGAGCGGAGCGTTCACGGGCGTCAGCGGCCCTTTTCCTTCGAAGAAAGCGACCAGGTTGTCGACCGCCAGCCTCGCCATCGCCCGGCGCGTCGCATGGGTCGCGCTCGCGATGTGGGGGGTCAGCACCACGTTGGGCACGTCCAGCAGCCCGGGATGCACCCGGGGTTCGCCTTCGAAGACGTCGAGCCCGGCGGCTGCGATGCGGCCGGCGCGCAGCGCCTCGGCCAGCGCCGCGTCGTCCACGATGCCGCCGCGCGCGATGTTGACCAGGGTCGCGGTGGGCTTCATCCGCGCGAGCGCCGCCGCATCGATCAGGTGGTGGGATTCGGCGCTGTAAGGCACGACCAGCACCACGTGGTCGGCGACCGCGAGCAGTTCGTCGAGCGGCAGCCAGGCCGCCCCGCACGCCGACTCGGTGGCCGCGTCCAGCCGCGAGCGGTTGTGGTAGACCACCCGCATGCCGAAGCCGTGGGCGCCGCGCCGGGCGATGCCCTGACCGATGCGGCCCATGCCGACGATGCCGAGCGTGGATCCGTGGATGTCGCTGCCGCAGAACTGGTCGTAGCGCCAGCGCCGCCAGGCGCCGCTCCGCAGGAAATGCTCCGATTCGGTCACCCGGCGCGCGGTGGCCATCAGCAGCGCGAAGCCGAAGTCCGCGGTGGTCTCCGTCAGCACGCCGGGCGTGTTGGTGCCCTGGACGCCGTGCGCGGTCATCGCCTCGGTGTCGAAGTTGTTGAAGCCGACCGCCATGTTGGCGCAGATGCGCAGCCGGGGGCAGGCGGCGAGCAGCGCCGCGTCGATGCGCTCGCTGCCGGTGGTGAGCACGCCGTCGTGGTCCCGCAGCCGGGCGATGAATTCGTCGCGGCTCCAGCTCGCGTCGTCGTCGTTGGGGGTCACCTCGGCATGCCGGGCGAGCCGCTCGATGGCTTCGGGGGGAATGGCGCGGGCCACCAGGATGCGGGGTCGGGTCATGGTCGTCGGTGCGGTGCTTGGTGGGAGGACGGGGAACGGCGCGGCCGGCGGCCGCGCGGTCAGCGGAACCAGAGGAAGGTCACCGCCAGGAACAGGGGCAGCAGGATGCCGCAGGACCAGGCCATGTAGCCGAAGAAGCCGGGCATCGGCACGCCGCGCTCTTCGGCGATGGCCTTGACCATCAGGTTGGGCGCGTTGCCGATGTAGGTCACCGCACCCATGAAGACGGCGCCGGCGGAGATCGCGGCCAGGGTCGCGGCCCCGGACGCCATGAGCGCGGCCGCGTCGCCGCCGGCGGTGTTGAAGAACACCAGGTAGGTGGGCGCGTTGTCCAGGAAGGCGCTCAGCAGCCCGGTCGCCCAGAAGTACATCGCGGGATCGGGCGCGCCGTCCGGACGGGTGACCGCGGCCACCACCGCGCCGAAGGGACCGGCGGCGCCGGCGCGCAGCATCGCGATCACCGGGATGATGGTGAGGAAGATGCCGGCGAACAGCTTGGCGACCTCGGCCATCGGGCCCCAGCCGAAGCGGTTCGCGGCGTGCACGCCGCGGGGCGTGATCCGCAGCGACAGCAGCGCGATCGCCGCCAGGCCGAGGTCGCGCACCAGGCCCGGCAGCCCGACCGCGGTGCCGTGCACGTCGAACGCGACCGGCGACTTCCAGAGCCCGCTCATCAGCACCAGGGCGACGATGCCGGCCAGCAGCAGGAAGTTGATTCCGCCGTCGATGCCGATCCGGCCGGTGTCGGGCGTCGGATCGCGCGGCAGCACGCCCTCGCGGCGGAAATGCCAGCGGTCGAGCAGGTAGAACGCGACCAGCAGCGCCCCGGCGACGAAGGCCGTCTTGCCCAGCAGGTGGCGCGCCGGCCAGGAGAATTCCACGCCCTTCAGGAAGCCGAGGAACAGCGGCGGATCGCCGAGCGGCGTGAGCGCGCCGCCGACGTTGCACACCAGGAAGATGAAGAACACCAGCACGTGGGTGCGGTAGGGCCGGTCGTCGTTGGCCCGCATCAGCGGCCGCAGCAGCAGCATCGCGGCGCCGGTGGTGCCCATCGCGCTCGCCAGCGCCGCTCCCAGCGCCAGCAGCCCGGTGTTGAGGCCCGGCCCGCCGTGCAGGTTGCCCCGGACGTGGATGCCGCCGGCGACGGTGAAGAGCGCGGCCAGCAGCAGTATGAAGGGGATGTACTCCGCCACCAGCGCGTGCACCAGCTGTTCCGAGGCCGCCGCAACGCCGAACACCGCCGCGAAGGGCAGCAGGAACAGCAGCGCCCAGGCGGCCGCCACCTTGCCGAAATGGCGGTGCCAGAACGCCGGCGCCGCCAGCGGCAGCAGCGCGATCGACAGCAGCAGGCCGGCGAACGGCAGGCCCCACCAGGGCGACAGGGCCGCGCCGTCGAAGGCCGCCGCCGCGCGGGCCGGCGCCGCGGCCCATCCGGCCGCCATCGCCACCACCGCGGTCGCCGCTCGCCCGCGCCGCGTCACGCGGCCTCCGGCGCCGCGATGTTGAACACCTGGCGCAGGTAGGCCAGGTACTTCTCGTCGTCGCACATGCCCTTGCCCGGCGCGTCCGACAGCTTGGCCACCGGCTGGCCGTTGCAGCGCACCATCTTGATCACGATCTGCAGCGGCACGTGGTCGGGCGGGTCGCCGAGGTCGTTGGTCAGGTTGGTGCCGATCCCGAAGGCCAGCTGGCAGCGGCCGCGGAACTGCTGGTGCAGCGCGATGGTGCGCGGGATGGTCAGACCGTCCGAGAAGATCAGCGTCTTGGTGTGCGGATCGACCCGGTTGGCCCGGTAGTGCGCGATCATGCGCTCGCCCCAGGTGAACGGGTCGCCGCTGTCGTGGCGCGCGCCGTCGAACAGCTTGCAGAAGTAGAGGTCGAAGTCGCGCAGGAAGGCGTCGAAGCCGTAGACGTCGGACAGCGCGATGCCCAGGTCGCCGCGGTACTCCCGCGCCCAGGACTCGAAGCCGAAGATCTGGCTGTCGCGCAGGCGCGGCCCCAGCGACTGGCAGGCCTGCAGGTACTCGTGCGCCATGGTGCCGAGCGGCGTCAGGCCGAGCCGCATCGCGAACAGCACGTTGCTGGTGCCGGCGAACTGGCTGGGGCGGCCTTCGCGGGCGCCCAGGTGGGCGGTCAGCACTCGCAGCACCTCCTCGTGCCAGGCGCGGGAGAAGCGCCGGCGCGTGCCGTAGTCGGCGATCTTCAGGTCCTCCAGCCCGGGGGCCTGCAGCTGCGCGATCTTCTCGTCGAGCCGCGCACGGCCCTGCACGAACCGCGGCACCTTCTGCACGTTGCGGAAATAGACCTCGTTGACGATCGCGAGCACCGGGATCTCGAAGAGGATGGTGTGCAGCCACGGTCCGCGGATGGCGATGTCGATCTCGCCGGTCGGCAGCGCCGCGACCGCGATGTTCTTGGTGTCCAGCCGGAACAGCCCGAGGAAGTCGACGAAATCGCTCTTGATGAAGCGCAGCGAGCGCAGGTAGTCGAGCTCCGCGTCGGTGAAGCGCAGCGCGCACAGGTCGCGGATTTCCTCGCGGATCTCGTCGAGGTAGGGCGCCAGCTGCACGCCGGGGTTGCGGCAGCGGAAGCGGTACTCGACCTGGGCCCCGGGGAACTGGTGCAGCACCACCTGCATCATCGTGAACTTGTAGAGGTCGGTGTCGAGCAGGCTGGTGATGATCATGGCGAAGGCGCGGTCCCGCGCCGCGCCGGGCGCGGCCCGGGGCACGACGGGGCCGTCGCGGTGAGGCCGCAGGCCGGTTGGGGTGTCTCCTTGCGCATTGTGTCACCGCCCGGCCGCGCGCCCGCCGGCGGCGGCATGCCTCTTGCATTTTGGTTCAGGATCCAGTCATACGCACCGTGCCGGTGCAGGGCTGGATCGGATTGACAGCGCACGGGCCGCTCCTAACATCGTTGCAGACATGAACGTCCGCTGACGTCCATGCCCGGCGCGACTGTCGCCTCCCCTGCTGCGGAAACCGCCGCGCGCGACGGCTTCCGCAGCGCCATCCCCGGCCTGCCCCGTTTCCACCATGCCCTCTCCCCATCGCTCCAGAACCTCCCAGGAATCGCAGGCTCGAACGCTCCCGCCGGCCGCCGGCGCCCGCACCCGTTCCCGCATGCGCGGCGGCCTCGCGCTCGCCGCCGGCACCGCGCTGGTCGTCGCCGGCTGCGGCGGCGGCGACGGCGGCAACGGCGACCCGCTGGCCCCCCAGCCCGGCGCCAGCGCCAGCGCATGCACCGTGACCACCGGCGCCAACGGCGCCGCGGTGGTGGTCGGCTCCGGCCTGGCCGGCGACCCTTCCGCGCCGGAGCCGGCCAGCGGCTACCGCGTGGGCAAGAAGGCGGTGCGCGCCAGCAGCTTCATGGTGTCCACCGCCAACCCGCTCGCGTCCAAAGCGGGCTGCGAGGTGCTGCGCGCCGGCGGCAACGCGGCCGACGCGGCGGTCGCGGTCCAGATGGTCCTGGGCCTGACCGAGCCCCAGTCCTCCGGCATCGGCGGCGGCGCCTTCATGCTGTACTACGACGCCACGAAACGGACGGTGCAGGCCTACGACGGCCGCGAGACCGCGCCGGCCGGCGCCACCGAGAACTACCTGCGCTGGATCAGCGACACCGACCGCCGCGTGCCCCTGCCCGGCACCACCAACGCCATCCCCAGCGGCCGGTCGATCGGCACCCCGGGCGCGGTGCGCATGCTGGAGCTGGCCTGGAAGGACCACGGCAACAAGCCCTGGTCGGCGCTCTTCACGCCGGCGATCGCCACCGCCACCAACGGCTTCCCGATCAGCGGGCGCCTCGCGTCCGCCATCGCGGGCGCCGCGACCAACCTCAAGCGCGACCCCGACGCCACCGCCTACTTCTTCAACGCCGACGGCACGCCCAAAGGACTGGGCACCGTGCTGCGCAACCCGTCCTACGCGGACACGCTGTCCGCGATCGCCGCCGGCGGCGCGGATGCCTTCTACACCGGGCCGATCGCCCAGTCCATCGTCGACAAGATCCGCGTCACCAGCGGCGGCTCGCCGGCGGTGGCGATCACGCCGGGCGCCACGACCCTGGCCGACCTCGCCGGCTACCAGGCCAAGCGGCGCGATCCGGTCTGCACCACCTACCGCGCCTACTGGGTCTGCGGCATGTCGCCGCCCTCGTCCGGCGGCATCGCGGTCGCCTCGGCGCTCGGCATCCTCGAGAACTTCGACCTGTCGGCGGAGAAGCCGACCGGCGACCTGTCCGAGGGCGGCCGCCCGACGGTGCGCGCGGTGCACCTGGTGAGCGAGGCCGAGCGCCTGGCCTACGCGGACCGCGACAAGTACGTCGCCGACACCGACTTCACCCCCCTACCCGGCGGCAGCTGGAACAGCATGCTCAACAAGCCCTACCTGCAGAGCCGGGCCCGCCTGATCAGCGAGACCCGGAGCATGGGCACCGCGCAGGCGGGCACCATCGGCAACACCGCGCAGGGTGTGAGCCTCATCGAAGAGCGCGGCACCACCCATTTCACCATCGTCGACGGCAACGGCAACGCGGCGGCGATGACGACCACCGTCGAGTCGGGCATGGGTTCCTACCACTTCACCCGGGGCTTCATCCTCAACAACCAGCTGACCGATTTCTCGTCCACGCCGACCGACAGCACCGGGGCACCGGTCGCCAACAAGCTGGAGCCGGGCAAGCGTCCGCGCAGCTCGATGGCGCCGACGCTGGTCTTCCGCAAGGCGGACGACGGATCCATGGGCGATTTCGTCATGGGCACCGGCTCGCCGGGCGGCAGCACCATCATCCAGTACGTCACCAAGACGCTGGTCGGCGCGCTCGACTGGGGACTGGACGCGCAGCAGGCGACCTCGCTGATCGATTTCGGCGCCTCCAACAGCCCCACCACCAACCTGGGCGGCGAGCATCCGCTGCTGAGCGCAGGCGCCAACGATCCGCTGGCGGCCGGCCTGCGGGCGCTGGGCCACACGGTGAGCCTCAACGCGCAGTCCAGCGGCATCAGCACCATCATCCGGGTGCGCGACGGCAGCGCCACGGGCGGCTACCTCCAGGGCGGCGCCGATCCGCGGCGCGAAGGCATCGTGCTGGGCGACACGCCCTGAACGGGGCCCGGGCGGCGGGACGGCCGGGACGCCGAGCGGTGCCGACGGCGCCGCGAGGCTCACCCGGGCGAGCGATCGCCGCCGGCGCCCCCGCCCCGCCACCGCCGGTGGTACTCGGCCGCCACGCGGTAGGTCGCCTCCTGCACCCGCAACGTGGTCTCCGGGTCGCGGCCGTAGCCGCCGGCCATCGCGAAGGCGGTGGGCAGCTGGCGCCGCCACGCCCATTCGAAGACCCGGCGATCGCGCGCCTCCATGCCTTCGTCGCTGAGCCGCAGGCGGCCCAGGCGGTCGCCCTCGTGCGGATCGGCGCCCGCGAGATAGAGCACCGCGTCGGCCTCGAAGCGGGAGGCCAGCGCCGTGAGCGACCGGTCCAGCGCGGCGAGGTACTCCGCATCGCCGCAGCCGTCGGGAAGGTCCACGTCGAGATCGCCGGGCTCCTTGCGGAAAGGGAAATTCTTGGCCCCGTGCAGGGACAGGGTGAACACCGTCGGATCGTCGCGGAAGATGCGCGCGGTCCCGTTGCCCTGGTGCACGTCCAGGTCCACCACCGCCACCCGGCAGGCCCGCCCCCGGTCGCGCAGCCACTCCGCCTGCGCCACGCGGGCCGCCACCGCGATGTCGTTGAAGACGCAGAAGCCGCTGCCCTGCGCGGCGTCGGCATGGTGCGTGCCGCCCGCGAGGTTGGCCGAGACGCCCTCGCGCGCCGCGGTCCGCAAGGCCGAGACCGTGCCGCCGACCGACCGGCGCGCGCGCTCGGCCATGGCGGGCGACCAGGGGAAGCCGATCTCGCGCTGCTGCGCGGGCGACAGGCTCCCCTGCGCCACCGCCGCGACGTACTCGGGGACGTGGGCCAGCAGCAGTTCCGCGTCGGTCGCCGACGGCGCCTCGCGCAGGCGGATCGCCGGATGCCCCGCCACCAGGCGGTCGCGCAGCATCGCGTACTTGGCCATCGGGAAGCGGTGGCCCTGCGGCAGCGGCAGGACGAAGTGGTCGGCGTAGTAAGCGATCATCGGAGGGGCTGGTGGGTAACGGCGCCGCGCGCGGCGCGGCGGGCGCGGGAGTGACGCGGGAAATTTTGCTGCAGTGCAACATTTTCCTTGCGGGGGGCTTTGCAGTTTCCTATACTCAACGCCATGCTGCACTGCAACATGACTCGTCCGGCCATCCATCCAGCCGGGCGCACGGGCGGTGCAACCTGGATGTTGATGTTCTTCCACCTATCCGGAGATTGACCATGGCACTGACCCTCGACCAGATCCTCGCTTCGCACCGCACCCAGGCCGAAGCCCTGTTCAGCATCACCAACGCGACCTTCGACGGTTTCGAGAAGATGATGCAGCTCGGCCTGTCGGCCTCGCGCACCGCGCTGAACGACGCCGCCAGCCACACCCAGGCCGTCCTGTCCGCCAAGGACCCGCAGTCGCTGATGGCCCTGCAGGCCAACGCCGTCCAGCCGATGGCCGAGAAGACCGCCAGCTACGGCCGCCAGGTCTACGACATCGCCGCCCAGACCTCCACCCAGGTCGGCCAGATCCTCGAGACCCGCGTCACCGAAGGCCGCCAGGTCCTGGCCGGCGCCGTCGAGAACGTGACCCGGAACGCGCCGGCCGGCTCCGAAGCCGCCATCGCCGTGGTCAAAAGCGCCGTCACCGCCGCCAACAACGCCTTCGAATCGATGCAGCGCGCCGTGAAGCAGGCCAGCGACGCCACCCAGGCCAACTTCGAGACCGCGACCGCCAACGTCGCCCAGGCCGCCTCCCGCGCGACCGCCAGCACCAGCCGCCGCCGCTGATCGACGGCGCAGCCCCCGCGAAAGCCCGGTCCGCCGGGCTTTTTTTCGTCCGTGCGCGGCGCGCCGGACGGCAGGATCCGGGGCCCCGGGGCGGCTCAGCGCGTGCGCGCGACGCCGGCGTCGATCGTGCCGAACACCTCGACCCGGCCGGATGCGTCCGGCCGCGCAGCCGGCGGCCCGTCGGCGGCGCAGCCCGCGAGGGTGCCAGCGAGGCAGAGCGCCGCCACGAGGCGTGCGCGGGAACCGGGCCGCAGGGTGCCGCCCGGCGGCGCGGGGACGGTGCGATCGGGAGCGTGGAACGAGGGCGGATGCATGCCGGCATCATGCCCGCGGACGCGGCGCGGCGGCGCCGGGCCGCCGCCAGTCCCCGTGCGGACCGGGGCGATCGCCACCGGGGACGCCGCGCGGCGGGCGCCGGCCGCGATGCGGAACCGCCAGGCAGCGGCGCCGGACCGGCCGCGGGAACCGTCCGCAGGCGCGGCGGGAAGCTCAGCCTCCGCCTGCGCCGCCGGACGGCGTCCCGGGCAGGCGACCCTGCAGCAGCGCCTGGAGGCCCGCCTCGTCGAGCACCGGGATGCCGAGCGCCTGCGCTTTCTCCAGCTTGCTGCCCGCCTCTTCCCCTGCGACGACGTAGTCGGTCTTCTTGCTGACCGACCCGGCCACCTTGGCGCCGGCGGCGACCAGCAGGTCCTTGGCATCGTCGCGCGCCATCGTCGGCAGGGTGCCGGTCAGCACCACCGTCTTGCCCGCGAGCGGCAGCGCCGGGCGCTCCGCCGGCGCGCCCTCGGGCCAGCGGATGCCGCAGGCGCGCAGCTGCTCGACCACCTCGCGGTTGTGCGGCTGGTCGAAGAAGGTGCGGACCGAGGCCGCCACGATGGGCCCGACGTCGGGCACCTCCAGCAGCTGTTCCGGCGCGGCGTCCATCAGCGCGTCGAGGCCGCCGAAATGCCGCGCCAGGTCGCGCGCGGTCGACTCGCCCACGTTGCGGATCCCGAGGCCGAACAGGAAACGCGGCAGGGTGGTCTCCTTCGAGCCTTCGAGCGCGGCGAGCAGGTTCTGCGCCGACTTGTCCGCCATCCGGTCGAGCGCCGCCAGCGTGGCCAGGCCCATGCGGTAGAGGTCCGGCAGCGCGCGGATGGTGCCGCTGTCGACCAGTTGCTCCACCAGCTTGTCGCCCAGCCCCTCGATATCCATCGCCCGCCGCTGGGCGAAGTGCAGCAGCGCCTGCTTGCGCTGGGCGGCGCAGAAGAGGCCGCCGGAGCAGCGGTGGTTGACCTCGCCGCGCTCGCGCACCACGTCGCTGCCGCACACCGGGCAGCGCCGCGGCATGCGGAAATTGGGCACGTAGGGATGGCGCGGCCGCTCGGTCGCCACCGTGGCGACCACCTCGGGGATCACGTCGCCCGCCCGGCGGACGATGGCGGTGTCGCCGACGCGCACGTCCTTGCGGCGCAGCTCGAACAGGTTGTGCAGGGTGGCGTTGGTGACGGTGACCCCGCCCACGAACACCGGCGCGAGGCGCGCCACCGGCGTGAGCTTGCCGGTGCGGCCGACCTGCACGTCGATGCCGCGCACCGCGGTGAGCTGCTCCTGCGCCGGGTACTTGTGCGCCACCGCCCAGCGGGGCTCGCGCGACTTGAAGCCGAGCTGCTGCTGCAGCGCACGGTCGTTGACCTTGTAGACCACGCCGTCGATGTCGAACGGCAGCGCGTTGCGGCGCGCGGCGATGCCGGCATGGAAGTCGGCCAGGCCCTCGGGCCCCCGCACCACCGCCCGGTCCGCGTCGATCGGGACGCCCATGGCGCCCAGCGCGTCCAGCATGCCCGCATGGGTGCCGGGCACCTCCCAGCCCGCCACCTCGCCGAGCCCGTAGGCGAAGAAGGCGAGCGGGCGTTCCCGCGCGATGTTGGCGTCGAGCTGCCGCACCACGCCGGCCGCGGCGTTGCGCGGGTTGACGAAGGTCTTGGCGCCGGCCTCGCGCTGCCGCGCGTTCAGCGCCTCGAAGTCGTCGCGTCGCATGAAGACCTCGCCGCGCACCTCCAGCACCGGCGCGTCGCAGCGCCGCAGGCGCCGCGGGATCGCGCCGACGGTGCGGATGGTGTGGGTCACGTCCTCGCCGGTCTCGCCGTCGCCGCGGGTGGCCGCGCGGACCAGTTCGCCGCGCTCGTAGCGCAGGTTGATCGCCAGGCCGTCGAACTTGAGCTCGGCGGTGTATTCGACCGCCGGAGCCTCCGGCGGCAGGGCCAGCGCCTTGCGCACCGCGGCGTCGAACTTGCGCGCGCCCTCGGCGGTGTTGTCGGTCTCGGTCTTGATCGAGAGCATCGGCACCGCGTGGCGCACCGGCGCGAGGCCGTCGAGGACCGCGCCGATCACCCGCTGGGTGGGCGAGGTCGGGACCACGAACTCCGGATAGGCGTCTTCCAGCGCCTGCAGCGCGCGGAACACCCGGTCGTACTCGGCGTCCGGAACTTCCGGCGCGTCCAGTACGTAGTACTGGTGCGCCCAGCGGTCGAGCTGCGCGCGCAGCGCGTCGATCTCGGCGGCGACGGCATCGGACGGCGCGGGGGATGCGGGGCCGTCGGCCGGAGGCGCGCCGTCGCCGGCGGGGAGGGATTCGGTGCGTCGGGTCTTGGGTGGCATGCGGTGGGGACGGCCGGCGGGCCGGTCAGCCGAACAGGCGCCGCGCCAGCACCGAGCCGGCGGCCAGGTCGCGCGCGTCCAGCGTGTCGTAGAGCTTTTCCAGGTCGGCGCCGATGCTGTCCATCGCCTCGGCGCGCAGCGGCTGGCCGTGGTGGTCGGTGATGATGCCTTCCATGTCGGTCGCCAGCGCGCCGGCGACCTCGCGCAGCCGAGCGAAGGGCCGTTCGCCGCGGTGCACGTGGGCAACGTCCAGGCTCAGCGACAGCTCGTGGATCGCCGACATCGACAGGTCGTCGGCCTCGGCCGCCTGGGGGTCGAAGGCCAGCGTGAGGATCGGCGGCAGGCCGGGCGTGGCGGTGGGCAGCGCCATGCGGCCGGGGATCACGCCGGGCACGAAGCCCAGGCGCGCCGCGGCCTGCTGCAGGTAGCCCGGGCTCCAGGGCGCCTTGCGGGCGCGCAGCATGAAGGCGAGCTGCGCGTCGTGGTCGCCGGCGAACTGGTCGAGTTCGCGCGCGCGGTCCACCTCGTGGCGCATGTCGGGGAATTCGGGCGCGGCGTTGACCGCGTCGGCGAATTCCTGGGTCTTGACGACGAACTCCGAGAACTCGATCTCGCTGAGCGGGCCGGTGCGGTTGGCCAGTTGCACGCCGGCCTGGAAGGCGCTGTAGCGCTGGCCGGCCACCGGGGTCTCCCAGGCGCGGCTGACCGCGTTCTGGCCTTCGATCGCGAAGGGTTTGCTGCCGACCCGGCGGGTCTTGGGGAAGGCGGCGAGCGCGGCCTCGCCCATGACCGGGCGGTCGAGGGTGAGCGGCGCGATGACGTCGATCAGGGGGTCCAGGCCGGCCTTCTTCTCCGGCACGGCGATCGGCGCCACGGCCGGCTCGGCGACCGGCGCGGCCGGCGCCGTGGCCGCCGGCGTCGGCACGGGACCGGCGGCCGCCGACGCGGGCGCGACCGTCGGTGCGGGCGCGGCGGCCGCCGGCTCGAACGCTCCCGCGGACGGCGCGGCCGGCACCGCCGACGCGGGCAGGCCGAGGCCGTCGTCGAACGCGGGTTCGCGGCGCGCGGCATCGTGCACCGGCGGGTCGTCGGCGGGTGCCGCGGTCGGAGCGAACGCGTCTTCTTCCGGCTTGGGCTGGCGCGGCGTGTGCTTGCGCGAGGTCCATGCGCTGTGGGCGACGATGCCCGCCAGGACCACGCCGCCGGCCATCGCCAGGCTGATTTGGAGGGTGCTGCTCATAGTTCTCGGTTCGTTCGGACGGTTGCGGAGGCCGGGCGGGCAGGACGGGACGCGGTGCCGCCCGCGGGGCGGCGCCCGCGGGAAGCCACCGGATTATGACAACGGCACCGGTCGGAATCCGCGGCCGTCACGGCCTGTTGCCTGCGCCGGTCCGGCCCGGCGGCGCGCCGGCGCGCGGGGCTCACGCGTCGGCCAGCGTCAGCGCCGCCTCCATGTCCACCGCGACGATGCGGGAGACGCCCTGCTCCTGCATGGTCACGCCGATCAGCTGCTCGGCCATCTCCATCGCGATCTTGTTGTGGCTGATGAAGAGGAACTGGGTGCCCGCGCTCATGCTGGCGACCAGGCGGGCGTAGCGTTCGGTGTTGGCGTCGTCGAGCGGCGCGTCCACCTCGTCGAGCAGGCAGAAGGGCGCCGGATTGAGCTGGAAGATGGCGAAGACCAGCGCGATTGCGGTGAGCGCCTTCTCGCCGCCCGACAGCAGGTGGATGGTCTGGTTCTTCTTGCCGGGCGGCTGGGCCATGACCTGCACGCCCGCGTCCAGGATCTCGCCGCCGGTCATGATGAGCCGCGCCTCGCCTCCGCCGAACAGCTCCGGGAACATGCGGCCGAAGTGCCCGTTGACCGTCTCGAAGGTGCCGGAGAGCAGCTCGCGTGTCTCGGCGTCGATCTTGCGGATCGCGTCCTCGAGCGTGGTCATCGCCTCGACCAGGTCGGCCGACTGGCTGTCCAGGAAGCCCTTGCGCTCGCGGGCGGTCTCCAGCTCCTGCAGCGCGGCCAGGTTGACCGCGCCGAGCGCGGCGATCTCGCGGTTGAGGCGGTCGATCTCGCCTTGCATGCCCGGGATGCGCACCTTGCCCTCCTCGATGGAGCGGGCGATGGCGTCCAGGTCGGCGCCGGCCTCGGCCAGCTGCTCGTCGTACTGCGCGGTGCCGAGCCGCGCGGCCTGCTCCTTGAGCTGCAGCTCGACGATGCGCTGGCGCAGCGGCTCGATCGCCCGTTCGGCCTGCATCCGGCGCTCGTCGGCGCCGCGCAGCCGGCCGGCCAGGTCGTCCTGCAGGCTGCGCGCGGCGCCCAGGGCGGCCTCGCGCTCGGCCTTGGCCGCCAGGGCGTCCTGCAGGCCGTCCTGCGGCGCGGCCACCTGGGCCCGCTCCAGCTCGGCGGCCGCCTGCGCCGCGTCGGCCGACAGCGCGGCGACCTGCTGCGTCGCGGTGTCGACCGTGCGGCCCAGCTCTGCCTGGCGGGCCTGCAGGCTGCGGCCGGCGAAGGCGGCCTCCTGGGCGCTGCGCTCCAGCGCGCGGTGCTGCTCGCGGCCTTCCTGCAGGCGGCGCTCGGCCGCGAGCGCCCGGTCGTCGAGCCGGGCGTGGGCTTCCTGGCCGTCGGCGAGCTGCAGGTCCAGTTCCTCGAAGCGTTCCTCGGCCGCGGCCCGGCGCTCCAGCAGCTCGGCGACCTGGGCGTCGATCTCCTGCAGGTCCTCGTCGATGCGCCGGCTGCGGCCGCGCGCCTGCTCGGCCTGCTGCGACAGCCGCAGCGCATCGACCTGCAGCGCGTGCGCCCGGTCGCGGGTGGCGCCGGCCTCGCGCCGCGCCGCGGCGAGCTGCTGCTGGACCGCGGCGAGCGCGGCCTCGGCGCGGGCCAGCGCGGACCGGGCGTCGGCGCCCAGCAGCGCCTGCGCCTTGGCCTGGCGCTCCAGGTCGGCGATCTCCTGCGCGCGCGCCAGCAGGCCGGCCTGCTCGGAGTCCTGCGCATAGAAGGACACCGACTGCGGCCCGACCGCATGGCCCGACGGCAGGTAGACCGCCTCGCCGGGCCGCAGCTGCGGGCGGGCGGCCATGGCCTGCGCGAAATCGGGCGCGGTCCAGCAGCCGTGCAGCCAGTCCGCGACCAGGGCCTGCAGCGCGGCGTCGTGGAGGCGCAGATGGGCGGCCAGCGGCGAGAGGCCGGGCAGCTCGCGCATCGGTTGCGGCGCGCCGGGCGTCGCGGCGCTGAAGAAGGCGAGCTTGGCCGGCGGCGCGTCCGCGGCGAAGGCGGCCGCCATGTCGAGCCGGCCGATCTCCAGCGCGCCCAGGCGCTCGCGCAGCGCGGCCTCCAGCGCGGTCTCCCAGCCGGGGGCGATGCGCATCCGCGTCCACAGCGCCTGCAGCTCGGCCAGGCCGTGCTTGGCCAGCCAGGGCCGCAGCCGGCCGTCCGTCTGGACCCGGGCCTGCAGCGCGCGCAGCGCGTCGAGCCGGGCCGTCAGGTCGGCCTCGGTCGCCGACTCGCGGTTGGCCGCCCGCTGCGCGGCGCGGCGATCCTCCTCGCGCAGCGGCAGCGATTCCTGCAGCTCCTGCAGCGCCGCCTCGGCGGCCTCGGCGTCCTGCGCGGCGGCGTCGCGGCGCTCCAGCAGCGCGGCGAGCGCGTCCTCGTCGGGCGCGTCCAGCCCGGCGCGCTCGGCGGCGAGGCGCTCGCGCCGCAGCTCGGCCTGCCGCGCCTGCTCGCCGATGCTGCGCTGCTCGGCGGCCAGCACCTGGATCTGCTGCTGCACCTGGGCGGCGGCGGCGCGCTGGGCCTCCGCCGCGCGCCGGGCCTCGCGCAGCGCGTCCTCCAGGCCGGGCAGCAGCGCGTCCTGCTCCTCGAGCTGGGCGGCCAGCATCTCGGCCTGGGCCTCGGCGTCGAAGCCCTGGCCGGCCAGCTCCTCGATGGCGGCGGCCGCATCGTCGCGCCGCACCGTCCATTGCGCGATCTGCTCGTCCAGCGCGGCGAGCCGCTGGCCGAGGCGCTGGCGGCCCTCGGCGGCGAAGCGGATCTCGGCCTCCAGGCGGCCCACCTCGGCGCTGGCCTCGTACAGCCCGCCCTGGGCGGCGTGGACCTGGTCGCTGGCGGAATGGTGGGCCTGGCGCAGGGTTTCCAGCTCGGATTCCGCGTGCCGCAGCTCGGCCACCCGCTGCTGCAGCTCGGTGGCGGCCTGCTCGCCCGCCGCCTGCACCGCCGCCCGGTCCGCGCCGGCCTCGGCGCGCTTGAGGAACCAGAGCTGGTGCTGGCGCAGGGTGGCGTCGGACTGCAGCGCGGTGAAGCGGCGGGCCACTTCGGCCTGCTGCTCCAGCTTCTCCAGCTGGCCGCCCAGCTCGCGCAGGATGTCCTCGACGCGCGTCAGGTTGTCGCGGGTGTCGGCGAGCCGGTGCTCGGTCTCGCGCCGGCGCTCCTTGTACTTGGAGACCCCCGCCGCTTCCTCCAGGAAGAGCCGCAGGTCCTCGGGGCGCGACTCGATGATGCGGCTGATCGTGCCCTGGCCGATGATGGCGTAGGCCCGCGGCCCGAGGCCGGTGCCCAGGAACACGTCGTGCACGTCGCGCCGGCGCACCGCCTGGTTGTTGATGTAGTAGCTGCTCGTGCCGTCGCGGGTCAGCACCCGCTTGACCGCGATCTCGGCGTACTGCGCCCACTGGCCGCCGGCGCGGTGGTCGGCGTTGTCGAACGCCAGCTCCACGCTGGCGCGTCCGGCCGGCTTGCGGGTGGTGGTGCCGTTGAAGATCACGTCCTGCATCGACTCGCCGCGCAGTTCGCTCGCGCGCGACTCGCCCAGCACCCAGCGCACCGCGTCCATGATGTTGGACTTCCCGCAGCCGTTCGGCCCCACCACCCCGACCAGCTTCCCCGGCAGCAGGAAGTTGGTCGGCTCGGCGAAGGACTTGAAACCGGAGAGCTTGATCGAGTTGAGGCGCACGGGAGGGAAGGCACGGCGCCGCGCCGGGGCACGGCCCGGCAGGCGCAGGAAGGAGTCGGCGGGCGCCCTCGGAAGGCCGGCCCCGCGCCCGCCGCCGGAGCCGGCGGCGAAGCGGCGGATGATAAACCCGCCCCCGTGCCTGCCCCTGCCCCCAATCCGCCCCCTGGCGTAACTGCCGCGCAGCCGGCAGCAGCCGGACCTCCCCCGGGCCCCCTCGGGATGCGCCGAGGAGCGCAGGGGCAGGCGGGAAAAGGGCCGCGCATGTCTGAGCGCAGCGAGTTTGCGCGGACCCCGCCTGCAACGAGCACCGCAGGGTGCCCGGAGCGCAGCGGAGGGTCGCAGCGCGTGGGGTCGCCTTTTCTTTGGTTCCTTTCTTTTGGCGAAGCAAAAGAAAGGGACTCGCCCGCCGGGGCGAACTCCCGGCCCCCGCCCCCAAAACGCTACAGTTTCAGGAGCATACAGCCCAGGACCCACCGAGGCCCCACCCGGAATTCACCCATCGAATCGAAGCCTGGAAGGCTCCCATGGTCAGCCGTTGAAGTAGCTGCGGATCCGCGCCAGGTCCGCCCCCTGCGACAGCGCCAGCATCAGCAGGATCCGGGCCTTCTGCGGATTGAGGACGCCCGAGCCGATCCCCTCCTCCTTCTTGGTCGCGAAACCGCTGCCGGTGCGGCTCGACCGCACCACCGGGAAGCCCTGCTTGGTCAGTTCCTCGAGCCGCTTCTTGACCGACGTCGGCACCGAGCCGTTGCCGTTGCCCGCCACCACGATGCCCTTGGCGCCGGCGCGGATGGCCACGTCGATCTGCTCGGCGTCCTGGTCCTCGTGCATGTAGACGATGGCGACCTTGGGCAGCGACTGCACCCCCGACACGTCGAAGCGCAGCTTGCCGGTCGGCGTCGCCGGCGAGTAGTAGAAGCGCGGCTCGGTCCCGATGAACATGCCGAGGTAGCCCTGCTCGACCGCGCGGAAGGTGTCCACCGCGGTGGTGTTGGTCTTGGTGGTGTAGAAGGCCGAGCCGATGCGGTCGTTGAGCACGATCAGCGCGCCGCGCCCCTCCGCCTGCTTGTTCGCCGCGAGCGAGACCGCCTGCAGCAGGTTGAGCGGGCCGTCGGCGCTGATGGCGGTGGCCGGGCGCATCGCGCCGACGATCACCACCGGCTTGCCGCTGCCCGAGGTGGTCAGGTCGAGGAAGAAGGCGGTCTCCTCCAGGGTGTCGGTGCCGTGGGTGACCACCACGCCGTGGGTGGCCGGCTCGGCCAGCTGGCGGTTGATCGTCTGGGCCAGGCGCAGCAGCAGGGCCTGGGTCACGTCGTTGCTCGGCAGGTTGGCGACCTGCTCCCCGGTGACGGTGGCCACGTCCTTGAGTTCGGGCACCGCGTCGATCAGCGACTGCACGCCGATGGAGCCGGCCTTGTAGGTGGTGGTGTCGGTGTTGCTCTTGGCGGCGCCGGCGATGGTGCCGCCGGTCGCGTAGATGGTGACGCCGGGCCGGGCCTCCTGGGCATGGGACAGCGGGGCCGCGAGGACGGCGGCGAGCAGCAGGGCGGAGGCGGAGCGCGGGAACGGGAAGGTCATGTTGCGATGCGGAAGGGAAGTTCGGGATCGGGAGCCGCCGGCGCACGAGTGTTCAGGCGGCGTAGGAATTTAGCAAGAACCGCGCCCCGCGCCGCCCGGGTCCGGCGCGCGACAGCGCCTGCCGGCGCTTCCCGCCGGGTGTCGCTACCATGCGGAAAAAGGCCGGCCCCGGCCGACCCATCGCGAGACACACACCATGACCGAGCCCTCCGGCGCACCGGCGCCCGCCTTCAAGCCCAAGAAATCCGTGGCCCTGTCCGGCACCGCCGCGGGCAACACCGCGCTGTGCACCGTGGGACGCACCGGCAACGACCTGCACTACCGCGGCTACGACATCCTGGACATCGCCGAGCGCTGCGAGTTCGAGGAGATCGCCCACCTGCTGATCCACGGCAAGCTGCCCAACTTGGGCGAGCTGCGCGGCTACAAGGCCAAGCTGCGCTCGCTGCGCGGCGTGCCAGCCGCGGTGCGCGCCGCGCTGGAGCAGCTGCCCGCCTCCTCCCACCCGATGGACGTGATGCGCACCGCCGTGTCGGTGATGGGCTGCATCGCGCCCGAGAAGGACGACCACGGCCACGCCGGCGCCCGCGACGTCGCCGACCGGCTGATGGCCTGCGTCGGGCCGGCGCTGCTCTACTGGCACCACTGGAGCCACAACGGGGTGCGCATCGACCTGCGCACCGACGAGGCCTCGATCGGCGGCCATTTCCTGCACCTGCTGCACGGCCACGCGCCCGGCGAGGACTGGATCCGGGCGATGCATGTCTCGCTCAACCTCTACGCCGAGCACGAATTCAACGCCTCCACCTTCACCGCGCGGGTGATCGCCGGGACCGGATCGGACATGCACTCGGCCATCGCCGGCGCCATCGGCGCGCTGCGCGGGCCGAAGCACGGCGGCGCCAACGAGGTCGCCTTCGAAGTCCAGAAACGCTACGACACGCCCGACGAGGCCGAGGCCGACATCCGCCGCCGCGTCGCCGCCAGGGAGGTGGTGATCGGCTTCGGCCATCCGGTCTACACCGTGGCCGACCCGCGCAACCAGGTGATCAAGGGCGTGGCGCGCCGGCTCTCGGACGTGGTCGGTTCGACCAAGATGTTCGACATCGCCGAACGGCTGGAGTCGGTGATGTGGGACGAGAAGCGGATGTTCCCCAACCTCGACTGGTTCAGCGCGGTGAGCTACCACCTGATGGGCGTGCCCACCGCGATGTTCACCCCGCTCTTCGTGATCGCCCGCATCGCCGGCTGGAGCGCCCACGTGATCGAGCAGCGCATCGACGGCAAGATCATCCGGCCGAGCGCCCACTACACCGGCCCGGAGGACCTTCCCTTCGTGCCGCTCGAAGAGCGCCCCTGAGCGCCCCCGCAGGAAGCGGCCCGCCGCCTCCGTCCCGACGGCGCCCGTCCGGGGCGCCCCGGTCCGTCCGCACGACCATCCATTCCAGGAGACGACCATGACCCTCCCCCGCCGCACCGCCCTGTCCTGCGCCGCCGCCCTCGCGGCCGCCGCGCTGCTCGCCCCGGCCGCGCCCGCCTTCGCCCAGGCCTGGCCGCAGAAGACCATCCGCTTCGTCGTGCCCTTCGCGGCCGGCGGCGCCAACGACCTGATGGCCCGCGCCGCCGCCGAGGGCGCCGGCCGCGCGCTCGGCCAGCCGGTCATCGTCGAGAACCGGCCCGGCGCCGGCGGCTCCGTCGGCACCGAGGTCGTCGCCCACAGCGCGCCCGACGGCTACACCTTCCTGATCAGCGCGGCGGGCGTGCTGTCCAACCCGATGATCAAGAAGTCGGTGCCCTACAAGGACGCCGACCTGGTGCCGGTGGCGATGATCGGCCTCGCGCCCTCGGTGATCGTGGTGCCCAAGACGGCGCCCTACAACAACCTCAAGGACTTCGTCGAGGCGTCCAAGAAGGGCCAGGGCTTCAACTTCGCGACCGCCGGCACCGGCAGCACGCCGCATTTCGTGGCCGAGATGCTCAACGTCAAGTACGGCGCCAAGCTCCAGCCGGTGCCCTACAAGAGCGGCTCCGAGAGCACCACCGCCGTCCTCGGCGGCCAGGTCGAGGGCACGTCCGAGGCGAGCATCATCGCCCTGCCGCACATCCTCAACGACGGCAAGTTCAAGGCGCTGGCGACCACCTGGACGCAGCGCATCTCCGCCTATCCGCAGCTCTCCACCGCCACCGAGCAGGGCTTCGGCGAGCTGCAGATCGCCCATTGGGCCGGGGTGCACGCGCCGCGCGGCGTGCCGGCCGACATCCTCGACAAGGTCGCCGCGGCGGTCGACAAGGCGATGAAGGACCCGGCCACCGCCGCCAAGCTCAAGGGCATGGGCATCGAGCCGGTCGGCGGCACCCGCGCCGACTTCGCGAAGTTCGTGGACGCCGA
This sequence comes from Xylophilus ampelinus, assembly GCA_036946225.1. GTDB lineage: Bacteria > Pseudomonadota > Gammaproteobacteria > Burkholderiales > Burkholderiaceae_C > JAKOND01. The sequence goes on from JAQIJO010000002.1 coordinate 220,779, forward strand.
GCGCAAGCGCCTGGGCGACATCGTCAAGGCCGCGCGCATGCGCGAGGACTGAAGCGGCCGCGCCGGCGCAGGCCCCGCGCCGGCGCCCCGTCCGCCCCGGACGCGCCCATCCCCCATCCACCCGCCGGCCGGCCGCGACGCGCGCCGGCCGCCATTCCCGAGGAACCCCCGCGATGCCCGTCAACACCCGCGCCACCCTGCGCCGCCTGGTCGAAGCCCGGCGCGGCCTGCTGGTCCCCGGCGCCTTCAACGCCCTGTCCGCCCGCGTCGTCGCCGACCTCGGCTTCGAGGCCCTCTACGTCACCGGCGCCGGCGTCACCAACATGTCGCTCGGCCTGCCCGACCAGGGCTTCATGGGCCTGCACGAGATCTGCGAGCACACCGCCCGCATCCGCGACGCGGTCGAGCTGCCGCTGATCGTGGACGCCGACACCGGCTTCGGCAACGCGCTCAACGTGCGCCACGCGGTGCGCCAGCTGGAGCGCGCCGGCGCCGACGCGATCCAGCTGGAGGACCAGGTCAGCCCCAAGCGCTGCGGCCACTTCAGCGGCAAGGAGGTGGTCTCGACCGCCGAGATGGTCGGCAAGATCAAGGCGGCGGTCGACGCCCGCCGCGATCCCGACCTGCTGGTCCTGGCCCGCACCGACGCCTGCGCGGTCCACGGCTTCGAGGCCGCGGTCGAGCGCGCCCGCGCCTTCTCCGAGGCCGGCGCCGACATCCTCTTCGTCGAGGCGGTCGAGGAGGAGGACCAGATCCGCCGGCTGCCCGGGCTGCTCGACCGGCCCCAGCTGATGAACATGGTGATCGGCGGCAAGACGCCGATCTTCGGCACCGACGAGCTGGGCGCGCTGGGCTACGGCGTCGTGCTCTACGCCAACGCGGCGCTCCAGGGCGCGGTCGCGGGCATGCAGAAGGCGCTGACGGTGCTGCGCGACACCCGCCGCATCGACGAGGACCCGGCGCTGGTCGCGCCCTTCCGGGAGCGCCAGCGGCTGGTGGGCAAGCCGGAGTGGGACGCGCTGGAGAAGCGCTACGTGGACTGAGCCTCCTTCTCGGCTCCAGCGGGCGTCCGGCCTGCGTCTCCAGCTACTTTTTTCATAGCGTTACCCGGTCGGCGGCGACGGGGGCCGCGCCGGTTTCCTACAATCCGGCCCACCATCCGATGGGCGAACCCGCTGCCGCAGCCGGTTCGCCCGCGCCGTTTCCGCCATCCGCTCCCCCGCTCCGCCCGCGCCCGCCGCGCCGGCCGCTCCCCTTCCCGCGCCCCCTCCCATGTCCAACCTCATCGTCCACGGCGGCACGCCGCTGCGCGGCCGCATCGTGCCGTCGGCCAACAAGAATGCGGTGCTCCCGGTGCTGTGCGCCACCCTGCTCACCGACCGGCCGCTGCGCCTGCACGGCGTGCCCGACATCACCGACGTCGGCAAGATCCTGGCGATCTTCCGCACCCTGGGCAGCGAGGTCCGCATGGACCACGCCACCGGCACCCTGGACCTGCACCACCACGCGACCCGCTTCGACCCGGCCTGCCACCGGCTGCCGGAGGAGATGCGCTCCTCCATCATGCTGGTGCCGCCGCTGCTGGCGCGCTTCGGCGTGGCGCGGCTGGAGGACAACGTCAAGGGCTGCACCCTGGGCGTGCGCGAGATCGATCCGCACGTCGAGGTGTTCCGCCGCTTCGGCGGCACGGTGGAGCGCGCCGACGGCTCGCTGCTGGTGCGCCGCGACGGCCCGCTGCGGCCGACCGACCACTGGCTGGACTACGCCTCGGTCACCACCACCGAGAACTTCGTGCTCTGCGCCGCCGCCGCGCCCGGCGCCTCCACCCTGACCAACGCCGCCTGCGAGCCGCACGTGCAGGAGTTCTGCCGCTTCATGGCGATGATCGGCGTGCGCATCGAGGGCATCGGCACCTCGCGCCTGACGGTGCACGGCGGCCCGACCTTCGGCCGGCTCGGCGGCGGCGAGTTCCGCTTCGACGAGGACTTTCACGAGATCACCACCTTCCTCGCGCTCGGCGCCATCACCGGCGGCGACGTGGCGGTGCGCAACAGCGCGCCGGAGCAGTTCCCGCTGATCGACCGGACCTTCGCCAAGTTCGGCGTCGAGATCGCCCACGCCGACGGCTGGTCGCGCGCCCGGGTGCCCGACGGGCTGCGGGTGCAGACGCCCTTCACCCCCAACGTGCTGACCAAGGTCGAGGCCGCGCCCTGGCCCTACTTCCCGGTGGACCTGCTGCCGATCTTCATCGCGCTCGGCGTGCGCGCCCAGGGCAACGCGATGTTCTGGAACAAGGTCTACGACGGCGCGCTCGGCTGGGCGGGCGAGCTGTCCAAGTTCGGCGCCCACGTGTTCCAGTCCGACCCGCACCGGCTGGTCACCTTCGGCGGCAACCCCCTGACGCCGGCGGTGGTCGAGAGCCCCTACATCATCCGGGTGGCGATCGCGCTCTTCATGGTGGCCTCGAGCATCGGCGGCCGCTCCGAGATCCGCAACGCCACCCCGATCCGCCGCGCGCACCCGCGCTTCGTCGAGAACCTGCGCAGCCTCGGCGTGCAGGTCGAATGGACCAGCGAGGAGTGAGCATGGCCGCGACCCCCCGCCGACCATCGTCGTCGACCCGGGCCTGCAGGCCTACATCGACCCGCTCACGCCCGAGGAGCACGACGCGCTGGAGCGCAGCCTGCTCGCCGAGGGCTGCCGCGACGCGCTGGTGCTCTGGGGCGACGTGCTGGTGGACGGCCACAACCGCCACCGCATCTGCGTCCGCCACGGCCTGCCCTTCGAGACGGTGCAGAACCCGCGCTTCCGCTCGCTGGAGGATGTGCACCTCTGGATGATCGACCAGCACCTGGGCCGGCGCAGCGTCTCGGATTTCCAGCGCGGCGTGCTGGCGCTGCGCCAGCGCGAGATCGTGGCCGCCCGGCGCGCGCAGGCCGATCCCGCGCCGCCCGCCGGCGCCGACGCGGCGCCGGACGCGCCGCGGACGGACGCCGGCAGCGATGCGGCCCCGGCGCCGCTCGCCACCCGCGAGGCCGTCGCCCGGGCCGCCCGCCTGAGCAGCGGCCAGATGGGCATGATCGAGAAGATCCAGAAGCAGGCCGCGCCCGAAGTGGTGGCCGCGGTGCGCGCCGGCAGCCTCTCGATCAACGCCGCCGCGGCCGTCGCCAGCCTGCCGCCCGAGGAGCAGGCGGCCGCGGCCGGCGCCGGCCCCGAGGAACTCCGGCGCGCGGCCAAGCGGGTCCGGGAAGCGCGCCGCAAGCCTGCCGCGGAGGCGCCGCCCGCGGACGGCGGCATGCCGCCGGAGGCCGCGCCGCCCGGAGACGAGCTGGCGGCCCTGCGGCGCCGGGTCGCCGAGCTGACCGCCGAGAACGCCGACCTGCGCCGCCAGCTGGCGGCCCGCTGACCGCGGGCCCGCCCTGCCGCGCCGGGCGGGCCCGCGCCGCGCCCGCCGGGTCGGCTCCCTTCTTTGATTATCATTCGCATCCTCAAGCGCGCACCATTCCTCCGACAACAGCAGCGCCCCGACCGACGCCGCCCCACGGCCCGCCGATCCGTCCCTGCCCAGGAATGCCCATGCCCGCCCTCCCGCGTCCGGCCGCCCGCCGCGCCTTCCCGTCCCCCGCCTCCCGCTTCGTCCTCGCCGCCGTCGCGGCCGTCCTGCTCGCCGCCGGCCGGCCCGCCCATGCCGCGGACGAGGTCACGCTCTACACCACCCGCGAGCCGGCGCTGGTCCAGCCGCTGCTCTCGGCCTTCACCGCCCGCAGCGGCGTCAAGGTCCACACCGTCTTCGTGAAGGACGGCCTGCTCGAACGGGTCCAGGCCGAAGGCGCCCGCTCGCCGGCCGACGTGCTGATGACGGTGGACGCGGGCAACCTGCTGGACCTGGTGGACGCCGGCCTGACCCAGCCGCTGCCTTCGCCCGCGCTGCGCGCCGCGATCCCGGCGCCGCTGCGCGGCGCCGACGACCAGTGGTTCGCCCTGTCCCAGCGCGCCCGGGTGCTCTACGCGGACAAGGACCTCAAGCTCGGCGCCTTCCGCTACGAGGACCTGGCCCAGCCGCGATGGAAGGGCAAGGTCTGCATCCGCGCCGGGCAGCACCCCTACAACACCGCGCTGGTCGCCGCCCTGATCGCCCACGACGGCGAGGAGAAGGCCGAGCAGTGGCTGCGCGGCGTCAAGGCCAACCTGGCCCGCAAGCCCACCGGCGGCGACCGCGACGTGGCGCGCGACATCCTCGGCGGCATCTGCGACGTGGGCCTGGCCAACTCCTACTACGTCGGCCACATGAAGGCGTCCCGCGAAGGCACCGACGCCCGCCGGTGGGGCGACGCGATCCAGGTGGTGCGCCCGACCTTCGCCCGGGGCGGCGGCACCCACGTCAACATCAGCGGCGCCTCGGTGGCCCGGCACGCGCCGAACCGCGCCAACGCGCAGAAGCTGCTCGAATTCCTGGTGTCCGAGCCCGCGCAGGCGCTGTACGCGCAGGCCAACTACGAGTACCCGGTGCGGCCGGGCGTGGCGCTCGACCCGATCATCGCCGCAGCGATCGGCACGCTGCGTCCCGACGCCCTGCCCCTGACCGAGATCGCGAAGCACCGCCGCCAGGCGAGCGCGCTCATCGACCGCGTGGGCTTCGACCGGTGAAGCCGCCGGGGCCGGCGCCGCGCGCGCCCGCCGGCCTGCGCGACACCGGCCGGCTCTGGCAGGCGGGCGCCACGCTGGCCGCGCTCGGGGTGCTGGCGCCGCTCGCCAGCCTGGCATGGCTGGCGCTGGGCGGCGACGCGGCGCACTGGTCCCACCTGGCCGCCCACGTGCTGCCGCAGGCGGCCCGGGACACCGCCCTGCTGCTCGCCGGGGTCGGCGCGCTGGTGCTGGCCGTGGGGGCCGGTTGCGCCTGGCTGGTGACCGCCTACGACTTCCCCGGGCGGCGCTGGCTGCACTGGGCGCTGCTGCTGCCGTTGGCGATGCCGGGCTACCTCGTCGCCTTCGCCTACCTCGACCTGCTGCATCCGATCGGGCCGGTGCAGGGGGCGCTGCGCTGGCTGCTGGGCTACGACAGCCCGCGGCAGTTCCGGCTGCCCGAGCTGCGCTCGCTCGGCGGCGCGGTGCTGGTGCTCGGCTTCTCCCTCTACCCCTACGTCTACCTGACCGCCCGGGCGATGTTCCTGACCCAGCCGGCGCACCTGCTGGAGGCGGCCCGGCTGCTGGGCGCCGGGCCGGCGGGCGCCTTCTTCCGGGTGGCGCTGCCGCTGGCGCGGCCCGCGCTGGCGGTGGGCGTGTCGCTCGCGCTGCTGGAGGCGCTCAACGACATCGGCGCGTCCGAGTTCCTGGGGGTGCGCACCCTGACGGTGGCGGTGTACACCACCTGGGTGACCCGCTCGGACCTGGCCGGCGCGGCGCAGATCGCCTGCGCGATGCTGGTGGCGGTGCTGCTGCTGGCGGCGCTGGAACGCCACGGCCGGCGCCTCCAGCGCTACGGCAGCGCGCAGCGCATGCGCGGCATCGCGCCCCGGCGGCTGCGCGGGCCGCGCGCCACAGCGGCGGCGGCGGCCGCCGCGCTGCCGGTGCTGCTCGGATTCGCGGCGCCCGCGGCCCACCTGTGCTGGGAAGCCGGCAAACGCCTGGCGGACGGCGGCGTCTCGCCCGGGCTGCGCGCTAGCCTCGGCAACACCCTGCTGCTGGCGGCGGGCGTGACCGCCTGCACCGTCGCCTGCGGGCTGGTCGTGGCCTGGGCCGGCCGCCGCCGGGCGGGCCGCACGGCCTGGCGGACCCGGGCCGCCACCCTGGGCTACGCCGTCCCGGGCACGGTGCTGGCCATCGGACTCCTGACGCCCGCGCTCGCGGCCGACGCCGCGCTCGCGCGGATGGTCGGCCACCCGGGGCTGCCGCTGCTCGCGGCCGGCGTGGTGCTGGTCGCGGGCTGCGCGATCCGCTTCCTCGCGATGCCGGTCGGCGCGGTCGAGGCCGGCCTGGCCCGGATACCGCCGTCGCTGGAGCAGGCGGCGCGGCTGCTGGGCGAGACGCCCGCCGGCGTCCTGCGCCGGGTCCACCTGCCGTTGCTGCGGCCGGCCCTCGCGGCCGGCGCGCTGCTGGTCTTCGTCGACGCGATGAAGGAACTGCCGGCCACGCTGCTGCTGCGGCCGGCCGATTTCGACACCCTCGCCACCTGGCTCTACGCCGAGGCGGCCCGCGGCACCTACGAGGAAGGCGCGGTCGCCGCGCTGGCCATCGTCGTCGCCGGGCTGCTGCCGGTGGCGCTGCTGGCGCGCACCCAGCTCCGCGACCCGAACCGACCTTCCAGCCGATGAACCTCCCGCCGTCCTCCGCCTCCTCCACGCCGCCGGTGCCGGAACGCCCCTCGCGCTCCGCGGGCGACGCCTCCGCCGGGCTGCGCATCGAGGCCATCGCGGTCGCCTACGAGACCGGGCGCGGCGCCCGGCCGGTGCTCGACGGCTTTTCGCTCGAGCTCGGGCCCGGCGCCCTGGGCTGCCTGCTGGGGCCCTCCGGCTGCGGCAAGACGACGGTGCTGCGCGCGGTCGCGGGCTTCGAGCCCTTGCGCGCGGGCACGATCGCGCTCGACGGCGCGCTGCTGTCCGGCCCCGGCGTGCACCGCGCGCCCGAACGGCGCCGGGTCGGCATGGTGTTCCAGGAGCATGCGCTCTTCCCGCACCTCAGCGCGGCGCAGAACGTGGCCTTCGGGCTGCGCCGCCTGCCGCGCGCGGCGCAGGCGGAGCGGGTGCGCGCGATGCTGGCGCTGGTGGGGCTGGAAGCGCTGGGCGGCCGCCATCCGCACGCGCTTTCGGGCGGCCAGCAGCAGCGGGTGGCGCTGGCCCGCGCCCTGGCGCCGGCGCCCGACCTGCTGCTGCTCGACGAGCCCTTCTCCAGCCTCGATCCGGAGACCCGCGAGCGCCTGTCGGCGGAGGTGCGCGGCATCCTGCGCGCGGCGGGCCAGACGGCGCTGATGGTCACCCACCACGAGGCCGAGGCGGCGGCGATGGCCGACCGCATCGGCCGCATGGACGGCGGCCGCCTGCTGCGCTGGGACGCGAATCCGCCCCCGGCGGCGGCCTAGCCGCGCTGCCGTGCGCGCCGGCCGGTGCAGGCGCCGGCGCCGGCGCTGCCGCACCCCGGCGGCCACCGGCCGCCGCCGGGTCCGGGCCGCGGCGCCGGTCCCGGCGCCGCTCAGGCCGCCTTGCGCACCGAGCGCAGCAGCGCCACCGGCTTGGTCTTCCAGATGTCGTTGGCGTACTCGGCGATGGTGCGGTCCGACGAGAAGGGGCCCATGCCGGCCACGTTGAGGATGGCCTTGCGGGTCCAGGCGTCGGGGTCGCGGTAGAGCGCGTCCACCCGGTCCTGGGCCTGCAGGTAGCTGGCGTGGTCGGCGAGCAGCAGGTACTTGTCGCCCCAGTTGACCAGGGTGTCGAAGATCTGCTGGTAGCGCGCCGGCTCGCCGGGCGAGAACGCGCCGTCGCGGATCGCGTCGAGCACCTGCCGCAGCGCCGGGCTGGCCTGGTAGATCGCGCGCGGCTGGTAGCCGGCGGCGCGGATCTGCTCCACCTCGGGCGCGGTGTTGCCGAAGATGAAGATGTTGTCCTCGCCGACGTTCTCGCGCATCTCGACGTTGGCGCCGTCGAGGGTGCCGATGGTCAGCGCACCGTTGAGCGCGAGCTTCATGTTGCCGGTGCCCGAGGCCTCGGTGCCGGCGGTGGAGATCTGCTCCGAGAGGTCGGCGGCCGGGATGATCACCTCGGCCAGGCTGACGCTGTAGTTCGGGACGAACACCACCTGCAGCAGCCCGCGCACCCGCGGATCGTGGTTAACGACCGAGGCCACGTCGTTGATCAGGCGGATCACCAGCTTGGCCATCGCGTAGGCGGAGGCCGCCTTGCCCGAGAAGATCACCACACGCGGCACGTGGTCGGCCTCCGGGTGGGCCAGGATGTGCTGGTAGCGCCCGATCACGTGCAGCAGGTTGAGCAGCTGGCGCTTGTACTCGTGGATGCGCTTGACCTGGACGTCGAACAGCGCCTCGACGTTGAGCTCGAGCCCCATGTGCTGGCGCACCCAGTCGGCGAGGCGGCGCTTGTTCTGCTGCTTGGCGTGCCGGAAGGCGGCGACGAAGGCCGGCTGGGCCGCCATCGGCCGCAGGGCCTCCAGCTGCGTCAGGTCGCGCCGCCAGCCGCGGCCCAGGCGCTGGTCCAGCAGCGCGGCCAGCGGCGGGTTGGCCTGCCCGAGCCAGCGGCGCGGGGTGATGCCGTTGGTCTTGTTGTTGAAGCGCGTAGGGAAGATGCGGGCGAAGTCGGCGAAGATGGACTGCGTCATCAGGTCCGAGTGCAGCGCCGAGACGCCGTTGACCGAATGGCTCACCAGCACCGCGAGGTAGGCCATGCGCACCCGGCGCTCGCCGGTCTCGTCGACCAGCGAGACGCGGCGCAGCAGGTCCGGGTCGTGCCCGAAGTCGCGCGACAGGCCGGCCAGGAACTTGGCGTTGATGTCGAAGATGATCTGCAGGTGCCGCGGCAGCACGCGGGCCAGCATCTCGACCGGCCAGGTCTCCAGCGCCTCGTGCATCAGCGTGTGGTTGGTGTAGCTGAAGATGCGCTGCGCCTGGCTCCAGGCGTCGTCCCATTCCATGCCGTGCTCGTCGAGCAGCAGGCGCATCAGCTCGGGCACCGCCAGCACCGGATGGGTGTCGTTGAGGTGGATGCTGGTCTTGTCGGCCAGGCCGTCGAGGCTGTCGTGGGTGTGCAGGTAGCGGTGCAGCAGGTCCTGCATGCTGGCCGAGCAGAAGAAGAACTCCTGGTGCAGGCGCAGCTCGCGGCCGGACTCGGTGGAATCGTCGGGATAGAGCACCCGGGAGACGTTCTCCGAATGGTTCTTTCGTTCGACCGCCTGCATGTAGCTGCCGCGGTTGAAGGCGCCGAGGTCGATCTCCTCGGTGGCGCGGGCCGACCACAGGCGCAGGGTGTTGGTGGCCTGGGTGCCGTAGCCCGGGATGATGGTGTCGTAGGCCATGGCCAGCACGTCGTGGGTGTCGACCCAGCGGGCCGGGCCGAATTCGTGGCGTTCCTCGACCCGGCCGCCGAAGCGCACCCGGTAGGTCACCTCGGGCCGCTGGAACTCCCAGGGATTGCCGTGGGAGAGCCAGTAATCGGGCACCTCGACCTGCTGGCCGCCGACCACCGTCTGGCGGAACATGCCGTAGTCGTAGCGGATGCCGTAGCCGAAGCCCGGCACGCCGAGCGTCGCCATCGAGTCGAGGAAGCAGGCCGCGAGCCGTCCGAGGCCGCCGTTGCCGAGCGCGGCGTCGGGCTCGATCTCGGTCAGCGCCTCCATGTCGACGCCGAAGTCGGCCAGTGCCTGGCGGACGACCGGCTGCAGGTCCAGCGCCAGCAGCGCGTTGCTGAAGGTGCGGCCGATCAGGAACTCCATCGAGAGGTAGTAGACGCGCTTGACGTCCTGCTCGTACTGGGCGCGGGTGGTGGCCATCCAGCGCTCGACCATCTGGTCGCGCACCGCCAGCTGGGCGGCGTGCAGCCAGTCCTCGGGACGGGCGGCGTAGGGGTCCTTGCCGACGGCGTAGATGAGCTTGTTGGCGACCGCGCGCTTGAAGGCCGCGACGTCGCGGTCCGGGTGGTCGTACTGGAATTCCTGGATCTGGCTGGCGGCTTGGAAGGGCATGGCGATCACGTACCGATAGGAAGAGTGGAGGCAGCGCGACCCGATGCATCATCCGTGCCGCCGCAGCCCTGCGGCGGGCGGCCGTGTCGCGCACCGGGACAACCGCGCGATCCGGTCAACGCGCCGGCCGGCAGTCGCGATGACAGGTTGAAACAGTTTGCATCAAAAAGTAGCGATCCGCTCGCCGCGCGTGCGGAAACCCGGAGCGACGCCGGGTGCGGCGCCGCTCCACGCAGACTCGCCGGCGGCCCGTCCCGGCGTCGGATGCTCAGCGGTTCAGGCGCGCGACCATCTCGCGGGTGACCAGCACCACGCCGCTGGCGGTCCGCTCGAAGCGCGCGGCGTCGTGTTCCGCGTCCTCGCCGATGACGGTGCCCTCCGGCAGGTTGCAGCGGCGGTCGATCACCACCTTGCGCAGCCGGCAGTTCCGCCCGATGGTCACGTCCGGCAGGATGACCGCCTGGTCGATCTCGCAGTAGGAATGGACCCGGACGCTGGAGAACAGCACCGAGTTTGTCACCCGGGATCCGGAGACGATGCAGCCGCCCGAGACGATGGTGTTGGTGGTGCTGCCGTGGCGGCCGTCGCGGTCGGGCACGAACTTGGCGGGCGGCAGCTGGCGCTGGTAGGTCCAGATCGGCCATTCGGTGTCGTAGATGTCCAGCTCGGGCATCAGGCTCGCGAGGTCGAGGTTGGCCGACCAGAAGGAGTCGATGGTGCCGACGTCGCGCCAGTAGGGTTCGATGCCCGTGCCGCGGGGCACGCTCGACATGCTGAACGGGTGGGCCAGCGCCCGGCCGGCCGCCACCGCGCGCGGGATCACGTCCTTGCCGAAGTCGTGGCTGGACTCGGGATTGTTCACGTCGTCCTCCAGCAGCTGGTAGAGGTAGTCGGCGTCGAACACGTAGATGCCCATGCTCGCCAGCGCCGTGTCCGGATGGCCCGGCATGGCCGGCGGATCGGCGGGCTTCTCGACGAAGGCTTCGATCCGGCGCTCGCCGTCCACCGCCATCACGCCGAAGGCGGTGGCCTCCATGCGCGGCACCTCGATGCAGCCGACGGTGCAGCCCAGGCCGCGTTCGGCGTGGTCCTTGATCATCAGCGAGTAGTCCATCTTGTAGACGTGGTCGCCGGCCAGCACCAGCACGTAGTCGGGGCGGTTGGAGCGCAGGATGTCCAGGTTCTGGTAGATCGCGTCGGCGGTGCCGCGGTACCAGTGCTCCTCGTCGATGCGCTGCTGGGCGGGCAGCAGGTCGACCATCTCGTTGAGTTCGGGCCGCAGGAAGCTCCAGCCGCGCTGGATGTGGCGCAGCAGCGAATGCGACTTGTACTGCGTCAGCACCGCCATCCGCCGGATGCCGGAGTTCAGGCAGTTGGACAGCGCGAAATCGACGATCCGGAACTTGCCGCCGAAATGCACCGCCGGCTTGGCGCGGTGGTCGGTCAGCTGCTTGAGCCGCGAACCGCGCCCGCCAGCCAGGACGAGCGCCATCGAACGGCGGACCAGCTGGTGGGTCTGAAGGGCACTGGACATGGGGACGTGTCTCCTGGGGCGTGGGCTGTCGGGCAGCGGGGGTTCGTGTCGGGGGCGCGGCGGGCGGAATCCCGTCGACCGTCGCAGGCTACGCGCACCGGTCCCGCATTCTTGCCGGAGAAAGGAGCGACTCGGCGTGCGGCGACTGGCCTACAGTCGAAAAAATGGATCCATCGCACGCATTTACCCGATCGGCCCGCACCTCGGGCCGCCTCGCCCCTCCGCCGGGGCCTTTCGGTGCCTGCGGCACGCGTCCCGGCACCGCGCGCGGCCCGCGCGCGCAGGCGCTCGCCGGCCTGCTGCTCCTCGCGGCCTGCATCGCCGCCGCCCCGGGGCCGGCCCGCGCCCAGGCCGGGGCCGACTGCGACCCGGCCGGCACCCAGCAGCAGATGGACGCCTGCGCGGTGCGCGACTTCCAGGCGGCCGACAGCCGGCTCAACATCCGCTACCGCGAACGGATGGAGTCGCTGCCGCAGGAGGGCCGCACCGCGCTGCGCCAGGAGCAGCGCGCCTGGCTGCGGGCCCGGGATCCGGGCTGCAAGGAACAGGTCCGGCGCCACGAAGGCGGATCCGCCTGGCCGCTCGCGTTCTACGCCTGCCTGGAACAGGCGACGCGGAATCGCACCGGCGAACTCGAGCGCTGGCGGGAAGCCGCCCGGCCCGGGCGCTGAGCGCGGCGCCATCCTGCTACCGATTCGATAGCTGGAAGCGCCCGCCGGATGCTCGCTGGAGCGCTTTTCCTTCGGGGTTTCCGGTCGCCCGCGCGCCGGAAGCGGCCCGGCCGGGGGCGCGGGCCGTGCTCCGCGAAGGTCCCGGCGGACCGCTTCGGTCGCTCAGGCCTGGGCCGGCTGGCCGTTGGACGCGGTGACGCCGCCGTCCACCGGCAGCACCACGCCGGTCACGAAACCCGCGTCCTCGCTGGCGAGGAAGGCGATCACCGACGCAATCTCCGACGGTTGCGCGCCCCGGCCCAGCGGGATGCGCTCGGCGAACTTGGCCAGCAGCGCGGGATCGGACTCGATGTCGCCGGTCATGCCGGTGAAGGTCAGGCTCGGCGCCACTGCGTTCACCCGGACGCCGTCCTTGCCGTGGTCGAGCGCCAGCGCGCGGGTGAAGTTGCTGATCGCGCCCTTGCTGGCGTTGTAGAAGCTCATGCCCCAATCGCCGCCCAGGCCGGAGACCGAGGACGTGTTGACGATGCTGCTGCCCTTGCGCTTCTTGAGTTCGGGCAGCGCCGCGCGGCAGCCGTGGAACACGCCGCCGGCGTTGATCGACATGATGCGCTCCCAATCGTCGAGGCTCGCCTCGGTCGCCTCGCCTTGCGTCGCGACGCCGGCGTTGTTGACCATCACGTCCAGCCCGCCGAACTTCGCGACCGCGGCGGCGACCAGCGCCTCGACCTGGGCGTAGTCGGACACGTCGGTGGGCTGCGCCAGGGTGCGCTCGGCGGGCAGCGCGTCGACGACCTCCTGCAGCGCCGCGGCGTCGCGCGCGGCGAGGACGACCATCGCGCCCTCCTCGGAAAAGCGGCGCGCGGTGGCCTCGCCGATGCCGGAAGAGGCGCCGGTGACGATGACGACCTTGCCTGTGAAGCGCTGGAGGGACATGGGAATTTCCTGAGGATGACGGGGCGGGAGCGGGCCGGCGGTGCGGCCCGGGATGCGGTCCATTCTTCGCAGGCGCGGGTTTGCCCCGTGTTTCCAACTGCAGCCGGCGGGCCGCCCGCGGCCCGGCGCGGGGCCGCGGGCGGCGCGGGTCCATCCCGGATAATCGCCGCCCATGAATCCCCTGCTCTCCAACCTGCAGCCCTACCCCTTCGAGCGGCTGAAGCAACTGTTCGCCGGCGTCGCGCCGCCGGCCGGCCTGCGTCCGATCAGCCTCGGGATCGGCGAGCCCAAGCACGCGACGCCGCAGTTCATCCGCGACGCGCTGTCGGACAGCCTCGACGGCCTGGCCGGCTACCCGGCCACCGCCGGCAGCCCCGCGCTGCGCTCCGCCTTCGCCGACTGGATGCATCGCCGCTACGGCCTGCGGCTCGACCCCGCGACGCAGCTGCTGCCGGTCAACGGCTCGCGCGAGGCGCTGTTCGCCTTCGCGCAGACCGTGATCGACCCCACCCGGCCCGGCCCGGTGGTGGTCTGCCCCAATCCCTTCTACCAGATCTACGAGGGCGCGGCCCTGCTGTCCGGCGCCACGCCTTTCTACGCGCCGAGCGACCCGGCGCGCAACTTCGCGGTCGACTGGGACGCGGTCCCGGAGGAGGTCTGGGCCCGCACCCAGCTGCTCTTCGTCTGCTCGCCGGGCAACCCGACCGGCGCGGTGATGCCGCTCGAGGAATGGCGCAAGCTCTTCGCGCTGAGCGACCGCCACGGATTCGCGATCGCCTCGGACGAGTGCTACAGCGAGATCTACTTCCGCGACGAGCCGCCGCTCGGCGGGCTGGAAGCCGCCGCCCGCCTAGGCCGCGAGGGCTTCGAGCGGCTGGTCGCCTTCACCAGCCTGTCCAAGCGCAGCAACGTGCCCGGCCTGCGCAGCGGCTTCGTCGCGGGCGACGCGGCGCTGATGCGCCAGTTCCTGCTCTACCGCACCTACCACGGCAGCGCGATGTCGCCGGTGGTGCAGTCGGCCAGCATCGCCGCCTGGGGCGACGAATCCCACGTCGAGGCCAACCGCGAGCTCTACCGCGACAAGTTCGCCCGGGTGGCGCCCATGCTCGCCGAGGTGCTCGACGTCTCGCTGCCCGACGCCGGCTTCTACCTCTGGGCCGGCGTGCCGGCCGCGCTCGGCATGGACGACATCGCCTTCGCCCGGGAGCTCTTCGCTCAATACAATGTCACCGTGCTGCCCGGCAGCTACCTGGCGCGCGATGCGGCGGGCGGCAACCCGGGCGCCGGCCGCGTCCGCATGGCGCTGGTCGCCGGGAGCGACGAGTGCGTCGAGGCCGCCGCGCGCATCGTGGACTTCGTGCGGTCCCGCGCCGGCGCCGCCTGAGCGCCGCCACGCCGCGCGGCGCCGTCCCGCGCGGCCCCGGCCGGCCCGTTCCCCCTTCCCGTCCCTCCACAGAAGAACGTTCCTTTCCGACGACCATGACCCAGCAACTCCAGACCATCATCGACACCGCCTGGGAGAACCGCGCCAGCATCTCCGCCGCCTCCGCCCCGAAGGAAGTCGCGGACGCCGTCGAGCACGTGCTCGTCCAGCTCAACAACGGCAGCCTGCGCGTCGCCACCCGCGAGTCGGTCGGCCAGTGGACGGTGCACCAGTGGATCAAGAAGGCGGTGCTGCTGTCCTTCCGCCTCAAGGACAACGAGGTGATCTCCGGCGGCGACCTGGCCTTCTACGACAAGGTCCCGACCAAGTTCGCCCACCTCTCGCCGGAAGAGATGAAGGCCACCGGCGTGCGCGTGGTGCCGCCGGCCGTGGCCCGCCGCGGCAGCTTCATCGGCAAGGGCGCGATCCTGATGCCCAGCTACGTCAACATCGGCGCCTACGTCGACGAAGGCACCATGGTGGACACCTGGGCCACCGTCGGTTCCTGCGCGCAGGTCGGCAAGAACGTGCACCTCTCGGGCGGCGTGGGCCTCGGCGGCGTGCTGGAGCCGCTGCAGGCCAACCCGACCATCATCGAGGACAACTGCTTCATCGGAGCGCGCTCGGAGATCGTCGAAGGCGTGATCGTCGAGGAGAACTCCGTCATCTCGATGGGCGTCTACATCGGCCAGAGCACCCCGATCTACGACCGCGCCACCGACACGGTGAGCTACGGCCGCGTGCCGTCGGGCTCGGTGGTCATCAGCGGCACCCTGCCCAAGAGCGACAAGTACAGCCTCTACGCTGCGATCATCGTCAAGCGCGTCGACGCCCAGACCCGCGCCAAGACCAGCCTCAACGACCTGCTGCGCGACTGACGCGCGCCGGACGCCGCCTCCGCCCTCCATCCACCGGGAACCCGCCATGAGCAGCACCACGCCGCCTCCCCCCGCCGCCGCGCCGCCGGCCGGCGGCACCATGGAGCGGATCCTGCGCCTGATGAGCGAGAAGCAGGCGTCCGACCTCTACCTCTCGGCCAACGCGCCGGCGCTGCTGCGCATCCACGGCGAGTGCGTGCCGGTCAACAGCCAGCTGCTGCCCTTCGACGCGCCGCGCAACCTGCTGTCCGAGGTGCTCTCGGCCAAGCGTATGGAGGAGCTCGACGAGGTCGGCGAGCTCAACGTCGGCCTCGCGCTGCGCAACGTCGGGCGCTTCCGCATCAGCGCGATGCGCCAGCGCGGCTCGATCGCGGCGGTGATCCGCTTCATCCATGGAGAGATCCCGCCGCTCGGCAGCCTCAACCTGCCGCCGGTGCTCTCCGAGCTGATCATGGAGAAGCGCGGCCTGATCCTGATGGTCGGCGCCACCGGCTCGGGCAAGACGACCACGCTGGCCTCGATGATCGACAGCCGCAACGCGGTGGCCACCGGCCACATCCTCACGCTGGAGGACCCGGTCGAGTTCCTGTTCCGCAACCGCCGCTCGGTGATCAACCAGCGCGAGATCGGCACCGACACCTCCTCGCTGCAGGTGGCGCTGCGCAACGCGCTGCGCCAGGCGCCCGACGTGATCCTGATCGGCGAGATCCGCGACCGCGAGACCATGTCCGCGGCCATCGCCTACGCCCAGTCCGGCCACCTCTGCCTCGCCACGCTGCACGCCAACAACAGCTACCAGGCCCTCAACCGGGTGCTGAGCTTCTACCCTCCCGAGGTCCGGGCCTCGATGCTCAGCGACCTCGCCGCGGCGCTCAAGGCCATCGTGTCGCAGCGCCTGCTGCGCAACCTCAAGGGCACCCGCACGCCCGCCGTCGAGGTGCTGCTCAACACCAAGCTGGTCTCCGACATGATCGCGCGCGGCGCCTTCCACGACGTGCAGGACGCGATGGAGAAATCCATCGCCGAAGGCTCGCAGACCTTCGAGGCCGAGCTGGCCCGGCTGGTGCTCGAGGGCGTGGTCAGCCGCAAGGAGGCGATGCTCAATTCCGACTCCTCCACCAACCTGACCTGGCGCCTGGAGAACGACTTCACCCAGGCCGGCCGCGCCGCCGCCCAGGCCGCCGCCGAACGCCTCGCGCCCCCGGA
The DNA here is from genome assembly GCA_036946225.1 of Xylophilus ampelinus. GTDB lineage: Bacteria > Pseudomonadota > Gammaproteobacteria > Burkholderiales > Burkholderiaceae_C > JAKOND01. The sequence goes on from JAQIJO010000002.1 coordinate 237,111, forward strand.
ATCGCCGGACGACGAACCGTCCTTCACCGAGATCGTGCTCGACGTCAAGCACTGAACCCCGCGCGGCGGGGCGGCGCGGCTGGCCACCCGGCCGGCGACGGCCCCGACCGCCCGCCCCTCCACCGCCACGCACCCACCCACGATGTCGCGCACCCAGCAACTCGCCGAGGCCCTCGTCGCCCGGCCCTCCGTCACTCCGCAGGACCAGGGCTGCCTGCGCCTGATCGCCGACCGGCTGGAGCCCCTGGGCTTCGCCTGCGAATTCGTCGAGAGCGGACCGGACGATTTCCGCGTCACCAACCTCTGGGCGCGCCGCACCGGCGCGGCCGGCGGCCCGCTGCTCGCCTTCGCCGGCCACACCGACGTGGTGCCGACCGGACCGCTCGCGCAGTGGCGCAGCCCGCCCTTCCAGCCGACGGTGCGCGACGGCCGGCTCTACGGCCGCGGCACCACCGACATGAAGACCTCGATCGCCGCCTTCGTGGTCGCGGTCGAGGACTTCCTCGCCGCGGCGCCCGACACGCCGCTGTCCATCGGCTTCCTGCTGACCAGCGACGAGGAAGGCCCGGCCAACGACGGGACCGTGGTGCTGTGCCGGCTGCTGGAATCGCGCGGCGAGAAGCTCGACTACTGCATCGTCGGCGAGCCGACCTCGGTCGCGCGCACCGGCGACATGATCAAGAACGGCCGGCGCGGCAGCCTCTCGGGCCGCCTCACCGTGCGCGGCGTGCAGGGCCACATCGCCTATCCGCACCTCGCCCGCAACCCGATCCACCAGGCCCTGCCGGCGCTGGCCGAGCTGGCCGCCACCGAATGGGACCGGGGCAACGAGTACTTCCCGCCCACCACCTGGCAGATCAGCAACGTGCACGGCGGCACCGGCGCCACCAACGTCATCCCGGGCGACGTGGTGATCGACTTCAACTTCCGCTTCTCGACCGAGTCCACCGCCGACAGCCTGCAGCAGCGGGTGTCCAGCCTGCTCGACCGCCACGGCCTGGAATACGACCTGCGCTGGACCCTCGGGGGCCAGCCCTTCCTGACCCGGCCCGGCACCCTGGTCGACACGGTCGTGCAGGCCATCGCCGACGAGACCGGCCTGCGGCCCGAGCTGTCCACCAGCGGCGGCACCAGCGACGGCCGCTTCATCGCGCGGATCTGCCCGCAGGTGATCGAGTTCGGCCCGCCCAACGCCACCCTGCACAAGATCGACGAGCACATCGTGCTGGCCGACATCCCCCCGCTGACCAACATCTACCGCCGGACGCTCGAAGGCCTGCACGCGCAGGCCGCGGCGGCCCCGGCCGATGCGGCCGCGGCCCCCGCTTCCCGATGACCCTGCCCGCTCCCACCCCTTCCGCCACCGCCCTGCGGCCCCTGGTCGAGGCCGGCGCCGCGCGCCTCGCCGCCGCGGGCGTCGCCTTCGGCCACGGCACCGCCAGCGCCTTCGACGAGGCCGCCTGGCTCACCCTCTGGCGGCTCGGACTGCCGCTGGATACCCCGCTCGACGACGGGCCCGATTCCCAAGCGGATCGGCCCGTGGCGCCCGCCGATGCTGCGGAGGTTGCTACGCTTATCGAAGCACGCATCGCCACCCGCAAGCCCGCGGCCTACTTGACCCGCGAGGCCTGGCTGCAGGGCGTGCCCTTCTACGTGGACGAGCGCGCCATCGTGCCGCGCAGCTTCATCGCCGAACTGCTGGCCGACGGCGGCATCGACGACTGGCTCGGCGCCCACACCCGGCGGGTGCTGGACCTGTGCACCGGCAACGGCAGCCTGGCCGTGCTCGCGGCCATGGCCTGGCCCGAGGTCGCGGTCGACGGCGCCGACCTCTCGCCGGAGGCGCTGGAGGTCGCGCGCATCAACGTCGACCGCCACGGCCTGCAGGACCGGGTGCGCCTGCTGCGCTCCGACGGGCTGGACGCCGTCGACGGCGCCTACGACCTGATCCTGTGCAACCCGCCCTACGTCAACGCCGCCTCGATGGCCGCGCTGCCCGCCGAGTACCGAGCCGAGCCCGAACTCGCGCTCGCCGGCGGCGCCGACGGCATGGACTTCGTCCGCCGGCTGCTGCGGGACGCGCCGGCCCGCATGGCCGAGGACGCGGTACTGGTGCTGGAGATCGGCAACGAGCGGCCGCACTTCGAGGCCGCCTTCCCCGACCTTCCGGCCTTCTGGCTGCCGACCAGCGCCGGCGAGGACCAGGTGCTGCTGGTCGAGCGCTCGGCGCTCGCGCACGCCCGCCCGCCGACCGGCTCCGACTGACGCCCGCCGGGCCGCGCGTCGGCCCGGCCTCCCCGCGGCGCTTCCGCTGCGGCCCCCTCCCCGTTCCCGCGCGCCGCACGGCGGCGCCCGCATCGCCATGATCCAACTCAAGAACGTCGTCCTGCGCCGCAGCGCCAAGGTGCTGCTCGACCAGGCCAGCGTCACCATCAACCCCGGCGAGAAGGTCGGCCTGGTCGGCCGCAACGGCGCCGGCAAGTCCACCCTCTTCGCGCTGCTCAACGGCACGCTCCACGAGGACGGCGGCGATTTCTCGGTGCCGGCGCAGTGGCGCCTGGCCCAGGTCGCGCAGAACATGCCCGAGACCTCGGAATCGGCCACCGACTTCGTGCTGGCCGGCGACACCCGCCTGGCCGAGCTGCGCGCCGCGCTCGCCGCCGCCGAGGCCGCCGACGACGGCATGGCCATCGCCCACGCCTACACCGACCTGGCCGACGCCGGCGACCACGACGCGGTGCCCCGGGCGCAGGCCCTCATCCTGGGCCTGGGCTTCAAGACCCACGAGCTCGACCAGCCGGTCGACAGCTTCTCGGGCGGCTGGCGCATGCGCCTGCAGCTGGCGCGCGCGCTGATGTGCCCCTCGGACCTGCTGCTGCTCGACGAGCCGACCAACCACCTGGACCTGGACGCCCTGGTCTGGCTCGAAGCCTGGCTGCAGCGCTACGCCGGCACCATGATCGTCATCAGCCACGACCGGGAGTTCCTGGACGCGGTGACCGACGTCACCCTGCACATCGAGCACGCCAAGCTGACCCGCTACGGCGGCAACTACAGCAAGTTCGAGGAGATGCGCGCCCTGCACCTGGAGCAGCAGCAGGCCGCCTTCGCCAAGCAGCAGGACAAGATCGCCCACCTGCAGAAGTTCATCGACCGCTTCAAGGCCAAGGCCAGCAAGGCCAAGCAGGCCCAGAGCCGGGTCAAGGCGTTGGAGCGCATGGAGAAGGTCGCGCCGCTGCTGGCCGAGGCCGAGTTCACCTTCCAGTTCAAGGAACCGGGCCACATCCCCAACCCGATGATGTCGATCACCGACGCCTCCTTCGGCTACCGCGCCGAGGACGAGGACGGCGGCGCCGCGGTCAAGACCGTCCTGACCGGGGTGAACAAGTCGGTGCTGGCCGGCCAGCGCATCGGCATCCTCGGCGCCAACGGCCAGGGCAAGTCCACGCTGGTCAAGACCATCGCCCACGACATGGACGCCCTCGCCGGCACCATCACCGAGGGCAAGGGCCTGCGCATCGGCTACTTCGCCCAGCAGGAGCTCGACGTGCTGCGCCCGCAGGACAACCCGCTGGAGCACATGGTGCGCCTCGCCCGCGAGATGGGCGCCGAGGCCAAGGAGTCCGGCCGCGAGCAGGACCTGCGCAGCTACCTGGGCAGCTTCAATTTCACCGGCGACATGGTCAAGCAGGCGGTCGGCACCATGAGCGGCGGCGAGAAGGCCCGGCTGGTGCTGGCGATGATGGTCTGGCAGCGGCCCAACCTGCTGCTGCTCGACGAGCCGACCAACCACCTGGACCTCGCCACCCGCGAAGCGCTGGCGATGGCGCTCAACGAGTTCGAAGGCACGCTGATGCTGGTCAGCCACGACCGCGCGCTGCTGCGCGCGGTCTGCGACGAGTTCTGGCTGGTGGGCCGCGGGGCGGTCGGCCCCTTCGACGGCGACCTCGACGACTACCAGCGCTACCTGCTCGACGAGGCCAAGCGCCAGCGCGAGGCGGCCAGGCTCGACGCCCGCGCGCAGCAGCAGCAGGCGGCTGCGGCGCCGGCTCCTGCCCCGGCGCCCGCGGCGGCGCCCTCCGCGCCGCCGGCCGCGGCGTCCGCCGCCGCCAGCGCCGACCAGCGCCGCCAGTCCGCCCAGGCGCGCCAGCAGCTGGCGGAGAAGACCCGGCCGCTGCGCAAGGAGATCGAGAAGATCGACCAGCGCCTGCCCGCCCTCCAGGCCGAGCAGGCGGCGCTGGAAGGACGCCTGCAGCAGCCGCTGCCGTCCGCCGAGATCGCCGCCGCCGGCAAGCGGCTCAAGGAGATCGCCGCCGAGATCGCGGCCTGCGAGGAGCGCTGGCTGGAACTCTCCGAGGAGATCGAAGCGCTATCCGCCGGCTGAGTCCGCGCCACGGCGACTTGCAGCCCCCCGGCTGCGGGAGGCGAGACGGCCGCCGCGGCCCGTCCGCGCGCGCGCCGCGGCCGCGTCGGCCGCCGCCGGCCCGGCCTGTAGGCAGGCGGCGCTTTCGCGCGGCGCCGGCGGCCGGCGGCGCGCGGCGGTCGGATACTGGGGCGCTGATCTCCGAGGAGCCCGCCGTGTCCCATCCCCTCTTCATGCGCCTGCTGCAGGCTGCCACCTTCGCCGCGGCCGCCTACGGCCTGTCCGCCACCGCCCAGGCGCCTGCCGCCGCGGCCGCCGCGGCTTCCTCCCCTGGATCGAGCACCTCCGCCAACGGCGGCACCGGCGGCGTCGGCCTGGGCGGCGTCGGCGTCGGGGTCAGCGCCAGCCAGGACGGCCCGGCCCGCGCGGGCGCGCTGCCCGGCACCGGCAGCCAGGGCAACGGCGCGATCAGCGGCATCCGCGGCCGCCGCAACGCCGAACTGGCGGCCCCCGCGCAGCCCGGCGACGTGCCGCGCAACTCGGCCCAGCGCGCGCTCGATGCCGAGCGCGAGATCCGTCCCGCGCCCGTCCCGCCGGCGCCCGCCCGCTAGCCGCACGGCGCCCCGCCCCGGCCGGCGGGGCAGGCCGCATAAACTCCGTTCCGCGCGGCAGCGGCCGCCGCATTCCCGCAGGCATCGGCACAGAGGAGAGGAAGCACGCCATGAACGCACCCGCCATCCCCCCGCAATCCCCCACGCGGGCGCTCCGGCAGCTCCCCCCCGGCGCCTGGCGCCTGCACCGCCTGGGCGCGCTGCTGGCGCCGGCCCTGCTGCTGGCCGCCTGCAGTTCCAGTCCGCTCCCGCCCTGGCCGGGCGGGCAGCCGCGCGTCCCGGTGGTGGTCGTGCCGCCCGTCCCCGCGCAGGCCCCGGCGCCCGCGCCGATCGAGACCGTGCCGGGCGCGGTCGTCACCCCGATCGCGCCGCGCGATGAGGCGGTGGTGCCGACCACGGTGGCGCCGCCCTTCTCCGAGGCCGTCGCGGCCCGCTTCCCCGAGCCGTCCGTCGTCTACGACACCCCGGGCCTTCGCGCGGACCGCACCGGCTACACCACCAACGCCGAGCTGCGCGCGGCGCTGGACGACCTGGCGCGCGGCGCCGCCGGCGCGACCCGCGCCACGGTGCTCGACGCCGGGCTGTCGCAGCAGGGCCAGCCGCTGGCCGCGCTGGTGCTGACCCGGTCCGCCTCCACCGATCCGGCCGCCGTGCTGGCCGACGGACGGCCCACGGTGCTGCTGGTCGGCCAGCAGCACGGCAACGAGCCCGCGCCCGCCGAAGCCCTGCTGGTGGTGGCGCGCGAGCTGGCGCGCGGATCGCTGCAGTTCCTGCTGGACCGGATCAACGTCGTGGTCATGCCGCGCGCCAATCCCGACGGGGCGGCGGCCGACACCCGGGTGACCGCCGGCCGGATCGACATGAACCGCGACCACCTCCTGCTGCGCACCCCCGAGGCACGGGCGATCGCCAAGCTGGCCCGCGACTACCAGCCGATGGTGGTGGTCGACGCCCACGAATTCACCGCCGGCGGCCGCTTCCAGGAGAAGTTCGGCCTGGTCCAGCGCTACGACGCGCTGCTGCAGTACGCCACCACGCCCAACGTGCCGGAGTTCGTCACCAAGGCCGCCGAGGAATGGTTCCGGCAGCCGATGGTGGCTGCGCTCAACCGCCAGTCGCTCAGCAACGAGTGGTACTTCACCACCTCCGACCGGATGGACGACCGCAGCGTCTCGATGGGCGGCGCCCGGCCCGACACCAGCCGCAACGTCTACGGCCTGCGCAACGCGGTCAGCCTGCTGGTGGAGACCCGCGGCGTCGGCGTCGGCCGCAGCCACATCCAGCGCCGGGTGCATTCGCACGTGGTCGCAGCGACCGCCGCCCTCCAGAGCACCGCCAACCGCGCCGAACAGCTCAAGCAGCTGCGCTCCTTCGTCAACCGCGACGTGAGCGCGCTGGCCTGCCGCCAGGAGAACGCGGTGATCGACGCGCAGCAGATGCCCGGCGAGCGCACCCTGGTGGGCATCGATCCGCAATCCGGCCTGGACCGCGAGCTGCCGGTGCGCTGGAACTCCTCGCTGCAGCTCAAGCCGGTCAAGACCCGCCACCGTCCCTGCGGCTATTGGCTCGACGGCGCCAACGCGCCGGCGGTCGAACGCCTGCAGGCGCTCGGGGTGCAGGTGATGCGCGTCACCGAACCGGCCTCCCTGCTGATGGAGACCTACGTCGAGACCAGCCGCACCCGCGCCGCCCGGGCCGACGTGCGCGGCACCATCGACGACGCGGCCGCGCCCGACGGCGGCGCGGTGCAGGTGGCCGTCAACCTGAGCCGCACCCTGGTCGACGCCCCGCAGGGCAGCTACTACGTGCCGCTCGGGCAGCCGCTCGGTAGCCTGGCGATGGCGGCGCTGGAGCCGGACACGCAGAACAGCTATGTCGCCAACCGGCTGATCGATACGGTCGACGGCGTGGCGCGGGTGCTGGTGCCGCCGACCTTCCAGGTCGAGGAACTGCCGCGTCCCTGAGGCACGCGGCGACGGTCGCGCGCCCGGCAGGTGGGCGCGCGCGCACCCGTCCTACAGGCGCCGCTCGGCACTGCTCCTAAGCTCTGCGCATACCAACGACGCAGCGCGAAGGAGCAGCCATGAAGGAATTCGTCCTCGACCCCGACATGCTCAACATGGGCGGCGTGTTCTATCCCACCGGCCATGCCGTCGTGCTCTTCCCGGAGGCGGACCACGCCAAGCAGGTCGCCGAAGGACTGGCGGGCGCCGGCTTCTCCGACGACCAGGTCCAGCTGCTGAAGCCGGCCACCATCCTGCGCGAGATCAGCCGCACCGAGGAAGGCAGCGATGCCCCGCTGCCCTCGGTCGGTACGGAAGGCGCCACCGTCCGGATGTACGAGGAGATGGCGCGACAGGGCCACCACGGCCTGGTGGTGGCGGTGGATTCGTCGGACGACGACGAGCGCCTGATGCAGGTCGTCCGCCAATTCCCCTTCGCCGTCGCCAAAAAGTACCGGATGCTGGTCATCCAGGACCTGGACTGAGCATGCCCGCGGACCGCGCCACGCCTTCCCCCGCCGCTCCGCCGGCCACCGTCCGCGACCCCGCGGCCGCGCGTGCCGCGCCGCGGCATTTCTCGATGATCCGGGGCTTCCACCTCGCGGACCTGTTCACCCTGGGCAACGCGGCCTGCGGCGTCGGCGCGGTCTTCCTCGCGATGGCCTACATGGCGTCGGGAGAGACGCGGCTCTTCCTGTGGGCGGCCGCGCTGGCGCCTGCGGCCTTCGTCTTCGACGTGTTCGACGGCCGGATCGCGCGCTGGCGCCAGACGCATTCGGCCCTGGGGCGCGAGCTGGACTCGCTCGCGGATGTCATCTCCTTCGGCCTGGTGCCGGCGGCCCTGGCTTTCGCCGCCGGGCTCGACGGCGGCTGGGACTGCCTGGCGCTCATCTACTTCGTCTGCTGCGGCGTGAGCCGCCTGGCGCGCTACAACGTGACCGCCGAGACGCTGGCCGAAGGCAGCGCCAAGGTGCCTTACTTCGAGGGCACGCCCATCCCCACCAGCGTGGTGCTGGTCGGGGTGCTCGCCCTCGCCGCCTGGCAGGGCCGCGTCGGCGACGCGCTCTGGGGCGGGGCCTGGGCGATCGGGCCCTGGACGTTGCATCCGCTGGTGCTGCTGTTCGCGCTTTCGGGCACCCTGATGATCAGCAAGACCCTGCGCATCCCGAAGCTGTGACGGACGCGGGACCGCGGAGCCGCGCGGCGGGCCGCGCGCCGCGGTGCGCGGCCCCGGTCACCACACGAGATCCACGTCGCGGCTGCAGCTCAGCCGTGCGTTCACCCGGGTGGCCGCCAGCTCGATCCCGAGCCCCCGCAGCAGCAGGCCCTCCAGGCCGGCGGGCCCGGCCAGCAAGGGCGCCAGCAGCTTGTCCACCACGCCCTTGACGGCGCCGGCCGCGCTGCTCACCAGCTGGGTGGCGCCGCCCACCAGGCTGCCGAAGCGGTTGGGCCGCGCCGCGTCGTAGGTGTAGGTCTGCAGTTGCAGGCCCTCCAGGCCGTCGGTGAGGGAGGCGACGACGTTGCGTCCGGCGAAGCGGAAGGGCTCGGCGTCGTCGACGGCGAAGGCGACGTGCACGCCGGCGGGACGGTCGAAGACGTAGGACGCCGTGTTCGCGCCCACCGCCAGGTCCGCCTTCAGCCCGGTGCGGGAGTGTTTCGACCACGGGCCGCACACGACCAGCGTGCAGGTCGAGGTCTCCACGTCCAGCAGCGGCATCGGCGCGATGGCGGGGGCCGCGGCCGACGACATCGACGCCGCCTCGTCGGCCGCGCTCATCTGGCCGACCCGCAGCTGGGCCGCCGCGGTCCGCGCGCCCACCGAGAGGGTCCGCGCGCCTGGTTCGCCGCACTCGAAGTCGGTGACCCAGGCCTCGGCCGAGCCGGTGTCGATCTGCAGGTGCAGGCGCAGCGGGCTGTCCAGTGCCAGCACCACCCGCGACTGGGTGCAGCCGAGGCAGACCACCTCGCTCAAGCGCAGGTTGAGCGCGCCGTTGAGCAGCCCGGTCACCGGCGCCAGCAGTCCCAGGACCGCGTTCGCCAGCCCGGCGATGCCCGAGAGCCCCGGCAGGTTCGCCGCGACCAGGATGCGGACCTGGGCGGTGCGCACCCGGATCGCGCCCGGACCGGCGAAGCCCGGCGCCTCCGCCCGCGCCGCCATCGGGTTGCCGACGGCCGAGATCTGCGGCGGCTCCACCACCCGGACCCGGGCCGCCACGCTTCCGATGCCGGGCACGCTGGCCAGGGGCACTTCCACCGCCGCGCCGCTGCGGCTGCCGGCGAGTTGCGCGACGGCCTGGACCACCGACGCGAGCTGCAGCCGCGTGTCGAGCGCCGAGGCCGGAGCGCCGGCCTGCATCCGCACCAAGTCGCCGAGGCGCAGCGCGGGGCCCGGCGCCGCGGCCACCTGCAGGCGCCGCACCGCCGCCGACGCGGCCGCGCCGTCGCGCTCCAGCACCGTGGCCGCCGCGCCCAGCAGCGCGCCGGCCGAGGCCTGGGCCTGCAGCACCTGTTCGTAGGCGCCGGCCGCCACGCCGAGGTCGACCGCCAGCTGGTCCAGGTAGGCCAGCAGGCCGAGGCTCGCGTCCGCCAGGCCTTGCCAGCCCGCCACGCCCAGCGCCACCTGCCCGCCGAGCAATCCGCCCACCAGCGGATCGAGCCAGGCGGCCTGCGCCGAATCCACGCGGGCGGTGGCGGTGCGGATCGCCAGCGCCGCCCGCGCCGGCTGGCGGGCCGCGGTCGCCTCGGCGCCGATCGCACGGCCGGCGGTGCCCCACTGGATGGCGAAGAAGTACGGCACGGTGCGGGCGAGCCGCACCCGCACCGCGTTGCGCAGGCGCTCGTCGCCGGCGTGGAAATGCCGCACCGGATCGGTCCCGGCCACCGGCCGCCGGAGGTCCCAGGTGCCGCAGGCCGCATCCACCGGCAACGGCGCCTCGTAGCCGTTGCTGCGCGCATTGCCCACCGCGGACGCGACGGCCGCCGCGCAGCCGTCGGCGGTGTCCTCCGCGCCCGCCAGCGCCGCCAGGTCGGCGACGCGCTGCAGTTCGCGGCGCTGCCAGAACACGCTGCCGATGTCGATGCTCATCAGGCAGGCCACGCCCACCAGCATCCAGAAGGCGGCCAGGATCGCCGCGGCGCCGCCGTGCCGCCGCGCCGCCCCCGGGTCCCGCCGGCGCCGCCCCGCCATCGCCCGGCGCCCGCCGCCGGCCATGGCCCTTACCGGCCCGCCGCCCCGGTGCCGCGCTGCACCGTCGAGGCGAGGGCGTCGGGGATCGGCTGGCGGAAGCTGTCCAGGTAGCGCTGGTGGCTCAGCCCGGCCTGCTCGCCGGGGATCGGACGGGCCGGGCCGCGGCCCTCACGCTGCAGGCCCAGCAGGGCGCGGGTGGCGTCGCCGACGCGTTCGCCGCCGGAAGGCGGGGGCCGGACGGCCTGCGGCGCGCCGGGACCGGCGGCCCCCGCGTCGTGCGCGGCGGCGCCGCCCGCCCCGCCCGCGGATGCCGGGCCGGCCGGGAGCGCCACGGTCCCGGGCTGCGCGACCGACACCCCCGCCCAGAGGCCGATGCCGCACAGCAGCAGGTTCAGCCGGCGGGAGGATGGCCGGCGCGCGGGATCGGGACGCTGGTCCGCGGGGCGGGATCGGACGGGATGTCGCATGGGTATCGCTTTCGGGAAAGGAACAGGAAGCTGGATCGGAGGCCGGGACGGGTCCGGGCGGACGGCTACGGCGCCGGCATGCGCATGCCCGGCGGAGAGGGAGGCGCCGGCGGAGGCGGCGGAGGCGGCGGTGGAGGGGACGACGGCCCGGGCCGCTCCGCCCCGTGCGCGTCGGGCGGAAAGCGCGCCGGCGGGGCGCCATCGCCGGCCCCGGGCAGCGCGGGCCCGGCGGCCGGAGCCGTCGCCCCCGCGGCGTTCCCGGCGCCGGGCGCGTCCGCCTCCGCGCCGCCGGCGGCGAGGCCTCGCGCCTCCCGCAGCACCGCCTGCCGGACCTCCGGCGGCATCCCGCGGCGCTCCATCAGCTCGCGCGCCTCCTCGTGGCGCCCGCTGACCACCAGGTACACCGCGAGGTTGCTGAAGATGCGCGGCGCCGCGTCGGCCGACTCGGCCTGCAGCTGGGCCGCCTGCATCAGCGGGACCCGGGCCCGCTCGGGCTGGCGCGCCTGCAGCAGCGCGTAGCCCAGGTCGCCGAGCAGCCCCGCGTCGGTCGGCATGCGCTGCCGGGCCAGCTCCAGCAGGCGGGCCGCCTCGTCGGGGCGGCCGCGCGCCGTCGCGATCCGGGCCAGTCCCCGGTGCGCGGCCGCGGCGAGCGGCGTCGCCAGCAGGCCGCGGTAGATCGGCTCGGCCGCGTCGGGTTGCCCGGTGCGGACCAGCGCGTCGGCGCGCAGCAGCCGGCTGGCGTCGCTCGGTCCCCAGCGCAGTTCCAGCGCGTCGACGTGCGCCAGCGAGGCGTACCAGAGGCCGCGTTCCTGCATGCCGCGGACCAGCGCCAGGTGCTGGGCGGCGCTGTCGATGGCGGCGCCTTCGCCGGACGGGGAACCGGACGCCGCAACCGGGGCGGCCGGCGCGGGCGGCCGGACGAAGGCCGGGCCGTAGCCGTTGACCCCCGTCGCGGCGCAGCCCGACGCCAGCGCGGCGGCGCATGCCCAGGCGGCGGCCCGGCCGGCGCGGGAAGCGGGACGGCGGCTCATCGCGCCATCGCTCCCAGCGAACGCACGATCGCGACGAAGCCCGGGCCTGCGGCCACGACCAGCAGCGCCGGCAGCAGGGTGCAGACCATGATGCCGGTCATCTTGACGCTGATCCGGCCGATGCGCGTCTTGAGGTCGGCGCGTCGCCGCTCGCGCAGCCGGTCGCCGAAGCGGCCCAGGGGCTCCTGCACCGCGCCGCCGTGGCGGTCCACCTGCACCAGGAGCGCGGCCAGCGACGCCATCTGCTCGTTGTCGAACACCTGGGCGAAGCGCTGCAGCGACTGCTCCCGGGTCCGACCCTGCGCGTACTGCCGGTTGGCGGCATCGAGTTCGGCGCCGAGCACCGGCATCGCGCCCCGGAACTCCGACGCCGCCACCTGCAGGCTCTGGTCCAGCCCCAGGCCCACGCCCTGCAGCAGCCGCACCACGTCCACCAGGAGGGGCAGTTCGGCGTCGGCGAACCGGGCGCGGCGCTGCGCCTGGCGCCGCAGGAACCATTTGGGCGCCATGAAGCCGGCCGCGGCCAGCGCCGCGATGGCCAGGCCTCCCGGCGCGCCCGACGCTCCGGCGGCCAGGGCCGCCAGGGCGGCCGAAGCCACCCGCGCCAGGAGGTAGGCCCGCTGCGCCGGGCGCATCCGGAAGCCGCAGCGCGCGATCAGCCGGCGGTCCTCGTCGGCCACCAGCAGCGCGCCGGCACGGCTCGCGAGCCAGCGGTCGAGCACCCCGCCCTCCCGGTGCAGCAGCCGCGACGGTCCCCGGACCGGGACCTCGGCGCTGCGCGGATCGGGTTCCGGGCCGTCCGGCGCGGTCGCGGCGCCCCGGGCGGCCAGGCGCCCGAGCGCCCGGTCCAGGCCGGCGGCGCCGCGCGGCCGCCGGTTCCACAGCAGGCTGGCGCCCACGGCCAGCAGGCCCGCGGCCGTCAGCGCGGCGGCGAGCACCGCCAGCAGCCGCGGCAGGTCGGGATGGTTCAGGAACGGGGGCATGGCGGGGCTCCGGGCGTGTCGGTCCGATGGGGGAATGCCGGGGGATGCGGACGATGCATGCACGGCCTCAATGCAGGCGCGACAGCCTGTAGAGCAGGACCATGCCCAGCGACTGCAGGCCCGCGGCGGCGTAGACCAGCGGGCGGCCGATCGGGTCGCCCCACAGGTGGACGAAATAGCCGGCGTTGAGCATCACGATGGCGCCGCCCACGACGATCGGCAGCAGGCCCAGCACCCAGGCCGACATCCGGGTGTCGGCCGACAGCGCCAGGAGTTCCTGCTCGGCCTGGGCGGTGTCGCGCAGGAAATCCGCCATCCGCTCCAGCATCTGGTCGGCCCGGCCGCCGAAGCGCAGGCCCAGGCCCAGCATCGCCGCCAGCAGCGCCAGCTCCCGCACCCGCACCCGGGCGGCCACCTGCCGCAGGGCGGCGTCGAGCTCGAGCCCGGCGCGCGACAGGGCCAGCGCCCGCTCCAGCGGCGCGCGCAGCGGCGCCCGGGCGCCGGCGGCGGCCGCCAGGAAGGCCGCGGGCACCGACTGGCCGATGGCGATCAGCCGCACCACCGCGTCCAGGAAGGCCGGCACCTGCGCCACCAGCGCCCGCCGCCGGCGCTGCACCGCGTGCCAGACGCCGAAGCTCCCGGCCGATGCGCACAGCAGCGCCGCGGCGGCCGCGCCGGGCGCGCCCTGGAGGACACCCGCGGCCGCCGTCGCAGCGCAGGCCGCGGTCCCGATCGCCGCCAGCGCGCGGGGCCCGGCCGCGTCGAGCAGCCAGTCGGGCGCGAGGACGGGCGCCGCCGTGCCGGGCCCCGCGGCGACCGCCTCCGCGGAGGGCGGCGTCCGGCGGCCGGCGGTCGCGTCCGGTCCCGGGCCGCCGGCCGCGCTCGGCGCGGCGAAGGCCGCGCCGGGCGATGCGGCCGCGCGCGGCCGCAGGTGCCGGTCCAGGAAGCGCGCGCTGCGCTGGCGCTGCTGCCGCGCGATCGCGGCCATCCACAGCGCGGCGCCGGCGGCGCCCAGCAGCGCCGCCGCCCCCAGCACGAGGAACACCGCGCTAGTCATGGCGGCCTCCGATCGCGGCGCTGCCGCTGTCCCAGCCGTCCCAGTCCGACGCGGCGTCCGGCGCCGGACGGTCGGCGCCGGGCAGGGGCGCGGGCGCCGCCGCCGGCGGGCGGGCGGCAGGCCCGGCGTCCGGCGTCCGCCCGGCGGCCGCGGCGGGCACGGCCGCGGCCGGATCGACGAAGGCCTGGCGCACCGCCGCCAGCTTGGGCGAGTGCGGCGCGATCCCGAGCGAGGCCCAGCGGTCCTGTTCGCGGCCGTCCGGGCCGGGGACGGACTCGTGCCGGTACAGCTCCTGCATCGCGACCACGCTGTCGTGGAGGCCGGTGACCTCGGCGATGGAGACGATCCGCCGCCGCCCGTCGGCGAGCCGGCCGATCTGCACCACGAAGTCGATCGCGTTCGCGATCTGCCGGCGCAGGCTCAGCTCGCCGCCCTGGTAGCCGGCGAAGCCGGCCAGCATCTCCAGCCGGTAGAGGCATTCGCGCGGCGAGCTGGCGTGGATGGTGCCCATGGAACCGTCGTGGCCGGTGTTCATCGCCTGCAGCATCTCCAGCACCTCGCCGCCGCGCACCTCGCCGACCACGATGCGGTCGGGCCGCATGCGCAGGCTGTTGCGCAGTAGGTCGCGGATGGTCACCTCGCCGGCGGATTCGAAGCCGCCGGGCCGGGATTCGAGCCGCACCACGTGGGGGTGCCTGAGCGACAGTTCCGCCGTGTCCTCGATGGTGACCACCCGCTCGCCGCCCGGGATGAAGCCCGCCAGCGCGTTGAGCAGCGAGGTCTTGCCGGAACTGGTGCCGCCGCTCACCAGGATGTTGCAGCGCGCGCGCACCGCCAGCTCCAGCAGCCGCGCCATCGGCGCGTCCAGCGTGCCGAGCCGGACCAGCTCGTCGGGGCCGAAGGGATCGCGGCGGAACTTGCGGATCGAGACCACCGTGCCGTCGAGCGCCAGCGGTTCGATCACCACGTTGATCCGGCCGCCGTCGGGCAGCCGGGCGTCGACCATCGGATTCGATTCGTCGAGCCGGCGGCCGACCGGCGCCAGGATGCGCCGCACGATGCGCAGCAGGTGGGCGTCGTCGCCGAAGCGCAGCGCGGCCTGCTGCAGCACGCCGCGGCGCGACACGTAGACCTGCTGCGGCCCGTTGATGAGGATGTCCTCCACCGCCGGGTCCCGCATGAGGTCCTCGATCGGACCCAGGCCGACCAGCTCCTTGGTCAGGGCTTCGGCGATCTGCGCGGTCTCGGCGGCGTTGACCGGCACCCGGTGCTGCCGGACGAATCCGTCGAGCTCCGCCTCCACGAACTGCCCCACCGCCGCCCGGCTCCAGCGTCCGAACTCGCTGCCCAGGTCCTCGATGCGGGCCAGCAGGTGCTCGTGCGCCCAGGCCTTGATGCTCTGGAACTGCGGCGAGTGCGGGAAATCCGCCGCCTCCGGCGCGAAGGCGGCTTCACCGGGCATGGAAGGCTCCCCGGATGCGTCCGGCCAGGCCGCCGGCGCGCCCGCGCCAGCCCGCGTCCGGCCCGCCGTCGGCGCCGGCCCCGCCGCCCTCGCCCGCCGGCCGCAGCGATTGCGCCATCGCCGCCACCGCGCGCACGTAGGGGTCGCGCGGCGCCGCGTCGCACAGCACCTCGCCGCGCAGCCCGGCGCCCAGCAGCGCGGCGTGCCGCGCGGGAAGCACCGCGTCCAGCGGCAGGCCGAGGCGTTCGGCGATGTCTTCCGCGGCGATGCCGGCCTGCGGATCGAAGCGGTTGACCACCAGCCGCATGCCCTCGGCCGCGACGCCGCGGCCGCGCAGGTCGGCCAGCAGTGCGACGGTCGAGACCATCGCGCCCACGCTCTGGTCGCACACCACCCAGGTGCGGTCCGGCGCCGCGGCGCCGGCCAGCTGGGCGATGAAGTCCGCATGGGTGAAGCCGCCCAAGTCGGCCACCTGCACCGCGAAGAAGTCGCGCAGCCGCCGCACCAGCGCGACCGCGTCGCCGTGGGACACGTCGCGCAATTGCGCGAGCTGCGCGGGCAGCGGCAGCAGGGCCGCGCCGCGCGGCTCCCGCGCCAGGGCGCTGTCCACGAAGGTCCGGTCGATGCGGCGCAGGTTGCGCACCGCGTCCACGAAACCGAAGGCCGGCTGCGCGTCCAGGTAGAGCGCGCCGTCGCCGGCCGGCAGGCCCAGGTCGAGCAGCGCGACCTCGGGCGTGGACGGGGCGGCCGGCGACCGCCGCCGCAGGAGCCGCAGCAGGTTGGTCGCCAGGGTGCTGGCGCCCAGGCCGGGCCGCGCGCCGAGCACCAGGGCGAGCCGGCCCACCGCCCGCGGCGCGGCCGGCGCGGCCGCGTCGGCGCGCCGGCCGCGCAGGCGCCGCAGCGCCGCGCGGGCGTCGTCTTCCGCGCCGGGCTCCATCGCCAGGAAATCGTCCACCCCAGCGCGCAGCGCGGCGAGCGTGGCCGTCCCGTCGCCGGCCCGGCCGACGCCCAGCACCGCCAGGCCGCCATGGCGCGCGCGCAAGTGGCGCACCAGTTCCGCCGCCGCCCCGGCACGTCCGGGCGCGAAGTCCACCAGCACCGCCGACGGCGACAGCAGCACCGCCTGCCGGTGCAGCCGCTCGTCGTCGGCCGGGTCGAGCGCCTCGACCATGCCCTGCGGACCGAGCAGCCCGGAGAGCCACTGCGCCGGCGCGGATTCCGCGGTGGCGAAGAGGTAGGTGTCGACCGTGCGGTCCAGTCCCGGGTCGCGTGCGTTCATGGTCATCCGTGTCGGAGGGTGGTTCGGTGGGCCGAAGGCGGGGCCCTCATCGCGAGAAGCCGGGCATCGCGTCCTGCGCGGCGCCGCCGAGCAGCCAAGGGGCCCAGACGCGCGGCTCGCGCTGCTCGGCGCGGCCCGGCAGCAGCGGCGCCAGCTCGGCGCCGCGCGCGATCGGCTGCACCAGGCGCGGTGTGACGACGATGACCAGCTCCTTCTCGTTCTGCTGGTAGGTCTGGCGCTTGAAGAAGGCGCCGAGGATCGGCAGGTCGCCGAGCAGCGGCACCTTGTCCACGTTGGACGCGGTGCTGCGGCTGACCAGCCCGCCGATCACGAAGCTCTCGCCGTCGCCCAGCTCGACCATGGTGTCGACCCGGCGGGTGGTCAGGGCCGGCACCGTGGCGCCGTTGATGCTGAGCGCGTTGGTGAAATCCAGGTCGCTCGCCTCCGGCGCCACCTTGAGCGCGATGCGGTCCTCGGACAGCACGGTGGGTGTGAGGGTGAGCCCGACGCCGAAGGGCTTGTACTGGATGCTGACGGTGCCCAGGCCCTGCGGCACCGGCACCGGGATTTCGCCGCCGGCGAGGAAGCTCGCGCTCTGGCCGGACAGCGCCACCAGCGTCGGCTCGGCCAGCACCCGCGCGAGTCCGTTGCCTTCGAGGATGGCGAGGTTGCCGACGATCCCCGCCTTGCGGAAGCCCAGGAGCAGGTTGAAGGCTTGCGCCACCGGCGACTGGGTCTCGAAGCCCGCGCCGCCCGCGCCGCTGCCCTGCGCGCCGCCGTTGTCGCCGCCGAGCGCGTAGTTGCGCAGCGAGCCCGGCGAGGCCACCGCGAACGCGAAGCCGTTGCTGCGGGTGCCGACCAGGTTGATGCCGGCCGCCTTGAGCAGGCTGCGGCTGAATTCCACGACCTTGACGTCGACCTGCACCGTGCCGCTGCGCACCGCGATGTCGGAGCGGTCCACGATGCCGACGCGCCCTGCCGCGGCAGCGCCCGGGGCGCCGCCGGACGGGCCCGCGGCCGCCGCGCCGGCGGACTGGGACAGCACCGCCATCGCCTCGCGGTGCGCCCGCGCGTCGGGCAGGCTGCCGGCCAGGGCGAGCGCGCGCCCGGCGACCTCCACCCGCGCCTGCGGCGCGGCGCCGTCGAGCGGACCCGCGGGCAGCGCGGACACCTGCACCGCCCGGCGGACCGCCGCCTGCGCGCCGCGCGGCCACAGCAGCAGCGTGGTCCGGCCCGGCGCCTTGCCGGTCACGATCACCCGCGCGCCCGGGGTGCCAGGCGCGCCGCGCAGCACCATCGCATCGGCCAGCGCGGGGTCGCCGATCGCCAGCCGTTCCAGCCCTTCCGCCACCAGCAGCTCCTGCTGCGCGCCGACCGCGAGCGCGAGCGCCTCCTCCCCGCGGACGCCCGCGGGGCCGGCGGCGGGCGCCGCCGGACCGGCCGCCGCATCCGCGCCCGGGTCCGCGGCCGCCGGCGCATCCATCGGCGCGGCCGGCGCGGCGACCGGCGGATGCGCCGCGGGGCGCAGCGGTTTCGCCGGCCGCGGCGCCGGCTTCGCGGCCAGGCACGGCGTCGCCGCCAGCCAGGCGAGCAGGAGCACGGCGGCGCCGCGCGGCCGGCGCGGCGGCCGGGGCGCGGATGGGGGACGGCAGGGACGCGGAACGGAAGCCAAGGCGGTGGGATGGATGCGGTGGAAGGGGAAGGAAAGCGCCGGGACGCGGCGGCCGGTCGCGCCGGCGGCCGGGCGGCCCCGTCAGTAGGACAGCGTCTCCCGGACGACGCCGCGGATGATCTCGATGCGCCGGCCCGCCCCGTCGCCCGCGCCGCCGGCCGTCCGCGCTGCGGGCCGGACGGACAGCGGCGGCGCGGAGACGACCGGGACCGCGCCCGCCAGCGCGGGTGGGGCGGCCGGCGCCGCCGGCAGTCCCGCGAGCTCGCGCAGCGTGGGGCCGGCCGGCGCCGGGCCGGCGCGCCGCGGTGCGGAAGCCGCGGCCGTGGCCTCGGCGACGGCGGCGCCGTCTTCCTGCGGACGGCGCAAGGCCAGGAACAGCCGGCCGCTCGATTCGGCCAGCGCGAGCTGCCCGACCCGGTCGGCCGGCACCGCCAGCACCACCGTGCGGGCCGCCTCCTGCCGTCCGCCGCCGGCGGAAGCGCCGGGCGCGCCGGCCGGCCCGTCGACCGACGCGGTCCCGTAGGCCAGCACCCGGTTGCGCGCCATCAGCAGACGGGCCTGGGACTGGTCGATCTCGCCGTCGCGCTTGAGCACCAGGTGCACGTCCACGAAGTCCCCGGGGCGCACCTGGTGGCCGACGCCGATGGTCTCGTCCACATGCACCGCGATCGCGCGCTCGCCCTCCTCCAGGCGCTGGGCCAGGCCCGCGGCGAAGAGCGCGGGCGCCAGGGGCATGCCCTCGGGCAGGTCGGCCACCGGGATGCGGCCGACCAGCGCCGACGGGTCCTGCGACGCCGCGGCGGAGGCGATCGTCAGCCGCTCGATCCGCAGGTCGTCCGCCGCCACCGGCATGCCGGCCCGCAGCGTACGCGCCGCCACCACCACCGGCCGGCCGACCGCCTCGGCCGGGACGGCGCCGGCGGCAGCGGGCGGCGCGCGGTCCGGCGCCCGGGCCAGGCGCCAGGCGAGGACGCCGAGCAGCAGGCCCAGCAGGACCAGGACGGCGGCGGCGACGCGGGTGAATTGCAGCATCGGTGCGGATCCTTCACAGCAGGTAGGAGGGATGGACCTGGACCACGGCGCGGCCGACGAGCTGGTCCGGCGTGGGCAGCGACAGCGCCCCCAGCAGCCGCGGCAGCAGCGGGTTGCCGGCGTAGTCGTAGCGCACCGTCACCGTGAGGCAGCTGACGCCGGCCCCGGTGCCGTACGGGCAGGCCGAGGCCTGCACGCTGACCCCGGCGGCGGACGCGCTGGCGGCGCAGCCGGCGCCCAGCCCGCCGGCCAGCCAGGCGAGCTGCGCCTGGGCGGCGCCGCAGGCGCTGGCGCGGCGCAGCGCGATCGAGTCGGCGCTGCTGGTCGCGCCGGCCGGGTAGCGCAGCGCGGCGCGGCCGGCCTCGGCCGCCGCGAGCGTGATCGCCTGCTGGGTTGCCAGGATCACGCCGTAGGTCACGATGGCGTAGAGCATGACGAAGAAGACCGGGAAGATCAGCGCGAACTCCACCGCCGCGATGCCGCGCTGGCGGCGCAGCGCCCCTGCGCCGCCGCTCACGCGCGGCTGCGGACGCCGGCCGCGCACGGACGGGGCCGGGTTCACGGCAGCACCGCCTGCGCGCCGAGCGCGGCCAGCGCCAGGTAGCTGCCGAAGGGCACCTTGCGCGGGCGCCGCTGCGCGCCGGCCGGCGCCCCGGCGGTCCGCGCCCGGATCGCCATCAGGCAGGCCGCGCCGTGCGCCGCCGCCAGCAGGCTGGCCGCCACCCACAGGTAGGGCAGCGGCTGCATGCCGAACCAGAGGCCCAGCACCGCGCCGAGCTTCACGTCGGCCGCGCCCATGGCGCGGACCAGGTAGCTCGGCATCAGCACGCAGAACGCGAGCACGCCCGCGCCCACCGCGTCCGTCGGGAGCAGGTCGGCGGGACGCATGCCCGCCGCCAGCGCCAGCGCCGCGATCGCGCCGCCGGCCAGGATGCGGCGGTTGGTGATGCGCCGCGCGCGCCAGTCGGCCAGCGCGACCGAGGCCAGCCAGGCGGCCATCGCAGCGCTGGCCGCGGACACGGGCGAAACCTCCGGCATCGGCGACCCCGGCTCAGTGCGGGAGGTAGCCGAGGATCTTGGTGAAGACCGCGCCGAGGCCGGTCATGAAGCTCCCGCTGGTGCCGAAGAGGCCGACCAGCCCGGCCGCCATCAGGCCGGCGATGATGCTGTACTCGATGGCGGTCGCGCCTTCCTCGTCCTTGACAAAACGGGCGATGAGTTCCTGGATACCTGCGTGCATGTGGATTCCTTGCGATTGGGGGCCCGGGGGCCGGGGAGCCCTGTTTTCGCAAGTCATGTGCCTACACATTCGCGCAATTGACACATTTTGAATCTCTGTATAACCCCTTGTGAATCAACAACTTGGAAGAATCCACCATCGATTCCTCCGGAATATGAACGTTACGTGAACTCTCCGGCGCAGGTTACGTTACGCCGGTGGGGTAACGGCCGCGGGCGGATCGCGGCGCGCCCGGTCCGCCGCCCTGCCGCCCCGCCGTCGCGGCCGGG
The DNA here is from genome assembly GCA_036946225.1 of Xylophilus ampelinus. Classification (GTDB taxonomy): domain Bacteria; phylum Pseudomonadota; class Gammaproteobacteria; order Burkholderiales; family Burkholderiaceae_C; genus JAKOND01. The sequence continues at coordinate 257,767 of JAQIJO010000002.1, forward strand.
TTGCGTCGCCGCAGCGATCTGCCCGCGCGCCGGCCCGGACGCCGCGGGCCGCCGGTCGCCGCTAATCCCAGGCCGCCGGATCGGTGCCGGGCGGCACCGACGGGCGGTGCCAGCGCGCCGGGGTCGCGGACAGCCGGGCGCTGTGGCGGATGGCGCAGAGCCGGCCGAAGCCGGAATCGCCGGTCTCCTGCCAGGGCGACAGGTCGGCCGGCTTCTCGCAGGCGAAGCCGCCGGGCACCCGGCCCAGGCCGCGCAGCCAGTGCCCGGTCTGGGCCAGCGAGACGCGCACCAGCCAGCTGCCGCCTTCGAGCCGCTGGCGCCGCAGCGCCGCGGCGGCGCCGAAGGCGATCAGGTAGCCGGTCGCCTCGTCGAGGATCTGCATCGGCAGGGGCCGCGGTCCGGCGCCGCCGGCGGCTTCGCCCTCGGCGCGGTTGAATCCCATGGCGGTCTGCACCAGCGAATCGAATCCGCGCCGGCCGGCCCAGGGGCCGTCTTCGCCGTACGCCGACAGCGCGACCTGCACGATGCCGGGCCGGCGCGCCGCCACGGCCTCCGGTCCGAACCCGCGGTGCGCGAGCGCGCCGGGCCGGTAGCCCTGCACGAAGACCTGCGCGCCCTCGACCAGCCGGCCGAGGGTCGCGCAGCCCTCGGCCATGCCGAGGTCGACGTGCGCCGAGCGCTTGCCGCGGCTGGTGTCGGCGATGGCATCGATGTTGGGAAGGTGCGGCGCGTTGACCAGCATCACGTCGGCGCCGTAGGCCGCCAGCGCCCGGCCGCCCACCGGGCCGGCGAGAATGCGGGTGAGGTCGAGCACCCGGATGCCGTCGAGCGGCGGCGCGCCGTCGGACAGCGGCGGCCAATCGAGGGGCGGCGCGTCGCCGAGGCGCTCGAAGCGCATCAGCGGAAGCGCCGCGACCGCCCGGCCCTGCGGCGTCGCGTCCCAGGCGGCGAAGTCCCGCAGCGCGGCGACCACCAGGCCGCGTTCGGCCGCCGCCTGCTCGAAATCGAGCGCGCGCCAGGTCGCCAGCGCCGCCTCGGCTTCCGGGCGGCCGGCGGTGGCGGGGTCCAGCCCCAGCAGGCGCAGCGCGCCGTCGCGGTGGTGGGCGAAGTTGGCATGGATCCGGACCCAGCCGTCGGCGGTGCGGTAGAGGCCCGAGACCGGATCCCAGAGTTCCGGCACCGCGCCGTCGAGGCTGAACCAGCCCAGGCATTCGATGGCGGCGTCGCGCATGCCGACCGCCACCTCCTGGCGCGGCCCGCCGCGCAGCCGGCCGAGCTCGCAGGCGGCCAGCGCCGCCGCGGCGATGGTCGTCTGCGCCGCGGTGCCCACCGCGAAGGAGGACGGCAGCACCGGCTCCCGGCCGTCGAGCCGGGCCTGCGCGGCGAGTCCGGCCGGCAGGCCGCCCAGGGCCAGCAGGCCGGCCAGCACCCGCGCGGGATCGGCAGGGCCTTCGCCGCAGCTGCCCGCGGCGGCGAAGGCGTCCCGGCCCGGGTCCGCGTCGGCCATGGCGGCCTCAGGCGGGCAGCAGCGCCGGGCCGGTCTTCGCCTGGAGCGACTCCATGGTCACGCCGGGCGCCAGTTCGACCACCCGCAGGCCCTCGGGCACCACGTCGATCACCGCCAGGTCAGTGATGATCCGGTCGACCACCCCGACGCCGGTCAGCGGCAGGGTGCATTCGTCGAGGATCTTCAGGTCCTCGGTGCCGTCCTTCTTGCGGGCCACGTGCTCCATCAGCACGATGACGCGCTTGACGCCGGCGACCAGGTCCATCGCGCCGCCCATGCCCTTGACCATCTTGCCGGGGATCATCCAGTTGGCCAGGTCGCCCTTCGCGCTGACCTGCATCGCGCCCAGGATGGACAGGTTGATCTTGCCGCCGCGGATCATCGCGAAGCTGTCGTGACTGCCGAAGATGGACGAGCCGGGCAGCGTGGTCACCGTCTGCTTGCCGGCGTTGATCAGGTCGGCGTCCACCGTCTCCTCGGTCGGGAACGGGCCGATGCCGAGCATGCCGTTCTCGGACTGCAGCCAGACTTCCTTGTCCGCGGGCACGTGGTTGGCGACCAGCGTCGGGATGCCGATGCCGAGGTTGACGTAGAAGCCGTCTTCCAGCTCCTGCGCGGCGCGGGCCGCCATTTGGTCTTGGGTCCAGGGCATGCTCAGGCTCCTTCTTGGTTCTGGGCGGCGGGCGCGGCGGGGACGACGGGCGCCACCGGGACGTCCTCGGCGGAGGCGGCGGCCTGGGCGATGACCGCCTGCGCCTCGGCCTTCGCGGCTTCCGCGTCCACCGGGGCGACGGCGCGCAGGGTGCGCTTCTCGATGCGCTTCTCGGGCGAGGGGTTGACGACGATGCGGTGCACGTAGATGCCGGGCAGGTGGATGTCGTCGGGCGCGATCTCGCCCACCTCGACGATGCGCTCGACCTCGACGATGCAGACCTTGCCGGCCATCGCCGCGGCCGGATTGAAGTTGCGCGCGGTCAGCCGGAAGCGCAGGTTGCCGGACTTGTCGGCCACGTCGGCCTTGACCAGCGCCACGTCGGGCAGCAGCGCGCGCTCCATCACGTAGGTCTCGCCGTCGAACTCGCGGGTCTCCTTGCCCTCGGCCACCAGGGTGCCGACACCGGTCTTGGTGAAGAAGGCCGGGATGCCGGCGCCGCCGGCGCGCAGCTTCTCGGCCAGCGTCCCCTGCGGTGTGAATTCCAGCTCCAGCTCGCCGGCCAGGTACTGGCGCTCGAACTCCTTGTTCTCGCCGACGTAGCTGGAGATCATCTTGCGGATCTGGCGGGTCTCCAGCAGCTTGCCGAGCCCGAAGCCGTCGACCCCGGCGTTGTTGGAGATGACGCTGAGGTCCCGGACGCCCGAATCGCGCAGCGCGTCGATCAGCGCTTCGGGGATGCCGCACAGGCCGAAGCCGCCGACGGCCAGCAGCTGGCCGTCCCGGACCACGCCCTGGAGCGCGGCGTCGGCGGAGGGGAAGACTTTGTTCACTCGGAACTCCTTGGTTCTGCGGAAGAAGGAAGAGGATGTCGACGGCGCAGACGATACTACGCACTCCGCTACGTAGTGTTTCGTAATGGTCTGCCCTGATACGGCCCGCGCCCCCCACCCTGCCTCCGCCGCCGGCGACGCCGGCTTCGACTACCGGCTCGCCTTCGACCTGGCGCCGGTCGGCATGGCGCTGTCGCGCGACCGGATCATGGTCGACTGCAACCAGCGGCTCTGCGAGATGTTCGGCACCGACCGCGACCGGCTGGTCGGGCAGTCGTTCCGCCTGCTCTACCCGAGCGCCGACGAGTACGAGCGGACCGGCGCGCGCATCGTGCCGATCATGAACGCCGCCGGCCGCTACTCGGACGAGCGCCTGATGCGCCGGCTCGACGGACGCCACCAGGGCGAGGTGTTCTGGTGCCACGTGACCGGCCGCGCGCTGGACCGTGCCGCGCCCCACGGCCCCGGCATCTGGACCTTCGAGGACCTGAGCGCGCGCCGGCCGGTGCGCGCCGGCCTGACGCCGCGGGAGCGCGAGGTGGCGGCGCACCTGACCGCCGGCGGCATGACTTCCAAGGAGATCGGCCGGGCGCTCGGCATCAGCCACCGCACGGTCGAGGTCCACCGCGCCCGGCTGATGCGCAAGTACCAGGCCGCCTCGTCGGCCGACCTGGTGAGCCGGCTGATGGAAGGCTGAACGTCGCCGCTCAGCTCAGCTCAGCTCAGCTCGGCGGACGGCCCGGCGGATCGGCTGATCGGGCGAATGCCCCGCCGGCGGCGAGCGGCACCGTGCCGGCCGGCCCGCGGGCTCACTCGACCTTGGCGCCGCCCTGGAACCAGCGGCCGATCAGCGCCCGCTCGGCCTCGGTAATGCCGGTGGCGTTGTTGAGCGGCATGACCTTGGTGACCACCGCCTGCTGGTAGATCGCCTGGGCATGGCGCTTGGCCTCGGCGGGGCTGTCGAGGCGCACGTTCTTCATCTGCATCGCCGCGCCGTGGCACATGTAGCAACGCTGCTCCAGCACCTTCTGCACTTCGCCGTAGGAAACCGGCGCGGCCGCCGCCCCGCCTGCGCCGGCAGCTGCGTTATTCATAGCAGACGGCGCCGGCTGCAGCCACCAGGCGGTGCCGGCGATCACCGCCACGCCCACCAGCGCGTACGCAAGGGGATGCCGGTTGCGGCCGAGCTTCCAGCCGTGGCGCAGCACGAAGAACTGCCGGATCGCGGCGCCCGCGAACATCATCAGGATCAGCACCGCCCAGTTCTGCGGATGGCTGTAGGTGAAGCTGTAGTGGTTGGACAGCATCGCGAACAGCACCGGCAGGGTGAAGTAGGTGTTGTGCACGCTGCGCTGCTTGCCGCGCTTGCCGTGGACCGGATCCACCGGCCGGCCCGCCTTGATGGACTCGATCACCTTCTTCTGGCCCGGGATGATCCAGAAGAAGACGTTGGCGCTCATGCTGGTGGCGAGCATCGCGCCCACCAGCAGGAAGGCGGCCCGTCCGGCGAACCAGTGGCAGGCGAGCCAGGAGGCGAAGCACACCAGCACCGCGACCAGCAGGCCGACGATGCGCTCGCCGTTCCTGCGGTGGCCGAAGACCTGGCAGATGGCGTCGTAGAGCACCCAGAAGACCGCCAGGAAGGACACCGCCACCCCGATCGCGGCGCCGGGCTGCCAGTCCATCAGCGACTTGTCGATCAGGTAGGTGCTGGCGTTCCACAGGTAGGACACGGTGAACAGCGAGAAGCCGGTGATCCAGGTGCTGTAGCTCTCCCAGAAGAACCAGTGCAGGTGCTTCGGCAGCTGCGGCGGCGACACCGCGAACTTGACCGGGTGGTAGAACCCGCCGCCGTGGACCGCCCACAGCTCGCCGGTGGCGCCCTGCCGGCGCAGTCCCTCGTCCTCGGGCGGCGTCAGGCTGCTGTCGAGGAAGACGAAATAGAAGGAGGAGCCGACCCAGGCGATGGCGGTGATGACGTGGACCCAGCGCAGCAGCAGGTTGGCCCAGTCGAGAAGATAGCTTTCCATATCTCGGGGGTGCGGCGCGCGGGGCGCCGCCGTGTTGTGTGGCGTTCCTGCTCACCACTGCGGGCGCTCTGAGCAGCGTTTGGCCGCGAACCTGGGGCGGTCACGCCCCTGCTCCGCTGCGACCTGTGTACGGGAGTGTATGCAATCCAGCGCCCCCCACCCCGCTCTCGCGGTCCGGAGGCCTCCGGATCAACCCTGACCGGCACCCGGCCTAGTTTGCAATAACTGTGCCGCGACCGCCACCGCGATCACCTCGGGCTCCTTGCCCGCGATGCCGGGCACGCCGATCGGGCAGGTCACGCGGTCGAGTTCATCCGCGGCGAAGCCGCGCGCCTCCAGCCGGTGGCGGAAGGTGGCCCATTTGGTCCGGCTGCCGATCAGTCCCAGGAAGGGGATATCGTCGCGCGCGCGCCGCCGGGCGAGGCAGGCGGCCACGATGTCGAGGTCCTCGGCGTGGCTGAAGCTCATCACCAGCACCCGCGAACCCGGCGCGAGGCCGGGCACCGCGCCGTGCACCGGGTCCGAATGCTCGCAGGCGACGCCGCTGGAGATCCCGGGCGGGAAGATCCCGTCGCGGCTGTCGATCCAGGTCAGGTCGAAGGGCAAGGGCGCGAGCGCGCGCACCAGCGCGGTGCCGACGTGCCCGCCGCCGAAGAGCGCCACCGGGGTGCGGGCGGCCCGCAGCCGCTGGCGCAGCCGGGGGATGTCGTGCGCCGCGACCCGCTCGTAGGCGAGCACGACCGCGCCGCCGCAGCACTGGCCCAGGCTCGGGCCCAGCGCGTAGCGCCGGATCGCCGGGCCCTCGGCGCCCGCGCCCGCGCCCGCGCCGAGCATGCCGCGGGCTTCGGCGATGGCGTCGAGCTCGAGCCGCCCGCCGCCGATGGTGCCGACCGTCCCGTCCGCGAACACGGCCATCCAGGCGCCCGCCTCCCGGGGCACCGAGCCCTGGGTAGACTGCACCGCGACCCACACCGCCGGGGACTGCGCCAGCCGGCCGAGAAAACTGTCCAACAGGATCACGCCATGGTTCCTTCGTCGCGCACCGACCGACGCGGTGCGATTGTCCTGCCGCTTCCGCGCGGCCGTGCCCGCGGCGGCGGGCTTGCCGACCCGCGCCGCGGCGGCGCCTCGCCGGCGTTCCGCCTCGCCGCGCTCTGCGCGGCCGCGGCGCTGGCCGCCTGCGGGGAGACACCGCCGCCCTCCCCGGCGCCGGCCCCCGCCGCCGCGCCGGAATCGCAGGTGATCGGCCCGGTGCCGGCGCCCGCGGGTTCGGCCCGGGCGTCCGCGGCCACGACGCCGCGCGCCTACCGGCAGGACGGCGCCACCCACCTCTACGGGCTGAACGCCGACCGCATCTACCAGGGCAAGCTGCCGCCGCTGATCCAGGCGGTGGGCGTGCTCCAGGTCCACCTCGACGCGGCCGGGCGGGTCCGGAAGCTCGAATGGATGCGCGCGCCGCGCCACGTCCCGAAGGTCATGGCCGAGATCGAGCGCACCGTCCGGGCCGCCTCGCCCTTCCCGGCGCCGGAGCGCATGGGCGGCGTGGTCTACACCGACACCTGGCTCTGGGACAAGAGCGGCAGGTTCCAGCTCGACACGCTGACCGAGGGCCAGCGCTGAGCGCCGGTCCGCGGCCGGCCCCTTCAGGAGCCCCGGTAGGTCGAGTAGCTCCACGGGCTGACCAGCAGCGGCACGTGGTAGTGCTGCGCCGGGTCGGCCACGCCGAAATCCAGCCGGACCTTGCCCAGGAAGTTGGGCGAGGGCAGCGCCACGCCCTGGTCCGCGAAGTAGCCTTCCACGTCGAAGACCAGCCGGTAGGTGCCGGACCGCAGCGCCCCGTCGCCGTAGAGCGGGCCCCCGTCGGTGCGGCCGTCGTGGTTGAGCGCGAAGGCGCGCACCAGGGTGGCGGACTCGCCGCCGTCCGTGGTGGTGTAGAGGGCGACGCGCATGCCCGCGGCCGGGCGGCCGTGCATGGTGTCGAGGACGTGGGTGCTGAGGCCCATGAAGCGTTCTCCGGTGGAATGCGGGGTCCGCGCATCGGCGCGGACGGTGTGGATGTGCACGGAATCGTATGCAGCCCGGTTGCAAGCCCCGTGCCGGCCGAGGCTGGCACAGGGTTTGCGACGAGATTTTCAATACCGTCTGGTCCACCAAAAGTGTATACACTTTCCACACCGACCCAATCATCATGAGCATGGATTCGCTTTCCCCGCCCGCGACCGGCGCGGCCTCCAGTTCCACCGGAGCGATCGTCGAGGCGCTGACCCGCGCCATCGTCGAGCACCGGCTGCATCCGGGCGCCAAGCTCGCGGAGCAGAAGCTCGCGGACCACTTCGGCGTCTCGCGCACGCTGGTGCGCCAGGCGCTGTTCCAGCTGTCGCAGAACCGCCTGATCACCCTCGAGCCGGCGCGCGGCGCCTTCGTCGCGGCGCCGTCGGCCGAGGAGGCGCGCCAGGTGTTCGCGGTGCGGCGCATGCTCGAGACCGGCATGACCCGCGAGTTCGTGCGCACCGCCACCCCGGCGCGCATCAAGGCGCTGCGCGCCCACGTCGCCCTCGAGAAGGCCGCCGTCGAGCGCGGCGACGTGCCCGGCCGCACCGAGCTGCTGGGCGATTTCCACGTCCGCATGGCCGAGCTCATGGGCAACCACGTGCTCGCGCAGCTGCTGGTCGACCTGCTGTCGCGCTGCGCGCTCATCACGTTGATGTACCAGTCCTCGACCGCGGCGGCGCATTCCTACGAGGAGCACGCCGAGATCGTCAAGGCGCTGGCCGCGCGCGACGCCGACCTGGCGGTGCGGCTGATGGCCGAGCACCTGGAGCATGTCGAGGCCAGCCTGGTCTTCGACCGCAAGCCGCCCACCAGCGACATCGCGGTGGCGCTGTCCTGAACGCGACCGCCCGGAGCATGCCCGCCGCACCGCACCGCACCCCGCCCGATCGCGCACCGTCCGCCGCGCCGCGCCCGGTGCTGCCGCATCCCGCGGCGCCGCGCCCGCCAGCCCCCGCCGCGCCTGATCCACCCGTCCCCTTGCCATGAGCCTCTACGACACCACCCTGCCCTACCCGCGCGACCTCGTCGGCTACGGCCGCAATCCTCCGCATGCCCGCTGGCCCGGCGGTGCCCGCATCGCGGTGCAGTTCGTCCTCAACTACGAGGAGGGCGGCGAGAACGCGACGCTCCACGGCGACCCGGGCTCGGAGCAGTTCCTCTCCGAGATGGCCAGCCCGCCGAGCTTCCCGGACCGGCACCTCAGCATGGAGGGCATCTACGAATACGGCTCGCGCGCCGGCGTCTGGCGCATCCTGCGCGAGTTCGAGCGCCACGGCTGGCCGCTGACGGTGTTCGGCGTCGGCATGGCCCTGGAACGTCATCCCGAGATCGCCCGCGCCTTCGCCGCGCGCGGCGACGAGATCGCCTGCCACGGCTGGCGCTGGATCCACTACCAGGACGTGGACGAGGCCACCGAGCGCGAGCACATGCGCCGCGGCCTCGACGCGATCGCGCGCCTGACCGGCCAGCGCCGCACCGATCCGGACGCGGTCCACGGCGTGGGCTGGTACACCGGCCGCGACAGCCCCCGCACACGGCGACTGGTGGCCGACGACGGCGGGCTCGCCTACGACAGCGACTACTACGGCGACGACCTGCCGTTCTGGATGAAGGTCGCCCGCACCGACGGCACGGTGGTGCCGCGCCTGGTGGTGCCCTACACCCTCGACGCCAACGACATGCGCTTCGCGCTGCCGCAGGGCTTCAGCCAGGCGGAGGACTTCTTCGTCTACCTGCGCGACAGCTTCGACGCGCTCTACGCCGAAGGCGATCCGCAGGGCCTGGACCGCCCCAAGATGATGAGCGTCGGCATGCACTGCCGCCTGCTCGGCCGGCCCGGCCGCATCGTCGCGCTGCAGAAATTCATGGACCACGTCGCGCGGCATCCGGACGTGTGGGTCTGCCGCCGCATCGACATCGCCCGCCACTGGCAGCGGACCCATCCCCACGACGCCGCCGCGCCGGCGGCCACCGACCTCCGAGGCTCCCAGCCATGACCACCCTCACCCTCGACCGGCTCAACGCCGCCACGCCCGCCGAAGCCGCCGCGCTGCTCGACGGGCTCTACGAGCATTCGCCCTGGATCGTCGAGCGGACGGTCGCGGCCGCGGCGACGCCGTTCCGCTCGCTGGCGCAGTTCAAGCACGCGCTGGCCCGCACCGTGGCCGCGGCCCCGGCCGAGGCGCAGCTAGGCCTGATCCGCGCCCACCCCGAACTCGCGGGCAAGGCGATGGTCGACCGGACCCTGACCGCCGAATCCACGAACGAGCAGCAGACCGCCGGACTCACCCGCTGCACGCCCGAGGAGTTCGCCCGCATCCAGGAGCTCAACGCCGCCTACAACGCGCGCTTCGGCTTCCCCTTCGTCCTGGCGGTGCGCGGCCCGCGCGGCACCGGGCTCGGCAAGGCGCAGATCATCGAGGCCTTCGCCCGCCGGCTGGGCAACCACCCCGACTACGAGCGCGCCGAGGCGCTGCGCAACATCCACCGCATCGCCGAGATCCGGCTGGCCGACAAGTTCGGCGCGGTGCCCGCCGAAGGCAACCGGGTCTGGGACTGGCAGGAGGACCTCGCCCGCCACAGCGAGCCGGGCTACGCCGAGCAGGGCCAGCTCACCGTCACCTACCTGACCGACGCGCACCGCGCCTGCGCCGCGCGGATCGCCGGCTGGATGCGCGAGGCCGGCTGCGACCGCGTGGAGGTCGACGCGGTCGGCAACGTCGTGGGCCGCTACGAGGCCGATGCGGCCGCGGGACCGGACGCGCAGGCGCTGATGACCGGCTCTCACTACGACACGGTGCGCAACGGCGGCAAGTACGACGGCCGGCTCGGCATCTTCGTGCCGCTGGCCTGCGTGCAGGCCCTGCACCGCCAGGGCCGGCGCCTGCCCTTCGCGATCGAGCTGGTCGCCTTCGCCGAGGAGGAGGGCCAGCGCTACAAGGCGACCTTCCTCGGCTCCGGCGCGCTGATCGGCGACTTCCGCCCCGAATGGCTCGACCAGCAGGACGCCGACGGCGTCACCCTGCGCGCGGCGATGGAGCACGCGGGCCTGGACCTCGCCGCGATCCCGGCCATCCGCCGGGACCCCGCGCGCTACCTGGGCTTCGTGGAGGTGCACATCGAGCAGGGCCCGGTCCTCAACGAACTCGACCTGCCGCTGGGCGTGGTCAGCTCCATCAACGGCAGCGCCCGCTTCGTCGGCGAGTTCACCGGCATGGCGAGCCACGCCGGCACCACGCCGATGGACCGCCGCCGCGACGCCGCCACCGCCGCGGCCGAGCTGGCGCTCTACGTCGAGCGCCGCGCCGCGCGGGACGGCGACTCGGTCGGCACCATGGGCATGCTGCAGGTGCCGTCCGGCTCGATCAACGTGGTGCCGGGCGCCTGCCGGTTCAGCCTCGACCTGCGGGCGCCGACGGACGCGCAGCGCGACGCGCTGGTCGCCGACGTGCGCGCCGAACTCGACGCCATCGTCCAGCGGCGCGGCCTACACTGCCGGCTGGAGGAGGCGATGCGCGCCTCCGCCGCGCCCAGCGCGCCCGCCTGGCAGCGGCGCTGGGAATTCGCCGTCGACGCGCTCGGCCTGCCGGTCCACCGCATGCCCAGCGGCGCCGGCCACGACGCGATGAAGCTCCACGAGGTGATTCCCCAGGCGATGCTCTTCGTGCGCGGCGAGAATGCCGGCATCAGCCACAACCCGCTGGAGAGCACCACCAGCGACGACATGGACCTGGCGGTGCGCGCCTTCGCCCACCTGCTCGAGCAACTGGCCGGCGAATTCGGGCCCGCCGCCTGAGCGCTCCCGTTGCGACCCGCGCCGCGACCCTCCGCCCAAACGCTATCGATTCGGTAGCTGAAGCCCAGCGCCAACCCTACGGCACGGGCCTTTTTCCTCATAGATTTTCGCCTGATTCCATGACCGTCTCCGACTCCTCCACCGCCGCCCCGGCCGCCGCCGACCACCAGCGCCTCGACGCCTGGATCGACGCCCACTTCGACGAGGAAGTGCGCTTCCTGCAGGAGCTGGTGCGCGTGCCCACCGACACCCCGCCCGGCAACAACGCGCCGCACGCCGAACGCACCGCCGAACTGCTGCAGGGCTTCGGCTTCGACGCCGAGCGCCACCCGGTCCCGGCGGCGGAGGTGCAGGCCTACGGTATGGAGTCGATCACCAACCTGATCGTGCGCCGGCGCTACGGCGCGGGCGGCCGCACCGTCGCCCTCAACGCGCACGGCGACGTCGTGCCGCCCGGCGAGGGCTGGACCCGCGACCCCTACGGCGCCGAGATCGCGGACGGCGCCCTCTACGGCCGCGCCGCCGCCGTCAGCAAGAGCGATTTCGCGAGCTTCACCTTCGCCGTCCGCGCGCTGGAGGCGCTGGGCGCGCCGCTGCGCGGCGGCGTCGAGCTGCATTTCACCTACGACGAGGAATTCGGCGGGGAACTCGGCCCGGGCTGGCTGCTGCGCCAGGGCCTGACCAAGCCCGACCTGCTGATCGCCGCCGGCTTCTCCTACGAAGTGGTCACCGCCCACAACGGCTGCCTGCAGATGGAAGTCACCGTCCACGGCAAGCAGGCCCATGCCGCCATCCCCGACACCGGCGTCGACGCGCTGCAGGGCGCGGTCGCGATCCTCAACGCGCTCTACGCCCTCAACGCCGGCTACCGGCAGGTGCGATCGCAGGTCGCGGGCATCGACCACCCCTACCTCAACGTCGGCCGGATCGAGGGCGGAACGAACACCAACGTCGTGCCCGGCAAGGTCGCGTTCAAGCTCGACCGCCGCATGATCCCCGAGGAGAACCCGGCGGAAGTCGAGGCCGCCATCCGACAGGCCATCGCCGACGCCGCCGGCGCGCTGCCGGGGATCCGCGTGGACATCCGCCGCATCCTGCTGGCCAACGCCATGCGCCCGCTGCCCGGCAACCGCCCGCTGGTGGACGCGCTCCAGCAGCACAGCGCCGCGATCTTCGGACAGGCCGCGCCGGCGATGGGCACCCCGCTCTACACCGACGTGCGGCTCTACGCCGAAGCTGGCGTCCCCGGCGTGATCTACGGCGCCGGGCCGCGCACCGTGCTCGAATCCCACGCCAAGCGCGCCGACGAGCGCCTGCAGCTCGACGACCTGCGCCGCGCCACCAAGGTCATCGCCCGCAGCCTGCGCGACCTGCTGGCCTGAGGGCGTCCCGGGGCGCCCCAGCGTTCAGCCGGAGGTTAGGATCACGGACCCGGCGGCGGATCCGCGGCCGCCGGGCCCTCCCCGCGGCCTGGCGCAACGGCGGACCGGATGCCCCGCGACCCGTCGTCGCGCGGGCGTCGCGGCCTGCCTTGCGCCGCCGTGGGACTTCCTTTTGTCGCTGCCGCCAGAAAGACGTACCCATGAACCGTGAAACCTCCCTCTACCTCGACCTCGTCCGGTTCACCGCCGCGATGGTCGTGCTGGTCGGGCACCTGTCCGGCGCGCGCTTCACCGGCGGGCTGCTGTGGCAGTTCGGGCTGTTCATGGACGATGCGGTGATGGTGTTCTTCGTGCTGTCCGGCTTCGTGATCGCCTTCGTCGTGCACCACAAGGAGTCGCGGCTGGAGCAGTACGCCATCGCCCGCGCGGCCCGCATCTACTCGGTGGCCCTGCCGGCGCTGGTGGCCACCTTCGCGCTGGACACCCTCGGACGCCAGATCGCCCCCGAGCTGTACACGCGCGCCTGGGGATACCACCCGGAGAATCCTGCCGGCCAGTTCCTCGCGGGCTTGGTGTTCGTCAACCAGCTCTGGTACGCGCAGGTCCCGACGGGCTCGATGCTCCCCTACTGGTCGCTCGGCTTCGAGGTCTGGTACTACCTGTTCTTCGCCATCCTCTTCTTCGCCCGGCCGCGCTGGAGGATCGTCCTGTTCGCCGGCGCCTGCGCCGTCGCCGGACCCCGCATCGTCGCCTTCTTCCCCATCTGGATGCTGGGCTACCTCACTTACGGCTACGCCTGCGCCGGCGGGCGCCAGCGCAGCGCCCGGGCCGGCCTGCTGCTGATGGGCCTGTCGCTGCTCGCCTACGCGACCTACCACGCCGCCTTCCGCGCCCGGCTGATGGCCGAGCCGCTCGCGCCCGAGTGGCTCGGCCTCGACAACCTGGCGCCGCGCTACATCGTCAGCCTGCTGTTCGCGCTGCACCTCGTCGGCTTCGTCTGGGCCTCGCGCACGTTCTCGGCCATCCTCCTGCCGCTCCAGGCGCCGATCCGCTGGCTGGCCGGCGCCACCTTCACCATCTACCTGTTCCACATCCCGGTGGCGCAATTCCTCACCACCCTGATGCCCTGGCCGCCCTCGGACGGGCGCACCCGCGCGACCATCCTGCTGGGGACGCTGCTGCTGATGTTCGTCATCGCCCGCTACACCGAGCGCCGCAAGGAAACCTGGCGCCGGTGGATCGCCGGCGCGTTCAGCCACCTGCACGCGCGGCTCCGGGTCCCGACGTCCCGCTGATCCGCCGCGGTCCGCCGCCGCGAGGACGGTCCGGCCCCGTCGCGCCCGCGGCTTGCGTCGGCGCGCCTCGCCGGCGGGGACGCCGAAGCGGCCCTTGCGCCCCGCGCCTTTGGCATCATGTGCCCTGGAAGCACGCCGATTCCCGCGTCCCAGCCCGATTGCACAACGATGAAAACCATTGACGAGATGCTCCACCTCGACCTGCTCACCCGCGAGGAGCACGGCGAGATCGGCGCCTGGATCGCCCGATCGAACTCGCCGGACGACATCCTGCGAATGCCCGCGCTGCTCTGGCAGGCCCTGGAGCGCGCCAGCCGCGCCATGAAGATCGACGAGGACCTGCTGCGTCCCCCGGCGCTGGAGTTCCTGGGCAACGCCGACGCCGCCTGAACGGCCGGCGCCGGGCGCGGCGGCAGGCGCTCGCGCGCCATCCCTGGACCGGTGCGCATGCACCAATTCGAAGCGGGCATGCACCACTGCGTGCGTGCCGGGTTTACCTGCATGGGTCGTGCGCACCTTTCTGTATACAGTTTCGCGTACAAAACAGTACACGAAACCGGCCCAGAAATTGCAAGCACCGCGCAGCGTCCCCCGCTTCCCAGGAGATCCGTCCATGTCCGCTCCCGCCCTCGACACTCCCGATCCCGTCGAGCAACGCCTGCCCGCCGGTCGCCTGGCCGCGCTCGGGCTGCAGCACGTGCTGGTGATGTACGCCGGCGCGATCGCGGTGCCCCTGATCGTCGGCCGCGCGCTGAAGCTCGATCCGCAGGAGGTGGCCATGCTGATCTCCGCGGACCTCTTCTGCTGCGGCCTGGTGACGCTGATCCAGGCGCTGGGCGCGACGCAGTGGTTCGGCATCCGGCTGCCGGTGATGATGGGCGTGACCTTCGCCTCGGTCGCCCCGATGGTCGCGATGGCCAACGCCAACCCGGGGCCGGCGGGCGCCCAGCTGGTGTTCGGCTCGATCATCGGCGCCGGCGTCGTCGCCATCGCGATCGCGCCGGCGGTCAGCCGGCTCCTGCGCTTCTTCCCGCCGGTGGTGACGGGCACCATCATCGCGGTCATCGGCATCAGCCTGATGCGCGTCGGCATCAACTGGATCTTCGGCAACCCGGTCGGCCCGACCGCGCCGAGCCTGGTGGACCCGGCCCACGCGCAGTGGCTCGCCGCCGCCTCCGCCCCCGGATCGGCCCTGCCGCCGGTGCCCAAGGGCTTCGCCATCGCGCCGAGCCTGCCCAATCCTCGCTACGCCGACCTGGCTGGCGTCGGCATCGCCGCGACGGTGCTGCTGACCATCCTGCTGGTGGCGCGCTTCGCGCGCGGCTTCCTCGCCAACGTCTCGATCCTGGTGGGCATCGCGGTCGGCGGCGTCGCCGCCGCCGCGCTCGGGCTGATGCACTTCGAGAAGGTGGCGCAGGCCGCCTGGATCGACGTGGTGCTGCCCTTCCACTTCGGCATGCCGCGCTTCGACCCGGTGCTGATCCTGACCATGTCGCTGGTGATGGTGGTGGTGATGATCGAGTCCACCGGCATGTTCCTCGCGCTCGGCGAGATGACCGGGCGGCGCGTCGACCAGCCGGCGCTCGCGCGCGGCCTGCGCACCGACGGCCTGGGCACGCTGATCGGCGGCGTCTTCAACACCTTCCCCTACACCAGCTTCTCGCAGAACGTCGGCCTGGTCGCGGTGACCGGCGTGCGCAGCCGGTTCGTCTGCGTGGCCGGCGGCGCGATCCTGCTGGTGCTGGGCCTGCTGCCCAAGATGGCCGCGCTGGTGGAGTCGTTGCCCACCGTGGTGCTCGGCGGCGCCGGGCTGGTGATGTTCGGCATGGTGGCGGCGACCGGCATCCGCATCCTCTCGGGCGTGGACTTCAAAGGCAACCGCCACAACGCGATGATCGTCGCGGTGTCCATTGGCATCGGCATGGTGCCGCTGCTGGCGCCGCAGTTCCGGCAGTGGATGCCGCACGGCATCCATCCGCTGATCGAATCCGGGATCCTGCTCGCGTCGGTGAGCGCGGTGCTGCTCAACCTGTTCTTCAACGGCGCCCGCGAGGACGCCGCCGCCATCGTCCAGGCCGCCCGCCAGGCCGAGGCGCATTGACCTTCCCCACCCACCGAGCGACCCCCGCATGGCTTCCACCCCCCACCACGCGGCCGCCCCGATCCCGGGCGCCGACTCCCGCCTGATCAACGACGACCTCGCGCCCACCGCCGGCGCGGGCAAGAACTGGTCGGGCTACAGCATCTTCGCGATGTGGATGTCCGACGTGCACAGCGTCGGCGGCTACACCTTCGCCGCCAGCCTCTTCCTGCTCGGGCTCAACGGCTGGCAGGTGCTCGGGGCGCTGGTGGTCGGCATCTGCATCGTCAACCTGCTGATGAACTGGATCGGCCAGCCCAGCCAGCGCTACGGCATCCCCTTCCCGGTGATGGCCCGGGTCAGCATGGGCGTGATGGGCGCCAACCTCGCCGCGGTCATCCGCGGCGTGGTCGGCATCGTCTGGTACGGGGTGCAGACCTACTTCGCGTCGAAGGCGGTGGCCACGCTGGTGCTGGTCTTCTTCCCCGCCGCCGCGGCGCTGCGCGAGGCGAGCTTCCTGCGGCTCGACTTCCTCGGCTGGGCCTGCTTCCTCTTCATGTGGTTCTTCCAGCTGATGATCTTCCAGCGCGGCATGACCGCGATCCGCACCTTCATCGACTTCTGCGGGCCGGCGGTCTACCTGGTGATGTTCGCGCTGATGGGCTGGATCCTCTGGCGCGCCGGCTGGGACGGCCTGGACCTGTCCCTGGCCGACCACCGCCTCGAAGGCCTCGCCGCCTGGTCGGCGATGGGCAGCGCGGTGCTGCTGGTGGTGAGCTACTTCGCCGCCCTGCTGCTCAACTTCGGCGATTTCTCCCGCTTCGCCCGGACGGAGCAGGCGATGCGGCGCGGCAACTTCCTGGGCCTGCCGGTGAACTTCATCCTGTTCTCGCTGATCGTGGTGATCGTCACCGCCGGCAGCGCCAAGGTCTTCGGCAGCATGATCATGGACCCGGTGGAGATCGTGGCGCGCATCGACAACAAGGTGGCGGTGGTCGTCGGCAGCCTGACCTTCGTGATCGCCACCATGGGCATCAACATCGTGGCCAACTTCGTCTCGCCGGCCTACGACATCGCCAACCTCTTCCCCCGGCACGTGGACTTCAAGCGCGGCGGCCTGATCGCCTCGGTGCTGGCGGTCGCGGTCTGCCCCTGGGTGTTCGTGGACAGCCCGCGCGCGATCACCGTGTTCGTGAGCGTCTTCGGCGCGGTGCTGGCGCCGATGTTCGGCGTGATGGTGGCCGACTACTACCTGCTCAAGCGCCAGCAGCTGCGGGTGGCGGACCTCTACACCATGGACCGCGCGGGCGCCTACCACTACGACGGCGGATGGAACCGCGCCGGCCTGGCCGCGCTGGCGATTTCGGGCACGCTCGCCATCGGCTGGGAACTCTGCACCCAGCTGCTCAAGGTGCTGCCGGAGAACAACTTCGGCTGGCTGATCGGCGCGGTCGCCGGCGCGGCGCTGCACCTCGCGTTCATGCGCATGGCGCACCGCCGCTGAGACGGCCCGGCCGGCGCTCTTCCTCCGGCGCCCCTGCCCGCCGCTCCGCCCGGGCGCGCGGGTGCCCCCACAGGCTGCGGGACTCTACCGATGCCGCGGCGCGGCGGCCGGGCGCACCATGGTTGGCGTTAAGCTCGGCGCCCCGGGGAACGCGGCCGCGGCACGCCGTCGGCCGCCCGTCCCCGTGGCGCCGTCCGCCCGGTCATCCGATCCGGTCGCCGGTTCCCTTCCCCGCCAACGATCCCCCAGGACTCCTCTCCATGTCCCAACCCCTTTCCGCCGCCGAAGAAGCCCTGCGCGACGCAGCGCGCGAATACCACCGCTCGCCGTCCAAGGGCAAGATCTCGATCACCCCGACCAAGCCGCTCTCCAACCAGCGCGACCTGTCGCTGGCCTATTCGCCCGGCGTGGCCTACCCCTGCCTGGACATCGAGGCCGACCCGCTGCTGTCGTACGAGTACACCTCGCGCGGGAACCTCGTCGGGGTGATCACCAACGGCACGGCGGTGCTCGGCCTGGGCGACATCGGCCCGCTGGCCGGCAAGCCGGTGATGGAAGGCAAGGGCTGCCTGTTCAAGAAGTTCGCCGGCGTGGACGTCTTCGACATCGAGCTCGCCGAACGCGATCCGGACAAGCTGGTCGAGATCATCGCGGCGATGGAGCCCACCCTCGGCGGCATCAACCTCGAGGACATCAAGGCGCCCGAGTGCTTCTACATCGAGAAGCAGCTCAGCGCGCGGCTCAACATCCCGGTCTTCCACGACGACCAGCACGGCACCGCGATCATCTCCTCGGCCGCCCTGCTCAACGGCCTGGAGCTGGTGGGCAAGCGGATCGGCGAAGTCAAGGTCGCCGTCTCCGGCGCCGGCGCGGCGGCCATCGCCTGCCTGGACGTGATGGTCGGCCTGGGCGTGAAGCGCGAGAACATCTTCGTGGTCGACTCCAAGGGCGTGATCCACAGCGGCCGCACCAACCTCGACGCCTCGAAGCAGCGCTACGCGCAGGACACCGAGGCCCGCACCCTGGCGGACGTGGTCGACGGCGCGGACGTCTTCCTCGGCTGCTCCGCCCCGGGCGTCCTGACCGCCGAGATGGTCAAGACCATGGCCGGCAAGCCCATCATCCTGGCCCTGGCCAATCCCGAGCCCGAGATCCGCCCCGAACTGGCCAAGGCGATCCGCCCGGACTGCATCATCGCGACCGGCCGTTCGGACTACCCGAACCAGGTCAACAACGTCCTGTGCTTCCCGTACATCTTCCGCGGCGCGCTCGACTGCGGCGCGACCAAGATCACCGAAGCGATGAAGCTCGCCTGCGTGCGCGAGATCGCCGACCTGGCCAAGGCCGAAACCAGCGACGAAGTCGCCGCCGCCTATCCGGGCAAGGAGCTGGTGTTCGGCCCCGACTACCTGATCCCGACGCCCTTCGACGCGCGCCTGATCCTCAAGATCGCTCCCGCCGTCGCCAAGGCGGCCCAGGAGTCCGGCGTCGCGACCCGCCCGATCGAGGACTACGCCGCCTACCGCGAGAGCCTCACCCGCTTCGTCTACCAGACCGGCATGTTCATGCGCCCGGTGTTCAACGCCGCCAAGGCGTCGCCCCAGCGCGTGGCCTACGCCGAGGGCGAGGACGAACGGGTGCTGCGCGCGGTGCAGGTGGTCATCGACGAGCACCTCGCCAAGCCGATCCTGATCGGCCGCCCGGCGGTCATCGAAGCCCGCATTAAGAAGGCCGGCCTGCGCATCCGCATCGGCCAGGACGCCGAGGTGGTGGATCCGGAAGACGATCCGCGCTTCCGCCAGTACTGGGAAACCTACCACGGCCGCATGGGCCGCAACGGCATCACGCCCGAGGCCGCCAAGGCCGCGGTGCGCCGCTCCAACACCCTGATCGGCTCGCTGATGGTCCGGCTCGGCGACGCCGACGCGCTGCTCTGCGGCCTGGTCGGACGCTACGACCACCACCTGGAGCATGTCCGCCATGTCATCGGGCTCAAGGACGGCGCGCACGACTTCGCCGCGCTCAACGCGCTGATGCTGCCGGAGCACACCCTCTTCATCGCCGACACCTACATCAACGAGTCGCCCGACGCCGAGCAGCTGGCGCACATCGCGCTGGCCGCCGCCGAAGAGGTGCGCCGCTTCGGCCTGCCCCCGAAGGTCGCCTTCCTGTCGCACTCCAACTACGGCACCTCCACCCGCCCGTCCGCGCTCAAGATGCGCGCGGCGCACGAGCGCTTCCGCGCGCTGGCGCCCGACATCGAGTCCGACGGCGAGCTGCACGGCGACGCGGCCCTGTCCGAGGCCGTCCGCGCGAATTCCGGCCTGGCCGACAGCGCGCTGACCGGCTCGGCCAACGTGCTGATCTGCCCCAACCTGGACGCTGCCAACATCCTGTTCAATGTCCTCAAGACCACCAGCGGCCATGGCATGACCATCGGCCCGATCCTGCTGGGCGCCGCCGCCTCGGTGCACATCCTGACGCCTTCGTCCACCGTGCGCCGCATCGTCAACATGACCGCGCTCGCGGGCGCCAAAGCCGCCTCCGGCAACGCCTGAGGACCGGAGCGCGCGGTCGCGCGCCGCGCCCCAAATCGGGGCGCAGCGCACCGAAGCCGGCACACGCGCCCTGCGCCATGCCCGCCCGACCGACCGGTCCGGCGGGGATTTTTTCGTCCTGATGGTGCACCAGTTCGTATACACGTCTGGAAACAGTTTCAGTGCACAGGCGTGGATGCGACCGTTCGCCGCGCCTGACGAATGGTTACCGGGATGGCACCGATCTTGCGTTTGCCGGTGCACCTCCGCAATGCCCGAACCGACCGCCATGCACAAACGCAGCCTCCTCCGTTCCGCCCTGTCCGCCGCCCTGGCCGCCACCCTCGCAGGCACCGCCGGCCTCGCCGCCGCGCAGTCCGCGACCCCGATCAAGTTCCAGCTCGACTGGCGCTTCGAAGGCCCGTCCGCGCTGTTCCTGGCGCCAGCCGGCAAGGGCTACTTCAAGGAAGCCGGCCTGGACGTGTCCATCGACGCCGGCAACGGCTCGGGCGGCACCGTCACCCGGATCGCCTCCGGCAGCTACGACATCGGCTTCGCGGACCTCGCCTCGCTGATGGAATTCCACGCCAACAACCCCGACGCCCCCAACAAGCCGGTGGCGGTGATGATGGTCTACAGCAACACGCCGGCCTCGGTCATGGCGCTCAAGAAGGCCGGCATCCGCGCGCCCGCCGACCTGGCCGGCAAGAAGCTCGGCGCCCCGGTGTTCGACGCCGGCCGGCGCGCCTTCCCGATCTTCGCCAAGGCCAACAAGATCGGCGCGGTCCAGTGGGTCACCATGGACGCGCCGCTGCGCGAGACGATGCTGGTGCGCGGGGACGTCGATGCGATCACCGGCTTCACCTTCACCTCGCTGCTCAACCTCGAGGCGCGGGGCGTCAAGGCCTCGGAAGTGATCGTGCTGCCGTACCCCGACTACGGCGTGAAGCTCTACGGTAACGTGGTGATCGCCTCGCCCAAGCTGATGAAGGAGAACCCGGCCGCCGTGAAGGCGTTCCTGCTCGCCTTCACCAAGGGCATGAAGGACGTGCTGGCCCATCCCGAGGAGGCGATCCAGTACGTCAAGGCGCGCGACGGCATCATCGACACCAAGCTCGAGACCCGCCGCCTGCGCCTGGCCATCGACACGGTCATCAACAGCCCCGACGCCCGCGCCGAAGGCTTCGGCCAGGTCGACGCCGGCCGCCTGGCCCTGATGGCGTCCCAGGTCTCCGATGCCTTCTCCACCAAGACCCGCATCGATCCGACGACGGTGTGGAACGGCTCCTTCCTGCCGGCGAAGGCCGCGCTCGACATCCTGCCCAAGAAGTGAGCCGCCGGCGGGGCGGCTTCCGGCGACCGCCGGGCGCTCCGCGCACCGGACCGCCGCGCCATACCCGCGGCATCCGCGATCCGCTCTTCTTTTCATAGCGCAAGACCGGCCATCCATGCCGGCCAGCGCAGGATCCCGCACACAGAACCATGGCCGAAACCGCGACCCCCGCCCCCTACTTCGTCGACTTCCGCGACGTCTGGCTGGCCTACAACGAGGAATTGCTGCGCGCCAACCACTTCGCGGTCGAAGGCATCGACCTGCAGGTGCGCCGCGGCGAGTTCATCGCCATCGTCGGCCCTTCGGGCTGCGGCAAGTCCACCTTCATGAAGCTCACCACCGGGCTGCGCATGCCCTCGATGGGCCGCATCCTGATCGACGGGCAGCCGGTCACCGGGCCGCTCAAGATCTCGGGCATGGCCTTCCAGTCGCCGTCGCTGCTGCCCTGGCGCACGACGGTCGACAACGTGCTGCTGCCGCTGGAGATCGTGGAGCCCTACCGCTCCACCTTCAAGAAGCGGCGCAAGGAATACGAGGAACGCGCCCGGCGCCTGCTGCAGAAGGTCGGGCTCGGCGGTTACGAGGACAAGTTCCCCTGGCAGCTCTCCGGCGGCATGCAGCAGCGCGCCTCCATCTGCCGCGCGCTGATCCACGAGCCGAAGATGCTGCTGCTCGACGAGCCCTTCGGCGCCCTCGACGCCTTCACCCGCGAGGAGCTGTGGTGCATCCTGCGCGACCTCTGGACCGAGCAGCAGTTCAACGTGATCCTGGTGACCCACGACCTGCGGGAATCGGTCTTCCTCGCCGACACGGTGTACGTGATGAGCAAGAGCCCGGGCCGCTTCGTCGTCAAGCGCGAGATCGACCTGCCGCGCCCCCGGCCGCTGGAGACGACCTACACCAAGGAATTCACCGACATCGTGCTGGAACTGCGCAGCCACATCGGCGCGCTCCGCTCGCCGGCCGCCGCTCCCGGCGCACCGACCGTCGCCCTGCCCCAATGAACCCACGCACCGTCACGCCATGATCCGCAACAGGCAACTCGAACGCTGGTCCCCCTGGATCCTGCTCTTCTCCGTGGTGCTGCTCTGGCAGATCGTCTGCAGCGCCTTCGACGTGTCCGAATTCATCTTCCCCAGCCCGACGCGGATCGCGTCGCAGCTGGTGGAATTCAAGGGCATCATCGCCGCCCACGCCTGGCGCACCTTCTGGGTGACGATGGCGGGCTTCGGGATCGCGATCGTGGTCGGCGTGCTGCTCGGTTTCGTCATCGGCAGCTCGCGCCTGGCCTACGCCGCGGTCTACCCGCTGATGACCGGCTTCAACGCGCTGCCCAAGGCGGCCTTCGTGCCGATCCTGGTGGTCTGGTTCGGCATCGGCGTCGGCCCGGCCGTGCTCACCGCGTTCCTGATCAGCTTCTTCCCCATCATGGTCAACATCGCCACCGGGCTCGCCACGCTCGAGCCCGAGCTGGAGGACGTGCTGCGGGTGCTCGGCGCGCGGCGCTGGGACGTGCTGATGAAGGTCGGCCTGCCGCGCTCGATGCCGTACTTCTTCGGCTCGCTCAAGGTGGCCATCACGCTCGCCTTCGTCGGCACCACCGTCTCCGAGATGACCGCCGCCAACGAGGGCATCGGCTACCTGCTGATCTCCGCCGGGTCGGCCATGCAGATGGGCCTGGCCTTCGCCGGCCTGCTGGTGGTCGGCGCGATGGCGATGGCGATGTACGAGCTGTTCAGCGTCGTCGAGAAGCGCACCACCGGCTGGGCGCACCGGGGATCCCAGGGTGAGTGAAGCTGGAGCGGCGGCCGCGCCGGGGCCGATGGACCGCGACCGCCTGGTGCGCCACCTGGAACGGGCCCACGCCGTCGCGCTGCGGGCGATGGACATGGGACGCCACCCCTTCGGCGCGGTGCTGGTGGGCCCGGACGGCGACACCGTGCTCGCCGAGCAGGGCAACATCGACACCGTGAACCACGCCGAGTCCACGCTGGCGCGCCATGCCGCGCAGAACTGGCCCGGCGCCTACCTCGCGCGCTGCACCCTGGTCACCACCTTCGAGCCCTGCGCCATGTGCGCCGGCACCATCTACTGGGCCGGCATCGGCCGGGTGGCCTACGGCGCCGAGGAGACCGACCTGCTCTCGCTCACCGGCGACCATCCGGAGAACCCGACGCTGAGCCTGCCGTGCCGGGAAGTCTTCGCGCGCGGCCAGCGGGCGGTCTGAATCGCCCCGGCTGTACTAGACACCTTAGAGCCTCAAACCTGAGGCCCAATAGGAGGTGCCATGACGACCAAGCAGCCATACCCCGAAGAATTCAAGATTGAAGCGGTCAAGCAGATTACGGAGCGTGGCCACCGGGTGGCCGACGTATCTGCGCGGATCGGCGTAAGCCAGCACAGTCTGTATAAATGGATCAAGGCTTATTCCGTGCCTTCGTCCGAACGACAGTCGCAGACCTCCCAGGCAGAGGAGCTGCGGCGGTTGAAGGCCGAACTCAAGCGAGTGACTGAGGAGCGCGACATCCTAAAAAAGGCCGCCGCGTACTTTGCCAGGCAGTCCGGGTGAGGTACGCGTTCATCAAGCAGCACGAGCAGGATTACGGCGTGCGGCGCATGTGCCATGTGATGCAGGTCCACCCCAGCGGCTACTACGCATGGAGGGTAGAACCGCAGAGCCCGCGTGCCGAGGACGACCAGCGCCTGCTGGGTTTGCTCAAGCAGGCATGGCTGGAGAGTGGCGGTGTCTATGGCTATCGCAAGCTGACACTGGACATGCGCGATTTAGGCGAGCGTTGCGGCAAGCATCGGGTGGCCCGTCTGCTCAAGGCACAGGGGCTTCGCTCGCAGACCGGCTACGGCCGCAGACCAGGAATGCGAGGTGGCAAACCCTCCGTGGTCGCGCCCAACCACCTGCAGCGTCAGTTCACGGTGGCCGAGCCTAACCAGTCCTGGGTCACGGACATCACCTACATCCGAACCCATGAAGGCTGGCTCTATCTGGCCGTCGTAGTCGACCTGTTCTCCAGGCAGGTGGTGGGGTGGTCCATGGCAAGCCGTATCGACACTGGCTTGGTTCTCGATGCACTGCTGATGGCGCTATGGCGACGCCAGCCGCAGGCACCCGTCGTGATTCATTCTGATCAGGGCTGCCAATTCACAAGCCACGAGTGGCAGACCTTCCTGCGTGACCATAACCTGATCAGCAGCATGAGCCGACGCGGTAACTGCCACGACAACGCAGTGGCTGAGAGCTTCTTCCAACTGCTCAAGCGCGAACGCATCCGCCGACGCATCTACACGACCCGCAGTGAAGCACGCAGCGATGTCTTCAACTACATCGAGATGTTCTACAACTCCCAACGCCGTCATTCATCGGCAGCCGGACTATCGCCGGTAGAGTTCGAGCAGCGACATTCCCAACGGCTCAAGAGTGTCTAGAAAAACCGGGGCGATTCAGTCGCGGTAGACGGGCCCGTCGAGGAAATGCGCGAACGCCTGACCCGACCCCACCTCGGTTTCTGGCGCTTACAGAAGTAGCATCGGCGCGCTGTCGTCATGACAGAATCCCGTGTCCGGCACCGAAGCGGACGCCATCCACGGGAATCCCGATGCAGCACACAACACCTTCCGTGACGCCGCGGCGTCCGTCCGGGCGCGGCGCCAGGACGGCGATCGTCGGGTCGCTCCTCTCGCTCCTCGCCTTCGGCGCCGGTCCGGCGTTTGCGGCCCTGGGCGGCAACCTGGCTTCGGTGGAATCCGACCGCCTCGCGATGCAGGGCGGCGCGTTGCGCACCATCGCCGGGGCCGGCTATTCCACCTACGAGACCACCCTGCCCTCCGGCACGGTCGTGCGCGAGTTCGCCCTGCCGGGCGGCGCGGTGTTCGCCGTCGCCTGGGACGGCCCCTTCCTACCCGACCTCCAGCGGCTGCTGGGCAGCCATTTCGCGGCTTACGCGGAAGCGGTGCGCGACCAGCAGGACGCGCACGGCCAGCGCGTCGTGCAGCAGCCGGGGCTCGTCGTGCGGTCCGCCGGCCGGATGCGCGCCTTCTCGGGCCAGGCCTATTTGCCCAACCAACTGCCTGCGGGGGTGAGCCTTGAAGACATCCGCTGACACTTCGCTGCGCCGCGCATCGGCGCTCCGACTCCTCGTGCCGGCGCTGCTGTCCGGAGCCCTGCTCGCCGGATGCGGCGGCGGCGGTGGCGGCAGCGCGCCGGCCGCGACGACGCCCTCGACGCCTTCCACCCCGTCCACTCCATCCACCGGCACAGGGACCGGCGCGACCGCCCCGACGACCACTACGCCGGTCACCCCGGCCAACGCCGGGTCCAACGCCGTCCCGATCGTGCTCGATGCCGGACCCGCGGGCGCTTCCAACCGGCTGAGCAACCTCCCTTACGTGAACGTGACCGTCTGCGTGCCCGGCACCAACCGCTGCCAGGTCATCGACCATGTGGTGGTGGACACCGGCTCATCGGGGTTGCGCATCGCGGCGTCGGCCCTGTCGCTCGCTTCCGCGCTGCCGAACCAGACCAACGTGGCCGGCAATCCCTACGCCCACTGCGCCCAGTTCGTCAGCGGCTACACCTGGGGTTCGGTGCGCACCGCCGACGTGACCATCGGCGGCCTGACCGCCGGCGCGCTGCCGATGCAGGTGATCGGCGATTCCGCCTTCCGCACCGTGCCTTCCAGCTGCGCCGGCACCGGCGTCGCGCAGAACAGCGTCGATGCCCTGGGCGCCAACGGCATCCTCGGCGTGGGCTACTTCCGGCAGGACTGCGGCAGCGCATGCGCGACGCAGGCGATTCCCGGGGCCTACTACGCCTGCGCGGCCGACGGCTCCGGATGCGTCGCGTCGACGATTCCGGTGGCGCAGCAGGTGGCGCATCCGTCCACACGCTTCGCCTCGGACAACAACGGCGTGATGATCGCCCTGCCCACGGTGCCAGACGGCGGCGCCACCAACGTGCAGGGAACGCTCTACCTGGGCATCGGGACGCGGGACAACAATGCCCTCGGCACCGCCACCGTCTACGGCGTGGATCGCAGCACCGGCTACCTCACCACCGTCTACAACGGACGGAGCTACCCGCGCAGCTTCATCGACAGCGGATCGAACTTCTATTTCTTCGACGATCCCGCGATCCCGACCTGCGGCAATGGCAGCACCTTCTACTGCCCGAGCGCGACGCTGACCCTCGGCGCGGTCAACCAGGGAACCAACGGCGCCAGCGGCACGGTGCGATTCACCATCGCCAACGCCAGCGCCGCCTTCACCGGCAATCCGAACGCCACGGCCTTCCCGAACGTCGGCGCGCGGTTCAGCGGCATCGACGGTTTCGATTGGGGACTGCCCTTCTTCTTCGGACGCCGGGTCTTCACTGCGATCGAGGGAGCGACGACGCCTGGCGGCGTCGGCCCGTACGTCGCCTACTGAGGGCGAAGCACGCGGCGGGCGGCAGGCGACGGGCAACGTATCGCCGCCATCCCGGGATGCGGCTTCCCGGTCGGCCTCCTACGCGCAGCCGCCTCCTGTTCCCACAGGACGACGGGCGGCTCTGCGCGAAAGTGGGTCACGTCGTCGCGGCCGGTACCAGCCGCACCATCCACCGACTCCCGGAGACCGCATGAACCCGTCCGACAAGCTTCCCCCCGGCGATGCCACCACCGAAGAGGACCGCACCAACGCCCGCGGTGAACAGGTGGCGCGCGCATCCTTCAACCGGTCGCCCACCAACGATCCGGACGACCGGGGATCCGCCACCGAAGCCCCCGGCAGCGAGTTGCCGCACGACGAAGGCCTGCGCCCGGGCGGCGCGGTCGACGGCGGGAATGCCGGCCTGCGGGAGGCCATCGACCTCGACGACGACGAGATCTACTCCGGCCGTGGCAAGCAGGCCCGCACCGGCGGCACCACCGATGCCGACGGCGGAGACAGCGGCCGGCTGGGTCCGCCCGCCGAGCAGTTGTCCGATTCCAACGCGCCGCAGGAAAAGAACCTGCCCTGACATTCCGGGCGAGCCCGCCATGGGGTCCGTCCTTTGCGCGGATGCGCGGGAACGATACGCTCCGTAACCGTGCGTGCCCGGAACCCGGCCGGGCGGCACGCGCGGCGACAATCCCACCGCATGCATCCGTCCCGACCTGCCGCTCCATCTCTCCTGTCCCCGTGGTGCACGCGCTTCGTGCTGCTGGCCTGCCTGCCGGCGATGGTGGCTTGCGCCCAGGCGCCGGGCGCGGCGCCGGCCGCCGGGGACGGTGGCGATGCGCTCTGCCGCGCCACCGCGCTCCAGCGGTCGAAGGATCCGCGCGTCGCCACGATGGTGGACGAAGCGGAACGCCAGCACACGGCCTTCGGCGGCCAGTCGATCGACGCCTACGGCACCCTGACGCAGGTCGGCTACCACGAGGCCGAGTTCGACCGTGGCCCCGGCGATCCGGTCCCTGCCTGGCAAAAGGTCCGATCGTTCTGGGATGCGCTCGGCGAGGACCTGCCTCCCACCTTGCGGGGCGGCGACGGGGAGGTGGTGCGCCTGCGGCCGCTGCGCGACCGGATCGGGCAGCTTTCGGCCGCGCGGCTCCAGGGCCTGGACGGCGATGCCGGCCGCACCGGCCTTTCGGCGACCGAGGTCGGCACGGTCGACAGCGCCCTGCAGCGCGCGGCGCTGGTGGATACGCCCTGGTCGGCCGCCTTCATCAGCTACCTCGCCCGCGCCGCTGCGCTCGCCGATAGCGAATTCGCCTTTTCCGACGCCCACGTGCGCTACGTGGCGGCCGCGTTCGACGCGCGCACGGCGGAACGCCGCGGCGACTGGACCGACGCGGCCTATGCCTACCGCGCCTGCGACATCGCGCGCACCACGCCGCGGCCGGGCGACCTGGCGTGCTTCAGCCGCGCCGGCACCGCCGGACTCGACGATTTCGCGTCCCTGGCCCAGGCGCTGGACGAGCGGCGGGCCGGCCACGGCTGGCGCGCGTTCCCGATGCATTGCGAACTGGTGGTGCAGGTGGACCTCGGCGCCGCCACCTTCGACGCCATCGGCGGCAACGTGGTCCAGTCGGTCACCCGGCGGCGCCTGGAGCTGGACGCCGGACCGCCGCCGGTCCTCGGGGCCCAGTACCAGTCCGCCCTGCGCGACGCGGCGTGCGGCCCGGCGGCGGGCCGTGCCGCCCCGGCTGCGGCGAAATGCGCCGATCGGCACATGAGCCTGCAGCCCTGGTCGGTGCTGCTGCAGTACCGGAAGTAGCCGGGGTGCGGCGGCCGCGGGGCCGCGGCTCGTCGCGAACGTTCAGGCGCTGGGCGCGAGTTCCGCCGCGGGGCGCGCGTCGACTGCGGCCGGGCCGGCCGCTGCGCACGATGCGCCGGCGCAACCGGCCGCGGGGGCATCCGCCGCATCGATCGCGGCGCGCGGCGTGGCGCCGTGCACCTCGGACTCGCCGTGCCGCGCCAGCAGCTCCATCAGCTTCTTGCGGATCAGCATGCCCGGCCGGTCCGAATCCATCGAGTACTCGACGCCCCGGCGGCGGGTGTCCACGACCGCATCGGGGTCGGTCGATTCCAGGATCTCCTTGTCCTCGCGGGTGATCTCGGCGTCGAAATCGATCAGCATCGCGGCCGGGCAGTCGGCCTCGGTGTCGTTGCGGAACAGCCACTGGCACAGCTGCAGGCGCCCGTCGTCGATCGGGGTGAAGCAGTTGATGATGATGTGGCGGATGCCGCTCGGGTACTCGATGTCGAGCCGGCGCATGAACGGCAGGAAGTAGGCATTTCGCATGTGGCGAGTGGTGATCACGTCCTGCACGCCGCTGATCCGCCGGAAGCGCTCCGGATTGGCCGCGTCGATGACCGTCTCGGCGTAGAAGCCGGTGTCGTTCTCGACGATCTCGTACTTGCTGGGCTTGGGGCTGGCGGCCACGCCGAAGGTGGCGCGGTGCACGAAGCTGAAGTGCGAGTTGTCGAACGAGTTCTCCAGGATGCGCATCGGGCTGGTGCTCCAGGTCTCGTAGAACTGGAAGATGGTGCGGTAACCGGGCGCGTCGAATTCCGGAATTTCCGGGATGGGCGCGACCGGCTCCTCCAGGGCCACCCAGGCGTAGCCGTAGCGGGCCTCGCACCGGTAGGCGGTGGTGCGGTAGTCGGGCGGGATGCGGCGGCCGGGTTCGTACTGGGGAATGACCACCACCGCGCCGCTGCGGTCGTAGGTCCAGCCGTGGTAGCCGCACTGGATGTGGCCGCTGCCGCAGGCCTGGCCCTGGGCGTCGACGCACCAGCCCTTCGACAGCTTCGCGGTGCGGTGGCAGCAACGGTCCCGCAAGGCGGCGGGCCGGCCCTCGATGTCGAGGAAGAGGACGATCTTCTCGCCGAGCAGCGTGAAGGGCTTCGGGCCGGATGCGAGATCGGCCAGCGGCATGACGGCATGCCAGAACTTGCGGAAGATGGGTTGCTGCGTGGTCAGCATGGGACGCTCCTTCGGGTCTTCGTGTGGATGGGAAGCCGAAGAGCAATTTCCGGGCGGCCCGCAGGGCACGGTCCGCTGAACGCTTCTACTCTCGCGGCAAGGACGCGAGCAAATTCCGCGCCAGTCGATCCGCGCACTCTGCCGGCGCATCCGCATGGCACGCGACATGCATGGCGGGCCTCCGAGAGTAGAAGCGTTCAGCGGCCGCCGTCGGGTGCGCCGCCCGGAAATTGCTCTTGCCACGCCCCCGGCGGCACGGATCCGTTTCCGTGCGCCGCCGGGCCGACAAGCCAGTTCCGAACGACGCCCCATGCAAAGACGACATCTCCTCGCCGCCGCCGCCCTCGGCGGGTCCCTGGCCGCTCCGCTGCTGCGCGCCCAGCCCGGCCGGCTCACGCCGCTCAAGTTCACCCTCGACTTTCGCATCACCGGCCAGACCGCGCCCTTCTTCCTGGCGCTGGCCCAGGGCTACTACCGCGACGAAGGACTGGACGTGAGCATCGACGTCGGCTCGGGCTCGGTCGCGTCCATCACCCGGATCGCCAGCGGCGTCTACCAGATGGGCCTGGGCGACATAAGTTCCCTCGTCGAGTTCAATGCCCAGAACCCGGGCACTCCGGTGGTGCAGGCGGTGTACCAGTACTACAACCGCGCACCATTCGTGATCATCGGCCGCAAGGATCGCGGCGTGACCGCCGATTTCCGCAGCCTGGCCGGCAAGAAGGTCGCCGCCGCCGCGGTGGAAGCCACCCGCCGCGCCTGGCCGATGGTCGCGCGCAAGCAGAAGCTGCCGGCCGACCTGTTCAGCTGGTCGACCACCGACTTCGCATCCCGCGACAACGTCATGGTCCGGGGCGATGTGGACGCGGCCACCTACTTCCACGACTCGGCCGTCTCGCTCTTCGCGCGGATGAAGCCCGAGGAACTATCGGTCCTCGAGTACGCGCGCGGCGGCGTCGATCTGTACGGCAACGCCATCCTCGCCAGCAGCAACCTGATCGCGCAGAACCCGCAGGCGGTCGCCGCCTTCCTGCGCGCGACCAACCGCGCCATCGTCGAGACCTTCGCCAATCCCGGCCCGTCCATCGCGGCGGCCCGCCAGCGCGAACCCTTCCTCGACGAGAAGGTGGAAGCGGCGCGCTGGGCGATCACCGCGCGCTACGTGGGCGCGGCCGACACCCGCGACCACGGCCTGGGCGACATCCGCCGGCTGCTGCTGGAGCAGCAGGTCGACGAAGTCGCCGAAGTCTTCGGCCTGAAGGCCAAGCCGGCCGCGGGCAGCATCTTCAATGGCAGCATGCTGCCCCCGCGCGCGCAGCGCATGGTGGCCGCGTGAACGGGCCGCAGGGCGCCGCGGGCATCGCCTCCGCGGACGGCGCAGGCGCACCGGCGGAGGCCGCGCTCGACGCGCGCGACGGCCGCTATCTGCGGCAGGCCATCGCGCTGGCGGATCGCGGCCGCGCGCGCGGCAACCGGCCCTTCGGCGCGGTGGCGGTGCTGCCCGACGGCACGGTGCTCGGCGAAGCCTTCTGCGACACGGCCGAGACCGGCGACTGCACCGGCCACGCCGAAACCGGGCTGGTGCGCCGGATCAGCCCGCTGCACGGCCGCGAGACGCTTGCAGCCGCGACCCTCTACTCCTCGGCGGAGCCCTGCGTGATGTGCGCCGGCGCCATCTTCTGGTCGGGCATCGGCCGGGTGGTCTACGGCATCGACGCGGTGCGGCTGCGCGCGTTCCGGGGCGAGCGGGCGGAACAGAAGGACGCCGAGCTGTCGTGCCGCGACGTGTTCCGCGCCTCGCCCCATCCGATCGAGTGCATCGGGCCCGCGCTGGTGGACGAAGCCAGCCGGTCGCACCGGGGCGCCTGGAAGGCCTGAGCCGCCTGCGGGGGCCTCAGTCCCCGGCCGATCCGTCGCCGTAGGGATCGGCGACGCATACCCGGTTGCGGCCAGCGGCCTTGGCGGCGTAGAGCGCCCGGTCCGCGCGCCGGAACAGCGACTGCGCGTCGTCGCCCGGCCGGTGGCCTGCCACGCCCGCGCTCAGGGTCAGCGGCCCGCAGACCGGGTGCGGATGGGCGGCGGCGCTGTCGATCAACTGCTGCGCGAGCGGTTCCGCCCCCGCCGGGTCGGTGCCGGGGAGCAGCACCACGAATTCCTCGCCGCCGACCCGCGCCGCGACGTCGGAAGCCCGCAGCCGCTGCCGCAGGAGGGACGCGAGGTGGCGCAGGACGTCGTCGCCGACCGCGTGCCCGAAACGGTCGTTGACCCGCTTGAAGTGGTCGGCGTCCAGCACCACGATGCTCACGCCGCGCTCGCCGCGCGCCGCGAGCGCCAGGGCCGGATCGAGATGGTCCGACAGCCCGCGGCGGTTGAGCAGCCCGGTGAGCGGATCGCTGCGGGCCTGCAGGTCCAGCTCCCGGTTGGCGGCCTCCAGTTCCAGCGTGCGCAGGCGCACCTGCCGCTCCATCTCCTCGCGCGACCGCAGCAGGCGGGTGGTGACCCTCGACAGGGCATGCGAGAGGACGTGCATTTCCTTGCTGCTGTCGAGCAAGGGGATCGAGGCGCCCGGCACGCCGTTCTCCACGTCCTGGAGCGCATCGACGATGCGCGAGAGGTCGCTGCCGATGCGCCGCGCCGCGAGCGCGGCCACCCCCGCGGCCGCGATGGCCGCGAGCAGTCCGATGACCAGCGTGGCCGCGATCGCCCGCCGGGCGTCCCGGTAGGCCTCGTGGGCCGGTCGGCGCACCGCGACCGTCCAGGCGATCCCGGCGCCCTTCTCCGAAGGCCGGGCCGCCGACACTGCGGTCAGGTACTCGATGCCGTCGGCCCAGCGGACGCTGCCGGGCGGTCCGCCCGCCATCGGCAGCGCCTGGCCCGCGGCGCGCAGCGCCTCCGCCTGGCCGCCGACCGCGTAGAGCAGCGTCCCGTCGCGGTCGAAGATGGCCACGTCCAGCGCCATGGCGGTCGAGTCGGCCGGCAGGTACTGCTCGACCGCGGCGCGCACCCAGTCCCAGGAAGTGTGCACCGCGAAGACGCCCGCGACGCGTCCTTCCACCAGCACCGGCGCGGAGAAGGCCAGTTCGCCGACCGGCTCGTCGGTCGGCCCCGGCGCGTCGCGCGCGCCCTCCGCCGGACGGCCCCGCGCGCTGACGGCGGCCCCCCGGACGCCCCTGGAGAACCATTCCTCCGCCGAGACGTCCTGCCCGATGCGTCGCCGCGGATGCGCGGCCTGCAGCCGACCGTCGGCGGCGGCGACTTCGGCGCGCCGGTTCTCGGGCTGGTATTCCTGGATGCGGCGCAGCGCCGCGCGCGCCGCCGGCGAATCGAGGCCGCCGGCCCAGAGCGCTTCCGAGCGCCCCATGACGACCGCTTGGTTGATCCGCAGGTCCAGGTTGCGACGCAGCGTCGCGGTGATGTTGTCGGCGGTGAGCCGCAGCGCGCCCTCGGTGTCGTGGCGGATGCGCGCGCTGAGCATGCCGCCCAGCACGGCCGTGAGCCCGGTCGCCACCAGGATGACCAGCGCGCCGAAGACCAGCGCGATGCGGGTCCCGAGGCTGCGCGCGGAGGATGCGGACCGCACCGCGGTCAGCCGGTCCGGGCCGGAGATCCGGGCCGGGCCGACGAAGGGCGCTCTGCGCCGTGGGGGGGTGTGCCAGCCTGCAAGGTCCAACCGTTCCTGAATTCGGGAGGGGGGATTCTCTCCGGAACGCGGGACCGATCCGTGGCCGGCCGCCCGACGGCCCGCGCGGCCGGCGCGGCGACTTCCGCCTCACCTCTCCACACAAACGCGCGCGGAGGCCGGGACACAATGCGGCCAGGCGCGGGCGCCGACACCGCGCCGCCGAATCAGCCTCCCTGGACGCCATGCCCGATCGCATCCCCCATCCCGACGGCCCGCCGGCCGATTCCACCCCGGACGAATGGCTGCGCTGGGGCCCCTACCTGTCCGAACGGCAGTGGGGCACGGTGCGCGAGGACCGCAGCGCGGACGGCGATGCCTGGAACAGCGTCACCCACGACCTCGCGCGCAGCACCGCCTACCGCTGGGGCGAGGACGGGATCGGCGGCATCTGCGACGACCGCCAGTCGCTCTGCCTCGCCCTGGCGCTCTGGAACGGGCGCGACGCCATCCTGAAGGAACGCTTCTTCGGCCTGGCGAACGCCGAGGGCAACCACGGGGAGGACGCCAAGGAGATCTGGCACCACCTCGACAACCTGCCCGACCACCGCTGGATGCGGATGCTCTACCGCTATCCGCAGGCGGCCTTCCCCTACGAGCGCCTGCTGGCCGAGAACCGCGGCCGCGACCGCCTGCAGCCGGAATTCGAGCTGGTCGACACCGGCGTGTTCGACGGCGACCGCTTCTTCGACGTGGAGATCGACTACGCCAAGGCCGCGCCCGAGAACATCCTCGCCCGCTGGACCGCGCACAACCGCGGCGACGCCGAGGCGACGCTCCACCTGCTGCCCACGCTGTGGTTCCGGGCGGACCGTTCGCTGCGCGCGCTGCCGCTGATCCGCGGCGGAGGCGCCGGCGCGCTGGCGGGCCGCCTGCGCATCACCCATCCCGCGCTGGACGCGGAGTGGGTGTGCGACATCGACGGCGTGGCGGGCGCCGACTTCCGCCTGCTCTTCACCGACAACACCAGCAATCCCGCGCGCGTCGACGGCGCGCCGGAGGATCCGCCGCTGCGCTCCCGGACGGGCGACGCGCGGCCCTGCTTCAAGGACGGCATCCACGCGCGCGTGGTCGATGGCGACGAGGCCGCCGTCTATGCGGAGCCCCGCGGGACCAAGGCCGCCGCCTGGTTCGTCCTGCGCATCCCGCCCGGCGGCAGCGCCTCGGTGCGGCTGCGGCTCTGCCGCGCCGACCTCGCGCCGCGCGTGCCGGCCGTCGGCTTCGGCGGCTTCGACGCGGCGATGGACGCCTGCCGCGCCTGGGCCGACCGCTTCTACGCGATGCACCGGCCGGCGGACCTCGGCGCCGCCCAGCAGGCGATCCGCCGGCAGGCCTGGGCCGGGCTGCTCTGGAGCAAGCAGTTCTACGCCTACGACGTGAGCCGCTGGCTCGACGAGGGACCGGAGGCGCGCCGCGCCGGGCGCAACGCCGGCTGGCGGCACCTGCGGGCGCAGGACGTGATCCTGATGCCCGACAAATGGGAATACCCGTGGTTCGCCGCCTGGGACCTCGCCTTCCACTGCATCGCGCTCGCGCCCGTCGACCCGGCCTTCGCCAAGCGGCAGGTCACCCTGCTGCTGCACGACCGCTACATGCACCCCGACGGCGAGCTGCCCGCCTACGAGTGGAACTTCGGCGACGTGAATCCGCCGGTGCAGGCGCTCGCCGTCTGGAAGGTCTACCAGGCCGACGCGCTGGCGCGCGGCCGGCCCGACATCGCGTTCCTGCAGAAGGCGCTGCACCGCCTGGCGCTCAACTTCACCTGGTGGGTCAACCGCGAGGACAGCACAGGCAACAACATCTTCGAAGGCGGCTTCCTGGGCCTGGACAACATCGGCGTCTTCGACCGGAGCCGTCCGGTGCCCGGCATGCACGGCGCGGGCGGCATGCTCGAGCAGGCCGACGCGACCAGCTGGATGGCGATGTACGCGCTCAACCTGATGCGCATCGCGATGGAACTGGCCCTGCACCAGCCGGTCTACGAGGACCTGGCGATCAAGTTCGGCGAGCACTTCTTCTACATCGCCGGCGCGATGGCCGACATGGCCGACCCCGCCGCGCCGCACGGCGCCGGCGAGGAGCCGGACGACGGCCGGGGCCTCTGGGACGCGGAGGACGGCTTCTACTACGACATGCTGCGCCTGCCGGACGGCCGCTGGAGCCGCCTCAAGCTGCGCACCATCGCCGGGCTGATCCCGCTGTTCGCGGTCGAGGTGCTGGACGACGCGCGCTGGGAACGCCTGCCCCGGATGCGCCGGCACATGCGGGAGTTCCTGGAGCAGCGGCCCGACCTCGCGGTGCTGGTCAGCAACTGGCAGGCGCCCGCCGGGGGCGGCTCCGGGCTGCACCTGTTCAGCCTGCTGCGCGGCCACCGGATGAAGCTGCTGCTGCGCCGCATGCTCGACGCCGAGGAATTCCTCTCGCCGCACGGCATCCGCTCGGTCTCGCGGGCCTACTGCGCGCAACCCTTCGAATACGACATCGACGGCACCCGCTACGGCCTGCGCTACACCCCCGCCGAGAGCGACACCGCGATGTTCGGCGGCAACAGCAACTGGCGCGGCCCGGTGTGGATGCCGCTCAACTACCTGATCGTCGAGGCCCTGCTGCGGTTCCACGCCTACTACGGAGACGATTTCCGCGTCGAATGCCCCACCGGCTCGGGACGGATGCTCAACCTGCGCGAGATCGCGCGCTTCCTCGAAGCCCGGCTGGTGTCGCTGTTCCTGCCGGCGGCCGACGGCAACCGGCCCGCGGACGGCGGCGACGCGCTCGCGACGCCCGGGCCGCGCGGCGACCGGCCGATCGCCTTCCACGAATACTTCGACGGCGACACCGGCCGCGGCCTGGGGGCCAGCCACCAGACTGGCTGGACGGCGCTGGTCGCGCTCTTCTGCAACGATCCGGCGGCGCCGGAATAGGCACCGCCGAGCGGCGCCGGACCGGCGCGCCGGCCCGTCCGCACGGGACACCGCGGCGGTCCGCCGATCCACCTGGGGCGCGCAGCACGCCTCCGATCGTTGCGTCGCGGTGCGGGATGCGGGGTGTGGAATGCAGAGTGCGGGGCCGTAACGCCGATGGCGCGCGCGTCGCCCCGGAAGCCCACGGCATCCTGCATCCGTAGAAACCAGGGGTACGAGATTCCCGAACGTATACGATATTACGCATACATTCAGAAAGTTCTCATGCTCCCTTGGCACACCGACCCCGACCAGAACCAGCTCGCCGCCGTGCGCAGCACCTCCTTCGCGAAGATGGTGCGCGAGCACCTCCTGGGCCGCATCCTGCGCGGCGAACTGCTGCCGGGCCAGCGGATCAGCGAACCCGACGTCGCCGCCGAGCTGGGCGTCTCGCGGGTGCCGGTGCGCGAGGCGCTGCGCGAACTGGAAAGCTCGGGCCTCGCCGTCTCCCGCAAGCACGCCGGCGTCTTCGTGCATGCGCCCGACGCCGACGAGATCCGCGGCCTGTACGACCTGCGCGCCCTGCTGGACGGCTACGCGGGCCGGCGCGCCACCCGGCTGCCCCTTCCGGCGCGCATCGCGCTGTGCGACACGCTCGACGCCTCGATCGCGGACATGCGCTCCGCGGCGGCCGCGCAGGACGTCGTCCGCTACTACGCCGAGAACCTGCGCTTCCACTGGCTGATGGTCGAGGCCGCGGACAACCTGCCGGTGGCCGAGACCTACCGCAACGTGGTGCAGAAGCTGCACCTCTCGCGCCTGCGCAACCTGTCGCAGGACACCGGCATGCAGGCCTCGATCGACGAGCACGCCGCCATCGCGCGCGCGCTGCGCGACGGCGACGCGGCCCGCTGCGAGGAACTGCTCGCCGCCCACGTGCAGGACGCCCACCGGCGCCTGCGGGAGACGGCGGCAGGGGCCGCGGCCGGCTAGCCCCCGCGGCCGCCGGCGGCGGCAACGGGAGCGGAGCGGGCAGGACGGATCACCACAACCACGAGACGGAGACATCCCATGCATCGAAGAACGCTCCTGCAGGCCGCGCCGGCGCTGCTCTCCCCCGCGATCGCCGGGCTGCCGCGGGTCGCCCGGGCCCAGGGTTACCCGGACAAGCTCATCCGCTACATCGTGCCGGTGGCGGCGGGCGGCGGCAGCGACCTGGTCGGCCGCACCGTCACCGAGCGCTGGGGCAAGGCCCTGGGCCAGGGTTTCGTGGTCGAGAACCAGGGCGGCGGCGGCGGCATCATCGCCAGCCAGAACACCGCCCGCGCCCCCGCCGACGGCTACACCCTGATGCAGGGCTACGTCGCCACCCACGGCACCAGCCCGGCGACCCGCAAGCTGCCCTACGACCCGGTGAAGGACTTCACGCCGGTCGGCATGATCGGCGCCACGCCCAACGTGCTGGTCGTCGATCCCCGGCTGCCGGTCAAGGACTTCGCGGAATTCGTCGCCTACCTCAAGGCGCGGCCCGGCAAGGTGAGCTACGGCTCGGCGGGCGCGGGATCGCTCACCCATCTCACGATGGAGCTGATGGCGCAGCAGCTCGGCACGCCGATGGTCCACGTGCCCTACCGCGGCATCGCGCCCGCCCTGACCGACGCCATGGGCGGTCAGACGCAGGCGGTGTTCCCCGGCCTCGCGGCGGCGCTGCCCCACATCCGCAGCGGCCGGGTGCGCGCGCTCGCGGTCACCGGCGACGCCCGGGCGGCCCAGGTCAAGGACGTGCCCACGCTCGACGAGCTGGGCCTGAAGAATTTCGACGCGGTGCAGTGGTACGGCGTGGTCGGCCCCGCCGGCATGCCGGCCGAGGCGGTCCGCAAGCTAAACGACACGCTGGGCGCGGTGCTCGCCGCGCCCGACCTTCGCGAGAAGCTCTCCGGCGAGGCGGTCGAGCCGATGCCGATGTCGCCGCAGGCCTTCGGCGCCTACATCCAGAAGGATGTCGCGCGCTGGACCGCGCTCGCCCGGGCGCGGAACATCTCGCTCGACTGAACGCCGCGCCCGCCCCTTTCCACCACCTCCGAGGACAAAACGCCCCATGGCACGCAACACCCAGGTCCAGGCCGACCACAACGCCCCGCCCGTCACCCGCATCCTGGCGGAATTCGCCGCCGACCATCCCTCGCGCGGCTGGAGCGACGCGGTCGACCGCGA
The DNA here is from genome assembly GCA_036946225.1 of Xylophilus ampelinus. GTDB lineage: Bacteria > Pseudomonadota > Gammaproteobacteria > Burkholderiales > Burkholderiaceae_C > JAKOND01. Next base: position 296,022 of record JAQIJO010000002.1, read on the forward strand.
GGCGCACCGCACCTTCCTCAACTGGCTGGGCTGCGCCGTCGGCGCCGCCCGGCACGAGGCGGTCGAGGCCGCGCTGGGCGCGGTGCGGGAACTGGAACCGGCACCGCAGGCCGCCGTGCTCGGCCGCGCCGAGCGGGTCGACATCGCCAGCGCGGCGCTGCTCAACGGCATCAGCTCGCACACCTTCGACTTCGACGACACCCACCTCAAGACCATCATCCACCCCGCCGGCCCGGTGGCCTCCGCGCTGCTGGCCCTGGCCGAGCACACCGGTGCCGGCGGACGCCAGCTCATCGACGCGCTGGTCATCGGCATCGACGTGGCCTGCCGCATGGGCAACGCCATCTACCCCGACCACTACGACCGGGGCTGGCACATCACCGGCACCACCGGCATGCTGGGCGCCGCTGCGGGCTGCGCGCGCCTGCTGGGACTGGACGCGGACCGCACCGCCATGGCCCTGGGCATCGCCGCATCGCAACCGGTGGGACTGCGCGAGCAGTTCGGCACCATGACCAAGCCCTTCCATCCGGGCGGCGCGGCGCGGGCCGGCCTGATGTCGGCGCTGATGGCCCGGCACGGCTTCACCGCCAGCCCCCGCGCCCTGGAAGCGCCGCGCGGCTTCGCGCAGGTGGTCTCCTCCAAGACGACCTGGGACGAAGTCACCGACGGGCTCGGCGAACGCTTCGAGATCTCCTTCAACAGCTACAAGCCCTTCGCCTGCGGCATCGTGATCCATCCCAGCATCGACGCCTGCGCGCAGCTGCGCGCCCGGGGCGTGCGGGCCGAGGACGTGGAGCGCATCGCGCTGCGGGTGCATCCGCTGGTGCTCGAACTCACCGGCAAGAAGGAGCCTGTCGACGGCCTGGCCGCCAAGTTCAGCGTCTACCACGGCTGCGCCGCGGGCCTGATCTTCGGCCGGGCCAGCGAGGAGGAGTACGCCGACGACGTGGTCGCCCGGCCCGACATGGTGGCCCTGCGGCGCAAGGTGGTCGCGACGGTGGACGACAGCATCGACGAAGCCAGCGCCGACGTGACCGCCCACCTCGTCGACGGCAGCGAAGCGCACGTCTTCGTGGAGCACGCCATCGGCTCGCTCCAGCGGCCGATGACCGACGCCGATCTCGAAGCCAAGTTCGCCGGGATGGCCGATGCGGTGCTCGGCGCCGAGCGCTGCCGCCGCCTGCTCGACGCCTGCTGGGGCCTGGGCGACGCGTCCGACGTGCGCGCGCTGGTCGCGCTGGCGCGGCCGGCCTGAACCCGGCCCGCTCCGTCCCGGCCCGGCCGGTGCGCCGGAAACGGCCGGCGGCCGCTACCGCCGCGCCGTCCGCGCCCGGCAGGCGCTCCAGTGGATCCAGGCCAGCAGCAGCACCTGCAGCGGCAGCCGCCACCACAGCGCGGCGGCGGAGAACTGCGGGAAGGCTTCCGGGTGCAGCGCCATGTGGACGTTGGCCGGCGTCACCGCCAGGGTCAGCGCGACCAGGCCCCAGCCGGCCGGCCGCGCCCAGCGCCGCACCAGCACCGCCGCGCCCAGGGCCACCTCGGCGAAGCCGCTGACCAGGACCAGCGCCAGGTGCCAGGGCAGCCACGGCGGCACGATGCCCACGTAGAAGTCGGTGTGCAGGAAATGGTTGAGCCCGGCGCCGACGAAGGCCAGGCCGAGCAGCCAGCGCGCCGCATCGCGCAGCCAGCCTTCCCGGCCGCCGACGGCCGGCGCGCCCTGCGGCTCAGCGCCCGGCCGCGCCATCGCGCGGCGGCGCGGACGGCGCCGGCACCACCTCGACCGGGCCGGCCACCCGCACCACCTCGGCGTCCTGCTCCACCTCGTGGCGGGAGGACGCGAACAGGTCCCAGACCGCCATGAACATCGCCGCGATCACCGGGCCGATGACGAACCCGTTCAGCCCGAAGAGCGCCATGCCGCCCAGCGTGGAGATCAGCACCACGTAGTCGGGCATCTTGGTGTCCTTGCCCACCAGCAGCGGCCGCAGGATGTTGTCCACCAGGCCGATCACCAGCACGCCGTAGACGATCAGCGCGACCCCCTCCCAGACCGAACCGGTCACCAGCAGGTAGACGGCCACCGGCAGCCAGATCAGGCCGGCGCCGACGGCCGGCAGCAGCGACAGGAAGGCCATCACCACGCCCCAGAGCAGCGGCGCCGGGATGCCCAGGAACCAGAACGCGATGCCGCCGAGCGCGCCCTGCACCACCGCGACCGCGATGTTGCCCTTGACCGTGGCGCGGATCACGGTGGCGAACTTGCCGAGCAGGTCGCGCTTGTGCTCCTCGCGCAGCGGGATCGCGTCGCGGATCTTGCGCGAGAGCGCGCCGCCGTCGCGCAGCAGGAAGAAGAGCAGGTACAGCATCACGGTGAATTGCACCAGGAAATCGAAGGTGTTCTGGCCGATGGTCAGCGCCTGGGTGGCGATCACCTGGCTGCCGTGCGCGGCGCCGGCCGTGAGCTTCTGCTGCAGCGCCCCGAAGTTGCCCAGGTCGAAGCGGTCGAGCACCCGCACCACCCACTGCGGCAATGCGCCGACGATCTGCTGGAAGTAGCGTCCGAAATCGATGTCGCCCGACCGGATCTTCTGGTAGACCACCGAGCCCTCCTGCACCAGCGAGCCGCCGATGAGCGCGGTCGGGAGGATGACGATCACCAGGCACACCAGCAGCGTCAGCAGCGCTGCGAGCGTGCGCCGCTGCTTCAGCCGCCGCAGGATCCAGCGGAAGAACGGGGTGAAGATCAGCGCCAGGACGCCCGCCCAGAATACCGCGCCGAAGAAGGGCAGCAGGATCCAGACGAAGGCCACCGACACGGTCGCGAGCAGCAGCAGGAAGAACTTGTTTTCGAGGGAAGGCGATTTCATGGCGGCCCTGGAGGCGGGTGGCCGGCGCCGGGCGCCGGAGGTGGGAGGCAGCGTAGCACCGCGGGTCGCCGCACCCGTTTCAGACGGTTGCATTTGAACGCCGGGCCGCGCGGCGCGGTCGGCCGCCACCGGGTCGGGGAGCATTCCCCGCCGGGCGCCGATGCGGTAGCCTCGAATTCCCGGGCAGGCACGCCGCAGGCCCGGGCCCGTCCGGTCCGCCGCGCCGGACCGTGCACCGATGCCCTCCCCGACCTTCCTCCCCGCCCTCGTGCTCGCGCTCGCCGCCGCGCTGCCGGCCTCCGGCGCTCGGGCGCAGACCGCGCCCGGCCCCGCCGCGCGGCCCGCCACCGCCGCGGATACCGCGCCCGCCGCGCCGGACGACGCGGGCATGGCCCGGCGGATGCAGGCCTGCGTCGTCTGCCACGGCCGCGAGGGCCGGGCCACCAACGCCGGCTACTTCCCGCGGATCGCCGGCAAGCCCGAGGGCTACCTGTTCAACCAGCTGGTCAACTTCCGCGACGGCCGCCGCCGCAATCCGGCGATGAACCACCTGATGCGCCACATGTCCGACGATTACCTGCGCGACATCGCCCGGTATTTCGCAGGACTGGACCTGCCCTATCCGCCCGCCAGGGCCCACGGGCTCGACGACGCGCAGTCGGCGCTCGCCCGGCGCCTGGTGTTCGAGGGGATCCCCGCGCGCGGACTGCCGGCCTGCGCCGCCTGCCACGGCGCACGGATGGCGGGACGCCTGCCGGCCATGCCCGGGCTGCTGACCCTGCCGTCCGACTACCTCGTGGGACAGCTCGGCGCATGGCGCACCGGGCTGCGGCACGCGATGGCGCCCGATTGCATGGGCGAGATCGCGCGCCGGCTCTCGGCCGACGAGGCCAGCGCGGTGGCCCGCTGGCTCTCGGCGCAGACCCTGCCGCCCGGCACCGGACCGGAGGCCGACGCGGCCCGGAACCTGCCGCTGGACTGCGGGAGCGGGCGGTGACCGCCCCGCGCCCGCCCCGCCGCCCGGGACGGCCGCCGTTCCGCGCGGCCCTCGCCGCCGCGGCGCTGCTGGCGGCCGCGGCGGGCCTGCTGGTGGCCTGGCTCAACCTGCGCGGCGAGGCGCCGGTGCGCACCGGCCGCGATCCCGCGCCCGCCGCCCCCGAAACCCTCGCGCGCGGCGCCTACCTGGCCCGGGCCGGGAACTGCATGGCCTGCCACACCGTGCCGGGCGGCCCGGCCTACGCCGGCGGGCGCGCCGTCGAGACACCGTTCGGCGAGGTGGTCGCGTCCAACATCACGCCCGACGCGCGGACCGGCATCGGCGCCTGGTCGGCGGACGAGTTCTGGCGGGCGCTGCACCACGGCCGCTCGAAGGACGGGCGGCTGCTCTACCCGGCCTTCCCCTATCCGAACTTCACCCGCATCGGCCGCGAGGACGCCGATGCGCTGCACGCCTTCCTGGGCACGGTGCCGGCGGTGGAGCGGGAAAACGCGCCCCACCGCCTGCGCTTCCCCTACGGCACGCAGGCCGCGCTGGCGGTATGGCGCGCCCGCTACTTCCGGCCCGGCGGCACCGCGCCCGACCCGGCGAAGTCGGCGCAGTGGAACCGGGGCCGCTACCTGGTGCAGGGTCCGGGCCACTGCAGCGCCTGCCATGCGACGCGGGATGCGCTCGGCGGCACCGACGCGCGCAGGGAATTCGCCGGCGGCCCGATGCCTTCGGGCGGCTGGTACGCCCCCTCGCTCGCCGCGCCCTCCGAGGCTGGGATGCAGCGCTGGCCGCGCGGGGAGATCGTCCGCCTGCTCGGGAGCGGCGTGTCGGCGCAGGCGGCGGTTTCCGGGCCGATGGCCGAGGTCGTCTTCGGCAGCCTGCAGCACCTGGACCCGGCCGACCTCGACGCGATGGCGGCCTACCTCGCCGACATCCCGGCGCAGGACGCAGCGCCGCCCGCGTCCGCACCGGCCCCGGCACCGGCCGCGGCGCTGGAGCGCGGCGGCGCCCTCTACGCGCAGCGCTGCGCGGCCTGCCACGGGGAACGGGGAGAGGGCGTGCCGGGCAGCATCCCGCCGCTCGCCGGCAATCGCGCGGTAGCGCTGCCGGACCACCGCAACCTGGTGCAAATCGTGCGGCACGGCGGCTTCCTGCCCGCGACCCGCGGCAATCCCCGGCCGTTCGGCATGCCGCCCTACGGCCAGGTGCTGGGCGACGAGGACATCGCCGCGGTGCTCACCTTCGTCCGCCGCGCCTGGGGCAACGCGGCCGCGCCGGTCTCGCCGCTGGACGTGCTGCAGGTCGAGTGACGCGGCCGGTCGCCCGGCCCGCCCTCAGTCCCCGAAGTCCAGGCCCCGCTGCGGCGCCGCGCAGGCCACCGGGTCGCCGACCCGCAGCGGGCCGCCGGACAGGATCCGGGCGGTCATGCCGCCGTGGCCGCGCATCGCGTTGTAGCCGCCCGGGCCCAGCAGTTCCTCCATCCGCGAACACGGCTCGCACGGGCCGGTGATCTCCAGCACCACCCCGGCGCCGATGCGCAGCACGAACGGCAGGTCGCGGAACAGGGACTTGGTCGCCAGCAGGTTGAGTCCCGAGACGACCAGGTTGCGCCGCAGCAGCGCCGGATCCACTTCCGCGCGGCCGACGAAGGCCGCGATCGCCGGCAGGTGCTCGCGCTGGATCAGCGTGACCTGTCGCTTGCCGCCCGAGGCCGGCGCCGGCGGGCGGTCGCCGCGGTGGTCGCCCGCGAGGCCGCGCCCGGCCACGGCCTCGGCGCCGTCGGCCGGCCGCACGGGCAGGCGGCGCGCCGGCCGCAGGAAGATGGCGTCGAGGCGCCCCGGTTGGGCGAAATGCTGCGTCAGGGTGCGGAGGTCGTGCATCGTGGGAGCCGGTTCGGCGATTCGGACGGTGGGCGGGTCGGCGGATGGGCGGGGATCGCGGGGCGCGGCGCGCCCGGGCCGGGGGCCGGGATCACGGCGCCGCTCCGCAGCATTCGCACACGATCGGCCCGCCCGATCCGGTTAGGGTACCCGCACGCGGGACGCCGCCGGCGCTCCGCCACCTTCCCGCTGCGTCCCGCCGCGCTCCCCCATCCCACCCATCCGGACCGACCATGACCACTGCCCGAGGCTACGCCGCCGCATCGCCCACCGCGCCGCTCGCGCCCTTCACCTTCGACCGCCGCGCGCCCGGGCCGCAGGACGTCGCCATCGACATCCTGCACTGCGGCGTCTGCCATTCCGACCTGCACACCGCCCGCAACGAGTGGCAGAACACCCTCTACCCCTCGGTGCCGGGCCACGAGATCGTCGGCCGGGTCACCGCCGTCGGCGACCTGGTGTCCCGGTTCCGGCCCGGCGACATCGTCGGCGTCGGCTGCATGGTCGACAGCTGCCAGCACTGCGCGCCCTGCGCGGAAGGCCTGGAGCAGTACTGCGACAAGGGCTTCACCGGCACCTACAACGGGCCCGAGCAGGGAACCGGCGCCAACACCTTCGGCGGCTACTCCGACCACATCGTGGTGCGCGAGCAGTTCGTGCTGCGCGTCTCCCATGGCGCGTCCGACCTGGCCGCCGTCGCGCCGCTGCTGTGCGCCGGCATCACCACCTACTCGCCGCTGCGCCAGTGGAAGGTCGGCCCGGGCCACACGGTCGGCATCGTCGGCCTGGGCGGCCTGGGCCACATGGGCGTCAAGATCGCCGCCGCCATGGGCGCGCGCGTGGTGCTGTTCACCACCTCGCCCGACAAGCGCGAGGACGCCCTGCGCCTCGGTGCCCACGAGGTGGTGGTGTCGAAGGACGCGGACGCGATGGCCGCCCGCGCCGGAACCCTGGACTTCATCCTCGACACCGTGGCCGCGCCGCACGACCTCGACGCCTTGCTGGCGCTGCTCAAGCTCGACGGCACGCTGACCCTCGTCGGCGCGCCGGCGAGCCCGCATCCCTCGCCCACCGTGTTCAACCTGATCATGCGCCGCCGCCGCATCGCCGGCTCGCTGATCGGCGGCATCCGCGAGACGCAGGAGATGCTCGACTTCTGCGCGGCGCACGGCATCGTCTCGGACATCGAGCCGATCCGCATGGACGAGATCGAGACCGCCTACGAACGCATGCTGCGCAGCGACGTGAAATACCGCTTCGTGGTGGACATGGACAGCCTGCGCGACGGCGCGCCGGCCGGCGCGACCGCCGCCGCATGAGCCGACGCGCCGCCCCCGGGGAGCCGCACGCGTCCACGGCGCCGGGCGGCCCGTCCGCCCCGTCCGCGTTGGGCCCGGAGCGCGCGGCGGCCTTCCGCGCGCTGGCCGAGGCGACCGAAGGCATCGACGCCGCCGTCTACGCGCAATGCGGCCGCGACTGGCGCGACCCGATCGTGGGCCTGGGCGCGCCGGACGCGCGCATCGGATTCTTCGGCCGCGACCCGGGCCGCACCGAAGTCCGGCACGCCGAGCCCTTCGTCGGCGCCGGCGGCCAGCTGCTGCGCCGCGCGCTCTGGCGCCGGCTGCGCGGCCCGGACGCCGGCACGCCGAGCCTGGAGGAATCGATCGCCGTGGGGCGCGACTTCTTCTGGATCAACACCGTGCCCTACAAGCCGGTGGGCAACAAGGCCTGGCCGATGGCGGTGAAGCGGCGCTTCCATCCCCTGGTGCGCGGGCTGCTGGCCGAGGCCTGGCACGGCCGCACCCTCCTCACCCTGGGCCGGGAGGCCTTCCTCTGGTTCGGCATCGGCCAGCCGGCGGAGCTGCGGCAGCGGCTGGAGGACTTCTGGGCCGGCGAGGACCGCTTCGCGCGCACGATCGAGGTGCCGCTGCCGCAGGGCGACGGAGACGGCGACAGCGGCGCGCCGGTGTTCACCCTCTGCCCGCTGCCGCACCCCTCGCCCCTGAACCAGACCTGGTACCGGCGCTTCCCGGCGCTGCTGGACGCGCGGCTGGAAGCGCTCGACGTGCGCCCGGGGCGGCTGCGCCTGCGCGACGGCGCCGGCGGTTGAGCCCCGCCGGGCGGTGCGGCGCCGTCGCGCCGCGGCCCCACGCGGGCACGGCCGCGCGCGCCGCCCTACCATCGCGGTCCGGCGCGCGCCGCGAACGGCGTTCCCGGCCCCTTCCCGTCCTTCCTCCAACGCCACCGGATCCGCCGTGCCCGATCTCCAGACCCTGCTCGTGACCTACGGCGCGCTGCTGGTCTTCCTCAACGTGCTGCTCGGCCAGGCCGGGCTGCCGGTGCCCGGCTGGCCGATCCTGGTGGCGGCCGGCGCCCTGGCGGCGCAGGGCCGGCTCTCGGCCGTCGGGGTGCTGCTGGCCTGCACCCTCGCCTGCGTGCTGGCCGACACGCTGTGGTACTGGGCCGGCCACCGGTACGGCGGACGGCTGCTGGGCACCATCTGCCGGCTGTCGCTCTCGCCCGACTCCTGCATCCGCCAGACCCAGCAGCGCTACCTGGCCGCCGGGCCGCGCCTGCTGCTGGTGGCCAAGTTCCTGCCGGGCGCGAGCGCGCTGTCGACGGTGATGGCCGGCTGGAGCGGCACCCGCTACCGGCGCTTCGTCGGCTACGACCTGGCGGGCTCGCTGATCTGGGGCGGCGCCGCAGTGGCGCTCGGCATGGCGTTCCAGCGCCAGGTCGGGTCGGTGCTGGCCCGGATCGACCGCTGGGGACGGCTCGGCCTGCTGGTGGCGGCGTCCGCCTTCGCGGCCTACCTGCTGTGGCGCTGGGGCAACCGGCGCCTGCTGCTGCGGCGCCTGCGCGGCGTGCCGCGGATGAGCCTCGACGAATGGAGCCTGCGCAGCGCCCGCGGCGACGCGGCGGTGCTGGTGGACGTGCGCCCCGGCGCGCCCGACCGCATCCCCGGCGCGCGGGTCCAGGACCCAAACCAGCCGCTCGACGCGCTGCTGCGGGAGCTGTCGCCGGAACGCGGCATCGTCGTCTACTGCGCCTGCCCGAACGAGATCTCGGCCGCGATCCTGGTGCGGCGGCTCCACGCCGCGGGCTTCCGCAACGCCTGGGCGCTGGAGGGCGGCTACGAGGCCTGGCTGGCGCGCCGGGCGGCGCCCGATCCGCGTCCGGACGCGCCGCCCGCCGGCGCCACCGGCGAGGAGGCGGCGGGCCCGGCCGGCCCGGGCCGCGCCCCCTGAGGGCCCGCGGCCCGGCCCGTCCTCATTCGAGGACGATGCGGTTGTCCTTGATCACCTTGGCCCATTTCGCGGTCTGCGCGGCCACCACGTCGGCGAAGTGCTGGGGCGTGCCGCCGGCGGGCTCGAAGCCCAGGCGCAGCGCGCGCTCGCGCACGTCCGGGTCCTTGAGCACCTGGTTCAGCACGGCGTTGAGCCGGGACACGACCGGCGCGGGCAGCGCCTTCGGCCCGTAGAGGCCGAACCAGGTGGTGGACTCGAAGCCCGGCACCGTCTCGCCGACCGGCGGCAGCTCGGGCGCCTGCGGCGAACGCTGGACGGAAGTGACCGCCAGCGCGCGGATCCGGCCGTCGCGCACGTGCGGCATGGCGGTGGAGATGCTGTCGAACATCGCGTCGAGCTGGCCGCTGATCAGGTCGGGCATGGCCAGCGCCGTGCCCTTGTAGGGCACGTGCTGCATCGCGAGGCCGGTCTGCGCCTGGAAGGCGGCGCCGGTCAGGTGGGTGATGGTGCCGTTGCCGCTGGAGCCGTAGTTCAGCCTGCCGCCCTGCTGCCGGGCGTAGGCCAGCCAGTCTTTGAGGTTGCGCGCCGGCGAGCTGTTGGGCACGACCAGGATGTTGGGCGAATCGGCCAGGTGGACGATGGGGGTGAAGTCGGCGGTGGCCGAGTACGGCAGCTTCGGGTTGAGGCTCGGGCCGATCGAATGGGTGCTGGAGGTGGCCAGCAGCAGGGTGTAGCCGTCGGCCGGCGCCTTGGCGACCGCGTCGGAGCCGATCATCCCGCCCGCGCCGGCGCGGTTCTCGACCACGATCGGCTGGCCCAGGCCGTCGCCGAGCTTCTGCGACAGCACGCGGGCGAAGCCGTCGGTGGCGCCGCCGGCCGGGAACGGCACGATCAGCCGCACCGGCTTGGAGGGATAGGCGGGCTGCGCCGCGGCGAAAGGCGCGGCGGCGGCGACCAGGCAGGACAGGACGAGGGCCGGGAGACGGTTCATGGGGCGGTGCGGAAAGCGGACGGGGCGTCCGGGAACGGGAAAAGCCCGTCGGGCGACGGGCGGCGGTGCGCAGTGGGCGCGGCGGGAGCCGGGGCGGTCCGTCGGGCGCCCGCGGCCGGCGGCGCCTGCGTGCCCCGCGACGGGTTCCCGGCGGCTTTTGCTCTCATTTCAGTAGCTTACAGCGTAGGCAGGACGCCGGCCAGGCCCGGATTCCATGCATGGAAACCGCTGCCTGGCGCGCCGGGACCTGCGGTCGACGGGCCGGTCAGAACCCGGCGGCCAAGCCGTCGCGGCGGGCGTCGCTGGCGGCGAGGTAGCCCTCGGCGCCCGGCTCGCCCATCGACCAGATGAACTGGCCGGCGCCGAAATCCTGGTAGGAGTCGTCGATCACGTCGAGCCGGTGGCCGCGCGCCGACAGGCCGGCGACGGTCGCGGGGTCCATGTTGGCCTCGACGTTGAGCTCCAGGCCCTGGTTGAAGCGCCAGCGCGGCGCGTCGCAGGCGGCCTGCGGGTTCTGGCCGTAGTCGAGCATGCGCACCAGGGTCTGCATGTGGCCCTGGGGCTGCATGTTGCCGCCCATCACGCCGAAACTCATGACCGGCCGGCCGTCCTTCGTCAGGAAGGCCGGGATGATGGTGTGGAAGGGCCGCTTGCCCGGCGCCACCACGTTCGGGCTCGCGGCGTCGAGGCTGAAGCCGTAGCCGCGGTTCTGCAGGCTGACGCCGTAGGTCGGCTCCACGCAACCGGAGCCGAAGCCCATGTAGTTGCTCTGGATGAAGCTGACCATCATGCCGCGCTCGTCGGCGGCGGTCAGGTAGATGGTGCCGCCCTGGACCGGGTTGCCGGCCCGGAAGTCCTGCGCCTTCTTCATGTCGATCAGCTTGGCCCGGGAAGCGAGGTAGGCGTCGTCGAGCATCTGCGCGGGGGTCACCTCCATGCTCGACGGCTCGGCCACGTAGCGGTAGACGTCGGCGAAGGCGAGCTTCATCGCCTCGATCTTCAGGTGCTGCGAATCGACCGAATCCACCGGCAGCGACGCGAGGTCGAAATTGCCCAGGATGCCCAGCGCGATCAGCGCGGCGATGCCCTGGCCGTTGGGCGGGATCTCGTGCAGCGTGTAGCCGCGGTAGCCCTTGGCGATCGGCTCGACCCATTCCGGCCGGTGCGCGGCCAGGTCGGCCATCGTGAGGCAGCCGCCCTGCTCGTCGGAGAAGCGCACCAGCGCCTCGGCGATCTCGCCCTCGTAGAAGGCCTTGCCGCCGGTCGCGCCGATGGCGCGCAGCGCCCGCGCCGCCGCCGGGAAGCGGAACATCTCGCCCACGGCCGGCGCGCGGCCCCAGGGCAGGAAGGTCTGCGCGAAGCCCGGCAGGCCCTGCAGCTCGCCGGTCGCGGCGGCCCACTTCTGCTGCACCACCGGCGGCACCAGGTAGCCGCGCTCGGCGATCTCGGCGGCGGGCGCCATCAGGTCGGCGAAGGGCAGCTTGCCGAAGCGCTCGCTGAGCGCCGTCCAGGCGCTGACCGCGCCCGGCACGGTGACCGAGTCGATGCCGCGCTTGGGCGGCTTGGCGTCGCCGGCGCCCGCGCCGTGCTTGCCCTGGAAATAGGCCGGCGTCCAGCCCGCGGGCGCGCGGCCGGAGGCGTTGAGGCCGTGCAGCTTCTCCCCGTCCCACAGGATGCAGAAGGCGTCCGAGCCCAGGCCGTTGCTCACCGGCTCCAGCACGGTCATGGCCGCGGCGGTGGCGATGGCTGCGTCCACCGCGTTGCCGCCCTGGTGCAGCATGCGCAGCCCGGCCTGCGAGGCCAGCGGATGCGAGGTGGACACCACGTTGCGGGCGAAGACCGGCAGGCGGGTGGAGGTGTAGGGATTGCGGTAGTCGAAGTTCTTCATGGCCATGTCTCGGGTGGCGGTTGTGGTGGGAAGGGATGCGGGAAACGGAGCCGCCGGCGACGGTGCGGAAGCGCTGCGCGCCGTCGCCGGACGGGAGCGGGCCGTGCGGCGCGCGCGCCGCGCGGCGGGGCGCCGGGTCAGTCGACGGTGATGCCGAAGGCCTTGATGTCGCGCGCCCAGCGGGTCAGCTCGCGGTCGATCTGGGCCTGGAAGGCCTGGGGCGTGCTGGACGCCGGCTCGACGCCCTGCTGCTCGAAGATCGCCACCACCTCGGGCTTGGCCAGCGCCTTCTTCACCTCCTGCGCCAGCCGCGACACGATGGCCGGGTCGGTGCCGCCGGTGGTCAGCAGGCCGTACCAGGTGGAGAACTCGTAGCCCGGCAGGCCGGATTCGGCCACCGTCGGCACGTCGGGCAGGGACTTCAGCCGCTTCGCGGTGGTGACCGCGAGGATGCGGGTCTGCCCGGTCTTGGCCGAGGAGATCGCGGGCGGCACGCCCGAGAAGCTCATCTGCACCTGGCCGCCGGCCAGATCGGTGATGGCCTGGGAGTTGCCCTTGTACGGCACGTGCGTGATCTGCACCCCGGCTTGCCGCGCGAACAGCGCGCCGGCCAGGTGCAGCGTCGATCCGGTGCCGGAGGACGCGTAGTTCAGCACGCCCGGCTCCTTCTTCGCGGCGGCGACCACGTCGGCCACGCTGCGGAAGGGCAGCTTGGCGTTGACCAGCAGCGCGTTGCCCGACTCGGCCACCAGCGACACCGGCGCCAGGCCCTTGCGCGGATCGAAGCTGATCTTGGTGGAGAGCGCGGGCGCGATGGTCTGCGAGCCGGTGGATCCCAGCAGCAGGGTGTAGCCGTTGGCCGGCGCCTTGGCGACCGCGTCGGCCGCGATCAGGCCGCCGGCGCCCGGCCGGTTCTCCACCACCACCGTCTGGCCCAGGCCCTGCTGCAGTTCCTTGGCGATCACCCGGGCCAGGATGTCGTTGGCCCCGCCGGCGGCGAAGCCGACCAGCATCTTGATCGGCTGCGAGGGATAGGCGTCGGCCGCCCGGGCGGCGCCGGCCGGCAGGATCGAGGCGCCCAGCAGCGCGGCGGCGGCGGCGACGCAGCGGCGGCGCGCGGGGGAAAGCGGAGGGAACGACAGACGCATGGCGGGGCCTTGGTGGACGGAAGCCCGGGACGGGCGGAAGGACCGGACCGGCGGATCGCGCCGCCCTGGCGGGCGGGGACGGGACGGCCGGCATCTCGTGAACCTGCGGTGAATTATCGAAAGCGGGAATGCAGAAGAAAAGCGAATAATGCTTTGATGATCCAAAAGGAATACTTTCGCTCGCCGCCCATCCCGCACGTTTCTTGCATGGGCATGCGGTGACGAGCATTCGCACCCTGCGCACCTTCCTCGCGGTGGCGGCCGAGGGCTCGTTCACCGCCGCCGGCGAACGGGTCGCGCTGACCCAGGCGGCCGTCGGCCTGCAGATGCGGGCCCTCGAAGCCGACCTGAAGCGCCCGCTCTTCCGCCGCACCGGCAAGTCCGTCGAGCTCAACGAGCAGGGCCGCGAGCTGCTGCCGCTGGCCCGGCAGATGGTGGCGCTCCACGAGCAGATGCGCCACAACCCCGCGGCCTCCGCGCCGATGGAGGGCACCGCGCACCTCGGCGGCGTCGTGTCCGTGCTGCGCCGGCTGGTGCAAGCCACGCTCCGGCTCAAGGCGCGCCACCCGGCGCTGGACCTGCACGTGTCCACCGCGAAGTCGCACGTGCTGGTCGGCCAGGTGGTGGCGGGCGAGCTGGACGCGGCCATCGTGGTGCGCGACTTCGCGCCCTTCCACGCCGGCCTGGCCTGGACGCCGCTCTTCCGCGAGCCGATGGTGCTGCTGGCGCCCGCCGGGCCGCCGCCGCCGTCGGCCCGGGCGCTCCTGGAATCGCGGCCCTTCATCCGCTTCGACCGGAGCGAGCACACCGGCCAGCTGGTCGAGCGGGCCCTGCAGCGGCTGCGGGCGCGGCCGCAGGAATTCCTCGAACTCAACGCGATCGAGGCCATCGTCGACCTGGTGCGCTCCGGCCTCGGCGTCACGGTGCTGCCGCTGCTGCACGGCGCCGGTTGGGACGCCGACCCGCGGCTGCGGGTGCAGCGCCTGCCCGCGCCGGCCGGCAGCCGGCAGATCGCCCTGGCGCACGCCAAGTCCACGCCGCGGGCGGCGCTGATCGCCGCGGTGCGCCGGGAATTCGAGGCGCCGGACGCCCGGGCCCCGGCCTCCGGCCCGGCGCCCCGCGGCGACGGGCACGGCGGGCCGTGAGCGCCGGCGACGGCCCGCCGCGCCCGCCCGGCCCCGGGACCGTGGGATACTCCGCGCCCTGGAAATCCGCCAGCATCCCTACATTCATCAGGAGTTACCCATGGGCAACAAGATCTTCACCGAAGCCGATCGCAAGCACACCCCCCAGCCGCCCCGCCTGCCCGGCGCGGCCATCTTCCGCGAAGGCGGCGGCCAGCGCGTCAGCCTGGAGCGCGGCACCGCGACCCGCAGCAAGAAGAACCCCGGCAAGCGCGCCAAGAAGGGCGGCTGATCCCGCCGCGTGCGCTGCCCCGCGCAGCGCCCTTCCCCCATGGAAGCCCGCCGACCGCACGGTCCGCGGGCTTTCTCCATGGCGCGCCGCACGTGGGCGGGGGCCTCCCGGGCGCGCCCCGGGCCGCAGGCGCCCCGGCGCCGCGACGGCGCCGGCCGGACGGACGGCAGGCACGGTCGGCCGCCGGGGCAGGCGGCGACCGGTAGTAGAGTCGCGCGGTCCGTCCCGGCTCCGCCGCCTCCCTCCTGCGCCCGCACCGGCGCGCCCGTCCATGCATCCCGCCCTGCACCGTTGGCTCCCCTTCCTGCGCTGGCCCCGCCCCGACCGCTCGCTGCTGTGGGGCGAACTCATGGCGGGGCTGACCGTCGGGCTGATGGTGGTGCCGCAGGGCGTGGCCTACGCGGACCTGGCGGGCATGCCGCTGGTCACCGGCATCTACGCCTCGCTGCTGCCGGCGCTGGTGGCGGTGCTGTTCAGCTCCTCGGCCCGGCTGTCGGTCGGCCCGACCGCGCTGAGCTGCCTGCTGGTGGGCGCGGCGCTGACCGGGCTGGCCGAGCGCGGCAGCCCGGAATGGGTGACCCTGGCGATCTGGCTGGCGCTGCTGTCGGGGGCGATGCAGCTGCTGCTGGGCGTCTTCCGGTTCGGCTGGCTGCTGAGCCTGGTGAGTTCGCCGGTGCTGACCGGCTTCACCCAGGCGGCGGCCTGGCTGATCCTGGCCTCGCAGCTGCCGGCCCTGCTGGGCTTCGCGCATGCGCCGGCCAGCCTGCTCCATCCCGCGCTGCCGCCGCTCGACCCGGCCTCCGCCGCCTTCGGCCTGGGCGCGCTCGCGGCGCTGGCCGCGGGCAAGCGCTGGTTCCCGCGCTTCCCGACGGTGATGGTGGTCATGGCGGCGAGCGCGGCGGCCAGCGCGGCCATCGGCTTCGCGCGCGGCGGCGGATCGGTGGTCGGGGCCCTGCCCTCCGGCCTGCCGCATTTGGCGTTGCCGGGCGCGATCTCCTGGCCGCTGCTCGGCGAGCTGTTGCTGCCGGCGATGGTGGTGACGCTGGTCAGCTTCCTGGAGACCGCCTCCAGCGCCAAGGTCGACAACCAGCGCGGCGGCACCCGCTGGGACGAGAACCAGGACCTGATCGGCCAGGGCCTGGCCAAGATCGCCTCGGGCCTGTCGGGCGCGTTCCCGACCAGCGCGTCCTTCTCGCGCTCGGCCATCAACCTCTACGCCGGAGCGCGCTCGGCCTGGGCCACCGTGTTCTCGGTCGGGGTGATCGTGCTGGCGCTGCTGTGGCTGATGCCGGCGCTGCGCCACGTGCCGCAGGCGGTGCTGGCGGCGGTGGTAGTGGCGGCCATCACCGGGCTGATCCGGCCGTCGGTGCTGCCGCAGCTCTGGCGCGTCTCGCGGGTGGAGGCGACGATCGGGCTGGCCACCTTCGCGATCACCCTGGCCACCGCGCCGCGGCTCTACTGGGGCGTGGTGGCCGGGCTGCTGATGAGCTTCGCCCACTTCCTCTACCAGCGCATGCATCCGCGGATCATCGAGCTGGGCCTGCACGCCGACGGCGGCCTGCGCGACCGGCACCTCTGGGACCTGCCGTTGCTGGCGCGCGGAACGCTGGCGCTGCGCATGGACGCGGCGCTGGACTTCGCCTCGGCCGCCAGCTTCGAGCGCGCCGTCATGGACCGGCTGATGGCCGATCCGGGGGTGCGCACCGTCTACCTGGCGGCGGCGGGCATCAACCGGGTCGACGCGACCGGCGCCGAGGTCTTCGCCGGGCTGCGGGCGCAGCTCGCGGCACGGGGCGTGCGCCTGCTGGTCAGCGGCATGAAGCTGCCGGTGGAGCAGGTGCTGCGGCGCGCCGGCGCGCTGGAGCCGGGCCCGCTGCTGCAGCTGCACCGCACCGAGGGCCAGGCGCTCGCGGCCCTCGCCTCGGCGGAATCGCAGGAGCTGCCGTACTGGCCGCAGATCTGAGGGCCGGAAGCGGGCCGGCGCGCGGGACGGAAGCCCGCAACGCTATCAAATCGATAGCTACCAGCGTAGCATCCACGCGCGCTTGGCCGGGAAAATACCCTGCATCTTCCGCGTTCCACCGCGGCGCTTGGTTCAGTCGTCCGGCACCTCGGCCTGGACCGCCAGCAGGCCCCACGCCATCCGCACCAGTTCGTCCTCGAAGGCCCGGGTCCCGAGCAGCGGCGAAGCTTCGAGCGAGGCGCTGCGGATCGCGCCCATCACCGCCCGGGTCGCGACGAACATCATCGCCGGCGTCGGGGGACGCACCCGCGGATCGGTCAGCTGCGCCAGCGCGACCGCGTTGCGCTCGGCGCCCTCGCGCATCGCCTGGGCGATGTTGTCGTGGTGGTCCAGCCGCCAGCCGAGCCGCACCATCGCCCGCCGCGCCGGCGGCCCCGCGCCGAAGGATTCGACCAGCATGCGCACCAGGTCGCGCACCACGCCGGGCACCGGGCGCTGGCGGGCCACCGCGTCGTCGAGCATCGCCTGGATGTCCACCTGCACCTGGTCGCGCTGCCGGCGGATCATGGCCGAGAGGATCGCCTCCTTCGTGGGGAAGTACTGGTAGAGCGTGCCGATCGAGAAGCCGGCGCGGCGCGCGACCTTGTTGGTGGACAGCCCGGCCTCGCCTTCGCTGTCCACGATCTGAGCAGTGGCTTCGAAGATCGCCTCGATGGTGCGCTGCGCGCGGGCCTGCACCGGCTGCTTGCGCATGGCTTCCGAGGGGGACGGGTCGGGGGACGGGGGCATGGCGGACGGATCGGGCGGAGGGCGAAAACCGAGCGGGAAGCGAGTTGCGGCGCCGGGACGGA
Organism: Xylophilus ampelinus; assembly: GCA_036946225.1. Lineage (GTDB taxonomy): Bacteria > Pseudomonadota > Gammaproteobacteria > Burkholderiales > Burkholderiaceae_C > JAKOND01. The sequence continues at coordinate 313,265 of JAQIJO010000002.1, forward strand.
AACTGAATACTGCTCATAAACCGGCCCCGCCGCAAGCCCCGCCGCACCGGGGCTGTCCCGTCCTCCCGAGGAGCAGCGCCATGACCTTCCCTTCCGTCCCCGCCTCCGGGCCCGCTGCGGCCGCCGCGCCGGCCGCGCCCGACTGGGCGCTCCGGCTGACCATCCGCAAGCTGGAGATCGACCTGTCGCAGGGCTTCGCCCGCCGCTGGCACGGCGGCGACGCCTTCCGCAGCCAGTTCTTCAACGCGCTGTCGATGAGTTTCCCGGTCGGCGAGCAGTTCTTCATCGATTCGGTGCGCGAGGCCGCGAGGCGGCTGCCCGACGGCCCGGCGCACGCGGGGCTGCGCGCCACGGTGCAGGACTTCATCGGCCAGGAGGCGACCCACCGGCGCATCCACGGCCTCTTCAACGAGGAACTGGCGCGCCAGGGGCTGGACAACCGCTGGCAGCACTGGGCGCGCCGCCGCGCCGAGCGCGCCCGGCGCCTGCCGCCGCTGCACGCGCTGGCCGCCACCTGCGCCTTCGAGCACCTGACCGCGGTGCTGGCGGACGGCACGCTGCGCCATCCGCGCTGGCTGGAGGGCGCCGGCCCGACGATGCAGACCCTCTGGCGCTGGCACGCCGCGGAGGAGACCGAGCACCGCGCGGTGGCCTTCGCGCTGTTCCAGGCGCTGGGCGGCAGCCACCGGATGCGCATCGGCTGGTACCTGTACGTGCTTGCGATGTTCGCGCTCGACGCCGGCCGGCAGACCGCGATCAACCTGCGGCGCGACGGCGGCCTGCTGCGCCCGCGCACCTGGCGCGAGGCCGCGGGCTTCTTCTTGGGGCGCGACGGCCTGGTCTGGCGCTGCGCCGCGCCGCTGGCGCGCTACCTGCGGCGGGACTTCCACCCCGACACCGACCGGGACGCGGCTTCGGCCATGGCGCTGGCCCGGCGCTGGCTGGCGGACAACGCGGCCCGCTACCGCGTGGTGCGCTGAAGGCGGGCGTCCCGGCCGGGGCGGCCGGGCCGGTCAGCGCTGCGCCGCGCCCGCCCTGCCCGACGCCAGTCCCGGCGCGCCCCGGCAGGCGGCGAATGCGTCCAGCGCGGGCCGGTACGTCGGCGTGCCCACGTCGAGCGTTCCCAGCACGGTGTGGAACAGGTTGTCGTGGGTCAGCGCCTCGTCCCGCTTGGCGCGGATGCAGCCGCGGTCCAGCCCCTGGCGTCGGGCGAAGCCGTCGCCCAGCCACAGCACCATGGGCACGTGCTTCTGCACCTCCGGCGCCAGCGCGTACGGCAGGCCGTGCAGGAACAGGCCGTACTCGCCCAGCGACTCGCCGTGGTCCGACAGGTAGAGCATGCCGGTCGCGAAACGGTCTTGGCGGGCCTTCAGCCAGTCGATGGTGCGGCCGAGGAAGCGGTCGGTCTCGGCGATGGAATTGTCGTAGACGTTGATCAGCGCCCCGTGCTCGCACTTCGACAGCTCGTTGGTGGCGCACTCGGGCTGGAAGCGCTTGTTCTCGGGCGCCGAGCGCCGGTAGTAGGCCGGGCCGTGGCTCCCCATCTGGTGCATCACCACCACGATGCCGTTGCGGCGGCGCTCCTCGGGCAGCGCGGCGATGCGCCGGTCGAGGTTGAGCAGCATCACCGAATCCAGGCACTCGCCGCCGTCGCACAAGGCCTTGGCGGCCGGGTCGCGCGCGCCGAGCGCGTCGTCGGTCGTGTAGCTGAGCACCCGGTCGCAGACCGTCTTGCAGCCCGCCTGGTTGTCGATCCAGACCACGCCCAGCCCGGCGGCCTGCAGCACGTCGAGCAGGTTCTCGTAGTCGACCTTGCGGGATTCGTAGCCCTGCTTGCCCAGCGGGGAGAACATGCACGGCACCGAGGCGAGCGTGTTGGTGCCGCAAGAACGCACGTCGCGGAAGCTGTCGACGTCGCGCGCGGCCAGTTCGGGCGTGGTGTCCCGGGGGTAGCCGTTGAGGCCGAAATGGTCGGCCCGCGCCGTCTCGCCCACCACCAGGACGAAGAGCGGCGGCCGGGACGCCGCGGCGGCGGACGCGTAGCTCGGGCCGAGCTTCGCGCCCGCGCCGATCGCCACCAGCTTGCGCGGACCGCGCTTGCGCAACGGCTTGGTGGCGGCGTTCAGGGCGGAATACACGCTGGACGCCGGATTGGTCATGAAGCGCAGCTGGTCGTTGTTGCGCAGCATCGGCGCCAGCTCGCGGTAGTGGGCCAGCGCCACCGCCGCCGCCGCGGCGAGCACCGCCGCCAGCGTCGCCAGGGTGCGCCAGAGCTGTCCCCACGCGCCGAAACGCTGGAGCGGCAGCCGCGCCAGCCACAGGGCCGGCGGACCCGCCACCAGGAGCACCTGCCCCAGCAGCGGCAGGCCGAGCAGGTCGCGCACCTCGCGCGGGTCGGTCTGGAAGACGTTGGCCAGCATGCCCGGGTCCATCACCGTGCCGTAGGCGAGCATGTAGTGCTGGGCTACGCCGGCCACGACCGCCAGCGCGATCCAGACCGGCTTCATGCCGCGGGGCCAGGCGAACAGCAGCGTCAGCACGGCGTTGAGCGCGAAGACCACCACGCCCAGCGCCGCGGCCAGCAAGATCGGATGGCCGCCGCCGAAACGCCCCTGGGCGATCAGGTTGCCGACCTCTCGCCACATCGCCCAGTTGCCGACGGTGGAGAACCACAGGGCCAGCCACAGCGCGACCGTGCGCGGCGAGCGCGCGGACCGCTGCGGCACCGGAACCGGCACGCTCTCGGGCCTGCCGGTAGCAAAAACGGCATCGGAGACGGTAGCTTTGACGGGATTTGAAAAAATGGGTGGAAGAAACGCCATGCCGCGAAGTTATTTCGCCGTCATGAATTCAGAATGAAGAAAGATTGACTTGCCGACGGCCATTCGTTCAGCCTGCGTTTTCTTTGTCCCGGCAGACGCCTACACTGTCACAAAGGGTCACATTTAAGACCCGATGTCATGTTGCTGCTAGTCAGCCCCCGTTCCGGAGAAGCCCTGTGCGAGTACTGCTTGTCGAAGACGACGCCCCCCTGGCCGACGCGGTCTGCAGCTATCTGCGGGCCAAGTCCTTTGTGGTCGATGCGGTCACCGACCTCACCGGCGCCCGCGCGGCCATCGCCGGCGCGCATTACGCGGCGGTGCTGCTCGACCTGCACCTGGGAGACGGCGACGGCCTCACCCTGCTGCCCGCGCTGCGCGCCCTCAAGGAACGCCCGGCGGTCATCGTGCTGACGGCGCGCGACCAGGTCAGCGACCGCATCCGCGGCCTGGACGCCGGCGCCGACGATTACCTGGTCAAGCCCTACGATCCGGGCGAGCTGCTGGCCCGCCTGCGCGCCATCGAGCGCCGGCGCGGCGCCGGCGACGCGCCGGTGGTGCAGCTCGGCAACCTCGAGATCGACCTCACCCGCGACCTGGTGCGGCTGTCGGGCGTCCCGGTGGTGCTGACCGCGAAGGAATGGGCGCTGCTGCGCGTCATGGCGACCCGGCCCGACCGCATCCACACCCGCGAGGTCCTGCAGGACGCGCTCTACGGCTTCGAGAGCGAGACCGACAGCAACACCCTCGAGGTCTTCATCAGCCGCCTGCGCCGCAAGCTCGGCCGCGAGCACATCCAGACCCTGCGCGGCCTGGGCTACCGCCTGGCCTTCACGCCGGAAACCCTATGAGACCCGCGCACCGGCGCGCGCCCGCGTGCCGCTGACTCCCGAAGGCCGCCCGCTGGCCGGGCCGGCCGCCCCCAGCCTCGTCCACCGCCTGACGCAGGTGCTGATCCTGTGGATCGGCGGCATCTGGCTGGTGTGCATCCTGGGCGTGACCTGGTACGTGCAACGCGAGATCAAGCACAACTTCGACAACCAGATGCGCGAGAGCGCGCACCGGCTGATCGACGTGTCGGTCAGCCAGCTCGACCTCGACGACCTGCCGGGGCCGGGCGATCCGCCGGTCATCGCCCCGCCCCCGCTGATCCCCGGCGATCCGCTGGTCTACCAGCTGGTCGACATCCGCGGGCGGGTGCTCCTGCGTCCGCGCGAGGCGCCGTCGAAGCTGCTGGACGGCCCGCCGGAGCCGGGATTCGTGGATGCCTCGCCGTGGCGCGTCTACACGGTCCGGCATCCGACCCTGCCGTTGATGCTGCACATCGCCGAGCCGCTCAAGGATCGCCGCGAAGCCCTCGAACGGGTGCTGCTCGGGCTCTTCGTGCCGATGATGGCGGTGCTGGTGCTGCTGGCCTGGACCCTGCGCGGCATCGCCCGGCGCGAGCTGCGTTCCCTGCAGCGCCTGGAGTCCGAGATCGGCCTGCGCGGCGGCAACGACCTGCGGCCGATCGCGCTCGGCGGCCTGCCCCGCGAGCTGCTCTCGGTGGGCGAGCACGTCAACCACCTGCTGGAGCGGCTGTCCAAGGCGCTCGACGTGGAACGCGCGCTCTCGGCCAACGCGGCGCACGAGTTGCGCACCCCGCTCGCGGCGACCCGGCTGCGGCTGCAGACGGCGCTCGAGCACGACCTCGACCGCACCGAGATCCGGGCCGCGATCGATTCGCTCGCCGTACTGAGCCAGCGCACCGAGAAGCTGCTGCAGTTCTCGCGCGCCGAGTCGGGCGGCTCGCTCAACACGGCGCCGGTGGACCTGGTGCGGCTCGCCGCGGTGGTCGCGCAGGACTTCTGGCAGACCGACACGGTGCGCAAGCGGCTGTCGCTGCAGGTGCCCGAGGACGACATCGCCCCCGCGCTCGGCGACTTCGACACCCTGGCGATCGCCTTGCGCAACCTCGTGGAGAACGCGCTGCGCTACAGCAGCACCCGGGTCGAGATCGAAGTGGCCGCGCCCTGCTCCGTCCGGGTGCGCGACTACGGCGCCGGGGTGGCGCCGTACCGGCTCGACACGATGCGCGAACGCCACGTGCGGCATAGCGACGACAGCGCAGGCTACGGCCTCGGCCTCTCGATCGTCGCCTCCATCGTCGAGCGCCACCACGGCCGCCTCGAACTGTTCTCGCCGCTGCCGGACGGCACGCCCGGGTTCGAGGCGCGGCTCCAGCTCCAGCCCTCAACGTCGCCCGACGGCGACTGAGCCGCGGCGGCCCCGTCCGCAGGCGCCCAGGCGACATGCCGCCGGACGGGCGGGAACTAGAATTTGCCGCCGCCCCGGACCGCGCGCCGCCGGGCAGAACCATTCGAGACACGGTCTTGCCTTCCCGTCCCCTATCCTCCCTTCCCCATGACCCACGATGAAATCCTGGCCCAGCACGGCCCCCGCGAATCGATGGAGTACGACGTGGTCGTCGTCGGCGCGGGCCCGGCGGGCCTGTCCGCCGCGATCCGCCTGAAGCAGCGCGCCGCCGAAGCCGGCGCCGAGCTGTCGGTCGTGGTGCTGGAAAAGGGCTCCGAGCCCGGCGCCCACATCCTCTCGGGCGCGATCATGGACCCGATCGCGCTCAAGGAGCTGTTCCCCGACTGGAAGCAGCGCGGCGCCCCGCTGAACCAGCCGGTGACCGAGGACGCCTTCATGTTCCTCGGCGAGAAGAGCGGCGTGCGCACGCCGGAGTTCCTGCTGCCCGACTGCTTCAAGAACCACGGCAACTACATCATCAGCCTCGGCAACTTCACCCGCTGGCTGGCGCAGCAGGCCGAGGAGCTGGGGGTCGAGATCTTCCCCGGCTTCGCCGCGGCCGAGGTGCTGTACAACGAGGACGGCTCGGTCAAGGGCGTCGCGACCGGCAACATGGGCGTCGGCAAGGACGGCCAGCCCACCGGCGAGTTCCAGCTCGGCATGGAGCTGCACGGCAAGTACACCGTGTTCGCCGAGGGCTCGCGCGGCCAGCTCGGCCGCCAGCTGATCGCCCGCTTTAACCTGGCCGAGGACAAGGACCCGCAGAGCTACGGCATCGGCATCAAGGAGTTGTGGGAGATCGATCCGGCGCGCCACACGCCCGGTCTGGCCCTGCACAGCTCGGGCTGGCCGCTCGACGCCGACACCTACGGCGGCTCCTTCATGTACCATGCCGAGAACAACCAGGTGGTGGTCGGCTTCGTGGTGGGCCTGGACTACCAGAACCCCTACCTGAGCCCGTTCGAGGAATTCCAGCGCTGGAAGACCCATCCGAACATCCGCTGGTACTTCGAGAGCGACGGCAAGGACCCGAACTGGAAGAAGCCGCGGCGCATCTCCTACGGCGCCCGCGCCATCACCGCCGGCGGCCTGCTCGCCCTGCCCAAGACCGTGTTCCCCGGCGGCGCCCTGATCGGCTGCGAGGCCGGCTACCTCAACGCGAGCCGCATCAAGGGCAGCCACGCCGCGATCAAGACCGGCATGCTGGCCGCCGACGCCGCCTTCGACGCGATCGCCGAGGGCCGGCAGCACGACGAGCTGTCCGCCTATCCGGCGGCGTTCGAGAAGAGCTGGCTGCACGCCGAGTTGCACAAGGCGCGCAACTTCAAGCAGTGGTTCAAGAAGGGCCGCGGCATCGCGACCGTGATGACCGGCTTCGAGCAGTTCGTGCTCAAGGGCAACATCCCCTGGACCATCCACCGGCGGGAGGCCGACCACGCGCGGCTCAAGCCCGCGCGCGAGTGCAAGCCCATCGTCTACCCCAAGCCCGACGGGGTGCTGACCTTCGACCGGCTGTCGAGCGTGTTCGTCAGCAACACCAACCACGCCGAGGACCAGCCGCCGCACCTCACGCTCAAGGACCCGACGGTGCCCGAACGCATCAACCTGCCGGTCTACGCGGGCCCCGAGGGCCGCTACTGCCCGGCCGGGGTGTACGAGTACGTCGAGACCAACGAGAACGGCGACCGTCGGTTGCAGATCAACGCGCAGAACTGCGTGCATTGCAAGACCTGCGACATCAAGGATCCGACGCAGAACATCGTCTGGGTGGCGCCCGAAGGCGGCGGCGGCCCGAACTATTCCGGCATGTAGGCCGGAGCGCGGCGACCGCCCATGACCCTGCCCGAGGAGCACGCCCCGCCCCGTCCGCCCGATCCCGCGCGCGAGGGCGCGGGCGCGGCGCCGGCGGACCCGCTGGAAGCCGCCCGGGCCGAGCTGGCGCGGATGCAGGCGCGCCTCGACGCGCTCGAAGCCCAGAACCGGGTGCTCGGCTACAGCCAGCGGACGGCGGAGAGCGCCTCGGCGCGCTTCGAGACGCTGTTCTCCAGCGTGCCGCTCGCGCTCATGGTGATCGACGAATACGACATGGTGGTGCAGAGCAACGCCATGGCGCAGCGGATCTTCCAGCCCACGCTGCACGACCGGCCGCTGACCTCGCTCATGCCCTTCGTGAGCGCCGGCCACATCGCCAAGGTCAACCACGGCTTCTCCGAGGCGCGGCGCCAGGGCCGCAGCGAGGCGGCCGAGGTGGTCTTCGCCATCGGGGACGCCGGCACCATGACTGGCGACCTGCACATCCGCCGGATCGACGCGCCGCGCGACCATCCGGACGCCTTCGCCGCGGCGCCCGCGGACTGGCCCGAGGACGAGGGCACGCCGGCCCACCACTACATCTGCGCCATCGTCGACCAGGGCCCGCTGCTGGCCGAGCGCCGCGCCCTGCAGGACAGCGCGATGGAGCTGCAACAGCGCAACGAACAGCTCCGCGCGAGCGAGAGCCGGCTCGAAGCCGTCATCGACTCGGCCCTCGACGCCATCGTCTGCGTGGACGCGCAGCAGCGCATCACCGTCTTCAACCCCGCCGCCGCCGCGCTGTTCCAATGCCCGGCGCCGCAGGCGCTCGGCACGCCGCTGTCGCGCTTCCTGCCCGACGCGCCCCACGCGCTCTCCTTCTCGCAGATCTCGACCAACGCGATGCTCGGCGAGATGACCGCCCGCACCGCGACCGGCCACGAGCTGATGGTCGAGGTCAGCGCGTCCTTCGAGCAGCGCGACGGCGCCGCCACCACCACGCTCTTCGCCCACGACCTGACCGGCCGCAAGAAGGCCGAGGCGCACCGCGCCATGCTGGAGGCGCAACTGCGCGAGTCCCAGAAGATGCAGGCGGTGGGCACCATGGCCGGCGGCATCGCGCACGACTTCAACAACATCCTGAGCGCCATCCTCGGCAACGTGGACCTGGCCATGGCCGACGCCGGGCCCGACTCGCCGGCCCAGCTCAGCCTCGCGGAGATCGGCAAGGCCGGCCGTCGCGCGCGCGACCTGGTGCGCCAGATCCTGACCTTCAGCCGCAACGAGCCGAGCCGGCGCCAGCCGGTCGCGATCGCCGAGGTGATCGCCGAGACCGCGCGGCTGCTGCGGGTCACCCTGCCGCCGCAGATCGAGCTGCACCTGCGCGCCGGCCCGGCCCTGCCGCCGATCCTGGGCGACGCGACGCAGGTCGAGCAGGCGCTGCTCAACCTGGGCACCAACGCGGTCCACGCGCTCGGCGACACGCCGGGCAGCATCTCCATCGGCGCGAACGAGCAGGATCCGCCCCAGGCCCTGCGCGACCGGCTCGGCCTGCACGCGCAACGCTACGTCGCGGTGTCGGTGACCGACACCGGCAGCGGCATGGACGCCGGCACCATCGAGCGCATCTTCGAGCCATTCTTCACCACCAAGCCGGTCGGCCAGGGCACCGGCCTGGGCCTGGCGGTGGTGCACGGGGTGATGCGCAACCACCAGGGCGCCACCGACGTGCGCAGCGAGCCCGGCCGGGGCAGCGCCTTCACCCTCTACTTCCCGGTGCCGGAAGCCGCCGAGGGTGCCGCCGCGGCCGCGGCCGTCGCCAGCCCCCCCGCCGATCCGCCCGCATCGGCCGCGCCGGCGCCCGGCCGGTCCGCCGACGAGGGCCGGGGCCGGCACGTGCTGTACGTGGACGACGACCAGGCGCTGGTCTTCCTGGTGCGCCGGCTGCTCACCCGGCGGGGCTACCGGGTCACCGGCCTGACCGACCCCTCCGAAGCGGAGGGGCTGCTGCGCGACACCGCGGCGCATTTCGACCTGCTGGTGACCGACTACAACATGCCCGGCTATTCCGGCGTGGACCTGGTGCGCGCCGCCAAGTCGGTGCGCCCGGAGCTGCCGGTGGCGCTCGCCTCCGGCCACATCACCACCGAGATCGAGCGGGCCGCGCGCGAGGCCGGCGCGCTGGAGCTGATCTACAAGCCCAACGACGTCGAGGAACTGTGCGCCACCGTGCAGCGCCTGGTCTCCCCCGCCGATGGCGACTGAGCCGCTCGGCGCGGGCGGCCGCTCCGGCGGGGACGCGGGAACGGACGGCATGGACGGCGCGAACGCCGCGGGCACGGACCCGTCCGCGCCCGCGCATCCGGACCCGCGCGGGATCGGCGCTCGCGTGCCCCGCTCCGTGCCCTCGCTGGCGCGGCTCGACCTGCTGCCGCCGCCGCCCGCCTGGGATCCGGTCCCGGTCCACGCGGACGATGCGCTGCTGGTCTTCGACAAGCCCGCCGGCCTGCTGTCGGTGCCCGGCCGCGGCGACGACGCGCAGGACTGCCTCGCGTCGCGGGTGCGCGCCGCCTTCCCCGATGCACTGGTGGTGCACCGGCTGGACCTGGCGACCTCCGGGCTGGTGGTGATGGCGCGCGGACTCGCCGCCCAGCGCGCCATCGGCCGCGCCTTCGAGGAGCGGCGGGTGCGCAAGCGCTACCACGCGATGGTGGCCGGCCTCCCGCGGCCGGCCGGCGGCCCCGGCGACGGCGATGGTCCCGACGCCGGCGCGGGCTGGTCCCTCATCGACCTGCCGCTCGCGGTGGACTGGCCGCGCCGTCCGCTGCAGACGGTCGACGCGCTCCGCGGCAAGCCGAGCCGCACCCGCTGGCGCCTGGTGTCGCACGACGCCGGCGCGGACGCGAGCCGGGTCGAACTCGAACCGCTGACCGGCCGCAGCCACCAGTTGCGGGTGCACCTCCTCGCCCTCGGGCACCCGATCCTGGGCGACGCGCTCTACGCCCCGCCGCCGGTGCGTGCTGCCGCGCCCCGCCTGCTGCTCCACGCGGCCGAACTCGGATTCGCCCATCCGGCGACCGGGGAGTTCCTGCGCTGGAGCGCGCCGACGCCGTTCTGAGCCGCGCCGGGCCGCATCCGCGGCAGGCTCCCGATACATCCGGCGCGGGGATCCCGGGGACACTACCCGTCCCGGCGCCACCGCCATCGCCACCGCATCCCTCCGGACCTTCCGCCCGATCCCATGCGCATCCCCGTTCCCCTGCCCCTGGCCTACCGCCTGCTCAACCACGGACCGACGGTGCTCGTCTCGGCGCGGCATGCCGGCCGGTCCAACGCCATGGCCGCGGCCTGGGCCATGCCGCTGGACTTCGAGCCGCCCAAGTTCGCGGTGGTGCTGGACAAGTCCACCTTCACCCGCGGACTGGTCGAAGCGGCCGGGAGCTTCGCGCTGAACGTGCCGTGCCGCGCCCAGGCCGGCCTGGTGGTCCGCCTCGGCACCGACAGTGGGAATTCGCTGCCCGACAAGCTCTCGGCGCTGGATGCGCCTACGTTTCCTGCTACGAAAATCGAAGCACCGCTGCTCGAAGGCTGCATCGCCTGGCTCGAATGCCGGCTGCTGCCGGAGCCGCACCACCAGCAGCGCTACGACCTCTTCCTGGGCGAGGCGGTGGCGGCCTGGGCGGACGACCGGGTGTTCTCGGGCGGGCGCTGGCACTTCGATGCGGCGCCCGACGCGCTGCGCACGCTGCACCATGTCGCCGGCGGCCAGTTCCTGACCATCGGCGGCGCCGTGGACGGCCGCGCGGAGGCGCCGGAATGAGCGGCGCCGACCGCACCGCAGGTCCGCCGCCCGCAGACGGCGCGCCCCACCTCCACATCCTGACCGGCGCCTCGCGCGGACTGGGCCGCGCGATCGCGTCGCGCCTGCTGCGCCCCGGCCACCGGCTGGTGTGCATCGCCCGCGGCGAGGACGCGGCGCTGGACGCCGAGGCGCGCGCGGCGGGCGTCGCCTGCGAGCAGTGGCGCCTGGACCTCGCCGACGCCGGGGCCGCGGCGGACCGGCTGCGGGAATGGCTCGGCGACCGGCCGGCGGGCACGTTCTCGGCGGCGACGCTGATCAACAACGCCGGCACCATCCCGCCGCTGGTTCCGCTGCGCGCCGCGGAGGACGCAGACACGGCGCGCGCGCTGCGCGTGGGCCTGGAGGCGCCCCTGCTGCTGACCGCCGCCTTCCTCGCGGCGACCCGCGACTGGACGGCGCCGCGGCGGGTGCTCAACATCTCCTCGGGCCTGGGCCGCCGGCCGATGGCCTCGCAGGCGGCCTATTGCACCGCCAAGGCCGGCATGGACATGTTCACCCGCTGCGCCGCGCTGGACGAGGCGCAGCGGCCCCATGGCGCACGGCTCTGCTCGCTGGCGCCGGGCGTGATCGACACCGGCATGCAAGGGCAGCTGCGCAGCGCCGACGGCGACGACTTCCCGGACCGGGCGCGCTTCGCCGCGCTGCGGTCCGAGGGCCGGCTGTCGAGCCCCGAGGACGCCGCGGCGCAGGTGCTGGCCTACCTGGCGCGGCCCGATTTCGGCGACGAGCCGGTGGCGGACGTGCGGGGCTGAATCCCGTCGCCGCCGGCCGGCCCGGCGCCCGGGCGCGTGCCGCCCCCTAGTCGCGCACCACCAGCACCGGCAGGTGCGAACCCGACAGCACCCGCTGGGTGACGCTGCCGAGCACCAGCTTCTCGATCGCGCTGCGGCCGTGCGAGCCCACCACCAGCAGGTCGGCGCGCTGCGCGGTCGCGGTGTCGAGGATGCCGGCATGCACGCTGTCGGCCTCCACCCGCAGCACCTGGTGCGAAAGGCCGGCGGCCTCCGAGGTCAGGAGGTTCCCCGCCTCCGACAGCGCGCTGTCCGCTTCGCTGTTGGCGGCCTGCAGGTACTGCGCCTGGCCATAGGCGAAGTCGGTGCCGACGCCGACGAAGGGGTAGGGATTGACCACGAACACGACCGACAGCCGGCTGCCGCAGGTGCGGCCCAGTTCGACCGCGGTGCGCAGCGCCTGCAGCGCCAGTTCGGAGCCGTCGACGGCGACGAGGATGTGCTTGAACATGCGTCTTCTCCTTCGGTCAGGGGGTTGGCGACGGGCCCATCTTGCCCCAAGCGTACCGCCGGGCGATTCAAAGACCGGAACGGCCGGCCGACTATTCGGCCGCGGCCTCCGCCGGCCGCGGCGCGTCGTCCCCCTGGAAGCCGCCCGCGCGCAGGGTCACCACCAGGGTGTCGCGCCAGGCCGCCCCGCCGGCGCCGCCGCCCCCGGCCTCCTGGGCGGAGACCAGCGGCTGGATCGGGGTGGACTCGTGGATGGTGCGCGCGTCGTCCAGCAGCAGCACCGACCACGGCTCGGTCAGGGTGAAGCGGCTGCCCCGCGGGCCGTGGGCCTCGAAGACGCGCGTCTCGCCGCCCTTGATGCCGTGGCGGCCGACCAGGAACACCGCCACCAGGTCCACGCCGTCGCGGTGCGCGCCCTCGGGCGTGGGCCGGCCGATGCCGTCGGTGGTGTCGATGCGGAACTGGTGGGCCTCGACGAACCACGGCCCAGCCCCGGCCGGGCGCTCCGGCGCTCCGTCCGCGTCGGTCGGCCGCATGCGCGGCGCCAGCGCCGCCAGGGCCCGCAGCAGCCGGTCCCAGGCGGGCGCGTCCACCGTCTCCTGCAGCATCGGCGCGAACCAGCGTTCCATGCCGCCGTGCAGCGCGTTGTACTCGACCGGCTGCCAGTGCGCCCGGTGCGGCACCTGCCGGATGCCCGCGCCGTCGGCCACGAAGCAGGCGTGGCGGCGGCGGCGGTACCGGCCGCCGTCGCGCAGGTACTCGTCGGGCGGCAGGCCGTCCCAGGAGGCGCGCAGCGCGTCGAGCGCGTCCGGCGGGACGCCGGTCCAGCGCGCCACGTCGGCGGCCGACAGGACGGCGTAGCCCTCGGCGCGCATCTGCGTGTCGAGTCGGTCGAGCGGGGTGTGGGGAGGCGCGAAGGTGGCGGCGGTCATGGTGCCGCCGAGCTTAACCCCGCCGCGCGCGCCGCCGCCGCGGCGCGGGCCGGGCGGCCGCCCTCAGGCCGCGGCCGCGCCCAGGCCGAATTCCTCGGCCAGCAACGCGTAGGAACGCCTCTGGGCCGCCGCGTCGTGCGTCCAAGTGATGACCGCGAGGTCCTCCACCCCGAGCCGCGCCGCCAGCGCCCGCAGCCGGGCGCCGACCTGCGCCGCGGTGCCGACCAGGGCACGGCCGCGCAGGTCCTCGCGCTCGGCGCGTTCGGCGGCCGAGTAGTCGCGCGCCGCCGCGTCGGGCGGCAGGATCGGGCCCAGGCGGCCGGCGTTGCGGTCGATGCGCCAGCGCTCGCGGCTCCGGAACAGGCGCCAGGCCTCGTCCTCGGTGTCGGCGGCGAGCGCCCAGACGCAGACCGCCGCCTGCGGCCGCGCCAGGGCCTCCGACGGCTGGAAGGTGCTGCGGTAGAGCGCCAGCGCCTGCTCCGCGCCCCGGCCCTCGGTGATGAACCAGGCGAAGGCGTAGGGCAGCCCGAAATGGCCCGCGACCTGCGCGCCGTAGTCCGAGCTGCCGAGCATCCAGACCGCCGGCGCGGTGTCCGAGCGCGGATGCGCCCGCACGCCGTGGCCGGGGTGGCCGGGCGGCATCTCCTCGCCCTGGATCCAGCGGCGCAGTTCCGCGACCTGCTGCGGGAACCGCCCGGCCGCGTCCGCGTCCGGGTTCAGCAGCAGCGCGGTGCGGCGGTCGCTGCCCGGCGCACGGCCCACGCCCAGGTCGACGCGGCCGGGCGCCAGCGCGTCCAGCACCCGGAACTGCTCGGCCACCTTGTAGGCCGCGTAGTGCGGCAGCATCACCCCGGCGCTGCCGATGCGGATGCGCTGGGTGCGCGCCGCGATCGCGGCGAGCAGCACCTCGGGCGCGCTGCCGACGATGCTCGGATGGCCGTGGTGCTCGCTCACCCAGAAGCGCTCGTAGCCCAGGGCCTCGCACCAGGTCGCGAGTTCCAGCGTGCGGCGGATCGCCGCGTCCTGCGGCTCTCCGTCCACCGCGACCGACTGGTCGAGGACCGACAGGCGCAGGTCCGGGGCCGCGGCGGGGCCCGGGGGAACGGAGGGCGCGGGGGCGGCGGTGCGCGGCGGAACGGTCATGGCGGCGGGCAGTGGATCGGACGGTGCGCGGGATGCGCGGCCGCCGAGCTTCGCACATGGTTTCATCCGGCGCCCGGGCAGGTCCCCAGAATCCCCAGGGATGAACACGCACCAGCCTTCCACGGGACCGGAGCCGTCCGCGCGCCCGCCGGCGGACGCCGCCTGGGAAACCGAACCGGTCCCGCCCGCCCCTGCCGGCCAGGCGCCGGCACCGCATCCCGCGCCCCCGGCAGGACGCGGCCTGGGGCACCGGCCGCGGCCCGGCCGCGCCGGAGAACCGGGCGCCGGGCACGCCGCGCGTGGTCATCGTCGGCTGCGGCTTCGGCGGCCTCGAGGCAGCGCGCGCGCTGCGGGACGCGGACGTGGCCATCACCGTGGTGGACAAGACGAACCATCACCTCTTCCAGCCGCTGCTCTACCAGGTCGCGACCGCCGGCCTGTCGTCCACCATGATCGCGGCCCCGATCCGCCACCTGTTCCGCACGCAACCGAACGCCACGGTGCTGCTCGGCGAAGTCTGCGACGTGGACCTGCGCGCGCGCGTGCTCCGCCTGGCGGACGGCGGCGAGCTGCCCTACGACCACCTGATCGTCGCGGCCGGCTCCACCCACAGCTATTTCGGAAACGAAGCCTGGGCCGCCCACGCGCCCGGGCTCAAGACCCTGGAGGACGCACTGCAGATCCGCCGCCGGGTGCTGCTCGCCTTCGAGGCCGCCGAGCGCGAGACCGATCCGGTGCGCCGCCGCGACTGGCTCAACCTGGTGGTGGTCGGCGGGGGACCCACCGGCGTGGAGATGGCCGGCACCCTGGCCGAGATCGCCCGCCACACCCTGCCCGGCGAGTTCCGCAACTTCGACCCCGCGAGCGCGAACGTGCTGCTGATCGAGGGCGGCGACCGGGTGCTGGCGTCCATGCCCGAGGAACTCAGCGAGAAGGCGCTGCGCCAGCTCCGACGGCTCGGGGTGGACGTGCGGCTCGGTCACCGCATCGTCGCGGTCGACGCCGAGGGCGTCGAGGTGCAGGTCGGTCCGTCCGGGGAGGACCGCCAGCGCATCCGCAGCCGCTGCGTGGTCTGGGGGGCCGGCGTCGCGGCCGCGCCGCTGGGACGGGTGCTGGCCGACGCGGCCGGCGCGCCGGTCGACCGCGCCGGCCGCATCGAGGTCGCGCCCGACCTCGCCCTGCCCGGCCATCCGGAGGTCAGCGTGGTGGGCGACCTGGCCGCGGCCAGGAGCTTCCCCGCCGGCACCCCCGCCAGCACGGCCGAGGGGCTGCGCGCATCGTCCAGGCCGGTGCCGGGCGTGTCGCCCGCCGCCAAGCAGATGGGCCGCGCCGCGGCCGCCAACCTGCAGCGGCGGCTGCGCGGCGCACCGACCGAGGCCTTCGCCTACCGCGACTACGGCAACCTCGCAACCATCGGGCGCAACGCCGCGGTGGTGGACCTGGACATGCCCGCCGGGCGCCGGCTGCGCTTCAGCGGCTATCCGGCCTGGCTGTTCTGGCTGTTCGCGCACATCTATTTCCTGATCGGCTTCCGCAACCGGGTGCTGGTGCTTTTCGACTGGGCCAGCGCCTACTACAGCTTCCGGCGGCAGGCCCGGGTGGTGATGGGCAGCGCGCCCCGCCCGGCGACCGCCGCCGGAACGGCGCCGGGGCCGCGACCGGACGACGGGCCGACGAAATCCCCTGATTGACCGGGGGACAACTTCAGTGCGCGTCCACTGAAAAGTAAGTATCGGTAACATACGCTTCGATAGCCTTCGTCACGCGGAGGCGTCACGGCGCGGCGCCACCGTCAACCGCGCCGATCCCGATCCCGGCCCCGCCCGGTCCGCAGGCCAAGCCGTCCTGCGCCCTTCCGTCCCCGTTCGTGCCCCCGAAAACCCACCGCACACCCGCGAGCCCTTCCATGACCCTGCCGTCCGCCCTCCCGACCTCCCCGTCCGCCACCGTCCGGCCCGCGCTGCTGGCGCTGGCCTGCGCCTGCGCGTTCGCCGCCGCGCCGGGCACCAGCCGCGCCCAGGCGTCGCCGGCGCTCGACCGGGTCAGCCTCTCGGTCGGCGGCTTCCACTCCGACCCCACGATCGCGGCGCGGGCCAACACCAGCCTGGGCACGATCAACACCCGCGATTTCGGCAGCGAATCCACGACCATGCCCCGCGTGAAGGCCGACGTGCTGCTGTTCGACAACCACGGCCTGTCCTTCGACTACTACCGCTACAAGCGCACCTTCTCCCAGACCGGCACCGGCCAGGTGAACATCGTCGGCAACCAGGTCACCGCCACCACCGACATCGGCATCCAGGCGAAGCTCGAATTCGCGAAGCTCGCCTACAAGTGGTGGCTGGGTTCCGGCGACACCGTCTTCGGCCTCGGCCTGGGCGCCGGCTACTACAAGGCCGACGCCAGCGGCTTCGCCACCGCGCGGGTCGCCGGCACCACCCGCCGGGTGGACGCCAGCGTCAGCGAGGACGCGGTCGCGCCGCTGATCGAACTCGGCCTGCGCCACGCCATCACCCCCGACCTGCGGCTGATCGCCGACGCCTCCGGCGTCGAGAAGCGCGGCGGCTCCACCCGCGGCAGCATCTACAACGCGGCGCTCGGGATCGAATGGTTCCCGGTCAAGAACGTGGGCCTGGTGGCCAGCTACGAGATGAGCGACATCACCCTCAAGCGCCGGGACGAGATCGACGACCGCCTGCGCATCAAGATCCACGGTCCCAGCGCATACGTGAAGGTTCGCTTCTAAGCTTCCAGGCCTCCGGCGGCCGGCCCGGCGGGCTCGCCGCGGCGTGTCGCCCGCCCCAGCGCGCGCCCGCGTGCGACAGCGGAAGGGAGGGCGGCTCCAGGGCGGGAATCCCTGGTTCGCCGGCATTCCTTCCGGAACGGTCGCACGCCCCCCACCGCCGGATGCCAAGCCCCGGCGCTCCCCGGGGCGTCCATCCCCCGGCCATCGTCACCGGCGCATCGACCGGCATCGGCCACCGCCCTGCGCCGCCGTGCGGAGCACGGCTCCGACCTTGCGGCCGGCGCCGGTGGCGATGCACCGTCCGACGGCGGAACCCTGATCTGGCGACCGACCGGCCGCCATGCCTCCGAACCCAGCCCCGCCCCGCCTCGCGCTCCGCTGCCGCGCCTCGTCGCAGGGCGTGCATGGCTGCGCGCATCCCTTCCGCGCCTTCATGCGGTGCGTGCTCCGGCATGGATCCCGCCTTGCGTTCCTTTTTAGTGCACTGAACTTGCATACAAGACACTGCTGATCCTGCATACCACTGGCACGGTTTCTGCTGGATGACGGCATGGCCTCCGCCAACGCCGCCGTCGACATCAGCGACCGCATCATCGAAGCCGTGATGGCCCAGAAGCTCGCCCCGGGCATGCGCCTGGGCGAGCAGCAGCTAGCCATGCTCTTCGACTGCAGCCGCACCATCGTGCGCGAGGCCCTCGCGCGGCTGGAGACCCGCGGCCTGGTCACCGTCAGCGCCCGGCGCGGCTGGTACGTGGTCGATCCGAGCGAGGCCGAGGCGCGCGAAGCCTTCGAAGCCCGACGGGTCATCGAGACCGGCCTGATCCGCGGCCTGCGCGGCATCGACGCCGCGGCCGTCGAGCGTCTCCAGCAGCACATCGCCCGCGAGCAGTCGGCGGTCGCCGGCCAGGACGTGGGCGCGCGCAGCTTCCTGCTCGGCGATTTCCACGTCTGCCTCGCCGAGTGCCTGGGCAACGGCCTGCTGGCCGACACCCTGCGCGACTTCACCGCGCGCACCACCCTGGTGGCGATGCGCTACCAGTCCTCCCACGACGCGGCGCAGTCCTGCGCGGACCACGTCCGCATCGTCGCCGCCCTCGCAGCCGGCGACATGGCCGAGGCCGAGCGCCTGATGGCCGAGCACATCGGCACCGTGCAGTCCGCGCTGCGGGTGCCCCCCGATCCCGACGGCGACCCGCTGCGCCAGCTGCGCGACGCCCTCGCGCCGGTCGCCAAGGCGCCCGCCTCCGCGCCGGCCGGAGCGGCCGCCGCGCTCCCTTCCACCCCTCCCGACGAACCCTCGACCTACCTAGGAGCCTTGCTATGAACCCGATTTCCTCCGCATCCCGTCCCGCCTCCGCCGGCAAGCGCCGCTTCGCCGCCGCCCTGGTGGCGATCGCCGCGACCGCCGCCGCCGGCTCCGCCTTCGCCCAGGACGCGCTCGACCAGATCGCCAAGTCGCGGCAGGTCAAGATCGGCGTCCCGACCGACTTCCCGCCCTACGGCTTCGTCGGCACCGACCTCCAGCCCCAGGGCCTGGACGTGGACATGGCCAAGCTCGTGGCTGCCAAGCTCGGCGCGAAGGTCGAGCTGGTGCCGGTTACCAGCGCCAACCGCGTCCCCTACCTCCAGGCGCGTAAGGCGGACCTGGTCATCTCCACCCTCGGCAAGAACCCGGAGCGCGAGAAGGTGATCGACTTCACCTCGGCCTACTCGCCCTACTTCCAGGCCGTGTTCGCCGCCAAGGGCATGCCGATCAAGAGCTGGGCGGACCTGGGCGGCAAGAGCGTCGCCGTCACCCGCGGCTCGATGGAGGATCAGGAACTCGCCAAGGTCGTGCCCGCCGGGATCGACGTGAAGCGCTTCGAGGACAACAACGCCACCGTCGCGGCCTTCGTGGCGGGCCAGACCCAGACGATCGCGACCGGCGCGGCGGTGGCCGGCAACATGATGGCCAAGAACCCCAAGCTCGACGCCGAATACAAGCTGCTGCTCAAGGACAGCCCGAACTTCATCGGCGTGGCCAAGGGCGAGGACAAGCTGCGCGCCCGGGTCAACGAGATCATCGCCGAGGCCAAGAAGTCCGGCGAGCTCGACAAGATGGCGCAGAAGTGGCTGGGCCGCCCGACCGGCAACCTGCCCGAGTAAGCGCCGCGCCCGCACGCCCGCACCACCCCGATCCCCGCCGCCTGCGCGCCCGCGCCATAGCCCATGCGTATCGAATTCGACTTCCCCGCCGTGCTGTCCGAATGGCCGCTGCTCCTGCACGGCATCGGCTGGACCATCGGCCTGACCGCCGTCGCCACCGTGATCGGCATGGCGCTGGGCATCGCCTTCGCCTGGGCCCGCGCCAACGGCCCGGCGTGGCTGCGCTGGATCGTGGGCGCCTACGTCGAACTGATCCGCAACACGCCGTTCATCGTGCAGCTGTTCTTCGTGTTCTTCGGGCTGCCGGCCGCGGGCGTCAAGCTCTCGCCGGAGACCGCGTCGGTGATCGCGATGGTGGTGAACCTGAGCGCCTACGCCACCGAGATCGTGCGCGCGGGCATCGAGGCGACGCCGCGCGGGCAGATCGAGGCGGCCCAGAGCCTCGCGCTCGGCCGGGTGCAGATCTTCACCCGGGTGGTGCTGCCGCCGGCGCTGGCCAACGTCTGGCCCGCGATGGTGAGCCAGATCATCATCGTGATGCTCGGCTCGGCCGTCTGCGGACAGATCTCCACGCCCGAGCTGAGCTACGCGGCCAACCTGATCCAGAGCCGCAACTTCCGCGCCTTCGAGGCCTACATCGTCGCCACCTGCGCCTACCTGGCGCTGGCGATCGCCCTGCGCCGCCTGCTGTACTGGGCCGGCCCGCGGTTCCTGTTCGGCCGCTGATTTCCGGAGACCCGCACCATGGTCGAATTCACCCTCTGGGACATCCTGCGCAACCTGCTGCTCGCGGCGCGCTGGACGGTGGCCCTGTCGCTCGTCGCCTTCGTGGGCGGCGGCATCGTCGGCCTGGCCCTGCTGCTGCTGCGCCTGCGCGCGGGCAAGGCGCTGCAGCGCGCCGTGGCCGGCTACGTGCAGCTGTTCCAGGGCACGCCGCTGCTGATGCAGCTCTTCCTGGCCTATTTCGGGCTGGCGCTCTTCGGGGTGGACACCTCGGCCTGGGTGTCCGCCGCGCTGGCGCTCACCCTCTACACCAGCGCCTTCCTCACCGAGATCTGGCGCGGCTGCGTGGCCGCGGTGCCGCGCGGCCAGTGGGAAGCGTCCGCCAGCCTGGCGCTCAGCTTCGGCGAACAGATGCGCCACGTGGTGCTGCCCCAGGCGGGCCGCCTCGCCGTCGCGCCCACCGTGGGCTTCCTGGTGCAGGTGGTCAAGGGGACCGCGCTGGCCTCGGTCATCGGCTTCGTCGAGCTGACCAAGGCCGGCAGCATGATCTCCAACGCCACGTTCAAGCCCTTCGTGGTCTACAGCTGCCTCGGGCTGATGTATTTCGCGCTGTGCTTCCCGATCAGCCTCTACGCCCGCTCCCTCGAAAGGAAACTCAATGCCCACCGCCGCTGAAGCCACCCTGCCGTCCCCGGCCGCCGCCGGCGACCCGCCCGCGCACGGCGCGCCCATCGTGGACATCCACGGGCTGCGCAAGTCCTACGGCACGAACGAGGTGCTCAAGGGCATCGACATCCAGGTCCGTCGCGGCGAGGTGGTCTGCATCATCGGCAAGAGCGGCTCGGGCAAGAGCACCCTGCTGCGCTGCATCAACGGCCTGGAGGTGTTCCAGGAGGGCGCGCTGTCGGTGGACGGCCGTCCGCTGGTCTACGACAGCCCGATGGCCATGCGCGAGCTGCGCCAGCGGGTCGGCATGATCTTCCAGGGCTTCAACCTGTTCCCGCACCTGTCGGTCGGCCGCAACCTGATGCTGGCGCCGATGCTGGTCAAGAAGAAGTCCCAGGCCGACGCCGACGCCCATGCGCGCCGGCTGCTGGCCCGGGTCGGCCTGGCCGAGAAGTTCGACGCCCGGCCCGACCAGCTCTCGGGCGGCCAGCAGCAGCGGGTCGCCATCGCCCGGGCGCTGGCGATGGAGCCGGCGGTGCTGCTGTGCGACGAGATCACCTCGGCGCTCGACCCCGAGCTGGTGGGCGAGGTGCTGCGGGTGGTCGAATCCCTGGCCCTCGAAGGCATGACCCTGCTGATGGTCACCCACGAGATGGCCTTCGCCCGCAAGGTGAGCGACCGGGTGGTCTTCATGCACCAGGGCCGGGTGCACGAATCCGGCCCGCCGGCGGAGATCTTCGGCGCGCCGCGGACGCCGGAGCTGCGCCAGTTCCTCTCGTCGCTGCACGACTGAGGACAGCGCCCCGGGCCGGACGGCCCGGACCCGTCCCGGTCCGCTGCGGCGGCGGGACGGCGGCGGGACGCGCGCCCGGCGGAGGCGCGGACGCCGGCGCGGTGTAGCATGCCGCGGCGCCGGGCCGGCCGGCGCCCGCACGCACCTCCGCGCACCGGCGCGCATCCGCATCCCATGGCCACCTCCCCCGCTTCCGGCGCATCCTCGCTCGACCTCGACCTTTACGACCAGCCCGGCCACCTGATCCGCCGGGCGCAGCAGATCGCGGTCTCGATGTTCCACGAGACCCTGGGCCGCGAGGTCACCCCGGTGCAGTACGCGGCGCTGCGCATGCTGCACGAGTGCCCGGGCCTGGACCAGGTGACCCTGGCCCAGCGCATCGCGCTCGACACCTCCACCACGGCCGACATCGCGGTGCGCCTGGAGTCGAAGGGCTGGATCGTGCGCGAGCTGCTGCCGCGGCGCCAGCGGCGGCTGGTGCTGACCCCCGCCGGCGAGGCCCTGCTGGCGGGCCTGATCCCCGCGGTGGACGCGCTGCAGCACGGCCTGCTCGACAGCATGGGGCCGCAGGACGCGCAGGAGCTGCTGCGGCTGCTGCGCAAGTTCGTCCAGCTCAACAACGGCCAGAGCCGCGCGCCGCTGCGCACCGGGGACGCCCCGGCGGACTGAGCCGCGCGGCCGCGGCGCGCCGGATGCCGCCCGCCCCGCTCCCGCCTGCGCCCTCCGGCCGGAACGGCGTCCGCCGGCGTCCCGGAACGCACTGTCCGCCGGCGCGGCGGAAGGCGCCGCCCCCGTCCGCGCGCCGGCGCGCACCCGGGAAAACGAGCATGCGCAGCGGCTTGCGCGCCCTCGCCGCGCTTCCTACACTGCCTGTCATTCAGTATACGGATTGACTCGATGCAGGCGCCCTCCGGGTGCCGCGGCGCGCGTCCGGATCCCAAGACCACCCCACGGAGACCCGCAATGTTCCCCAAGAACGCCTGGTACGTCGCCTGCACGCCCGACGAGATCGACGGCAAGCCCCTCGGCCGCACGATCTGCGGCGAGCCTATCGTCTTCTACCGCGCCAAGGACGACCGTGTCGCCGCGCTGGAGGACTTCTGCCCGCACCGCGGCGCGCCGCTGTCGCTGGGCTTCGTGAAGGACGGCGCCCTCGTGTGCGGCTACCACGGCCTGGAGATGGGCTGCGAGGGCAAGGCCACCGGCATGCCGGGCCAGCGGGTGCGCGGCTTCCCGGCGATCCGCAGCTACCCGACCATCGAGCGCTACGGATTCGTCTGGGTCTGGCCCGGCGACGCCGACCAGGCGGACCCGGCCAAGCTGCACCACCTGCCCTGGGCCGAGAGCAGCGAATGGGCCTACGGCGGCGGCCTCTACCATATCCAGTGCGACTACCGCCTGATGGTCGACAACCTGATGGACCTGACGCACGAGACCTACGTGCACGCGTCGAGCATCGGCCAGAAGGAGATCGACGAGGCGCCGCCCAAGACCGTCGCCCAGGGCGACACGGTCGTCACCAGCCGCCACATGCACAACGTCATGCCGCCGCCCTTCTGGCAGATGGCGCTGCGCGGCAACGGCCTGGCCGACGACGTGCCAGTGGACCGCTGGCAGATCTGCCGCTTCACCCCGCCGAGCCACGTGCTGATCGACGTCGGCGTGGCGCACGCGGGCCACGGCGGCTACGATGCGCCCGCCGCGGTCAAGGCCTCGTCCATCGTGGTCGACTTCATCACGCCCGAGACCGAGACCTCGATCTGGTACTTCTGGGGCATGGCGCGCAACTTCCGGCCGGACGACGCCGCGCTCACCGCAAGCATCCGCGAGGGCCAGGGCAAGATCTTCTCCGAGGACCTCGAGATGCTGGAGCGCCAGCAGCGCAACCTGCTGGCGTGGCCCGACCGCAACCTGCTCAAGCTCAACATCGACGCCGGCGGCGTGATGTCGCGGCGCATCATCGACCGGCTGATCGCCGAGGAGCAGGCCGCCCGCCAGGCCCGCGGGGCGGCGCCGGAAGGCGCCCGTCCGGCGGTCATCCCGATCGCGCCCGCGGCCGCCGCGGCAGGGGCGCCGGCCGGCGCCTGATCCGCTGCGCCGGTCGGACCTGCGCCGTCCCGGCGCGGGCGCCGGGCGCATCCCTTCACGCCCGGAGCGTTGCCGCACGGACCGCGCCGGGAACCTGAAAGCATCGCGATGAACGACACCCTGCTGACCGTCCGCGTCGCCCGCAAGGCGGCCGAGGCGCTCGACATCTGCAGCCTGGAGCTGGTCCGCGCGGACGGCGGCCCGCTGCCCGCCTTCGCCGCCGGCTCGCACATCGACCTGCACCTGCCCGGCGGGCTGGTGCGGCAGTACTCGCTCTGCAACGAGCCGGGCGAGACGCACCGCTACCTGGTGGCCGTGCTGCGCGACGCCGCCGGCCGCGGGGGCTCGCGGGCGGTGCACGACGCGATGCACGAGGGCGACACCCTGGCCATCAGCGCCCCGCGCAACCATTTCGCCCTGGCGCGCGACGCGTCGCACCACCTGCTGCTGGCCGGCGGCATCGGCATCACCCCGGTGCTGTGCATGGCCGAGCGACTGGCCGTCGCCGGCGAGCCCTTCGCGCTGCACTACTGCACCCGCTCGCGCGAACGCACCGCCTTCGCCGACCGGATCGCCGCCTCCTCCTTCGCGCCGGCGGTGGCGCTGCACCACGACGACGGGCCGGACGCGCAGAAATTCGACCTGGCCGCCACGCTCGGGGGCGCGCCGGCCGGCAGCCACCTCTACGTCTGCGGCCCGAAGGGCTTCATGGACGCGGTGCTGGGCGCCGCGCGGGCGCGCGGCTGGCCGGAGGACCGGCTGCACTACGAATTCTTCGGCGCCACGGTCGAGGCGTCGGCGGACGACGCGGGCTTCCAGGTCAAGCTGGCGAGTTCGGGCCGGCTGGTGGACGTGCCCGTCGGACGGACGGTGGTGCAGGCCCTCGCGGCCTGCGGCGTCGAGGTGCTGACCTCCTGCGAACAGGGCGTCTGCGGCACCTGCCTGACGCGGGTGCTCGAAGGGCAGCCGGACCACAAGGATTCCTACCTCACCCCCGAGGAGCAGGCCGCGGGCGACCAGTTCCTGCCCTGCTGCTCGCGGTCGCGTTCGCCGGTGCTGGTGCTCGACCTCTGAGCGGCCGGCCGGGCGCGCGGTCGCCATCCGGCACGGACGACGGCGTCCACGGCGCCGGCGCGGCCTCGTCCCCGGGACACCGATCCGCCGATCCGCCGATCCGCTGGGCGGTCGGGCGGTCGGGCTGCGGCCATCTTCTGTCGTCCGCTTCCCGGTCCCTCGGTCCGTCCGCTCGCCTGTTCGTCCGCTGGCGCGTTCGCCGGCTTCGCTCGGAGGGCTGCTCTAGCTTTCGACCTCTCCCGCGTTGCTGTGCGAAGACTTTTTTTTGATGGAGTTGTGACGTAACTTTCTTTTAAAGAGATCGGTGGATATCGGGTGGGTTCCCGCATACCTCGGCGCGCGGGCAGAATCGATCCATGCACCCCGTCCCGCCACCGCCCGATTCCTCTCCAGCCCCGCTCGCCGCGACGCCCGCGCCTGCAGCCACATCCCAGCCCCGCAACCCCCTGCACGGCGTCACCCTCGAACGCATGGTCGGCGAACTGGCGGAACGCTTCGGCTGGGACGGGCTCGGACGCCGGATCCCGGTGCGTTGCTTCACCCACGATCCCAGCCTGTCGTCCAGCCTGCGCTTCCTGCGCAAGACGCCCTGGGCGCGCGAGAAGGTCGAAGGCCTCTACCTCGCCGTGCTGCGCGAGTCGCGACGGGCGGGCGGCCGATGAGCAGCCTCGCCCTGCTGCGGACCAAGATCTACCGCACCGTGGCGCGCCAGCTGCACGGCACCGTGCCCTGTTGGGTCTGCGGCGCGCATGTGCCGCCCGAGGACGCGACGCTGGAGCACATCCTGCCGCGCAGCGAGGGCGGCAGTGGCCACCAGGACAACCTGGCGATCAGCCACGGCGCGTGCAACGCCGGGCGCCATGCGAAGTCCGGCGCCGCAGCGCCGGTGCCCCCGGCGCCGGACTGAAGGCCGGCCCCCGCCGCGCTTCCAACGCTCCTACGGCCCTGGAACTCAAGCTGGAGGCTCAGGGCTCCGGGTTTCTGGCTCCAGGGCTCGCGCTCGGGATTTGAGCTCCAAAGATCGGCAGACGGAGACGGGCGTTCGGGCGTTCGGGCGTTCGGGCGTTCGGGCGTTCGGGCGTTCGGGCGTTCGGGCGTTCGGGCGTTCGGGCGTTCGGGATCTTGCTATGCAAATGAGAGCTGGCATCGCAGGCGGAATGCGGGCTAGGCAGGCATCCGATAGGCGGAATCCTACCGCCGCAGCCCGCTGCCGCACCCGCCGCACCCGCCGCATGCGTCCGCCGTGCGCCACGCGGACTTGCGGCCCGCTCCCACCCCTCGCCCGCCGCGCGCGCCCGGCGCGGCCCGCCGGGCTCAGGCGTCGAGCACCCGCGCGAAGAGCTGGCTGCGGAAGTGGATCCCGAGCCGGGCGAAGGCACGGTTGCGGTAGGTCTTGACCGTCGGCACCGACAGGCCCAGGTCGCAGGCGATGCCCTCCTGCGTCATGCCGCGCAGCAGGCGCAGGCAGACCGCGCGCTCGCGCTCGGTGAGCGTCGGGCAGGCGGCGTCCAGCCGGCGCGCCAGCGCCTCCTCGGCCGGCGCCTCGCGCAGCGCGACCGTGCCGCCCTGGATCGCCACCTGCTTGCGCGCCAGCGCAAGCAGCGCCGGCGCCAGATCGCCGACCCGGGCGATCGCCGCGTCGCGGAACGGCGCCTGGTGCTGGTGGCGGTAGAAGTTCACCGCGAACACCGCGCCGTCCGCCTGCCGGTCGAGCACCGACACCCGCTCGGCCACCCCGTGGGAGTCGTAGATCTTGGTGCGGTGCTCGCGCGGCACCTCCTGCGCGGTCAGGTGGCAGACCACCGGGGCGGGTGCGGGTGCCGACGGCGCCACCCCGCCGGGCCCGGGCGCTTCGGGCCAGGGCTGCAGCGTGCGGTCGTTGCGGTGCGGGCCGGTCAGGTAGGCCCGCCAGCAGTCGCGGGTGGTGTCGGGCACGCCGACGCTGCCCGAGAGGAAGAGCGCCGGACGGTCGGTGCGGCCGGCGCGGTAGACCGACCAGGACGCCGCGGGCACGGCGTCGCGCAGGTCGTCGAGCACGCCGGTGGCGAAGTCCGGGGCGCCGAGACGGCCGATGAGCCGGGCGAGCAGCGCGCCGTCGACCGGGGCGGGAGCGGAGGCGATGGTCCAGCGTCGCATGGGGTCGGGGGATGGGGTGCGGGATGGGAAGGGCGGGACGGCGGGACGGCGGGGCCGCACGGCGGCGCAGGGGCGGCCGCCCGCGCGGAGGCTGTCATCTTCGGGGATGACAGGCCCGGCGCGCACCGGGGCTTACGCTGAGGTCCGACGCAGCGCCGCCCGACGGCCGCGCCGGCGATCCGGCCGCACCGGGCGGCGCCCCCGGCCGGCCGCCCCTCCGCCCTCCGCCCTCCGCCCTCCGCCCTCCGCCCTCCGCCTTCCGCCTTCCGCCCTCCGCCCTCCGCCCTCCGCCTTCCACCTTCCACCTTCCACCTTCCGCTTTCCGCCTGCCGCCTGCCGCCCTCCGCGACCGATCCACCGAACCACCGACACGCCCGCGATGACCGAAGCCCGCTCCACCGATCCCGCCCCGCTCGCCGACCCCGCCGGCGCTCCCGACGCCGCGACCGCCGCATCGACCGCCCTGCCCGTGCCGGCGCTGGAGCATTTCGCCGACCTGTCGGTCGAGGTGGGCCCGCCGCACCACGTGGGCGCCGCGCCGCGCGGGGTGCGGCGCATGGTGCCCATCGTCGGCGGCACGGTGCGCGGCCAGGGCTGGCGGGCGCGGGTGCTGCCGGGCGGCGCGGACTTCCAGCTGCTGCTGGAGGACGGCCTGTCGGACCTGGACGCGCGCTACACCCTGGAGACCGACGCCGGCGACATGGTCTACGTGCAGAACCGCGCGCTGCGCTGCGGGCCGCCCGCGGTGATGGAGAAGCTCGCGCGCGGCGAGCCGGTGGACCCGGCGCTGGTGTACTTCCGCTGCGTGCCGCGCTTCGAGACCGCGAGCGTCGCGCTCGGCTGGATCAACCGCCGGCTCTTCCTCGGCACCGGCGCCCGCCATCCCGACCGGGTCGAGATGCGCTTCTTCGTCGTGCGATGAGGCGCCGCGCGGCGGGCCGGGCCGGCGCATCCGTCGGCCGATGCGCCGGGCTCCGCGCCGGGAGCCCCCCGGCCGGATCACCCGCCGCCCCGTCCCGCCGCGCGCGCCGCACGCCCCCCGTTCCCCCGCCCTCGAAAAACACGACCCTCCGGAGACAACCATGACCCCCCTTCCGACCCGCATCCCCGACGCCGCCGCCGCCGACCGGCGCCGCAGGCACCTCCTGGCCCTCGGCGCCGCGCTTTGCGCCGGCGCCGCGCTGCCCGCCCGGGCCCAATCCGCGGCGGCGGGCTATCCCGCGCGGCCGGTGCGCATCGTCGTCGGCTTCCCGGCCGGCACCGGGCCGGACATCGTGGCGCGCATCCTGGGCAACCAGCTGACCCAGGCGTGGGGCGGCGCGGGCGTGATCATCGACAACAAGCCCGGCGCCGGCGGCCTGATCGCCGCGGCCGAGGTCGCCCGCGCCGCGCCCGACGGCTACACCCTGCTGCTCGGCGAGACCGGCCAGCTCGCCATCGCCCCCAGCAGCTACCGCAAGCTGGCCTACGACCCGGCGCGCGACTTCGTCCCCGCGAGCCAGGTGGCCACCTCGAATTTCGTGCTGCTGGTGGATCCGCAGCGGGTGCCGGCGCGCAACGCGCAGGACTTCGTCGCCTGGGCGCGCAAGCGGCCGGACGGCCTCTTCATGGCCACCTTCGGCGCCGGCACGCCGGGGCACTTCGGCGCGGCGATGTTCGGCGAGGCCGCCGGCCTCAAGGTCGAGCCGGTCCACTACAAGAGCACCGGCGACGCGCTCGCGGGCCTGTTCGGCGGCGACGTGACGGGTGTCTTCGCGAGCGTCGGGCTGGCGGTGCCCAACGTCAAGGCGGGCAAGCTGATCGCCCTCGGCACCGCGGGCGAGACGCGCGCCGCGGCCCTGCCCGAGGTGCCGACCTTCCGCGAGCAGGGCCTGCCGGGGCTGGCGTTCAACTCCTGGTTCGGCATCGTCGCCCCGGCGAAGACGCCGCCCGCGCTGGTCGCGAAGATCGCCGAGGACGTGCAGCGGGCGGTCAACGCCCCGGACGGCCGCCAGCGCCTGACCGACGCCGGCTTCCAGGCCACCGGCACCAATGCGCAGGAGTTCGCCCGCGTCATCGCGGCCGACACCGCCACCTGGGGCAAGGCGGTCGCGGCGACCGGATTCAAGGCCGACTGAGCGGCGCCGCCGGGCGGCCGCGCGCCGCTATGGAAAACAGAGCACGGAATCCATGGCCGGCGCGCGCTGCACCGTGTCCGGTCGAAGCGGTCGATGCGGTCGTCCTCCTCCCGCCCGCCCCGCGCGACGCGCATGGAGCCGGCGCGGCGCGCGCGTCCGTCCGCCGCTGCGCGCCGGGCGGCGGGACCGCCGCGCCCCGCCGACGGGGCCGGCGGCGGGGCGCGGGAACCATCGGGGGCCGCAGGGATCGGACCTCCCACGCATCCCCGGGAGATCCCATCCGCATGAGTCCGACGCCAGCCCCCACCGTCCATCCCGTCCCGTCCGCGGACGCGGGCCGCCGCGCGGCGCTGCGCGCCCTGGCCCTGGCCGCCGGCGGCGGCCTGCTGCTGCCGGCCGCCGCCCGCGCGGGCTACAACGTCTGGACCGGCGAATACACCGTGCCCCGCGCGGAGCTGCAGGCGGAGATCGCGAAGCGCTTCCCGGTCAGCCTGCGCTACCTGCAGCTGCTGGAGGTGCGGCTCACCCAGCCGCAGCTGGGCCTGGACGCCGCAGCCAACCGGGCCACGGTGCAGGCGCTGGCCGAGGTGCGCAATCCGCTGACGCCGCAGCCGCTGGCCGGCGCGCTCGCGATCAGCAGCGGCCTGCGCTTCGACGCCGAGGCGCTCGCGCTGCGGCTGGACCGCCCGACCGCCGAACGGGTCGCGCTGCAGGGCATGTCCGCGCGCGACGCGCAGCAGCTGCAGGCCGTCGGCGCGATGGTGGCCGAGGAGGTGCTGCGCGACTACCCGCTGCATACCTTCCGGCCCGAGGATCTGAAGATGGGCATGCGCACCTTCAAGCCCGGCGCGATCACCGTGCTGGCCGACGGGATCAAGGTGCAGCTCGACTGAGCCGGCGCCCGGCTCCGGCGACCCGGCCCCGCGGCCGCCGGATGCGCCGGAAGCCGCGGGGCGGACCCTAGGCGCCGGCGACCCAGCGTCCGGCCTCGGCCTCCTGCAGCTTGCGCCACATGACCTTGCCGCTGCCGCTCTTGGGCATCGCGTCGACGAATTCGATGCTGCGCGGGGTCTTGTAGACAGCCATGTTCTGGCGGCACCAGTCGATCAGTTCCTGGCCGGTGGTGTGGCGGTGGCTGGAGCGCAGGACCACGACCGCCTTGACGCTCTCGCCGCGGTAGCTGTCGCGGCTGGCGATGATGCAGGCCTCCTGCACCGCCGGATGGCGGAACATCAGCGACTCCACCTCCGCCGGCCAGACCTTGTAGCCCGAGGCGTTGATCATCCGCTTGAGCCGGTCGGTCATGTAGAAGTAGCCGTCGGCGTCGCGCCGGCCCAGGTCGCCCGAGCGGAAGAAGCGCTTGCCGTCGATCAGCACGAAGGCGGCCGCGGTGGCGCCGGGCTGCTTCCAGTAGCCCGAGAAGACCTGCGGCCCGTGGACCACGATCTCGCCGGACTCGCCGTCGGGCAGCTCCTGCAGCGTCTCCGGGTCCACGATGCGGGCGTCCACCCCGACGAAGGCCAGGCCTAGGCACTGCTGGCGGGCCGCGTCCGGCGGATTGGTGTGCGAGGGCGCGGCGGTCTCGGTCAGGCCGTAGCCCTCGCAATAGCGGAGCCCGAACTGGTCGTGGACGCGCTGAGCCACCGCCTGCGGCATCGTGGTGCCGCCGCCGCCCAGGTAGCGCAGGCTCGACAGGTCGTAGCCGGCGTAGAGCGGGCTGGCCATCAGGTCGATCATCATGGTCGGGATGCTGGTCCAGTGGGTCACCCGGTGGCGCGAGATCATCCGCCCGGCGTAGTCCCGGTCCCAGCGCGGCATCACCACCAGCGTGCCGCCGAGGTGGACGGTGCTGTGCATCACGCTGACCATGCCGGTGATGTGGAACATCGGGATCACCGCCAGCGCGACGTTGGCGGCCGAGCCGCCGCTCCAGAGGCCGGCGGCCACCGCGTTGTGCATGATGCTGGCGTGGGTGTGCATGCAGCCCTTGGGCAGTCCGGTGGTGCCGCTGGTGTACGGCAGCACCGCGAGATCGCCGGGGCCGCTGGACGCCGGCCGCAGCGGGGCGTCGCAGGCGAGCGCGTCGGCCCAGCGGTGGACCCGGCCGCCGTCGAGCGACGCCGGCTCCGCCGGGGTGGCGAGCCAGTCGCGCCAGGCGACCGGCAGGGCGTCGGGCGCGGCCGCGTCCAGGTCCACCCCCTCGGCCAGATCGGCCACCACCAGGTGCTCCAGCCGCTGGCCGGGCGGCAGCGCGTCGCTCGCCCGCGCCAGCTCCGGCGCCAGGTCGGCGCTGGTGATCGCGACCCGGGCCTCGGGGTCGGCCAGGTAGTGCTTGAGTTCCTCGGCCCGGTTCATCGGGTTGACCGGCACCACCACCGCGTCAGCGCGCAGGATGGCGAAATGCGCCGCCACCAGCTGCGGCGAGTTCTGCAGGTCGAGCACCACCCGGTCGCCGCGGCGCACGCCGGCCGCCTGCAGGAAGGCCGCGAGCCGTTCGACCTGCGCGAGCAGTCCGGCGTAGCTGAGGGTGCGCCCGAGGAACTCGATCGCCGGCTTGTCGGGATAGCGGCGGGCCGAGACGGCCAGGTTGTCCCACAGGCCGACGGCCGGCGGGGGCAGCGAACGCGGAACCCGGCGCGGCCAGGCGGCAGGGACGGCGGCGGTGTTGGGCGGCATGGCTTCTCCTTGGCCTTGGCAGACTATCCCCGCGCCGCCCGCGCTGCATCAGGGATGCCACCAAGCGGGCTGCCGCCACGCGTTTGAAAGGGATTTCGGCTGACGGCCGCGCGGCCCGCTTTCCTGCGCATCCGCGAAACGGGCCGGAGGACCATGAGTCTGCGGCAGGCCGCGGCGCGGCGCGCCCGCCGGCCCGCCGCAGCCCACTACACCAACACCTCGAGGAGTCCCGCCATGTCCCTGTCCTTCATCCTGCTGATCGTCCTCATCCTGCTGCTGATCGGCGCGCTGCCGAGCTGGGGCTACAGCCGCTCCTGGGGCTACGGCCCGAGCGGCGGCCTGGGCCTGATCGTGGTGATCGTGCTGGTGCTGCTGCTGCTCGGGAGGATCTGACGGCGGGGCTTTGCGCCCGCGCTTGGCGGCAGCCCCGGCCGCCGCCCCTCCGCTGCCGCCGGATCGTCCGCGATCCGGCGGCAGCGGCGTTTCCGGCGGACGCTAGCCGAGCAGCCTCGCGGGCAGCCAGCCCCGCAGGCTGTTGAGGAAGGCGATGCCGGAGGCCGCCGCCAGGTCCTCGCGGGACAGCCGCGCCTCGCGCAGGCGGCCCTCGGCGATCGCCTGCGCCCGGCCGACGCCGCCCAGCAGGCCGGCGGGCAGCGCCGGCGTCCACCAGGCGCCGTCCAGCCGCAGCGCGAGGTTGCCGCGGGTGCACTCGGTCAGCTCGCCGGCCGCATTCCAGAGGATGGTGTCGAAGACCGCCGGGTCGGCCGGCGCGAAGCGGTCGTAGTGCGCGCGACGGGTGGTCTTGTGGCGCAGGAAGTCGGGATGGTCGGCCTCGACCGGCGCATCGGCCAGCCGCAGGGCGACGGTGCCGCGCGTCTCCTCCATCGGGAAGGCTTCGGCGCGGACCGCGCCGCCGGCCGACTGCAGCAGCCGGACCCGCCACAGCCCCTGCGGATGCGCCGCGGCCAGGTCGTCCAGCGCGCGGCGCGCCGCCGCGCCGGCTTGCGCGAAGCCGAAATGCCGCGCCGCCGCGGCCATGCGCGCCAGGTGCGCCCCGGCCTGCGGCAGAAGGCCGTCCTGCAGCCGCAGGGTCTCCAGCAGGTCGAAGGGCGCGCGCGCGTGCATCAGGAAACCGCGCTTGTTGCGCCACTCCCGCCATTCGCCCTCGGCCTGCGCGTCGATGGTGATGCCGCTGCCGATGCCGCAGACCGCTTCGCCGCCGCGGACCTCGACCGTGCGGATCGCGACGCTGAAGGTCGCGTCCCCGCCGGGCCGCAGCACGCCGATGGCGCCGCAGTAGGCGCCGCGGGGCGCCGGCTCCAGCTCCCGGATCAGGCCGGTGGCGCGGACCTTGGGCACGCCGGTCACCGACCCGCAGGGGAAGATCGCGCGGAACACGTCGGCCAGCGTCGCGCCCGGCAGCGCCTCGGCCGTGACGTCCGAAGTCATCTGCCAGACGGTGGGCCAGGCGCGGGTCTCGAACAGCGCGGGCACCTTCACCGAGAACGGCCGGGCGACGCGCGAGAGGTCGTTGCGCAGCAGGTCCACGATCATCAGGTTCTCGGCGCGCTCCTTCTCGGAGCTGCGCAGGTGCCGGGCCTGGGCGTCGTCCTCGCCGGGGGTGGCGCCGCGCGGCGCGGTGCCCTTCATCGGCCGCGCCAGCAGCCGGCCGCCGCGGCGGGCGAAGAAGAGCTCGGGCGAGACCGACAGCAACTGCGATTCGCCGGTGTCGACGAAGGCGGCGTAGCTCGCCGGCTGGGCCCGGTGCAGGGCCCGGAACAGCGCCGCCGGATCGCCGTCGAAGCGGCTGCGCAGCCGGGAGGTCAGGTTGATCTGGTAGGTCTCGCCGTCGGCGATGGCGCGGTGGATGCGGTCGATGCGGGCGTCGAAGTCGGCGCGGCCGAGGTCGTCGCGCCAGTCCATCGGAGCCCAGCCGCCGGCGGCGCCGTCACCCGCGCCCGCCACCGGCTCGCCGGCCGCCGGCCAGGGCGCGGCCGGGCCGTCGTCGTAGACCGCGAACCACGCGAGCGGGCCGGCGGCCTCGGGCCCGCCCCCCGTGTTGCCCGGCGGATGCACCGCGAAGGCCGGGTCGAAGGCCGGCGCCGCCTCGTAGCGGATGAAGCCGACGCACCACCGGCCGGCGAGGGATTCGCGCTCCGCCGCGTCGATCACCCGCGCCACCTCGGACAGGGCCTCGGCGCGCAGCACCGCGCGCGGCGCGCCGAAGGCCCGGCGCAGCGGCGGCTCGCCGGCGTCGCTGCCGACGAAATCGACCAGCACGGACGGCGCGCACGCGGCCGCGTCGCCGCCGGCATCCCCGGAACCGGACACGGCCGGCGCGCCGCCCGGGCCCGCGGCCACGGCGGCTCCGGAGCCCGGGCCGGCGGCGCCGGACGCGGGACCGGCGGCCCCGGACCGGGCGCCGCGGGGCGGATCCGCCCTGCCCGGCCTCATCCGACGAGCAAGGCCCAGGCCTTGTCCAAGCGCTTGACGCTGACCGGCTGCGGGGTGCGCAGCTCCTGGGCGAAGAAGCTGACCCGCAGTTCCTCCAGCAGCCAGCGCAGCTCCTGCATCCGCGCATCCACCGCGCCCTTGCGCTCGGCCACCAGGCGCCAGTAGCGCTGCTCCTGCGGCTTGACCTCGGCCATGCGCTGGGCGTCGCGGGCCGGGTCGGCGCGCAGCTTGTCCAGCCGCAGCACGATCGCCTTGAGGTAGCGCACCAGGTGCTGCAGCTGCGGCCAGGGCGTGGCGGCGAGGAAGTTCTTCGGCACCAGGCGCTGCAGCTGCTGCTGCGCGTCGGCCACCGCCTCGGGCTGGATGCGGGTGTCCTTGATCTTGCGGACCGCGGCGGCGTACTCGGCCAGCACGCCGGCGGCCAGCCGCGCGACCTCGTTGGCGATCAGCGTCAGCCGGCCCCGGCCCTCCTCCACCCGGCGCTGGAAGGCGGCGGCGTCGGTCGGCAGCGGGTCCTGCAGGAAGGCGCGCTCGATGGCGATGTCCACGATCTGCTGGCGCAGTTCCTCCTGCGTGCCCAGCGGCATGTAGGCGACCGCCATCTTCTGCAGGTCGGGGATGTTCTTCTCCAGGTACTTGAGCGCGTCGCGGATCTGCAGCGCGAAGAGCCGGCGCAGCCCGGCGCGGTGCCGGACGGCGGCGGCTTCCGGCTCGTCGAAGACCTCGATGCGCACCGCGTCGCGGTCGTCCACCAGCGCCGGGAAGCCGACCAGCACCTGGCCGCCCTTGCGGATCTCCATCAGCTCGGGCAGCTCGCCGAAGGTCCAGGCGGTGTAGCGCTGCTCGGCCGGGGCGGCGGGTTTCGCTCTCTTTTCAGGAGCTGCCGGCCCAGGTGCCGCCTGCGCTGGCGCGGCTTTTTGGCCAGCATCCGAAGCCACGGCCGGCGCCGCGGCCGCCGCCGGAGCCGCGGCGCCCTGCCCGCCCAGGCGCAGGCCGGCCAGCGCCTGGAAGGCGCCCCGGGCCTTGGAACCCAACTCGGCCTTGAGCGCGCCGAGGTTGCGGCCGGCGCCGAGCTGCCGGCCGTGCTCGTCCACCACCCGCAGGTGCATGAAGAGGTGGGGGCTGACCATGTCGGCCTTGAAGTCGGCGCGCTTGACGTCGAGCTGCGTCATCTCGCGCACCTCGCGCAGCAGCGCGTCCACCAGCGGCCCCTGGCCGAAGGCCTCGGGCGCGCCGAGCTTGACGGCGACCCGGGCGGCCGACTCGGGCAGCGGCACCAGCCGGGCGCGGGGCTTCTGCGGCAGGCTCTTGAGCAACGCCTGGACCTTGTCCTTGAGCATGCCGGGCACCAGCCATTCGACCCGGTCCTCGCTCACCTGGTTGAGCACGAAGATCGGCACGGTGACGCTGACCCCGTCCTTGGGATCGCCCGGCGCATGGAGGTAGGCAGCGCTGCAGTCCACGCCGCCGAGCTTCACGGTGCGCGGGAAGGCGTTGCCGGTGATGCCGGCGGCCTCGTGGCGCATCAGCGCGTCGCGGGTCAGCACCAGCAGGTCGGGCTGCGCGCGGGACGCCTCCCGGTACCACTGCTCGAACTCGCGGCCGGTGGCGATGTGCTCCGGCACCTGGCGCTCGTAGAAGGCGTAGATGAACTCGTCGTCCACCAGCACGTCCTGCCGGCGCGACTTGTGCTCCAGTTCCTCGACCTGCCGGATGGTCTTGCGGTTGGCCGCGAGGAAGGGCAGCGGGGTGTCCCACGCGTCGCCCACCAGCGCCTCGCGCAGGAAGATCTCCCGCGCGCCGGCCGGGTCGATCCGGCTGAAGGGCACGCGGCGGTTGCTGTAGACCACCAGGCCGTAGAGGGTGGCCCGCTCCAGCGCCACCACCTCGGCCGAGCGCTTCTCCCAGTGCGGGTCGAGCAGCTGCTTCTTGAGCAGGTGGCCGCCGATCTCCTCCAGCCACTGCGGCTCGATGTTGGCGATGCCCCGGCCGTAGAGCCTGCTGGTCTCGACCAGCTCCGCGGCCACGACCCAGCGCCCCGGCTTCTTCGACAGGTGCGCGCCGGGGTGGCGGTGGAAGCGGATGCCGCGCGCGCCGAGGTAGTGGTCCTCTTCTTCGGGCTTCCAGCCGACGTTGCCCAGCAGGCCGGAGAGCATCGCCAGGTGCAGCGGCTCGTAGCCGGCGGGCTGGCGGTTGAAGACCCACTTCTGCTCGTTGACCACCGTCAGCAGCTGGCTGTGGATGTCGCGCCATTCGCGCACCCGGCGGATGCTGATGAAGTTCTGGCGCAGCAGCTGCTCGTACTGCCGGTTGCTCAGCTTGTGCGCCGGCGCCTCGGCCGGCGCCGCCACGACCGGCGGCAGCGGCGCGGGCGCGGCGGCCGAGCGCTGCGCCACCGGCAGCGCGGCGAGGTTGGACGGCCGCCGGGCCGGCGCGGACTGGGCCGCCATGGCGCGGCGGCTGGTGGCCACCGGCGCGCCGCCGCGGGCGTCGGCCAGCCATTTCCAGAGCTTGAGGTAGCCGCTGAACTCGCTCTTGTCGTCGTCGAACTTGGCGTGCGCCTGGTCGGCCTGGGCCTGCAGCTCCATCGGCCGGTCGCGCACGTCCTGCACCGACAGCGCCGAGGCGATGACCAGCACCTCCTCCAGCGCGCCGCGCTCCCGGCCCTCCAGGATCATCCGGCCGATGCGCGGGTCGAGCGGCAGGCGCGAGAGCTGGCGGCCGACCTCGGTCAGCTCGTTGGACTCGTCCACCGCGCCCAGCTCGGCCAGCAGCTGGTAGCCGTCGGCGATGGCCCGGCCGGTCGGCGCCTCTAGGAAGGGGAAGCGCGACACGTCGCCCAGCCGCAGCGACTTCATCCGCAGGATGACGCCCGCCAGCGAGGACCGCAGGATCTCCGGGTCGGTGAAGCGCGGCCGGCCCTCGAAATCCTTCTCGTCGTAGAGCCGGATGCAGATGCCGTCGGCCACCCGGCCGCAGCGGCCGGCGCGCTGGTTGGCCGCGGCCTGGCTCACCGGCTCGATCAGCAGCTGCTCGACCTTGCTGCGGAAACTGTAGCGCTTGACCCGCGCCGTGCCTGCGTCGACCACGTAACGGATGCCCGGGACGGTGAGCGAGGTTTCGGCCACGTTGGTCGCGAGCACGATGCGCCGGCCGGTGTGGCCGTCGAAGATGCGGTCCTGCTCGGCCTGCGACAGCCGGGCGAACAGCGGCAGCACCTCGGCGTTGCGCAGCACCGGCTGGTGCGCCAGGTGCTTGCGCAGGTGGTCGGCGGCGTCGCGGATCTCGCGCTCGCCGGGCAGGAAGACCAGGATGTCGCCGGTCTGGCGCGGGTCGGACCAGAGTTCGTCCACCGCGTCGGCGATCGCCTCGTCGAGGCCGTAGTCGCGCGACTCCTCGAACGGCCGCCAGCGCTGCTCGACCGGGAAGGTCCGGCCGGAGACGTAGATCACCGGCGCGGGGATCATGGCGCCCCCACGCTCGCCGGCTTCGCCGGACGCGCTGCCCCCCGAGGGGGCCTCGCCCGGCTTGGGACGGCCCGGCGCCGGAATCGTGGCGCCCCCACGCTCGCCGGCTTCGCCGGACGCGCTGCCCCCCGAGGGGGCCCCGCCCGCCTCCGGCGCCGGCGACGCGAAATGCCGCGCGAAGCGGTCCGCGTCGATGGTGGCCGAGGTGACGACCACCTTGAGGTCGGGCCGGCGGGGCAGGATCTCGCGCAGGTAGCCCAGCAGGAAGTCGATGTTGAGGCTGCGCTCGTGCGCCTCGTCGATGATCAGGGTGTCGTAGGCCTGGAGCAGCGGATCGGTCTGCGTCTCGGCCAGCAGGATGCCGTCGGTCATCAGCTTGACCGAGGCGTCCTTCGAGAGGCGGTCCTGGAACCGGACCTTGAAGCCGACCACCTCGCCGAGCGGCGTCTTCAGCTCCTCGGCGATGCGCTTGGCCACCGAGGAGGCGGCGATCCGCCGCGGCTGGGTGTGGCCGATGAGCCGGCCCTGGCCCGGCGCGCGGCCCAGCTTGCCGCGGCCCATCTCCAGCGCGATCTTGGGCAGCTGGGTGGTCTTGCCCGAGCCGGTCTCGCCGCAGACGATGACGACCTGGTGCGCCTCCATGGCGGCCCGGATCTCATCGCGGCGGGCGGAGACGGGCAGCGACTCGGGGAACTCGATGCGCAGCGGCGCGGCGGCCGGGGCGCGCGGCGCCTCCGGGGCGCGGGCGCCCGCCGGGCGCGGAGGGCGGGGCCGGGCCTCCGACGGGCCCGGCGCTCCGGGCGCCGTGCGGGCCGGCCGGGGCGCGCGGGACGGCTCCGCGGAACGGGACGAGGGATCGGGATGGGTGTCGGGCAAGGGGCGGGTTCCGCGCGGATTCTTCGTGGACAATCGCGAATTATCCCCGTCCGGCCCCGGCGTTTCAGGCGGCCGCGGAAGAGTCCCTCGCCGCATCCCCGGCCCCTGCCCGACCCGTCCTCCCGCAATGTCCGCTGTCTTCAACTTCACCTTCGTCCCCTGGTTCCGGTCGGTCGCGCCCTACATCCACACCCATCGCGGCAAGACCTTCGTGGTCGCCATCGCCGGCGAGGCCATCGCCGCCGGCAAGCTGCAGGCCATCGCCCAGGACCTGGCCCTGATCCAGAGCATGGGCGTCAAGGTGGTGCTGGTGCACGGCTTCCGGCCGCAGGTCAACGAGCAGCTCGCGGCCAAGGGCCACGCGGCGCGGTACTCCCACGGCATCCGCATCACCGACGGCGTGGCCCTCGACTGCGCCCAGGAGGCCGCCGGCCAGCTGCGCTACGAGATCGAGGCCGCCTTCAGCCAGGGCCTGCCCAACACGCCGATGGCCGGCGCCACGGTGCGCATCGTCTCGGGCAACTTCATCACCGCCCGGCCGGTGGGCATCGTGGACGGCATCGACTTCCTCCACTCCGGCCTGGTGCGCAAGATCGACACCGCTGGCATCCTGCGCTCGCTCGATTTCGGCGCCATGGTGCTGCTCTCGCCCTTCGGCTTCTCGCCGACCGGCGAGGCCTTCAACCTCACCATGGAGGAGGTCGCCACCAGCGTCGCCATCGAGCTGCAGGCCGACAAGCTGATCTTCCTGACCGAGGTGCCCGGCATCCGCAAGGACCCGGACGCGCCCGAGTCCGAGGACAACCCGGTCAACACCGAGATCACCCTCGCCGGCGCCGAGCGCATGCTCGCCGGCCTGCCCCCGGCGCAGCAGCCGACCGACACCGCCTTCTACCTGCAGCACTGCGTCAAGGCCTGCAAGGCCGGCGTCGAGCGCAGCCACATCCTGCCCTTCGCGGTGGACGGCGCGCTGCTGCTGGAGATCTACGTGCACGACGGCATCGGCACCATGGTGATCGACGAGAAGCTCGAATCCTTGCGCGAGGCCACCCAGGACGACGTGAGCGCCATCCTGCAGCTGATCGAGCCCTTCGAGAAGGACGGCACCCTGGTCAAGCGCGACCGCACCGAGATCGAGCGCGACGCCGACCACTACACCGTGGTCGAGCACGACGGGGTGATCTTCGCCTGCGCGGCGCTCTACCCCTACCCCGAGGAGCGCACCGCCGAGATGGCCGCGCTGACCGTCTCGCCGCAGAGCCAGGGCCAGGGCGACGGCGAGAAGATCCTGCGCCGCATCGAGCAGCGCGCCCGCGCCATGGGCCTCGCCAGCATCTTCGTGCTGACCACCCGCACCATGCACTGGTTCATCAAGCGCGGCTTCCAGCCGGTCGATCCCGACTGGCTGCCGGAGGCCCGCAAGCGCAAGTACAACTTCAGCCGCAAGAGCCAGGTACTCGTGAAGAAGCTCGGCTGAGGCGGCCGGCGCATCGAGCCCCCGGCCCGCCCGCGACCCACCGGCACCTCCCCCGCCAGGCATGCGCACCCACGACCTGCCCGAGCCGCCGCCCGCGAACGCGATGGACGCGCTCGCGGTCTGCGCGATGCTCGACAGCCTGGGCATCGCGCTGTGCACCTACGACGCGCAGCTGCGGGCGGTGCGCTGGAACCGCACCTTCCTCAAGTTCTTCCCCGAGCACGCCGGCCGCATCCACGTGGGCGAGCACTACCGCGACAACCTGGCGCGCTTCCACCGCGGCCGGATCGCGGCCCCCGAGAGCCAGCCGGTCGACCAGTTCGTGGACGACGGCGTGCGCCGGCACCTCAACCAGACCCGGCCCTTCACCTTCTTCCACCACGGCCGCTGGCTGCGGGTGACCTGCCAGCCCGACGCGGCCGGCAGCACCACCCGGGTCTGGATGTCGCTGCCGAGCGCCGCCGTGTCCGGGCGCCCGCTGCCGTCCGACGGCCCGGCAACGTCCGACGCGCCGGCCGAGCCGTCCGACCACGCGAGCTTCGACAACGTGGCCGACGGCGTCATGGTGCTCGACCCGCGGGGCCGCATCGTCTCGGTCAACGAAGAATTCGTGCGCCTCTACCGCATCGCCTCGCGCGCGTCGGTGGTCGGCCTCGAGTTCCGCGACGTGGTGGCCGCGGCCTGGCGGGCGGCCGATCCGGCCCGGGCGCGGGTGGACGACCCGGACGACGAGCGCCAGGCCAGCCACCCGACCTGGCAGCTCGCGCTCGCCGACCATGCGCACTTCACCGGCGCGCCCTTCGAGCTGCCGCTGCCCGACGACCGCTGGATCCGGGTCATGGCCCACGAGGCCGCCGACCACATGCGCTACAGCGTCCATGTGAACGTCACCGCCTTCAAGCGCCAGGAACGCGACCTGCGCGACGCCGAACGCCAGGCCCGCCAGAACGCGGCGCGCTTCCGCGCCGCCTTCGACCACGCCGGCATCGCCACCGGCCTGATCGACGCGGACACCGCCTTCGTCGACGTCAACGCCGCCCTCTGCCGCCTGCTGGGCGCCGAGCGCGACGCGCTGGTGTCGTCGCGGCTGACCGACCTGCTGGCCGCGGCCGACGCGGTGGCGCTCGGCCAGGCCATCGCCGACCTGCGCAACGGCCAGATCCTGCGCTTCGAGCACGACATGATGCTCAGCCGGGACGTGCTGCAGCAGGCGGCCTGGGTGCGCCTGTCCTGCACGCCGGTCAGCGCCGAGCCCGGCGTCCTGGCCGCGCTGCTGGTCGCGCAGCTGCAGGACATCACCTCCATGCGCATCGCCGAGTCCGAGCGCGACCGGCTGATGGAGAAGCTGCAGTACCAGGCCACCCACGACCCGCTGACCGGCCTGTGCAACCGCACGCATTTCGAGGTCCAGGTCTCCGGGGCGATCGCGGCGCTGGAGCGCGCGCCGGCCGGCGGGCCTGCCGACGGTCCGCCCGCCCCGGCGCTGCGCGCCGGCCCGACCTGCCTGTGCTTCTTCGACCTCGACGGCTTCAAGGCGATTAACGACACCGCCGGCCACGCGGCCGGGGACGCCGCGCTGCGGGAAGTCGCGGCCCTCTTCGTCGAGGAAGTCGGGCGCGACGGCCTGGTCGCGCGCGTCGGCGGCGACGAATTCGCCGCGCTGCTGCACCGCTGCGACACCGATCGGG
Source organism: Xylophilus ampelinus (assembly GCA_036946225.1). Classification (GTDB taxonomy): domain Bacteria; phylum Pseudomonadota; class Gammaproteobacteria; order Burkholderiales; family Burkholderiaceae_C; genus JAKOND01. Next base: position 354,474 of record JAQIJO010000002.1, read on the forward strand.
CGCGGGCGATCGCCGCCCGCATCGTCGGGCGGCTGCGGCGGGACGAGTTCCGCTGGAACGGCGTCGCCCGCCGCCTGGGCGTGAGCATCGGCCTCACCGCCCTCTACCGCCCCGACACCCTGGCCGACGCCCTGCACCGCGCCGACGCGGCCTGCTACGCGGCCAAGCGCTCCGGCAGCAGCCAGGTCCGCACCGCGCCGGCGCCCGCGGCGACGGCCGGCGACCCGGCGACCGCCGCCCCGCCCGCGGCCACGCCGCCCGCGACGCTCCCCCCGCCGGCCGCGCCCGGGCACTGACCCGCCGCCGGCCGGCCAGGCACCGCTTCCTATAATCCCAGGCTCGCAGCCAGCAAGCATCGCCGCAGGCACCGTCCGGTCCTGCCGCGCGAGGTCGATCAGCCAGCCATCCGACGGACCCGGCGCCGCCCCCCGGGGCGGTCCGCCGACACTTGCTGGAGTGCCCTGATGCCTCATCCTTCCCGATCGCGCCGCCGATCGCGATCCCGCCCCGCCACCGTCCTGGCGACCGCCGCGTCGCTCTCCCTGCTGGGCGCCGCGCCCGGCGCCGCCGAGGCCGCCGAGGCCGAACGCTCCCTCTCCGCGGTGACCGTCACCGGCGGCGCCGAGACCGCCACCGGGCCGGTCAGCGGCTTCGTCGCCCGCCGCGCGTCAACCGCCACCAAGACCGACACCCCGCTGGCCGAGACGCCGCAGGCGATCTCGGTCGTCACCCGCGACCAGATCGAGGCCCAGGGCGCGCTCACCCTGCGCCAGACCACCGCCTACAGCGCCGGCGTCGTGTCGAGCTACTTCGACAGCCGGGTCGACAGCTTCACCGCCCGCGGCGGCGCGGTGGTGCAGTACCTCGACGGCCTGCTGCGCACCTACGGCACCTACAACAGCGCCAAGGTCGAGCCCTACACGCTCGAACGGGTGGAGCTGCTGCGCGGCCCGTCCTCGGTGCTCTACGGACAGGGGGGCGTCGGCGGCGTGCTCAACCTCGTCTCCAAGCGGCCGCTGCCCGAGGCGCAGCGCGAAGTCCAGGTGCAGTACGGCAGCTTCGACCGCAAGCAGGTCGCCGCCGACCTGACCGGCCCGCTCGACGCCGAGGGCCGCTGGCTCTACCGGCTGGTCGCGGTCGCCCGCGACAGCGGCAGCCAGGTGGACTGGGTGCCCGACGACCGGCTGGTGCTCGCGCCCTCGCTCACCTGGCGCCCGAGCGCCGCGACATCGCTCACGCTGCAGGGCGTGCACCAGAAGGACCGCAGCGGCTCGATGATCGGCTTCTTCCCCTGGCAGGGCACGCTCTACCCGGCGCGCTTCGGCCCCATTCCGACCTCCACCTTCACCGGCGAGCCCGGCTGGGACGCCTACGACAGTTCGCAGAACACCCTCGGCTACCTGTTCAGCCACCGGCTGGACGACACCTGGACCCTGCGGCAGAACCTGCGCGGCGCCCGCACCGACGTGGACTACCGCACCGCCTACACCAGCTTCACCGCGGTGCCCGCGACCGGGCGGCCGGCGCGGCCGGTGTTCAACGCCGACGGCCGCACCATCAACCGCGACCTCGTCCAGCAGCGCAACACCGGCCGCATGCTGGTGCTCGACAACCAGGCCGAGGCCCGCTTCGCCACCGGCGAGGTCGCCCACACGGTGCTGGTCGGGCTCGACGCGCAGCGCAACGTCTTCGGCACCGCCAGCGGACGGGGCCGCGCGGCGCCGATCGACGTGTACGCGCCCGTCTACGGCAACTACGCGCCGCCCGCGAGCCTGACGCCCTCGCCCGAGGTGGTGCAGCGCCAGCTCGGCGTCTACGCGCAGGAGCAGCTCAAGTGGGGCCGCTGGGCGGCGACGCTCGGCCTGCGGCACGACAAGGCCGAGACCAACAGCACCGCGACCCGGGTGGACGACAGCGCCTGGACCCACCGCGCCGGCCTGGTCTACCAGGCCGCGGGCGGCTGGTCGCCCTACCTGAGCTACGCCGAATCCTTCCTGCCGCTCGGCGGCGTGGACTTCTACGGCCAGGCCTTCCGCCCCCAGCGCGGCAAGCAATGGGAGGTCGGCGCGCGCTGGCAGCCGGAGGACAAGCGCGCCGCGCTGCTGCTGGCCGCGTACGAGCTGCGCGACACCAACCGCAAGACCGTCGATCCATCCAATCCGCTCAACAGCGTCCAGTTGGGCGAGGTGCGGGTCCGGGGCCTGGAGGCCGAGGGCACGCTGAGCCTGCCCGGCAGCTGGGACGCCACCGCCGCCTACGCCTGGACCGACGCCATCGTCTCGCGCAGCAACGGCAGCGACCGCGGCAAGCGGGTGAGCGGCGTGCCGGAGCATTCGGCCTCGCTGTGGCTGTCGCACCGCTTCATGGTCGGCGGCCAGGCCGGGTTCACCGCCGGCGGCGGCGTGCGCCGCATCGGCGCGAGCTGGGACGGCACCGACACCATCCGCACCCCGGGCGCGACCCTGTTCGACGCCTACCTCGCCTACGACAGTGGCCCCTGGCGCTTCGCGCTCAACGCGGTCAACCTGACCGACAAGGTGCAGCTGACCACCTGCCTGACCCGCGGCGACTGCTTCTTCGGCCAGCGCCGCACGGTGACCGCCACCGCGGCCTACCGGTTCTGAGGCCCGGCGGCCGGGCCGGCGGCGCGCGTCAGCCCGCGTCGCCGCCGGTCGCGGCCGCGACCGGGCGCTCCGGGCTCGGCAAGGCGCCCTCGCGCCGGCGCTGGCGCCATTCCATGACGTTCTTGGCGACCAGGGTCACCATCGCCATGCAGGCCAGCAGGGCCGCGGCGCTGAAGGCGGCGGCGGTCTTGTAGTCGTTGTTGAGCTGCTCGACCAGCAGCGGCAGGGTGAGCGTCTGGTTCATGATGGTGCCCGACACCACCGACACCGCGCCGAACTCGCCCACCGCCCGCGCGTTGGTCACCACCACGCCGTAGAGCAGCGCCCAGCGGATGTTGGGCAGGGTGATCCGCCGGAACACCTGCCATCCGGTGGCCCCCAGCGTCAGCGCCGCCATCTCCTCGTCGCTGCCCTGGGCCTGCATCAGCGGGATCAGGATGCGCGCCACGTAGGGCGCGGTCACGAAGATGGTCACCAGCACGATGCCCGGCCAGGCGAAGACCAGCTGCACGCCGTGGCCGGAGAGCCATTTGCCGACGGTGCTCTCCAGCCCGTAGACCACCAGGTAGCACAGGCCGGCCACCACCGGCGAGGTGGCGTAGGGGATGTCCACCAGGGTGGTCAGCAGCCGCCGGCCCCGGAAGTCGTAGTGGGTGACGCACCAGGCCAGCAGGATGCCGAAGGCCAGGTTGACCGGCACGGTGATCGCGGTGGCCAGCAGGGTCAGGCCGATGGCGTGCAGGGTGAAGTCCTCGCCGAGGTTGGCCACCAGCGCGGCCCAGCCGCCTTCGAGCGCGCGGGCGAAGATCAGCGCCAGCGGCAGCACCAGCAGCAGCGCGGCGCAGGCCAGGCCCAGGCCGACCAGCAGCCACTGCCCGGCGTGCGCCGGGCGGCGCGCGCCCCGGTCCGCGGCGCTCATCGCGAAGCCTCCGCGCACGGCGCTGCGGCGCCCGCTTGCTTGGAGCGGTCCGGCGCGGCGCTCATGCCGCGCTCCTGCGCTGCCAGCCTAGCAGCCGTCCCTGCGCCCAGCGCAGCAGGAAGAGCAGCAGCAGCGAGGCGAGCAGCACGACCGACGCGATCGCCGCGGCGGCCGGGTATTCGAATTCCTGCAGGCGCACGAAGATCATCAGCGAGGTCACCTCGGTCTTGAAGGGGATGTTGCCGGCGATCATGATCACCGCGCCGAACTCGCCCAGGCTGCGGATGAAGGCCTGGGAGGAGCCGGTCACCAGCGCCGGCACCAGCCCGGGCAGCACCACCCGCCAAAAGGTCTGCCAGCGGCCCGCGCCCAGGGTGGAGGCGGCTTCCTCGTATTCCGGGCCCAGGTCCTGCAGCACCGGCTGGACCGAGCGCACCACGAAAGGCAGGCTGGTGAAGGTCATCGCGACCACGATGCCCGGGAAGGCGTAGGAGATCTTGTGGGGCGCGAAGAACTGCCCGAGCCAGCCGCCCGGCACCAGCAGCGCCGACAGGGTGATGCCCGCGACCGCGGTGGGCAGCGCGAACGGCAGGTCCACCAGCGCCTCCAGCGCCCGCCGGCCGGGGAAGTCGTAGCGGGTGATGTTCCAGGCCAGCAGGAAACCGACCAGCGTCGCCGCGATGGTCGAGTAGAGCGCGCCCTCCACGGTCACCCGGTAGCTCTGCACCACCCGCGGGTCCGAGATGGCGCGCCAGTACTGCGCCGGGCTCATGTCGGCGACGTAGAGCAGCAGGGCCGAGATCGGGAACAGGATGATCAGCGCGACGTAGAGCGCCGACAGGCCGAAGCTCAGGCCGAAGCCCGGCAGCGGCGAACGCTGCCGCAGCAGCCAGGAGGAAGGTGACAGTGCCACGGGAAGGAAGGAATACGGTGGAGGCCAGGAGCCGGGCGCGACGGCGACGGCCGGCGCGCACCCGGGCCGGCGCGGCCGGCCGGGGGACGCGGACCGGGGCGGTGCCCCCGGCGCCCCGCGCCGCCCGTCAGGATAACCGGCCGGGCGCCGCGTCCCGTCGGACGGAGCGCCGCGGATGCGCGGCGCCGCGGCTCAGCGCTTCTGCGCGAGCAGCTGGTCCACCAGCCCGTTGGAGCCGAAATGCTTGGCCTGGATCTGGTCCCAGCCGCCCAGCACCTCGGTCGGGTTGATCAGCCGCACCTTGGCGAACTGCGCGGCGGTGGCCTTGACCACGGTGGGCTCGTGCACCCGGTAGTTGAAGGAGGTCAGCAGCAGCTGCATCTCGCGGCTGTACTGGAACTTCAGGTATTCGGTGGCGACCTTGCGGGTGCCCTTCTCGTCGGCCACCTTGTCGACCACCGCCACCGGGAATTCGGCGAGCACGCTGACCGGCGGCACCACCACCTCCAGGCCCAGCGCCTTGAACTCGTCGCCCTTGGCGATGTTCATCACCTCGGACTCGAAGGTCAGCAGCGCGTCGCCCTGGCCGTTCTGCGCGAAGGCCACGGTCGCGCCGCGGCCGCCGGTCGGGAAGTTCTCGACGTTGCGCAGCAGGTTGCCGACGAAGTCGCGCACCTTGGCCTCGTCGCCCTTGAACTTCTCGTTGGCGTAGAGCCAGGCGCCCAGGTAGCTGTAGCGCGCGTTGCCCGAGGTCTTCGGGTTGGGGAAGACCAGCTTCACGTCGCTGCGCACCAGGTCGTCCCAGGTGCGGATGTTCTTGGGGTTGCCCTTGCGCACCAGGAAGCCGATGGTGCTGTAGTACGGCGAGCTGTTGTTCGGGAACTGCTTGGCCCAGTCCTTGCGCACCAGGCCGCGGGTGGCGAGGATGTCGATGTCGGGCACCTGGTTGAAGGTGACCACGTCGACCTTCTTGCCCTGGATGATGTCCTGCGCCTGGCGCGAGGTGCCCGCGTAGGACTGGTCGATCTTGACCGGCGGGTTGCCCTGCTTGGTCCAGTAGTCCTGGAACTTGGGGTTGAGCGCCGCGAACAGCTCGCGGGCCACGTCGTAGGAGGCGTTGAGCAGCGGCTTGCCGCCGTCCTGCGCCCGTGCGGGCGCGCCGGCGGCGAACGCGGCGGTCGCCAGCCCGGCGATCACGATCTTCTGGAACATGGGAATCTCCTGGAAATGGAAGCGCAGGCCCGGGGCCTGCGCGGGATGGTCGGGGAAAGCGCTCAAGCCCGGCGGCGGCGCGGCGGGACCGCCGCCAGCGCCACCAGCGCGAGGGCGATCGCCACGAAGCAGACGAAGGACCAGTTGGCGATCGACAGGCCGAGGAAGGTCCAGTCGACCTGGGTGCAGTCGCCGCCGCCGCGGAAGATCATCGGGATCGCCCGCTTGAGCGGAAAGGTCTCGATCATCCCGTAGAGGTCGCGGCCGCAGGACGGGAATTCGGGCGGGTACCACTGCAGGAAGCTCTGCCGCGCCGCCACGAAGGCGCCGCCGACCGCCGCCACCGCCGCCAGCCCGCCGAAGAAACCTTGCACGCCCTTTCGGCCGCTGGCGCCCGCCAATCCTGCGAAGACAGCTACCAAAACGAGAGCATAACGCTGCACGATGCACATCGGGCACGGCTCCAGGCCGACGACGTGCTGCAGGTACAGCCCGAAGGCCAGCAGGCCGACGCAGGCGAGGGAGACGGCCGCGAGGACGCGGCGGGGGGCGGAGGCAAACCAGTTCGGCACGGTGCGGGGTCCTTGAGGGCAAACGGGGATGGATCCCGCGCGGAGGCGACGGTTCGCGCGGCCGGCGGGCGCCGCACCGCCTTCAGATGTTGGCGCCCGCGTCGAGGAACACGCGCGCCTTGCGCGGGGTCGCCAGCAGCAGGTCGCCTTCGCGCAGGCCCAGCTCGCGGAAACGCTCGGAGGGGATGCGGGCCTCGAAGAGCGTGTCCGGCGCCCGATTGTCCACGGGTTTGCCCGTCGCCTCCGGCACCAGCTCGAGCCGCGCGACCGGGCCGACCACGATCGCCCGGTCCAGCCGCGCGACGATGCCCTGCGCCTCCCCGTCCGCGCCCCGCTCGACGCCCGGGGTGTAGGGCTGGACGTCCAGGTCGTGGGGCCGGACATAGGCCAGGGCGTCGGCGTCCTGCGCCGCGTGGTGCTCGGGCGAATCGATGCGCAGGCCGTCGAGGTGCACCGCGCCCTGGTGCGCCCGGCCGCGGAACAGGTTCACGTCGCCCAGGAAGCCGTAGACGAAGGGGCTGGCCGGATGCTCCCAGACTTCTTGCGGCGAGCCGATCTGCTCGATCCGGCCTTTGTTCATCACCACCACCCGATCGGAGACTTCCAGGGCCTCCTCCTGGTCGTGGGTCACGAAGATGCTGGTGACGTGCAGTTCGTCGTGCAGCCGGCGCAGCCAGCGGCGCAGCTCCTTGCGGACCTGGGCGTCGAGCGCGCCGAAAGGCTCGTCGAGCAGCAGCACCTTGGGCTCCACCGCCAGCGCGCGGGCCAGCGCGATGCGCTGGCGCTGGCCGCCGGAGAGCTGCGAGGGGTAGCGGTCGGCCAGCCAGTCGAGCTGCACCAGGCCGAGCAGCTCGTGCACCTTGGCCTTGATCGCCGCCTCGGACGGCCGCTCCTTGCGCGGCCGCACCCGCAGGCCGAAGGCCACGTTCTCGAACACGGTCATGTGCCGGAACAGCGCGTAGTGCTGGAACACGAAGCCGACCTGGCGCTCGCGCACGTGCACGTCGGTGGTGTCGTTGCCGGCGAAGAGGATGCTGCCCGTGTCGGGCGTCTCCAGGCCGGCGATGATCCGCAGCAGCGTGGTCTTGCCGCAGCCCGAGGGGCCGAGCAGCGCCACCAGTTCCCCGGCCGCGATGTCGAGGCTGACGTCCTGCAGCGCCTGGAAGCTGCCGAACTGCTTGTGGACGTGTTGGATCTGGATACCCATGGTGGTGTGTCTCGCGAGGCGGGCGCCCGGGGCGCCGGAAAGGATCGGGGAATTCGGGTCGGAAGGCGGCGCGGGGCCCGGGACCGGCCGGGCCGCCCGGCGGGGACCGTCAGCGCGCCAGGGCGCCGGCGGGGCGAGCATAACCATCCGCCGGAGCCGCCGCGGGGGCGGCCGACGGCGGCCGTTCCGGCGGCAGGGACGCGGCCTCGCGGCGCTCGCGCTCCTGGCGCCATTCGGCGATCGACTTGATGACCAGCGTGACCAGCGCCAGCAGGGCGAGCAGCGAGGCCACCGCGAAGGCCGCCTGCAGCTGGTATTCGTTGTACAGGATCTCGACCTGCAGCGGGATGGTGTTGGTCTCGCCGCGGATGTGGCCCGAGACCACCGACACCGCGCCGAACTCGCCCATCGCCCGGGCGTTGCACAGGATCACCCCGTAGACCAGGCCCCACTTGATGTTGGGCAGGGTCACCTTCCAGAAGGTCTGCCAGCCCGAGGCGCCGAGCACGATGGCCGCCTGCTCCTCGTCGCTGCCCTGCGCCTGCATCAGCGGGATCAGCTCGCGGGCGACGAAGGGGAAGGTCACGAAGACCGTGGCCAGCACGATGCCCGGCACCGCGAAGACGATCTTCAGGTCGTGGGCCGCCAGCCAGGGGCCGAACCAGCCGTGCGCGCCGAAGAGCAGCACGAAGGACAGGCCGGCGACCACCGGCGACACCGAGAACGGCAGGTCCACCAGCGTGGTCAGCACCGCCTTGCCGCGGAACTCGTACTTGGCGATCGCCCAGGCCGCGGCCACGCCGAACACCAGGTTCAGCGGCACCGAGATCGCCGCGGTCAGCAGCGTGAGCCGGATCGCCGACCAGGCGTCGGGCTCGCGGAGCGCGTCCAGGTAGGCGTCCGCGCCCTTGCGCAGGGCCTCGGTGAACACCGCCGCCAACGGCAGCACCAGGAAGAGCAGCAGGAAGGCCAGGGCGACGCCGATCAGCAGGCGGCGCACCCAGGGGGATTCGGCCGTGCCGGCCGAGGCGGTCGGAGCGCGCAGGCTCATGGGCGGACTCCTCGCGGCGCTTCGCCGGGAACGGTGGGGACGGAGGGACCGGAAGACCCGGCGGCCGCCGGGGACGGGCGCGCGCTCATGCGTGGGCACCCCCGGTGAGGCGGCGCTGCCAGGCCTGCAGGGCGTTGATCAGCAGCAGCAGCGCGAAGGACGCCACCAGCAGCACCACCGCGACCGCCGAGGCGCCCGCGTAGTCGAACTGTTCCAGCTTCACCAGGATCAGCAGCGGCGCGATCTCCGAGACCATCGGCATGTTGCCGGCGATGAACACCACCGAGCCGTACTCCCCCACCGCGCGGGCGAAGGCCATCGCGAAGCCGGTCAGCAGCGCCGGCGCGATCGCCGGCAGGATGACCCGGACGAAGGTCTGCAGCCGGGTCGCGCCCAGGCTGGCGGCGGCCTCCTCCAGTTCCTTCTCCACGTCCTCCAGCACCGGCTGCACCGTGCGCACCACGAACGGCAGCCCGATGAAGATCAGCGCCACCACGATGCCCGCCGGGCGGAAGGCCAGCGTGATGCCGAGCGGTTCTAGGTAGCGGCCGATCCAGCCGTTGCCGGCCAGCAGCGCGGTCAGCGAGATGCCGGCCACCGCCGTCGGCAGCGCGAACGGCAGGTCCACCAGCGCGTCGACGATGCGGCGGCCGGGGAAACGGTAGCGCACCAGCACCCAGGCCACGAGCAGCCCGAAAACCAGGTTGACCAGCGCCGCGAGCAGCGAGGCGCCGAAGGTGACACGGTAGGAAGCCAGCACCCGGGGCGAGGACACCGCCAGCCAGAACGCGTCCCAGGACAGGGTCGAGGCCCGGAAGAACAGCGCCGCCATCGGCAGCAGCACGATCAGGCCCAGGTAGAACAGGGTGTAGCCGAGCGTCAGGTGGAAGCCCGGCAGCACCCGCCGCCTGCGGCGCGCGGGGACGGTGGGCAGGCCCGCGGCGGCCAGGGCGCCCGCGGCGCTCAACGCCGGACCTCGGCGGTCCGGCGCAGCGGCGGCGCGGGCAGCGCCCGGGCCCGCTGCGGCGCGGCGCCGGACGGCCGGGCCGGGATGCGGTCGATGGATGCCACGGTGTCCTCCTCCTCGGGAACGCTGTCGTCTTGTTCGCTGTCGCCGTCGCGGCCGGCCTCGTCGCCGTCTTCCGTCAGCGAGCGCAGCAAGGCGCGCCCGAGCGGCCAGGGGCCGAAGCCCGATTCCAGGTTGATGTGCCCCGCGTCCTGCAGCCGCACGAACTCGCTGCCCCAGGCGCGGGCATAGGCGCCGGCCAGGCGCACCGGACAGAACGGGTCGTTGCCGCTGGCCACCAGCACGCTGCGGAACGGCAGGCGGGCGTGCGGCACCGGCGCGAAGTCGGCCAGGACCGCCTTGCGCTCCGGATCGGCAGGCGCCACCAGCAGCGCGCCGCGGATGCGGGCCAGCGCGTCGGCGGGCAGGTGGGTCACGGCGATGCAGCCCAGGCTATGGGCCGCCACCACCACCGGACCGGGCAGGTCGAGGATGGTGCGGCGCAGGCTCTCGACCCAGGCCGCGCGGGCGGGCGAGATCCAGTCGTCCTGCACCACCCGGACCGCGCCCGGCAGCTGCTCGGCCCACAGGCTCTGCCAGTGGCCCGGGCCGGAATCGCGCCATCCCGGGACGATGACGACGCGCGGCGGCGCTGCGTGGGGCATGCGGATCGCGTGTGCGGTTGCGGGCGCTGCGGCGGACGGCCGCGGCTTACTTGTTGGGCTGCGGCGTCACCCGCAGGTAGGGCCGGACGGCCTTGAAGCCCTTGGGGAAGCGCTCGGCCAGCTCGGCCGGGTCCTGGATGCTCGGCACGATCACCACGTCGTCGCCGTCCTTCCAGTCCGCCGGGGTGGCGACCTTGTGGCTGTCGGTGAGCTGCAGCGAATCGATCACCCGCAGCAGTTCGTCGAAGTTGCGGCCGGTGCTGGCCGGGTAGGTCAGCGTGGCGCGGATCTTCTTCTGCGGATCGATGAAGAACACGCTGCGCACCGTCGCGGTGGTCGAGGCGTTCGGATGGATCAGGTCGTAGAGCTCGGCCACCTTGCGGTCGGGGTCGGCCAGGATCGGGAAATCGACCGTGGTCCCCTGCGTCTCGTCGATGTCGGCGATCCACTGCTGGTGCTTGTCCGCGGGGTCCACGCTGATCGCGATCGGCTTGACGCCGCGCTTGGTGAATTCGCCCGACAGCGCCGCGGTGCGGCCCAGCTCGGTGGTGCAGACCGGCGTGAAGTCGGCCGGGTGCGAGAACAGCACCACCCACGAATCGCCGGCCCACTCGTGGAAATGGATCGGGCCGTGGGACGAATCCTGGGTGAAGTCGGGGGCGGTGTCGCCGAGGCGAAGGGTGCTCATGGGCGTCTCCTGGAAGTGAAGGCGGGGGATCTGCGGAAATTGTGCGGAGGACGGCCGCGATCGCGAAGAAACGTTTTCAGGCTTGCTTATCCGTTTTTCGCATGAAGCCGCCCGTCGCGGCTCAGAGCTTGGCCAGCGACACCTCGGTCGACTTGACCAGGGCGACCACGTCCGAGCCCACGACCAGCTCCAGCTGGTCCACCGAGCGGGTGGTGATGACCGAGGTCACGATGCCCCAGGGGGTTTCGACGTCGATCTCGGAGACGACGTCTCCGCGGATGATTTCCTTGACCTTGCCGCGGAACTGGTTGCGCACGTTGATGGCTTGGATGGACATGGGGGACTCCTTGGTTGGGGGAAAAGACGGAAGGAAAGGGTTCGCCGGAGCGGCGCGTCAATAGCTGCAGCGGACCTGCGAGAACGCGACATCCGCGCCCTGCGCCAGGGCGGGCGTCTCCCGCAGCAGCGCGGCGACCGCGTCGTCCAGGCGCGCACCGATCTCCGGCGCGATCCGGCTCGCGCCCTCGGGCGTGAGCACGACCTGCGCGTCGCTGGCGTAGAGCCCCGGCAGGATGTGCCGCGCGCCCAGGGCCTGCAGCACCGGCCGCAACGCGTAGTCGAGGGCCAGCATGTGGTGCGGGCTGCCGCCGGTGGCGATCGGCAGCACCGTCTTCCCGCGCAGCGCGGTCTGCGGAAGCAGGTCCAGGAAGACCTTGAGCACGCCGCTGTAGGCCGCCTTGTAGACCGGCGTCGCCACCACTACCGCATGGGCGGCCGCCACCCGGGCGGCGGCGTCGGCGATGGACGGATGGCCGAAGTCGGCCCGCACCAGCGCGTCCGCGGACAGCTCGCGCACCGGCAGCGCGGCGATGCGTTGCCCGGCGGATTCCAGCCGCCGTCCGGCGGCGTGCAGCAACGCGGCCGAGCGCGAGTTCCCGGACGGACTGCCGGCGATCAGGAGGATGCCCATCGGTCCGCCCGCATCACTTCTTGGTGTAGATCTGGTCGAACGAGGCGCCGTCGGCGAAGTGCGCCTTGTTGGCCTTCTCCCATCCGCCGAAGCCCTGGTCGATGCTCACCAGCTCCAGCTTGGGGAACTGGCCGGCGTACTTGGCCTTGGCCTTCTCGCCGGTCGGACGGTAGTAGTGCCGGCCGACGATGTCCTGCGCCTCGTCGGTGTAGAGGAATTTCAGGTATTCCTCGGCCACCGCGCGGGTGCCCTTCTTGTCCACGTTCCTGTCGACCACCGCCACGGTGGGCTCGGTCAGGATGCTGACGCTGGGAACGACGATCTCGAACTTGCCGGCGCCGAACTCCTTGAACGCCAGGAAGGCGTCGTTCTCCCACGAGATCAGCACATCGCCGACGTTGCGCTGCGCGAAGGTGATTGTCGAGCCCCGGGCGCCGGTGTCGAGCACCGGCACGTTGGCGAACACCTTGGCGATGTAGTCCTTGGCGCCCGCGTCGCCGCCGAAGGCGCGGCGGCCGTACTCCCAGGCGGCCAGGTAGTTCCAGCGCGCGCCTGCGGAGGTCTTGGGGTTGGGCGTGATCACGCTGATGCCGGGCCGGGCCAGGTCGCCCCAGTCCTTGATGCCCTTGGGGTTGCCCTTCTTGACCAGGAACACGATGGTCGAGGTGTAGGGCGAGGAGTTCAGGGGCAGGCGCTTCTGCCAGTCCTTGTTCACCAGGCCGCTGGGCACCAGCGCGTCGACGTCGGGCGCGAGCCCGAGGGTGACCACGTCGGCGTCGATGCCGTCGATGACCGAGCGGGCCTGCTTGCTGGATCCGCCGTGCGACTGCTTGACCGCGACGTCCTGCCCGGTCTTGGCCTTCCAGTGCTTCGCGAAGGCGGCGTTGTAGTCCACGTACAGCTCGCGCGTCGGGTCGTAGGACACGTTGAGCAGGCTCACCTTCTGCGCCCAGGCGGGCAGCGCGCCCAGGGTCATGGCGGACAGGGCGGCGGCCGCCAGGGGAATCTTGATAAAGTCGCGGCGCTGTTTCATGGAGCGGTCTTCCCTGCGGGAGTGGTGGTCGATAGGAGAATTCTCAAAGCCGCCCGACCAAACCGAAACAAACAAGAAGTCATCTTGTTATGCAGAAAAATTCTTAACGGATCTCCAAGGACACCCGACCTCATGGCACGCATGGTTCATTGCATCAAGCTCGGCACCGAAGCCGAGGGACTCGATTTCCCCCCCTACCCCGGCGAACTGGGCAAGCGCATCTGGGAAGGCGTCAGCAAGCAGGCCTGGGCCGACTGGATGAAGCACCAGACCATGCTCGTCAACGAGAACCGGCTGAACCTCGCCGACCAGCGCGCCCGCCAGTACCTGGCGCGCCAGATGGAGAAGCACTTCTTCGGCGAAGGCGCCGACGCGGCCCAGGGCTACGTGCCGCCCGCGGCCTGACGCGCCCCCGGCGCGCCGCCATCCACCCCCTTCCCCGCGCATGCCCGAGACGGTCGACTGGCTGGAGGACGGCACGCCCTACAGCCCGCGCTTCGGCGACCGCTACCGCAGCGACGTCGGCGGCGGCATCGGCCAGGCGCGCGAGGTGTTCCTGGCCGGCTGCGGCCTGCCCGCGGCCTGGGCCGGGCGGGAGCGCTGGTGCGTCCTGGAGACCGGCTTCGGCCCGGGGCTGAATTTCCTCGTCACCCGGCAGGCCTGGCGCGACGATCCCCGCCGACCGCGCCTGCTGCACTACGTCGCGACCGAAGCCTTCCCGGTCGGGGCGGAGGCGTTGCTGCGGGCCGCGGCGGCGCACCCGGACCTGCAGGCCGAGGCGCGCGAACTGCATGCGCGCTGGTGGGGACTGGAGCCGGGCGTGCATCGCCTGGCCTTCGACGGCGGCCGGGTGCTGCTGACGCTGTGCATCGGCGACACCCGGGCCGCGCTGCGGCAGTTCCCCTGCGCCGCCGACGCGGTCTACCTCGACGGCTTCGGGCCGGCCGCCAACCCGGACATGTGGAGCATCGACGCCTTCAAGGCCGTCGCCCGCTGCTGCCGGCCCGGCACCCGCATCGCCACCTGGACCATCGCCCGCGCGGTGCGCGACGGCCTCGCGCAGTGCGGTTTCGCGGTGCGCAAGGCGCCTGGGGCGCCGCCCAAGCGCGACAACCTCCAGGGCGAGTACGCGCCGGCCTGGACGCCGCGCCGCCCGGCCGACGAATGGGCCGACGGCCGCTGGGACGGTCCGCCGGCGGATTGCGTGGTGGTCGGCTCCGGCATCGCCGGCGCCGCGGCGGCCGCGGCGCTGGCGCGGCGCGGCTGGCGGGTGCGGGTGCTGGATGCGGGCGACGCGCCGGCGGCGGGCGCCTCCGGCCTGCCGGCCGGCATCGTGGCGCCGCACGTCTCGCCCGACGACAACCTGCTGTCGCGCCTGTCGCGCCGCGGCGCGCGCATCGCGATCGACCAGGCCGGCGCGCTGCTCGCGGACGGCGTCGACTGGCACCCCCGGGGCGTGCTGGAGCACCGGACCGACGACACGCCCGGCCTGCCCTCCCGACCCGGAGACTGGCGCGAGGACTGGAGCCGCGCCGCCACCGCCGCCGACATCGCTGCCGCCGGCCTGCCCGCCGGCACGGTCGCCTGCCTGCACCGCCGGGCGGCCTGGCTGCGCCCCGCGCGGCTGGTGCGCGCGCTGCTGGACCAGCCCGGCGTCGCATGGGAGGGCGGCGTCCGCATCGACCGGATCCGGCCGGCGGAGGACGGCAGCGCCGACTGGCTGCTGCTGGACGCCTCCGGCGCGACGCGGGCCCGCGCGCCGCTGGTGGTGGCGGCCGCCGGCTACGGCAGCCGGGCGCTGCTGGACGGCCGGCTCGCCCTGAACCCGGTGCGCGGGCAGGTCTCCATCGGCGACTGGGACGGGCCGGCGCCCGCGCGGCCGGTCAACGGCCACGGCAGCTTCATCGCGGGCGTGCCGCTGGACGGCCCGGGCCGCGGTGCCTGGGTCGCCGGCGCGACCTTCGAACGCGGCCTGACCGACCCGCGGCCGCGCCCGGACGAGATCGCCGCGGCCCACGCCGCCAACCTCGAACGGCTCGCCCGGCTCCTGCCCGCGCAGGCCGACGCCCTGGCGCCGCAGTTCGCGGCCGGGCCGCGGACCTGGTCGGGCGTGCGCTGCACCGCCTCCGACCGCCGCCCGGTGGTCGGCCCGGTCGATCCGGCGGCCCGGCCGGGCCTCTGGACCTGCACCGCGATGGGCTCCCGCGGGCTCACGCTCGGGCTGCTCTGCGCCGAACTGCTGGCGGCCCGCCTGCACGGCGAACCGCTCCCCCTGGAGCCGGCGCTCGCGCGCGCGCTGTCCATCGAGCGGCTCGGGCCGGCCTTATCCGGAAAAGCGGCCTGACGGTCCGGGAAGCCGCGCCGGCATTGGCGCATATGCTTATCCGCATAAGGCGCGAACAAATAAATCGTTGGGGTTTATAAGGAGCGGTCCTACAGTCCGCCGCCATGCACGATCTCGCATTCGTCCTGGCCGGTTTCGCGGTGGGCTTCGTGGTGGGCCTCACCGGCGTCGGCGGGGGGTCGCTCATGACCCCGCTGCTGATCTTCTTCTTCGGCATCAAGCCGCACATGGCCATCGGCACCGACCTGCTGTTCGCCGCCTTCACCAAGCTGGGCGGATCGGTCAAGCTCGCCCGCCAGCGCGCCATCGACTGGCCGGTGGTGATGCAGCTGGCGGCCGGCAGCGTGCCGGCCTCGCTGGCCACGCTCTACGTCCTGGGCCGCACCGGGCCGGCCGACCCCGCGGTGCAGCACGCGATGACGACCACGCTCGGCGCCGCGCTGCTGCTGACCGCGGTGGCGACCTTCTACAAGGCGGTCGCGGGCAAGTCCGCGCCCCGCGCCATCGCCCCCGAGGCCCTGCGCCACGCCACCCGCCCGCGCCACTGGGCCCTGCCGGTGGCCTTCGGCGCGGTGATCGGCGCATTGGTAACATTGACCTCCGTCGGCGCGGGCGCCATCGGCGTGCTCGCCCTGATGCTGCTGTACCCGGCGCTGCCGCTGCCGCGGATCGTGGCGGCCGACATCGCCCACGCGGTCCCGCTGACCCTGGTCGCCGGCTTCGGCCACGCGTCGATCGGCACCGTCGAGTGGCCGCTGCTGGCCAAGCTGCTGATCGGCTCGCTGCCCGGCATCTGGCTGGGCGCGCACCTGGTGCACCGCACTTCCGACCGCGTCATCCGCTCGCTGCTGTCCGTGCTGCTGGCCTACGCCGGCAGCAAATTGATCACCCTATAAAACGTTCCCACGATGTACCGTTACACCGCATTCGACCGGCAGTTCGTCCACCAGCGCGCCGCCCAGTTCCGCGACCAGCTCGAACGGTGGCAGGCCGGCAAGCTGAGCGAGGACGAGTTCAAGCCGCTGCGGCTGCAGAACGGCTGGTACGTGCAGCGCTACGCCCCGATGCTGCGGGTGGCGGTGCCCTACGGCGAGCTGGCCGCGCGCCAGCTGCGCGCGCTGGCCCGCATCGCCCGCGAGTACGACGAGCCCGAAGCCGCCGTCTACAAGCACGCGATGGAGACCCAGGGCCTGCTCGGCACCACCCACCTGCCGACGCACTACGCCCACTTCACCACCCGCCAGAACGTCCAGTACAACTGGATCCCGCTGTCCAAGTCGGCCGAGGTGATGGACCTGCTGGCCTCGGTGGACATGCACGGCATCCAGACCAGCGGCAACTGCATCCGCAACATCACCAGCGACGAGCTGGCCGGCATCGCGGTGGACGAGGCGGTCGATCCGCGCCCCTACGCCGAGATCATGCGCCAGTGGAGCACGCTGCACCCCGAATTCGCCTTCCTGCCGCGCAAGTTCAAGATCGCGATCACCGGCGCCGCCGAGGACCGCGCGGCCACCGGCTGGCACGACGTCGGCCTGCGGGTCCTGCGCAACGGTGCGGGCGAGACCGGTTTCGAGGTGCGCGTCGGCGGCGGCATGGGCCGCACGCCGGTGGTCGGCACGGTGATCCGGCCCTTCGTGCCCTGGCAGGACATCATGAACTACCTCGAGGCGGTGGTGCGGGTCTACAACCGCTACGGCCGCCGCGACAACATCTACAAGGCCCGGATCAAGATCCTGGTCAAGGCCGAGGGCCAGCGCTACATCGACGAAGTGGAGGAGGAATTCCGCCAGATCGTCGAGCACGACGGCGCTCCGCACACCATCACCCAGGCCGAGTTCGACCGGGTGGCCGCATGCTTCGTGCCGCCGACCCTCACCCGCCACGTCGGCGCGCCGCTCGCGGAGTTGCCCGAGGACCCGGCCTTCCGCCGCTGGCTGGCGCGCAACGTCGCGCCGCACAAAGACCCGGCCCTGCGCGCGGTCACCCTGTCCTTCAAGCGCCCGGGCCTCGCCCCCGGCGACGCGGACGCGCAGGTGCTCGACGCCGCGGCCGACCTGGCCGAGCGCTTCAGCGCCGGCGAGGCGCGGGTCACCCACGACCAGAACCTGCTGCTGCCCTGGGTCCACGCCAACGACCTGCACCAGGTCTGGCAGGAAGCCGTCCGGCTCAACCTGGCGCGGCCCAACATCCGCCTGCTCACCGACATGATCGCCTGCCCCGGCGGCGACTTCTGCGCGCTGGCCAACGCCCGCTCCATCCCGATCGCCGCCGCGATCACCGAGCGCTTCGACGACCTCGACGAGCTGCACGACCTTGGCGAGATCGACCTGCACATCAGCGGCTGCATCAACTCCTGCGGCCACCACCACAGCGGCCACATCGGCGTGATCGGCGTCGACAAGGACGGCAAGGAGTGGTACCAGGTCACGCTCGGCGGCTCGGACGGCTCGGCGCTGTCGGGCGCGGCGCAGGCCGGCAAGGTGGTCGGCCCGTCCTTCTCGGCGGCCGAGGTCACCGACGCCATCGAGGCGGTGCTCGACACCTACCGCGCCCAGCGCCGGCCGTCGGACGCCGGCGGCAAGGCCGAGACCTTCATCGACACCCTGCGCCGGGTCGGCATCGACCCGTTCAAGGCCGCCGCGAACGGCGTCCGCCAGCCGGCCGCCGCCGAGGCCCAGCCGGCCTGAACCGGGCAGCCCCCGGCCCGCCGCCCCCACGAACAGAAGAGCCCCCATGAAGATCATCACCGCCGCGGAGCACGCCGCCTGGTCCGAGCAGAACCCCGAGGCCCGGACCCGCGTGCTCGAACTCGCCAACGACGCCGACCCGGCGGCCGTCGTGTTCGACGGCATCGACCGGATCGACCTGCATTTCCCCAAGTTCACCGACGGCCGCGCCTTCAGCCAGGCCTTCCTGCTGCGCCGCCGCATGGGCTTCCGGGGCGAGCTGCGCGCCACCGGCGACGTCCTGATCGACCAGCTGGTGCAGATGGCCCGGACCGGCTTCGACGTGGCGGTGCTGCGCGAAGGCGTGGACATCGCCGACGCCCGCCGCCAGTTCGAGCGCTTCGGCGGCTTCTACCAGGGCGACGCGGTCAACACGCTGCCGCACTTCAAGGCGCCCGAGCCCCGGCCGCTGCCGGTGGACGTGCATCCCGCGCAGGCGGCCTCGGCATGAGCGCCGACGCCGCCACCGCCGGAGGCGCGGCCAGCAGCCTGGCCGGGCGCTTCGGCGCCGCGCCGGCCGCCAGCGCGATCACGCTCTACGCCCGCGGCGCCTCGGCCGACTTCGACCGCAAGGTGGCCGACGCCATCGCCCTGCTGCAGGACGCCGCCCGGCGCTTCTCGCCCATCACCCAGGCGTCGAGCCTGGGCGTCGAGGACATGGTCGTCACCGACCTCCTCCAGAAGAGCGGCATCGACGCGTCCGTCTTCGTGCTCGACACCCGCAAGCTGCACGCCGAGACGGTCGCCCTGATCGGCCGGCTGGAGGCGCGCTACGGCCGCACGGTCGAGGTCTACACCCCCGACCCCGCGGTCGCCGCCGCCTTCGTCGCCGAGAACGGCGAGGACGCGATGTACCGCAGCCTCGCGCTGCGCAAGGCCTGCTGCGATTTCCGCAAGATGGTTCCGCTGGAGCGCGCCCTCGCCGGCAAGCGGGCCTGGATCACCGGCCTGCGCCGCGAGCAGTCCAACGCCCGCGCCGAGGTGCACGACATCGAGCTGCAGCGCATCGACGGCCACGACGGCGCCTCCGCCACCCGCGCCAAGGTCAATCCGCTGGCCGGGTGGACCTGGGGCGACGTCTGGCACTACGTCGAACTGCACGGCGTGCCCTACAACCCGCTGCACGACCGCTTCTTCCCCAGCATCGGCTGCGAGCCCTGCACCCGGGCGGTGACCCTGGGCGAGGATTTCCGCTCCGGCCGCTGGTGGTGGGAGCAGGAGAGCGCCAAGGAGTGCGGCCTGCACGTCGGCCAGGACGACGCCGCCGCGGACGCCGCCCAGGCCAGCCTCGAAGCCCCGGGCTTCGAGTCGCTGCCCGGCGCCGTCGCCTCGCTCGCCGACCGCCCGGCCAGTCCCGCCGCGCCCGTCCGCCCGATCACCGTATCGACCGTTCCCGAGTCCCCCCAATGAACTACACCACCGACGACACCCTGCTCGACGCGCCCGCCGCGGCCGGCGCCGGCGCGCGGCCCGTCCCGGCCTCCGCCGAGGCGCATCCGCACGCGCACCTGTCGAACGCCCACCTCGACGCGCTCGAGGAGGAGGCCATCTTCATCCTGCGCGAGGTGGCCGCCGCCTTCGAGCGGCCGGCCCTGCTGTTCTCGGGCGGCAAGGACTCGCTGGTGCTGCTCAAGTGCGCCGAGAAGGCCTTCGGCGCCGGCCGGATCCCGTATCCGCTGCTGATGATCGACACCGGGCACAACTTCCACGAAGTCACCGACTTCCGCGATCTCCGCGCGCGGGAGCTGCAGGCCGAGCTGATCGTGCGCAGCGTCGAGGACTCGATGGCCCGCGGCACGGTGCGGCTCTCGCATCCCGGCGAATCGCGCAACGTCCACCAGTCGGTCACGCTGCTGGAGGCGATCGAGGAATTCCGCTTCGACGCGCTCATCGGCGGCGCGCGCCGCGACGAGGAGAAGGCCCGCGCCAAGGAGCGCATCTTCAGCCACCGCGACAGCTTCGGCCAGTGGCAGCCCAAGGCCCAGCGCCCCGAGCTGTGGACGCTGTTCAACACCCGGCTGCAGCCCGGCGAGCACTTCCGGGTGTTCCCGATCAGCAACTGGACCGAACTCGACGTCTGGCAGTACATCGACCGCGAGCGCATCGCGCTGCCCTCGCTCTACTACACCCACAAGCGCGACGTGGTCGAGCGCAAGGGCCTGCTGGTGCCGGTCACGCCCCTGACCCCGGCCCGGGACGGCGAGACGGTGGAATCGCGCGACGTGCGCTTCCGCACCGTGGGCGACATCACCTGCACCTGCCCGGTGGAGAGCCTCGCCGCCAGCGCCGCCGACATCGTGGTCGAGACGCTCGCCGCCGACGTCAGCGAACGCGGCGCTACCCGCATGGACGACAAGACGTCCGACGCCTCCATGGAAAAACGCAAGAAGGACGGTTACTTCTGATGTCCGCTACGGAAAGCATAGCTAACAGCGCAGGCACGGCGTCCGCTGCCGCCGGATTCGACGCCAACGTCGACCCGCACCGCGGCGACACCGGCGCAGCCCTGCGCTTCATCACCTGCGGCAGCGTGGACGACGGCAAGAGCACCCTGATCGGCCGCCTGCTGGTGGACAGCAAGACGGTGCTGCAGGATCAGCTCGCCGGCGTGCAGCGCGGCGGCGAGACCGACCTCGCGCTGCTCACCGACGGCCTGTCGGCCGAGCGCGAGCAAGGCATCACCATCGACGTGGCCTACCGCTACTTCGCCACGCCGGACCGCAAGTTCATCATCGGCGACGCGCCGGGCCACGAGCAGTACACCCGCAACATGGTCACCGCCGCCTCCAGCGCCGACGCCGCGGTGGTGCTGGTCGACGCCACCAAGCTCGACTGGCGCCGGCCGGTGCCCGAACTGCTGCCGCAGACCCGCCGCCACGCGCTGCTGGTGCACCTGCTGCGCGTGCCCTCGGTGGTGTTCGCGGTCAACAAGCTCGACGCGGTCGAGGACGCCGCGGCCGCCTTCGCCCACATCCGCGCGGCGCTCGACGCCTTCTCGAAGCAGGCCGGACTCGAAGTCCACGAGACGGTGCCCGTCTCCGCGCTCAAGGGCTGGAACGTGGTGGACGCCAAGCCGGGCTGGTGCGGCTACGACGGCCCCAGCCTGCTCGCGCTGCTGGAGAAGCTGCCCTGCGTCGAGGCCGAGGCCGCGGCGCCCTTCGCCTTCCCGGTGCAGTGGGTCGAGAAGTTCTCCGGTTCCTCCGACACCAGCCAGGGTCGCCGCGTCTTCTGGGGCCGCATCGCCACCGGCGACGTCGCGCCCGGCCAGGAGATCGTGGTGCAGCCCGGCGGCCAGGCCGCCCGGGTGGCCCAGGTGCTCGACCACGCGCGCCGGCCGCAGGCCAAGGCCGCCGGCCACAGCGCCGGCATCGTGCTCGACCGCGAGGTGGACGTCTCGCGCGGCGACTGGCTGCTCGCGCCCGGCGCCTTCGCCGCCGAGCGCACGGTGCGCGCCACCGTCGCCTGGCTCGACGACGAGCCGCTGGTGCCGGGACGCGTCTACTGGGCGCTGCACGGCCACCGCTGGGTGAAGGCCAAGGTTTCCCGCATCGTCGACCGGCTCAACATCGAGACCCTGGCGCGCGAGGAAGCCATCGCCCTGCCCGCCAACGCGCTCGGCCACGTCGAGCTGGCGATGCAGGAACCCCTGGCCACCCTGCCCTACCGGCAGGCGCGGCAGCTCGGCGCGATGATCCTGGTCGACACCGCCAGCCACAAGACTTCCGCCGCCGTCCTCGTGGACTGACGGGCCGCGGCGCGAACAGGCAGCCGGCGCGGGCGGACTCCCAAGCCCCCGCGCCGCCACCCACTTCCCAATCTTTTACAATGGCGGGTTTTCCCGACCCGCCTGGCCGCACCATGACACACGTCGTCACCGAGAACTGCATCAAGTGCAAATACACCGATTGCGTGGATGTCTGCCCCGTGGATTGCTTCCGCGAAGGGCCGAACTTCCTCGTCATCGACCCCGACGAATGCATCGATTGCGCGGTGTGCATCCCCGAGTGCCCGGCCAACGCCATCTTCGCCGAGGAAGACGTGCCGCCGGACCAGATGGCCTTCCTGCAGATCAACGCCGAGCTGGCGCGCGCCGACGGCTGGAAGAGCATCACCAAGCGCAAGGCCTCCATGCCCGACGCGGACGAGTGGAACGGCAAGCCCGGCAAGCTCGCCGAACTGGTCCGCTGATCCCGCGCCCGGAGCCGCGCCGTGGCTGACGCCCCGTCCCCCGCGGAGCCCGTGCCGGCGACGCCGGGCGCCGGCGGCTCGGCGCCCGTCGAGACCGATGTCGTCGTCATCGGCGGCGGCCCCGTCGGGCTGTTCCAGGCCTTCCAGCTGGGCCTGCTGGAGATGTCCGCCCGCATCGTCGACGCGCTGCCCCACCCGGGCGGCCAGTGCATCGAGCTCTACCCCGACAAGCCCATCTACGACATCCCCGGCGTGCCGGTCTGCACTGGCCGCGAACTGGTCGACCGGCTGCAGCAGCAGCTGCGGCCTTTCGGCACCCCGATGCACCTGGGCCGGGAGGTCGCCGAGATCGGCCCGGCCGGCGACGGGCGCTTCCACCTCGCGACCGGCGACGGCACCCGCTTCCTCGCCCGCGCCATCGTCATCGCCGCCGGCGCCGGCGCCTTCCAGCCCCGCCGGCTGAAGATCGACGGCCTGGAAGCGCTGCCCGCGTCCCAGGTCGCCTACCACGTGGCCGATCCCGCCGTCTTCGCCGGCCGCCGGCTGGTGGTGGTCGGCGGCGGCGGGTCGGCGCTGGACCAGGCCCTGGCCTTCGCCGAAGCCGGCCCCCACGCGGCGGCACGGGTCACCCTGGTCCACCGGCGCGACGTGTTCCAGGCGCCGCCGGAACGCGTCGAGCGGATGCGCGCCTGCGTGGCCGCCGGCACGATGGACCTGGTCGTCGGCCAGGTCACCGGCTTCTCCGCACCGGGCGGCATGCTGAAGTCGCTGGAGATCACCCGCACCGACGGCAGCGTCCATCCGCTCGCCGCCGACGCGCTGCTGGTCTTCTTCGGCCTCAGCCCCAAGCTCGGGCCGGTCGCCGAATGGGGCCTGGCGATGGAGCGCAAGCAGCTCGTGGTCGACCCGTCCGACTTCGGCACCGGCGTGCCGGGCATCTTCGCGGTCGGCGACATCAACACCTATCCCGGCAAGAAGAAGCTGCTGGTCAGCGGATTCCACGAGTGCGCGCTGGCCGCCTTCGGCGCGGCGCGCCACCTCCAGGGCCGCGAACCGCTGCTGCAGTACACCACCACCAGCAGCCGGCTGCACGCCCTGCTCGGCGTCGGCGGCACGCCCCGCTAGCGCCCCGCGCCGCAGTCCCGGCCACCGTCCCTCCGACCCTTCCCCGCCGCGCCACGATGGACCCCGTGCAGGAAATCCTCCGTTACAACGCGGGCCGCGATCCGGAACGGCTGCGGCTCAAGTACGCCCGCATGCGCGGCGATCCCTTCGTCTTCCTGCGCGGCGCGTGCCACCTGTTCTACGCCCGCCTGCCGATCGAGGGGATCTTCGCCACGGCCCCGCCGGCCTGGTGCTGCGGCGACCTGCACCTGGAGAACTTCGGCAGCTACAAGGGCGACAACCGGCTGGTCTACTTCGACCTCAACGATTTCGACGAGGCCGCGCTCGCGCCGGCGGTCTGGGACCCGGTCCGCCTGCTGGCGAGCCTGCGCGTCGGCGGCGCCGGCCTCGGACTCGACCCGGCCGCCGTCGAGGACCTCTGCCGCGCCTTCGTCGCCGCCTACGCCGACGCGCTGGCGGGAGGCAAGGCTTCGTGGATCGAGAGCCGGACGGCCGAAGGCCTGGTGCGCGGACTGCTGGACGGCCTCGAGGACCGTCCGCGCGCCGCCTTCCTCGACAGCCGCACCGTGCTCAAGGGAAAGCACCGCGCGCTGCGCACCGACGGCCGCAAGGCGCTCCCGGCCTCCGAGGCGCAGCGGGCGCGGGTCGATCGCTTCCTGGAGGCGTTCGCCCGCGGCCAGGACCGGCCGGAATTCTTCCGCGTCCTCGACGTCGCCCGGCGGATCGCCGGCACCGGCAGCCTGGGGGTGGACCGGTACGTGTTGCTGGTGGAAGGCCGGGGCTCGCCCGACGGCAACCACCTGCTCGACCTCAAGCAGGCCCTGCCGTCGTCGCTGGCGCCGCGCCTGGTGACGCCCCAGCCCCGCTGGGCGTCCGAGGCCGAGCGGGTGGTCGCGGCGCAACGGCGGATCCAGGCGGTGCCCATGGCCTTCCTGCAGGCGGCGGACCTCGACGGCACGCCGTACGTGCTGCGCGGCCTGCAGCCCGCCGAGGACCGCATCGCGCTCGACGGCGCCCGCCAGCGCAGGTCGGACATGCGCGGCCTGGCGCAGACCATGGGCCGCCTGGTCGCCTGGGGCCAGCTGCGCGGCAGCGGCCGGCAGGGCTCCGCCACCGCCGACGCGCTCATCGATTTCGCCACCGGCGCCGGATGGCGCGATGCGCTGCAGGCCGCCGGATCGGACATGGCGCGGCGGACCCAGGAG
Source organism: Xylophilus ampelinus (assembly GCA_036946225.1). Lineage (GTDB taxonomy): Bacteria > Pseudomonadota > Gammaproteobacteria > Burkholderiales > Burkholderiaceae_C > JAKOND01. Next base: position 378,925 of record JAQIJO010000002.1, read on the forward strand.
GACGCTGCGGCGTTCGACGCGGCCTACGACGACGGCGCGTTCCGCATCTGAGCCGCCGCGCCCCCCGGCCGGACCGCCGCGGTCGCGTGCGCAGGACGGGCGCCGGCCGCACGCCGCCGGGCGCGCGGCCGCGCCGGCATCCGACCCTGCCCCGGACGGCGCTCCCGGACTACCGCGCGGGCGCTGCGGCTTCGCCGACGATGCGCATCGGCCGCGGCGCGTGGCCGTGGTTGAGCGGACCGTGGCCCCGCCCGGTGCGCACCGCGGCGCCGGAGGCGATGGCCGCGAGCACGTAGTCCCGCGCGTCGCCGAAGGCCTGCGCCAGGTCCGCGCCCAGGGCCAGGCCGGCCGCGATGGCCGACGACAGGGTGCAGCCGGTGCCGTGCAGGTTGCCGCTGGCGATCCGGTCGGAGGCCCGGCGCAGCCGCAGCCCGTCGGCCGTGGCCAGCAGGTCCACCACGCGCTCGCCCGGCAGGTGGCCGCCCTTGACCAGCACCGCCCGCGCGCCCAGCGCCAGCAGCGCGTCCGCCGCGCCGTCGAGGTCGTCGACGCTGCGGATCGGGCGGCCCAGCAGCAGCCCGGCCTCGTCGAGGTTGGGGGTGACCAGCGCCACGCGGCCGAAGAGCCGGCGCACCAGGGCGTCGACGGTGCCCGGGGCGATCAGCCGGTCGCCGCTGGTGGCGATCATCACGGGATCCAGCACCACCCGCTCCAGCCGGTGGCGTTCGATGGCGTCGGCCACCGCCTCGACGATCTCGGTCGTGTGCAGCATGCCGATCTTGACCGCGTCCACGCCGATGTCCTCGACCACCGCGTCGATCTGCGCCGCGAGGACGGGCGCGGGGATGCTGTGGATGCCGCGCACGCCCACCGTGTTCTGCACCGTCACCGCGGTGATGGCGGTCATGCCGTAGCAGCCGAAGGCGCCGAAGGTCTTGAGGTCGGCCTGGATGCCGGCGCCTCCACCGCTGTCGGAGCCGGCGATGGACAGCACGCGCGGATACCGGAGAGCGGCGGACGGGCCGCCGGAAGGGAGATTCGAATCGGGAGACGGGATCATGCGAAAAATTATGCGCCAGCGGCAGGGTATGCTTTCGGGTTGCGCCGCGGATGCCCGGCGCCGGCGCCCGGCTCCGGCGCGGTGCGGGCCGGAGCCGGCCTTCGCCGCACCGGGCGCTCCCGCGCCGGCCCGGCCGCCGGGCTGCGCCGCCCCTTCCTTCGCGTATGCCATCCATGACCATCGAATCCCCCGGCGCCTCCGTCCGCCCGTCCGCCGTCGTCCTGGGCGCGGGACTGATGGGACGCCTGATCGCCTTCGCCCTCGCCCGGCGCGGCCATGCCGTGCGGATCCACGAGGCCGGCGGAGCGGACGGACAGGGCGCCGCCGCCCGGGTCGCGGCGGCCATGCTGGCGCCGCTGGCCGAGTCGGCGGTGACCGAGCCGCCGGTGGTCCGCATGGGCCACCACGCGCTCGCGCGGTGGCCGCAACTGCTCGCGGAACTCGCGGACGTCCTCGGCCCGGCGGCCGCGCCGGTCTTCTTCCAGCGCGAAGGCACGGTGATCGTCTGGCATCGCCAGGACGCCGCCGAGGCCGACCGGCTCGGCCGCCAGCTGCGCGCCAACCAGCAGGCCCTGCCCGCGCTTCCCGCGCCGCAGGCGCTGGACGCGGCGGCGCTCGGCGCGCTGGAGCCGGCACTGCGCGGCCGGTTCTCCCACGGCCTCTACCTGCCCGGCGAGGGCCAGCTCGACAACCGACGGCTGCTGGCCGCGCTCGGCGAGGCGCTGGATCGGCTGGGCGTGCCCATCGACTGGAACAGCCCGCGCGCGCCCGAGGACTTCCCCGCCGGCGCGCCCGACGCGCCCGGCTGGGTCGTCGACTGCCGCGGTCTGGGCGCGCGCCCGCAGCTCGCGAACCTGCGGGGCGTGCGGGGCGAGGTGATCCGCGTCCACGCGCCCGAGGTGGACCTGCGGCGGCCGACCCGGCTGGTGCACCCGCGCTATCCGCTCTACATCGCGCCCAAGGAAGACCATCTGTTCGTCATCGGCGCGACCGAGATCGAATCCGAGGACGACTCCCCGCCCAGCGTGCGCTCCACGCTCGAACTGCTGAGCGCCGCCTACACGGTCCACAGCGGCTTCGCCGAGGCGCGCATCGTCGAGATCGCCACCCAGCGCCGCCCCGCGCTGCCGGACAACCTGCCCGCCCTCGTTTCCCCGCGCCCGGGCGTGCTGCAGATCAACGGCCTCTACCGCCACGGCTTCATGATCTCGCCGGCGCTGCTGGACGTCGCGCTCGAATGGCTCGACACCGGCCGCTCCGGCCTGGCCGCCGCCTTCCCCCTGGACGTTCCGCCCCCACCTGCCGCCTGACGACCCGCCGGACGAATTCCGCCATGCGCATCCTGATCAACCAGCAACCCCACGACTGCCCCGAAGGCGCGACGCTCGCCGACGCCATCGCCCTGCTCCGGCCCGGCGGCCCGTTCGCCGCGGCGGTCAACGCCGTCTTCGTCCCGCGCTCCCGCTACGCCCTGCATCCGCTGCAGGACGGCGACCGCGTCGAAGTGATCGCGCCGGTCACCGGCGGCTGAGCGCCGCGCCCCCGCCCTCCCGTCACGTCCGCCATGCACCCCCTGCCTGAACCTTCCCCCTCCGATCCGCTCGTCCTCTACGGCGAAACCTTCGCCTCCCGGCTGCTGCTGGGCACCTCGCGCTATCCCTCGCCGCGCGTCCTGGAATCCGCCATCCTGCGGGCGCGGCCGGCGATGCTGACCGCGTCCCTGCGCCGGCAGCAGGGCGCGGCGCCGCTGGGCGGCTCGGGCGAGACGCCCAACGCCTTCTGGGACCTGCTCCGGCGCATGGACGTGCCGGTGCTGCCCAACACCGCCGGCTGCCACAGCGTGCAGGAAGCGGTCACCACCGCGCAGATGGCGCGCGAGGTCTTCGAGACGCCGTGGATCAAGCTCGAGCTGATCGGCGACGACTACACCCTCCAGCCCGACACGCTGCAGCTCGTCGAGGCCGCCGGGCAGCTCATCCGGGACGGCTTCAAGGTGCTGCCCTACTGCACCGAGGATCTGGTGGTCTGCCAGCGCCTGGTGGACGTGGGGTGCCAGGCGGTCATGCCCTGGGCCGCGCCCATCGGCACCGGCCGCGGGCCGGTCAACCCCTACGCGATGCGGATCCTGCGCGAGCGGCTGCCGGTGCCGATGCTGGTGGACGCCGGCCTGGGCCTGCCCTCGCACGCCTGCCAGGTGATGGAATGGGGCTACGACGGCGTGCTGCTCAACACCGCGGTCGCCCTGGCCCGGGACCCGGTCGCGATGGCGGGCGCCTTCGCCGATGCGGTGCAGGCCGGACGCAGCGCGCACCGTGCGGGCGCGATGAGCGCCCAGGACGCGGCCCAGCCGAGCACCCCGGTGCTGGGCACGCCCTTCTGGCACCAGGACGCGCCGGGAGCCGGCAATGGCTGAGCGGACGCAGGAACTGGGATCGGCGGCGGAGGTCCGGCGCCTCGCCTGCGCCCTCGCCGCGCACCATGCGCCGGTCTTCTGCGATCCCGCGACCGGCGGGGTGCGGGTGGACGACGTCGGCGACGCGGTCGATCGGGCGTTGCGCGAATCGGTCGATGCGCCGCGCGCGGAGGGACGGACGCCGGCCTGGCGGGCGGCGCGCGCCGGATGCCGGGCGCTGGGGTTCGTCCCGCGCGACGCGGACTGCCTCGCCGACGCCTGGGAAGCCTCGGCCGCGCGGCGCGGCGCCTTCGCGCCCGACCGCTGGCCGGACGCGCCTGCGGATTTCGGCCTCCCCGTCCGGCCCCGCGGCGGCACATTCCCCGCGCACCCCGACCGGACCGGGCTGTACGCGGTGCTGCCCGATGCCGCCTGGGTCGGCCGGATGGCCCGGGTGGGCGTGCCGGTGGTGCAACTGCGATTCAAGTCGGAGGACGCGGTCGCCGTCGCGCGCGAGGTCCGCGCGGCGGTGGACGCGGTGCGCGGCACCGGTGCCCTGCTCTACGTCAACGACCACTGGCAGCAGGCGCTCGACGCCGGCGCCTACGGCATCCACCTGGGCCAGGAAGACCTCGACGCCCTGCCCGCCCACGCGTTCGACCGGATGCGCAGCGCCGGCCTGCGCCTCGGCCTCAGCACCCACGGCTACGCGGAAATGGTCCGCGCCGAACGCGCCGGCCCCAGCTACATCGCGCTCGGCGCCGTCTACCCGACGACGCTAAAGAAGATGGAGACGGCGCCCCAGGGCGTGGCCCGCCTGGGCGCCTACGCCCGGCTCCTGCAGGCCGTGGGGACGCCGCAGGTCGCGATCGGCGGCATCGACGCCCGGCGCCTGCCCGAGGCGCTCGCCACCGGCGCCGGCGCGATCGCGGTGGTGCGCGCGCTGGTCGCTGCGGATTCTCCGGAGGCCGAGGCCGAAAAGCTCCAGGAAATGTGTCATAATTTTTGGATCGGCCCGGATGCGGACCGGATGAATCGGAAACCTTGACGATCGCCAGATCGACGAAAGATCCGAGGAAATTTCGGTATATAATCTAGGTCTTGTTCCTCAATAGCTCAGTCGGTAGAGCGCCGGACTGTTAATCCGTAGGTCCCTGGTTCGAGCCCAGGTTGAGGAGCCAAAGCTAAGTTGCTGTCACAGCAAGGAAAACCCGCTAGCCGAAAGGCCAGCGGGTTTTTTCTTTTGACATCGTTGTTCGGACTTTGTCACGATCCAAAAATCTCTCGTTTTCGATGAGGCTCGGCCCGACAGATGTGTGTGAGGTAGAACCACTCCAAGTGGTGGAAGCAGCCGGAGGCGGGACCTCATAGGAAGGCGACCGGTCAGCATCGCCAGGGGCTGAGAACCTGTCCCAGCGCCGCCATGAAGAACTGCGGCCGGTTACCGAACGCCGTGAACGCCTGCTGCAACGCCGCCTGGTCGACCCGACGGAGGCTGGGACGATGGTCTTCGATCGAGGTCGCCACATGGTCGATGAAATCCGGTGCCAACGGAGGCATGCGCTGGATCTGTAAGCCGCAGAACGGCGCCGCTGCCGTATTCACCTACCGCAGCAGCTTGTCCCGATCCAAGCTCGACATGGCGAGCACCAGGTTGACCACGCCCGGCTGGTTGAGCTGGTCCCGCGAAGACTTGAGCGCCGTCATCGCTGGGCGCAGTGACAGGGTGGCGGCGAACGCATCCATCAAACTCTCCTGATGTCGCTACAGGCCATCCCGGCCAGGCTGTCACATCAAGCATCCGATGGGCGCATTCGCCGGGGTGATGGGTCGCGTCGCCGATGCCACCGGCGAGTGGCGGTTTAAATCAGCGCCGAGAATTCCGCAACTTGATCTTGATCTGCTGTCGCGCGCCATCTTGAGGTCCCCTCGAATTCCTGATCCAGTCAGAAGTAGAGGTTGGGGAACAGTTTCGCACGGTACTCGACCGGCGGTATGCGGCCGAGGGCCTCATGAGGCCGGTGATGGTTGTAGCGGTGCAGCCAGTCGGCCGTCATGTCACGCACTTCCTGTAGGCTGTCGAAGACGTAGCAGTCGAGCACCTCGGTGCGGTAGGTCTTGTTGAAGCGTTCGGCATAGGCGTTCTGCGTGGGTTTGCCAGGCTGGATGTGCTGCAGGGCGATGCCCTTGCTGTGCGCCCACTGGGCCAAGGCATGGGCGATGAACTCCGGACCGTTGTCCAGCCGGATCGACAGCGGCGCACCCCGGACTTCCACCAACTCGTTCAAAGCCCGGATGACACGTGAAGCCGGCAAGCTCGTGTCGATCTCGATGCGAAGGCCTTCGCGGTTGAACTCGTCGATGACGTTGAAGGTCCGGAACCGTCGCCCCGACCAAAGCGCATCGGCCATGAAGTCGCAACTCCAGCCCTGGTTGGGCTGGCGTGCAGCCTGCAGAGGCTGCTTGATACGTGCGGGCAGGCGCTTCTTGCCGCGCAGCGGCAGGTTCAGCCGCAACTCGCAGTACACGCGCCAGAGAACGCTCTTGCCCTGGTGACGGGCGCTGTCGTACAGCAGCCCGAAGCCGTGGCGCGGGTTGAACGCCATGTGCTGCTGAATGAAAGTGATGACCCAGAGTCGTCGCGTGCGGCAGGTCGATACCGCAGCGTGGAGCGAGCGATGCCGCTGGCCTGGCAGGCCCAGCGCTGGCTCATGCTGTGATCGACTATGAGGGCATGCACGACCACCTCGCGACGCTCCGGGGTCAGAGCTTTCGGTCGACGACGTCCTTGAGCGCGTGGTGCATCAACGCCAGGTCGGCGTACATGCGCTTGAGCTTGGCGTTCTCGTCCTGCAGCTGGCGCAGCTGCGACAGATGCGGCACCGTCATGCCTGAGAACTGACTCTGAATCGCCCCGGTTTTTCTAGACACTCTTGAGCCGTTGGGAATGTCGCTGCTCGAACTCTACCGGCGATAGTCCGGCTGCCGATGAATGACGGCGTTGGGAGTTGTAGAACATCTCGATGTAGTTGAAGACATCGCTGCGTGCTTCACTGCGGGTCGTGTAGATGCGTCGGCGGATGCGTTCGCGCTTGAGCAGTTGGAAGAAGCTCTCAGCCACTGCGTTGTCGTGGCAGTTACCGCGTCGGCTCATGCTGCTGATCAGGTTATGGTCACGCAGGAAGGTCTGCCACTCGTGGCTTGTGAATTGGCAGCCCTGATCAGAATGAATCACGACGGGTGCCTGCGGCTGGCGTCGCCATAGCGCCATCAGCAGTGCATCGAGAACCAAGCCAGTGTCGATACGGCTTGCCATGGACCACCCCACCACCTGCCTGGAGAACAGGTCGACTACGACGGCCAGATAGAGCCAGCCTTCATGGGTTCGGATGTAGGTGATGTCCGTGACCCAGGACTGGTTAGGCTCGGCCACCGTGAACTGACGCTGCAGGTGGTTGGGCGCGACCACGGAGGGTTTGCCACCTCGCATTCCTGGTCTGCGGCCGTAGCCGGTCTGCGAGCGAAGCCCCTGTGCCTTGAGCAGACGGGCCACCCGATGCTTGCCGCAACGCTCGCCTAAATCGCGCATGTCCAGTGTCAGCTTGCGATAGCCATAGACACCGCCACTCTCCAGCCATGCCTGCTTGAGCAAACCCAGCAGGCGCTGGTCGTCCTCGGCACGCGGGCTCTGCGGTTCTACCCTCCATGCGTAGTAGCCGCTGGGGTGGACCTGCATCACATGGCACATGCGCCGCACGCCGTAATCCTGCTCGTGCTGCTTGATGAACGCGTACCTCACCCGGACTGCCTGGCAAAGTACGCGGCGGCCTTTTTTAGGATGTCGCGCTCCTCAGTCACTCGCTTGAGTTCGGCCTTCAACCGCCGCAGCTCCTCTGCCTGGGAGGTCTGCGACTGTCGTTCGGACGAAGGCACGGAATAAGCCTTGATCCATTTATACAGACTGTGCTGGCTTACGCCGATCCGCGCAGATACGTCGGCCACCCGGTGGCCACGCTCCGTAATCTGCTTGACCGCTTCAATCTTGAATTCTTCGGGGTATGGCTGCTTGGTCGTCATGGCACCTCCTATTGGGCCTCAGGTTTGAGGCTCTAAGGTGTCTAGTACAGCCGGGGCGATTCAGGTGGACCGAGAGGGCAAGCCCCTGACCGATCCGAAACGTGCGCACGAAGGCTTCCTGATGCCCATCGGCGGTCACAAGGGCTATGGCCTCGCCCTTGTCGTGGGCTTGTTGGCAGGAACGCTGCAAGGGGCCGCCATGGGTCGCGACGTCGTCGATTTCAACATCGACCACGCGACCCCCACCAACACGGGCCAGGCGATCCTGGTGATCGACTTGGCGGCCTTTGGGGGCGCGGGTCCCTTCAAAGCAGCAGTCGACGCGCTGGTGCGCGACATCCGCGAGAGCGAGCGCCTGCCCGGCGTTGAGCGCATCTGGCTGCCCGGCGAGCAGAGCCATGGCAAGCGCGAGTCCTACGCCCGCTCGGGCGCCCCCCTGCCTCCAGCGCTCGTGGAGGAGCTCGACTGCATGGCCGCACGCCTAGGTGTTGAGCCGCTCGAACGTACGGCCCGCGTCGGCGCCTGAGGCGTTGGACGCCTCCTTTCGGACAACACATCAGGAGACACGACATGAAGACCTTGTTTTTCTCGCCCGCGGCGCGTCGGCTCGCCGCTCTCGTCCTGGCCGCGACACCGGCATTCGCGTCCATGGCGCAGCACGCCTACCCCACGAAACCGATCCAGATGATCATCCCGCTGGCTGCTGGGAGCGCGGTGGACAACGGTGCGCGCGTGTTGACCCAGCGCATGGGAACCGAGCTAGGCCAAGCCTTCTATCTCGAGAACCAGGCCGGGTCTTCAGGCCTGATCGGCGCCGAGCGGGTCGCGAAAGCTCCGCCTGACGGCTACACGCTGGGAGGGTTCAACGACAGCGTCCTGACCATGGTGCCCAACATCTACAAGGCGAGCTGGGATCCGCTCACAGACTTCACGCCGGTGTCGCTCGTGGGCACGATCGAATGGGGTCTCGTAGTCAAGCCCGACTCACCATACCAGTCGGTCGCCGACTTCATCAAGGCGGCAAAAGCCAGCCCTGGAAAGCTCAACTACGGCTCCGGAGGCAGCGGCAGCCCGCAACACCTCGCAATGGCGATGTTCGCCAGCAAGACCGGCTTGACCATGACCCATGTGCCATACAAAGGCGCCACACCTGCCGCCATCGCGGTGGCCGCTGGCGAAGTCGATGCTGCATTCCAAGGTCTAGGCACAGTCACCTCGCTGATCTCAGGTGGCAAGCTGCGCCTCCTGGCCATCTCCACGCCGCAGAGGCTGCCGCAGTACCCCAACGTGCCGACAGTGGCTGAATCCGGTGTCCCGGATTTCTTGTTCAACTCGTGGTTCGCGATCGTAGCTCCCAAGGGCACGCCACAGCCTATCGTCGACAGGCTCTATGCGGCCGTGCGCAAATCGCTCGACGACGCTGATACCCGCAAACAACTGACCGCACAGGGCATGACCATCCGCGGCACTCCGCCCGCCGAATTCGGCGCGGCTCTCAAGGACCAGTTCGCGCTGTACAAGCAGGTGATCCAGGCCAACCAGATCAAAGTCGACTGACCTTATTTCCCGAGCTCGTGATCGCGTTCGCAAGAAACGATGGGCGGGCAATCCGGTCCAGGCCTAGCGACCGCCCATGCAAGACATCAGGAGTCCTCAATGAACGAAGCCACCATCCTCCGACCATCGACCCTGAAAGCCTACGAGCGCGGCGGCGGCGCCCGCACAATACCGCTGGTCTCGGCGCGCCTGGGAGCGCAGACGTTCATTAACGGCATCACGGAATTCGGACCCGGCGCGCAGATACCTTGGCACTTCCACAATTGCGAGGAAAGCGTGATGCTGCTTGAAGGGCGAGCTGTCTTCGACATCGGCGACGATCATCACGATTTGCAGGCCCGGGACACCACGTTCATCCCTGCGGGCGTACCGCATCGATTCCGCAACGCCTCCGAGACCGAGGGCATGAAGATCCTGTGGATCTACGGCCGGGTCGACGCCACCCGCACCCTGGTCGCTACCGGCGAAACCCGCTCAGTCTCGGCCGAGCACGTCTAGGCTGGTCCGCGAGCGTTCCCGTCACAAGGAGCCACCAACCATGAGCAACCCGACCACCAGCCGCAGGGCTTTCCTGCGCAACACCGCCGCCGCGGGCACATCCGTCATCGCCGGTATCGCCCTCGTCGGCTGCGCATCACGCGCGGCGCCGGTCGCGGCTTGGCGGCCTTCGCCCGGCGATGCATCGGCGGCGCGGGTGCCGGTCGAAGTGGCCGGACGGCGGGTGCGCACCATCGACGTCCACGCCCATTGCTACATCCCGGAGGCGCTGGAGCTGCTGGGCGCTGTCGAAGCGAAGGCGACCCTGCCGCCGGTGCGGGGCCAACAGCAGCATTTCATCGTCGTGGACGAGAGGCTCGCCGCGATGGACGCCATGGGCATCGACATGAAGGTGCTGTCGATCAACCCGTTTTGGTACCGTCAAGCGCGCAGTAACGCGGAGTCCATCTGCCGACTGCAGAACGAAAAGCTGGCCGAACTCTGCCGGGCACGACCGGACCGATTCGGCGCGTTCGCATCGATCGCGCTGCAGTACCCCGATCTCGCAGTGGCGCAGCTCGACGACGCGGTCCGGCGGCTGGGCCTGCGGGGCGCAGCCATCGGCGGCAGCGTGGCGGGGGAGGACTTCTCCGCGCCACGCTTCCATCCCGTCTGGGCGAAAGCCGAAGAGCTTGGCGCGACGCTCTTCATCCATCCTCAGAGTGCGCCCGAGCTAGCGCGACGCTTCAAGGGCAACGGCTGGATGTCCAATGTCATCGGCAACCCGCTCGACACCACCATCGCCCTGCAGCACCTGATCTTCGAAGGTGTGCTTGACAAGTTCCCGGGCCTCAAGATCTGCGCCGCCCATGGGGGCGGCTACGTGGGCATGAACGCTCCGCGCATGGACTTCGGCTGCTACGTGTCGCCCATCAACTGCGATCCGTCCATCGTCTTGAAGAAGCGTCCCAGTGAATACATACGCCAGATGTACTTCGATGCGCTGGTGTTCACGCCGGAAGCTCTGCGCCACCTAGTGGCCGAGGTCGGCGCGACCCAGGTGGTGCTGGGCACCGACCACCCCATTCCGTGGGAAACCCATCCGGTCGACCACGTGATGCACACGCCTGCGCTGAGCGACGCAGACAGGGAGGCGATCCTGGGCGGCAACGCTGCCCGGATGCTGGGGCTCGACCGCTGAACCGATGCGTCCCGGCAGCCGGGCTGCGCCGGGTGCCGGCGGACCTGCGGCGCCGCGCGTTGGTCCATTACCGGCAACCTAGCCAATCAATAGCGCGGGCTCTCTCCGCTGCCCAGTTCGGAAACCGGCTGCGCTGCCCGTCTCAGCGCCTGGGTGATGACGCTCGACGCCACCGTAGCGAAGAACCGCGCACCCCAGGCGCCGTAGCGGGTCTCGTCCGCCGCGTTCATGCCGATGATGCCGGCGCAGGTTCCCGCGCCGGCGATCGCACGCAGGGCCTGCTCGATCACCCGGTCGACCTCGGGCGCCTTCCAGTCGCTGCCGAAGCCCATCGAGTGCGACAAGTCGTTGGGGCCGACGAAGACCGCATCCACTCCCTCGACCGCAGCGATCTCGCCGGCCTGCCCCGCCGCCTCGGCGGTCTCGACCATGACGATCAGCGCCACGCCCTCGTTGCTGCGGCGGGTGTGCTCCACGCCCGGAAATGCCCCGTAACCGGCGGCACGCGGACTGAAGGCGCTCCCGCGACGCCCCACGCCGGGATAGCGCACCTGCTGCACCAATTCCCGCGCTTCGTCGGCGCTCTGGACCATAGGGATCTGGACACCGCTCGCACCCATGTCGAGCACCCTCGCGATGTCCTGCCGCAGACAGCGCACCACCGGTGGGATCCCGCTGGCGCGCGCGGCGCGCAGCATGTGCTCGGTGGTGTCGAGCCCGGCGCTGCCGTGCTCGTTGTCGATCAGGATGAAATCGAAGCCCGCATAGGCGCACATCTCAACGATCGCCGGGCTGGGCAGAGAATTGAAGATGGCGCGCAGTGTTCGGCCGCTGCGCAGCAGGCCCGGCATGCGATCGTCTAGAGGATGGCGGATGTCCATAGGAAAGCTTTCGTGAGGGAACCGGGTCGACTCACTCGATGGTGATGCCGTTCGTCTTGATCAGGTCGGCGAATTTGGACGTCTCGGACCGGATGAACGTGCGGAAAGCCTGCGGCGACATCGGCCGCGGCGTGAAACCCTGCGCGGCCAGGCGTTCGGCCACGGCGGGCAGGCCCAGAACCGCCACGACCTCCGCGTTGAGCCACGAAACGAGCGGCGCCGGGGTACCGGCCGGAGCCAGCAGCCCGAGCCAAGTCACCGCCTCGAAGCCCGGAACGCCGGATTCGGCCAACGTCGGCAGGTCCGGCCGCAAAGGGTGGCGATCCACGCTCGTGATGGCCAGCGCGCGTGCCTGTCCGTTTTTCGCGAACGCCAGCGCGGTCGTCATGTTGTCGAACTGCAGGTCAATCTGGTTGCCTGCCAGGTCGACCAGGGACTGGCTGCTGCCCTTGTAGGGGACGTGCACCGCGCGGGCACCGATGCGGTTGAGCAAAGTGAGCGTGGTCAGGTGCTGCGAGGTGCCGTTGCCGCTGGTGCCATAGCTCAAAGCATCGGGCTTCGCTTTCAAGACAGCCACCAGCTCCTGCACCGTGCGCGCTCCGGATTTGTTGCTGGCGAGCAGCACCAGCGGGGTGTCGGCCAGTTCGGTGATCGGCGCGAAATCCTTGTCGACGTCGTAGCCGATCTTCTTCAGCAAGGTCGGGTTCACTGCGAGAGCGGTCTGCGTGCCGAGCAGCAGGGTCGAACCGTCGGGCTTGGCGCGTGCGACGAACTCGGTGCCGATGCCACCGCCTGCGCCCGGGCGGTTGTCGACGATCACCGGAACGCCCCAGCGTTTGCCGAGCTCGTCCGCGACGAGGCGCGCGACGATGTCCGTCGCGCCGCCGGGTGCGAAGGGCACCACGATCGACATTCGCCCGCCGGTCGGGAATCCTGCGGGGAGCTGGGAGGGCTGGGCGATGGACGGTAGCCCGCACAAGGCCAGCGCGGCGAAAGCCGAAGCGCAGATGGCGCGCCGACCGAGGGTCGCATTGCTCATGGTGTCTCCTGTTCGCCGCGTCATTCGGCCTGGATGCCGGCGTCGCGGATCACCTTGCCCCATTTCGCGATCTCATCCTTCTGGAAAGCAGCGAAGGCGGCTGTGGGACGCCCGTCGGGCTCGACGCCGAGATTGCGCAGCCTCTCCTGCATATCCGGCAACGCCACGATGGCCGCGATCTCGCGTCCGAGCCGATCCACGATGGGCGCGGGCGTCCCGGCCGGGGCGAACACGCCCTGCCACGACTGCATCTCGAAGCTCGGCACGCCTGCCTCGGCCATCGTCGGCACCCCCGGCAAGCTCGCCAGTCGGCGTGAAGAAGTGACAGCCAATGCCTTGACCCGTTTGCCGTCGATCATCGGGCGCGCCGCGGCCACGGTCTCGAACACCATATCGATCTGCCCGCCGACCAGGTCCACCATGGCTTGGGAACCGCCCTTGTAGACGATCTGGCGCATCCGCGTCTTGGCGATGTTCTGATAGAGCTGGCCGGACAGGTGCTGCGACGTGCCGGGCCCTGCGGTGCCGTAGGTCAGGCTGTCGGGCTTCGCCGTGAGTTCGGCGGTGATCTGCTGGACGGTATTGAAGCGGCTGTCCGCAGCCACCACCAGCACGTTGCTCACCGTGCCCACCAGACTCACCGGCACGAAATCCTTGACCTGGTCGTACCCGAGGTTCTTGTTGAAGAAGGCGTTGACTGCGTGGGTGGTGATGGTGCCGCCCATCAGCGTGTAGCCATCGGGCGCGGCGCGCGCGACCGCCTGGGTTCCGACGATGCCTGAGACCCCGGGCTTGTTTTCGATCACCACCGGCTGTCCCAGGCGGTCTCCCAGATGCTGCGCCACCAGACGCGCTACGCCGTCCGACACGCCGCCCGGGGAGAACGGAACGACGAACTTGATCGGCTTATCGGGCCAGGCCGCCGGCTGCGCCAGCGCAGGCAACCCTGTGAGGGACATGGCGGCCAGGAAAAGGAATTGCTTGCGTGCGATCACTCTGTTGTCTCCTTCAATCATCGAATCAGTGCGGCGGGGCGCTGCGCACGGTAGAACGTTCCACGATGCGGCAGGGAATGACCGCCTGCCGCGGGGTGCTGTCGTCGCGCATCTGCTCGTGCAGGAGGACTACGGTCGCCTCAACCATGTCCTCCACGCTTTGCACGACGGTGGTGAGCCGGTAGGCGCCCCAGGCCGCCTGGGGCACGTCGTCGAAGCCGATCACTCCCACGTCCTCCGGCACGTTCAGGCGCAGCTCCTGGCGCAGCACGTCCAGCGCGGCGATCGCCATATGGTCGTTCGCGACGAAGAGCGCATCCGGTTTCTCGTGTCGAGCGAACAGGCCCCGGGTCGCTTCCTGGGCCCGGTCGAAGTCGTAATGGCCGACGGCACGGTCGAAGGCGGCGATCCCCGCGTCCGCCAGCGCCGCACGGAAGCCGCGTTCGCGCTCCTGGTTGGTCGACGAGTTCTCGAGCCCGGCCACGAACGCGATGCGGCGGTAGCCGCGCGCGAGCAGCAGCTCCGCCGCCATGCGGCCGCCCCGGTAATTGTCGGAAGTCACCGAGCTGGTGCCGCGTTCGCCGGACGCAGAGACCTGGGGCACCCGGTTGAACATCACCACCGGCACGCCCATGTCCGCGCACCGCCGCGCAAGGTCCTGCGAGAGCATCGCCGACGCCATCACCACCGCATCGACCTGGTATTGCAGGATCTCCGACAGCGCGCCGTCGGCATCCTCGGAGCCGGTGATGAACATCAGCACGTGGTAGCCCTGCTTCTGCAGCTTCTGCGAGAGCTTCTCGATCACGAGCGGGTAGAACTGGTTCTCCAGGTAGCCCATCACCAACGCGATGATCTGGCTGCGCCGGGTGATCAGGCTGCGCGCCAAGGCGTTGGGCCGGTAGCCGAGCGCCTTGGCCGCCGCCAGGACGCGCGCCCGGGTGTCCTCCGACACGCTCGCCCCCGGGGTGAAGGTGCGGCTCACCGCCGATTGCGACACCTTCGCCAGATCGGCGACGGCGTGCGCGGTGGCCTTCGCCCTCACGCGGCGCTCCAGCCGCCGTCCAGCATCAGGGCGCTGCCGGTCATCAGGCTGGAGGCGTCGCTGGCCAGGAACACCACCGCGCCCATGACCTCCTCCACGCGGCCGAGCCGGCCGAGGGCGATGCGCTCGACCACCCACCGCCAGAAGTCCGGATCGGCGAACATGCCGGCGGTCATCGCGGTCTCGATGAAGGTCGGGCAAATGGTGTTGACGCGGATGCCGGCGCCTCCCAGTTCCCAGGCGAGGGCCTTGGTCATACCCTCGACCGCGTGCTTGCTGGCGCAATAGAGCGAGCGGCGCGGGGAGCCGACCACGCCCATCTGGGACGAGATGTTGATGATCGATCCGGGTAGCCCAGCAGCGAGCAAACGCCGGACCGCCGCCCGGGTGACGTAGAGGGTCGCCTTGACGTTGAGATCGAAGACCGCGTCGATGTCGTCGTCCTGCACCTCGACCAACATCTTGGGGCGGTTGAGCCCCGCGTTGTTGACGAGGATCTGGAACGGCGCCATGCGCGCCATCACCGCGTCCACCGCGCAAGGATCTGTCACGTCCAGCACGACGAAGTCAGCCGTCGCGCCATGGACGCGTAGCTGCTCGCAGGCCGCCTGGAGCTCGGATTCCGACCGAGCCGCCAGGGTGACCGCCGCACCGGCTTGCGCCAAGGCTGCGGCGGCCGCCAGGCCGATCCCCCGGCCGGCGCCGGTGACGAGCGCATGGCGGCCATCCACACGGAAACTGGGCGCGGAGGGCAACGCGCTCATGCCGACGCCGCGGTCTCGCGCGGCTGCACCGGTTCGTACCACGCCAGGTCCGGGCGGTCGCCGTAGCGGCGCACCCGCAGGTTGGCTTGCTCCCCGTGGCCCGAGAAGTTCTCCATGTGGCTGAGGCGCGAGCAGTATTCCCCCATGGTGGCGCTGGCCTCGTCCGTCAGCACCCGCTGGTAGGTGCAGGTCTTCAGGAACTTGCCGACCCACAATCCGCCGGTGTAGCGGGCTGCCCGCTTGGTGGGCAGCGTGTGGTTGGTGCCGATCACCTTGTCGCCGTACGCGACGTTCGTGCGCTCGCCCAGGAACAGGCAGCCGTAGTTGGTCATGTTGCGCAGGAACCAGTCCGCGTCGCGGGTCAGCACCTGGACATGCTCGAAAGCCAGCTCGTCCGCCTTCTGCAGCATCTCCTCGCGGGTGTCGCAGACGATAACTTCGCCGTATTGCTCCCAGCTCACCGACGCGATCGCCGCGGTCGGGAGGACAGTGAGTTGCCGCTGCACCTCAGCGAGGGTTTCCTGCGCGAGCCGCTCGCTGGTGGTCAGCAGGATCGACGGCGAAGTCGGCCCGTGCTCGGCTTGGCCGAGCAGGTCCACCGCGCACATCTCCGCATCGACGCTTTCGTCGGCGATGACCAGCGTCTCGGTGGGGCCCGCGAAGAGGTCTATGCCGACGCGTCCGTAGAGCTGCCGCTTGGCTTCCGCCACATACATGTTGCCCGGGCCGACCAGCATGTCGACCGGCCGGATGCTGGCGGTGCCCACCGCCATGGCGACGACCGCCTGCACGCCTCCGAGCACCAGGATCTCGTCGGCGCCCGCCATCGACATCGCGGTGACGATGGCCGGATGGGGCGCGCCCTGGTACGGCGGCGCGGTGGCGACGATCCGCTTCACGCCGGCGACCTTGGCGGTCAACACACTCATGTGCGCTGAGGCGATCATGGGGTACTTGCCCCCCGGGATGTAGCAGCCGACCGCTTCGACCGGGATGTGGCGGTGGCCCAGGACCACGCCGGGGTGGGTTTCGACTTCGACGTCCTGCATGGAGTCGCGCTGGATCTGGGCGAAGTTGCGGATCTGGCGCTGGGCGAACGCGATGTCCTCGATTTCGCGACCGGACAGGCTCCGGCGTGCTCGGTCGATGGCGTCGTGCGACAGCTTGAAGTCCTCGGGATCCCAATTATCGAATTGACGACTGTACTGCCGCACGGCCGTGTCGCCCTGCGCTTCGACCGTCTTGATGATGTCTTCGACCGTCGCCCGGACCTTGGTGTCGTCCTCGGCGCGAATTTGCGCATCCTTGCTGCGTTTCAGGTATTTGATCATCGGATTTGAAAATTTAGCTGTTGGAAAAAATTGGCATGCATACGGTTGCACGCCCTTAATTTGAGTTCCATGCATACGTATGCAAACAGGGTTTTCCCTATGAATGGCGTTGTTGCATAGCTACTTGAGACAAACCCTATATCCCAAACATAGTGTTGACACTTAAATTTTAAAAGAAAACACTAAGAGAGATGGAGTTTACAACCTTAGCAATTTGAAAGGCTCTATGCCGCATCTACCTGCTTCCCCCGCCTTACAACGATTCCGGGTGATCGACCTCACCCAGGTCCGCGCCGGCCCGACCTGCTGCCGCCAATTGGCAGACTGGGGCGCCGACGTGGTGCAAGTCCAGATGCCCGAGCACATGCGCGGCGACGACACGCTGGGCGGCCAGGACGGCTCGGACTACCAGTACACGCATCGCAACAAGCGCTCGATGACCCTGAACCTGAAGGAGCCCGAGGGCATCGTGACGCTCAAGCGGTTGATCTCCACCGCGGATGTGGTAGTCGAGAATTTCCGCCCTGACGTCAAGTTCCGCCTCGGCATCGACTACGAGTCTCTGGCTGCCGATCATCCCGGCTTGGTCTATGCCAGCATCTCGGGTTTCGGGCAGACCGGTCCGCTGGCCAAGCGCCCAGGCTTCGACCAGATCGCTCAAGGCATGGGCGGGCTGATGTCGGTTACCGGAACACCGGGTGAGGGTCCGATGCGGGTGGGCATCCCGATCGCTGATCTGTGCGCCGGGATCTTCGCGGCACAAGGGATCCTGGTGGCGTTGCTTGAGCGCGAAGCCTCCGGCCGCGGCCAGTGGTTGCACACCTCACTGCTGGAATCGATGGTCTACATGATGGACTTCCAGACCTCGCGCTACCTGATCGACGGCGAAGTTGGCGCCCAAGCCGGCAACTTCCACCCCACCAGCATCCCGACCGGCGTCTATAAGGCCCGCGACGGCTACATGAACATCGCCGTCTTCGGCTCGAAGATCTGGGAGCGCTTCTGCAACATCCTGGGTGCTCCGGAATGGATCGACGACCCGCGTTTCCATGACAAGCCATCGCGTTCCATCAATCGGGAAGCACTCAACGCCGCGATTAACGACCGGCTCGCCGCCCACGATCGGACCCATTGGATCCGTGAGTTCAACGACGGGGGCGTGGCCTGCGGCTTGATCAGCGATGTGCGCGAAATGCTCGAGGAGCCGCAGATCCAACACCTCGGAATGGTGAAGGACGTGATCTCCGCGAGGCTGGGCCCCCAGCGCATGGTGGGCCAGCCGGTGCAGCTCGAACGCACGCCCAGCGCGATCGTCCGGTCCGCTCCTCGACGCGGCGAGCACACCGAGGAGATCCTGACCGAACTCGGGCTCGCATCCGAGGACCTGCAACGCATGAAAGCCACTGGAGTCTATTGAGATGAATGCAACGAACGAAGCGTCCGCAGTACCTGCGGCTTACGCCACCCGCACCGAACGCGTCGAGACCTGGCTCGACGGAACGACGCTCCACATTCGCTTCAACAATCCGGTGCGGCACAACGCCTTGTCGGTCGACATGTGGGAAGCGGTCCCGCCGCTGCTGCGCGCGGCGCAGGACGACGACCGGGTGCGCCTCGTGGTGTTCTCGGGCGCCGGCGGCAAGGCCTTCGTCTCCGGGGCGGACATCTCGCAGTTCGAGGACATGCGGGCCGCGAAGGAGGCGGTGACCCGGTACGAGGCCATGGCCGAGGAATCGCTAATGAGCATCCACGATTTTCCGAAGCCGACCCTTGCCTTCATCCGCGGCTACTGCATCGGCGGCGGGGTGAACGTGGCCATAAGCTGCGACATCCGTATCGCCACCGCCGATTCGGTGTTCGCCATCCCGGCGGCGCGCCTCGGCCTGGGCTACCGCTATTCGGCAATGAAAAACCTGGTGGACCTGGTCGGCCCCGGCGTGGCGAAGGACCTGTTCTTCACCGCGCGCCGCATCGACGGGACCGAAGCGCACCGCGTCGGCCTGGTGTCGCGGGTCTGCCCGCCCGACGGACTGGACGCCTTGCTGGCCGAATATACCGGGGCCATTGCCGAGAACGCCCCGCTCACCATCGCCGCCTCGAAGGCGATCACCCGCGAGATCCTGAAGCCTTCGACGGATCTGGACCAGGAACTCTGCGGCCGGCTCATCCGCGGCTGCTTCGAGAGCGCCGACTACGCCGAGGGCCGTACCGCCTTCATGCAGAAGCGCAAGCCGGCGTTCGTCGGCCGCTGAGGAGCCCGCATGAAGTCGTATTGGATGCAGATGACCGATACGGACACCGTGCTGGAATTGCGCGATGTCCCGCGCCCCGAACCGTCGGCGCGGCAGCTGCTGGTGCGCATGCGCGCCGCGGCGCTCAACCGAGGCGAATTCGTGGTGGGCCACGGGCTGCACGGCGCCGCCGGCAGCTGGAAGGCCATCGGGGGCGAAGGCGCTGGTGAAGTGATGGCTGCAGGGGACGAAGCGACCGGCTTTGCGCCCGGGGACCGTGTGATGGGCCGTTGCGCCGGCGCATTTTCCGAATACGCGTTGATGGAGATGGATGAGGCCATGGCCATGCCTGACGGCCTCAGCTTCGTGCAAGCAGCCAGCGTCCCCATGACCTTCCTGGTCGCCTTCGACATGCTGGTGCTGCAAGGGCGGCTACAGGCGGGCGAGTGGCTGCTGGTCAATGGTGTGTCGTCGGGCGTGGGTGTAGCCTCGCTCCAACTGGGCAAGGTGCTTGGAGCCAGAGTGATCGGCACCTCAGGCTCGTCCGAAAAACTGGAACTGCTTAAAGGGTTGGGACTGGATACAGGCATCCGAACCCGGAATCCGGACTTCGCCCAACGAGTGATGGATGAGACCAACGGGCACGGCGCCGATCTGGTGGTCAATGCGGTGGGGGGGAGCATATTCGCGGAAAACCTCCGCGCCATGGCGTTCCAGGGGCGGCTGGCGACCGTGGGATATGTGGACGGCGTTGTGAGAGCCGAAATTGATCTCGAAGCGCTGCATGCGAAGCGGCTCACGCTCTTCGGCGTTTCGAACAAGCTACGCACTCGGCTGCAACGTGCCGCGGCGGTGCCCCGCTTCGTAGCCGAAGTGCTGCCGCACATCGTCTCCGGACGCATCCAGCCGCAGATCGATCAGGTGAAGCCGTTCGCTGAACTCCCGGCTGCGAAGGCGTTGATGGAGGCGGGCGGACACGCGGGGAAGATCGTGCTGCAGATTGATTGAGGGCGACTTTCGAATCAGTTGGTTCAATCACCGGGAGGCAGAGATTGCGCTACTCCCATTCATAAAAGATTAGGAGACAAGACATGCATCAGAAGAAACGGGAGTGGATCCTGGCCGCCTGCGCGGTCGCTAGCTTGACTGCGGCCTCCAGTCCAGTTTGGGCACAAAGTAGCGCGCCTTATCCGAGCAAACCAATTCGCTTGGTCGTAGGCTTCGCCCCGGGCGGTGCGGCCGATCTGGTGGCGCGTGCGATGAGCGATGCCTTCTCCCGGGCGATCGGTCAGCCGGTGGTGGTGGACAACAAACCCGGAAACGGATCCAGCATCGCCGCTGACATCGTCGCGAAGGCTGCGCCCGATGGCTACACCCTGCTCATCGCCAGCCCCAGCAGCATGTCGGTCAACCTGGCGCTCAACCCTCGGCTTACCTACACCACCAAAGATTTCCTGCCGGTGACCAAAATCACCACCTCGCCCCTCGTGCTGGCAGTCAACTCCGAGACTGGAATAAAAACAGTGCCGGAGTTGATCGCCGCTGCGAAGAAAGACCCGGGCAAGCTGAACTACTCCACATCGGGCAATGGATCGGCTCCACACCTCGGCGCCGCGCTCTTCAGCCAAGTGACCGGAGCGGAGATGACCCATGTTCCCTACCGCGGAGGAAGCCTAGCGATCCAGTCAGTCATGGCGGGCGACACGCAAGTGACCTTCGGCACTTCGCCTTCGGTGCTGCCGCAAGTCAGCAGCGGAAAGCTGCGAGCATTGGCTGTCAGCACCCGCGACCGCTCCCCCTTGGTACCCAACCTGCCAGGCATGGCCGAAGCCGGCTTGGCGGGCTACGACCTGGAGTTCTGGTATGGGATGTTCCTGCCCGCAGGCACACCTGCGTCGATCGCGAAGAAAGTCTATGACGCTACCGTCGCTGCCATGCAGCAGCCGCAAGTCAAGGCCACGCTGGCACGCGATGGGACCGAGGTGTCGGTGTCGGCTTCTCCAGCGCAATTTGAATCCTTCCTCGTGGAAGACGGTAAGTTCTGGACCACTCTGGTCAAGAGCGCCAAGGTCAAGGTCGAATGAGTGCGTCAGGCGTCGACAGGCGCGAGTAGGATTTGTGCATGGTGATTCAATCCAGCAGCACGCGCGGGCCCGGCCTCTCGCATACCATCGCGGCCGAACTCAAGAAGCTTGTCTATTCGGGTGAGTTCATGCCGGGCGAGCGGCTCAACGAAGCGGCCCTGGCACTCCGGATGGGCACTAGCCGCGGGCCCATCCGCGAGGCGATCAAGGTCCTCGCCGGGCTCGGCATCGTGACCGCGGTGCCGAACAAGGGCGTGTTTGTGCGGCAGCTGTCGCTGCGGGAGATGCTGGAGGTCTACGAACTGCGTGCGTTGGTCTTCGGCTATGCCGCCGAACGCTCATGCGAGAACATGACCGACGCTCATCGCCAGCGCTTCGAGCAGCTGCTGAACGCCATGGATCGAGCCTGCGACGAGGGCGACGGCACGCTCTACTATGAACTCAACCTGCAATTCCACGCGCTCATCCTGATGCTCTCCGGCAACCAGCGCGCGCAGCAGGCCTACGATGACTACGTAAACGAACTCCATCTGGTGCGACGCAGGTACTTCAATGCGCCAGGCAACATGCGGCGGTCCAACGTGGAGCATCGCGCGATCTTCGATGCCATGGTGGCTGCCAATCCCGCAAAGGCGCGTGCTGCGGCCGAGAAGCATGTGCAGGCAGGCAAAGTCCGGCTTCTCTCTATTTTCGAAGCGCCTCTCACGCCTTGAGTCAGCTCCCACCTCACGCCAACACAAGTCTCATCGATCGGAGCGGACCGGCGTTGTTGCATAACTCGCTGCCAGGCACCCTCATCAGGGCCCGAACTTGGTAGCCTCGCGGCATGACCAAGCCCCCGAGAGCGAAGTACCACACGACGAACTGGACCGAGTACAACGCAGCGCTCAAGCGCCGCGGCTCCCTGACGGTCTGGCTCGATCCGGATCTCCAGTGGCAAACGGGTGCCACCGGCCGTGCAGGTCGCCCTGCGGTGTTCAGCGACGCAGCGATCCAGTTCTGCCTGACCTTGAAATGCATGTTCGGACTCGGTCTGCGCCAAGCCACCGGATTGGCTGAGAGCCTTCTCAAGCTTGCCCACCTCGACTGGAAGGTGCCCGACTACAGCACCCTCTCACGCCGCCAGAAAACACTGAACGTAGCTATTCCCCGCGCGTCCGAGCGGTGGCGGCCTGCACCTGCTGATCGACAGCACCGGCGTCAAGATGTTGGGCGAGGGCGAGTGGAAGACGCGCAAGCACGGGGCTGAGTACCGTCGGCAGTGGCGCAAGGTGCACTTGGGCATCGACAACCAGACGCTCGAAATCCGAGCGATCGAGATCACCGACAACGCGATTGGCGACGCTCCCATGCTGCCCGAAATGCTGGCTCAGATTCCCGCAGATGAGCGACTGCACTCGGTGAGTGCGGATTGTGCTTACGACACCAAAGCCTGCCATGAAGCGATCGCACGCCGGCAGGCCGCAGCCATCATCCCGACCCGGAGAAACGCCAAACCGTGGGTCGACGGCAAGGCCGGAGCGCAGGTCAGGAACGAGATCCTGCGAGCCACCCGCAAGCTCGGTCGTGCGATCTGGAAGAAGTGGAGCGGCTACCACCGGCGCAGTCTGGTCGAGACGAAGATGGGGTGCTTCAAGCGACTCGGCGAACGAGTCATCGCGCGGGACTTTGATCGACAGGTCACGGAGTTGCAGGTCCGAGCATCGATCCTGAATCGGTTCACCCGGCTGGGCACGCCGCAGACGGTGCGCGTGGCCTAACTCCGTCTGGGGTTAGGGGAAGCTCGACCTCAGACAGGTTTATGCAACAGCGCCTAGACAAGACCTACTACCGGACCCTCGGGTCTCAGAACAGCGGGAACTGGTACGGGGATCCCCACAACGTGACGTTGACGGTGCAGGCGTTCTTCTGAAGGGGCGAATCTCTAATACGCTGGATTTGAGAAGCCCCTGAACGTGTCCGCGTTCAACACGCTGGTGAAGACCGCGAGCGAGGTGCTGCGCTGGCATGAGCAGCACCTTGCCCCTCAATTGCGCAAGGAAGTGCAGATCGACGTGCGCGGCCTGCGCGTGACCTTCTGCCTTTAGATCGAGCCGGAAGCGACAATAGGTACGCTTTACGGGGATGGTCTATCCGCCCTGATGCCCATTTTCCCCTTGCTTCTTCAAATCCTTTCAAGGTGTTGCACGCTACACCTTACGGGGTGATGAGGCGGATTCGATGACCCTGTTGATCGGAAATCACCAACCGATTGCTTCCGTCGACGGCGACGTACGAGGGGTAATCGAACTTCGCGGTTGCGGCCGGGCCGTCGGCGTAAGCGCGCGTGCCGTCGCCCGCGATCGTGCTCAGCGTCCCGTCCGACTTCATCACACGGATGCGACTATTCTGGGCATCGGCGATGAATAGATTGTCGGCGGCGTCAATCGCGAGACCGACAGGCTGATTGAGACGGGTCGCTGCGCCGTTCCCATCCACGTAGCCGGCCGATGAGTTGCCCGCCACCGTGGTCACCATCCCGTCCGTGCCGATCTTGCGGATCCGATGGCCGAATCGGTCGCTCACGAAGATGTTGCCGCTGCTGTCCACCGCGATACCGGTCGGAGTCCTGAATTCCGCCGTGGCGACCGGGCCGTCGAGCGAATTCGATGCGCCGGTGCCTGCGATGGTCGTAACCAGTCCGGCCGTGGAGATCCTGCGGATTCGTGAGTTGTCATAGTCGGCGACGACGATATTGCCATTCCTCTCCAGAGCAACGCCTGCAGGGAATCGGAACTGAGCCGCTGCTGCGCTTCCGTCGATGTAGCCTAGGATGCCGGTCCCCGCGACGGTGGTCACCGTGCCATCCGGCGTGATCTTGCGGATCCGGTGGTTGCCGTAGTCCGCGACGATGAGATTGCCGGTGGAATCCATCGCGATGCCGACAGGGAAGTTGAATTGGGCGGACGTACCGTTCCCGTCCGCGAAGCCCCGCGCTCCGCCTGCGAAGGTGCTGACCGTACCGTCTGGGGCCACTTTGCGGATCCGGTCGGTCTCCGGCTCGGCGATGAACACATTCCCGCTCCTGTCCGCCACGATGCCATGCGGCCGGTTGAACTGCGCCGAGGTCGGATTGCCGTCAAGGTAGCCGGCAGTCCCCGTGCCGGCCAAGGTCGATACCTGGAAAGCGACCGAAGCGCAATTCACGGCGATGTTCGAGACATCGGCCGCTCCCATGGCGCCGCTGCCGTTGGAAGTCGTGCAGTTCAACCCGAAGGGGTGCGCCCGGGTGATGAGGTTGTAGCTGCTGCCGAAAGCCACCGGCTGCGCCATAGTGAAGAGGCTGGCGTTGGCAGCGACGTTCAGGACGTCACTCCCGTTGGCCAAGACCAATCCGAGAGCGTTCAAGCCCCCGATACTGCCCCCGAGGGTGAAGGTGCGGCTCGTACAGGTCACGGTCACGTCAGCGACGTCCGCGCTCGCGACCGTCCCGGTCGGGTTCGCGACGATGCAGCTCTGACCCGCAGGCGGAGTCAGCACCGAGACGGCGTAGGCGTTGCCGGTGGGAATTGGTTGGCCGAACGCGAAACGTCCGTTCAATGCGACGTCCACGGTGTCGCTGCCATTGGCGAGGACGAGTCCGCTGCCAAGGAGGCCGCTGACGGTTCCGCCGAGACGCCAGGCCGCGACTGCAACCGGAGTGGTCTCGCATTCGACTTGGACGCTGGTGATCGGCGCATCGGTGACCTGACCGCTTCCACCGCTCACGCTGCAGACCTGACCCGCAGGCTGGCGTTCCACGAAGACCTTCCAGCTTCCTCCGCGCGCGATTTTCTGGGAAAGGACGAAGCTGGCATCCCCCGGATTGATGGCGATCGTGTCCGCCCCGTTGGCCAGCACCAGCCCGTTGCCGGTCAGGCCCCGAACGCTGCCACCCACGGTGAAGGCATCGGCGGCGCATGTCAGGACCGCGTTGCGCATTGCTGCGTCGGGCATGGTGCCGGCACCGCTGTCGAAGCTGCAGGTCTGTCCCGCGGGTTGCGACGAAACGGTCAACGCATAGCCCTCCCCGACCTTGACTGAGGACGGCATGACGAAGGAGGTGCTTCCGATGGGCACGCTGAGCGAGTCGCTGCCGTTGGTGATCACGAGTCCAATACCGGCCAGCCCGCTGATGCTTCCTCCGATTTGGTGGCTCTGCAACGGTCGTTCTTCGACGGCTTTGGGAACTTCGACTGCGGTTTCGCTATGACCGCCACATCCGACCAGTATCAAAACGGCCGCGAGTCCGCACAGGGCGGGTACGAGATCGCGACAAGAACGGATGGGACTGCTGACTAGGCTCATGAGCACCTCAGGTAGACGATAAACGCAGAAGATCGATAGGAAAGTTGCCGGAACGTCCTCAAAGGAACTGCTCAGAAAACGTTCATGTACCTTAAATTTACATGAAATTACAAAACATGTCTTTTGTTTCTCATATTCTTGGCTTTACTTGTCGATAACGGACTGGATCACCGCGCTTTTGGATGTGCTATGCCGCCTTCTTGACCTTTTCAACGGTGCGATAGGCCCCCAGGCCGAGCAGCAGCGGCTACAGCGCTTCCGTCTCGATCACCGGGAGGCTGACCGGGTGCCCGGTCGTTTGGCCGAGCATGTAAAGCATCGGCCCGCCGATGAACTTGAAACCGACCGCGCAGCCGCAAATCCACCTGACGAAGAGGCGCCAGCCACCCTTGAAAAGCCGGGTGCTCGCCGCCTCGATCTTGTTGGTGTCGGTCTGGCCGGCGGCCAGCTGCACTAAGAATCGCTAACACCACCGATGGAGGAACCGCGAGCAGATGATGGCGGCGGCCAGCGACAGCAGCGCTTTATGGGTGTCGAGTCGGCGTTCAAAGCCAATGCGGAGCTGGCCGAAGCCTGCGAACCACGCGTGCGTGCGCTCCACGACCCAGCGGTATTTGCCCAGGCGCTCGCTGCTCTCGACACCTCGGCGAGCGATGCGGCTGGCTATGCCCTTCTGCCTCAGATGTGCGCGGCACCACCGATAGTCGTAGTCCTTGTCCGCATGCAGCTTGGGGGTCGCTGGCGAGGTCGGCCCGCAAGTCCTCTGACCAGGCATGGCATCGGCACATCGCTCGAACATCTTGGAGTCGTGACGGTTGGCTCCGCTGACCAGCACCACCGACTTAGCTCATGCGCTGCGCTTGCGGGCAATCGTCCTGCGTGCCTGCAATACCACAGGCAGGTCGATCATACGGCCATCCAACTGCACTGCAGCGCCACCGGATGACGCATCGGCATCGACACGCGCTGCGCCCAAGCCAGCTCCTCTGGGCTGGGAGCGAGCGCCTCATGGACAACGGCTACCTGACGCGGATGAATGCAGAGCTTTGCGCCGAAACCGAAATTGAGAGCCCGCCGTGTGTCGTTGCGCAGACGCTGGTCGTCGTCGAAGGCTGCAGTCACTCCGTCGATTGCAGGAGCCAAGCCGACGAGGCGGGTGTGCAAGGCAACCGAGAACCGAAGCGTGTCGAGCTCGTGCTCATCCTCGGAGCAACGCAAGCCCATGTCAGCCATGAAATCGATGTGGCCCACGACCAGCCGCAAGACGTTGGGCGCTCGAGCGATCTCACCGACTGCATGCAAACCTGCTGCGCTTTCGATCAACGGAAGCAGCGCTGCATTCGGGACGGCCCTTGCCGTCATTTCCAAATCGTGGGCGCTTTCGGCCTTCGGCACCATCACCGCATCGAAGCCTTCGATTTGCCGCAACAGCATCAAATCGTCGCTGCCGTGCGAGGACGTATGTGCGTTGATCCGCACCACGACCGGGACCGGTGCTGAGCGCATCTCTGCCCATGCCTGCACGATCGCACTGCGTGCAGTGTCCTTGGCCGCCGCAGGTACGCTGTCCTCAAGGTCGAACACTACCGCATCAGCACCTGTAGCCATTGCCTTGGCGAAGCGTTCAGGACGGTTGCCAGGGACGAAGAGCAGCGTCCTGGCGAGTTGCAACGAGGACCTGGCCGAGCGGGCGGCAACGGCTGGCATTTCGGTCATAGGGGGCTATCGATGAAGTGTTCGATCACGAGCGAACGCAAGATCGGCAATCTGCCCGCGAAGAAATGATCGGCTCCGGGCACTACCATGACCGGCTGGCCATGAGGACGCGCCCAACAGATCAAGTGCCTGACCGTCGTGGACGAGTACACCCGCGAGTGCCTGGCCATCGACGTGGCCGGGGCCATTCGCTCCAGGCGCGTGATCGAGGTGCTCTTGCGCCTGGTGAGCCTGCACGGCCCGCCGCTGTTCATGCGCTCGGACAACGGGCCGGAGTTCGTCAGCCATGCCATCCTGGAGTGGATCGCGCACTCGGGCATCGCCACCGTGCTCAACGACCCCGGCAAGCCCTGGCAGAACGGCACCGACGAGAGCTTCAACGGAAAGCTACGCGACGAATGCCTGTCCATCGAGTGGTTCCGATCACGACGCGAGGCGGCCGCCCTCATCGAGGCCTGGCGTGATCACTACAACGAGGTCCGCCCCCACAGCAGCCTGCAATACTTGACCCCGGCGGAGTTCAAGCAGCAACCCCGCCAAAACCTGCAACCCGCCGTCTTCTATTTAAAACTGTCTCGGTTAAACCGAGCAGGTCAAATTGATGGGACATTCGCAGCGCATGGGCGAATACCTGCGCTACCGCAGCAGCCTGGGTCCGCGCCTGTCCGAGCTTGCGATCCTGGTCACCGCGAGGCACTGGTCGCAGCAGGTGGAATGGGCGATCCATGCGCCGATCGCCGAGCGCGAAGGCATCAGCGCGCAGACGATCGAAAGCCTCGCCAAAGGGAAGCGGCCCACGAGCATGGCCGCGGTAGAAGCCGTGATCTACGGCTTCTACACAGAGCTCCATGAGACCCAAATGGTCAGCGACGCATGCTGGGCGAGGGCCATCGAGTATTTCGGTGAAGCCGGCGCAGTCGACCTCATCGGTGTGACTGGCTACTACACCTTTTTGTCCATGGTGATAAATGCATCCAGGACCACCGTACCGACAAGTGAGGCGAAGCCACTTGAGCCGTTGGGCAAATAGACCTTGCTCTTCAGGCCATGTCCTCGATGGTTCGAGCTGACTCGGACTCTCAGACTCAATCGATCAGCGCGAAATGTTCAACCTGCGGTGGTTGTGCAAAAAAAGGCCCCACGATCGATCGCCAATCCGCGAACGCTGGAGACTCGCGGAAATCCTTGGTGTGGTTCTCGAGTGTCTCCCATTCGATCATCAACAGGTAGCGCTCGGGCGATTCGATGCTGTGGTGCACCTTGTAGTCGATGAAACCCTGGGCTTTAGCGATCACCGAGGTGACGCCGTGCTTGATGGCGGTTTCGAACTCGACTTGCTTGCCCGGTTGGATGCGGAGATCCGCGACTTCGAGAATCATTTTTCTGTCCTGGACTTGGCTTTGGTCAACGCTCGGAATACAGCACACCGCCGCGCGACTTGTTGTCTGGCTCGGATTCGACGATCTGCACCACGACCTTGTCGCGGGGCACCTCGAACGATTCGATCACCGCATCCGTGATCTTCTGCATGAGCGCCTTCTTTTGCGCTGGAGTGCGGCCCTTGACCGCGTAGACGACGATTTCTGGCAAGGTTCTACTCCTTTGAATCAGGCTCGGGACCTATCCCGAGCACGGGATATCACTCTGGCTTGATGTTATGTCGCTTGATCACGTCAGCCCACCGAGCAGTCTCCGTTGAGATGAACTTGGTGAAATCTTCCGGCGAGCCGCCACCTACGACGTTGCCCTGGGACTGAATACGTTCCCGCAGATCCGGTTCCAGCAGAGCCTGATTGATCGCCGCATTGAGCTTTGCCACGATCGGAGCGGGGATTCCCTTAGGGGCGACGACGCCGAACCAGTTCGAGACGGCGAAATCCTTGTAGCCCAACTCAGCGAAAGTCGGCACGTCCGGCAACTGCGGCAGCCGCGTCTCGTTGGCCACCGCCAAGGCACGCGCTTTAGGCGGAGCAGACTTCAGATAAGGCAGAGCTGCCGGCACCATGTCGAACATGAAAGTGACGTTGCCCGCGAGCAGGTCGTTGGTGGCAGGCGCGCCGCCCTTGTAGGGCACATGCAGCATGGGGGTGCCCGTTGCCTCCTCCAGCAATTCGCCTGCCAAATGGAAAGCGCCGCCCGGGCCTGCCGAGGCATAAGTCGCTTGCCCGGCGTTGGTCTTGCTCCAGGTCACCAGATCGCCGACGCTCTTGAAAGACGACTTGCTGCTGACGAGGAGCGCGAGCGGTCCCTTCTCCAGCAGAACGACCGGCACCAGGTCGCGCGACGGGTCGTAGCCGAGCTTGAGGAACAGCGCCTTGTTGACCGAAAGAGGCGCGAAGTTGCCGATGCCGATCACATGGCCGTCCGGGTTGGCCCGTGCGATGTACTCGGTGCCAATGTTGCCAGCTGCGCCGGGCTTGTTCTCCACGATGACCGACTTGCTCAGGATGACGGCCAGCTTGGTCGCCACTTGCCTCGCGCGGGTGTCCGAACTGCCGCCCGCGGCATACGGTACGACGAACGAGATGGTTCGGCTCGGATAGCTGGCTGCTGCATCTTGCGCAAAAGACACCGAAACGGCGAGCGACGTAATCAAGCCGGTGACGGCCCATCGGACTTCACGATTCATGCTTGTCTCAAGTTTTGGGAGAAATCCGCTCAGTCGAGCATGACCTTGGCCGCCGAGACGACCGCGGTCCAACGCTTGTCTTCCGCCTGGATGAATTGCCCGAAGGTTTCCGGGGTGCCACCGACCGGCGTCGAGCCGAGCTGCGTCAAGCGCTGGACGGTGGCGGGTTCTTTCAGGATCTCATTGACCTCCTTGTTGAGGAAGCTCACGATTTCGGGCGAAGTTCCTCTGGGAGCAAGCAATCCGTACCACGCTGGCGCGTCGAACTGCGGCATCCCGGCTTCGGTGAAAGTCGGTACCGCAGGCAGCTCCGCCAGCCGCTTCGGCCCGGTCACGGCCAAGGCGGTTACCCTCGCGCCTTTGACGTTGCCCAGCGCCGACGGCGCGGTGTCGAACATGGCCTGGATCTGCCCGCCGATGAGGTCGGTGGTGGCGGGCGCGCTGCCCTTGTAGGGCACATGCACCATTTGCGACTGCGTCTGTGCGGCGAACATCTCGCCCGCTAGATGTACCGAGGTGCCATTGCCGCCGGAGCCGTAGTTCACCTTGCCGGGATTCGCCTTAGCGTAGGCGATCAGCTGCTCCACGTCCTTGGCCGGCACCTGCGGGTTGACCAGCAGCACAGTCGGCGAATCGGCGATGTGCACGACCGGCACGAAGCTCTTCTGCACGTCGTAGCGCAGGCCCTTGTAGACATGCGGATTGATGGCGAGCGTCACCTGCCCGAAGAGCAGCGTCTGGCCGTCGGGCGCAGCCCGCGCCGCGAACTCGTTGCCGATGTTGGTGCCGGCACCAGCCCGGTTATCTATCAAGAAGGTGGTGCCGGTGCGCTCGGTGAGCCGGCTCGCGATGTAGCGGGCGACGTTGTCGCTGCCGCCGCCGGGCGCGAACGGCACGACGATGGACACCGGCTTGGCGGGATAGCCGTTCGGGCCAGGGCCGGCATGTACGGATGAGGCGATGGCGGCGAGGGATACCGCCAGGGCACTCGCGGAGCGGTGTGCTTTGGGAAATCGCATGGTTGTCTCCTTGCTGTTTCAGGCATGCGGCAGCTGAACCAGCCTTTGCGAGGGCTGGAACAGATGCGTTGCTATCGTCGGGGCGAAGCGGCTTTAGGCGAGCGCCTTCAGCACTACTTGCGTGAACGCCTTGGTGCCCAGCGTGCCGCCGAGGTCTGCGGTGCGGGTTGCCGGATCGGCCAAGGCGGATTCGACGGCCGCCTCGATGGCATCCCCAGCCTGCGTCAGCGCCGGGTTCTGGCGTTTTTCCCCCATCCACTGCAGCAGCATCGCCACCGACAGAATCATCGAGACGGGGTTGGCTTTATCTTGGTTTTGGATGTCCGGTGCGGAGCCGTGCTGGGCCTGGGCGCAGCACAGTTCATCGCCCGCCATGATCGAGCCTGCAAGTCCGAGACTGCCGGAGAGTTCGCTGGCCAGGTCCGACAGGATGTCGCCATAGAAGTTCTCAGCGACCATCACGTCGAAGCGCTCCGGGTTGCGCACCAAGTACGCGGTGCTCGCATCGACCAGCAGGTCGTCGAACTGCACTTCCGGGAACTCGGCGGCGACCTTGCGGCAGCACTCCAGGAACAGACCGTCGGTCATGTGGAAGCTGTTGGCCTTGTGGATGGCGGTGACCTTCTTCCGACGTTTCATCGCCAGCTCGAAGGCGCGGCGTGCGATTCGCTCGCTGCAATGGCGGGTGATTTTGCGGATCGACAGCGCCATGTCCGGGCTGGGCATCACCTCACCCCAGCCACGCGACATGTTGCGGTCGGGATAGAAGCCTTCCGTCGCCTCGCGCATCATCACCAAGTCCATCGACTTGCCTTCGCGCAGGTTCGACAGCACGTAGGTACGGGTCCGCGCGGGGCGGACGTTGGCGTACAGGTCCAGGCCGACGCGGAACGCGCCGGAGATGTTGCGTCCGCCCTTCTCCGGCGCCGGGTAGTCGGCGTGCGACTGGGTGCCCAGGATGATGCCGTCATAGGCGCGGGCGCCTTGCAGGAGATCCTCCCGCAGGGTGGTGCCGTGCTTTTCCAGGCTGGCGAATCCGATGTCTTCGGTGGTGTATTGAAAGCCGAGGCCGAACTTGGCGTCGCAGGCCTTGAGCACTTCGAGAGCGGACGAGACGATTTCCGGGCCGATGCCGTCTCCGGGCAGGACGAGCAGTTTCATGATGAGGATCTCCGTTGGACTATGGGTTCGATCGGTTGACCAGCTGGCCGGATCAGCGGATGGCTGGCGTTCGGATGTCAGGTCAGGTGTTCGGCCGCGACCGCGCGTTCCTCACCGGTCGACACCAAGGTGCGGGTGGCGTCGACCGAGCCGTAGATCCAGAGAATCTTGAGTGGCTCGGTCGCCGAGGCGTTGCGGAAGCGGTGCGGCACGCCTGCCGGGATGAAGGTCGTGTCCTGCGGCTTGACCGGGATGTGCTCGTCGCCGATGTCGAAGATAGCGTTGCCTTCGACCAGCACCACGCTCTCTTCGCAGTTGTGGAAGTGCCAGGGGATCTCCGCGCCGCCGGCGAACTCGGTGTAGCCGGTGATGAAGACGCTGGCGCCCACGCCCTTGGTCACCAGCGGCGTGGTGCGCGCACCGCCGCCCCGCTCGTGCTTCTTGATCTTTTCCGGCTGGAGGAGCACGGCGTTGGAGGAGGTCTTGATCATGTCGATTCCTTGAGTTCTCGGGTGGACGGAGTCACTTCGCCGGGCCGACCCAGACGGTCTTGATGTTGGTGAATTCCCGGATGCCGAACTCACCGAGCTCCCGGCCGTAGCCGGACTGCTTGATGCCGCCGAACGGCAGGCGCGCATCGGAAGCGACCAGGCCGTTGACGAAGACCGCGCCGGCCTCGATGCGCCGCACCAGTCGGTTGGCGCGCTCGAGGTCGCCGGTCCAGAGCGCGGCGCCCAGGCCGAACTCGGTGGCGTTCGCGATCCGGATGGCTTCGTCGACATCCGCCACACGGATGACAGCGGCAGCGGGGCCGAAGGTCTCTTCGACGGCGGCGGCCATGTCGGGCATCACGTGGTCGAGCACGGTCGGCTCGTAAAAGAAGCCTGGGCCGTCGATCGCCTTGCCGCCGATGAGCAGCTTCGCTCCGGCTTCGACGGTGCGCTCGACTTGCTTGTGCAGGTCATCGCGCAGGTTGGCGCGTGCCAACGGTCCGACGGTCGTGCTGCGATCGGTCGGATCGCCCACCTTGAGCTGGCGCACGCCTTCGCAGAAAGCTTCGACGAACCGGTCCGCTACGGCGGCCTCGACGATGAAGCGCTTGGACGAGATGCAGCTTTGGCCGGTGTTGGAGAAGCGGGCCTTCACCGCGACCTTGGCGGCTTGCTCGATGTCGGCGTCGGCGAGCACGATGAACGGGTCCGAGCCGCCGAGTTCCAGCACCTGCTTCTTCATCAGGCTGCCGGCGTGCGCGGCGACCAGCTTGCCCACGACGGTGGAGCCGGTGAGCGTCACCGCCGCTACGCGCGGGTCGGCGAGCACACCTGCGACGTCCGATGCGTCGATCAGCAGCGTCGAGACCAAGCCCGCCGGTGCTCCCGCCTCGCGGAAGATCTCTTCCAGCGCCACCGCGCATTGCGGCACGTTGTTGGCGTGCTTGAGCAGTGCGCCATTGCCGGCGGCCAGCGCTGGGGCTGCGAATCGCACGAACTGCCAGAACGGGTAGTTCCACGGCATGATGGCCAGCACCACGCCGAGCGGGTCAAACACCACGCGACTTTCGGCCGCATTACTCGCCACAGGCACATCGGCCAGATAGCCAGCAGCAGCGCCCGCGTAGAACTCCAGCGTCCAAGCCGATTTCTCGATTTCGCCTTCCGCTTCGGCGAGCGGCTTGCCCATCTCAGCGGTGATGATCGCGGCCAGGCGGTCGCGATCCCTGCGCAGGATGCCGGCGGTACGGGCCAACAGAGCCGTGCGTTCCGCGACAGGCTTGGTGGCCCAATCTTTCTGCGCTGCATCGGCAGCTGCCAGGATGGACTGGACTTGGTCCGCGGTATGCACTTCGAAACGCTGGATCTCGGCTTCGGTGGCAGGGTTGGTGGAGATGATCATGCGGATGCCTCGTCAGTGGAAAAATGGATCAGGTCGGATGCTGCGAAGCCATAGAGCGCAGCAGGGTTGTGAATCAGGATTCGGTCGAGCAGCGACTCGTCGTGGTCGAAGCAGTCGGACAACGCCTGCAATGCATCGGCCGCATCGACAGCTCGGAACGGTTCGATGTCTGTGATCGATGTCGTGCGCACGCCAGCACCTCCGGTATGCGGCCAGTCCGAGCCCCACAGGAGCCGATGGGGTTTGGAACGGGCAAAGTCTTTCGCCAATGCCGCTAGATCCTGATAACCCGGCATATCCGATAGGCGATATGGCGCGGATAGCTTGACCCAGGTATTTCCGGCCGTGAGGAGTTCGGTCACGATCGGCGCGCTGCCGTATCCCGCACCGAAATGGTCGAGAACCAGGGGTACTGACAGGCCTCCCAGGTCATCAGCCAAGCCCTTCAACACGGCAGGACCGGCATGCAGTTGCAGGTGCCAGCCCAGGGGCGCGATCCGCGTTGCGCATTCAGCGAGCTCCCGACGGACCTGCTTCAGGTCGTCTTCGACGCGAACGCTGATGTTCAACCGGAGGCCGCGGACGCCGGCGCGGTGCAACTGCGCCAGGACTTCATCCCCAGCGTTCGCGAGGTTGGCGACAGCCACTCCTCGCGCCCCAGCGCCGAGACAGGACAGCCCGTGCAACAGCGCAGCGTTGTCCGTGCCGTAGCAGCTCGGCTGCACCAGCACGACCCGCGACATCCTCGTGCGAGCCAAGACCTTGCGCAGTGCATCGACGTCAGCAGCGCCTGGCGTATAGCCGCGATCCAACGCATAGGGAAAGGATTCGGGCATGAACAGGTGGACGTGGGTGTCGCAGCACCTAGAAGCTGACTGTGCTGCGAGACCTTTCCCAGCTGTGCGTGATGTATCGATGACTTGCATGAGTAGGTAATTTTAAACATTCAAAATACCAAATCAATAGCTGAGATTGACCCTAATGAGAGGTAGGTATATATGTATAAGTTGTTTTCCTGAGCTCTACTTCCTCAATCGTTTAGGTACATCAAACACTCAACAGTACCAAATTTTCCTATCTAGTGTCGGTGCTACGATGAGACCGAGAAACGCCATGCCACAAGTTCAATCCAATCAGCTGATCGCCAACATCCAGCAGTTCATCCACAGCAGAGGGCTGACGGTGGGCTCGAGGCTTCCCGAGCGCCAGCTCGCGGAAGAACTGCGCGTTTCGCGTTCGCCCGTTCGCTCCGCACTGCAGTTGATGGAGCAAAGATCCTTGCTGGCCCGACGGCCGGAGGGCGGCTTCGTCGTGGCATCCGCAGCGCTCGACCATCCGGCAGCGCTATCGGCTCCAGCAGCGGATCAGAACGAGGAAGAGGCGGCCTATCTGGCGATCGCCCGTGATCGGATCGAAGGCGCCTTGCCCGAGAAAGTGACCGAAAACGAACTGATGCGCCGCTACGGGCTCACGCGCAATCGCCTGACCGCAGTGCTGCGGCGCTTGGTGCATGAAGGCCTGGTCGAGCGCATGGTCGGCTATGGGTGGGGCTTCACGCCGGGCCTCACGTCGCCCAAGTCCTATCAGCAGAGCTACCGCTTCCGGCTGCTGATGGAGCCCGCCGGCATCCTGGAGCCCACCTTCGCCGTCGACGCAACGAGACTCAATCGGTGCCGTGAAGAACAGCAGGCGCTTTACGACGGACTCGTCTTCACGGCGTCTCCTGCGCAGATCTTCGATGCCAACACGCATCTCCACGAGACCATCGCCGACTTCTCCGGGAACATGTTCATCGTCGACTCGTTGCGACGGCTCAACCGGGTCCGCCGCTTGATGGAGTACACAAAAGCGGTGGACCGGGAGCAAGCCCACCGGCGCTGCCGGGAGCACCTGCAGTTGATCGAGTTGCTGCAGGACGGTGAACTCGAAGCCGCATCGGACTTCATGCGCCTTCACCTGCGCAATGCCATCAAAGACAAGCAGGCAGTCGCTGCCTCTTGAGTTCTATCTGTTCGTAGCGCGTCGTTGCCTTTGAAAGGTTCGCGCCATCGAAAGATCGATCCCGGAGGGAGTCATGGATTGGAACGAGCCCTACGGTCTACGCCGCTCCTGACGCTTGGCACGGGTGCAGACAGCCGGAAACCACTTCCATGGGAAGCGGGCATGGCTCGCAAGCGATGCCGATGCTCCATCGGCTCACATCACCATGCAGACCGGACTACCGCACGCGACTCGGCTGCATGCCGGGATGGGACGACCACTTTCACCGTCGAGCGGAAACGTCACGATCGTGTCGCTATCTTCGTTGAGTGCGTGGAGGAAGCCTCGGGCCGCATCCACGGTGAAGAACCGAGGCGTTTGCCCCTCGGATGTGAATGCGCCTTTGAACTGCATCCATCCCGACTCGGCATCCACCGCGAAGAC
This sequence comes from Xylophilus ampelinus, assembly GCA_036946225.1. GTDB lineage: Bacteria > Pseudomonadota > Gammaproteobacteria > Burkholderiales > Burkholderiaceae_C > JAKOND01. Next base: position 415,227 of record JAQIJO010000002.1, read on the forward strand.
GGCGATGCTGTCGTGTCCGCGGTTGGACGCATACAGCGTCCTGCCGTCTGCAGACATCTCGATCTCCGAGCCGGTGTTGTTCCCCACGAACGTATCGGGCAGCGTAGTGAGGATCTGGAATGGAGCCAGCGCGCCATCGTCGGGCGAGAAGCGATACGCCGTCACCGTCGAGTCCAGCTCGTTGACCGCATATGCGAACGGGGACGTGGGGTGGAATGCCAAGTGGCGTGGGCCGGCGCCAGCACGGGTATCGATCCAGGGTACCGCTGCGGGGATGAGCGCGCCTTCATCGAAGCGGAAGACGAAGATACGGTCCAGCCCCTTATCCGGCACCACCACGAAACGCCCGCTCGGATCGAACGGGTTGAAGTGAGGCTTCGCGTGAGGCTGCTCCTTGCGGTGCGGGCCCGGCATTCCAGGGAGATCCACACGCTGGACGACGGGGCCGAGCATGCCGTTTTCAGCCACTGGCATGACCAGAACAGACCCGCCCTTTCGAGTGGAACCAAGGTGATCTGAGACGATCAGCCACCGCTCGCTTGGATCCAGCGCGAGATGCACCGGATTACGCCCTCCGCATTTCTGCCGATGCAGGAATGCAATCATTCCGTCTTCGGGCGACACGCTGAAGACGCTGACCTCGTCGCCGTCTCCATGAACGGTGTAGAGCCTGTCCTTGCGCCGGTTGAGCGCGAGGAATGATGGATTCGTCAATCCGCCCACCAGCTGGATTTGATCGAGTGAGCCGTTGTCGCAAATCCGGAATACGCTGACGCCCTCTCCCCGCGCATTGCGTTCCCGGGTCGTCCTCGAACCTACGTAGGCGAAACGCGGTGCGGAAGACGTGATCATGCTGCGGCTGGCGCAACGGACGCGCCCTGGATGCTATGACGCTCGAGCGCCTCGGCTACAAATCCGGAAGATTTCATGTCCTCGACATAGCGTCGCAGGAAGTCAGCCGCGTCCTCGCCGCGCGACTTCGGCAGACCCATCGCCTGCTGGATAACCATGAAGCGGCCGGGCAAGAGGCGATAGCCAGGATGGCGTGTGAAGTCCGCTTCCAACTGCTGGCGCACACCTGCCGCGACTTCGTAGCCGCCGGCGACGAAAGTATCCATGACCGCGGGTGAAGTAGGCGCCCGCACCAGTTCCGCAGCGTTGATCTCTCGTGTGAGGTAGAGGTCGTATGCGCTTCCCTTGCCGACAACGATGCGGTGGCCCGCGCGGTCGACATCTTCGTTGGCGTGCAGTGGGGATCCGTCCGCCACCGCGTAGGCACCCTCGATCAACACATACGGCGCGGTGAAGAGGATGCCCTCGCCCCGCAGAGGATCCACAGCGAAGAATCCGACATCGGCTTCTTCCGCGGTCACCGCGGCAACCGACTTGCCGGCCGCGTCGAACATCACCAGGTCGACGTCGACCCCTAGCCGCGCCGCGAGACCTCGCGCGAGATCGATCGAGACCCCGGCGGGCTCACCGTCGGGACCACGATTCGCGAGGATCGGATTGCCGAGATTGATGGACGCCCGAAGCCGGCCATTGGGTGCGAATGCAGAGAGGATTGCAGCAGAGACATTCATGGGGTGATCGATTGCTCAGTGGTGAGAAGGACGCTCGGCGCTCAGGATCCGGCTGATCTTCTCGAGGTTGTGCAAGGTGCTATCGAGATGGCGGGCCATGGCCTGAGCAGCGTCGGGATTGCGTCCCTGCTCCAGCAGGTCGAGGATGTGCAGATGTTGGCGGCAGTGCTCTTCGTAGCGGCCGCGGTCTTGCATCGAACGGTAGGACAGCAGGCGACGCACCCGGTTGACCCGTCGAATCGCATCGATGAAGAATGAGTTGCCCGACGCCTCGACCAGGGACTCATGAAATCGCACTCCGCGGTCGTGCAACTGGTCGGCGGTGTCTCCCTCGATACCTCCCTGCAGCAGGTGCATCTCTGCCGCCCGGCAACGCTGCAGCACCTGAGGATCGAGCCGGTATCCTGGCTCCAGCAGCGCAGCCGGCTCCAGTGCGAGCCGCAGCCGATAGGACTTGAGCAAGCTGTCCGGCGTGGTCAGCATGGAGGAGAAAGTCCAGCCGTAGCCGGGCCGACGTTCGACCCAGCCCTCGCCTGCGATGCGCGCCAACACGGTTACGAGCTGCGCCCCAGTCAGCGCATAGCGCGCCTTGAGCTGTGACTCGGAGACATCCTGCGGCAGAACGCCCTGCAGCAAGTCCTCGGCGATCTGGAAGTACGCATTGCTGATCGTGTCGTCCTGGGGAGCACCCAAGGCTTGCTCGGCGCTGGCGACGGCATCCGGGCGCTCGGTCAGGAAATAGCCACGGTTGGGTTGGCGCTGCACCACGCCCTTCTCATGGAGGAGTTGCAACGCCTCGTTGACCGGCGAACGCGACACCCGCAAACGGTCGGCAAGCATCTGGGCCGGCAGATGGCTGCCCGCGGGAAGACCCTCGCTGCGGATCAAGTCGACGATCTGGACCGCGATGCTTTTTTCGGGATTCATGATCCCGATTCTCATGCCTGCCGCTCCTCGCCACGTGCGGCGTGAATGCCGTGTTCAGCGATGGTGCGTCCCAGGATGAGAGGGATGACTCCGCCGGCACGCAGCAGTTCGACTTCGAGCAGGGTCTCGACCCCGGCCGTCGCCTGCAGTTCCTCGATGGCACCGTCGGCTCGGTGGATCCGTGCCGCGATCCGCCCTCTCGGCTCGATGGTCTCGCTCGTCGCATCGACTTCGATCCGGTCGCCTGGCATCAGCGCGAGCGAGGCGGGCCCGGTGCCGGGCGCGAGGCGCACCGGCAGGATGCCCATGCCGATCAGGTTCGAGCGGTGGATCCGCTCGAAGCTCGGCGCCAGCACCGCGCGGATGCCCAGCAGTCGCTGGCCCTTGGCAGCCCAGTCCCGGGAGGAGCCGGTACCGTAGCGCTCACCGGCGACCAACACCACCGAGTCGCCCGCCTCCCGGTAGCACGCGGCGACCTCCCAGATCGGCAGGACCTCGCCGCTCGGTACGTGCAGCGTATGAGCCACCGGCGCCTCCGGCACCAGCCAGTTCCGTAACGTCTTGCTGTGGAAAGCAGCCCGCATCATCACTTCCCAGTTGCCGCGACGCGATGCGAACACGTTCAGGTCATTGCGATCGTCTCCCCGCTCCACCAAGAAATCGGCCACCAGGCTATCCGGCGGGATGGCGCTCGCCGGCGATATATGGTCGGTCGTGACATCGTCGCCCACGATCATCAGGGGGTAGGCTGTGTAGCGTCCCAGGAGGCTGCCTGCCTCGACCGCAGCAAACGGTGGCCGCCGCAGCGCGGTGGAAGCCGGATTCCATGGGAACAGGGGCGACTGCGGCGCTTTCAGCCCGAACCACAAGGGGTTGCGACTCGCGATTTCGAAATCCCTCGAATAGTCCAGCGGGTCGCCTGCCAGCGCTGCATGCGCCGCCAACTCCTCGTCCGTGGGCCACAGATCCGCCAGCCTGACCTCGCGGCCGTCCTGCGTGGTCTGCACCGGTTCCTCGCGCAGGTTCCGCTCGGCATCGCCGGCCAGGCCGAAGACGATCACCAACGGGGGCGACATGATGAAGCTCAGCTCGATATCCGGATGCACCCGACCGGGGAAGTTGCGGTTGCCGGACAGGATGGCGACCGCCTTGCTCTGCCCGGCCACCTGCGCTTCCCGGATCGGATCGGTCAGCGGCCCCGGGTTGCCGATGCAGGTCGTGCAGCCGAAGCCGACGATGTCGAAGCCGACCGCGCCGAGATCTTCGAGCAGGCCCGCTCGCTTCAAGTACGAAGCCGCCGCCGGGGATCCGGGGGCGAGGGAGGTCTTCACCCAATGAGGCACCTTCAGCCCCAGCGCGCGCGCCTTACGGGCCACGAGCCCCGCTGCGATCAACAGGCGGGGGTCGGAGGTGTTGGTGCAGCTGGTGATCGCTGCGATGCCGACCGGATGCCGTGGCAGCGGACCGGTCGATGTCTGCTGGAAACCGACTTCGGAGAGGGCGCGTGCGCTATCGCCATAGTCGAGCAGGTCCTGAGGTCGGCGAGGACCGGCGATGTGCATTCCGATGGCATCGAGGTCGATCTCGATGGTGCGCGTGTAGCGCGGAGACGCTTCGGGATCGAACCATAGACCTGCGCGGCGCAGATAGGCTTCGACGAGTTCGATGTGCTCTTCACTGCGACCGGTCTCGCGAAGATAGTCGAGCGTGCGTCCATCCACCGCGAAGAAGCCGGTGGTGGCACCGTACTCGGGCGCCATGTTGGCGACCACCGCCCGCTCGCCGGCGGATAGGGTCGAAACGCCCGGCCCGAAGTATTCGACGAACTCTCCCGACACACCGATCGCCCGCAGGCGCTGGGTCGCGGTCAGCGCCAGATCCGTCGCCAGCACCCCTGGCCGCAGCCCGCCGGTGAGGCGGACCCCGATGACATCGGGAATGCGCAGCATGGTCGGCATGCCGAACATGACCGTCTGCGCCTCCAGGCCGCCGACGCCCCAGCCGAGCACCCCGATGCCATTGATCATCGGCGTGTGGCTGTCGGTGCCCAGCATCATGTCCGGAACCACCCAGGACGCCCCATCCTTTTCGACGGTGGTCACCACCGTGGCCAGTTGCTCCAGGTTGATGGTGTGCATGATCCCGGTGCCCGGGGGATGGATGCGCACCCCGTCCAGCACCTTCGACGCCCAACGCAGGAAGCGGTAGCGCTCTGCATTGCGGCGGATTTCGATGGCCAGGTTCTCCGGCGCCGCATCCTTGCGGCCGTAGGCTTCCACCGCCAGCGAGTGGTCCACCGAGACATCCACCTTCAGCTGTGGATTCAGGACCGTCGGATCCACACCCGCCTCCTCCAGGGCATTGCGCATCGCGGCGATATCTACCAGCGCAGGCGTGCTGGTGGTGTCATGCATCAGCACACGGCCTGGCTGAAATGCAATCTCCGATTCGCTGGTTCCGTGATCGAGCCAATCAAGGATGGCGTTCGCCATCTCATCTCGCTCCTCACCCTGAGTGTTGCGCAGAACGTTCTCGAGCAAAAGCCGCAAGACCGTTGGTAGACGCCAGAACGCATCGCCGCCCGTCGCGACCAGATCCACCATACGAAGTTCAGCGCCTCGGCATGGCAGCGCAATGTGCTTGGTCTCAGTGTTTTCCATAGGACTTATTTTGCATTTTGCAAATCTAATATGCAATATATCGCAAACCCCAATCGTTTCTTGGAGATCACATGCACGCAAAGCGCCGCGTTTTTCTGCTGTCTGCCTTGGCTTCCCTGCTTGCAGCGCAGGCCGCCATGGCGGCACCCGGCTATCCGGAGCGAACGATCACCATCGTCGTGCCCTTCTCGGCGGGCGGCGGAGTCGATGCGATCGCCCGCCTGCTGGCCAATAAGCTTCGCGAATCCTTGAAGCAGTCGGTGGTGGTGGACAACCGCCCTGGCGCGAGCGGCATGCTGGGCGCCTCCTTCGTGGTGAAGGCGCCAGCCGACGGCTACACGTTGCTCATGGGATCGGCCGGCGAGACAGCGATCAACCCTTTCGTCTACAAAGCGCGGATGCAGTACCAGCCGGCGCGTGACCTGTCGCCGATCTCGCTGGTGGTGAAGGTGCCCAACATCCTGGTCGCCAACCCGGCCCTACCCGTCAAGGACGTCGCGGAACTCGTCGCTTACGCCAAGAAGAATCCAGGCAAGCTCACCTACGCGACCAGCGGCGTGGGCAATCCGCAGCACCTGAACGGCGAGCTCTTGCAATCTCTCGCCGGCATCACGATGCAGCACGTCCCGTACAAAGGTGCATCCGGACAGCTCGTCGACGTCGCATCGGGCACCGTGGATCTCTCCTTCGTCAGCTACGCCGGCGCAGCGCCGTTCCTCAAGGGCAACCGCCTGAAGGCATTGGCCGTGACCTCGGAAAAGCGGGCCAGCTTCGCTCCGACGATCCCGGCCATCGCCGAGACCGTGCCCAAGTACAACCTGGAGAACTGGTTCGGACTGTTCGCACCCGGAGCAACGCCAGCCGCAGTCACCGCGAAGCTAGGAGCTGCGGTGCATGAGGCCCTTCGTGACCCCGCGCTCGTGAAGCAGCTCCAGGAACAAGGCGGCGAACCCGCTCCGATGACACAGGACCAGTTCCGCGAATTCATCAAGTCGCAGTCACGGCTCTACGAGCAGATCGTGGACGCCGGAAAGATCGTCGCCGAATGAAGCCGTTGCACCCAGGAGCATCCATGACCCCCGTTCTCAAGATCACCGCTCTCGTGTTCGCCGCATCTGCGGCAATGCTCCCGGCTGCTCGGGCACAGGATGCAGCGGCCAGCTACCCGAACAAGACGATCACGATCATTGTTCCGTTCGCCGCGGGCGGCAACACCGACGTGAAGACCCGTCTGGTGGCGCAGCAGCTCGGCACCGTGCTGGGCAAGACGGTGATCGTCGACAACAAGCCTGGCGCGAGCGGCAACATCGGCACCGAGATCATTTCCAAGGCCGCACCCGACGGATACACCATCGGCATGGGAAGCTTCGGGCCGCTGGCGGTGAATGGCTCCATCTACCCGAAGCTGAATTTCGATCCCCGCGGTTTGGTGCCTGTCATCCTGCTGGAAAAGAGTCCCCTCGTGCTGACTGTTTCTGCAGACAAGCCCTACCGTACCGTGGCCGATGTCGTGAAGGCGGCCAAGGCAGCGCCCGGTCATCTGAATTTCTCCAATGCCGGTCCGGGCGGCGCAGCGCACCTGGCGACGGAACTGCTCGAAAGCGCAGCGGGCATCGAGGTCGTCGGTGTTCCGTTCAAGGGGGGTGGACCGGCAGCGACCGCGCTGCTGTCGGGCCAGGTCGATGCGATGTTCGAACAGACCTCCGCGGCATTGCCGTCCATCCAGGCCAACAAGATCCGTGCGGTCGGCGTAACGTCTTCGCAGCGGCTAGCGGCATTCCCCGGGGTGCCGACCTTCGCTGAATCCGGCTATCCGCAGGTCAACGTGTCGAACTGGATGGGGTACGTGGTGCCCAAAGGCACGCCGCCCGCCATCGTGGCCAAGCTCCATGCGGCGTTCGCCAAGGCACTGGAGCATCCGGATGTCAAAGGACGGATCATTGCGCAGAGCAACGAGTTCGGTGGCGGGTCGCCAAAGGATTTCGGGGACTTCATCGAATCCGAGCGGAGCAAGTGGTCCACCCTGGTGAAAGAGCGCAACATTTGTATCGACTGAGATTTAGGCAATCGGTGTTGCGTGACAGAAGCAGGAGGCTGGATACTGATCGATGATCTGATCCCCACAAATCTGTTTTTCCTCACGCATGCGCATTCTCCTGGTCGAAGACGACAAGAGCCTCGGCAGCACGATACGGACCTGGCTCCAAATGGATGGGTATGCCGTTGACTGGCTCGAGCGCGGCGATCAGGTCGATCCCGCGCTAAAGACTTTCGACTACCAGGGCCTGATCCTCGACCGCGGACTGCCCGGCCTGGACGGGGATGACGTCCTCCGTTCCCTGCGCGCGCGCAACGACTTCGTGCCGGTGCTGGTAATCACCGCACGGGATGCGCTGCATGAGCGGATCAAGGGGCTCAATCTCGGCGCTGACGACTACCTAGTGAAACCCTTTGACCTCGAGGAGCTGTCGGCGCGCCTGCGCGCGGCGCTCCGACGAGGGGCCATCGCAGCGCCCGTCCTGCTAAAGCATGGGCGGGTCGAGCTCGATCCTGCGACCAAACGCGTCGCCATCGACGGGCAATCCATCAGCGTTACATCGCGGGAGTTCGCGCTGCTGCAGACTCTGATGCGGCGCAACCAGCAGGTGTTCTCCCGCGCCCAACTGGAAGAGTCACTCTACGGTTGGGGATCGGAAGTCGACAGCAATGCGGTCGAGGTTCACATCTCGAACCTGCGTCGCAAATTCGGCGCGGGCTTCATTAAGACGGTTAGGAACCAAGGCTACGGGCTCGCTCCGCCATGAGATTTCCCCCGCAGGCCTCCCGCACCGGACCTCCTGCAGGGACGTCACCGACGGCAGGGACGGCGTACTCGCTGCGCCGGCGGCTCATCGCCTGTGTGCTGGGTGCGAGCGTCGTCGCCTGGTCGGTCAGCCTCGGCATCGTGACTTATCTCTCGTGGCAAGAGACGAGCGATCTGTTCGACGACGCCTTGAAGGAAACGGCGCGCCTCGCGCTGGTGCTCAACGCCGCGGCAGCGGGCCGCGATCCCGCAACGCCGCACGGCGCAGCCGTCGAGAAAGAGCCGGCGAAGCTGCGGCTCTACTACCAGATCGTCGACGACCGCGGGACCATCATGCGCCGGGCAGAGCACGCGCCGGACCGGCCTTTCTCCGCCGAGCGGGACAAGCGCGATTCATACCGCAACGTGTGGATCGACGGGCAAGCCTGGAGGGTGTACCTCGCCCGCGCCGACGGCGAGGCGTTCCAGGTACAGGTCGGGCAACCCTGGAACAAGCGGCTCTCCCTGCTCAGGCACATCGCCAGCGGACTCCTCTGGCCGATGCTCGCGCTGCTCGTATTGCTCAGCGGCTCCTGCTGGTGGATCATCCGGCGCCTGCTCCGGCCGATCGAGGCGACAGCCGAACGCATCCGCGCCAAATCGGCGGCGGATCTCGCTCCTGTGGCCACCGCGGGCGAGCCCCGGGAGCTGCAGCCCATCGTGCAGTCGTTGAACGTGGTCCTCGGCCGCTTGTCGCAAGCGCTCGATGCCGAGCGCCGGTTCACCGCCGACGCGGCGCACGAACTGCGCACGCCGCTGGCGGCGCTGCGCATGCGGATCCAGCTCATGCAGCGCCAACGCGACCTTGCGAGACCCCGATCCGACCCCGGTGGCGACGGCACCGTCACCCTTGCCTCGTTGCGGGACGAAGTCGACCGATGCACCGCGTTGGTCGAGAGCTTGCTGGTCCTGGCACGGCTCGACCCCGAAAACCCGGAATCATTGGGCAGGATCAATGTCGATCTGCCCATTTTGATTGAATCGGTGGTGGAAGAAGTCACGCGCGCATCTCCGGCCGAAGTCCGGATCGATTGCCGCGAAAGCCGCCTGCGGGCCGAGCCCGCGTTGCTGCGCACGGCCCTGCGCGTCCTCCTCGACAACGCGCTGCGCTATGGCCCCACCGGCGGCCCGGTGACGGTGGATACGTTCCGCGCAGGCAGTACATGCATGATCGCGATCAGCGACCGGGGTCCGGGCGTGGCTCCTGATGATCGCGCGCGCCTGGGCGAACGTTTCTTCCGCATCCTGGGCAGCGGCAAGACGGGCAGCGGACTCGGACTGTCGATCGTTACGCGGATCGCCGCGCTGCATGAGGGTGCTGTCTCGTTCGATCCCGGCCCGGGAGATATCGGACTTCGCGTCGTGCTGCGCATTCCCGATCCGGGCTGATTCCTCAGAAAACCTTCAGATCTCCCGATTCGAATGGGTTGCGCATCCACCGGATGCGACCACCCTCCCATTCGGATCATGGCACGCGCTACTTGCCCCACCCTCCCCCAGTTCCTTGCGCAGGCTGTCCTGCTGGTGCTCGCGATTCTGCTGATCGCTCCCAGTGCGAAGGCGCAGGACCTCGAATCAACGCTCGCCGGACTCGCACTGGGCGTCGACAGCTCCTACGCGGACAATCCCTACCGGGTGATGGGCGCGCGCCAGCGGACCCAGCCGCTCCTTTCCTACCAGAGCGAGGACCTGCGCGCGGCCCCCGACTCCTTGGACCACCGCATCCTGCGGAGCGGCTCCGCCGACCTGTGGCTACGCGCCAAGTACCGCGACGATGGCTACGACTTGGCGGACGGAGCGGGCACCGTGTCCGCGCACACGCCTCGCGGAAAAGGTCTCTGGCTCGGTGGGAGACTCATCATCCACACCGACGTCACCGACTTGCAGGCGACATTCATGCAGGGTGCTTCTTCGCAAGCCGCTGGCAATACCCTGAGCTTTCGCGCCACGCGGGATTTCATTTGTGGCCCAGTGACCATCGCTCCGCGAATCAGCGTGACCCGGCTTTCGGCAGGGTATGTCGATCGCTTCTACGGTGTTGAGCAGCCCGACGACGAAGCGAATCGGTTCACCGCGCAATCGACTTGGACACACCAATGGGGTGTGCAGACAGCTCTCAAGCTTGATGCGCATCGAACGCTTTCGCTCGACGTCATGACCACCCAACTCGGCCGAGCCATCGCCCACAGCCCTCTAGTGGGCCGGTCCCACCTGTTCGAACTGCACCTGGGATACATCTACCGGTTTTGAATCCAGCGTGGTGGACGATTCCGGCATCGTTCCATCATCGCCAAGCCTGCGCCCACGCCTCGGCCATGGCGGGGGTGTTGAAGCAGGCGGTGTCGTGGCTCGCGGTGCAGACAGCGCGCTCGAGCAACTGAATGTCGGCTTCGTGCTGCCGTGCTACATGCACGTCCTCGAAGAAAAGCACTTTGTGGCACTGGCGATCCAAGACCAGTTCGGCGATCTGGGCATCGCCACCGAGCGGGCCACTCTGCAGCGGTCGAACCCATTGGGTTGCGCGCGGCCATCCACGCGCCCACGCCATTTCGTTGAGCTTGCTGCCGGTGGTGCCGGTCGCCACCCTTTCCCGCATGCTTGAGAGCAAGCTGAAATGCCGCGAAGCAAAGTCCACCATCGCGGATTTCAGGGCATCGTGGGCGATCAACGCGATCGACTGCTCCTGCGGCGCTGCGATCCCCGACGGTGGCTCTGCGCACAGCGGAACCCCCGTTAGCCGTGACCGCTCCACCGCCATCCACTCGATGGCCCCGGCCACTGTGAGCAGAAGCGGCTTCGCGTGAATGATGCACTGGCGCTTAAGCGCCTGCGCTTCCGGATAGAGCGAGGACGGGTCCAACGGATCCAACAGGTAGATCGCCCCCGCGAGCTCGTCGTCAGGGTGGATTCCTCCGGCGATCCGAGAGACCATGCGCATCACTCCACCCTCTCGGCCGTAGGGAAGGCGGCCCAAGCCATCGTAGTCCCGGAGCAGTCCAAGGGTTTCGAGTGCGTCGGCTGAACCACCCACTGCCAGGATCCCAAGCTTTGCGACCCGAATGGATTGCTCCGATTCGCGCACCCATTGCGCGAGGCCGCCATCCGGCGGTGTCCGGTGCAGGCGGTGCGCCGCGAGGCCGAACTTGCGCGACGGCAACGATGTAGACGTCACCAATACGCCCCGAACGTCTGCCGCAGTTCCGCAATCGATTCTTCCGCTAAAGGTGCGCATTGACCGCGCGACAACAACCAGAGCTTTGCCGTCTCCTCGAGCTCTTCCAGGGTCGCCATCGCCTCCGACGGCGAACCGTGCCACACGTTCGGACCGAGCCGGTCGAGCATCACGGCGCGCAACGCGATCCCGCGCGCCGCGTAGCTTCCGATCAGCCGCGCCACTTCGTCGCCCACGGCAGGATCGCCCGGCCGGTGGTAGGGCACCAACGGCACCCGGCCGACCTTCATGACGAAATACGGCGTGATCGGAGGCAGCAGCTCCCCCGCATCGACGGCTTGGCCGCGGTTCGCCAGGGTGAGCGCGACCAAGTGGGTGCTGTGGGTATGGATGACGCAACGGGCGGCGTTGCCCGCCTCCGCGCTCGCCTGGTAGATGCGGCGGTGGAGCACGATGGTCTTGCTGCCGCGCGCGCCGCCGACCTGAACGCCCTGCTCGTCGAGACGTGCGAGCGTCGCGGGATCAAGGCGGGCGAGGCAGGCGTCGGTGGGGGGTGATCAGGAAGCCGCCGCCGTCCTCGGGCGCGAGCCGCACGCTGATGTTGCCCGCCGTCGCATGGACGTAGTTGCGGGCGAAGAGGCTTTCGCCGACGCGGCAGATTTCTTCGCGGGCCTGGGTTTCGTTCACTTGCCTTCTCCGACTTTCGTGATGCGGGCGGTGTTGAGGTGCTGGCGCATGAAGAGCGACGCCTCCATGCGGTCGCCCTGGACCAGCAACTCGATCAACTGCAGGTGCTCTTCGCACTGCCGATGGAGCCGGCTGCGGTCGAGCCGGGTGCCATACTCCACGATACGCCGCATCTGGTTGACGCTGCGCAGCGCGTCCAGCACGAAACGGTTGCCGCTGCCGGCGGCGACCGTCTCGTGGAAATGGGTGCCGGCCTGAAAGAGCTGGGCGGGGGTGCATTGCTCGATGCCGCCGTCGAGCAGGTCGACCTGCTCCCGGCGGCAGCGCTCCAGCTCGGCCAGGTCCACCGCATAGCCCGGCTCCAGGATCGCCGCCGGCTCCAGCATCATCCGGAAGCGGTAGCTCTCGCGGTGGGATTCGACCGTGGACAGGAGTTCGCGGAACATCCATCCCCGGCCCGGTTTCCGATCGATCAGGCTGTCGCGGGCCATGGTGTTGAGCAGGCGCTGAACCTGCAGCCGCGTGAGGTCGTAGCGCTCCATCAGGTCCGCTTCGGTGATCTCCTTCGCGATCAGGCCGCTGATCCGGTCGTTCGCGACCCGGAGGTACAGGTCATCCAGCGGGGGCGTGGCGTCCGACAAGTCCACTTCCGCGAGCTCCCGCGCGTCCTTCGCAAGCTGGAAACCCTTGTTCGGCTCTGACCGCACCGCGCCCGTCGACTCCAGGTACTGCAAGGCTTTGCGGACCGGGGACCGGGATACGTTCAGAGCGTCGCACAGGGATTGCTCCGTGAGCCGGGCACCGCGGGTCAGCCCGTCGCGCCGAGCCATCTCCAGGATGCGCGCGGCGAGCGTCGGAATCAGCGGACTGACGTTTCCGGGCGCGCCCGTTGGCGGTGGTTCGGCTGCAGCAGGATGGGGCATGGGAGTCAATCGATCAGCGGAGGAGGTCGAAAGCCTTCGTGAAGAAGTCCGTCGAACCGAAGTTCCCGGATTTCAGGGTGATGTGGAGGCTTCCGTAGGAAGCATACGGCGACTGCGCATGGCACCACGGAACCCCGGGCGCGATCTGCGGCCCGATGCGCATGCGGTCGATGTCGAGCGCTTGCACACAGGCACCGGACGTCTCGCCGCCGGCGACCACGAGTTGCCCCACGCCGCGCTCGGCGAGGCCGCGCGCGATGGCGGACAGCGCGGCCTCGACCATGTGCCCTGCCCTTTCCACTCCGACCCTCGCCTGCACCGCGCGGACGGCGTCGGGCTCCGCCGTGGCGTAGATCAGGACCAGGCCCTCCCGCAGCTGCCGCTCCGCCCAGGACAGCGCTTCACCGACTAGGTCGGCGCCATCCGCGAGGCGCAGCGGATCGATGGCGAACGACTCGCCGCCCCGCGCCTTGAAATCGGCGACCTGGGCATTCGTTGCCACCGAGCAGCTACCCGAGACGATCGCGCGGGCGCCTGCGGCCGGGGGCAGGTCCGAAGCGCGGTCGTCCGCGCGCACCCCGAAGTTCTGCGGCAGGCCAATGGCCACGCCGGACCCCGCCGTGACCAGCGGCAGCTCAGCGAATGCCGGTCCCATCGCCATCAGGTCAGCGTTGTCGGTTGCATCGACGATTGCCATCTGCACGCCTTGTTCCCGGAGCGATGAAATACGCTTGCGAATCGCATCAGTTCCTTGGCGCACGACCGTGTGATCAATCAGTCCGACCTTCCGGGCAGTCTGCGCCTGCAGAACCCGGACCAGGTTGGAGTCGGTCATTGGTGTCAGCGGGTGGTTCCGCATGCCCGATTCTTGCAGCAGGACGTCGCCTGCGAACAGGTAGCCTTTGAAGATGGTCCGGCCGTTCTCCGGGAAAGCCGGGCAGGCGATGGTGAAGTCAGCGCCCAGATCGTCCATCAGCGCATCGGTCACCGGACCGATATTGCCTTCTGGCGTTGAATCGAAAGTCGAGCAATATTTGAAATAGAGCTGCCCTGCGTTTTGTTCTTTCAACCAACGTAGCGCCCCCAGGGATTGCTCGACCGCTTCGGCAGCAGGAATCGTCCGGGACTTCAATGCGATGACGACGGCATCGACGTCTTCGGTAAGGTGCCCGTCCGGCACGCCCATCGTCTGGACGACGCGCATCCCGGAACGCACGAGGTTGTTCGCGAGATCGGTCGCGCCGGTGAAATCGTCGGCGATGCAACCCAGGTGGAGCGTGCGCATGGCGTGCCGGTCCTCTCGTTCAGACGCTGGCGACGGCCTTGGCCACTTCAGCGGCGAAGGCCTTGCAGCCCATGGTTCCGCCGATGTCGGCGGTGCGGGTCGCAGGGTTCTCGAGCACCTTGTCGACCGCAGCTTCCATCGCCTTGCCGGCCTTCTTGAGGCCTTCGTCACCGCGCTTGTCGCCCAGCCAACTGGCCATCATCGCCACCGACAGGATCATGGAGGTCGGGTTGGCCTTGTCCATGCCGGCGATGGTCGGCGCAGAGCCGTGCTGGGCCTGGGCGCAGCACAGGTCGTCGCTCGCCATGATGGAGCCCGCGAGGCCGAGACTGCCAGAGAGCTCGCTGCACAGGTCGGACAAGATGTCGCCGTAGAAGTTGGTTGCGACCAGCACATCGAAGCGCTCCGGCTCCTTGATCAGGTGTGCGGTCGACGCGTCGACCAGCAGGTCGTCGAGCTGCACCTCTGGGAAGTCCTTCGCCACGTGGCGCACGGCCTCGAGGAACAGGCCGTCGGTCATGTGGAAGCTATTCGCCTTGTGGATGGCGGTGACCTTCTTGCGGCGGGTCATGGCCAGCTCGAAGGCGCGGCGGGCTATGCGCTCGCTGCAGTGGCGGGTGATCTTGCGGGTGGACAGCGCCATGTCCGGGCTCGGCATGACTTCGCCCCAGCCGCGCGACATGTTGCGGTCGGGGTAGAAGCCTTCGGTCGCCTCGCGCATGATGACCAGGTCCATCGACTTGCCAGCCTTCATGTTCGATTCCAGGAAAGGCCGGGTGCGCGCCGGACGCACATTCGCGTAGAGGTCCAGGCCGATCCGGTAGGCGGCCGAGACGTTGCGCCCGCCCTTCTCCGGCGCCGGGTAATCGGCGTGCGACTGGGTGCCCAGGATGATGCCGTCGTAGGTCTTCGAGCGCTCGAGCAGCTCGTCACGGATCGTGACGCCGTACTTCTTGAGGCTGGCGAAGCCCAGGTCTTCGTAGTCGAACTGCAGGTCGAGGCCGAAGCGCTCGCCGGCGGCCTTGAGCACTTGCACGGATGCGTCGACGATCTCGGGGCCGATGCCGTCGCAGGGCAGAACGATGAATTTCATGAGGAACTCCGGTAGGTTGGCAGATTGACGAAGGGCAAGAGTCAGGTCGACTCGACGGATTTCTTGAGCGAGCGGACTGCGCTATCGGGGCTGCTCAGGACGGGTACAGAAAGGTCGGCGGCCACGCGTTCGCGCATATGGGCGGTGGAGAACTGGCCGAGCATCACGATGTCGCATCCTCGGAGCTCGCGGGCAGCTGCCAGCACCTGTGCATCGTGATCAGCAGGACGGCCTTGCGACAAGGCTTCCAGGGCGCCAGCAGGGCACTCGACATGAAGCGTGAAATCGATGCCCCGTTTGCCAGCGATTGCTTCCAGTTCGTGGCGCATGCTGGCGACGGACGCTGCGAAGGTCGAGATCATTCCGATGCGACCCGGTCGACCTAGACCGGCGCAGACATCCAAAGCCTCTTCGAACATGGCTTCGTTCGGTTTGAGCGTCGGCACGCCTGCCGAAGCGCCTGCAGCCTCGATCGCCGGGCCGAAGGCCGAGCATGTGAACAGGATCCCAACCGCGCCGGATTGCACCGCATAACGCGCCAGTGCGATGAATCGTTCTGTCAATGCCTCGTCGATCCAGCCAGCAGCAGAAAGGTCTGGCGACAGGCTGTCATCCAGCAAATCCATACGCACGGCCTCCGGCCAGAGCTGCTTGAAGGCCTTCCTCACAGGCTCCATCGCAAGCGGCGTGGCATGTATCAAAGCAATCCTTGATTCATTCATTGGTAGATTTTTGCTCATAGGGTTGGCACTCATTGTACTTATAAATCTTTAAATACAATCAGGGAATCCACCGAACTGGTGCAATCCTGGAGACGACATGGCATTCGGACAACATTTCTTCTTTCGCACTGCTTGTGCTCTGACCACTGGCGCAGTGCTCTCATCAAGCGCATTCGCCCAGGCTGCGAGTAGCGACTACCCGTCCAAGCCCATCACGTTCGTCGTACCCTACGCGGCAGGCGGTAGCTCCGATACGCGCTCACGGCAGATCGGAAACAAGCTGGCGATCGCCTTCGGCCAGCCAGTGATCGTCGAGAACCGCCTCGGCGCCGGTGGGAACATCGGCACCGACTACATCGCCAAGGCCAAGCCTGACGGCTACGTCATCGGGCTGGGCAATTTCGCGCCCCTAGCGGTCAACAAGGCGCTCTTCCCGAAGCTGAGCTACGACCCGGCTACGGACCTGGTCCCCGTCGTCATGATTGAGAAGGGACCGCTGGTGTTGTCCGTGGGCCGCAACTCGCCCTACAAGACAGTCCAGGATGTGGTCGCCGCCGCCAAAGCGAAGCCCGATACCGTGACCTTCGCCTCGGGCGGTCTGGGCGGATCCCATCACTTGGCCGGCGAACTGTTCGAAGAGCGGGCCGGCATCAAGATGACCCATGTCCCCTACAAGGGCGGTGCGCCCGCGGGCAACGACCTGATCGCCGGCAACGTGGACGTGATGTTCGAATGGATCTTCGCGGTCATGCCCTACGTGGGCGGCTCAGCCCCCAAGATGCGTCCCCTGGCCATCACCAGCCCGCAGCGTTCGCCGCTGCTCAAGGACGTGCCGACCTTCGACGAGCTCGGGATCAAGGGCATGGAGATCTCCAACTGGTTCGGGGTGGTCGCACCCAAGGGCACTCCACCACAAATCGTTGCAAAGCTCAACGCTGCCATCAACGAAGCCTTGAAGGATCCGGAAATCGTCAAGGCGATTACTTCGCTCGGCGACGAGGTGGTCGGCGGCACGCCCGAACAGTTCGGCGCCTTCATCAAGTCGGAGTCCGCGCGGTGGTCGCAGCTCGTCAAGAGCCACAACATCAAGCCCGAGTGAACGAACTTTCGGACGCAGACCATCATGATCAGCAGCAATCTCACGCGCCGCGCACTCTTCGTTCTGACGGCTGCGCTCGCAGGCTCTGTCGCCAACGCACAGCAACCAGCGTATCCCACCAAGCCAGTGCGCTTGATCGTCCCGTTCGCAGCGGGTGGACCCAACGACGTGATGGCGCGGGTGCTCGCGAAGCGGCTCACCACCGACACCGGCCAATCCTTCGTCGTCGACAACAAGCCAGGGGCCGGAGGCATCATCGGAACCGAAGCAGTGGCCAAAGCTGCGCCTGATGGCCACACACTCGGCTTCATCAGCGCACCGTTCACCATGACGCCTGCATTGCAAGCCAAGATGCCGTTCGATACCGACAGGGATCTGGTGCCGATCGCCAAGGTCGCGGAATCACCGATGGTCGTGATGGTCCCCTCGACATCCCGTTTCAAAACCGCCAAGGATCTGCTCGACTTCGCGCGCAAGAATCCCGAGAAAGTCACTTACGGATCGGGCGGGGTGGGCAGCACGCCGCACCTCACGACAGAACTGTTGGGATCCGTGGTCGGTGCGAAGTTCCTCCACGTCCCTTACAAGGGAGGCGGCGAATCGATCAAGGCGCTGATGGGCGGGGAGATCGACCTCCTCATCGACAGCATCACCAGCACGGGCGCGGCCTTCGCGTCCGGCCGTATCCGCGGGCTGGCGATCGGCCAGTCTAAGCGTGCTCCCCAGCTGCCCGAGGTGCCGACTTTCGACGAAGCCGGGCTCCAGAATTTCAAGGTGGAGCACTGGGTTGGCATCGTCGCGACCGGCAAGACGCCACAGCCGATCCTCGACGCCCTGCATGCGCAAGTGGAGAAGGCGCTCCGGAGCCAGGAAGTCAATCAGAAGTTCGAAGAGCTCGGGGCGCACACCGTCTCCGATACCCCGGCTCAGTTCAAGAAATTCATCGGCGATGAACTCACCAAATGGCGACAGTTGGTCAAGAGCGCAAAGATCCAGCCTCAATGAGCGCGACATCGATAGCGTCTCGCAGTTGCG
Source organism: Xylophilus ampelinus (assembly GCA_036946225.1). Taxonomy (GTDB): domain Bacteria; phylum Pseudomonadota; class Gammaproteobacteria; order Burkholderiales; family Burkholderiaceae_C; genus JAKOND01. Next base: position 433,255 of record JAQIJO010000002.1, read on the forward strand.
ACGCCCATGTGCATGTCTTCGATCCTGCACGATTTCCGTATGCGTCGCCGAGACGCTTCACTCCCGGACGTGCGGATGTCGCTGAACTGCTAGCCCATCTCCGCAGTATCGATGCCGGTCGGGTGGTGCTGGTGCAGCCGAGCGTCTACGGTCATGACCACCGATGCTTGGTCGATGCCTTGACCCAACTGCAAGGAATGGCGCGCGGCATCGCGGTCATCGGCCCGCAAACCAGCGACGAGGAAATCGCTCTGCTGAATACCGTCGGCGTTCGTGGCGCACGGCTCAACTTGGTCGTCGACGGCATCGCGGACCTGGACTTCGCTCGAGAGGCGATTGCTCGCTTATCGGATCGGATCCCGGTCGAGTGGCATATCCAGTTGCATGTGGGCCTCGATCTAGTACGAGGGATTGCCGATGAGCTGATGGCGAACACTCGTCACTTCGTGCTGGATCATTTCGGACTTCCCAAAGACGATCGTCGCGACGCTGCTGCGGAACTGCGATCGTTGACCGACCTGATGCGAGCGGGGAAATTAACCGTAAAGCTTTCCGCACCGTATCTATGCATTGCTCAAAGCGAGGATCCCTCGACATTGGAGCCTCTAGTTGCGCACCTTTGCCGGATTAATCCGCGTGCAGTAGTCTGGGGGACGAACTGGCCTCATACGCAAGGCACGGCGAGGAGCGAGTCCTCTCCGATCGACAAGATCGAGCCGTTCCGCGATGTCGACGATGCCTCGTGGCTGCAGTTGTGCCGCTCATGGCTCCACCGTCTCGCACTGCCCGCTTCAACGTTCGACGACAACTCTACCCGCCTCTATGGATTCGAACCATCCGCCGCTGGCAAGTCTGCATAAGCCCAGCATTCCTGAATCCCACACGGGCTGCGACGTCAGTCCCCAAGAAGGCCGTTCGCTATCCGGATCTCGCCCCGGCGATCACTTCCAAGATCTGGTGACACGCGCAGCGTTCAAATTCTCATCACACCAACCCTCCAACCCCGCAATGAAACGTTCACGTCAAGCAAAGATCATCGCCCCCTTGGGTCCCGCTAGCTCCGATCTGGAAGCTGTGAGATCGCTTTTCGATGCAAGTGCGGATGTGTTCCGGCTGAATTTCAGCCACGCACTCCACGGGCAGCAAAAAGCCCGCATGTAAATCATCCGTGCGGTGGAACAAGGGCGTGGCCGGCCAATCGCAGTTCTAATCGCCCTGCAAGGCCCGAAGCTTCGGATCGGCACTTTGCAAAGCGAACTCGACATCGAACAAGACCGAGTCCAGACATATACGGCAAAACGGTTGGGCACGGTACGACAGACTACTGGTAAAAACAGCGATCTACGTATTGGGTCAATCAAAATCGCGCCTTGAGTCGGTCGTAGGCATAGGTTCCGAAGAGTCGATTCGCTGCTGGAGTGAAATACACGGGATCGGCGAACAAGTAGGAATCGTAGGCTAGGCCGGATGCTATCGTCGAGGTCGTGCATAGAGCAGAATTCACCTGACCGCTCCCAATGCCTAGGCCATCACCAACATCCGTCGATGTACACACCACCGTTGTGCTGTCGACAAGGCTGTAGCTGGCCGGAGAATTGATCAAGAGGTTGAAGTAATAGGCCGAATCGACGTACAGGACGTTCGAGGCGAGGTCGCTGATGGCGAGCAGCAATGCCGTGTTGAATGCTGCCGCGGCAGAGGTAATGATGGATGCTTCATTCGGCAGTTTTGACGCCCATGGCGATGAGCCGAGATAATAGGTTCCTGTCACCACCACGTATTTGGCTCCTGCGGTGACGAGTCGGCGCACCTGCGCACCCAGCTCCGTGCCAGCTTGGGTGAGCGCCGCCGAGAACTGCGAGCTATTGATGGTGCCTTGCGTATACCGCTGGTGGTTGTAGATGACATGGCTAATCCCTCCCTGCACCAGCGCAACATCAGATGCGCCGAACGCGCTGGTGGCCAGAAAGTTCGAGATTTGCTCGGTGACGGTGGGAGTGTCGGCATTCCCGGAGGCGTCTGGTTTGCCGGTGACACGGGCGTTGCCGACGGCGAATCCGCTGCCGCCGTTCGCAGAGGCACTGATCGCGACCCCATAGCTTGAGGCCAGTTGCTGGACCCACACGTTAACGGTTCCGTCGTTGACGGTGTAGCGACTCCCCTTATTCCCCAGGTCGCTCAATCCGTCTCCGAATGCGATGAATCGGGAAGGGGTTATGGCGGATTCGACAGTGCTCGACCCGCACGCGATCAGCGCTGAAGAAACAATTGAAGCGCCTGTGGTGGCGAGGAATGCGCGGCGTGACCAGTCTGGGGCCATGAGATCTATCCGGGGATTGAGGGTTATAGAGAGGGGCGCTCGACTCAGCTGGATTCAAATGCGGCCTGAATCGGGCAGATCAGTGGACGATGTTTCAGTTTCTAGGCCGACCGAATGCATTGTGACCTGTCGAAAAATCGGCAGAATTGCCTGGAATGAGGCGCTCGCGATGCGCGCTCAACGAAAACTACCCAAAAAGCGTTCTGATTCCATAGCAGGCAATAACGCGGAAGGAGTAGATTCGGCCGGATCTGCGTAGCTTCTCGTCATTGCGCGCTGCTTAGCACCGATGAATTCGTAACGGTCGATCGACACGTTTTGGGTATCGGAGCGGTCTGCCATGACCACCGGCCGCAAAAACACCAGGAGATTGGTCTTCTTGTGCGTCCGTGATAGGCTACGGAATACCGCTCCCACGGCTGGTAGCTTGGATAGGTATGGCAAATTGTTGAATTCATGACGGTACTGGTCCTCGATCAAACCGCCCAGTACGATGATCTTTCCGTCATTCACCACGATAGAGGAATCGATCGAACGCTGGTTCGTCGTGGGCCCCAGGGTGGTGTCCGTCGAGGCTACGGACGAGGATTCCTGGTAGATCGTCATTCGGATGTTGCCGTCCTGGCCGATCTGAGGTCGAATCCGGAGCGTGATGCCGACATCCTTCCGTTCGACGGTGGTGAACGGATTGGTGCTGGCGGTGGTGGTGTAGGAGCCAGTGACGAACGGCACGTTCTGCCCCACCACGATCTTCGCTTCCTCGTTGTCGAGGGTGACGACATTCGCTACGGACAGTATGTTGGTGCCGGCCAGTGTCTCCAGCGCCTTCGCCACGGCACCCAATGTGAGATTGGTGGAAGTAGTGATGCTTGGCAAAGTCGCCCACTGCAGCCCGAGATCCACGCTCTTGCTCGCATCGACTTCGACCACCAAAGACTCGACGTAGAGCTGCGCACGCCGGATGTCGAGTTGGTCGATCACCGCGCGCATTTCCCGAAACCTCGATTCGGGGGCCGTGATGATGAGGGAGTTGCTGGAGGGATCGGCTTGGATCCCACCACCCAAAGTGGGCTGGGCGGCTGGCACCACGGTAGTTGCAGACAGCCCCATCGATCTTCCGATTTCCGCGGAGAGAGTGTTGCCCACGTAACTGGTACTAGATCTTTCTTGGGAATTTGAAGCCAAACCAGTCGAAGACATCGTGGAGACATTCGTCGTTGTCTGCGACGGAAAAGCAGAACGCAGGATCTGCGCGATTCGGACAGCTTCAATGTTCTTCAGATAAACAACTCGGACGTTGATGTTGTCGTGCGACTTGTCAAGCTGCCGTGCGAGTTCTCTGACGCTTGCGAGCTGCAGTGCATTGGATGCACGCACGAGGAGGCTGTTGGATTGGATGTCCGGGATGATGACCAAGCTCGATGCTTCCGGAGAGGCGCCCTCTCCGACTGCACCGGCATTTTTTACGTTGGGCAATTGCGCGGATTCCACCTGGGTCGATGCGGAACCCAAAGCCCGCCTGATCATCACAGCCACTTCTTGGGCGACTGAATATTTGAGATCAATGGTTTCCACGCCGGTCGACCCGGGGACATCCAGTGCTGCGACGATCGTGCGCATTCTTCGAATATTTTCCGCGTAGTCGGTGATGACCAACGAGTTGCTTCCTTGGTTCGCCGTGATGGAGTTATTCGCAGTGATCAGCGGACGAAGCACACCCACCATGCTCAATGCATTTTGATAATCCAACCGGAATATCTCGGTGGTTATTACCCCACCCTGCAATCTATCAATGCCTGCCACATTTGTCGATTGCCACTTTCCTTCAGCTTCCGGAACGATCTTGACCAAATCGCCTGACTCCAGCGCAACGTAATTGAGGGTTCTGATCGCCGCGACGAAATGCTCCCATGCGACGCGCGGAGTGACTGGACTATCGGTGCTGAAAGTCATGACCCCTTTCACTCTGGGGTCCAATACGATGTTGCGATGCGTAATAAGAGCGAGGGCGCGTGCAACGCCATCGATACCGGCATTGTTGAAGTCGAGCGTCACCAGATCCTGCTTCGAACCTTTAGCGATTTGCCTCGAAGCGCTTGCTGGAGTCGGGACAAGGCACGAAGTTGCCGCCAATAAAGAGAGCGCCAAGCAAATTTTAGATGAATACCGCATGACTGGTTTTTTTGCTATTAAAGCAGCTCGTACACATTCGCGCGAGATCATTCATTGGAAGATAAGCTGCCGCGTCGACTCACCAAGAATACCTGGGTATTCCCCATCAACACCTCCGCATGAGGCTTTCTCTTTATCCGTGTAGGATTCTCGGGACGCAGGATGAGTCGATAGGACACACAAAATCGCATGGTCATGTATGTTCCGTCCTGATGCGAGGTCGAGAGCGAAAGCTCGCGAAGCCGGACACGTCGTAAATGCTGGATTTTCAAATTGCCAGACCGACAACTATGGTGCCGTTGTAGCCGTTTATGGCGTCGCCGGACAGGACGGGCGTTTGGGCGGCGATTTGAGCGGCTGTGTTGTCGCCGAAAACGTTGTCGCTTGCCAAAGTGACCCGAGCCAAGTTGGCACTGCTACCTGCATAGAGCGAGCTGTTCGCGTTGTAGACAGCCACGCACGCGTCGCGAGGCATGCACATTTGCGAAGTCAGAAGCGAGTTCGAACCTTGCGTCGCGGTGTTGGCGCTTCGATAGATCTCGAAATGGATATGCGGATAACGCCCATCGTAGGCTGCCGGAAAATTCGTCGAGAACGTCACCTGGCCTGCCGCATCCGTCACCTGCACACCGCGCAAGTAGTTTTCCAACGGAAGGTCGTACAGGGAATACTTTCCTGTAGCGTTGCAATGCCAGAGATAGATTGCGTATCCGGACAATGCCGCGCAGGATGCATTCGTGTCGACCAGGGTTATTGCCAACTTCAATGGCACCCCAACGGCCGTCGTGGTGGAGATTCCGAAACTTTTCCGGATGTCGCTGCGCACGATCCCGCTGGCCACCAATACGTTGGCGACGCTGCCGTGTGCACTGTTCGTGCCGTCGGCCGGATAGGGGCCCGCCGTTTCTCGTGGATCGGCGATGCAGCCGGTGCTCGACGAATTCGAAGTCGCGGTTGACGAAGTCGCTGCGCTGGTCGCCGTCGACGATGCCGAGCTGCCAGACGATGTCGTGCTGGATGTGGTGGATGTCGTGGCAGTCTCGCTCCCCCCTCCGCCGCACCCGGGCAACAGGACAGCGCCGCCGATGCCGGCGAGCAAACTGAGCACGCGACGGCGTTCGAGTGACTGCCACACCATCTGCTCAGCCAACGCGGACAAGTCGCGCTGCAACCCGTGGTCGTGTTCGTGCATCCGTGTGAAGGAGTGCCGTGATGAAGTCTGCATGATGAATTCGTGAGGTGGGGTGTGCGTTTGACTGGATGCCCGCAAAGAGCGGTCAATGGGATGAATCGGTCAGAGCGGGCATCAAGGCATCTCAAAGGCGCAGGGCGCGGTCAGGTCAAACGCGCCCTGCGCCGTGCGACCGCCGTGCCCAGCAATCCGAGGCCGATCAACGCCAGGGAGCCGGGTTCGGGCACGTTGTTGGGCACGGCGCTGTCGCCGTTGAAATTCGCGCTGCCGAAAGCCGTGGCGATGTTGCCGTTGAGAAAGGTGGTGAACGAAGAGGTGAACGACAGATCGGCGCCGTTGGCCTTCGAATTGGTATCGAAGTATTCCGCTGCAACGCCTCCGGCCACGTCGAGCAGGCCGCTGCCGGTGAGGGTCGGGCCGCTGTTGGCCGTGCCGGAAAGCGTGTAACCGGTGCCGGTGGAATTGCCGACCAAGGAGAGCCAGAGGACGCCGTCGCTCGCGGTGGCCGCGGTCAGCGCGGTGCCGCCGCTGGCGTTGCCGCTGGCGTCGTAATACACGTTGAGGATGCCGCCCGAGTAATAAGTGGTACCACCGCTGGTCGTGACCGGCGTGTATCCGGAGAAGGCGAAGGTCAATTCGCCGCCCAGGGCTGCGAAGACGCTCTGCAGGGTGTTGTTCAGGGTCGTGATGAAACCATAGCCCGAGAGCTCGCCGTTCGCGGCGATGTTCTGGAACACCTGAGCGCTGGTGCCGGTGAAGTCGAAGATGGAGTCGGTGTCGAAGGTGACGCCGGCAATGGTCACGGGTACCGCGTGCGCGGAGGCGACCGATGCGGCGGCGGCGATGGCCGCCAGGTATTTCTTGAGAAGCTTCATGCTGAGGACTCCAGGGTTTTTCGGCGACGAGCGCCGGAGGTTGGGAAACTCTTATCGCGCGTCGGTGCGCAAGGTCGCCTGCCCTTCGCGAGTCGGGCACGCGAGTGATGAAGTGCAGGGCGCGGCTAGCGCGCCTCAGCGAGGGCTGCGCCCAGGACGTCGTACAACGCCTGGACCAGTGCGTCGATGCTGGGACGTGGCAGGACCGCGAGCCGCAGAAAGGTGGAGCTCGAGCCGATCTTGTTGCCGCATTTGCGTACGTAGATGCCATGCTTCTCCAGCAGATCAGCCCGCAACGCTTTGCCGTCGCGCACCGGCCGCAGCTCGACATACAGGAAGTTGGCGCGCGACGGATGAACGACGAGTCCGGGCACGCGTTGCAACGCCTGCTCCATGTAGGTGCGGTCGCGGTCGACGAGCGCGAAGCTGGCATCGAACGCCAGGCGTGCTTCAGGGTTGCGCGCCAATTCTTCGAGCACGTATGCCGCGATGCCGTTGATGTTCCACCAGGGCAGGCGGTCGCGCAGCGCGGCGGCGCGCGCCGGATTGGCCACCGCATAGCCGAGCCGGATGCCGTGCCAGCCCAGCGACTTGCCCAAGCTTTTCACGATGACCAGATTGGCGCTGCGCGTGGCCAGGTTAGCGGCGCTGCGCAGGCCGGAGAAATCGATGAACGATTCGTCCACCACGACAGCGTCGAGATGGGCCAGCTTCTCGGTCAGGATCTCGATGTCGCGGTGTTCGAACCACGCACCGGTCGGGTTGTTCGGGTTGCACAGCACCAGCGTCCTGGCGCGACGACGGACCGCCTCTTCGGCCAGTTCATCCGCATCAATGCGCCAACCCTTCTCGCGTCGGTGCGGCACGAAATGCAATAGGGTACCGAGCACGGGTGGCAGGTCGGTCCAGCGTCCGAAAGTGGGCACCGTCGTCACCATCGGCCCGCCCGCGGCTTGGCACAGCGCGTTGATGATTTCGGTGGAACCGTTGGCGACGACGACGCACGCGGGCGGCAAGTCCGCCACCGCGGCAATGTGCGCCTCGTGGGTCGCGGCGTAGTCGGGGTAGTGCTTGAGCAGGTCCGGCAGCCGTGCGGTGATGCGCTCGAGCATGCCCGGGGTCGGGAAATACGGGTTTACCGGCACGCAGAAGTCGAGTACCCGGCGCGGTCCGCCGAGGGCGTGTCGAACCGCATTCATGGATGGGTTGTGGGCGGGCGCGGACAGGAGCTCCTGCAGCGTGCCAGATGAAGCTTTAGATCGCACGATTGCCTCCGCCGATGATGCGGAACGCGCCCAGCACATCGAGATCGTCGCCGAACTCGTGGTCCATCCTGTCGCGCAGCTGCTCCTCGTGTCCCGGAGCGTCTTCGAACAGCAGTCCGAGCACCGTGCCGCTGTGGGCGCAGTTGATTCCGACAAGTCCCCACTCCGCCGACAGAGCCCTCAGCTCGCGGAAGCCCTTCTTGGGCAGGATGAACTGGCTCAACTCGGCGCTGGCCGTCGCGGCTTCACCGATGCAACGGTTGCAACCCTCGGTCAGTCCTCTCGCGAGGGTGCGCAAGGCGTCGCGCTGGCGGTCCCCGTGCTGCGCATAGACTCCGCGCGCCCGCGTCCGATCGAACTCCACCGTCTCGACCTCCCCGCCGCAATCAACCACCAGCACCTTCAGGTTCGTCGGTGACGGAAAGCGCTCGAGGAGCTCCCCCTGCAGGAAGTCGAGCCGGGCAATCCCCGTGAAGTGCGTGCAGTCGGACGGTTCTACCGCGGTCAGCAGCCTTGCCGCCGCCTCCTCATCCAGCACGATGCCGGCGCACGACAGGACGGCGGCCAGGGCTGCGCTCGCGTCGGCGGTGCTCGATGCCATGCCCTTGCCCCGCGGGATAGGGCTGTTGACTCTCAGCGCGATGCCAGCTGTCGCGCTGCTGCGAAACTCAGGGATGCGGGATTCCAGCTGCCGCAGGGTAGCGGCCACCTTTCCGAACCGGTGGGCGTCTTTCAGTGCGACCCCTCCCAGCGGCGCCATCGGCGCCACCGTCGCCTCGGCCGTGGCGAACAAGTCGATCGGGCAATTGACCATGAGGTCGCGCCCGTCAATGGCGCCTTGGAAGAGCTCGCCGCAGGTGGCGGGCGCCTGCCAGCGGTGCACGGTCAGGGCACACGCGTCCGATGCGTGAACGCAGGGACGGCAGTCGGCGAGCTTGCGGTCCGTACGCGGTGTCGGATAGAGGTAGGGATTCACGTCGGTCTTCCTCGAAATGGGAGGACCGAAGCATCAGATTCGGGTTTTTCCGGGGGATTTCCGAACCTTGCGGTGATGTTTCGCCGCTTGCCGACGATGCGCGCGGTGCACGCTGCGTCAGCCGCGGGTGACGGCGGGCACGAACATGTATCCCTCGTTGCGCACGGTGCGGATCAAGGCGTCGCGGCTGTCGCCGGTGGATAACTTGCGGCGCAGACGACTGATCTGCACATCGATCGCCCGGTCGAACGCCTCGCTGCCGGCACCCAGGGTCAGATCCAAGAGCCGCTCGCGTGGAAGCACCCGCCGGGGGTGCTCGCTGAAAGTGCGGAGCAGCCGGAACTCGCTGTCCGACAGCGCCACCTCATTGGTGTCCGGGTCGTGCAGGCTACGTGCCACGAGATCGAGCCGCCAACCAGCAAATAAGAGAATCTCCCCCGTGCTGGTCGACTCCGAGACGGTCGTCGAGGTTGCAACAGCAGGCGTGAGCACAGATGAAGGAGCGGGCGCAAGCGCCCTGCGCAGCACGGTCCGGATGCGCGCCAGCAGCTCACGTGGATTGCAAGGCTTCGAGAGGTAGTCTTCAGCGCCGATCTCGAGACCGACGATGCGGTCGACGTCAGTGCCCGCGGCCGACAGCATGATCACCGGCGGGCCCCCGTCGCGCTGCAGGCCGCGCAGCGCTGACAGCCCATCCTCTCCCGGCATCATCAAATCGAGCACGATGAGCGAATAGGACGCCTGCGCCAGCCGGTGACGCATTCGCACCACATCGGATGCGACGTCGACTTGGTAGCCATGCTTTTCCAGGTACGACGAAATGAGTTCGCGGATCCCGGCGTCGTCGTCGACCACCAGGATGCGAGGAGAGTTGCTCATGTTCGGACGCGTCAAATGTGCCGATGATAGATTGCGAAAAATCCAGACACGCGTTGCAATCCAGCGGAAATGCATGTTTCTGACCATTGCAGTTTCGATGGCGCATTGCTGCCCGTTCGTTGTCGTGACCGCGTCTGCGGATGCCGCGCCAAGCCGTAGATCTTGATTTGCCCCGCATGAAACCAGCCGATCCGACCTCGCGCCGCTGGAACGGACTGCCTTTGTCGTTCCAGATCACCGCCCTGCTGCTCGCCGGTCTGGTTCTGGCGCAGCTGGCCACGCTCGTGCTGACCCTGATCTTGCCGCCAGAGCCTCAGCGCCAGTACGAGCTGGAAGATATCGCGCGGGTACTGGCCGATCGCGGACCGCTTGATGCGCGGATGGAACGCGTGGTGGCCAGCGGACCGCCGCAGCCTGCCGGGCCCGGATGGCTGACATCCGAGCGATCGCGTCGTGACTTGGCCCAGCTCGTAGCGCTCGACGAGAGCGAGGTGCGGCTTTTCTTCTTCACCCCCCTGCCCTTCGCTGGAACAGCGCAGGCACCAGTTCGCGCGGCTGAACTGCGGCCCAGAGTCCCTGGTGTGGGTCAATCTCGCACCGCGCACGAGACTCGACGACCCTCAGGCGGGTTTCTCCGGGCGAACTACATGTTGGCCCAGGCTGGTCCTGGCGGTCCCGGCAGTGGCATGGGCGGCATGGGCGGCATGGGCGGCATGGGCGGCATGGGCGGCATGGGCGGCATGGGCGGCAGTTTCGGCGGACCTGGCGTTGAACCGCGCGGCGGTTTCGGCGGAATACCCAACGGAGGTCCCGGCGGATACGGGAGCCTCGGAAACGATCGCGGGGTCATGCCGGGCAACACGAGCGGGCGGTATCCCAACGGTGTGCAGGTGCCCGCCCCGGCACAGGGCGTGACTCCATCCGGCTCCGAGATGCGCGATCCGGCCGCCCGTACACCAATGCCATCGACTGATGCCTCGGCGGCTGGACGGGATTCGTCCACCCTGCCCGGCGACGCCGGATCCCGATTGCCCGGCGGCGCCACCGGTGCCAGTGCCGATACGGCGCTTCCTGCCGGTCCGCAGAACTCCCGGGGTGCTCCAGCATCGCCGATTTCATCCGGCTCCCCCGGCCCTCTGGGTGATTCCGCCCCTGCCGCTTCCTCGCCAACGACAGCAATGCCTCCTGGAACGGGCCCCGCGTCCCCTGAGGCCATAGCTGGGACCGCGCAACAGAATCCCGCCTCCCGTGCGCAGGCCTTGGATGCATCGGCCTTGCGGTCCGGGGGCTACAGTCCCGGAACGGGCACGCCGCCCGCCACTGGCTCCGCACCGGTTCCGCGATCGCAGCCCCCCGCACCGGCCTATCCGCCCCCATCGCAAGGCTCGTTCGCCCCACCAGCCACAACCCGCGCACCCGCGCCTCCACGTGATTTCGCCGCTGGGACAGCAGCGACGCCTCGGCCGGCAGCATCCCGTGCGGACGAGGCGCCGGAAAACGTTGCTGCTCCGACCTCTTCGGCGCCTTCTCCTGCGGCATCGCAATCCTCTGAGGCCGCCCGCACGGTCTCGCCATCACGCACCGCACAATCGTCGTCTTCCCAGGTGCTCGGACTACCACCAGACCGTAGCGTGAGCCCGCCGCGCGGCCTGTTCGGACTAGGTGCCGCGCCTTTCGTCGAGGGGGATTTCATCGCCGCCATGAAGCTGCCGAACGGCGGTTGGGCCGTAGTGCAGCCAGTGCCCGAGCCTTTCCCCAACGCCTGGCAGCGGCGCGTGCTGCTGTGGTTCCTGGTCGCATCGCTCTTCGTCGCACCTGCAGGTTGGTGGTATTCACGCCGCCTGGCCCGGCCGATCGCGGGATTCGCGCAGGCGGCGGAACAACTGGGCCGCGATCCCCGGAGACCCATCGCGGCGATCGGCGGTCCCGCCGAGGTCGGCCGCGCAGCGCAAGCGCTCAACGGCATGCAGAGCCGACTGCGCAGTTTCGTGGACGACCGCACCGCGATGATCGGAGCGATCAGCCATGACCTGCGGACGCCTCTGACGCGCATGCGCTTCCGCGTCGAGGACGCACCCGATGAGGTGCGCGCGGGAATGCTTGGGGATGTCGAAGAGATGGAGCGGATGATCGCCTCGGTGCTCGATTTCCTGCGCGATGGGTCCGAGCCGGGCCCCAGGGAACGGCTCGATCTCGCGACCCTGGTGGAGGACGTGGTCGAGGAGGCGCGCTTTGTCGGCAAGGAGGCCCGGCTCGAACGGCGCGAAGGCGCCATGGTCGAGGTCGACGTCATCGGCATGCGGCGCGTCCTCGATAACCTGATCGAGAACGCCGTGAAGTATGGGCAGGAGGCCCGGGTCCGCATGTTCTTGGACCGGCAGGACGTTGTAGCCGAGATCAGCGACAGCGGTCCAGGCCTGCTCGATGACGAGCTGGAGGCCGTATTCAAGCCGTTCTACCGCGGGCGGGATGCACTGCGCTCCCGGAAATCGGGGAGCGGTCTCGGACTCGCGGTATGCCGCTCCATAGTTCGAGCGCACGGCGGGGATGTCCGACTCCAGAACAGTCCGCGTGGACTCGTCGCGCAGTTGCGGATTCCACTCGTCTTGCAGTTGGCAGCCTCCTAGCGCATCGGCGATAGGCAATCCACCCTTTCGCTTCCATCCAGGCTATCGCCAGAACACTGGATATCAAATTGCTCCTCGCGGTAGCTTTTTGATTTGGCTTCCGCTTTCGAATATTTCCTGGTTGAATATTCAGAGTTACTCAATGCTCCGAAATATTAGGAAATATAGACTTTACCGATTATTTTCCAAAGATTTACTGAGGGAAGTTGCTCAAAAGCTACATTCAATTAACTCTCACTCGCAACTGCTGGCCTACGCCTGCCCAATGCAATGGAAATCCTGCCGCCAATCCTCGCCATGCTGACCTTGGTCGCATTCTCGGGCCTACTGTCTCGCAATTCGGTCGCGATTCCATTGCCTTTGCTTCAGGTGGCGCTCGGCGCAGTGGCCGCATGGCCGACACACGGGCTGCGCGTCTCGATGGATCTCCAGCTGTTCATGGGCTTGTTCATTCCCCCGCTGCTGTTCGCGGATGGATGGCAGATGCCCAAGCGCGAGTTCGGGGCCTACCGCAGCGCGATCCTGGGACTCTCAATTGGCCTGGTCCTGATCACGATCTTCGTATTGGGGTGGGTCATCCATTGGATGATTCCATCCATTCCGTTGCCGTTGAGCTTCCTGCTCGCGGCCGTGCTATCCCCGACCGATGCGGTAGCCGTCTCCGGCATCGTGCGTGGTCGGGCCATGCCGCCTCGACTACAGCATGTACTCGAAGGGGAGTCGCTGATGAACGATGCCACGGCTCTCGTAGCGATGAAGGTGGCCCTGGCGGCGGCACTAACCGAGCATTTTTCGATGCGCCAAGCCTTGTCCGAATTCGTCGCAATGGCTTGCGGCGGTCTGCTCGTGGGAGCCGGTTTCAGCTGGTGCTTCATGCGACTCTACGACGCTTTCCTAGCGCACGGCACACAGCGCCATGGTGCCACTGTACCGACGGTGCTCCTCCTCTTCTTGATGCCCTTCGCACCATACATGATCGCCGAGCGCCTCGAATTCCGGGCGTGCTGGCAGCGGTCGCTGCCGGCATGACCGCCAGCTTGCTGGAGGTTCGGCACTGCCGTTTCAACCACGCGCACCTGCAAGCCAAGGAAAGCTGGTCCGTCGTGTCTTTCGCATTTCACGGATTGGTGTTCATCCTGCTGGGCTCGCAATTGCCGACCATCTTGGGAAAGTTGCCTGCATTGCCCGATGGCAGCGCTCCCGATCCGATTCAGATTGCGTCACTGGCATTCATCGTCATCGCTGTGATCCTGGTGCTCTACGCACTGCGCATGCTCTGGTTCTTGGCAGCCCAGAAGTTGCCCTCCCTGGTAGCGCGATTCAAACGCCGCAACCGCTTCACTACTCGTACCGGCATCATCCAAGCCGCCGTCGGCACGCTCGGCGGCATACGCGGTGCGATCACGCTCGCTGCCATCGTCGGCGTACCCTCCACGCTGCCGGACGGCACACCCTTCCCTGCTCGTGACTTGCTGGTGTTCATTGCTGCCATGGTGATCTTGATTTCGCTGGCGTTGGGAGGCACGCTGCTACCGAAGTTGCTGAACAAACCAGCTCCTCGGACTTGCACGAGCGCTGACCGTGCGGACCGGGAAGCGATCCGGGCAGAGCACCGCGCCTGCATGGCAGTTCTGCAGATGCTCAATGCACAGAGCCCGACGAATTGCGGTGACGCCCCATCCAGTATGCGAGGCGATACGGGCACAGATCGATCGTAGTTATCGGCATCGCCTGGGCTTGATCAGCTCAGACTCGAAAACCAGGGAATTTGCTTGCGAGGCCCTGATCCTCGAACGACACCTGCGATTGGAGGCCCTCCAAGCAGAACGTCGAGAATTGCAAAGGCTGCGACTCGATCACCAGATTAACGACACCACGTTATTCCGACTGGTGCATGAAATCGATTTGCAGGAGCGACTGCTGCGATATAGAGAATGAGCCGTGATGAGAATTCAGAGTTGATCGAGCCAAATGCATCTCGTCGTGATGCGTTGCAACAAGGCAGTAATTTTGACAGCTTCGAAGACAGTGATTAGCAGGCTCGCATTCTTCTCCGCAATATCCATGGCGGCCATAAACTGCTAGACCGATCGCGCTCGTGCATCACCGAGGCTGCGACCAGCTAGCTCGGGCCACCGATCCTTGGCTTCGAGGTCCCCTTACCAAGCCGGTGGATTGTGACGACGTTCGATTCGATCAGGGAGTCCGCGTATTCAATGCCATTTTCAAGTGGTGCAAGGACTCGTCATTGCACACTTCCACGCAAGCGCGACTGCTGGACTGCGCGCCGGATCAACCCCGACCGCACTGCATCCT